>NZ_SJDM01000017.1 GCF_004761865.1 Crenalkalicoccus roseus | reverse complement strand
TGTGGATCAGGTTTGTCCACGCGGCTTAGGCCGCCCTCGCGGCAAGCTCCGCCCGCACCCCAGCCAGGATCTCGAAGGAGCGCCGGCGCGCCGCATGGTCGTGGATCTGCGCCGTCGCGATCAGCTCGTCCGCGCCGGTGCGGGCGACGAGGTCCCGCAGGCCGCGCCGCACCGTCTCCCTCCCGCCGATGATGGAGCAGGCGAGGGAGTGGTCGAGCATCGCCCGCTCGCGCGGGTCGAGCTGGCGGTCGAGATCCGCCACCGGCGGCGGCAGCCGTCCGGGCCGGCCGCGGCGCAGGTTCAGGAAGGCCTGCTGCAGCGAGGAGAACAGGTAGCGCGCCTCGGCATCCGTCTCCGCCGCGAAGACGTTGACGCCGAGCATCACGTAGGGCGCCGCCAGACGCTCCGAGGGGCGGAAGCGCGCACGGTAGAGCGCCACCGCCTCCGCCATCTGCGCCGGCGCGAAATGCGAGGCGAAGGCGTAGGGCAGGCCGAGCGCGGCGGCGAGCTGCGCGCCATAGGTGCTCGACCCCAGGATCCACACCTCCACCTCGAGGCCCGCGCCGGGCACCGCCACCACGCCCTGGTCCGGCGCGGCAGGGCGGAAATAGCCCATCAGCTCCACCACGTCGCGCGGGAAATCCTCGACCTCGCCGGCGAGGTTGCGGCGCATGGCGTGGGCGGCAAGCGGATCGGTGCCGGGCGCGCGGCCGAGGCCGAGATCCACCCGCCCGGGATGCAGCGCGGCGAGGGTGCCGAATTGCTCGGCGACGATCAGCGGCGCGTGGTTCGGCAGCATGATGCCGCCGGCGCCGATGCGGATGCGGCTGGTACCGGTGGCGACATGCGCCAGCGCCACCGCCGTCGCCGCGCTGGCGATGCCCGGCATGTTGTGGTGCTCGGCCATCCAGAAGCGCCGGTAGCCCAGCGCCTCGGCGTGCCGCGCCAGGTCGGCGGAGTTGCGCAGCGCCTGCCCGGCGTCGCTGCCTTCGGGGATGGGCGAGAGGTCGAGGACGGAGAGCGGGACCATGCCGCCGATATGGGCGCCCCCTGCCGGGCCGGGAACCCCGCCGGGGCTGGCCGGCGGGGCGCGGCTGGGGCAGGCTTGCCCGGAGACGGGGGAGGCGCGCATGGCAGGCTGGCAGGTGGGCGTGGATATCGGCGGCACCTTCACCGACATCGTCGCCCTGCACCCCGCCGAGGCGCCGCGCACCGCCAAGGTGCCGAGCCGCCCCGCCGACCCGGTGGCGAGCATCCTGCACGCCCTCGCCGCCGTCGGGCTGCGTCCGGAGGAGGTGGAGGAGCTGACCCACGGCACCACCCGCGTCACCAACGCCATCGTCGAGGGGCGGCTGGAGCCGGTGGCGCTGCTGGCCACCGAGGGCTTCGTGGACGTGGTGCAGATCGGCCGCCAGAGCCGGCGCGAGCTCTACCGCCTCGACGTCCCGCCCCGCCCCGCCCCGGTGGTGCCGCGCGAGCGCCGCATCCCCGTCGCCGAGCGGGTGCTGCACGACGGCAGCGTCGCCCGCCCGCTGACCGAGGCGGCGGCGGCGGAGGCGGTGCGGGCCGCGCTCGCCAGCGGCGCGCGCAGCGTCGCCGTCGCGCTGATGCACGCCTACGCCAACCCCGCGCACGAACGCCTGCTCGGCGAGCGGCTGCGCGATGCCGGCGTGCCCTTCCTCTCCCTCTCGCACGAGGTGAACCCGGAGGCGCGGGAGCACGAGCGCAGCGTCGCCACCGCGCTCAACGCCGCCGTCATGCCGCTCGCCGCCCGCTACCTGGCCGAGCTGCGCCGGGCGCTGCCGCGGGGGACGCGGCTGCACGTGATGCACTCGGCGGGCGGCATGGCGACGCCGGAGCACGCCGCCGCGCGGCCGCTGGTGATGGCGCTCTCCGGCCCCGCCGCCGGCGTCGCCGCCGCCGCCGCGGTGGCGCGCGAGGCGGGGGAGGCGCGGGTGCTCGGCTTCGACATGGGCGGCACCACCACCGACGTCGCGCTGATCCTGGACGGGCAGGCCGAGATCACCGCCGATGCGCGCCTCGCCGACCAGCCGCTGCGCCAGCCCATGGTGGCGATCGAATCCATCGGCGCCGGCGGCGGCTCCATCGTGCGGCTCGGACCGGGCGGGCTCTCGGTCGGGCCGCAGAGCGCGGGGGCGGAGCCGGGCCCGGCCTGCTACGGGCGCGGCGGCGCCGAGCCCACGGTCTGCGACGCCAACCTGATCCTCGGCTATCTCGACCCGCGCCGGCGCCTGGGCGGGGAGATCGCGCTCGACCGCGCGCTGGCCGAGGCGGCCTTCGCGCCGCTCGCCGCGCGCCTCGGCTGCGGCGTGGTGGAGGCGGCGCTCGGCGTGCTGCGCGTGGCGGACGCGACCATGGCGCGGGCCCTCGCGCGCATCACCGTGGAGCGCGGCGTGGACGGGCGCGGCGCCACGCTGCTCGCCTTCGGCGGCATGGGGCCGATGCACGCCGCGGGCCTCGCGCGCGCCTACGGCATAAGCCGCATCCTGGTGCCAGCGCTGTCCTCGGCCTTCTCCGCCCTCGGCTGCGTCGCGGCGGAGATGAGCTACATGCGCCAGCAGACGCTGCGCCTGCCCGCAGACCCCTGGGACGGGGCGCGCCTCGAGGCCGCGCGCGCGGCGCTGTTCGAGGAGCTGGCGGCGCCGCTGCGCGGGCATGGCGTGGCGGAGGCGGCGCTCCGGCGGGAGGAGGTGGCGCTGATCCGCTACCGCGGCCAGAGCTACGCGGTGGAGGTGCCGATCGCCGGCCTCTCCGCGCGCGAGGCGGTGGGCGCCGCCTTCGAGGAGCGCCACCGCGCCCTGTTCGGCTTCGCCTCCGGCGAGGCCTGGGAGGTGACCGGGCTGCGGATGCGCCTCTCCGCCCCGCGCGAGATCCGCCGCGCCGATGCCGCCCCGCCCGGCCCGCCGCCCGAGCCCTTCGCGCGCGGCCCCTGCTGGTTCGACGCCGCCGGCCCGGTGCCGACGCCGCGCTACGACCGCGCCGCGCTCCGCGCGCCGCACGCCCTGGCGGGGCCGGCGGTGATCGAGGATGAGTGGTCCACCATCCTGGTCCCGCCCGGCTGGCGCGCGCAGGCCGACGCGTTCGGCCACATCCTGATGACCCGCACCGGGGAGGCGGCGTGATGGATCCCTTCCTGCTCGAAGTGCTGCGCCACGCCCTCTCCTCCATCGCCGAGGAGATGTCCTCCACCGTGGTGCGCGCCGCGCGCTCGCCGCTGCTGCGCGAGGCGGGCGACCTCTCCTCGGCGCTGACGGATGCGCGGGGCGAGCTGGTGGCGCAGGGGCGCGACATCCCGGTGCATCTCGGGGTGATGAACTTCACGGTGAAGGCGCTGCTGCGCGCGGTGCCGGCGGAGCGGCTGCGCCCCGGCGACGTGTGGGTGACGAACCTGCCGGAGATGGGCGGCAACCACCTGCCCGACGTGAAGGCAATCCGCCCGCTTTTCGCCGGGGGGCGGCTGGTCGCCTTCGCCGTCAGCCTGGCGCACTGGGCCGATATCGGCGGCGCCTGGCCGGGCAGCTACGTCGCCGAGGCGCATGATTCCTGGGCGGAGGGGCTGCGCATCCCGCCCACCCGGATGTTCACCGCCGAGGGGCGGGACGAGGAGAAGATCGCCTTCCTGCTGGCGAATGTGCGCGGCCCGGCCGAGCGCGAGGGCGACCTGCTGGCGCAGGTGGCGGCGACCCGCGCCGCCGAGGAGCGCTTCGCCGCCCTCTGCGCGGAGCACGGCGCGGCCACGGTGGAGGCCGCCATGGCGGCGCTGCACGACCGCTCCGAGGCGGCGATGCGCGCCGCCATCGCCGGCCTGCCGGACGGCGTCTACGAGGGCGAGGACTTCCTCGACGATGACGGCCCGGGCGGCGCGCCGGTCGGCGTGCGCGTGCGCGTCACTATCGCCGGCGAGCGGGCGGCGTTCGACTTCTCCGCCAGCGACGACGCGGTGGCGGGGCCGATGAACACCACCCCCAACGTCGTCGCCGCCGCCTGCTACTACGCGATGAAGGCGATCGCGGGGCCGGAGATCCAGCCGAACGGCGGCTGTTACCGGCCGATCGGCGTGATCACCCGCCCCGGCTCGCTGCTCGACCCGCCGCCGGGGCGGCCGCTGGTTGGCGGCAACCACGAGACCTCGAACCGCTGCGTGGACGCGATCTTCCGCGCCCTCGCCGATGCCATCCCCGAGCGGATCTCGGCCGGCGGGCCGACCACGGCAGGGGTGCTGATCCTCGGCGGCACCGGGCCGGACGGCGCCTGGCAGACGCTCTACGAGGTGCACGGCGCCGGCGAGGGCGCGCGCCACGACCGCCCCGGCGTGCCGGTGACGCGCGTCCACCTCACCAACACCAACAGCACCCCGGCCGAGATCATCGAGGCGGAATTCCCGGTGCGCGTCGAATGCCATGCGCTGCGCCTGGGCAGCGGCGGCGAGGGGCGTCACCGCGGGGGCGAGGGCGCGGTGCGCGCCTACCGCGTGCTGGCGCCCGAGCTGTCGCTCACCACCATGTTCGAGCGCCGCGTGGTGCCGCCCTGGGGCCTCGCCGGCGGCGGGCCGGGACTGCCCTTCCGCTGCACGCTGCACGAGGCGGGCGGCGGGGCGCGCGAGCTGCGCGGCAAGCAGAACCTCATGGTCCGGCAGGGCGACCTGATCGTGATGGAGACGAGCGGCGGCGGCGGGTACGGCCGCCCTGCCTGACCGGGGCGGGGAAGGGGAGGCGCGGCAAGGCTTTGTTCACGCCTCCATGCTGGGCTTGCGCGTCCGAGGCCCGCCGGTTCCGAAGATGCCGCCCAGCGCCGTCCTGCCGCACCGCCTGCGCCGCCTCGCCACCGCCTTCCGCGCGGCCTTCGCCGGCGGCGCCGATGGCGGCGAGGAACCGGCGCAGGCCTGCCCCACCCCCGCCCCGCCGGAGGAGGTGCCCGCCCCCCTGGAGGAAGGCGCCGCCCTGGCCGAGGCGCGCGCCGCCCTTTCCGACCGGCTGTGGGGAGGTGGCTTCCTGCTGCCCGGCGGGCGGCGGGAGGCGGAGCGCCTGACCGGGCTGCTGCCCCTCTCCCCGGCGACCACGCTGATGCTGGTGGGCCTCGACGGGGGCGGGGTGACGGAGGCGGTGGCGCGCCAGCGCGGCGCCTGGGTGGCGCTGCACGCCGCCGACCCCTGGCTCGCCGCCCGCGCCGCGGCGCGGCTGCGCCCGCTCGGCCGGCGCGCCGCGGTGGAGCTCTGGGACCCGGCGGCCCCCGCCTTCCGCGCCCGCTACCATCACCACGCCCTGGTGCTGGAGGCGCTGCGCCACCTGCCCGATGCCTCCCTGCTGCTCAACGCCGTGGCCGGCTCGCTGCGGGGCGCCGGCCAGCTCGTGATGCTGGAGGCGGTGGCGGCCGGCTCCGCCCCCCTGCCGGAGCGCTGGCTGGCCCTGGAGGGGCGCTCGGCCCCGCCGCCCTGCGCCAGCCTGGTCGAGGCGGCGCTGCAGGAGGCCGGCTTCGTCCTGCATGTCGCCGAGGATGCCGGACAGCGCCAGGCCGCCCTGATCTCCGCCGGCTGGTCCGAGCTGCTGCGCGCGCTGGACCGCGAGGCGGCGCGCGCCATGGCGCCCGCGATCCTCGCCGAGGCCGAGGCCTCGCTGCTGCGCCAGCGCCTGATCGCCGCCGGGGCGCTGCGGGTGATGCGCTGGCATGCGAGCCTCTCCCGCCCCTGACCGCCCGGCGGGTGGCGTGCGCCACGGCCGGGCGGTGACGGCGCCGGGCGCCATCTAGCGCGAGAGCAGCACCACCGCCGTCAGGAACAGGCCGGCGAGCGAGAGGCCCATGGAGAGGCCTGGCCAGTAGGGCCTGGCGCCGGCCCGCACGATCAGCGCGTTCAACGCCAGAGAGCCGACGATGCCCGCGACCGGCTGCCACCAGGGCAGGTTCAGGAAGCCCCAGGCCAGCAGCACCAGCCAGAAGGCGAAGGCCGAGCGGCCGAGGATGCGGAAGGCGCGGTCCGCCGCCGGCGCCGCGGGGCGCAGGCCGGGGGTGGAGCAGCGCGCCTCGATCACCCCCGCCGCCGAGAGCAGCAGCAGGGCGACGAACCAGGGCCGCATCAGCGGCCCTTGAACACCGGCTTGCGCTTCTCGCGGAACGCCGCCTGGGCCTCCTGCGAATCCTCGGTCCGCGAGAGCTCCACGGTCTGCGACTGCTCGTAGCGGTAGCCGTCGCGCAGGCTCATCCCCTCGACCAGGTTGAAGCTGCGCTTGGCGGCACGGATGGCGAGCGGGCTCTTGGCCGCGATCTCGCGCGCGATCGCCTGCGCCTCCTCAAGCAGCCGCTCGCGCGGGTGCACGGCGGAGACGACGCCCATGCGGTAGAGGTCGGCGGCGCCGACGCGGCGCGCGGTGTAGAACATCAGCCGTGCGTCGGAGCGGCCGAACGCCAGCAGCACGTGCCGCACGCCGCCGGCGAGGCCGACATCCACCTCGGTCATCGCCACCCAGGCATCCTCGGCGGCGAGCAGGATGTCGCAGGAGAGGGCGAGGGCGAGGCCGGCACCGATCGCCGGGCCGTTGATCGCGGCGATCACCGGCTTGTCGCACTCCATGACCGAGTAGAAGGATTCCCGGACCCAGCGGTTGTGCCGCGGATAGGCGCCGGGCCGCGCCCGGTCCGGCCGGTCCTTCAGGTCGGCGCCGGCGGAGAAGGCGCGCCCCTCGCCCGTCAGCACCACGGCGCGCACGTCCTCGCGGTCGTGCAGCGCGTCGAAGACCGCCATCAGCTCCTCGCGGAAGCGGGCGTTCTGCGCGTTCACCGGGGCACGGCACATGGTGACGGTGGCGACATGGTCGGCCACCTCCACCCGGAAGCACTCGAGGTCCTGCATCCCGCGCCTTTCCTCCCCGCCGCCTTTGGCCGGACCCTCGCCGGGGCGGGGCCGGCTGTCAACGCCGGGCGGGGTCGCGCGCGGCGGCGGAGTGTCCTAACCTCCCCGCGATCCGTCCGCGCACCCACAAGGCGAGAGAGACATGCCCGACACCTCCATGCCGGACCCGACGCGCCTGAAATTCGGCATCGGCCAGCCCGTGCCGCGCAACGAGGACCCGGTCCTGCTGCAGGGGCGCGGCCGCTACACCGACGACATCAACCTGCCGGGGCAGCTCTTCTGCGTGATGGTGCGCAGCCCCTACGCGCATGGCGTGATCCGCGGCATCGACACCGAGGCGGCGCGGCAGGTGCCGGGCGTCCTCGCCGTCTTCACCGGCGCCGATCTCGCCGCCGCGGGCTACGGGCCGCTGCGCTGCGCCCTGCCGTTCAGGAACCGCGACGGCTCGCCGCTGATCAATGTCGAGCGGCCGGCGCTGGCGACCGACAAGGTGCGCTTCGTGGGCGACCCGGTGGCCTGCGTGGTGGCGGAGACCCGCGCCGCGGCGCGCGACGGCGCCGAGGCGGTGGTGCTCGACATCGACCTCCTGCCGGCGGTGACCGAGGCCTCCGCCGCCGCGTCGCCGGGCGCGCCGCAGCTCTACGACCATGTCCCGGGCAACGTGGTGCTCGACTTCCACTACGGGGACGCGGACAAGGTGGCCGAGGCCTTCGCCCGGGCGGCGCACGTCACCCGGCTCGGGATCCGCAACAACCGCGTCGTGGTCTGCCCCATGGAGCCGCGCAGCGCCATCGGCGAGTACGACCCGGCGACGGGCCGCTACACGCTGCATGTCGGCAGCCAGGGCGTGTTCGGCCTGCGCGCGCAGATGGCGCGGGACATACTGAAGGTGCCGGAGGACAGGGTGCGCATCCTCACCGGCAATGTCGGCGGCAGCTTCGGCATGAAGGCGAGCGCCTATCCGGAATACCCCTGCCTGCTGCACGCGGCGAAGGTGCTCGGCCGCCCGGTGAAGTGGACCGACGAGCGCACCGGCTCCTTCCTCTCCGACCAGCACGGGCGCGACCACGAGGTGACGGCGGAGCTGGCGCTCGACCACGAGGGGCGGGCGCTGGCGGTGCGGCTGACCGCCTTCGCCAACATGGGCGGCTACCTCGCCACCGTCGCGCCGCTGATGGGCACCGGCAATTTCGTCAAGAACGTCCAGAGCAACTACGCCACGCCGCTGATCGAGGTGAGCACGAAATGCGTGCTCACCAACACCACGCCCGTCTCGGCCTATCGCGGCGCCGGCCGGCCGGAGGGCAACTACTTCATGGAGCGGCTGATCGAGCAGGCGGCGCGGGAGACCGGCCGCAGCGCCGTCGAGCTGCGCCGGCTCAACCACATCCGGCCCGACCAGTTCCCGTTCCACGCCGCCTCCGGCAGCGTCTACGACGGCGGCGACTTCTCCGCCATTCTGGAGGAGGCGCTGAAGGCCGCCGACTGGGAGGGGTTCAAGGCGCGCCGGGCGGAAAGCCGCGCGCGCGGCAGGCTGCGCGGGCGGGGCATCGGCAACTTCCTGGAATGCACCGCGCCGCCCATGAAGGAGCAGGGCGAGATCCTGTTCAACGAGGACGGCACCGTCACCATCGTCACCGGCACGCTCGACTACGGCCAGGGCCACTGGACGCCCTTCGCCCAGGTGCTGCACCAGACCCTCGGCGTGCCCTTCGAGGCGATCCGGCTGGTGCAGGGCGATTCCGACCGGCTGGTCGCCGGCGGCGGCACCGGCGGCTCCAAGTCGCTCATGGCGTCCGGCGCCGCGATCGTGGAGGCGGCGCAGCAGGTGATCGAGAAGGGCCGCGCCGCCGCCGCGCACCTGCTGGAGGCGGCGCCGGCCGACATCGAGTTCGAGCGCGGCGCCGACGGCCTCGGCCGCTTCGTCATCGCCGGCACCGACCGCGCCATCGGCATCATGGAGCTCGCCTCCCGGCTGCGCGCCGAGGGCGGCCGCCTGCCGCCCGATGCGCCGCGCAGCCTCGACGTGCGCCACGTCTTCGACCAGGCGCCGATGGCCTTCCCCAACGGCTGCCATGTCTGCGAGGTGGAGATAGATCCCGAGACGGGGGTCGCCGAGGTGGTGCGCTACGTCTCGGTGAACGATTTCGGCGTCGTCGTGAACCCGCTCCTGGTCGAGGGCCAGGCGCATGGCGGCATCGCCCAGGGCATCGGCCAGGCGCTCTACGAGCGCGTCGCCTACAGCGAGGAGGGCCAGCTCCTGTCCGGCAGCTTCCAGGACTACGCCCTGCCGCGCGCCTCGGACCTGCCCGGCTTCGGCTTCCGCAGCCACCCCGTGCCGTGCCGGACCAACCCGCTCGGCGCCAAGGGCTGCGGCGAGGCCGGCTGCGCCGGCTCGCTGCCGGCGGTGATGAACGCCGTGGTGGACGCGCTGTCGGAGTTCGGCATCAGCCACATCGACATGCCGGCGACGCCGGAGCGGATCTGGCGCGCCATCGCCGAGGCGCGCGGGCGGGCCTGACGCCGCCCCGCCGGCGGGGGCATGTCGGCGGCTTGTGGACGCGCCCCTCTCCTTGCGCCATGGAGGAACCCGCGCGCAGACCCTCTCGGGATCTGCGCGGGCTGGCGCCTGATTCGCCGGGGCAGGAGCGGCGAATCGGTCGCCCAAGGGTGGCGGAGGCGTGATCGGCGAAGGGGTGTCACGCCGTAGGGAGGAGGGGCGGCGGCAGGGCGCATGAACGAGGCGACGGTGCGGCATCCGGCTCGGCCCAGGCGCGGCCTTGGCGTGCGCGCGCTGCTGGTCCTGCTCGTGCTGCTGGCACTGCTGCCCGCCTGGGGCGCGGCCGGCTTCGCCGCTTGGCGCTTCGCCGAGATGGAGCGTGCCCGCCTGGTCCGTGGCGGGGAGGAGATGGCGCGCGAGATCGCCGCGGCGGTGGAGCGGGAGATCGCGGCGCTGCGGGGCTCCCTCTCGGTGCTCGCTTCCTCGCCCGCGGTGCTGGCGGCGGATGCCGAGGCCTTCTCCCGGCAGGCTGCGGTGCTGCAGGCCTCGCTCGGGGTGGAGCTGAGCCTGGTCCCGGCCGAGCGCGATGCCGCGCCGCCCGCGCTCCGCGTCTCCGACCTGCGGCGGGATCCGGAGACCGGCCGCCCCGTGGTGGTCTTCCGCCAGCCCGTGGACGGCGCGGCGGGAGCGCCGCTGGACCTCCTGCTCTCCACCGACGGGATCGGCTTCTGGTCGGCCGTCCTCGAGCGCCTGCGCCTGCCGCCCGGCTGGGTCGCCTCGGTGCTGGACGGCAGCCACACCATTCTCGCCCGCGTGCCGCTGCCCGCCCGCTTCGTCGGCCAGCAGGTGCATCCGGACGCGCTGGCGGCGCTGCGGGAGGCGGGCTGGCCGCCGGCCGGCTGGCGCACCAGCACCACGCGGGACGGCGTGCCGGTGCACATGGCCTGGCGGCAGGTCTCCGGCATGCCCTGGACGGTGCTGGTCGGGGTGCCGCGGGACGCGGTGGACGGCGCGCTGCGCCGCGCCATGGCGCCGGTGGTGCTGGGCGGCCTGCCCCTCCTGCTGGCGCTCACCCTCGGCATCGCCTTCTGGGGCGACCGGCGCCTCGTCCGGCCGCTGCGCGGGCTGCAGGCGGTGGCCCGCGTGGCCGGGCGGGGGGAGGTGCCGGTGCCGCTCCGCGCTTCGGGGGTGCGGGAGGTGGACGCCGTCGCCACCACCCTGGTCGCCGCGGCGCGCAGCCGCCGCGCGCGGCAGGCGGAGAGCGCGCGCCTTGCCGCGCGGCTGCAGGCGGTGCTCGACCACGTGCCGGTGGGCGTGGTGCTGGCGGAGGCGCCCTCGGGCCGGATCATCCTGGCCAACCGCCGCGCCGCCCGGATGCTCGGCGTGCCCGAGATGGCCGCCGCCGGCGTCGCCGACTACGCCCGCTACCAGGCCTTCGACGGGGAGGGCCGGCTGGTGCCCGCCGAGGCGCGGCCGCTGGCGCGGGCGCTCGCGGGGGAGTCCCCGGCCAGCGCCGAGCTGCGCATGCGCCGTCCAGGGGGCGATTCGGTCTGGATCCGGGCCCAGGCCGCGGCGATCCGCGACGATGAGGGGCGGATCGCCTTCGCCGTGGCGGCGCTGATGGACATCGACGCGGAGCGGCAGGCGGCGGAGGCGCTGCGCCAGTCGGAGCTGCGCTTCCGCATCCTGGCCGAGGCGGTGCCGCAGATCGTGTGGTCGAGCGGGCCGGACGGGCGGGTGGACTACCTGAACCCCCGCTTCTTCGAGTTCACCGGCCAGCCGCCGCGGGAGGCGCCGGAGGCGGTGCGCGTGCCCGTCCACCCCGAGGACCGCGCGGCGGTGCTCTCCGCCTGGCGCGCGGCGCTGCAGCGTGGCGAGCCCTATGAGGCGGAGTGCCGGATGCGCCGGGCCGACGGCGCCTGGCGCTGGTTCGTCGCCCGTGCCCTGCCGGCGCGCGGCGCCGACGGGGTGATCCGGCGCTGGATCGGATCGGCCACGGATGTGACGGACCTTGTCGAGACCCGCCAGGCGCTGGAGCGGCAGGTGGCGGCCGAGGCAGCGGCACGCGCGGCGGCGGTCGCCGCGGCCGGGGCCCTCGCCGCCTCCGAGACCCGCTTCCGCCGCTTCGCCGAGGCGAGCCCGGACGTGCTCTGGGTTCTCGACGCCGGTGCGGACCGGCTGGACTATGTCAGCCCCGCCTATGCGCGCCTCTGGGGCGCCCCGCCCGGGCCGGGCGCGGGCCACACCGCCCTGGCCCGCGGCGCAGAGGAGCCCGGGCAGACGGCGGAGGCGTTGCGCCGGATGCTGTCCGGCGAGGCGATGGACCTCGAATACGCCATCCGTCGCCCCGACGGGCAGCGGCGCTGGATCCGCGTGCTCGGCTTCCCGATCGGCGAGCCGGAGGAGCGGCCGGCCCTGCTCGGCGGCTTCGTGCGCGACATCACCGCCCGCCGCGAGGCGGAGCAGCGCCAGCGCCTGCTGATCGGGGAGCTGAACCACAGGGTGAAGAACACCCTGGCCACTGTGCTCTCCCTGGCGCGACAGACCGCGCGTCGCGCCGGCCCCGGACCGGTGGAGGGGTTCCTCGCCGATTTCCAGGACCGGCTGATGGCGCTCGCCCGCGGCCACGACCTGCTGACGGCGCGCACCTGGCGCGGCGCCACGCTGGAGGAGGTGGCGGCGTCGGCCCTTGCGCCCTGGCGCGGAGCGGGCGATGGGGGAGCGCAGACCCGCATCCGCCTGGAGGGGCCGCCGGTCTGGCTGGCGCCGCGCCAAGCCCTGGCGCTGGCGCTCGCCATCCACGAAATGGCCACGAATGCCGCCAAACATGGCGCGCTTAGCCTGCCCACCGGGCAGGTGGTGCTGACCTGGCGGCGGGAGGAGGAAGGCTGGGTGGACCTTGCCTGGGAGGAAGGCGGCGGGCCGCCGGCACGGCCGCCCGAGAGGCAGGGCTTCGGCACGCGGCTCCTGCGCTCGGGCCTGCCGAACGAGCTGGGCCAGGGAGCGACGGTGACGCTCGACTACAGGACATCGGGTTTCCGGGCCAGGATCCGTTTCCGGCCCGCCCCGGGGGGAGAGACGGAATGACGAGGCTGACGGGGCGGCGCATCCTGGTGGTGGAGGACGAGGCGCTGGTCGCCATGCTGGTCGAGGACGCCCTGCAGGACGCCGGCGCCACCATCATCGGCCCGGTGGCGACCGTGGCCGAGGCGCTGGCGCTGCTCGAGCGCGAGATGCCCGACGCGGCGGTGCTGGACCTCAACTTGGCGGGCGAGACCTCCACGCCGGTGGCGGATGTGCTCGCGGCGCGGCAGGTGCCCTTCGTGGTCGCCACCGGCTACGGCGCCGAGGGGCTGCCGAGCGCCCATGCCGACGTGCCGGTGCTCGCCAAGCCCTACGACCCGGACGAGCTGACCGCGGCGCTCGGCCGGCTCTGGGGCTAAGGGGCGGCGGCAACGCGCCCCGCGCTTGCGGCGCGGGGGCGGATGGGGCTATGGGGGGCCGCCAAGGTGCGGATCGCGCCCTCCCCGCGAAAGGTCCACCATGGCTCCCGAATTCCTGCCCGACGCAGGCCCCCGCGCCCGCATCGTCATCGAGGACGCCCTCGCCTTCGACGACGTGCTGCTGGTGCCCGGCTACTCCACCGTCCTGCCGCACCAGACCGACACGCGCACGCGGCTGACGCGCGAGATCGCCCTCAACATCCCGCTCGTCTCCGCGGCCATGGACACGGTGACGGAGGCCGCCATGGCCATCGCCATGGCCCAGGCCGGCGGCATCGGCGTGATCCACAAGAACATGTCGCCGGAGGACCAGGCCGCCCAGGTGCGGCGGGTGAAGAAGTTCGAATCCGGCATGGTGGTGAACCCGGTCACCATCCACCCCGACCAGACGCTGGCCGAGGTCCGCGCCATCCAGGACCAGCACCGCATCAGCGGCATCCCGGTGGTGGAGCGCGGCGCCAATGGCGAGCCGGGCGGGCGCCTCGTCGGCATCATCACCAACCGCGACGTCCGCTTCGCCACCGACCCGAACACCCGGGTCTACGAGCTGATGACGCGGGAGAACCTGGTCACCGCCCCCCCCGACGTGACGCCGGAGCAGGCCCGCGCCCTGCTGCACCGCCACCGCATCGAGAAGCTGCTGGTGGTGGACGAGGCCGGGCGCTGCATCGGCCTCATCACCGTGAAGGACATGGAGAAGGCGCAGGCCAACCCGAACGCGGTGAAGGACGCGCTCGGCCGGCTGCGCGTCGCCGCCGCCACCGGCGTGGGCGAGGACGGCCTCCGCCGCGTCGAGGCGCTGGTGCGGGCCGAGGTGGACGTGGTGGTGGTGGACACCGCGCACGGCCATTCGGGCGGCGTGCTGGCGGCGGTCGAGCGCATCAAGCGCATGTCCAACGCGGTGCAGGTGGTGGCCGGCAACGTGGCGACGCCCGAGGGCGTGCTGGCGCTGGCCGAGGCCGGCGCCGACGCGGTGAAGATCGGCATCGGACCGGGCTCGATCTGCACCACCCGCGTGGTGGCGGGGGTGGGCGTGCCGCAGCTCACCGCGGTGATGGAATGCGCCGCCGCGGCGCGGGAGCGCGGCGTACCGGCCATCGCCGATGGCGGCATCCGCAGCTCCGGCGACATCGCCAAGGCGATCGCGGCGGGGGCGGACTGCGTGATGATGGGCAGCGTCTTCGCCGGCACCGACGAGGCGCCGGGCGAGGTGTTCCTCTACCAGGGCCGCTCCTACAAATCCTATCGCGGGATGGGCAGCCTCGGCGCCATGGCCCGCGGCTCGGCCGACCGCTACTTCCAGCAGGAGGTGCAGGATTCGCTGAAGCTGGTGCCCGAGGGGGTGGAGGGCCGCGTCGGCTACAAGGGGCCGGTCGGCACGGTGATCCACCAGATGGTGGGCGGGCTGCGCGCGGCGATGGGCTACACCGGCAACGCCACCATCGCCGAGATGCAGCGCAACTGCCGCTTCCGCCGCATCACCAACGCCGGCCTGCGCGAGAGCCACGTGCACGACGTGGCGATCACGCGCGAGGCGCCGAACTACCGCCAGGAATAGGCCGCCGCGGCCGGCGCCTCGACGGCGACGAACACGTCATTGTAGGCCGGCTGGCCGCCCGGCGACCAGGCGGAGGGGGTGAGCAGGTTGGCCACCGCCCCGTCCGCCTCCCACCACTTGCCGGGCAGCGCCGCGACGCCGGGCGGCACGGCATCGGTCACGTGCAGCGTCGCGAGGATCGTCCCCCGCGCATTGCCGATCCGCACCGCCTGCCCCTCGCCGAGGCCGCGCGCCGCCGCATCCGCCGGCGCCATCTCCAGCCGCGGCGCGCCCTGCGCGCGGCGCTGGCGCGGCTGGTTGGCGAAGCTGGAGTTGAGGAAGAAGTGCGCCTTCGGCGTCAGCAGCCGCAGCATCCCCTCGGGCGGGGCGGGCGGCGGCGTCACGCCGCGCGCGAGGCGCAGCCCGGCGCCGTCGAGGCGCGGCGGCGGCTTCTCCATCTTCACCCACCCCGCCTCCTTCAGCGCCGCCAGCGTCAAACCCGGCGGCAGGGCGGAGGCGGCGATCGTCTCGTCGTCCTCGCGCAGCGCCGGGTGGTCGAGGCCCAGGCTCCGCGCCAGCAGGCGCATGATCTCGCCGTGCGACTTCGCCTCGCCGAGCGGGGCGATGGCCGGCAGGTTGACCGTGACGTACTGGTGCCCCCAGGCGCCGAGCACGTCGAAATGCTCGAGCTGCGTGGTCGAGGGCAGCACCACGTCGGCGTGGCGCGCGGTGTCGGTGAGGAAGTGCTCGATCACCACGGTGAACAGGTCCTCCCGCGCCAGGCCCCGCCGCACCCGCCCGGCATCCGGCTGCACCACCGCCGGGTTGGTGCCCCAGACCATCAGCCCCATCACCGGCGGGTCGAGCGCCGGGTCGGTCAGCGTCGCGCCGAGCCGCGCCATGTCGAGGGCGCGCGGCGCCGCGCCGGGCGGGATCAGGTCGGCGCGCTCGGCGCGAAGATCGTCGAGGCCGGGCGTGGCGATGGTGAGCACGCCGCCGCCGCGGTGCCGCCAGTGCCCGCCCAGCACGGCCAGGGCGTGCACCGCGCGCAGGAACTCCTCGCCATGCACTGTCTGCTGCGGCCCGACGCCGACGCGGATAGCCGCCGGCCGCGCCGCGGCGAAGTCGCGCGCGAGGCGCGGCACCGTCTCGGCGGGGATGCCGCAGGCCTTGGCCACCCGCTCCGGCGTCCAGGGCGCCACCTGGGCAGCGAGGGCGTCGAAATCGGCGCAGGCGCCGCGGGCGAAGCCGAGATCGGCGAGCCTCTCCTCCAGCATCACCCGCGCCATTCCGGCGGCCAGCACCGCGTCGGAGCCGGGGCGGAGCGCGATGTGCTCGTCGCATTGGCGCGCCGTGCGGGTGCGGATCGGGTCCAGGCAGAGGATCCGCGCGCCGTGGCGCCTGCGCGCCTCCTGCACGAAATGCCAGTGGTGGTGGCAGGTGGTGAGGAGGTTGAGGCCCCAGAGCAGGATCAGCCGGCTCTCCGCCATGTCCTCCGGGTCGAAGCCGAGCGGCAGCCCCTCCGCGGCGGTGGCGATGGCGGCGACGCTGCAGATGCCGCCCTGCAACCGGCTGGCGCCGAGGGCATGGAACAGGCGCATCGGCGCCCGCCGCTGCACCACGCCCATGGAGCCGAGGTAGCGGTGGGGCAGGAGGGCCTGCGGCCCGTGCCGGTCGGCGATCGCGCGGAAGCGCTCGGCGATCAGCGCCGCCGCCGCCTCCCAGGAGATGCGCTCGAACCGGTCGGAACCCTTGGGGCCGACGCGCCGCAGCGGATGCAGCAGGCGGTCCGGGGCGTAGGTGCGCGCTTGGTAGTCGTTCACCTTGGCGCAGAGCACGCCGCGGGTGAAGGGATGGTCCCTGGCGCCGCGGACGGCGACGACGCGGCCCTCCTCCACCTCCGCAACCCAGGCGCAGGTGTCCTGGCAGTCGAGCGGGCAGCAGCCCTTCACCTGGCGGACCTCGCCCATGGCCGTCCTCCCTCGCGGAAAGCAGGCTACGCCGCCCGCGGCCACGGCGCGCCGACGGCATGAGCACAGCATCGCGATCCCCAGGCGCTGCGCAACCGCCACCCGCTCTTGACGTTCAGCCGGGCGCAGCCATCTTCGCGGCGGCCAGCAGACCTCTCTGTCTGCTGCCTTTCTTGGACGTTTCCTCCCTGAACTTGGCGGTGCCATCAGGCGCCGCCTTTTTCTTGCCTGGGTATTGCCATTTTCTTGCCACGATTGTGGCGCGGCGCCAGGATGGTCACCGTGCGGGGAAGGGAGGCCATGTCATGCGGGATGACAGCATGCGGATCGGGCGGCTCGGCATCTGGTATCCGACGGACCGTTTGGATGCGGCGGGGCTGCGCGACCTGGTCCGCACCGTCGAGGATCACGGCTATTCGACGCTGTGGTATCCGGAGGCGCGGGGCTACGAATCCTTCTCGCTCGCCGGCTTCCTGCTCGGCGCCGGCACGCGGCTGATGGTCGGCAGCTCGATCGCCAGCATCTACGCGCGCGATGCCTTCGCCGCCCGGCGCGGCCTCATCACCCTGAACGCGCTGTACGGGGACCGCTTCATCCTCGGCCTCGGCGTCAGCCACGCCCCGATGGTGGAGCGGCTGCGCGGCCACGCCTACGAGAAGCCGGTGCCGGCGATGCGCGCCTATCTCGACGCCATCGCCAGGGACCAGCCGGAGGCCGGGCGCTGGCCGATCCTCCTCGCCGCGCTCGGCCCGAGGATGCTGGCGCTCGCCGCCGAGCGCGCCCGCGGCGCTGTTCCCTACAACGTGACCCCGGAGCACACCCGGCGCGCCGCCGCCATCCTCGGCCCCGGCAAGGTGCTGGCGGTGGAGCAGAAGGTCTGCCTCGAGACCGACCCGGCCCGCGCCCGTGCCCTCGGCCGCAGGGAACTGGCGCGCTACATGACGCTGCCGAATTACCGCAACAACTGGCTGCGCCTCGGCTTCACCGAGGCGGAGCTGGAAGACGGGGGCAGCGACCGCTTCATCGACGCGATGGTGCTCTGGGGGGAGGCCGAGGCGGTGAAGCGCGGCCTGCGCGCGCATTTCGAGGCCGGCGCCACCCATGTCTGCATCCAGCCCGTGCACGAAGAGGAGGACCGGGCGGCGCGCGACCGCATCATCGCCGCCCTGGCCGACACCTGATCCCCGGTTGGTGGCGGCGCTGGGCGCGGGCTATAGATCACCGGGCGCCCGCGCCCGGGCGCCGGCGGAGGGGGTCGCGACGTGCTGAAGCTCGGCTACAAGGCATCGGCGGAGCAATTCGCCCCCGGCCCGCTGCTGGAGTTCGCCTGCCAGGCGGAGGCGGCGGGATTCGACAGCGTCTTCGTCAGCGACCACTTCCAGCCCTGGCGGCACAGCGGCGGCCACGCGCCGAACTCCATCGCCTGGCTCGGCGCCCTCGGGGCGCGCACCGCGCGCGTCGCCATCGGCACCAGCGTGCTGACGCCGACCTTCCGCTACCATCCCTCCATCGTCGCCCAGGCCTTCGCCACGCTCGGGGCCATGTTCCCCGGTCGCGTCGTGCTCGGCATCGGCACCGGCGAGGGGCTGAACGAGGTGCCGGCCACCGGCCAGCCCTGGCCGGAGTTCAAGGAACGCTTCGCCCGGCTGCGCGAGGCGGTGGCGCTGATCCGCCGCCTCTGGACGGAGGAGCGGGTCAGCTTCGAGGGGCAGTACTACCGCACCGAGAACGCCACCATCTACGACCGGCCGGAGCGGCCGGTGCCGATCTGGATCGCCGCCGCGGGGGCGATGGTGGCGAAATACGCCGGTCGCGCCGGCGACGGATTCATCTGCACCAGCGGCAAGAAGGCCGAGCTCTACACCGAGACGCTGCTGCCCAACGTCGCGGCGGGGCTGGAGCAGGCCGGGAACGGCCGGCCCTTCGAGCGCATGATCGAGGTGAAGGTCTCCTTCGACACCGACCGCGACCGCGCCCTGCGGGACACGCGCCACTGGGCGGCGCTGGCCCTTTCGTCAGAGGAGAAGATGTCGGTCGAGGACCCGGCGGAAATGGAGCGGCTCGCGGACGCGCTGCCGCTGGAACGCGCGGCGAGCCGCTGGATCGTCTCCACCGACCCGGAGGAGCATGTGGAGCGCATCGGCTTCTATGTCGGCCTCGGCTTCCGCCACTTGGTGTTCCACGCCCCGGGGCCGGACCAGGCGCGCTTCCTCTCCCTCTACGGGGAGCAGGTGCTGCCGCGGCTGCGCCGCCGCTTCGGCTGAGCGCGGATGCCCGCCCCAGGCCGGCTGGAGCTCCTGGCGCTGCCCGGCATCCCGTTGGTGCGGGCCGGTGACGACCTCGCCGCGCTGCTCGCGGCGGCGCTCGCGCGCGCCGGCGCCGTACCCGATGCGCGCGATGTGCTGGTGGTGGCGCAGAAGATCGTCTCCAAGGCCGAGGGACGGATGCTGGACCTCGCCACGGTCACGCCCTCGGCCAGGGCGCGGACGCTGGCGGCGGCGGTGGGCAAGGATCCGCGCCTGGTGGAGGTGATCCTCTCGGAATCCGTGCGCGTGGTGCGCGCGCGGCCGGGGCTGCTGATCATGCAGCACCGGCTTGGCTTCGTCATGGCCAATGCCGGGGTGGACCGCTCCAACGTCGCCGCGGCGGACGGCGCGGAGCGCGTGCTGCTGCTGCCCCGCGATCCCGACGCCAGCGCGGCGGCGCTGCGGGAGCGGCTCGGCCTGCCGGTGGTGATCAGCGACAGCTTCGGCCGCCCCTGGCGCCGCGGCACGGTCGGCGTCGCGATCGGCGCGGCGGGGCTGCCGGCGCTGCTCGACCTGCGCGGCCGGCCGGACCTGTTCGGCCGTCGCCTCGAGGTGAGCATCACCGGCTTCGCCGACGAGATCGCCGCCGCCGCCTCGCTGCTGATGGGCCAGGGCGACGAGGCGCAGCCGGCGGTGCTGCTGCGCGGCCTCCGCTGGGACGCGCCGCCCGCCGCGGCGCGGGCGCTGGTGCGCGCCCCGGAGGAGGATCTGTTCCGGTGAACCTTGTGGTGGCGCTTTCGGGCGGCGTCGGCGGCGCCAAGCTGGCGCTCGGCCTCTCCCGCGTGCTGCCGGAGGGGGCGCTGCTGGTGGTCGCCAACACCGGCGACGATTTCGAGCATCTCGGCCTGTCCATCTCGCCCGATCTCGACACGCTGATCTACGCGCTGGCCGGGCTCGACAACCCGGAAACCGGATGGGGGCGGCGCGACGAGACCTGGTCCTTCATGGCGGCGCTCGCCGAACTCGGCGGCGAGACTTGGTTCCGCCTCGGCGACCGCGACCTGGCGACGCATGTCGAGCGCACGCGCCGCCTGCGCGCGGGCGAGACGCTGAGCGCCGTCACGGAGGATTTCCGCCGCCGCCTCGGCATCAGCGCGCGCATCCTGCCGATGTCGGACGATCCGGTGCGCACGCGCCTTCTCACCGGGGAGGGATGGCTCGACTTCCAGCACTGGTTCGTGCGTCGGCAATGCGGCCCGGCGGTGCGGGGGATTGCCTTCGCGGGCGCCGGGCAGGCGCGGCCGCAGCCCGAGGTGCTGGCGGCGCTGTCCGGAGGCCGGGTGCGCGCGGTGGTGATCTGCCCCTCCAACCCGCTCATCAGCGTGGAGCCGATCCTCGCCGTTCCCGGCCTGCGCGCGGCGATCCGCGGCTGCGGCGCTCCGGTGGTCGCGGTGTCGCCGATCATTGGCGGCCGGGCGGTGAAGGGACCGACGGCGAAGATGTGGCGCGAGCTGCTCGGCGAGGCGCCGGGCGCCGCCGCCGTGGCGCGCCGCTACGGCGACCTGCTCGACGGCTACGTGATGGACGAGGCGGACGCGGTGGAGGCGGAGGGGCTGCGGCCGCGCGTCGCGCTCGCCCGCACGCTGATGACGACGCTTGCGGAGCGCGAGGCGCTGGCGCGCGCCGCACTCGACCTTGCGGATTCGCTTCGCGCATGAGCCGCGACCTCTGGGCGGTGCTGCCGGTGAAGGAGCTGGACGGGGCGAAACAGCGCCTCTCCCCGCTGTTGGCGCCGCCGCGGCGTCGCGCCCTGGCCGAGGTGATGCTGACGGAGGTGCTGGAGGCGCTCGCCGCCACGCGCGGCCTCGCCGGCATCCTGGTGGTGACGCTCGATCCCTGGGCGGCGGCGCAGGCGCGACGCATCGGCGCGCGCATCGTCGCCGAGGGCGCGCGCGAGGGTCACACCGGCAGCGTCGCCGCCGCGCTGCGCCTGCTCGCGCGGGAGGGGCGGAGCGGCGCGATGGCGGTGCCGGGCGACATCCCCGCCGCCACCGCCGCCGAGTTCGAGGCGGTGCTGGCGGCGCATGGCGGGGCGCCCGCCTTCACCATCGCGGCGGCGCATGACGAGATGGGCTCCAACGCCGTCGCCTGCTCGCCGCCCGATGTGGTGCCGCTGCGCTTCGGCGACAACAGCTTCTTCCCGCATCTCGAGGCCGCGCGGCGCCGCGGCATCGCACCGTGCGTGCTGCGCCTGCCCGGCATCGGCCTGGACATCGACCACCCGGCGGACCTCGCCGCCTTCCTGCGCCTGCCGCAATCCGCCGGCACGCGCACGCGCGCCTGGCTGGAGGCGAACGGGGTGGCGGCCGCGCTGGCGGAACAGGGCCTCGGCTAGAGCGGATCGCGGACGGCCGGAACCGGGGATCCGCCCTGCGGACAAAGGGCCAGAGCCGTTTCCCCGATCACAGCCGTGTGGAAACGGCTCTGAGGGTCAGGCCGGCGCCGCCTCCCGCCGGCGGGGCGGCGTCTGCACCACCGGGGCGAGCGCCGCCGCGGCGAAGGACGCGGCCCGCCGCTCCTCCGGCACCGGGCGGTAGAGCGTGTCGCGCTGGCGCGGCTCGCGGCCGATGCCGCGGATCAGCGCCTCCATCGCCGCCGGGGGGAATTCCTGGCCGTGCTGCGTGCCGGCGGCACGGGAGATGCTCTCGTTCATCAGCGTGCCGCCGAGGTCGTTGGCCCCGGCCCGCAGGCACAGCGCCGCGCCCTCCGGCCCCATCTTCACCCAGGAGGTCTGGATGTTGCGGATGTGCGGATGCAGCGCGAGGCGCGCCACGGCGTGCATCAGCACCGCCTCGCGGAAGGTGGGGCCGCGGCGCGCCTCGCCCTTCAGGTACATCGGCGCCTCCATGTGCACGAAGGGCAGCGGCACGAATTCGGTGAAGCCGCCGGTTTCCGCCTGCAGGTCGCGCAGCGCCAGCAGGTGCCGCGCCCAGGCGGGCGGCCCCTCGACATGGCCGAACATGATGGTGGCGGTGCTGCGCAGGCCGAGCCCGTGCGCGGCGCGCATCACGCCGAGCCAGGCGGCGGTGTCGAGCTTGTCGGGGCAGATCACGGCGCGCACCGCGTCGTCCAGGATCTCCGCCGCCGTGCCCGGCAGGGTGCCGAGCCCGGCCTCCCGCAGCCGCGCCAGGAATTCCGGCACGGCGAGGCCGAGCGTCGCCGCGCCCTGCGCCACCTCGAGCGGCGAGAAGGCATGGATGTGCATGGCGGGCACCGCCGCCCTGATGGCGCGGCAGATCGCGAGGTAGGTCTCGCCCGTGTAGTCGGGGTGGATGCCGCCCTGCAGGCAGACCTCGGTGGCGCCGCGCTCCCAGGCCTCGGCGGCGCGCCGGACGATCTCCTCCATCGCCAGGTCGTAGGGCGCGCCGCGCAGCGCCTCGTGCGTCCTGCCCTTGGAGAAGGCGCAGAAGCGGCAGCGGAAGGCGCAGATGTTGGTGTAGTTGATGTTGCGGTTCACCACGTAGCGCACCACCTCGCCGCTGACGGCGCGGCGCAGCGCGTCGGCGGCTGCGGTGACATGGGCGAAATCCGCGTCGCGCGCGGCGAAGAGGCGGAGGATCTCCGGCGGCTCCGGCCGCTCGCCCCGCGCCGCCCGCTCCGCCGCGCGCGCCAGCCCCGCCTCGGCGCGGGCGAGCCGTGCGGCGGGCAGGCGCGGCGGCGCCGTCTCGCCGGGCGACCAGGCATCCTCCCGCGCCAGCCCCGCCGCGTCGGCCAGGCGCCGCGCCCGCGCCGCAACCTCCGGCGCCAGCCACGCCCCGGCCTCCCGCACATAGGCGGGATAGGCGGGCAGGCGCCGCACCAGCACCTTGCCGGCCTCCGCCGTGCGCCGCGCCAGCTCCTCGAGGTGTGGCCAGGGCGCCTCCGGGTTCACGTGGTCGGGCGTGACGGGGGAGACGCCGCCCCAGTCGTTCAGCCCGGCCTCGACCAGCCGCGGATAGACGCCGGGCGAGAGGTTGGGCGGCGCCTGGATGTTCATCTCCGGGCCGAGCAGGAGGCGCGCCGCGGCGATGGTCCAGAGCAGGTCGTCGAGGTCCGGCTCCGGCGACCCCGCCCGCCGGGTGCGGGGCTTGGCGCGGAAATTCTGGACGATGACCTCCTGGACGTGGCCGAACTCGGCGTGCAGGTCGCGGATCGCCAGCAGCGCCTCGATCCGTTCCGCCCGCGTCTCGCCGATGCCGATCAGGATGCCGGTGGTGAAGGGCACGCGCAGCGCGCCGGCGAGGCGGATCGTCTCCAGCCGCGCCGCCGGGTGCTTGTCGGGCGAGCCGTGGTGCACGCCGCCTGGCGCGCAGAGGCGCAGGCTGGCGGATTCCAGCATCAGGCCCTGGCTCGCCGTCACCTCGCGCAGCGCGGCGATCTCCTCGCGCGTCATCACGCCGGGGTTGGCGTGCGGCAGCAGCCCGGTCTCGCGCAGCACCAGCGCGCACATCGCGCGCAGGTAGGAGATGGTGGTGGCGTGGCCGAGCGCCGAGAGCGCCTCCCGTGCCGCCGGCCAGCGCAGCTCCGGCTTGTCGCCGAGGGTGAACAGCGCCTCGGTGCAGCCGGCGGCGGCGCCGGCGCGGGCGATCTCCAGCACCGCCTCGGGCGGAAGGTAGGCGGGCCGGCCCGGGCGCGGCGGCTCGGCGAAGGTGCAGTAGTGGCAGACGTCGCGGCAGAGCCTGGTCAGCGGGATGAACACCTTGCGGGAATAGGAGACGAGGCGCCCGTGCCCCTGGTCGCGCAGCGCGGCGGCCTCCGCCATCAGCTCCGCCAGCGGCGCCCGTTCCAGCCGCTCCACGAGGGGAATGCCCGCCACGCCCGTCCTCCTGCCCCCGTTGCGGCGCCGCCGGCTTGCCGCCGGGCGCCAACTTCCGCATCGTGTGGGAAGGCCGGCCCGGAGGCAATCGGGGCGGGAGGGAGGGACGCCATGCAGCTCGGCTTCAGCGCGCCGATCGCGGGACCGCTGGCGGCGCCGGACAGCCTCGTCCGCCTGGTGACGGAAGGCGAGGCGATGGGCTTCGCCTACGCCACCTTCAGCGACCATGTGGTGATCCCGCGCGACATCCGGGCGCGCTACCCCTACACCGAGAGCGGCGAGTTCCCGAGCGGCTCGCGCGGGGAGCGGCACGAGCAGCTCGCCGCGCTCGCCTTCGTCGCCGCGAAGACCTCGCGCCTCAGGCTCGTCACCTCGGTGATGGTGGTGCCGCACCGCCCGGCGGTGCTCGCCGCCAAGACGCTCGCCACCATCGACGTGCTCTCCGGCGGGCGGCTGACGCTCGGCGTCGGCGCGGGCTGGCTGCGGGAGGAGTTCGAGGCGATCGGCGCGCCCGACTTCGCCGCCCGCGGCGCGGTGACCGACGAGTGGCTCGATGCCTTCCGCGTCCTGTGGACCGAGGAGGATCCGCGCTTCGAGGGGCGGCATGTGCGCTTCTCGGGCATCGTCTTCGCGCCCAAGCCGGCGCAGAAGCCGCACCCGCCGATCTGGGTCGGCGGCGAGAGCGGCCCGGCGCTGCGCCGCGCCGCGCGGATCGGCGACGCCTGGTACCCGATCGGCACCAACCCCGCGCACCCGCTCGACAGCCTGAAGCGGCTCGAGGCCGGCATCGCCCGGCTGCGCCGGCTGGCCGCGGAGGCGGGGCGCGACCCGCGGGCGGTCGGCGTCGCCTACCGCGTGCAGGCGCACGGGCCGGAGGTGCCGGCGCGGGCGGGGGATGGGGAGCGGCGGCTGTTCTCGGGCGGCGCCGGCGACATCCTGGGCGATCTGCGCGCGCTCCGCGACCTCGGCGTCTCGCATGTGGATGTCGGCTTCGCCGGCGCCACGGCCGATGCCGTGCTCGCGGAGATGCGGCGCTTCCGCGACACGGTGCTGGCGCGGCTCTGACGGGAGGGGGGAGGTGTCCATGCGGCTCGGCATGACCATCGGCATGATCCGCGGCGCCAGGCCGCAGCTCGAGCTGGAGACGGTGCTGGAGGCCGAGCGCCTCGGCTTCGACGCGGTGTGGTGCGGCGAATCCTACGGCACCGATGCGGTGACGCCGATCGCCTGGGTGCTGGCGCGCACCACCCGCATCAAGGGCGGCACCGGCATCATGCAGATCCCGGCGCGCACCCCGGCCTGCGCGGCGATGACGGCGATGACCCTGCAGGCGCTCTCCGGCAACCGCTTCCTCTGCGGCGTCGGCCCCTCCGGGCCGCAGGTGGTGGAGGGCTGGCACGGCGTGCCCTACGGCAACGGGCTCGGCCGCACGCGCGAGTACATCGAGATCATCCGCAGGATCATCGCCCGCGAGGCGCCGCTGGAGCACCAGGGGGAGCACTACCAGATCCCCTATCGCGGCCCCGGCGCCACCGGCCTCGGCAAGCCGCTGAAGAGCATCGTCCATGCCGAGCCGGGGATGAAATTCTACACCGCCTCCATCACCCCCGCGGGGCTCCGCCTCGCCGGCGAGATCGCGGACGGCACGCTGCCGATCTTCATGTCGCCGGAGCGGGCGGACACGGTGGCGAAGGCGATCCTGGACGGCATGGAGAAGGCGGGGAAGCCGCGCAGCCTCGCCGGCTTCGACATCGCCCCCTACACCAAGATCCGCATCGGGCAGGATGTGCAGGCCTGCCGCGACGCGCTGAAGCCCGAACTCGCCCTCTACATCGGCGGCATGGGGGCGCGGGGGAAGAACTACTACAACGACTACGCCAGGCGCCTCGGCTACGAGGCGGCGGCGGCGGAGATCCAGGACCTGTTCCTGGACGGCAGGAAGAAGGAGGCGGCGGCGGCGGTGCCCGACACGCTGGTGGACGAGATCGCCCTGGTCGGCCCGCCCGAGCGCATCCGCGACCGGCTGCAGGCCTGGAAGGCGGTGGCGAAGGAGGGCAAGGTCGGCACGCTGGTGCTGACCGGCGCCACCACCGAGGCGGTGCGGGTGGTGGCCGAGGCGGTGCTGTAGGGCGCCTTCGCGCGAGGCGGCGCCGCGCTCAGCCCGCGAGCGCCGGGATCAGCGCCGCCCAGCGGTCGAGCAGCGGCAGCACCGCATCCGCCCCGGCCGAGGGCAGGCTCACCACCACCCGCGCCACGCCGAGGTCGCGGTCGCGCCGGAGCAGGCCGGGGTCCTCCGGCGCGCCCCAGACGGTGACCGGAACGGAGGCCGGGTCGCGCCCCGCCTCCGCCGCCATGCGCCGGAACTCCGGCAGCAGCGCGGTCACGTCCGGGTAGTGGCGGCGCACGCGGTGCGGCATCCAGCCGTCGCCGTAGCGCAGCGCCCGGCGCGCGCCATAGGGGAAGGCGCCGCCGACGATCACCGGCGGGTGCGGTTTCTGCACCGGCTTGGGCCAGGCGTGCATCGGGCCGAAGCGCACCATCCCGCCGTGGTATTCCGCCCGCTCCTCGGTCCAGATCGCCTTCATCGCCTCGATCCGCTCGCGCGCCAGCCGGTGGCGGGTGGCGAAGGCGGTGCCGTGATTCGCCATCTCCTCGGCGTTCCAGCCATTGCCGACGCCGAACAGGAACCGCCCGCCCGAGACCTGGTCGAGGGAGGCGACCAGCTTCGCGGTCTGGATCGGGTCGCGCTGCGCCACCAGGCAGACGCCGGTGCCGACCAGCAGCCTGCGCGTCGCCGCCGCGGCGGCGGCGAGCCCACGAAGGGGTCCATCACCTCCGCATATTCGCGCGGCAGCTCGCCCCCGGCGGGAAAGGGCGAGAGGCGGGAGAGCGGGATGTGCGAGTGCTCCGGCGCCCAGAGGCTGTCGAAGCCGCGCTCCTCCAGCGCCCGGGCCAGCGCGCCCGGCGCCATGGAATAGTCGGTGACGAACATCGCCGCGCCGATCCGCATGGCGTCCTCCCGCCCGGCAGGGGGATTGGGCCACGGGGCGGGGCGCGTTTCCAGCCCGTCCCGCCCCGGATCCGGCGCGGCGGGCTGCGCGCCGTGCCCGGAACCAGGTTAACCTCCGGCATGACCTCCCGACCGGAGCCGCTGAGCACCGCCCCCCACACATCCCCGGAAGCGACGGGTGTCGCCGCGCCGCGCCGGGCCGCGCGGGAGATCCCCTGGCCGCTCTGGGGGGTGCTGCCGGCAGCGGCCCTGTTGCCCCTGGGCATGGCGGCGGGCTGGCCGGCCGCCCTCGGCCTTGCCGCCGCGCTTTCGCTTCCCCTCCTGCTCCTGCTGCGCGGGTGGCGCGCGGCGGCGGGGGGTGAGGCGCGGTTCCGCGCCATGGCGGACACCGTTCCGGCGCTGGTCTGGATGACCGATCCGGAGGGCCGGCTGATCTTCGCCAACCGCCGCTACGAGGAGATGTTCGGCCGCCCCGTGGCGGCGATGCTCGGCCATGGCTGGCGCGACATCGTCCTGCCCGAGGATGTGGAGGCGGCGGTGGCGGCGTTCCGCGCCGCCGCCGCGCGGCGCCGGCCCTTCCGCCACGAGCTGCGGGTCCGCGATGCCGCCGGCGCGGTGCGCTGGCTGCGCTGCGAGGCCGATCCCTGGCACGGTCCGGGCGGGGAGTTCGCCGGCTATGTCGGCTGCAACGTGGACATCACCGAGGCCCGCGCGGCGGAGGCGGCGCTGCGGGCGAGCGAGGCGCGGCAGCGTGCCCTGTTCGAATCCGCCCCCTTCGCGGTGATCGTGATAGACCCGGCCACGCACCGCATCCTCGAGGTGAACGACCGCGCCTGCCTCGACTACGGCTACACGCGCGAGGAGTTCACCCGCCTCTCCATCGCCGACATCGACGCGCTGGGCGATTCGGCGGCCATCCGCAGCCGCGGCCGGGCCCATGCGGTGGGCCCGGACGCGCAGGAATTCGAGGCGCGGCACCGGCTGAAGTCCGGCGCGCTGCGCGACGTGCTGGTGCGGGTGCAGGGGGTGCGGATCGGCGGGCAGGACGTCACCTACGGCGCGCATTTCGACATCACCGACCGCAAGGCGGCGGAGGCGGCGCTGCGCGCGAGCGAGACCCGGCTGCGCCTGGCGATCGAGGCCGCCGAGTTCGGCACCTGGGAATACGACGTGCGCCGCGATCTCGGGCGCCGCGCGGGGCGGCTTGCCGATGCGCTGCCGGCGCTGCCCCCGGAAGGGTTCGGCCTCGCCGCCTGGCTCGCCCCGATCCACCCCGAGGACCGGCCGCGCGCCGAGGCGGCGTTGCGGGAGGTGCTGGAGGGGCGGAGCCCGCGATTCGAGGCGGAGTTCCGCCTGCCCGCCCCGGACGGGGGGTGGCGCTGGGTCGCCTCGCGCGGCGCGGTGGTGGAGCGCGACGAGGCGACCGGCGCGCCGCTGCTGGTGGCCGGGGTGGCGCGGGACGTCACCGCGCGGCGGGAGGCCGAGGAGCGCCAGGCGCTGCTGACGCGCGAGCTCGACCACCGGGCGCGCAATGCCCTCGCCGTGGTGCAGGCGGCGCTGCGCCTGACGCCGCGGGAGGATCCGGAGGCCTTCGCGCGCACGGTGGAGGGGCGGGTCGCGGCGCTGGCGCGCGCCCACACCCTGCTCGCGCGCGGCAATTGGCGGGGGGTGGAGCTGCGCGCGCTGGTGGAGGGGGCGCTGACCCCCTTCCTCTCCCCGCAGGGCGGGCCGCGGGCGGTGCTGGAAGGGCCGGCGCTGCTGCTCTCCCCCGGCGCGGCGCAGGCCCTCTCCATGGCCTTCCACGAGCTGGCGACCAATGCCGCCAAGCATGGCGCGCTGTCCTCCCACTCCGGCCAGGTGGCCATCTGCTGGGAGGTGCTGCCTGGGCAGGAGGGCGAGGAGGTGCTCTCCCTCGCCTGGGCGGAGACGGGCGGGCCGCCGGTCGCCGCGCCGCCGCGGCGGCGGGGCTTCGGCTCCTCTGTTTTGCAGGCGACGGTGGGCCGCCAGCTTGGCGGCAGCATCGCGCTGCGCTGGCGGCCCGAGGGCCTGCTGTGGCAGGCCATGGTGCCGATGCGGCGCATCAGGGGAGCGGTGGAGGAGGAGCCGGCACTCTCCGCCCCCGCCGGGGAAGTTCCGCCGCGGCAAAGCGTTACGCAAGCGTGATCCCTAGTGCCACCGGGGCGCCGCCTGCCTAAAGGGGCGCCCGGGATTCCTGCCAGGACACGAGATGGACGAGGTCGGCGACGTTCGCTGGATGACCTACGCCGAGGTGGCGCAGCTTCTCGGCATCGAGCGTTCCTCCGCGAAGCGCCTGGTCGCCCGCAAGGGCTGGCCGAGGACCCGCGGCAATGACGGCATGGCGCGCATCGGCGTGCCGCTGGCGCATCTGGAGCGACTCGCCAGCGGCGAGGGGATGGGCGAGGAGGCGCCGGAACTCGCGGCGCTGCGCCAGATGCTGGCGCGCCGCGAGGGCGAGGTTGCGGGCCTGCGGGAGGCGCTGCGCGTGGCCGAGGCGCGGGCCGCCGAGGCGCAGGCGCAGGCGGCGGAGGCGACGCGCCGGGCGGAGGAGGCCACCCGCCGCATGCAGGAGACGGAGCAGGAGGCAGGGGAGACGAAGGGGCTGCGCCAGTCGCTGTCCTTCCTCCGCCAGGCGCTCGAGCACCTGCGCGCCAGCGCCGCCGCGGCCGATGCCCAGGCGGCGGCGGCGCAGCGCGAGGCCGCCGAGGCGACGATGCGGGCGGCCGAGGTGGAGGGGCGGGCGGCGGAGGCGCAGCGCCGCGTCGCCGAGGCGGAGGTCCGCTCCGGAGAGGCCGAGCAGCGGGCGGCGGAGGCGCGCCGGCGCGCCGCCGAGGCGGAGGCGCGGGCGGCGATGGCCGACCGGGCCGCGCTCGAGGCCCGCGAGGCCCTCGCCCGGATCCGTGAGCGCGGCCTTCTGGCGCGCCTGCTGAACCGGCCCGCCTGAGGCGGGTTTCCCTCCCATGGAGGCCCGAGCGCCCGGAGCGGTGACACCCTTCGCCCGTGGCGCGGCGGGGAGGGGGCCGGACGTTCCGCCCGGCCGGGATCGCCTGTATGGTCACAGAGGTGCAAAGGAGATCCGCATGCCCGAAGGCCGCAGCGAGGCCGCCATGCCCCCGCGCGAGATCGGCGCCCTGTCCTTCGAGGATGCGCTGGCCGAGCTGGAGGCGATCGTCAGCCGCCTGGAGCAGGGCAAGGGCACCCTCGCCGAGGCGATCGCCGACTACGAGCGCGGCACGGCGCTGCGCAAGCATTGCGAGGCCAGGCTGAGCGAGGCCGAGGCGAGGGTGCAGGCCATCGTCGAGGGTGCCTCGGGGCCCGGTCTGCGCGATGCCGAGTGAGGCGCCGCCCCGCATGAGGCCGACCGGGGAGGCCGACCGCCTGTCCCTCGCGCGCGCCATGGCCGCCGCCGCGCAGGAGATGGACGCCGCGCTCGACGTGCTGCTGCCGCCGGCCGAGGGGCCGGAGGCGCGGCTCTACGCGGCGATGCGCTACGCCGCGATCGGCGGCGGCAAGCGGCTGCGCGGCTTCCTGGTGCTCGAGGGGGCGCGGCAGTTCAGCGCCTCCCGCGCCGCGGCGCTGCGCGTCGCCGCCGCGGTCGAGATGGTGCACGCCTACTCCCTGGTGCACGACGACCTGCCGGCAATGGACGACGACGACCTGCGGCGCGGCAAGCCGACCGTGCACAGGGCCTTCGACGAGGCGACCGCGATCCTCGCCGGGGACGCGCTGCAGGCGCACGCCTTCACCGTGCTCGCCGAGGAGGACACGCACAGCGACCCGGCGGTGCGCGCCGAGCTGGTGCGCTGCCTCTCCCGCGCCGCCGGGCCGAGGGGGATGTGCGGCGGGCAGATGCTCGACATGCTGGCCGAGGAGGCCGAATCGCCGCTCGACGAGATCGCCATCGGCCGGCTGCAGACGATGAAAACCGGCAAGCTGATCGAGTTCTCGGCCGAGGCGGGTGCGATCCTCGGCAAGGCGCCGGCGCCGCTGCGTCACGCGCTGTGCTGCTACGGCCGCGACCTCGGCGCCGCCTTCCAGATCGCCGACGACCTGCTGGACGCCACCGCGACCGAGGCGGAGACCGGCAAGCGCACCGGCAAGGACGCCGGCGCGGGCAAGGCCACCCTGGTCGGGCTGCTCGGCCTCGACCGAGCGCGGCTGCAGGCCGAGCGCCTGGTGGCGCAGGCCAAGGACCACCTTGACGGGCTTGGGGAGCGCGCGGGGCTGCTGCGCGCGCTCGCCGATTTCGTGATCGAGCGGAGAAGCTGATGTCACCACCGCCTGCCACCCCTCTGCTCGACCGGGTCCGGATCCCGGCGGATCTGCGCAACCTCTCCGCCGAGCAGCTCAAGCAGCTCGCCGAGGAGCTGCGCGCGGAGACGATCCACGCGGTGAGCCAGACCGGCGGCCATCTCGGCGCCTCGCTCGGCGTGGTCGAGCTCACCGTCGCCATCCACGCCGTGTTCGACACGCCGAGGGACCGGCTGATCTGGGACGTCGGCCACCAGGCCTATCCGCACAAGATCCTGACCGGGCGGCGCGACCGCATCCGCACCCTGCGCCAGGGTGGCGGCCTCTCCGGCTTCACCCGGCGCAGCGAGAGCGAGTACGACCCCTTCGGCGCGGCGCACTCCTCCACCTCCATCTCCGCCGGCCTCGGCATGGCTGTGGCGCGCGACCTCAAGGGCGACGACCGCAACGTCGTCTGCGTGATCGGCGACGGGGCGATGAGCGCGGGCATGGCCTACGAGGCCATGAACAACGCCGGCGCCTCCAAGGCCCGGCTCATCGTCATCCTCAACGACAACGACATGTCCATCGCGCCGCCGGTCGGCGCGATGAGCGCCTATCTCTCCCGCCTCATCTCCTCCCGCCCCTTCCTGTCGCTGCGCGAGGCGATGGGCAGGCTGGCGCGGCTGTTCCCGGCACCGATCGAGCGCGCGGCCAAGCGCGCCGACGAGTACGCGCGCGGCCTGCTGACCGGGGGGACGCTGTTCGAGGAGCTCGGCTTCTACTACGTCGGGCCGCTCGACGGCCACGACCTCGACCACCTGCTGCCGGTGCTGCGCAACCTGCGCGACACGGACCACCAGGGGCCGATCCTGCTGCACGTGGTGACCAAGAAGGGCAAGGGCTACGCCCCGGCCGAGGCCTCGGCCGACAAGTACCACGGCGTGCAGAAGTTCAACGTCATCACCGGCGAGCAGGTGAAGGCTCCCCCGGGGCCGCCGACCTACACCAAGGTCTTCGCCACCGCCCTGATCGCCGAGGCCGAGGCGGACGAGCGGATCGTCGCGGTCAACGCCGCCATGCCCTCGGGCACCGGGCTCGACCTCTTCGGCAGGCGCTTCCCGAAGCGCACCTTCGACGTCGGCATCGCCGAGCAGCACGCCGTCACCTTCGCCGCCGGCATGGCGACGGAGGGGCTGAAGCCCTTCTGCGCCATCTACTCCACCTTCCTGCAGCGCGCCTACGACCAGGTGGTGCACGACGTGGTGCTGCAGGACCTGCCGGTGCGCTTCGCCATGGACCGCGCCGGCCTGGTCGGCGCCGACGGCGCGACCCATGCGGGCAGCTTCGACATCGCCTATCTCGGCTGCCTGCCGGGCATCGTGCTGATGGCGGCGGCGGACGAACTCGAGCTGATGCACATGGTGGCGACCGCCGCCGCGCTCGACGACCGGCCCTCCGCCTTCCGCTACCCGCGCGGCGAGGGGCTGGGCCTGGAGCTGCCGCGGCGCGGCACGCCGCTCGAGATCGGCAAGGGGCGGGTGCTGCGCGAGGGCACGACGGTCGCCATCCTCTCCTACGGGGCGCGGCTGCAGGAATGCCTGAAGGCGGCGGACGAGCTGGGCGCGCGGGGCCTCTCCACCACCGTCGCCGATGCCCGCTTCGCCAAGCCGCTCGACACCGCGCTGGTGGAGCGGCTGGCGCGCGAGCACGAGGTGCTGATCACCATCGAGGAGGGATCGGTTGGCGGCTTCGGCAGCTTCGTGCTGCAGCACCTGGCCTGGAAGGGTCTGCTGGAGAGCGGGGTGAAGGTGCGGCCGATGTGCCTGCCCGACCGCTTCATCGACCACGACACGCCGAGGAAGCAGTACGACGAGGCGGGGCTGAACGCGCCGCACATCGTCGCCACCGCGCTGGCGGCGCTGGGGCAGGGGGAGGCGGCGCTCCGCCCCGCCCGGGCCTGAACGTGTCGCGGCGCCCCCGCATGGCCGGCGGCGCGTGGCCCCGGAGCGCGCCGGGGGCCGGCGCGGCAGGGCGATGAAGGGGCCCGCCAAGGCGCGGGCGGACCAGCTTCTGGTGGAGCGCGGACTGGTCGAGAGCCGCGCCCGGGCCCAGGCGCTGATCCTGGCGGGCAAGGTGTTCTCCGGCGGGCAGCGGGTGGAGAAGCCCGGCCAGGCCCTGGCCGCGGACCGTCCGCTCGAGGTCCGCGGCCAGGATCACCCCTGGGTCTCCCGCGGCGGGGTGAAGCTCGACCATGCGCTGCGGCATTTCGGCCTGTCCCCGGCGGGCAGGGTCTGCCTCGACATCGGCGCCTCCACCGGTGGCTTCACCCATGTTCTGCTGCACCATGGCGCGGCCAGGGTCTACGCCGTGGATGTGGGGCACGGGCAGCTTGCCTGGTCGCTGCGCAACGACCCGCGCGTGGTGGTGCTGGAGCGGGTGAACGCCCGCTACCTGGAGCCGGCGCAGGTGCCCGAGCCGGTCGGGGTGCTGACCTGCGATGCGAGCTTCATCGGGCTGCGCACCCTGCTGCCCGCACCGCTCGGCCTTTGCGCGCCGGGTGCCTGGGCGGTGGCGCTGATCAAGCCGCAATTCGAGGCGGGCCCCCAGGCCGCGCGCGGCGGGGTGGTGCGCGACCCGGAGGTGCACCGGGCGGTCTGCGACCGCATCGCCGCCTGGTGGGCCTCGCTGCCCGGCTGGCAGGTGCTGGGGGTGGAGCCGAGCCCGATCCTGGGGCCGGAGGGCAACCGGGAGTTCCTGCTCGCCGCACGCCTCGGGGAGGCGGGGGCGGCGCCGGGGCTGGACAAGCCCGCGGCGGGCGCTATCTAGGCGGCGGCCATTCCCTGCGGGCGGGCCGGGCGCATAGCTCAGTTGGTAGAGCAGCTGACTCTTAATCAGCGGGTCCTAGGTTCGAATCCTAGTGCGCCCACCAAGATCTAGCCGCGTTATCCACAGGCTCTCTCCGGCTCGGGGCTTCGGTGGGACGTCAGCCGCGCGGCGTCATCCCTCCGGCAAATCCCCAGCTATCTGTGGGTGGGGAAACCCGTGCAGCCGAGGGAGTAGGCGCCGGGTGCATCCTTCGGCTCCCTGACGATCGTCGGCTTGCCGCAACGCGGGCACTTCTCGTGCTCTGCTGGCGGCATGGCCACGGCTCCGCTTGCGCCGCTTTCTCCTTCGCCTCCGCCAGCTCGGCGCACTGTACGCAGAGCTCGGCGGCCGGACGCACCCGCCGCTCGTCCGACAGCCTGGGCAGACCGAAGGGGCGACAGATGCGGGCGTCATCGGCATCAAGGAGCCGCCTGCCGTCCGCACCGGCCATCCAAACATCGTAGCGCCGGAGCGGTAGACGGAGCAGACTAGGTGCCTCAGCGCCGGACGAATCGTGCGCATGGTGGGTAGTTCGCCCAGCCAGGCGGTGAGCGTGTCTTGTGCAACAGAGGCGGCGCGGATCCGACCGGGTGTCGGCAATGGACGAGCCTCACGCCTGCATCTCGTGATGTCGTGCTAGAGCCGCTTCCTTTGGCTATGAACGCAGAAACGATCCTGGTTCAGTTTGTAGAGCAGATTTGCGCTTCCGGCTGTTCCAGCCATTTGCGATCTGCTCTGTCGCCGCCCCGCTGAGGTGCCGCGGACGACCACGCTTGGCCCCTCCGGCAAGGCGGTGGCGCTGCTTGCGACAGCTTGGCACGGACGGCATGTCGGGCGCGGCTTGCTGACGCCGCGACACGCTCCGGCCTCACTCCAGAAACCGCCGAGGCGTTGGAGGACGGGCAGCAGCCGGAGAGCTGGCGCAGCCTGCCTGCTCGATCGATGAGAAGTCAGCTCTGACGCCATTGGACAGAGTGAATGGCGGCATGCCGTGCACGCCGATCATGACATCCTCCGGATACCAGGCCATGGGATAGGAGCCATTCTGGATGGGCCAGGCCACACTCTTTCCGCACGCATGGGGCAAGCTGCGCAGGCGGTGTTCCGATGCCTGGCCGGACGCCGTTCTTGCCCTGGCGGATCACGCCGCCGATGTCGCGGCCGTCACTGCGGCGCTCCTGGATCTTCCCTCGGTCCGGGCCCGGCTTTGCGCGCTGGCGGGCGCCGAGATCACCGATGACCAGCGGGCCGCGATGACCGGGGCGGCCTTCCTGCACGACATCGGCAAGGCCAACCGGGGCTTCTGGGGCAAGCAGAGGCCGCCGGCGGAACGCGAGGGCAGCCCCATCGCCGGACATGTCCGGGAAGCTGCGCCGCTCCTGTTCCGGCCGTTCGGCGGCCGCCCCATTGCCATCCCGGACGCCGGCGCCTTCCTCAAGCCGGCAACCCCCGCCGGCACGCTCCTGCTCGCCGCGCTCGGCCATCATGGCGAGCCGGTATCGTGCGCGTCGCTCTCGGACGAGGCGTCGCGCCACGCGGCGCTGTGGCAACCGGCCGAGGGGTACGATCCGGTCGCCGAGGCGCGCGCCCTCTGCCACGCGCTCGCCGCCTGGCTGCCCGACAGTCTGCGTGCAGCGGAGCAACTGCCGCCGTTGCCGTTCCCTCTGCTGCACGGCTTCGCGGGCTTGCTGTCCCTTGCCGACTGGATCGCTTCCAACCCGGCGCCGGGCTTCTTCCCCTTCGAGGGCGACGGTACGGACGATCGGTGGGCCTTCGCGCGCACCCGAGCCCGGGAGGTGCTGCGTGCCATGCGGCTGGACCCCGGCCCGGCCCGCTCGGCCCTGGTGCGGGCCGCCCCGGACTTCGGCGCCGTGTTCCGCGAGCGGCACGGGCCGCTCACGCCGAAGCCGCTCCAGGTGGCGATGGCCGGCCTCGACCTTGGCCCGATCGTTGTCGCCGAGGCGGCGACGGGCGCCGGAAAGACCGAGGCGGCGCTCTGGCGCTTCCGCTCCCTGATGGCGGTCGGCGCGGTGGATGGCCTTGCCTTCCTGCTGCCGACACGCACCGCGGCGGTGCAGATCGAGGCTCGCGTGCGGCGGGCGGTCGAGGCGATGTGGCCGGACCCGGCGACGCGACCGAACACCGTGCTCGCCGTGCCTGGCTATCTGCGCGCCGATGGCGAGGAGGGGGCAAGGCTGCCGGGGTTCGAGGTGCTGTGGCCCGACAGCGAGGACCAGGAGGCGGCGCATCGGCGCTGGGCGGCGGAGAGCCCGAAGCGCAGCCTCGCCGGCACGGTGGTGGTGGGCACGGTGGATCAGGCTCTGCTCGCGGCGCTGAAGGTGCGGCACGCGCATCTGCGCGGCGCCTGCCTGCTGCGTGCGCTGCTCGTGGTGGACGAGGTGCATGCCTCGGACGCCTACATGAGCGGCCTTCTGCGCACGCTGCTCGCGCGCCACCAGGCGGCGGGCGGCCATGCTCTGCTGCTTTCGGCGACGCTCGGAGTGGCGGCCCGCCAGCGGCTGCTCATGCCGGCGCCCTCGGCCAAGCCCGCCATACCGCCGCTCGCCGAAGCGGAGGCCGCACCCTATCCGGCGATCTCCGACCGGAGCGGGCTGCGGGGTATCAAGGACGAAGGGAGGGAGAGGCGGGTCGCGCCACGGCTCGAAGCCTGGCTGGACGCGCCGGAGGCGGTCGCCGCCACGGCCCTCGCCGCGGCACGGCACGGCGCCCGCGTCCTGGTGGTGCGCAACACCGTCGCCGGCGTGCTCGCTGCGCAACGCGCGCTGGAGGCGGCGGCCGCGCCGGATGACGCTGTGCTGTTCCGCGCCAACGGGGTGGTGGCACCGCACCACGGCCGCTTCGCCGCACCGGACCGGCGCGTGCTCGACGCCGCCGTGGAGGCGCGCTTCGGCAAATGGGCCGGGCGCGAGGGAGGCTGCGTGCTGGTCGGCTCGCAGACCCTGGAGCAGTCGCTCGACATCGACGCCGACCTGCTGCTGACCGATCTCTGCCCGATGGATGTGCTGCTGCAGCGCCTGGGGCGGCTGCACCGGCATGAGCGGGCGCGGCCGGCGGGGTTCGAGGACGCGGTGGCCATCGTCCTGGTGCCGGCGGAGCGCGACCTGTCTCCCTTCCTGCCCGGCCGGTCCCGCGGACTGCCGCGGCACGGCCTGGGCGGCACGGTCTATCCGAACCTGCTCACCGTGGAGGCGACCTGGCGGCTGCTGGAGGAGAGATCCCTGCTGCGGCTGCCTGGCGACAACCGGCTGCTGGTCGAGCACGCGACACATCCCGAGGCACTCACGGGCATCGCCGAGGCACTCGGGCCCGCCTGGCAGAAGCTGCGGCAGGATCTCCTGGGCATCGAGTCGGCGCAGTTCCAGCAGGCGGGCAGTATCGCACTGCGCTGGGAGGAGGACCTGCTCGACATGACGTTCCCGCGCCGGCTGGACGAGCGGATCGGCACCCGGCTCGGCACGGACGATCGCCGCCTGCGTCTGGAGCCGCCATCGGCAAGTCCCTTCGGCAGCATGCTGGAGGAAGTTGTCGTGCCTGGCTGGATGGCGGGGGAGCTTGGCAAAGGGGTGGAAGTGGCGCAGGCGGAGGAGGCCGCGGATGGGTTGCTGCTGCGGGCTGGCGAATCGTGTTTCCATTATGGAAGACTTGGGCTGCAGCGGGTCGAGGGCGGATGACCCTGTGCCGAGGCGGCCTGCTCGGGGGCGCCATGCACAACCTGCTTGCCGATGCGGTCATCACCCTGACCACGCGTGCTGGATCAGTCGGCGCGACCCTTCCGGAGCTGCTTTCGCTGCTCGCCGAGGATGCGGTTTCGGACTTCCCCGCGCTGCGGCCGCATCAGGCACCGGCCTGGCACGCCTTCCTGGTGCAGCTCGCCTTCCTGGCCACCGAGCAGGGCGAGGTGCCGCAGGACGCAGACGGTTGGGCGGCGGCGCTGCGCGCCCTGACGACGGACTGGCCTGAGGACGAGCCCTGGTGCCTGGTCGCGCGGGCGGATGCACCGGCCTTCCTGCAATCGGCGGCGCCGGGGGGTGACATGGCGGCCTACAACGTCAGCATCCTCACCCCGGACGAGCTCGACCCGCTCGTTACCAGCAAGAACCACGATCTGAAGGCGGCGCGGATGATCGCGGCAAGGCCGGAGGATTGGCTCTTTGCCCTCGTCAACCTGCAGACCACCGAGGGCTATGGCGGCAAGAAGCTGAACGGCATCATGCGCATGAATCGCGGCTATGGCAGCCGCCCCTTTCTCGGGGCGATGCCGGCCGGTGGGCGGCCAGGGCAGCGGTGCGCGACCTCGCGGTGCTGCGGCGGCAGCGCGAGACGCTCTACGCCGGGACGCAAGGCTTTGCCACAGTTCGTGCCGTGAAGCTGCTGTGGCTCGAGCCCTGGGACGGCACGCAGTCCCTGTCCATCGCGGAGCTGCATCCGCTCGTCATCGAGATCTGCCGCCGCGTGCGGCTGGAGGCCGCTCCGCGCGGTGGCTTGCGCGCCCGCGGCACCAGCACCGCCGCGGCGCGGGTCGCGGCGAAGGACCTCAAGGGCGTCACCGGCGATCCCTGGGCGCCGGTCGAGACCGGTGGCAAGGACGGCGCGAAGGTGCTCTCGATCACCGGCGACGGGTTCGGCTGGCGGCGGATGAAGGAGCTGCTGGTGCCGGGCAGCGGCGAGGAACGCTCCTTCGACCGGCCGCTGCTCGCCAGGCCCGAGCCCGAGGATGGGGACGCCGTCGAGATCCTGGCCGCCGCGCTCGCCCGCGGGAAGGGCAAGACCGAGGGTTTCCACACCCGGCGTGTCCCTGTCGCCAACCGGGCAGCGATCAGGGCGCTCGCCGAGGAGGGCGAGGAGCGCCAGCGTCTGAATGCGCTGGCGCAAGGCTTGACCGGGGCGGCCATGTCCGCGGTGCCCCCGCCCACGCGGGGATGGACCTTGTCGCCGTCGCCCCGGCTCTCCGGCAGGCGGGGTGCCCCCGCCCACGCGGGGATGGACCCGCCGCTGCCCGCGCCGCGGACTCGCCGCGCAAGGTGCCCCCGCCCACGCGGGGATGGACCCTGTCCATCGCCAAATCCTCGTCGCCGCTCTCGGGTGCCCCCGCCCACGCGGGGATGGACCCCGCTGCGAGAAGCCCGGCGAGGCCGGCGCGGTGGTGCCCCCGCCCACGCGGGGATGGACCCGCCGCGCCCTACGTGCCGAGCCTGCTCGGGATGGTGCCCCCGCCCACGCGGGGATGGACCGCTGATGGCTTCCGTGTCGCGCTGCGAGGACGAGGTGCCCCCGCCCACGCGGGGATGGACCCGCGTCTTCACCCACTCGAGCCGCCGGAAGCCAGGTGCCCCCGCCCACGCGGGGATGGACCCCTGAAAGCATGGATTCGCAAGCGGGCGCTCCGGATGCCCCCGCCTATGCGGAGATAGGCCTCCTTCGGATAGGTGAGACAGGCGGATGTTGCAGCTTATGCCAAAGAGAGCCGTCAGCAGTGGCCAACGCTCCGGCGCAAGTTGGAGCGGTTTGAGGCTGCGCGGACTCGCGGGTTCTGATTCGACGCTGCCTGTTGAGCGTCAAGGCGGCGATGACGGCACCCTTGTCGGCGGACCTGCGCGAGTGGCTTGTCCGGGAAACCGGCAGCGCCGCCCCGGCCCGGATCGGCGGCTACCGCAAGCCGCTGCTGGCCGGCCACAAGGATCTGCTACGCGAGCTGATCGAAGCAAAGCCGGGGATCACACTAGCGGAGCTCCAGGCCGAGCTAGCAGCAAAGGGAGATCCGGGCCGGCTCGCTGACGACGATCTGGGCGACGCTGCGCCGGCTCGGCTTGCGACACAAAAAGTCGCTGAGAGCGGCCGGGCAAGACCGGCCCGACGTGGCCACCGGCGCTCCGGACCACCTCGGCCGCGTGCTCGACACCTGCATCCCCAGACGAGTCAAAAACTGCCTCGCCAATATGCGTCCGAGTAAACAGAAAACGGTCTAGCGTGCCTACCAATCCCCGGGCATCCTTCCTCTTGGCAGGCGGGCGCTCCGTGCGCCGTCAGTCGGCTCGCGGATGCGCGCGCCGCCAGGTGGAGAGCAGCGCCGCCGCGTCCACCGCCGTATAGCGCTGGGTGGTGGAAAGGCTCGCATGGCCGAGCAGTTCCTGGATCGCACGCAGATCCGCCCCGCCGGCCAGCAGGTGTGTCGCGAAGCTGTGCCGCAGCGCGTGGGGCGTGGCGTGTTCCGGCAGACCCGCGAGGCGCCGGTAGAGGCGCAGGGAGCGCTGCGCCACCGCGGCATCCAGGCGGCCGCCGCGGGCGCCGAGGAACAGCGGCTCCTCCGGCCGGGCGCCGGGGCGCAGCCGCAGATAGTCGGCGATCGCCCGGCGCACCGCGGGCAGCACCGGCACCATGCGCTGCCGCCCGCCCTTGCCGGTGACGCGCAGCGCCGCCTTCTCCCCCTCCCGCGGCGCGTCGCGCACATCGAGGGCGAGCGCCTCGCCGAGGCGGAGCCCGCAACCGTAGAGCAGCGCGAACAGCGCCACATCGCGCGCCGCCTGCTGCGCCGGCAGCTCGGCCCGGTCGGGGTCGTGCACCGTGCCGGCCTGCTCCACCACCTCGCGCGCCTGGCCGGGCGTCAACGCGCGGGGCACCGGGGGCTTCAGGCGCGGGCCGCGCAGCCCGCTCAGCGCCGCCGTCGGCAGCCCCCGGGTCCGCGCCAGCCAGCGCAGGAAGCCGCGCACCGCGGCGAGCTGGCGGGCGCGTGTGGCCAGGCCGGCCCCTCCCATGGCGCGGGCGGCGAGGAAGGCGCGGATGTCGCCCGGGCGGAGCGCGGCGAGGTCCACCTCGCCCCCCATGTGCCCGGCGAGGAACTGCAGGAAGTCCGCGAGGTCGCGGCCATAGGCCTCGACCGTGTTGGCGGCGGCGCGGCGTTCCCGCGCCAGCCAGTCGAGGTAGCGGGCCCGGGCCTCGGCGGCGGTCATGGCGCGGTGCCGCGCGTCGGGAAGCCGCGGAGCCGGGCGGGCACGGCCTCAGCGCGCCATCGCCGCCGCCACCACGCGGCCGAGGAAGGCCAGGGTGGCGTTGGCCTGTCGCGCCGGCAGGGCCGCCGGGTCGCGCGCGCCGAGGGCGAGCAGGGTGGGCTGCCCGGTCCACAGCGGCACGCGGGCCAGCGCGTCGCGCGCCACCAGCGGCGCCGCCTCCTGGTGCAGCAGCTCGGTCTCGGTCGGCACCGCGCGCACCACCGCGTCGCGGCCCGGGCCGAGCAGGCGCGCCACCGTGCCCCGCGGCAGCTTCACGACGCCGCGGCGGTCCGGCTGCTCGGAAAGCAGGGTGCAGGTCTCGACGCCGAGCAGCGCCGGCACCTCTTGCGTCACCGTCTCGGTCACGTCCTGGGCGCGCATCAGCGCCAGCACGGCAAGACGCACCCGCACGTTCAGGCCGTTGCCGGCGCGCCCGACCGCGACGGCGGCCTCCATCTCCGCCTCCAGCGAGCGGACGCGGCGCCGCTCGGCGGAGAGCATGGCGGCCATGTGGTCGGCCAGCCGCTCTCCGTGCACCCGGCGCGGGGGGGTGAGGATCCGGTAGAGGTCCGGCCGCTCCGCCAGGAAGTCCGGATGGGCTGCGAGGAAGGCGGCCACCGCCTCCGCCTCCGGCAGTTCTGCCTCGGCATCGGGACGCCTCTGCGGAAGGGGAAGTGTCACAGGATGCTCTGCCCTGTCTTGCGCCAATCCGCCAGGAAGGCCTCGAGGCCCCGGTCGGTCAGCGGATGCTTCAGGAGTTGGCGGATCACCGCAGGCGGCAGGGTGGCGACGCCCGCGCCGAGCTTCGCGGCCTCGACCAGGTGGATGGGGTGGCGGATGGATGCGACCAGTACCTCCGTCTTGAGCTGCGGGTAGTTGCGGAAGATCGCCACCACGTCGGCGATCAGCCGCATGCCGTCGGTGGCGATGTCGTCGAGCCGGCCGACGAAGGGGGAGACGAAGGCCGCCCCCGCCTTGGCCGCCAGCAGCGCCTGCGCCGGGGTGAAGCAGAGGGTGACGTTCACCAGCGTCCCCTCGCCGGACAGGACCCGGCAGGCGCGCAGCCCCGCCTCGGTCAGCGGCACCTTCACCGCGACGTTGGAGGCGATGGCGCGCAGGTGCCGCCCCTCGGCCAGCATGTCCTCGAACTCGGTGGCGGTGACCTCGGCGGAGACGGGGCCCGGGGTGATGGCGCAGATCTCCTCGATCACCTCCGCCATGCGGCGTCCCGATTTTGCGATCAGGCTCGGGTTGGTGGTCACGCCGTCCACCAGGCCCGCCTCGGCCAGGGAACGGATCTCCGACACCTCGGCGGTGTCCACGAAGAACTTCATGGCGGGATCCTCACGGCCTATGGCCGGGTAGTCGTTTCAGCTTTGTTCCTATAAAGGATAGCCCATGGCTCGGGGCCCCGGAAAGCAGAGCGGCAGACAGGACACGCCCGGCGTTGCATCCATGCCACGGGTGCGCGTCCTGCTGCCCCTGCCACTGGCCGGGGCCTATGACTACCGCCTGCCCCCGAAGGGGGCGCCCCGTCCAGGGGAATTCGTCGTCGTTCCGCTCAATCAAAGGGAAACAATCGGCGTCGTCTGGGACGCGGAACAGGAGCCGGACGAAAGGCCCGTGCCGGACCACCGCCTGCGACCCGTGCTCGAAATCCTGCCGGCGCCTCCAATGACCGAGAGCCTGCGCCGTTTCGTGGACTGGGTCGCGGCCTATACGCTGAGCCCGCCCGGCGCGGTGCTGCGCATGGCAATGAGCGTGCCCGCGGCCCTCGAGCCCCCCACACCCCAGGCCGGCTGGACCCTGGCCGAGCCCGGCGCCAATCACCGCCCGCGCCTCACGCCGGAGCGCCGGCGGGTGCTGGACGCCATGGCGCCCGGCGAGGTGTATGCCGGCGCGGCGCTGGCCGAGGTGGCGAAGGTCTCGCTCTCCGTGCTGCGCGGCATGGCCGATGCCGGGCTGATCCGCCCCGCCCTGCTGCCGCGCCGGCCCCGCTTCGCCCGGCCCGATCCGGACCACCCTGGCCCGGCGCTGTCCGGTGCGCAGGTCGGGGCGGCGGCCACGCTGCGCGCGCGCGTCTCGGCGCGTCGCTTCGGCGTGACGCTGCTCACCGGCGTCACCGGCTCGGGCAAGACCGAGGTCTATCTGGATGCGGTGGCCGAGGCGCTGCGCCAGGGCCGGCAGGCGCTGGTGCTGCTGCCGGAGATCGCCCTCTCCGCCCAGTGGCTCGACCGCTTCCGCGCCCGCTTCGGCGTCGCCCCGGCACTGTGGCATTCCGAGATCGGCTCCCGCACCCGCCGCGACACCTGGCGCGCGGTGGCGGAAGGCGAGGCGCCGGTCGTGGTCGGCGCCCGCTCCGCCCTGTTCCTGCCCTTCCCCGATCTCGGGCTGGTGGTGGTGGACGAGGAGCACGAGACCGCCTTCAAGCAGGAGGACGGCGTCGTCTACAACGCCCGCGACATGGCGGTGGTGCGCGCCCGCCTCGCCGGCGCCGCCTGCGTGCTGGTCAGCGCCACCCCCTCGCTCGAGACGCTGACCAATGCCGAGACCGGGCGCTACGCCGCGCTGCACCTGCCGCAGCGCCATGGCGGCGCCCGCCTGCCCTCGGTGGAGGCGGTGGACCTCCGCGCCGCGCCGCCCGAGCGCGGCCGCTTCCTCTCCCCGCCCCTGATCGCCGCGGCGGGCGAGGCGCTGGCGCGGGGAGAGCAGGCGATGCTGTTCCTGAACCGCCGCGGCTACGCCCCGCTCACGCTCTGCCGCACCTGCGGCCACCGGCTGCGCTGCCCGAACTGCACCGCCTGGCTGGTGGAGCACCGGGCGCAGCGGCGCCTGCAATGCCACCATTGCGGCCATGCCGAGCCGGTGCCGGCGGAATGCCCGGAATGCGGCCATGCCGGCACCCTCGCCGCGGTCGGCCCCGGCGTCGAGCGGGTGATGGAGGAGGCGCGCACCCTCTGGCCCGAGGCGCGGGTGCTGGTCATGGCCTCCGACAGCATTCCCGGGCCGGCGGCGGCGGCGGCGGCGGCGCAGTCCATCCAGGACCGCGCGGTGGACCTGATCATCGGCACCCAGATCGTGGCCAAGGGCTGGCACTTCCCGCATCTCACCCTGGTCGGCGTGGTGGATGCCGATCTGGGCCTCGCCGGTGGCGATTTGAGGGCGGCGGAGCGCACGGTGCAGCTCCTCCACCAGGTCGCCGGCCGCGCCGGCCGGGCGGAGGCGCCGGGGCGGGTGCTGCTGCAGACCTTCAGCCCCGAGCATCCGGTGATGAAGGCGCTGGTCGGCGGCGACCTCGACGCCTTCATGCGCGAGGAGGCGGCGATGCGTCGCCCCGGCGGCTGGCCGCCCTTCGGCCGCCTCGCCGCGCTGATCGTCTCCTCGGAGGAGGAGCGGGAGGCGGATCGCGTCGCGCGCGACCTCGGCCTCGCCGCGCCGGGAGGGGAGGGGGTGCAGGTGCTGGGCCCGGCGCCGGCGCCGCTCGCCATGCTGCGCGGGCGGCACCGGCGGCGGCTGCTGCTCAAGACGCGGCGCGACATCGCGGTGCAGCCGATCCTGCGCGAATGGCTGGGGCGGGTGGAGGTGCCGGGCAGCGTGCGGGTGCAGGTGGACGTGGACCCGGTGGGGTTCCTGTAGCGGCGCCGGCTTGCGCTGCGTCAAGGCGCGGGCGCCGCGTCCCTGGCAGCCTGCCCGCGCTGGGGCAGATCGCGCGCGGCCGGGAGGCGGCCGGGAGCGCGGAACCCGCCCGCAGGCGACAGTCTGGAGCCGTTTCCGCGATCGCAACCGAGCGGACGCGGCCCCGCGAAGGAGGACCGTGCCATGGCCGCCCTGACCGCCCGGGACCTGATGACCCCCGACGTGGTCACGGTGCCGCCCGACATGCCGGTGCAAGCGGTGGCCCGGCTGCTCGCCGACCGCGGCATCTCCGCCGTTCCGGTGCTGGACCGGGAGGGCACCCTGCTCGGCATCGTCACCGAATCCGACCTGCTCCGCCGCCTCGCCGGGGAGGAGGACGAGCGGCGCGGCTGGCTCGCCGGCCTGTTCGCCGACCCGTCCCGGGCCGCCGACCGCTACGCCCGCACCCACGGCACCACCGCCGCCGAGGTGATGACGACGCAACTCGTCACCGTCCCCGAGGACGCGACCGCCGCGCACATCGCGCACCTGCTGGAGGAGAGGAGGATCCGCCGGGTGCTGGTGGTGCGGGAGGGGCGGCTGCGCGGCATCGTCTCCCGCGCCGACCTGCTGCGCGCCCTCACCGCGCCGCCCGACCGGCAGGAGGAGCGCCTGTCGGACGAGCGCATCCGCCGCGCCATCCTCGCCGCCATGCGCAAGGAGCCCTGGGTGGACACCTTCCACCTCTCGGTCGAGGTGCGGGAGGGCGTGGTGGAGCTGCACGGCTTCGCCCGCGACCAGGCGACCCGCCGCGCGCTCCGCGTCCTGGCCGAGACCGTGCCCGGGGTGAGGGAGGTGAGGGATCTGACGCAGCCGCTCCCGGCCTACCTCTACCTCATGCCCTGACCACCACCTCCCGCTCCTCCCTGACGCCGAGCAGGATGGCGGCGCCGAGGCCGAGGAAGAGCAGGATCGTCGCCATGCCCGCGCGCTGGCTGTCGGTGGCGGCGGTCACCGCCGCGAGCGTCGCCGGGCCGAGGAAGCCGGTGATGCGCCCGGAAAGGGCGAACAGGCCGAAATGCGCCGTCACCTCCGCCTCCGGGGCGATGCGCGCCATCAGCGCCCGGCTCGCCGCCTGCGCCGGGCCGATGAAGACGCCGAGGCCGAGGGCGAGCGCCCAGAAGGCCGCCTTTTCCTGCACCACGAGCAGCCCCGCGCCGAGCGCGATCAGCGAGGCGAGGGCCACCAGCACCGTCCGCTTCGAGCCGAGGCGGTCCTCGATGAGGCCGAAGGCGGCGGCGCCGAGCCCGGCGGTGACGTTCAGCGCGATGCCGAACACCAGGATCTCCTCGAAGCCCATGCCGAACACGCCGGCGGCGTAGATGGCGCCGAAGGCGAACAGCGTGTTCAGCCCGTCGGTGTAGAACAGCCGCGCCACCAGGAAGCGCAGCATCGAGGGGCGGGAGGGCAGGCCGCGCAGCACCGCCAGGATCTCCGCCAGCCCCTCCCGCGCCGCCGCGCCCCAGGAGGGGCGCCGCCCCGGCGGGTCGGGCAGTGCCAGCAGCACCGGCCAGGCGAAGGCGGCGATCCAGAGCGCGGTGAGCAGCGCCGTCGCCCGCACATGCTCCGCCGCCTCGCGGTCGAGGCCGAACGGCGCCGGGTCGGGACGCACCAGCACCACGAGGCAGAGCACGAGGCACACCAGCCCGCCCGCATAGCCAAGTCCCCAGGCAAGGCCGGAGACGCGCCCGATCCGCTCCGGCGCCGCCACCTGCGGCAGCATGGCGTTGTAGAACACCATGCCGACCTCGAAGGCGACGGTGGCAAGGCCGACGCAGGCCAGGGCCCAGAGCACGTCCGAGGGCTGCGGCCGGGCGAACCAGATGCCCCCGACCGCGAGCACGAGCACCACGGTCGAGGCGGCGAGCATCGCCCGCCTGCGCCCCCCCGCATCCGCCACCGCCCCGAGCACGGGGGAGAGCGCGGCGATGGCGAAGGCGGCCGCCGCCTGCATCCAGCCCCACTGCGCCTGGCCGGTGGCGGGGTCGGGCGCCACGGCGGTGGCGAAATAGGCGGCGATGACGAAGGTGGAGACGACGGTGGGAAAGGCGCTGTTGGCCCAGTCGTAGAGGGCCCAGGCGAGGGCGGGGCGGCTCAAGGCCGCGCCTCCGGCTCGTGCCGGCGGGTCACGCCAGCCCCGCCAGCGCCCGCGCCGCCACGGTCAGCGCCGCCAGGTCGCCGACCAGCGCCGCCTCCCGCGCCACCTGCACCGCCCGCGCCGCCGCGGGCGGCGGCGGTTCGCGGCCGGCAAGCAGCGCGGCGGCCAGCCGCGCCTGGGCCTCCGCGAGGTCGGTCTGCAGCACCAGCTTCGCCCGCGGGCCGAAGGCACCGGGGGCGGGGGCGTGCGCCGCCGCCTCGCGCAGCGCGTCGAGCTGGAAGGCGGCGCCCACCCGGTCCCAGGCGGCGGCGGCGGCGGCCGGCGAGGCGCCGGCAAGGGCGGCGAGGCGGAGGATCGCCGGCGCCGCCATCAGCCGCGGCGCCGCCGCGGCCAGCGCCGCGACCGGGGCAGGCAGGCCGGCCTCGCGCCAGGACCGCGCCCGCGCCTCCTCCGCCGCCCGCGCCGTCTCCGCCTCCACCAGCGCGGCGATGCCGGGGCGGAGCGCGGCGAGGGCCTCCTCCATCGGCCGCGCCGGGTCCTCGGCCAGCAGCCCGTGCGCCACCGCCTCCTGCAGCCGGCGCAGCGCCAGCAGCGCCTCCAGCCGCGCCGCGGCGGGGGCGGGGGCGGCGTCGGCGGCGTCGCACGCCTCCTCCAGCCCAAAGGCGGCCCCGGCAAGCAGGGCGGCGCGCGCGGCCGCGACCGGCCCCGCCTCCGCCGTCAGGCGTGCGAGGCCGGCGCAGCCGATGCGGTTCGCCACCAGGTTGGCGACGGCGGTGGTCACCAGCTCCCGCCGCAGGCGGTGGCGGGCGATGAACTCCGGGTAGCGCGCGCGGAGCGGCGCCGGGAAGTAGGCGAGCAGCAGCGGCGCCAGCGCCGCGTCGTCCGGCAGCGGGCTGGCGACGATCGCATCCGTCAGCCAGAGCTTGGCGAAGGGCAGCAGGGCCGCGATCTCCGGCCGCAGCAGCGCGGCGCCGGCGGCGGTGCGCGCGGCGAGCGCCACCGTGTCCGGCAGCCCGGCCACGGCGCGGTCGAGCACGCCCTCCGCCTCCAGCCGCGCCATCAGCGCCGCCTGGGCGGGCAGCGCCTCCGTCCCCGCCCGCTCCTCCAGGCTGACGGCGAGGTGCTGCAGCGCGTTGTCACGCAGCACCAGCGCGGCGACCTCCTCGGTCATCTCGCGCAGCAGCGCGTCGCGCTGGGTGCGGGTCAGCGCCCCGGCACGCTCCACCTCGGCGAGCAGGATCTTGATGTTGACCTCGTGGTCGCTGGTCGAGACGCCGGCGGAGTTGTCGAGCGCGTCGGTGTTGACGCGCCCGCCCCTGCCGCCCGCCCCTTCCCGCGCGTATTCCACCCGCCCGGCCTGGGTGACGCCGAGATTGGCGCCCTCGCCGATGACGCGGGCGCGGACCTCCCGCCCGTCCACGCGCAGCGCGTCGTTGGCGCGGTCCCCGGCCTCGGCGTGGCTCTCCGTGCTCGCCTTCACATAGGTGCCGATGCCGCCGAAGTAGAGCAGGTCCACCTCGGCGCGCAGGATGGCGCGGATCACCGCGGCGGGCTCGGCGCGCTCCTGCCGGAGGCCGAGCAGGGCGCGGATTTCGGGCGAGAGCGGGATGGACTTGGCGCCGCGCGGGAAGACGCCGCCGCCGGGCGAGAGCTTCGTCCGGTCGTAATCCTCCCAGGAGGAGCGGGGCAGGGCGAAGAGCCGCCGGCGCTCCTCGTAGGAGGCCTCGGGGTCCGGGTCGGGATCGAGGAAGATGTGGCGGTGGTCGAAGGCGGCGACGAGGCGCGCCTTCCGGCTGATCAGGAGGCCGTTGCCGAACACGTCGCCCGACATGTCGCCGACGCCGGCGCAGGTGAAGGGCTCGGCGAAGATGTCGTGGCCGAGTTCGGCGAAGTGGCGCGCGATCATCACCCAGGCGCCGCGCGCGGTGATGCCCATCGCCTTGTGGTCGTAGCCGGCCGAGCCGCCGGAGGCGAAGGCGTCGCCGAGCCAGAAGCCGTATTCGGCGGCGAGCGCGTTGGCGACGTCGCTGAAGGTCGCGGTGCCCTTGTCCGCGGCGACGACGAGGTAGGGGTCGTCGCCGTCGCGCCGCACCACGCGCGGCGGCACCACCACGCGCCCGTCCACCAGGTTGTCGGTGATGTCGAGCATGCCGCGGACCAGGGTGCGGTAGCAGGCCACGCCCTCGGCCTGGAACGCCTCGCGGTCCGAGGGCTGCGGCTGCCGCTTCAGGATGAAGCCGCCCTTCGCCCCCGTCGGCACGATGACCACGTTCTTGACCCGCTGCGCCTTCAGCAGCCCGAGGATCTCGGTGCGGAAATCCTCGCGCCGGTCGGACCAGCGGATGCCGCCGCGCGCCACGGGCCCGGCGCGGAGATGCGTTCCCTCCATGCGCGGGGAGTGGACGAAGATCTCCCGCCAGGGGCGGGGGGCGGGCATCTCGCCCGCCGCGGCGCTGTCCACCTTCAGCGACAGCCAGGCCTTGTCCTGGAAGAAATTGGTGCGCAGCACCGCGTCGAGCAGGGTGCGCAGCCGGGTCAGGATGCGGTCCTCGTCCGGGTTCTCCACGCCCTCGAGCAGCGCGGCCCAGGCGGCGTCGAGCGCGCCTTCCCGCGCCGCGCGGTCCCCTGGCAGGTCGGGGTCGAAGCGGGCGTGGAACAGCGCCACCAGCAGCCGCGCCGCCTCCGGGTGGGCGGCGAGCGCCGCCTCCACGCTCGCCTGGGCGAAGCCGAAGCCCACCTGCTTCAGCCAGCGGAACATGGCGCGCAGCAGCCAGCATTCGCGCCAGGAAAGGCCGGCGCGCAGCACCAGGCGGTTGAAGCCGTCCGCCTCCGCCCGCCCGTCGAGCAGCGCCGCGAGCGCCTCGAGCAGCGCCGGGAAGCGCGCCTCCTCGGCCGGCGCGGCGGGCACCAGGGCGAAGAGGTGCAGCACCACGGGCGGCGCCCCGGCCGGGGCGAGGCGGTGCGGCACCTCCTCGATGGCGCGGAGATCGAGGCTCTCGAACAGCGGCAGCGCGTCGGCGAGCGCGATCGGCGCGCCGGGGCTGGCCATGCGCAGCGCCAGCGTCTCCGCGCCGGGGGGGCGGGAGAGGGTGGCGGCGGGCCGCCCCTCGGCCAGGGCCCGCTCGGCCAGCGCGATGTCGGCCACCGCCTGCGCGCCCGAGGCGCCCTCCCGGTAGGCGGCGGGGAAGGCGTCGCGCCAGCGGCCCAGCGCCGCCGCGGCGGCGCCCTCGCCGCGCTCGGCGGCCAGCGCCTCGGCCAGCCGGTCGTGGAAGCTGCGCGCCGCCTGGGCGATCGCGGCCTCCAGCACCGCCTCCTCCACCGCCGCGGGCTTCGCCGGGTCGGTGCCGATGATGTAGTGGACGCGGGCGAGGGGGCTGTCGCCAAGGGCGATGTAGAAGGCGCTGAGATGCCCGCCATAGGCCCGGGCCAGCATCTCCCCCACCCGTTCGCGCAGCCGGGTGTCGAAGGTGTCGCGCGGCAGCCAGGCGATGGCGGAGACGAAGCGGCCGAAGGGATCGCGGCGGGCCACCAGCGCCGGGCGCGGGCGGATCGAGAGGTCGAGCGCGCGCCGCGCCCCCTCCAGGATCGCCGCCTCGGGGGCCTGGAACAGCTCGTCGCGCGGCCAGGTGTCGAGGATGTTGCGCAGCGCCCGCCCGTCATGCGCCTCCGGGTCGAGGCCGGCGGCGGCGAGGATGCGCGCCACCTTACCCGCCAGCATCGGGATGCTGCGCGGGTTGCGGTTGTAGGCCGAGGCGGCGAACAGGCCGAGGAACAGCCGCACCCCCTCCACCCGGCCGTCGGCGCCGTACAGGCGCGTGCCGATCACGTCCGCATGCTGCGGGCGGTGGACGGTGCTGCGCATGTTGGCCTTCGCCACCGTCACCGGCGTCGGGTCGGTGAAGGCGGCGCGCATCGCCGGCGGCACCTCGCCGAGGTCGCGGAGCGCGTCGAAGACGGGCAGGGAGGGGTCGCGCAGCAGGCCGAGATTCTCCTCCGCCACCATGCGCGGCGCGCCGTCCGGGCCGAGGGCGAAGCGGCGGTGGCCGAGCAGCACGTAGTTGTCCTCGGCCAGCCAGCGCAGGAAGGCGGCGGCGTCCGGATCCCGCTCGCCGCCCACCTCCTCCGCCGCGCGGCGCAGCAGCGCGGCCATGGCGGGGAAGTCCTGCACCGCCAGGCGGACATCGGCCATGCCGCGGGCGAGCGCCGCCTCCAGCCCCGCCCAGTCCCCGGCCGGGGCGGCGTGCAGGCCGGGCAGCATGGCCGCCGGCGCGACGCCGATGGTGATGCGCATCATGCTCTCGGGCGTCCCGCCCGGGCCGATCGCCAGCAGCCTGCCCTCCGCGTCGCGCCGCACCGGCACGATCGGGTGCAGGAGCTGGCGCACCACCCGCCCGTGCCGCGCCAGCGCGGTCAGCGCGCTGTCCACCAGGAAGGGCATGTCGTCGGTGACGATCTCGGCCACCGCGTGCGGGCCGCGGCCCGGTCCCGGGGGCAGCACCCGCAGCTTCGCCTCCCCCGGCGGGCGGTGGGTGGCGAAGGCGAACAGGCTGGCGGCGGCCTCGGCGACCGATTCGGCGGACATGGCGGCGAGCTCGGCCGAGGGCACGTCGGCGAAGAGGCGGCGCAGCAGCTCGGCGGCCTCGGGCGGCAGGCCGGGGGCGAGGCGGGCGAGCGCCTCCTCCGCCGCGCCGAGCAGCTCGCGGCGCGCGCTGTCGCCGGCGGGTGCCAGGTCGTTCATCTCGGCGGTCTCCTCCCTCCTCCGCGCCGGCGCAGCATCCGCGCCCGGGGCCGCCGCGGCAAGGGCGGCGCCCTATCCGCGCCGGCGCGGCGGCAGCGTCACCAGCGCGAGGCCGGCGAAGATCAGCCCCGCCGCCGGCACGGTCAGCCAGCCCGGCTGCTCGCCGAAGAACAGGAAGCCCCAGAACAGGCCGGAGAGGGTGACGAGATAGCCGACCTGCGAGGTGCCCACCCCGCCGATTCCCACGAGCAGGCGGAAGTAGAGAATGTAGGCGAGCGCCGTCAGCCCCGCCTGCGCCGCGAGTACGCCGAGCCCCACCCCCGTGGGCAGCGCCGCCGCGCCGAGCAGCAGCGCCGGCACCCAGGCGAAGACCGCCGCCCCCGCCAGCATCCCCGTCGCCAGCGCCAGCGAGGGCGTGCCGGGCGGGGCGAGGCGGATCGCCAGCACGTTGGCGGTGGCGTAGCCCGCCGGCGTCACCAGCAGCAGCAGCGCCCAGGGCAGGAGCCGCGCCTCCGGCAGGGCCGCGCCCGGCGCCATGGCGAGCGCCGTGCCGGCGAGGCCGAGCGCGGTGCCGAACAGGCGCCGCAGCGTCGCCCGCTCCATTCCCAGAAGGGCGGCGAGCAGCATGGTCAGCATCGGCGAGAGCGGCACCAGCAGCGCGAACAGCCCCGCCGGCACGTGGCGCAGCGCGGTGAAGGAGACCACGTTGGCGAGCGCGAAGCCGGCGAGGCCGGTCACCGCGTAGTGGCGGAGATGCGCGGCGTCGAGCGGCACGCGGATCCCCCGCGCGGCGCAGGCGGCGCGGAGCAGCGCCGCGCTCAGCGTCGCCACCAGGGCGGCGAGGCCGAGCGCCGGCATCCCCCCCTGCACCAGCAGCTTGGCGAGGGCCGGCGTCAGCCCCCAGATGGCGCCGAGCAGCAGGAGGGCCGGCAGGGCGCGCAGGGCAGGGGGCATGGACGGCTTCTACAGCAGGATCCGCTTCAGCGGAGCCCGCTTCCGCCTTTCGTTGGGCGGCCGGAACCCGCCGGCGAGAGGGGCGGAGCGCCGGCCCGCCCGGCCGATTCGACCCATACGCGAAAATGCCCCGCGCCGCATCGCCCGGGATCCTCGTGGCGGGGGGCATGGCCCTCCTCCGACCCGGGGCAGGCCGGCGGGGCTGGCGCCCCCTCCCGCAGCAGTGCTGCGACCGTTCCGCAACGTCGCGTGTCAAGGCGTTGAAGCGGGGTGGCCGGCCGGTCCATGTTCACCCCATGGACCAGAGCGCATCCGAAACACTCGCCCCCGCCGGGGGCAGGCTCGCCGAGGCCCTCGCCTGCCCGGTGCGATGGCGCCGTTCCAGCCGCGCGCGGCGGGTCAGCCTGCGCATCGACCCCCGGGCGGGCGAGGTGGTGGTGACCCTGCCCCCCCGCGCCGCCAGGCGCGCCGGGATGGCCCTGCTGAACACCCACGCCGCCTGGGTGCGGGAGAGGCTGGCGGCGCTCTCCCCCCACATCCCCTTCGCGCCCGGGGAGCAGGTGCCGCTCGGCGGCGTGCCGCATCTGGTGCGGCACGAGCCGGAGGAGCACGGCCGGGCGGTCCGGCTGGAGCCCGGTGCGATCGTCGTTCCCGGCCCCGCCGAGTCGCTGCCCGCGCGCATCGCCGGCTTCCTGCGCGCCGAGGCGCGGCGGCGGGTGCAGACGCTGGTGACCGGCCACGCCGCCGCCCTCGGCGTGCGGGCGAAGGCGGTGCGCATCAAGGATACCCGCAGCCGCTGGGGCTCCTGCGCCCCGGACGGGACGCTTGCCTTCTCCTGGCGGCTGGTGATGGCCCCGGACTGGGTGCTGGACTACGTGGTGGCGCACGAGGTGGCGCATCTGAAGGAGCTGAACCACTCCGACCGCTTCTGGGCGCATGTGGCGCGGCTGACCCCGCACCGCGACGCCGCGGTGGCCTGGCTGCGGGTGCACGGGCCGGGGCTGCTCCGGGTAGGGTAGGGGCGGACATCCCCTAGAGCCGTTTCCACTCGGCCATGAACGCGGAAACGGCTCCAGCCCATTGTTCGTAGGGCAGAGTCACGCGCCCGGCTGTTTGCAGCCGTCCGCGATCTGCTCTAGCGCACGGGCCGGGGCCACGGCCGCGGGCGGATCCGGAGCCTGCCCGTCCCCCCGGCTCGCGGCCCTGGCCCCGCGATGCGCGCGGGCATCTTCACCCGCGCGGCCGGTCCACCGCACCGGCGTTCCCGCCTCCGCGGATCAGGCGCTCAGCGCCGGGGCAGGAAGCCGACGATGCGCTCGGCCTCGGCGACGATCGGGTTGGCGATCGCCTCCGCCCGGTCGGCGCCGAGGCGGAGCGCGGCATCGAGCGCCGCGGGGTCGCCGAGCAGGCGCGCCATCTCGCTCTGGATCGGCGCGAGATGGGCGATCAGCGCCTCGGCCAGCACCTCCTTGAACTCGGAGAAGCCCCTGCCGCCGTGCTCGCGCAGCACGTTCTCGGGCAGGGTGTCGGTGATGGCGGCGAGGATGCCGACCAGGTTGCGCGCCTCCGGCCGCCCCTCCAGCCCCGCCTCGTGCTCGGGCAGCGGGTGAGGGTCGGTGCGGGCGCGGCGGATCTTGAGGGCGATCGCATCCCGGTCGTCGGTCAGGTTGATGCGCGACTGGTCGGAGGGATCGGATTTCGACATCTTTTTCGTGCCGTCGCGCAGCGACATCACGCGCGCCGCCACGCCCTGGATCAGCGGCTCGATGCGCGGGAAGAACGCCACCCCGTAGTCGTGGTTGAACTTCTCCGCGATGTCGTTGGCGAGTTCCAGGTGCTGCTTCTGGTCGTCGCCGACCGGCACCTTGGTGGCGTGGTAGGCCAGGATGTCGGCCGCCATCAGGTTGGGATAGACGTAGAGGCCGGCGCTCGCCGCCTCCCGGTCCTTGCCGGCCTTGTCTTTGAACTGCGTCATCCGGTTCAGCCAGCCGATGCGGGCGACGCAGTTGAAGATCCAGGCGAGGCGCGTGTGCGCGTGCACGTGGGACTGCACGAACAGGATGCAGCGGCGGGGATCGAGGCCGCAGGCGATCAGGGCCGCCGCCATCTCCCGCGTCTGCTGCGCCAGCGCCGCCGGGTCCTGCCAGACGGTGATGGCGTGCAGGTCCACGACGCAGAAGATGCAGTCGTGGCTGTCCTGCATCGGCACCCAGTTGCGGATCGCGCCGAGATAGTTGCCGAGGGTCGGGACGCCGGAGGGCTGGATGCCGGAGAAGACGCGCTGCATGGGGCTCGGGACCGGGATCTGCTGCCCGGCGCCTATCGGTCGCGCCGGCGGAGGCGTCAAGCCGGGGCGCCCCGCCCATGCCCCCGCGAGGGGAGCCGGAGAGGGGGAGGCGTCATCCCACCTCCAGGACCATGCCGTCATAGCCGGGCTCCACACCCTCCGGGAGGTCCCGGCGCAGCGCGGCGTAGTCCATGGAGGCGCTCATGTGCGTCAGCACCGTGCGCCGCGGCCGCAGCCGCGCGACCCATTCCAGCACCTGGTCGAGATTCGCGTGCACCTTGTGGGGTTCCCGCTGGAAGCAGCCGACGACCCAGGTATCGACGTTCTCCAGGAACGGCATGCTCTCCTCCGGCAGCGCCACCACGTCGGTCGAATAGGCGAAGCCGCCGATCCTGATCCCAAGCGTGTCCATGACGCCATGGTCCTGGCGGAAGACCCGCACGGGGAGCCCCGCGATCTCCAGGCGCTCCCCGTACTCGACCCGCCTCGGCTCCAGCGCCGGGCGGAAGAAGAAGGGGGAGGAGGCCTCGATGAAGGCGTAGTCGAAGCGGTCCTCCAGGCGGCTCAGCGTGGTGCGCGTCCCGTAGGCCGGCAGGGCCCGTCCGGTGATGCGGTTCACCTGCCGGAGATCGTCGATGCCCAGGATGTGGTCGGCATGGGCGTGGGTGAACAGGATGGCGTCCAGCCGCGCCCTGCGCGTCGCCAGGAGCTGCGCGCGCAGATCGGGCCCGGCGTCGATCAGCAGGCGCTGCCCCTGCGGCCCCTCGACCAGGGCGGAGGTGCGGGTGCGGCGGTTGCGCGGCTCCCCTGGGTCGCAGGCGCCCCATTCCCCCGCCTCGCCCTCCCCGCCGAGCAGCGGCACGCCCCCGGAGCCGCCGGTGCCGAGCAGGATCACCCGCAGCATGCTAGGCGGCCCGGCGGAACAGGCGGAAGAAATTGGCGGTGGTCACCTCCTCCACGCGGGCCTGGCTGATGCCGCGCAGCCCGGCCAGCATCCTCGCCGTGTGGACGACATGCGCGGGCTCGCAGCGCTTCCTGCGCAGCGGCACCGGCGCCAGGTAGGGCGCGTCGGTCTCCACGAGCAGCCTGTCCTCGGGCAGGTCGCGGGCGATCTCCCGGATCGCCTCGGCCTTGGGGAAGGTCAGCATGCCGCTGAAGGAGACGTAGCCGCCCATCGCCACCGCGCGCTCCGCCAGCGCGCGCCCCGAGGAGAAGCAGTGCAGCAGGAAGGCGAAGGCGCCGCCGGAGCGGTGCTCCTCCTCGAGGATCGCCAGGATGTCCGCATCCGCGTCCCGGGCGTGGATCACGAGGGGAAGGTCGGCGACGCGGGCGGCGCGGATGTGGCGGCGGAACGACTCCATCTGCACCGCGCGGGGCGCCTTGTCGTAGAAGTAGTCGAGGCCGGATTCGCCGATGCCGATGATGCGCGGATGATCCGCGAGCGCCGCCAGCTCCGCGGCGGATGGCAGCGGGTGCTCGGCGACGTTGTGCGGGTGGATGCCGACCGTGCCCCAGACCTCGTCGAAGCGCCTAGTCAGCGACTTCACCGCGGCGGCCTGCGCGACGCGGGTGCCGATGGTCACCATCCGGCCGACCCCCGCCTGCCGCGCGCGGAGGACGACCGCCTCGACCTCCTCCTCGGTGAAGTAGTCGAGGTGGCAATGGCTGTCGATCAGCATCGTCGTCAGGGAATCTCGTCGATCTTGCGGAAGAGCGGGCTCGGCGGCGGCAGGGGGGTGCCGGGCGGCAGCGGCGCGCCGAGCCGCGCGATGTCGCGCATCTCCTGCGGCACGCCGAGCTGGTCCAGGAGCCGGCCCATGCTGCCGGGCATGAAGGGCTGCAGCAGCGTGGCGACGCCGCGCAGCAGGTCGTGCAGCACGCGCAGCACGCAGGCCATCCGGGCCGGATCGGACCTGCGCAGCGCCCAGGGCTGCTCGCGCGTGATGTAGGCGTTGCCCTCCCGCACCGCGGAGAACAGCACGGACAGGGCGGCGTCGAATTTCTGCTCGTCCAGCAGCAGCCGCACCTGTTCCGGCAGCGGCTCCACATGGCGGGCGAGGAAGGCGCGGTCCGCCTCGGAGCGCGGCTCCGCCTCCGGCAGCCGACCGCCGCAATTGCGCTGGATCAGGGACAGCGTCCGCTGCGCCAGGTTGCCGAGCCCGTCGGCGAGCTCCCCGTTCAGGCGCCCGACCAGCGCGCGGCGCTGGAAATCCCCGTCCTGGCCGAAGGGCACCTCGCGCAGGAGGAAGTAGCGGACCGGATCGAGGCCGTACTGCTCGATCAGGGCCAGCGGATCGATGACGTTGCCGAGGGATTTCGAGATCTTCTGCCCCTCGTTGGTCCACCACCCGTGCGCGAAGATCCGGCGCGGCGGCTCGATCCCGGCCGCCTTGAGGAAGGCGGGCCAGTAGATGGCGTGGAAGCGCAGGATGTCCTTGCCGACGAAGTGGACATCCGCCGGCCAGAAGCCCCAGCGCGGATGGTCCATGTCGGGATAGCCGGCCGCGGTGATGTAGTTGGTCAGCGCGTCCAGCCATACGTACATCACGTGGTCCGGATCGTCCGGCACCGGCACCCCCCAGCGGAAGGAGGTGCGGCTGATGGAGAGGTCCTGCAGCCCCGCCCTGACGAAGCTGATGACCTCGTTGCGGCGCGAGGCGGGGGCGATGAAGTCCGGGTTCTCCTCGTAGTGGCGGAGCAGCCAGTCCCGCCATTTCGAGAGACGGAAGAAGTAGGAGGGCTCCCGCACCCATTCCACCGGCGCGCCGCTCGGCGCGTATCTCGCCCCGTCGCGCTCGGTCAGCTCCTCCGGGCCGTAGAAGGCCTCGTCGCGCACGGCGTACCAGCCCTCGTAGTGGCCGAGGTAGATCTCCCCCCGGCGCGCCAGCTCCGTCCAGAGCGCCTGGCAGGCGCGCCGGTGCCGGGGCTCGGTGGTGCGGATGAAGTCGTCGTTGGAGAACTCCATGCGCCGGGCGAGGTCGCGGAAATGCTCGCTCACCTGGTCGGTGAAGACCTGGGGCTCGAGGCCGGCCTCCCGCGCCGCCTTCTCGACCTTCTGCCCATGCTCGTCGGTGCCGGTGAGAAAGAAGACCTCGTGGCCGTCGAGCCGCTTCCACCGCGCCAGCACGTCGGCCGCGAGGGAGGTGTAGGCGTGGCCGATATGGGGCCGGTCGTTCACGTAGTAGATCGGCGTCGTCAGGTAGGTGCGCGGCTTGCTCATTCGCTGCTCTTTCACCGCCCCGGCATGGGCAGGGCGGACCGGGGCCCGGCCCGCACCAGGGAGAGGGCCTGGAGAACCGCCTGCCTGCGGTCGAGGTTCAGCCGTTCCGCCTCGTCCGCGAGGAGACCCAGCTTCTCCCACAGGGTCACCCAGTCGGCAAGCGAGGCGCCCCCGAGCCAGGGCGGGCGCGCCTCCGGCGCGGCGCGGCCGGCATGACGCAGCCCTGCCGCCAGGGCGCGGCGCAGCAGCGCGAGGAAGGTGGCGAGGGCGGAGGCGTCGCGCTGCCCCGCCACCACCTCGGCGATGTCATGGGCCCGCCGGGGATCGAGGCGCGGCAGGGCCGCGAGCACCTCCTCGACCAGTCCCTGCAGCGCCATCCCTTCCTTCTCCGCCAGCCTCAGCGCCTGGCCGGGGGCGCCGTCGGCGATGCGGGCGAGGCCGGCCCGCTCCGCCTCGGGCATCTCCGGCAGCAGCCGGCCGAGAAGGCCGAGGAGGTCCGGCTCCGGCAGCGGGAACAGGTCGAGCCGGCGGCAGCGGCTGCGGATGGTCGGCAGCAGCCTGTAGGGCTGGTTCGCGGCCAGCAGCAGCACGGTGCGCGGAGGCGGCTCCTCCAGCGTCTTGAGCAGGATGTTCTGCACTTCCGCGCGGTCGGCGCGCTCCGCCTGGTCCAGCACCACCACGCGCCAGCCGCCCTCGGCGGCGGTGTGCGCGAGGAAGCGGATCGCGGCGCGCGCGTCCTCGGCCCGCAGGACCTCCTTCGTCCCCCGCTCGCCGGTGTTCGGCTCCAGGACGAACAGGTCCGCATGGGCGGCGGCGGCGACGCGGCGGAAGACCGGGTGCGCGGGCGGCACGAAGAGCGGGGCCTGTCCCGGCGCCGCCTCCGGCATGCCGGCGAGCAGCCAGCGGGCGAAGCGGTAGGCGAGGGTCGCCTTGCCCACCCCGGCCGGGCCCGCGATCAGCCAGGCATGGTGCAGGCGTCCGCCGCGCGCCGCCGCCTCCAGGGTGCGGGCCGCGGCCTCATGGCCAACCAGCTCGGGGTTGGCGCGCGGCTCGGGCGGCGTCACGACGGCAAGCGCAGCCGCGCCCGCACGATGCCGAGGATGGCCGCCGCGATCCCCTCCGGGGAGTCGGTGGCATCGAGAAGGACGCAGCGGGCGGGCGCGAGGGCCGCAACGGCGCGGAACCCGTCCCTCACCCGCGCGTGGAAGGCGAGGTCCAGCGCCTCGTACCTGTTGACGGGGCCGCGGGCGGCGGCGCGCGCCAGCCCCTCCTCCGGAGCGAGGTCGAGGATGAAGGTGAGGTCCGGCCAGACGCCCTCGAGGCTCAGCGCCGCGAGATCGTCCCAGACCCGGCGGGGCACGCCCTGGGCGAAGCACTGGTAGGCCAGGGTCGAATCCACGAACCGGTCCGACACCACCCAGATCCCCGCGGACAGGGCGGGGATGATGGTGCGCGCGAGATGCTCCCGCCGCGCCGCGAAGTGCAGCATGGTCTCCGCCACCCCGTCCCAGCCGCCGCCCCCGAGCAGCAGGCCGCGTATCCTCTCGGAGCCGGGGGCGCCGCCCGGCTCCCGAGTGCGCAGGACCGGCACGCCGCACAGGGCAAGCGCCGAGGCGAGCCGCAGGGCCTGGGTGCTCTTCCCCGAGCCCTCGCCCCCTTCCAGGGTGATGAACCTGCCCCGTTCCCGCTCCTTCAGCATGTCTTCCTGAAATCGGCGCGCGGGCGGCGGCGCAAGTCACATTTCCCGTCCTCCGATGGTGGCGGGGATGAAACTGAGCGGGTCCTCATGCGTATCGGGCGAGCGAAAACAAACCGGGAGCGACAGGCGATGCTCAGGGGCGCACTTCTTTGGCTGATCGGCATTCCCATCCCGATCATTCTGATTCTTCTGCTGCTGGGAGTCATCTGACGATGCCGGCGGCACCGGCCCCTGGCCGGTGCCGAGGCCCCGACGGGCGCCCGGCATTGAGGATGCCGCGCATCCTCGAGGGGAGGTTCCGGAACGCGGCCCGCGCCCTTGCCCGGATGCCGCAAGCGGCCGGACCGTCGGCATGACCCCGTGCGCGAGGGCGCATCGGACGCTCCTCAGCTTCCGGAGATCCAGTGCCCGATGATGGCGGGGATCCGCGACACGAGGCCGAGCCGCTCGACCGCCGCGCCCGCGTAAAGGGGCTCGGAGAAGGCCGGTATGCCCTGGCCCGCCACCTCGATGCGGCCGAGCGGCTGACCCCTGGAGATGGGGGCCGGCACCGGGGCGTCGTAGTGCACCCGCACCTGCAGGCGGTTCCGCCAGGCGCGGGGCAGGGTGACGGTGACGTTCCGCTCGCTCACCAGCGGGACCTTGCGCCGCTCCCCGAGATAGACGGGCACCTCCTCCACCACCTCCGCCGCCCTGAACAGGGTGACGTTGTCGAACTCCCGGAAGCCCCATTCGAGCAGGCGCTGGCTTTCCTCGGCGCGGACGCGCATGCTCGGCATGCCGTTGAGCACCAGGATCAGGCGCCGGTCGTTCCTCCGCGCGCTGGCGGTGAGGCCGAACCCCGCCTCCTCGGTATGCCCCGTCTTCAGCCCGTCCGCGCCGGCGACCCGCGCGAGGGTGGGGTTGCGGTTGTCCTGGCTGATATTGTTGAACCTGAAGCTGCGCTCGTTGTAGTAGGGATAGTATTCCGGAAAGTCGCTGATGATGCGCTTCGCCAGCACGGCGAGGTCCCGGCACGTCATCCTGTGTTCCGGGTCGGGCCATCCGGTGCTGTTCCTGAAGGTGCTTCCGGTCAGGCCGATCCGGCGCGCCTTGTCGTTCATCATCTCGGCGAATTGCTGCTCGCTGCCGGCGATGGCCTCGGCGAGGACGATGCAGGCGTCGTTGCCGGACTGCACGATCACTCCCCGCACTAGGTCCTCGACCTTCACGGAGGATCCGACCTCGACGAACATCTTGCTGCCGCCCATCCGCCAGGCGCGCTCGCTGACCGGCAGCTCCTGGTCGAGCCGCAGGCGGCCCTGCTTGAGATGGTCGAAGACCATGTACATGGTCATCAGCTTCGACATGGAACTGGGCGGCATCCGCTCGTCGGCGTTCCTCTCGAGGAGGACCGCATCCGTGTCGAAATCCACGAGCAGCGCCTGCCGCGCCTGCACGTCGAACGGCCCGAGGGGCGTCTGCGCCGGCAGCATCGCCTGCTGCGGCGCCGCCTGCCGGCCGGCCGACCGGCCGGCGGCGGGCTGGGCCAGCGCCGGCAGCGGCAGCCAGCCAGTGAGCGCGGCGGCCAGCAGCAGGCGACGGGAAGCGCCCTGCCGATCGGTGACATGCGCCATGGTGCGGCACTCCTGTAGGCGGAAAATGTTTATAAAATTTTCAACCTTTTGCGCTCAAGCGATTTCCTCAGGACGTCCCCCAGGAGCTTCATCATAGGGCATTTTGCGCCCGGGCGGAGGGGCTTCCTGGACCGCCGGCGCCTCAGGCGTTGGCGCCTTCGAGCGCGGCGATCACCGCCTGCGTCACCTGCTCCGTGCCGGCCTGGCCGCCGAGATCGGGGGTGAGCGTCTCGCCGCGCGCCGTCACCGCCTCCACCGCCGCCATCAGCCGCCGCGCCGCCGCCGGCTCGCCGAGGTGGTCGAGCATCATGGCGCCGGTCCAGAAGCAGCCGAGTGGGTTGGCGATGCCCTTGCCGGTGATGTCGAAGGCCGAGCCGTGGATCGGCTCGAACATCGAGGGGCGCTTCCGGGTGGGATCGATGTTCGCCGTGGCGCCGATGCCGAGCGAGCCGGCCAGCGCCGCGGCGAGGTCGGAGAGGATGTCGGCGTGCAGGTTGGTGGCGAGGACGGTGTCTATCGTCTCCGGCCGCGTGACCATGCGCGCGGTCATGGCGTCCACCAGCATCCGGTCCACCGAGAGGTCCGGGTACCGCGCCGTGACCTCGGCGCAGACCTCGTCCCACATCACCATGCCGTGGCGCTGGGCGTTCGACTTGGTCACCACCGTCAGGCGCCGGCGCGGCCGGCCCATCGCCACCTCGCAGGCGTAGCGGCAGATGCGCTCGACGCCGGCGCGGGTGAATACGGCGACATCCATGCCGACCTCGATCGGCAGGCCGCGATGCGCCCGGCCGCCGACGCCGGCATACTCGCCCTCGCTGTTCTCGCGCACGATCACCCAGTCGATCGCCCGGCCGAGCTCCTCGCGCAGCGGCCCGCGCACGCCCGGCAGCAGGCGGGTGGGGCGGACATTCGCATACTGGTCGAAGCCCTGGCAGATCGCCAGGCGCAGCTCCCACAGCGTCACGTGGTCGGGGATGTGCGGGTCGCCGACCGCGCCGAAATAGATGGCGTCGAAGGGCTCGAGGCGCCTGAGGCCGTCCTCGGGCATCATCCGGCCGGTGCGGCGCCAGTGGTCGCTGCCCCAGTCGAATTCCTCGAATTCCAGGACGAAGCCGCCATCCGCCCGGGCGGCGGCGGCGAGCACGCGGCAGCCCGCGGAGATGACCTCCGGCCCGATCCCGTCGCCGCCGATGGCGGCAATCCTGTGGCGGCGCATCCCGCGTCCCTCCTCCCCGAGCCGGCGTCGGAGAGGGGCTTTAGCGCCGGATCCGCGCAGGCGGTAGCGCCGGCGCAGCGACCGGGCACCCGGCAGGGGGCGGAAGCATGCTCCACCATGGTGCATCGCACCGTGGAGCGGATCGCGGAGGGGCGAAACCGGCCGGGAGCGGACGCTGCCCCGCGAGGAAAGGGCCGTTGCCGCGAGGGGGCCGGGCACGGCGCGTGCGGGAGGAGGCTTGGGGGGGAACGATGGCTCCGGCGGTTGGATTCGAACCAACGACCAACGGATTAACAGTCCGCTGCGCTACCGCTGCGCCACGCCGGATCAGCCTATGCGGTCGGAGCGGCGCCTATAGCAGCCGCCCCTGCCCGAAGGAAGCCCCCGCCCGTCCCTGTTCCGGCGCGGAAGCCGCCCTGGAGGTCCGGGGCGGAATTGAACCGCCGTAGAGGGTTTTGCAGACCCTTGCCTGACCACTCGGCCACCGGACCGCCGCGCGGGCCCGTCTTCTATCGGGCCGGTGCCGCGGGAGGTCAAGCGCGCCGCTTGGCGCCCTCCGGGGCGCGCCCCTATAAGCGTGCGGCTTTCCGGACTCCCAAGGATCTTTCCGCCCGCCCGGAGGCCCGCCGCGCCCCGCGCCGGCGGAGGGAGCGGCGCGGCGGTCTCGCATGGAATGGGTGGCGCATGGATTTCGAGGACGCGCGGCGGCGGATGGTGGACGGGCAGTTGCGGCCCAACCGCGTGACGGAGCCCCGTCTGCTGGAGGCGATGCGGACCCTGCCGCGCGAGCGCTTCCTGCCGCCGCCGCTGCGCAGCCGCGCCTATGTGGACGAGGACGTGCCGCTGCCGGGGGGAAGGGCGCTGATGGAGCCCATGGTGCTCGCCCGGCTGGTGCAGCTCGCCGCGCCCCGCCCCGGCGACCGGGCGCTGGTCGTCTGCGCCGGCACCGGCTACGGCGCCGCGGTGCTGGCGCATATGGGCGCGCGGGTGACGGCGCTCGAGGAGGATGCGGCGCTGCGCCGGATCGCCGAGGAGGCGCTGTCCGGCTGCCTGCCGCCGGGCTCGGTGCGGCTGGTCGGCGGCGATCCGCGCGAGGGCCATGCCGCCGGGGCGCCCTACGACGTCATCCTGATCGAGGGCGAGGTGGCGGAGGTGCCGGCCTCCCTTGCCGGCCAGCTCGCCGAGGGGGGGCGCCTCGCCACGGTGCAGGGCAACGGCGTGCGCGGCGGCCGGGCGGTGATCGGCCGCCGCATCGGCGGCACCTTCACCCTCACCCCCGCCTTCGACTGCGCCACCTTCCCCCTGGCGGCCTTCTCGCCGGCGCCGGGCTTCGTCTTCTGAGGCGCGGGCGCCACACCACCCCGGCATCGGCGGCGGCGCGGCGTTGGCGATCGGGAGGTCCGCGCTAATCTGCCCCGGCATCGCGCCTGCCGGAGCCGAGTCTCCCGGCGGGCCAGCCGCCCGGCGCATGCGCAACCGGCAGGCCCGTGCCGGCACCCCGGCCGCGAGGGAAGGATCCGAGCCACGATGAGGTTGACCCGCTTCGCCCTGGCGCTGACGACGGCGCTGCTGGTGCCGCCCGCCCTGGTCGCGGCGGCCCGCCCGGCGCGTGCGCAGACCCTGCAGGAGGCGCTGGCCCTGGCCTACGCCAACAACCCCACCCTGCTGGCGGCCCGCGCCCAGCTCCGCGCGGTGGACGAGAACGTGCCCCAGGCGCTGGCGGGCTGGCGGCCGACCGTCAGCATCACCAGCAGCGTCGGCGTGATCGACAGCCAGGCGCGCCAGGCCGGCATCACGCGGGAGGCCGACCGCACCACCACCTCCAACGCCCTCACCATCACCCAGCCCCTGTTCCGCGGCGGCCGCACCGTCGCCGCCACCCGCCGGGCGGAGAACCAGGTGCTGGCGCAGCGGGCGCGTCTGCTCGCCACCGAGCAGCAGGTGCTGCAGGAGACCGTCTCCGCCTATGTGAACGTGGTCCGCTTCCAGGAGGAGCTGCGCCTGCAGATCAACAACGAGCAGGTGCTGACGGAGCAGCTCCGCGCCACCAACGAGCGCTTCCGGGTGGGCGAGATCACCCGCACCGACGTGGCGCAGGCCGAATCGCGCCTCGCCGGCGCCCGCTCGGCGCGCGCCAGCGCCGAGGGCCAGCTCCAGATCGCGCGCGCCACCTTCCAGCGCCTGACCGGCATGCCGCCGCAGCGGCTGACGGCGCCGCAGCCGCTGCGCCCGCCGGTGCGCTCGGCCGAGGAGGCGGCGCAGCTCGCCGGCCTCAACAACCCGAACGTCGTCGCTGCCCTGTTCGACGAGGCCGCCGCGCGCGACAACGTGGACATCCAGATCTCCCAGCTCCTGCCCAGCGTCAGCCTGCAGGGCCAGGCCTTCCGCAACGAGAACGCCCAGACCCGCGGCACGACGATCGAGGGCACCCAGATCACCGCCAGCCTGACCGTGCCGCTCTACCAGGGCGGCGCCGAATACGCCGCGGTGCGCCAGGCGCGGCAGGTCGCCGTGCAGCAGCGCCAGGTGGTCGCCGACCAGCGCCGCATCGCGGCGCAGCAGGCGACCCAGGCCTGGGAGCAGCTCCAGGCCACCCGGGCCCAGGTGGAGTCGGTCAGGGCGCAGATCCGCGCCGCCGAGATCGCGCTCGACGGGGTGCAGCGCGAGGCGATCGTCGGCAGCCGCACCACCCTCGACGTGCTGAACGCCGAGCAGGAGCTGCTGAACGCCCGCACCGCCCTGGTGCAGGCCCTCTCCACCGTGGTCTCGCAATCCTACGTCCTGGCCGCGGCGGTCGGGCGGCTGACCGCGCAGGATCTCGGCCTGCCGGTGGAGATCTACGACATGCGCGCCTATTATCAGCAGGTGCGGAACCGGTGGATCGGCCTCGGCGGCGAGGCCGAGCCGCCGGAGCTCCAGGTCATGCCGGCGGGGCGCTGACGATGGCTGAGAAACGGACCGATCCCGGCGGCAGCCCCGCCCCCCAGCCCGGCGCGGGCCAGGGCGGGGCGGACCCCAGCATGGAGGACATCCTCGCCTCCATCCGCCGGATCCTGAACGAGGAGGAACCCGCGCCCCCGGCCGAACCGCCGGCCGAGGAGCCGCTGACCCTCTCGGAGGACATGCTGGTCGAGCCACCCCGCGCGGCGCCGGAGCCGCCTGCCGCTCCCCCCTCCCGCGCCGGCGGCGCGGAAGAGGAGGAGCCAGCCCCGGCGGCGCGGCCCATGCCCGCCGACCCGCCGCCGCCTCCCGCCTCGCGGCCGGAGGACGGGCTGCTCGCCCCGGCCGCCGCCGCCGCCGCCGCCGCCTCGGTCGGCCAGCTTCTCCGCACCGTCGCCGCCGAGCGCGGCAGCGCCGTCAGCCGCGGCGGGCCGACCATCGAGGACATCGTGCGCGAGGAGATCCGGCCGCTGCTGAAGGAATGGCTCGACCAGCACCTGCCGCCGCTGGTCGAACGCCTGGTGCGGGCCGAGATCGAGCGGGTGGTCGGCCGGGCGCTGTCCTAGAGCGGATCGCGGACGGCTGGAAACAGCCGGGAGCGCGACTCTGCTCTACAGACAATGGGCTGGAGCCGTTTCTGCGTTCATGGCCGAGCGGAAACGGCTCTAAGCCGCGTGGACAAACCTGATCCAC
>NZ_SJDM01000016.1 GCF_004761865.1 Crenalkalicoccus roseus | reverse complement strand
AGACGAACGCCGCAACTACCTCGCCAACTGCGGCTATGCACAGTCATGAGAAAACCGCTCTAGCGCCCTGCCGCCCACTCCCTGCCTCGCTCAGAATAGAGAATCAGCAGCTACTCGGCACCGCAAGCCTTCCGCGGATAGGTCTCATAAGGAGCATGCGCGACACCGCTGTGATCGCCTTGCGTGACGCGCTGATCGGCCCCGCGCGTGTCCTGCATGCGGATGCCTTGCACTGGCTGTTGCAAGTCCGCCTAACCTTTCTCGGCCTGCAATACAGCATGGCAATCGGGCTGGCCCGCCGTGGCCGAGGCTGCCGCGCAGGCCGGCCCGGAGTGGGAGGTGCTGCGCCCGGCGCGCGAGGACCTCGCGTAGGGCCGGTTCCACACTGAGGCGGCGGCACTGTTCCGCATACGCATCGTGCTCGCTGGCATCATGGCCGAGGCAGCGGGGCTCGAACTCCAGGTCTCGGACGGGCGCATTTCTATCTGCGGCCGCAGGGCGAGGGCTTCGCCTGCCGCTGGCGCAGGCCGCCTTCGTGCCGGTGATTACGCCGAGCCTGATGCAATTGCAGGCCGCACTCGCTGCGCAAGGCCGGCGGGAGCACGTGGCATGAGCGAGGCGCTGCATGCCGAGGACTTCGTACTCACCCAGCCGGGCCAAGCGCGGCCGGTGCGCGCGGATTTCGATCTTGCGCTCGCACCCGGCGAGGTGGTGGCTGTGCTAGGGCCGAGCGAAGTCAGCAAGTCGAGCCTGATGCACGCGCTGGCCGGCGTTGCGCCGCCCAGTGCTTGGCGCGTGCTGGTCGGCGGCGAGCTGCTCCGCGCGCCGCATCCGCGCGTGGCCATCGCCTTCACGGCAACGGCCCGCCCCCCGCCTCAGGCGATCGCCGCCATCGGGTGCCGCGCAACGCTGATGGCCGGAGCCGGCGGCGCGCCGATGGCAACGACCTCGCCCACCAGCAGCAGGACAGGCCCCCCCTCCGCCCAGCGCGCCGCCTCCTCGGCGACGCCGAGCAGCGTGCCCTCCAGGCGCCGCGCGCGGCCGGTGCCACCATTCTCGATCAGTGCCGCCGGGGTCGCCGCGTCGAGCCCCGCGTCGAGCAGGCCGCGCGCGAGCGCGGGCAGGGTCGCGAGCCCCATATAGACCGCGAGCGTCTGCCCCGGCCGCGCCAGCGCGGCGAAATCGAGATCGAGCCGCCCCTCCCGCGTATGGCCGGTGATGAAGGTCAGCATGCGCGCCGCGTCGCGGTGCGTGAGCGGGATTCCGGCCTCGGCGGCGCAGCCCAGCGCGGCGGTCACACCGGGTACCACCTCGCAAGGCACGCCGGCGGCGCGGCAGGCCGCCAGCTCCTCACCGCCGCGGCCGAAGACGAAGGGATCGCCGCCCTTGAGCCGCACCACACGCTTGCCCTCGCGCGCGAGGCGCACGATGAGCGCGTTGATCTCCTCCTGCGGCAGGCAATGGTTGGCGCGGGCCTTGCCGACGAAGATGCGCGGCGCGTCGCGGCGCGCCATCGCCAGCACCTCCTCGGAGACGAGACGGTCGTGCACGATCACGTCCGCCTCGCCGAGCAGCCGCTGCGCGCGCAGCGTGAGAAGATCCGCCCGGCCCGGTCCGGCACCGACTAGGAACACCATGCCCCGGGGCGCCGGATCGGCCGCGGCGAGGGCATCGGCGAAGGCGGCCTCGGCCTCGGCGAGGCGGCCGGCCAGGGCGAGCTCGGCCGGCGGCCCGGCGAGCGCCGCTTCGAGGAATCGCCGACGCGCCGCCGCATCGGGGAGCAGGCGCCGCACCCGCGCCGAGAAGCGCCCCGCCAGCGCGGCCAGCGCGCCGAGCGCGGGGGGCAGCACCGCCTCGATGCGCTGGCGGATCAGCCGCGCGAGAACAGGCGCCGCCCCGCCGGTGGAGATGGCGACCGTCACCGGATCGCGCTCGACGACGGCCGGCATGATGAAGGAACAGAGCTCGGGCCGGTCCACAATGTTGACCGGGACGCCGCGCGCATGCGCCGCCGCGGAGAGCGCGCGCAGATCGGCCTCTGGCGCATCGGCGCCGACCGCAATCGCCGCCCCCTCGAGCAGGGCGGCGTCGAAGCGCCTGGCCCGGCGCAGGGTCGCGCCGGCGGCGGCGAGCAGCGCCGCCTTGCGCTCGGCCACCTCGCCCGCGCCCAGCACCAGCGCGATGCGGCCGCGCAGCTCGAGAAAGGCCGGGAAGTGGCGCATCAGGCCTCCTCCCGCGCCAGCAGCGCGGCGATCTCGGGCCGGCAGGCGCCGCAGCCCGTGCCGGCGCGCGTGGCCTGCCCCACACCCTCCACGTCCGACGCGCCGCAAGCGCGGATCGCGCCGGCGCTGACGCCGTGGCAGGCGCAGACGAGCGGCGAGGGCGGCAGCGCCTCGGGCCGCCGGCCGGCGAGCAGCGCGGCGCGGTCTTCGGGCGCCAACGCGTTCGCCGTCATCAGCGCGCCCAACCAGTCGCGCGGCGGCAGCAGGGCCGGCGCGGGCGCGAGGGCGATCGCCCCGCAGAGCGCCCCGCCCGCCAGCGCCGCAGCGCGGAAGAGGCCGGCGGCCGGATCCTCGAACAGCGCCCATTCCTCGGCCGGGAGCAGCGCACGCAGCCGCGCGAAGGCCGCCTCCGGCACCTCCTCGCCGGCGAGCTCGTGCCGCCACACCCCGCCCGCGAGGGGGGCGACCGCGCACCAGGGCGCGAGATCGGCGGGAAGTCGGCGCGGCGCCAGCAGGAAGCCGTGCCAGGCGGCCACGAAGGGCCGCACCCGGAGCGGAACATGCTTGAGCTCCGGCTGGCCGCTCGCCGGATCGGTCGCCGCGACGAGCGTGCTGTTGACCCGCGCTGCCGGGGCGAAGGCGGCGCTCCAGTGCATCGGCGCGAAGGCCGCACCGGGCAGCAGGCCGGGATCGCGGCCGAGGCGGAACACCGCGCTTCCGGCCGGGGTCTCGGCGCGCACCAGGATTTCGGGCGCGAGGCCCTCGGCGTCGTCGGGATGCAGCCAGAGGCGCGGCTCCGGGTGCTGGGCCATCAGCCGCGGCACCGCGCCGGTGCGGGTCATGGTGTGCCACTGGTCCCGCAGCCTTCCGGTCAGCAGGCGCAGCGGGAAGCGCCGATCGGGCGCGAGCGCCGGCGGCCGGAAGGGCGTCGGCACCAGGCGCAGCCGCCCCGACAGCGCGCCGCTGGCGGCGAAGAAGCGCGTGGCGCGCGGGCCTCGCGCCGGCACGGGCCAGCGCGTCGGCGCCAGCGCGTCGTACTCGGCATCGGAAAGGGCGGCGAGGCCGCTGATGTCGAAGGCGCGCGCAGCCGGGCGGGCGAGGCCCGTCACGGCCGCGTGCTCGCGGAAGATGGCCGCCGGCCCCGCCCAGGTGAAGGCCTCGCCATGGCCGAGCCGCCGCGCCACCTCGGCCACCGCCCACCAGTCCGGCCGCGCCGCGCCGGGCGCGGGCAGGAAGGCGCGCTGGCGGCTGATCACACGCTCGCTGTTTGTCGCCGTGCCCTCCTTCTCGCCCCAGGCGAGGGCGGGCAGGCGCACATGGGCGAAGGCGGCGGTATCGGAACGCGCGCTGGTCTCGCTCACCACCAGGAAGGGGGCGGCGGCGAGGGCGGCGCGCACCGCCTCGCCCTCGGGCAGGGAAAGGGCCGGATTGGTCGCCATCACCCAGAGCGCCCCGATGCGTCCGTCGGCCAGGGCACGGAACATCTCGACCGCTTTCAACCCTGGCCCGGCGGGCAGCCGCGGCAGGCGCCAGAAGGCGCGAAGCGCGGCCACCTCCTCCGGCGCCTCGAAGCGCAGATGCCCGGCGAGCATGGTGGCAAGCGCCCCAACCTCCCGCCCGCCCATCGCGTTGGGCTGGCCGGTGACGCTGAAGGGCCCCATGCCGGGGCGTCCGATCCGCCCGGTGAAGAGATGGCAGTTGAGGATGGCGCTCGCCTTGTCCGTCCCCGCGCTCGACTGGTTCACGCCCTGGCTCCAGAGCGTGACCACGCGCTCCGTGCCGCACCAGGCGTCGAGGAAGGCGTCAAGCAGCGCGGGATCGAGGCCGGTCAGCCGCGCCGCCTTCGGGGCGGTGCGGCGCGCCGCGGCGAGCGCCGTCTCAGCGCCCTCGGTGTGCGCGGCGAGGAAGCGCGCATCACCAAGGCCGCGCCGCTCGAGTTCGGCAAGCAGCGCGGCGAAGAGCGCGACATCGCTGCCGGGGGCGAGCGGCAGGTGCAGATCCGCCCCCTCGCAGCTCGCGGTGCGGCGCGGGTCCACCACCGCGATGCGCAAGCCGGGCCGCGCCGTCTTCGCCGCCATCACGCGCTGGAAGAGCACGGGATGGCACCAGGCGAGGTTGCTGCCGACCAGCACCAGCAGGTCGCAGGCCTCGAGATCCTCGTAGGTGCCCGGCACGACATCCTCACCGAAGGCGCGAGTATGGGCCGCGACCGCGCTCGCCATGCAGAGGCGCGAGTTGCTGTCGATGTTCGCCGTGCCGAGCACGCCCTTCGCGAACTTGTTCGTCGCGTAGTAGTCCTCCGTGAGCAGCTGGCCGGAGACGTAGAGCGCCACACCCTCCGGCCCCAGCCGGTCGAGGGCGCGGCGGAAACCCTCCGCCACCGCGTCCAGCGCCGCCTCCCAGGAGGCGCGCCTGCCCTTCACCTCCGGGTGCAGCAGCCGGTCGGCGAGGGAGAGCGTCTCGCCAAGCGCGGCGCCCTTGCTGCACAGATGGCCGCCATTGGCGGGATGATCAGGGTCCCCGGCGACCGTCGCGCCGCCCGCGCCGTCGGGGCGCACGAGCACGCCGCAGCCCACGCCGCAGTAGGGGCAGGTGGTGCGGACCGCGCGCGGCGGCAGCGAGCCGTCCATCTCAGTAGACGTCCCTGAGGTAGCGGCCCTGGCGGGCGAGGCCGGCGAGCCAGTCGCGCGCCTGCTCGGCCGTCATACCGCCCTCGGCCTCGGCGATCTGCCGCAGCGCCGCGTCCACGTCGCGCGCCATGCGGGAGGCATCGCCGCAGATGTAGAGATGCGCCCCCTTCTGCAGCCAGCGCCAGAGGTCGGCCGCCTCCTCCCGCATGCGATGCTGCACGTATTCCTTCCGCGCGCCGTCGCGCGACCAGGCGAGGGAGAGGCGCGAGAGCGTGCCGCGCGCCAGCCAGGCCTCGATCTCCTCGCGGTAGAGGAAGTCGCTTGCCGCGCGCGGATTGCCGAAGAACAGCCAGGCCCGCCCGGCGATGCCCTGCGCCGCGCGGTGCTGCAGGAAGGCGCGGAAGGGCGCGATGCCGGTGCCCGGGCCGATCATGACGATCGGCGTCGCCGGATCGGCGGGCAGGCGGAAATGGCTCGTCTGCACCTCGGCGCGTAGCGGCTGGTCGAGTGTCGCACGGAAGGCGAGGTGGCAGGAGGCAACACCGTCCCGTACCCGCTCGCGCCGGCTCTCTCGCACCACGCCGACGCAGAGCTCTACCCTCTCGCCCACTGCAAGCGGCGAGGAGGCGATGGAATAGAGCCGCGGCTTGAGTCGCGGCAGGCTATCGAGCAGCGCCTGCAGCGGCGGGCGCGCAGAGGGGAAGGTCTCGAGCAGGTCGAGCAGATCTGCCTCGGCCGGTTCGGCGCCGTCCTCACCCTCGGCCAGTGCGCGCAGCGCTGCGGCATGCGGCGGGTGGGTGGCCGCGCCGGCCAGCAGGTCGAGGGTGCGGTCGAGTGGACGCGCGATGTCGAGGGCGGTCGCCAGCGCCTCGCCGAGCGGCATCTCCGCTCCGCCAGCGCGCACCGGTGTCTCCGGCGCAGCGCGCAGCGCGGCAATCACCGCCACGACCAGCGCCGGGTCATTCGGGCAGTGGAGAGAGAGGCTGTCGCCGGGTTCGTAGCGCAGCCCGCTGCCGGTGAGATCGAGCACCACATGGCGCACATCCTTGGTCGAGCCCTCGTCAGTAAGCCGGCGCGCCGAGAGCACCGGCACGGGCATGCCGCGCGGCGTGGCGGCGGCGGCGGGCGGAGCCTGCACCGCGGCCGCCGCAGCCGCAGGTGTGGCGGCGAGCAGGGCCTTGAGCGCCTTCTGCGTCGCTTTCGCCCCCGGCACGCAAAGCGCGGTTGAGCTCTCCGCCCCGATCGCCAGCGCCTCGGCGTAGGTCTTGCAGACATAGCCGCACTGGCCGCAGTCGAGCTGCGCCATCGCCGCCATCAGACGCCGCGCCAGCGGCCGGCCTTCGGCGAGCCTCAGCCGCTCCTCGAGATCGAGAGTGGGGTCGTGCCAGGGGAAGTCCTCGGGCTCGGCGGCCGGCGCCGAGGGCGACACCGCGCTTGCGCCCGCCGCTGCCGCCCCGCCGTAGAGCCCGGCGAGGAAGCCGTTGAGCCAAGCGCGCTGCGCAGGGGTGAATGGCGCACTCTCGGGGATCATCGGCACCGGCGCTGGATCGGGAAAAGCCAGGCGGGAGATCATGTTCATGCCGGCACCTCCTCCGCCGCGGCGGCGAGCGCTGCGAGCGCCGCCGCCTCGTGGCGGGCGCAGAAGGCGTGGAAACTCTCGCCCGGCGCACGCGCGGCGAGCCAGCTCCGCAGCAGCGCGAGCACGCGCGGGCCGAGCTCCTCCGCCGGTATTTTCGGCAGGACGAGCCGCCCAATCCTCTGCTCCAGCCCCGCGCCGCCGCCGACATGCAGATCGTAGCCCTCGACCATTTCCTCGCCGCGCTCGACCTTGGCGGCGAGCAGGCCGATATCGGCGATGTAGTGCTGCGCGCAGGAATGGTGGCAGCCGGTGAGGTGTATGTTGATCGGCTGGTCGAGGGTGAGCCTCGCCTCCAGGAACGCCGCGAGCTCCGCCGCATGCCGCTTAGTGTTGCTGGCAGCGAATTTGCAGCCCGCATTGCCCGTGCAGGCGACGAGGCCACCGCGGATGGCGCTCGCCTCGTGGGTGAGCCCCAGCGCGGCGATGGTCTCGAGGGCGGCGGACAGCGCGGCCTGCGGCACGTCGCTCACCAGCAGATTCTGCCAGACCGTCAGCCGCAGCGTGCCGGAGCCGAAACGCCGGGCGATCCCGGCGAGGCCGCGCAGCCGCTCGGCGCTGAGCCGGCCCAGCGGCGTGACCACGCCGATGTAGGAGAGGCCGGACTGCTTCTGAGGATGCACGCCGACATGCCCGTGCTTCAGTGGCGGCGCGGGCGGGCGCAACGTGGCCTCCGCCATCCTTTCGAACGGCGCGCCAAGGTGCTGTTCGACAAGGCCGAGGAAGGCCTCCACCCCCATCCGGTCCAGCACGTATTTCAGCCGCGCCTTACGACGGTCGGTGCGGTCGCCCTCGGCGATGAAGACGCGCAGGATGGCGTCGCAGACGCGCACCACCTCCTCCGGCTTCACCACCACGCCCGTGCCACGCGCGAATTCGCGATGGCCGGTGATGCCGCCGAGGGCGAGGCGGAAGCGCGGGCCATGCTCCGTCTCGACAGCCGTGAGGCTGATGTCGTTCGTCTCCTGCAGAACCTCGACGCGCCCGCCCCCCGCGAGCGCGATGTTGAACTTGCGCGGCAGGGCGTAGAGATCGCGGGTGTTGAGGATGTGATGGTGCAGCGCGCGCAGGATGGGGCGCGTGTCGATCACCTCGGCAGGGTCTATTCCGGCGGTCGGGCTCGCGGTGATGTTGCGCACATTGTCCGCCCCCGTCCCGCGCGGCAGCAGGCCGAGATCGGCGAGGCGCATCACCACCTCGGCCCCCTTCGTCGCCGGGATCTCGCGGAGCTGGAGATTGGCGCGGGTGGTGATGTCGGCATAGCCGCCCGCGCACTCCTCGGCGATGGCGGCGATGCCCTCCATCTGGTGCGCGGCGAGGATGCCGCCCGGGATGCGCAGCCGGCACATGAAGGCCTCTTGCGCGGGGCCGACGAAAAAGAGGCCGTGCCAGCGGCCGAGGAAGTCGTCCATCGGCTTCGGGAAGATGCCGCGCTCCGCACGCACCGTGATCTCATCCCAGCGGTCGAGCGGATGCTTCGCGCGCTTCGCCTGCTCTTGCGGTGTGAGCGTCCCGCCGCGGGCAAGCGTCGCGTCCTGCGCGGCGCGCAGCGCGTCGGGCGACATGCCGCCGGGTTCACTGCCAGCGGGCAGCAGCGTCCCGCGCCGCGCCTCCACCCCGGCCATGAAGCCTTTGAGGTATTCCTGCTGCTCTGCGGTGAAGGGCGCATCGTCCATCATGCGGCCTCCTGGAAGGCGGGACCGAAGGCGAGCATGGGGCGCAGCGCCGCCACCTCGCGGCCCGTGGCGATGAGATCGAGGAAGAAGGGCGCATCGGCGGTGGCGCCGTGCAGCACCGCGCCGACGAGCCGCCCGCCGCGCAGCCAGAGCCGGCGGTAGAGCCCCGCCCCGGGATCCTGCAGCGTGATCGCCTCCGTTCCCGGAGGTGCGATCTCGCCGGCCGAGAACAGCGCGATGCCGGCCACCTTCAGCACGGCGGCATCGGGCCGCGGCACATAGGCGTCGGCACGCCCGGCAATCGTTGCTGCGGCCGTCTCGGCCATGGCGAGCGCCGGTGCCACGAGGCCGCAGACCACGCCGCGATGCTCAGCGCATTCACCGATGGCGAGCACCCCCGGCGCGCTCGTGCGCATCGCTTCGTCCACCAGGATGCCGCGCGCGCAGGCGAGCCCCGCCTGCCGCGCGAGCGCGAGGTTCGGGCGCACGCCGACCGCCATCACCACCATCTCCGCGGCAAGACGCGTGCCGTCCGCGAGCCGGAGCGCGCGGACCGCGCCCTCGCCCTCGATCGCCTCGGCCGCCGTGGGCATCAGGAAGCGGAGGCCGCAGCGGGAGGCGATACCGCGCGCCAGCAGCGCGCCAGCCCCGGCATCGAGCTGGCGTTCCATGGGCCAGGCGGCGGCATGCACCACCGTCACGCGCGCACCGCGGCCGGCCAGCGCGGCCGCCGCCTCGAGCCCGAGCAACCCGCCGCCGATCACCGCCACCCTCATGCCCGGGACGAGATGACGCCGCATGGCGAGAACATCGGCGATGCGGCGATAGACGAAGACCCCGGGCAGCTCCGCGCCGGGGAGGGCGAGTCGGATCGGCTCCGATCCGGTGGCGAGCACGGCGCGGTCCCAGCCGATCGCCTCGTCGCGCGCGGTCAGCGCCCGCCGCGCCATGACATCGAGCGCGGCAATCCGCACCGCCGGGCGATAGGCTATGCCCAGCGCGCGCAGCTGCGCCGCGTCATGCGTGATCAGCGCCTGCGGCTCCGCCTCCCCGCCGAGGACGCGGCCGAGCGCGACGCGGTCGTAGGGCAACGCCGGCTCCTCGCCGCAGAGCACGACCTCCATGCCAGCCGCTGCCAGGCTTTCGGCGCAGCGCATCCCGGCCGGCCCGGCGCCGATCACGAGCACCCGCATCGCTCAGGCCGCCACCTGGACCGCATGCCGCTCGTGCAGGAAGCGTAGCACGGCCTCCCGCGCGGCAAGGAAGCGCGGGTCGGAGGCGAGGACCAGGCGGTCGCGCGGGCGCGGCAGGTCCACCTCCAGAATATCGCCGATGGTCGCGGCCGGGCCGTTGGTCATCATCACGATGCGGTCGGAGAGCAGCACCGCCTCGTCCACATCGTGCGTGATCATCAGCACTGTGGTGCCGAGGCGGGCGTGGATGTCCATCACCTGGTCCTGCAGATGCGCGCGCGTGAGCGCATCGAGCGCACCAAAGGGCTCATCCAGCAGCAGCACCTTGGGGCGCATGGCCAGCGCGCGCGCGATGCCCACGCGCTGCTTCATCCCCCCCGAAATCTCGGCCGGGCGCTTCTGCGAATGCGCCTCCATGCGTACGAGGGCGAGGTTCTCCCGCGTCCAGGCGTCGCGCTCGGCGCGGCTCATGCCGCGGCCTACGGTGCGGTCCACGGCGAGGCGGACATTCTCGTACACCGTCAGCCAGGGCAGCAGGGAATGGTTCTGGAACACCACCGCGCGGTCGGGTCCGGGCTCGGTCACCTCGGTCCCGGCCAGCACCACGCCGCCCTCCGAGGCGAGCAGCAGGCCCGCCACCACATTGAGCAGAGTGGACTTGCCGCAGCCCGAATGGCCGATGACGGTGACGTACTCGCCGCGGCGGATGCGCAGATCCACCGCGCGCAGCACCGGTGGCCCGGCGGGCGAGAAGCGCACCGAGACGCGGCTGATCTCGAGGAAGGGCCGTTCCATGGGGCTGCTCCCGCTCACTGTTCGGTGGTGCCGCGCGTGACCGCGCGGCCGGTCGCGGCCATGAAACGGTCGAGTAGGAAGCCGACCAGGCCGATATAGACCAGCGCGACGACGATGTCCGGGAGGTTGGAGGAGTTCCAAGCATCCCAGACGAAAAAGCCGATGCCCACCCCACCGATCAGCATCTCGGCGGCGATGATGGCGAGCCAGGAGAGCCCCACCCCGATGCGCAGCCCGGTAAAAATGTAGGGGGCGGCGGCCGGCACCACGATGCGCAGGAACCAGTCGGCGGGCGAGAGGCGCAGCACGCGCGCGACGTTGCGATAGTCGGCCGGCACGTTGCGCACGCCGACCGCGGTGTTGATGATGATGGGCCAGACCGCGGTGATGAAGATGACGAAGATCGCGGACGGCTGCGCCTCGCGGAAGGCGGCGAGCGAGAGCGGCAGCCAGGCGAGCGGCGGGACCGTGCGCAGCACCTGGAACAGCGGATCGAGCGCCCGCAGCGCGAGGCGCGAGGAGCCGACCAGCATGCCGAGCGCCACGCCCACTGCGGCCGACAGCGCGAAGCCCATCGCCACCCGCTCGAGGCTTGCGGCCAGATGCAGACCGAGTCCCTTGTCGAGCCCGCCGCGGTCGTAGAAGGGCCGCGTGATCAGCTCGTGCGAGGCCGCCCAGACGCCGGAGGGTGGCGGCAGCGTGGCAGCAGGGCCCGAGGCCGCCCACTCCCAGAGCAGGAGCAATGCGGCGAGGAGGAGCAGCGGCGGCAGCAGCACCGCGAGCGCCTGCCGCGCGCGCGGCAGCAGCCGCAAAAGCGGGCGCGCGGCGGCGGGCGGCGCGGAGGCGAGGCTGGCCGCGGCGGGCGGCGGGGGTGTTAGCGCATTCATGGGATCAGACCGCCGCGAGACGCTTGATGGGTTGGGCATCGAGCCAAGCGTGCGGGTTCTCGGGGTCGAACACCTTGCCGTCGAGGAAGGTCTCGCGTCCGCGCGATGTGCCCTGCGGGGTCTCGGCGTTCGGCACCCCGGCGCGCGCGGCCGCCGCACGCCAGATGTCCTCGCGGTTCACCTGCGCGATCAGCGGCAGCGCGTCGAGATCCTGCGGCAGCACGCCCCAGCGGATGTTCTCGACGAGGAACCAGAGGTCGTGGCTGCGGAAGGGGTAGCTCGCATGGTCGCGCCAGAACTTCATGGTGATCTCGGCGCGCGCCTCGCGGCGGCCGTCCCCGTAGTCCACCTCGCCGCGCATGCGCCCGAGGATGTCGGCCGGGGCGACATTCAGCCAGGCACGCCGGCCGATGATCTCGCACATCTCGGCAGTGTTGGCCGGATCGTCGCACCAGCGCTGCGCCTCGATCACCGCCGCCGTCAACGCCTCAGCCGCGCGCGGGTGCTGCGCCACCCAATCGGCGCGCAGGGCAAGGCACTTCTCGGGGTGGTCGCGCCAGATCTCGCCGGTGACGCAAGCGGTGTAGCCGAGGCGCTGGGAAACGAGCTGCGCGTTCCACGGCTCGCCCACGCAGAAGGCGTCCATGGTGCCCACGCGCATGTTGGCCACCATCTGCGGCGGCGGCACCACGATGGTAGAGACGTCGCGATCGGGGTCGATGCCGGCGGCGGCGAGCCAGTAGCGCACCCAGAGGTCATGGGTGCCGCCGCGGAAGGTCATTGCTACCTTGCTCTCGGGCGAGAGCGCGCGGCGCAGCGGCGCCGCGTCCAGCCGGGCGCCGAGGGCGGCGTGCTTCGCGGCCACGCTGACCGCCTGGCCGTTGGTGTTCAGCCGCGCGAGCAGCGCCATGGGCACCGGCTGGTTGTTCTGCACCACGCGGCCCGTATGGATCAGATAGGCCATGGGCGTGAGCAGATGCGCCCCGTCAATGCCGCCGCGCCCGCCGCCGAGAACCAGGTTGTCGCGCGTGGCACCCCAGGAGGCCTGGCGGGCGACCTCGACCTCCGGCATGCCGTGCTTCGCGAAGAAACCCTTCTCCTTGGCAATGATCACCGGCGCGGCGTCGGTCAGCGCGATGAAGCCAAGCGTGACGCGCCGCGTCTCAGGTGTGCTCGTGCCCTGGGCATGCACGCCGCGCGGGGTGGCGGCCCTCGCAGCGGCGAGCAGCGCGGCCGTCCCGGCGAGGGCGGCGCGACGGCGGATCGGGGCGTGGCTCATGCGTCGGTCTCCTGCGGGATGGCGAGAAGGGGTGAAGGGGTCGCCCGGCCCGGGGCGGGCGGGGCGGAGAGGCGGGCAGCGGCGCGGTCCCATAGGTCGGCGCGCCAGCCGGCGGCCGGCTCTGGCGCGCCGGCGGGCAGGTGCTTCCAGCGGCGCATGGCGGCAAGCCAGGCGGAGGCCTCTCCCGCGACCGGCCGGCTGGCGGCGGCGAAGCGCAAGGGCGTGGCGAGCGGCGCCGCACAGCCGGCCACCCGCCCGGCGAGCGCGGCGGCGATGGTCGAGAGTGGCAGTTCGGGGAAGGCGCGCTCCTGCAACAGCCGCGCCGCGGCAGAGCGATTGGCGGGCACCTCCAGCCACTGCGCCGCCTCGATCACCGCGGCCGTGGCGCGGAGCACCTCCTCCTCGCGCGTCTCGGCGAGGCCTTCGGCCCAGGCGAGCACCTTCTCCGGATGGTCCGGCCAGATGTCCCCGGTGGCGAGGGCGAAGCGGCCCACGCCCTGCGCGACGGCGTGGCTGCCCCAGGGCTCGCCGGCACAGAACCCCTCGATCGCGCCCTGCGCCAGCGCCTCGGTCATGCGCGGCGGCGGCACAACGACGAGGCGGAGGTCGTGGTCCGGATCGAGCCCACTGGCCGCGAGCCAATGGCGCAGCAGAAGATTATGCGAGGAGTGCGGGAAGACGACGGCAAAGGTCGGCGGCGGCAGGCCGGACTCGGCGCGTCGGCGCAGCGCCTCGGCGAAGGCGCTGGCGCGAAGCGGCGGCACGAAGGGGCCGATCTGCCCGGCCAGGGCCGGGGAGAGGATCACCGTATTGCCGTTGCGCGCGAGCCCCGCCGAGACGGTCAGGCGGCGGCGCGGCCCACTCGCCCCGGCGGCCAGCGCCAGCACGAGGGGTCCCAGCATCTGCGCCCCTTCCAGCGCCCCGAAGGCGAGCTTGTCGCGGAGGGCCGCCCAAGCCTGCTCGCGCGAGAGCCGGACGCGGACCCCATGCCGTGCGAAGAGGCCGAGCGCCTCGGCGGCGACCAGAGGTGCTGCATCGGTCAGTGGCACATAGCCGATGCGGAGAAGGGCGGGGTTGCGCGGCATGGGGCGGCTCCGCCGGAGGCTCCGGCTGCGCGGGCCGCCATTGGTCCGCGGGGGCAAGGTTCTGGGATGGGACCGCTCCGCCACGGCGCTGCAGCGGAGGGGTCATCACTGGATGACATGGCAAGGTTAGAACAACCGCTGCAGCGCAGCAAAGCGGAATCCAAGGTTAAGTCTGCCGATTCTTGAGGCTTTCAGACAGGAAATGCCGTTTTTCTGTTCATTCTGCCTTACAATTAGACAGAAGCTCACGCGCCACCTGTACCATGCGCTGCCCGCGGTCCATCGCACGGCGGCGCAGCCAGTGATGCGCCTCGGCCTCGCTCATCCGCCGGCGCTGCATCAGCACGCCCTTGGCCCGCTCGATCAGGCTGCGCTCGGCCATTGTGGCGCGCATGCCGTCGAGTTCCGCCCGCAGCGCCTGATGCGCCCGGAAGCGGCGGATCGCCACCTCGAGCACCGGCCGTACCCGCTCCGGCGCCAGGCCTTCCACGACATAGGCCGCCACCCCGGCCTCGATCGCCGCCTCGATCTGCCCGGGCTCGCCGCGCGCGGCGAAGACCACGACCGGGCGCGGCTCGTCGCGATACAGCGCGCGCATGCTCTCGAGCGCATCGCGCGAGGGGTCGTCGAGGTCGCAGACGATCACCTCCGCCGCGCTCTCGCGCACCAGCGCGACCAGGTCGCGCGCCTCGGGCACGACAGCCACGACGGCACAGCCACCCGCCTCCAGCCCGGAGCGCACGGCCGCCGCCCTGTCCTCGTCGTGATCCACCAGCAGGACCCGCAGGGTGCCCTCCTCAAGCATCCTCCAGGTGGCTGGCGCTTCCGTCTCCAGCAGCTAGGATCGAGCCATGCCGGCGGCACTGGCAAGGCCCATGCGCGGGCGCGCTGCCCCGGCGGGCCGGCGACCTGCCCACAATCCGGGCAGCGCAGGCGGGCATCTGCCCGCGGACCGGACTGCGGTGCAGCCGCAGCACCCCGGCACCGCAGCGCACGCCGGCGCGGCATTGCCCGCGTCACTGCCATGGCGTCCGCTCTCAAATCTGCTGGTAGCGCCGGAGCTGCGCAGGCATGCGCGCCTCCCACTCGGCGCCGGGCAGGACGCCCATCGCGAGTTCGAGCTGGCGCGCCTTCTCCGCCCATTCGAAGGTGGCGACGACCTTGAGGATCGCCTGCTCCAACCGCTGCGTGATCTCCTCGGGGATGGCGCGCGGCGCGCCGATGTCGCGCTCGCTCGTCATCACCCCGTCATAGCCGAGTTCGCGGAAGGTCGGCACATCGGGCATCAGCTTCCAGCGCCGCTCGCCCATGCCAGCGAGCGTACGCAGCTGCCGAAGCGGGTTCTCTTGATCGAGCGTGCCAATCTCTCCGAGATTGAGCCCGGCGATATCGATCTTCCGCCCTAGCGCCGCGTTACGCGAGGGCCCGGCGCCGCTGAAGGGCACATGGATGAACTCGGTGCCCGAGGCGGTCTGGAACAGCGTGAGCCCCAAATGGTCGTCGGTGACGATGCCCGAGGTGCCCACGCTAATCGTCCCCGGGCGGCGGCGCGCATCGGCGATCACATCCTGGAGGCTGCAATAAAGCGAATCGCGGTGCAGCACGAAGGTTGAGGAATCGTCCACGATGCGCGCGATGAGGCGGATCTGCGCGCGGTCGTAGCGCACCCGCCGCTGCACGCCGAGCGAGAGGAAGCCCGGCGTGTTGATGGTGCCGAGGGTGAGCCGTCCGGCCGCGCATTCTGCAGCGCGACATAGGCAGCCTTGCCGCCCGCACCAGGACGGTTGACGACGACGAAATTCGCCCCCGTCAGTTCGGGGGCGAGCATCTGCGCGAGCGCGCGGACTATCACATCGGTTCCTCCGCCCGGAGCGAAGCCGACGATGATCTCGATCGGCCGGTCGGCGGGCCAGGCGGCCTGGCCGAGCGCCGGCGCAGCGAGCGCGGAGCCCGGCGCCGAGCAGGAAGCGCCGGGCGGTGAGGGATCATACGATTATGCGTTCCTCCTCGCCCTTGTGGGTGTCCTTGCGCGTCCTTAGTGTCCGTCCGGGATCATGTTGTTTTCTGGCATAGCCTTCGCAGCATGAGGCGGATGGAGGCCCAGCGCAGGAAGGTCAGGGCGTTCCGGTTCAGGCACTCCCAGTCCTTGGCGAGCCGGCGACAGCGGTTGAGCCACGCGATCGTCCGCTCGACGATCCAGCGCTTCGGTAGCGCGACGAACTTGTGCCGGTCGCAGCGCCTGACGATCTCCGGGCTGACCCGGCGGCAGACGGCCCGCAGCCCGGCCTGGAACTTCGCGCCCTGGTAGCCGCTGTCGGCGTAGAGCTTCAGCAGGAACGGATACAGCCCGAACAGCGCCCCCATCAGCAGCAGGCCGCCGTCGCGGTCCTGCACGTCGGCGGCGTGGACCACCGCCTGCATCAGCAGGCCTTGGGTGTCGACCAGGACGTGGCGCTTCTTGCCCTTGATCTTCTTGCCCGCGTCGTAGCCCGGCGGGTCGACGCAGCGCCCCCCTTTTCGCCGCCCTTGACGCTCTGGCTGTCGATGATCGCCGCCGTCGGGCTGGCTTCGCGCCCGGCCCGCTCGCGGCACAGCACGTAGAGCGCGTGGTGGATGCGATCGAGCGTGCGGTCCTCGTCCCAGCGCCGCAGGTAGTCGTTCACCGTGCTGCGCGGCGGCAGGTCCTTGGGCAAGGCCGCCCACTGGCAGCCGGTGGAGAGGATGTACATCACCCCGTCCACCACCGCCCGCACGTCGATCGTCCGCTTGTTGCCGCCGCGCTTCGCGGGCGGGATCAGCGGCGCGACGATCGCCCATTCCTCGTCGGTCAGGTCGCTCGGATACCGCAGCCTGCTGCGGTCATACCGAGCCCGGTTCCCCTGCGTCCACATGGCCGCAGTTCTCCCCAGACCGACCGCCTCGCGCGAGTCACAAGCGATTCAGATCACTCGATCTGTTCCCGGATGGACACTTACGCCGGCCTGGCGAGGCGGCCGGGCAGCACTAGCGCGCCCGGCGCCGCCGGCGCGCGGCCGGCAAGGAGCACGAGGATGCTCTCGGCCGCTGCGCATCCCATGGTGGCGACGGCGCGCGGCGTGTTGGCCGCGAGATGCGGGGTAGCAAGCACGCGCGGATGGGCGCGCAAGGGGCTTTCGGGCGGCAGCGGCTCGGCGGCGAAGACATCGAGCCCCGCCCGGCGGCATGGCCCGCATCGGAGCGCGGCAGGCCGCGCCGCCTCGTCCACGATGCGCCGCGCGCGGTGTTGATCAGGATCGCCCCGCGCCGGAAGCGTGCGAGGGCGGCCGTCCTGATCAGGCCGCGCGTCCCCTCGGTCAGCGGGCAGTGCAGCGAGAGCACCTCGGCCTCGGGCAGCAGCGTTTCGAGCGTCTCCACGCGCGCGCCCGGCTCCGGCGGCAGGGCGGGATCGACGGCGAGGACGCACATGCCGAAGGCATCAGCGAGCCGCGCGCCGATCGCGCCATAGCCGAGAATGCCGAGCGTGGTGCCGGCCGCGTCGCGGGTGATGCGCGTGGTCTTCTCCCAGGCGCCGGCGCGCATGGCGGCGGCGGGCAGATCCTTGAGCAGCGCCATCATCATCGCAAAGGCGTGCTCAGCGATGGCGGGCGCATTGGCGCCGGCCACGCGCGTCACCGCAATGTCGCGCGCCTCGGCCGCGGCGAGCGCGATGCCGTCTACGCCCACGCCGTGCCGGGCAATGACCCGCAGATGCGGCAGGGCAGTATCCATCACGGCCGCCGAGATTGCGCCCTGGCGATGCAGGATCGCGGCCGGGCGGTTGGTGACGATGGCGGCGAGCAGCGCCGCCTCGTCCGGATAAGCGGGGGTGTGGGCTGCGCCATGCGTGGCGCGGTTTTATGGAATATCGTTCTATTCATGCTATGGCCGCCGGGCCCAAGCGGCAGACCGGCGCGGGCGGCGGCCTCGGGCCAAGCGGGATCGGCGAAGATCGGGGCGGGGATACTCAGCGCGGCACGGCAGCCGAGGCGGGGTGTCGGCATGGTTGGAGGTCTCCTTCCCTGCGCCGACGTTTGACAGGCCGCTTCGTGCAGCGCGTACAACGCAACAACGTTTCGAAATGCAAGATCCGCCACCGATCGGGGCCGAAAGGGAGGAACCGCCCGCCATGACCAGCCATCGCCTGCTGCTCAACGCTGCGCTGCCGCTCTCCCCCCGCCCCTCCGCGCCCAGGCTTATGGCCCTCGCGGCCCATCCGCATCGTCGTCGCTTGGGCCCCGGGCGGGGCGGTGGACACCTTCGCCCGCCGCCTCGCACCCAGACTCTCCGAGACGCTTGGCCGGCCTGTGATGGTGGAGAACAAGTCGGGTGCGACCGGCACCATCGGCGTCGCCGAGGTCGCACGCGCTACGCCCGACGCGCATACGCTGCTGGCGATGGACAACACCTACGCCATGCTGCCCCACCTCTTCCGCACCCTTGTCCTTCGACCATGCTCGGGCCTTCGTGCCCGTCACCGTCAGCGCCTTCTCGGCAGTGATGCTCGCCGTGCACCGGGACGCGCCCTGGCCCGATCTCGCGGCGTTGATCGCCGCGGCGTGCGCGGCGCCCGAGCCCATCACCTACGGCACGGGCGGCACCGGCTCGGCGCCGCATTTCGCCACCGCCGCCTTCGCCGAGACCGCCGGCATCCGCCTGCTACACGTCCTCTTCCGCGGCGCTGGCGAGGCGGTGACGAATGTGCTCTTGCGCCAGGTGGACCCGATGATGATCTCGCTCGGCTCGGCGCTCGGCCGTGTGGGGGCGGGGCGGCGACTCTCACGCCCTCGACGCCGCCTGCCCGGTCCCGATCGTGCCGAGATGCGTCGCCGTGAACCCTTCCGGATACTTCAGCCCATAGCCCAGCGCCCGGTCGAAGCCGATATGCGCGGCCCAGACCAGGGCGACCGAGCCTGCCGCCTCGGCCTCTGTGACCAGGCCGATCCCGCCGACCAGCGCCGGTGCGAGGTAGCTATGGGCAAGGTTATAGGCGAGCGCTCCGACGCGCCGTCCCACCAGATAGCCCGCCATGGCGAGATCGGGCAACAGGAGCAGCGCGGCGAATAGCGTCCAGCATCCACCGGCGAGGCCATAGGCGGTGACGGCGGCGGCCAGCGCGGTCAAGCCTTCGAGGCGCAGCAGCAGCCGTGGCTGGCCGGTGACAGGGGGTGCAGCGGGGGCGGTGTTCATGGCGGTCTCCTGTGAGGGATGGCCGAGCTTCCCTCCGCCGCGGGTTGAACGCGATTAGGCAGATGCGTCCATCCGCTGTAGGGTTTCGTATGAACCGCCCCCTGCCACACGATGGCCCCGACTGGGCGCTGTGGCGCTCCTTCCTCGCCGTGCTGCGCGCCGGCAGCCTCTCGGGGGCGGCGCGCGCGCTGCGTCTCACTCATCCCACCCTGCGCCGGCACATCGAGGCGCTGGAGGCGGCGCTCGGCACCGCGCTGTTCACGCGCTCCCCGGCGGGGCTGCTTCCCACCGCCACGGCGCTCTCCTTGCGCGCCGCGGCCGAAGCCATGGAGGCGGCGGCGGCGCGGCTCATGCGCGAGGCGTCCGCCGAAGCCGAGGAGCCGGCCGGCACGGTTCGCCTGACGGCAAGCGAGATCGTCAGCGCCGAGGTACTGCCGTCGCTGCTGGCTGAACTGCGCGCGCGCCACCGCCGCCTTGCCTTCGAGCTGGTGCCGTCGGATGGGACGCTCGATGTGCTGCGGCGGGATGCCGATATCGCGGTGCGCATGGCCCGCCCCGCCACCAACGGGCTGGTGGCGCAGCGCCTCGGTGCGGTGCGGCTCGGCTTTTTCGCCCATTGGCGCTGGCTCGAGGTGCATGGCGAACCGGCGGATCTTGCCTCCCTCATCGCGGCGGGCGCGCTGATCGGGCCAGATCGCAGCGATGCCCTGCCGCGCGCTCTGGCCGCACACGGCATCGCGGTCTCACGCGAGGCTTTCACGTTCCGCTGCGACAGCGATGTGGCCTGCCTCGCGGCGCTGCGAGCGGGGATCGGTGTGGGCATCTGCCAGGTGCCGCTCGCCGCCCGCATGCCGGACCTCCGGCCCGTTCTCCCCACACTCGGCGCGGAGCTCGAGATGTGGCTGGTGACCCACCCCGATCTGCGGACGGTGCCGCGCGTGCGGATCGCGCTCGATGCGCTGGCGGCAGGGCTGCGGTGCTATCTCGCGGTCGGGGACACCGCCTAAGTGGCCCCACTCCCTACCGCTACGCCCCTTCATGCGCCGCGAATCGCCTCCCCTCGGTGGGCCCCGCCATGAGGTGCAGGTTCTTCGCAGGTTGCGCCCATTGGGCTGGCGGGTGCGAAGGCGCAGCGACGGTCTCCGGGCATCTCTCTCCCCCCCTTTCTCTCCGAACCTTGCGTCTTGCCGCTGCGGCAGGGTGATGACGCCTTGGAGGCCCACTCCCTCAGGGCGGCGCGATCCTGAGGCCGTTCCGAACCCCGGTGCAGAGACCGGCCTCAAGCAGGGCCCGCATCGCCCTATCTTAAGAATGCCCAATGCTCTGTTGAAATGCTCATGCGGAAGCGGCGAGGAGCATGAGGTTGTGGGTGAGGANGCCATCCCCCGCCGTTTGGCAGGGGAAATCACCACGCCGGCGCCAAGCCAATTAGTACAGACCACCCCCCACGCACCTCGTGCCGGAAACGGTCCGAGACGGGCTCTCAGACAACGCACCGCACCGGGTTTTGTTAGGCGTTTGCTCTGTTGAAATGCTCATGTGGAAGCGGCGAGGAGCATGAGGTTGTGGGTGAGGATGCGCAGGACAAGTTCGCGGGCCTGGGCATCGTCGCAGCGGGTGGTCAGGGCCGATCCGAGCCGCCGCTTGTGCTGGCTGAAGCCGCTCTCGGCGTGCCAGCGCTGGTTATAGAGGGTGCGGTCGAAGCGTTTGCGCATGGCACGTCGATGCGGCGTCTTCGGCCAGCGCCGCCCGGTGTTGCGACGGTTGAGGCGGATCACCGTCTGCCGGACGCCGAGTTCCTCGCGGCAGAGCCGGTGGTTGTGCTCGGCGTCATAACCCGCGTCACCCAGGACGGCATCGACAGCGATGAGCGCCCCTGCCTGCCGCATGGCGGGAGTGAAGTCGGGAGAGTCCTGGCTCGGCCCAACGCCGGGAACCGCACCGAGAATAAGGTGGGAGGCGGTGTGCACGACGGCCGTCAGCTTCGGCCAAGCCCGCTGTCGGTGCCCCTCCCCGGTGGCCCGTCGCATGCCGAAGTAGGCGCTGACGTGGCGGGTCTCCAGCCCGGTGGCGTCGACCGCGGCGACGGGCTTTGGACCGATCAGGCCCCGCGCCTGTGCACGTCCGACCACCGCGGCCTGGGCATGGCGGAAAGCCCCCCGGCCTCCGCCTCTGCGAGGATCCGGCGCGAGGCATGGGCCAGCGTCGAGTAGTGCGGCACCTTTTTCAGGCCGAGGGCACGGCGCAGCTCGGCCCACTCAGCCACAAGGGTGACGACGCCCCGGTAGTCCGTCCGCAGAAACTGCCGCAGCACCAGCAGGGCGAAGAGCTGCGGCTGCGTGTAGTCCCGCCTCGAGTAGCGGCTGCCATACTCGGGCAGAGCCACCCGACCCGCCGCCAGCGCCTCTCGAGCGACACCAACCGCCGACTTCGACATCCTCCGCATCCGCCGCCTCCCAACCCTCGCTCGAAAGCGGGCCAGAGCGCCTGCGGCATCTCAGGGTTTCAACAGAGCATTAGGCGTTCTTACTGACCGACTGAACGGCGGAGGCGGCGCGCGGCGGCGCCTGCGCCTCCAGCAGCGCCAGCAGCCCTTCCAACAGCTGCGTCGGCGAGGGTGGGCAGCCCGGGATCACCAGGTCCACCGGCAGTGCCGCGCCGACGCCGCCCTCGACCGCGTAGCTGCCCTTGAACACCCCGCCATCCACGGCGCAGTCGCCGGCCGCGACCACCCATTTCGGCTCCGGCGTGCAGGCCCAGGCGCGTTCCAGCGCCTCACGCATGTTGCGCGAGAGCGGACCGGTCACCAGCAGCACGTCGGCATGGCGCGGCGAGGCGACGAAGCGCAGCCCGAACCGCTCCAAATCGTAGACGACGCTGGACAGCGCGTTGATCTCCAGCTCGCAGCCATTGCAGGAGCCCGCATCCACCTGGCGGATCGCAAGGCTGCGGCCGAGCCGACGCTGCGCCGCCGCGTCCAGCCGCGCCGCCAGCGCCTGCGCCACCTCCTCCGGCACCGGCGGCGCCGGGTCGGTCAGCGGCTTCGAGAACAGGGCGCGCGCGAGCCTCGGCCAGAGCATCAGAGGTCCACCCCGCTATAGGAACAGTTGAAGCTCTTGTTGCAGAGCGGGAAGTCGGCGACGATGTTGTTCCCGATCGCGGCCTCCAGCAGCGGCCATTGCAGCCAGGAGGGGTCGCGCGGGAAGGCCGCGCGGATCAGCCCGCCCTCCTCCAGCGCCAGCCAGTGCAGGCATTCGCCGCGGAAGCCCTCGACGATGCCGACGCCCTCGCCGCCGCGCTGCGGCAGCGACACCTTCACTTCGCCCTCCGGCAGCCGCTCCAGCAGCAGGCGCACGAGGCGGGCGGATTCCTTCAGCTCGGCGATGCGGATGCGCATGCGCGCATCCACGTCGCCCTGCGGCAGCACCGGCACGGCCGGGTCGAGGTCGTCGTAGGGCGCGTAGCCGGGCAGGCGGCGGGCGTCGAAGCCGCGGCCGGCGGCGCGGCCGACGAAGCCGCCGGCGGCGAAGCGCGCCACCAGCGCCGAGCCGACCGCGCCGGTGCCCACCACACGGTCCTGCAGGCTGGCATGGCCGTCATAGACGCGTTCCAGCGCCGGGATCTCCGCCTCCATCGCGTCCAGCGCGGCGAGGATCACCTCGGGGCCCTCGGGCGCGATGTCCACCGCGACGCCGCCCGGGACCACGCAGTCCATCATCAGCCGGTGGCCGAAGGCGGCGGCACAGGCGCGCAGCACCGCCTCGCGCAGCGCGCCGCAACGGGCGTGCGGCCAGGCGAAGGCGGCGTCGTTGCAGACGAAGCCCCAGTCGTTCAGGTGGTTGTGGATGCGTTCCAGCTCCGCCATCAGCGCCCGCAGCGCCACGGCGCGCGGCGGCGGCGCGGCGCCGGTCGCGGCCTCGGCGGCCATGGCGAAGGCCCAGGCATGGGCGACGGTGGAATCGCCCGAGAGCCGCGCCGCGAAGCGCGCCGCCGAGCGCGGCGACTTGCCGAGCATCAGCCCGATCGTGCCCTTGTGGACGTAGCCGAGCCGCGCCTCCAGCCGCGCCACCGTCTCGCCTTGGACGTGGAAGCGGAAATGCCCGGGCTCGATCACCCCGGCATGGATGGGGCCGACCGGGATCTGGTGCACGCCCTCGCCCTCCACGGGCAGGAATTCCGGCTGCGGCGGCGGCAGCCCGTTCGGCGCCGGGCGGGCGGAGAGCGGCGCCGTCACCGGCCAGCGCCCGTGGTCGAGCCAGGGGCGGAGATCCGCCGCGCCCTCCGCGCTCAGGCCCCAGAGGTCGCGCAGCGTGCGCTCGAACCGCGCCGCGCCGGGGCGGACGGGGGAGAGGGCGGCGTAGCGCCCCTCGGGCGCCGGGGCGGAGGCGAGCAGCACCGCCCCCTCCGCCTCGGAGAGGAAGGCGGCATGGACCATGCCGGGCTCGCCCCAGAGGGCGAGCAGGGCGAGGTCGTGGTCGGCGGCCAGCGCCTCGGCCAGCGCCGCCCAGCGGCCGGGGGTGAGCAGGAAGCGCTCATGCGGCCGGCAGCCCTGCGGCGCGCCGGAGCGCAGCAGCGCGCGCGCGCCCTCCGCCCCTCCGCTCATCCCGGGATCCTCGCCGCCTCGGCCATCAGCCCGGCGAGGGCGGGCGGCATCAGCAGCCCGAGCAGCAGGGCGAGGCCGAGATGCAGCCAGAGCGGCACCACCGCGCTCAGCCGCGCCGCCCGGCCCGGCGCCTCCGCCGCGTCCGGGGTGGGATCGCCGAGGCAGAGGCGCTGCAGCGCCGCGACCTTCGCCGCGACGGTGAGGAACAGGCCGAGGGCGAGCGGCAGCGCCAGCCACCAGGCGCGGCCGGCCGTCTCCTGCAGCAGCAGGAACTCGCTGGCGAAGAGCAGGAAGGGCGGCAGCCCCGCCACCGCGGCGATGGCGAGGGCAAGCCCCCAGCCGAGCAGCGGATGCGTGCCGATCAGCCCGCCGATGTCGGCCAGGCGCTGGCTGCCCTTGATGCGCGCCGAGAGGCCGACGCCGAAGAAGATCGCGCTCTTCACCACCGAATGCCCCGCCATGTGCAGGAGCCCCGCGAGGTTCGCCGCGGCGCCGCCGAGGCCGAAGGCGAAGGCCGCCATGCCCATGTGACCGACGCTGCTCCAGCCGAAGAAGCGCCGCGCATCCGCCCGCCGCCACAGCGACACGCCCGCGAGCAGCACCGAGGCGAGTCCGAGCGCGAGCAGGAAGGGGCCGGGCGCCACCGCCTCCGGATTGGCGCCGACGATCGCCTTGGCGCGCAGCACCGCCATCAGCGCCGCGTTCAGCAGCAGGCCGGAGAGCACGGCGGAGATGGCGATCGGCCCCTCCGCCTCGGCGTCCGGCAGCCAGGCGTGCAGCGGCACCAGCCCGGCCTTGGTGCCGTAGCCGACCAGCAGGAAGACGAAGGCGAGGTTGAGCAGCCCCGGGTCGCATTCCGCCGCCACCGCGTGCAGCGAGGCCCAGGAGAGGCCGGCCTCGCCCGCTCCCCCCACCGCCTGCGCCGCCAGGTAGAGGACGATGGTGCCGAACAGCGCCAGCGCGATGCCGACGCCGCAGAGCAGGAAGAACTTCCACGCCGCCTCGATCGCCGCGGGGGTGTTGTGCACCGCCACCATCAGCACGCTGGCCAGCGTCGCGATCTCGATCGCCACCCACATGATGCCGAGATTGTCGGAGAGCAGCGCCAGCGCCTGCGCCCCGAGGAAGAGCTGGAAGGCGGCGTGGTAGGCGCGCAGCCTGAGCGCGTCGAACCGCTCGGCGTCGAGCTGGCCGGCGGAGAAGACGGCGGTGGTCAGGCCGATGAAGGCGGCGAGCGCGACGAAGGGCGCGTTCAGCGCGTCCACCCGCGTCCAGCCCTGCACCCCGTGCGGCTGGAACAGCAGCAGCAGCGCCAGCGGGAAGGTGAGGGCGGCGACGCCGATGTTGACGCGCGCGGCGAGGCGAGGCGCCGCGATGGCCGCGAGCGCCAGCGCGCCGGCCCAGGGCAGCAGCACCACGATCCAGGGCAGCGGCATCAGCGCCGCTCCCCGCGATGGATCTCGAGGAAGCCGATGTCCACGCTGTCGAAGCGCTCGCGGATCTGGAACACGAAGACGCCGCCCACCACGAAGGCCAGCAGCACCAGCGCGGCGGTGGAGAGCTCCACCACCAGCGGCATGCCGGCGGCGCCGACGGCGGCGAGGATCAGCCCGTTCTCCATGCTCATCAGCCCGACCACCTGCAGGATGGCGTTGCGGCGGGTGATCATCATCAGCATGCCGAGCAGGATCACGGAAAGGGCGAGCGCCATCTCCTCCCGCGTGCCGATGGCGACGCGGGCGGTGACGGGCAGCACCACCAGGATCGCCAGCGCCACCACCGCGACGCCGGCGATCAGGCTCGGCCCGATGCCGAGCGCCGTCTCCACGGTGCGGTGCAGGTCGAGCCGCCGCACCAGCGCCCGCAGCGCCAGCGGGATCAGCGCCGCCTTGGCGACGAGGGCGATCAGCGCCGTCACGTAGAGATGCGGCGAGCCCTGCACCCAGGCCTGCCAGGCGGCGGCGGCGGCCAGCACGCCCCCCTGCACCGCGAAGGCGCCGATCACCGCCGAGACGCGCCGCTGGTAGAGCAGCACGAAGGAGAGCAGCACCATGATGCCGCCCAGCAGATGCGCCACGTCGTAGGGAAGCTGGCCGAAGGTCATCCGTTCGTGCCCTCAGGCGCCGGGCGGCCGCCACGGGCTCCCATCGCAGGCGCGCCTGCGATGGGAGCCCGACCGCGGCCTTGGCTTGCGCGCGACTCCGCGCGGGCCGCGTTCGCGCCCTCGGCGCGCCACCGGGTCGCGCGCCGCATGGTGGAGCGTCGTGTCATGCCAGCCCCGTGCTCACGAACAGCAGGGCCGCGGCCATCAGCGCCAACAGCAGCGCGGCGCCGAGGAATTCGGGCACGCGGAAGACCCGCATCTTGGCGATCGCGCTCTCGAACGCCGCTAGCACCGCCGCCAGCGCGCCGATCTTCGCCACCCAGGCCAGCAGGCCGAGCACCCAGGCGAGCGGCCCCGCCCCGGCCGGCGCGGTGCCGAAGGGCAGGAACACCGCCGCCAGCAGCGCCAGCCACAGCGTCAGCCGCAGCGCCGACTGGTATTCCCACAGCGCCAGGTGGCGGCCGGAGGATTCCAGCAGCATCGCCTCGTGCACCATGGTCAGCTCCAGATGCGTCGCCGGGTTGTCCACCGGGATGCGGGCATTCTCCGCCACCGCCACGGCGGCCAGCGCCAGCAGCGCCAGGGCGAGCGAGACGCGCAGGCCGAGCTGGCCTTCGCGCATGGTGGCGGCGATCACGTCCAGGTTCGTCGTCCCCGCCAGGATGGCGAGGACCAGCACGCAGAGGATCAGCGCCGGCTCGGCGAAGGCGGAAAAGCTCATCTCCCGCGCCGCGCCGAGGCCGCCGAAGGCGGTGCCGACATCCATCCCCGCCAGCGCCAGCGCGACGCGCGCGATCGCCAGCAGCCCCGCCAGCAGCACCAGATCCGCCGCCGGCGCCAGCACCATGCCGCGCGCGAAGCTCGGCACCAGCGCCGCGGCCAGGATCGTCGCCGCCAGCGCGGCATGGGGCGCCCATTCTGAGATCCAGGAAGCGTTCTCCGCCAGCAGCGGGCGCTTGCGCAGCAGCTTGTCGAGGTCGCGGAAGGGCTGCAGCGGCGAAGGGCCGCGCCGTCCCGTCAGCCGCGCCTTCATCCACCGCGTGCCCCCCACCACCAGCGGCGCCGCGGCGAGCAGCAGCGCGAGGTGGAGAAGCTGCGCCAGCACCGCGCCGAGCAGCGCCATCACCGCGCCTCCAGCCAGGCGAGCAGGGCCAGCAGCGCCACCAGCGTGGCGAAGGAAAGGGAGAGCCAGCGCCGGATGGTGAGGTGGCGCAGCCGCTCCCCCTGATCCGCCAGCCTCTCCCGCAGCCAGGCGGCGGGGGCGAGCAGCAGCGGCAGGGACGGGTCGCGGAAGCCCGCGGCATGGCGGGCGGGACGGGTCTCGCCGGGCTCGGGCATGTCCACCCGCTCGCGGGCGCGGAGCAGCGCCTCCCCCAGCATGCGCCGCAGCGGCTGGGCGATGCCGGCCGGCCCCGGCTGGGTCAGCGGGTCGCCGAAGGGCAGGTGGGCGGGGGGGGCGATGAAGCCGCAATCCCAGGCGGGCCCCCGCGCGGCCGGCAGGGGGGAGCGGCGGCGCACCGCGAAGGCCAGCGCCGCCCCGGCCAGCGCCAGCAGCGCCGCGGCGACCAGCGGCAGGTAGGCCGTGGCCCCGTCCCCGGCCCAGAGCGAGAGGCCGCGCGCCGGCGCCAGCGCCACCGGCCCGGCCAGCGCGGCGATGGCGGGTTCCGCGAGGCGCAGCACCGGCGCCGGGAACAGGCCGAGCAGCACGGTGAGGCCGGCGGGCAGGATCATCGCCCAGCGCTCCGGCGCCGAGACCTCGTGCGCGCCGGCGCCGCGCGGCGTGCGCGGCCGGCCGAGGAAGGCCACGCCGAACAGCCGCACCATCGCGGCGGCGGCCAGCGCCGCGGCCATGGCGGCGAGGGCGAGGGTGGCGGCGATCGCCACCTGGAAGGCGATGTCCGCCACGCGCCAGCCTGCGATCAGCGCCTGCAGCAGCAGCCACTCCCCGGCGAAGCCGGAGAGCGGCGGCAGCGCGGCGGCGGCGAGCGCGCCGACCAGCGCGCAGGCGGCGGTGACGGGCATGGCGTGGACCAGCCCGCCGAGCCGCCCGAGGGCGCGGCTTCCGGCGGCATGCGCCACCGCCCCCGCGGCGAGGAACAGCAGGGTCTTGAACACGCCATGGTTCAGCGCGTGCAGCAGCGCGGCCGAAAGCGCCAGCGCGGCGAGGGCGGCGAGATCGGCGCCGCGGAACACCAGCGCCAGCCCGAGCCCGATGGTGATGAGGCCGACATTCTCGATGGTGGAGCAGGCGAGCAGGGCCTTCGCGTCCTCCTCCAGCGCCGCCCGCAGCGCGCCGAGCAGCGCCGAGGCGGCGCCGAGCGCCAGCAGCGGCAGCCCCCACCAGGAGGGCTGCGCCGGCCCGCACAGGTCCAGCACCAGCCGCGCCAGCACGTAGAGCGCCACCTTGGTCATCACCCCCGACATCAGCGCCGAGACGTGGCTCGGCGCCGCCGGGTGGGCCAGCGGCAGCCAGGCGTGCAGCGGCACCAGCCCCGCCTTCGCCCCGGCGCCGAGCAGCGCCAGCGCCAGCACCGCCGCCCCCCGCGCCCCCTCGGGCGGCAGGGTGCGCAGGGTGGCGAATTCCAGCGCCCCGGTCGGGCCGGCGAGCAGCCCGAAGGCCGGGATCAGGCAGAGGGCGGAGAAGGCGGCGAAGACCAGGTAGAGCCGCGCCGCCCGCCGGCTCTCCGCCCGCTGGTGTTCCGCCGCGACCAGCGCCCAGGAGGCGAGCGACATCAGCTCGAAGCCGAACAGCAGCGTGAAGGCGTCCGCCGCCAGCAGGGTCAGCGCCATGCCGGCGAGGAAGAGCGGATAGGGCGGCAGGGTGCGCGCCGGCCCCGGCGGGTGGCCGAGCGCGAAGAGCGAGGCGGCGGCCCCCGAGAGGCCCAGCAGCAGCAGGAACCAGGCCGAGAGCCCGTCGAGCGCCAGCACCATCCGGCTCCAGGGAGGGCCGAGGGGCAGGCGCAGCGGCGCCTCCGGCGGCCCCACGGCCAGCGCCGCGGCGGCGAGCAGGGCGAGTAGCGCCGCGGCGGCGAGGCAGGCGCCATGCACCACCGCCCCGCCCTGCCGCCGCCGCCCGAGCGGCACGGCGGCTGCGGCGAGGAGGACGAGCAGTCCGACAAGGCTGGCGAGCGCCGTCAGCACGGCGGCAAGGACGTGACGCGCACGGGCGGCAGACTATCCCCCCGCGGCCATGGCGACGAGGGGGAAGTGCCTGCTCCGGCGGCGGCGCGGGCTTTCCGGCCTTGTTCCCGCCGCATCCCCCGCCCGAAAAGGCTCTGGCGCGGCGGCGGCGGCCATGCTGTAACCGGCCGCCATGCGGAACGGGAAGGAGGCGCAGCCGCGACCGCGCCCTGTTCCGTGACGCGCGGGGCCGACGGCCCGGGAGTTCGCTTGGCATGCGTGCCCTGCTTGCCTTCAGCCGCTTCGTGGACGGGGTGAACGCGCAATTCGGCCGCGTCGCGGAGTGGATGGTGCTGTTCGCCTGCGCGGTCAGCGCCAGCAACGCCTTCATCCGCTACGGCTTCTCCTACTCCTCCAACGCCTGGCTGGAGGCGCAGTGGTACCTGTTCGCCGGCGTGGTGATGCTCGGCGCCTCCTGGACGCTGAACCGCAACGGCCATGTCCGGGTGGACCTGGTCTACGGCATGCTTTCGGAGCGCAGGCGTCTCTGGGTGGACGTGTTCGGCTTCGTCTTCTTCATGCTGCCGGCGATCGGCCTGCTCGTCTGGATGACCTGGCCCTTCTTCTGGGACAGCTTCCAGCGCGGCGAGGGCTCGCCGAACGCCGGCGGGCTGCTGCGCTGGCCGGTGAAGCTGCTGATGCCGCTCGGCTTCACCCTGCTCGCGCTGCAGGGCGTCTCGGAGCTGATCAAGCGCATCGCCCTGCTGCGGGGCCTGCAGCCGGAGGGCGAGGCGGTGGTCGAGTACCAGCGCCCCGACCAATGACGCCGCCCTTGCCGACCCCTCCCCCGCCCGGATCCGACGCGCCCGCCCCATGAACATCGAGATCATGCCCCCGCTGATGTTCGGCGGGCTCGTCCTGTTCCTGCTGATCGGCTTTCCGGTCGCCTTCAGCCTCGCCGCCGTGGGGCTGTTCTTTGGCTTCATCTCGATCGAGCTCGGCTTCTTCACCGAGGCCTATCTCGGCAACCTGCCGCTGCGCATCTTCGGCATCCTGTCGAACGACCTGCTGCTGGCGATCCCCTTCTTCACCCTGATGGGGGCGATCCTGGAGCGCTGCGGCCTCGCCGAGGACCTGCTGGAGGGCACCGGGCAGCTCTTCGGCAAGATCCCCGGTGGCCTCGCCTATGCGGTGATCCTGGTCGGCGCGGTGCTCGGCGCCATCACCGGTACGGTGGCCGCGAGCGTGATCGCGATGGGCATGATCAGCCTGCCGATCATGATGCGCTACGGCTACGACCTGCGCATCGCCACCGGCGTGATCGCCGCCTCGGGCACCATCACCCAGATCATCCCGCCCTCGCTGGTGCTGATCGTGCTCGGCGACCAGCTCGGCCGCTCGGTGGGCGAGATGTATGCCGGCGCGATCGGCCCGGCGGCGATGCAGGTGCTGCTGTTCCTCTCCTTCATCGCCGTGGTCAGCTTGGTGGCGCCGCACAAGGTGCCGCCCCTGCCGCCGGAGGCGCTGGTGCCGCGCGGCTGGTCGCTGTGGTGGCGGGTGATCCGGGGCATGGTGCCCTCGATCGTGCTGATCTTCATGGTGCTCGGCACGATCTTCCTCGGCCTCGCCACGCCGACCGAGGCGGGGGCGATGGGCGTGGTCGGCGCGACCCTGCTTGCGGTGCTGAACCGGCGCTTCACCTACGCCCTGCTGCGCCAGGCCATGGCCAACACCATGCGCATCACCTCCATGGTGATCTTCATCCTGATCGGCGCCACGGTGTTCGCCCTGGTGTTCCAGGGGGTGGACGGCAGCATCTGGATCGAGCACCTGCTGACCCAGCTTCCGGGCGGGGCGATGGGCTTCCTGGTCTTCACCCAGGTGTTCATCTTCCTGCTCGCCTTCTTCCTCGACTTCTTCGAGATCGCCTTCATCGTCATCCCGCTGCTCGCCCCGGTGGCGGCCAAGCTCGGGATCGACTTGGTGTGGTTCGGGGTGCTGGTCGGAGTGAACATGCAGACCAGCTTCATGCACCCGCCCTTCGGCTTCGCGCTGTTCTACCTGCGCGGCATCGCGCCGAAGGAGGTGCTGACCAAGGACATCTATCTCGGCGCCATCCCCTGGCTGTGCCTGCAACTGGTGCTGGTCGCGATCGTGCTGATGTGGCCGGAGAGCGTGACCTACTTCCTCGACCGCGGCCCGAAGGTGGATCCGAGCACGGTCATCATCGACGTGCCGCTGCCCGACCTGCCGCCGGACGACGCGATGCCGGTGTTCCGGTAGGCGATGCCGCCGCGCCGGGGCGGGCGCGGCCCGCCCCGGCCGCCGGTCAGCCGATCCGCAGCACCAGCTTGCCGCGCTGCGCCCCGGCGGCGAGATGGGCCAGCGCCGCCGGCACCTCCTCCAGCGTGAAGACCCGCTCGATGGCGGGACGCAGGCGGCCGGCCGCCACCACGGCCAGGAGGCGGCGGAACTCCTCCAGGCTGCCCATGGTCGAGCCCTGGATCTGGATCTGGCGGATGAACAGGCGCTGCAGCTCCGCCGGCGGGTCGCCGCCGGTGGTGGCGCCGCAGGTGACGACGCGCCCGCCGCGCCGCACCGCGCGGAGCGACTGCCCCCAGGTGGCGGCCCCGACATTGTCCACCACGAGGTCCACCCCGGCGCCGCCGGTCTCCGCCAGCACGCGCTTCGGCACGTCCTCGGTGCGGTAGTCGATCGTCACCGCGGCGCCGAGGGCGGCGGCATGGGCCAGCTTCTCCGGCGAGGAGGAGGTGGCCAGCACCCGCGCCCCGGCGAGATGGGCGAGCTGCACGCAGGCGCTGGCGACGCCGCCGCCGGCGCCCACCACCAGCACCGTCTGCCCGGGGCCGAGCGGCCGGTCCCAGCCGAACAGCATCCGCCAAGCGGTCAGGTAGGCGACGGGCAGCGCCGCCGCCTCCTCGAAGCCGATCCCGGCCGGAATCGGCAGCCAGCAGGCGGCGGGCATGGCGATCAGCTCGGCGAAGGTGCCGTGGCGGTGCTCGCCCGCAATGCGCACCCGCGCGCAGAGGGGCTGCTCGCCGCGCTGGCATTCCGGGCAGCGGCCGCAGAAGGCGGCGGGGTAGAGCAGCACGCGGTCGCCGGGGGAGAGGCCGCTCCCATCCGGCGCCGAGACCACCTCTCCGGCGCCGTCCACGCCGAGCACCAGCGGCAGGCGGTGGGTGATGCCCTGGCCGCCGCCGCGCATGTAGAGGTCCACATGGTTCAGCGCCGCGGCGCGCAGCCGCACCAGCGCCTCGCCCGGCGCGGGTTCGGGATCGGGGAAGTCGCGGACGCTTGGCGCGTCCTCGCCGTAGTGGTCCAGCACCGCCGCACGCATCGCCTGTCCTCCCTTGCCTCCGCGAAGCCGCCGCGGCGGCCTCACTCGCCCTCCGGCCCGGCCATGCGGCCGAGGCTGTCCCGCAACCTGTCGAGCAGGCGGAACAGCAGCACGCACTCCTCGGTGGAGAAGTCCGCCAGCGCCTCCTCATAGTAGCCGCGGATGCTGACCAGCATCTCGGACCAGATCCGGGCGCCCTCCGGCGTCAGCCGGACGTGGCGGAGGCGGCCATCGGCCCCCGCAGCGCGGATCCGCTCGACCAGGCCCGCCCCCTCCAGCCGGTCCAGCACCGCGGTGAGGTTCTGGCGGCTGACCATCAGGAAGGCGATCAGCGCCTTCACCGTCATGCCCTTCTCGCGCACCGCCGGCCGCGAGAGGGCGCCGAGCACGGCCCATTGCTGGGTGGTCGCACCGAAGCGGGCGACCGCCCGGGTGCCGGTTTTGTGCATGAGATTCGAGGCCTGATAGAGCCGCAGGAACAGGCGGTTGGCGATGTCGAACCGGAGGAGGTGGTCCTCGCGGCCCGTCGCGACTTCTTGAGCATGTAGCCTTGCCGAGTGATCCATCAATGTCTTGCCATATCTGCGCAGATGCATCATACCATTGCTATATTCGGTCGGCCAGCGAGCCGGTCGGTCAGAAGGGCGCCGTGCCGCAGGAGGGCTCATGCGCGGTCTCAGGAACAAGGTCGTCATCGTCACCGGCGGCGGCGGCGGCATCGGCGGGGCGACCTGCCGACGCTTCGCCGAGGAGGGCGCGAGGGTCGCGGTCCTCGACATCAACGCGGCGGCGGCAGAGCGCACCGTGGCCTCCATCGCGGGCGCCGGTGGCACGGCGCGGGCCTTCGCCTGCGACATCACCGACCATGCCGCCGTCCGGCGGACCGTCGCCGCCGTCGAGGAGGCGCTCGGGCCCGTGGACGTGCTGGTGAACAACGCCGGCTGGGACGTGTTCCGCCTGTTCAAGGACAGCATGCCAGAGGAATGGCAGAAGCTGATCGCCATCAATCTGGTCGGCGCGCTGAACCTGACCCATGCGGTGCTGCCCGGCATGGTCGCGCGCAGGGCGGGGCGCATCGTCAACATCGCCTCCGACGCCGCGCGCGTCGGCTCCTCCGGCGAGGCGGTCTATGCCGCCTGCAAGGCGGGGCTGGTCGGCTTCTCCAAGACGCTGGCGCGCGAACATGCGCGCGACGGCATCACCGTCAACGTCGTCTGCCCCGGCGCCACCAACACCGCCCTCTTCGCCGAGTACAAGAAGGGCGCCGGCAATCCCGAGAAGCTGCAGGAGGCGTTCCGCCGCGCCGTCCCCATGGGCCGCATCGGCGAGCCCGAGGACCTGCCCGGCGCCATCCTGTTCTTCGCCTCCGACGACGCCGCCTTCGTCACCGGGCAGGTGCTCAGCGTGTCCGGCGGCCTGACCATGGTGGGATGAGGAGATCGGGCCATGCAGTACGAGGACATCCTGTTCGATGCCAGGGATGGCGTCGCCACCATCGCCATCAACCGCCCGAAGGTGATGAACGCCTTCCGCGGCCGCACCTGCGAGGAGCTGATCCACGCCTTCAACCGCGCCGGCTGGGACAAGGCGATCGGCGTGATCGTGCTGACCGGCACCGGCGACCGGGCCTTCTGCACCGGCGGCGACCAGTCGGCGCATGACGGCAATTACGACGGGCGCGGCATCATCGGCCTGCCGGTGGAGGAGCTGCAGTCCATCATCCGCGAGGTGCCGAAGCCTGTGATCGCGCGGGTGCAGGGCTACGCGATCGGCGGCGGCAACGTGCTGGCGACGCTCTGCGACCTCACCATCGCCTCCGAGAAGGCGCAGTTCGGCCAGGTCGGCCCCAAGGTCGGCTCGGTGGATCCCGGCTTCGGCACCGCCTACCTCGCGCGCATCGTCGGCGAGAAGAAGGCGCGCGAGATCTGGTATCTCTGCCGCCGCTACACCGCCGCCGAGGCGCTGGCCATGGGCCTGGTCAACGCCGTGGTGCCGCATGACCAGCTCGACGCCGAGGTGGCGCGCTGGTGCGCCGAGATCCTGGAGAAGAGCCCGACCGCCATCGCCATCGCCAAGCGCAGCTTCAACGCCGACACGGACAGCATCCGCGGCATCAGCGGCATGGGGATGCAGGCGCTGACCATGTACTACGCCAGCGAGGAGAGCCAGGAGGGCGTGCGCGCCTTCAACGAGAAGCGGAAGCCCGACTTCCGCAAGTACCAGAAGTAGGTGCCGCCATGACGGCCGGGCTGACCGAGGACCAGCGCGCCTTCCAGGACACGGCGCGGCGCTTCGCCCGCGAGCGGATCGCGCCCGGCTACATGGCGCGCGAGCGCGAGGGCCGGGTGGACCGCGCGCTGGTGCGGGAGATGGGCGCGCTCGGCCTGATCGGCGCCGACCTGCCCGAGCGCCATGGCGGCCTCGGCGCGCCGAGCGTCACCGCGGGGCTGGCGATCGAGGCGGTGGCCCATGGCGACATCAACCTCGCCTACGTGCCGCTGCTCGCCTCGCTCAACGGGCAGATCATCGCCCGGCACGGCGCGCCCGAGCTGGCCGGGCGCTGGATCCCGCGCATCGTCTCGGGAGAGGCGCTGGTCTGCATCGCGCTCACCGAGCCGCGCGGCGGGTCGGACGCGGCGAGCCTGGCGCTGTCCGCCCGCCGCGACGGCGCCTCCTACGTGCTGAACGGCGAGAAATCCTCGATCAGCATGGCCGACCAGGCCGATGCGGCGGTGGTCTTCGCCCGCACCGGCCCGGCCGGGAGCGGGGCGCGCGGCGTCTCCGCCTTCCTGGTGCCGATGGACGCGCCCGGCATCACCACCACGCGGTTCAAGGATCTCGGCAGCCATGCGATCGGCCGCGGCTCGATCTTCTTCGACGCGGTGCGCATCCCGACGGAGAACCGCCTGGCCGAGGAGGGGGCGGGCTTCGCGCAGGTGATGCAGGGCTTCGACTACAGCCGGGCGCTGATCGGGCTGCAGTGCTGCGCCGCCGCGCAGGCCTCGCTGGACGAGACCTGGGCCTATGTGCAGGAGCGCCAGGCCTTCGGCGCGCCGATCGCGCAGTATCAGGGCGTCACCTTCCCGCTGGCGGAGGGAGAGGGGCTGATCGCCGCGGTGCGGCAGCTCTGCTACCACACGCTGCGCCTGCGCGACGAGGGCGCGCCGCACACCGCCGAGGCCGCCATGTGCAAGTGGCTGGGACCGAAGACGGCGGTGGATGTCATCCACCAGTGCCTGCTGACGCACGGCCATTACGGCTGGTCGCTCGACCTGCCGCACCAGCAGCGGCTGCGGGACGTGATGGGCCTCGAGATCGGCGACGGCACGGCGCAGATCATGAAGCTGATCGTGGCGCGCGAGCGCGCGGGCAGGGCCGCGGTGCAGTATGCGGGGCGGGACCGGGCGTAAGAGGCCAACGGAGACGGGGAGGAGCAAGGACATGGCGTTCGAGCCAAACCGCCTGCCGGCGCGGCGGGAGGCGATGCGGGCGGCGGGCCACTGGCGGGACGAGACCCTGCTCGACCATCTGGCGCGCGCCGTCGCGCGGACGCCCGAGAAGGCGGCGATCGTCGCTCGCCGTTCCGAGACCGGCGAGGAGACGCGGCTCAGCTACCGCGCGCTCGACCGGCTCTCGGATCTGGTGGCGCTGTCGCTGCGCGAATGCGGCGTCGCGCGCGGCGAGGTGGTGTCCTTCCAGCTTCCCAACTGGTGGGAGTTCTCCGTCCTCCACCTCGCCTGCCTGAAGATCGGCGCCGTCAGCAACCCGCTGATGGTCATCTTCCGCGAACGCGAGCTCGGCTTCATGCTGGACCTTGCCGAGACCAGGGTGCTGGTGGTGCCGGCGCGCTTCCGCGGCTTCGACTACCCGGCGATGGTGGCGGGCCTGCGCGGCCGCCTGCCGGCGCTGCGCCACGTCTTCGTCGCCGGCGGCGAGGGGGAGACGGCGTTCGGGGCGCTGCTCGCCCCGCGGGCCGGCGAGCAGGGGCGGGCCTCGCTCCGGGGCCAGGGCGCCGGGCCGGACGACGTGATCCAGCTCCTCTACACCAGCGGGACGACCGGCGAGCCGAAGGGGGTGATGCACACTTCCAACACCCTGCTTTCGAACCTCGCCCCCTTCGCCGGGCGCCTCGGCCTCGGCGAGGAGGACGTGATCCACATGCCCTCGCCGCTCGCCCACCAGCTCGGCTTCATGTACGGCCTCATGCTGCCGGTGATGCTCGGCGCCACCGCGGTGCTCCAGGACATCTTCGCGCCGGAGGAGATGGCGCGCCAGATCCGCGCGGAAGGCGCCACCTTCACCATGGGCGCCACGCCCTTCCTCAACGACCTGACCGAGCATGTCGCGCGCACCGGCCAGGGCACGCCGAGCCTGCGCGTCTTCGTCTCAGCCGGCGCGCCCATCCCGCGCGCGCTGGTGGCGAAGGCGCGCCAGACGCTTGGCGCCGCCATCGTCTCCGCCTGGGGCATGTCGGAGAACGGGGCGGTCACCACGACGCGGCCGGACGACCCGGAGGAGAAGGCCATCGCGACCGATGGCTGCCCCCTGCCGGGGATGGAGCTGCGCGTGGTGGACGCCGAGGGCCGCCCCGTCGCTGCCGGCGAGGAGGGGCGGCTGCAGGTGCGCGGCTGCTCCAATTTCGTGGGCTACCTGAAGCGGCCGGACCTCGACACCACCGATGCGGAGGGCTGGTTCGACACCGGCGACCTCGCGCGCATGGACGAGGACGGCTACATCCGCATCGCCGGCCGGACCAAGGACATCATCATCCGCGGCGGCGAGAACATCCCCGTCGTCGAGATCGAGAACCTGCTGTTCCGCCACCCCGCGGTCGCGGAGGTCGCGATCGTCGGCTACCCCGACGAGCGGCTCGGCGAGCGGGCCTGCGCCTTCGTGCGGCTGCGGGAGGGCGCCTCCTTCTCCTTCGCCGACATGATCGCGCATCTCGAGGCGCAGCGCATGGCCCGGCAGTACATGCCGGAGCGGCTGGAGATCGTGACGGAGCTGCCGCGGACGCCGAGCGGCAAGATCCAGAAATTCCGCCTCCGCGCGATGGTGCGCGGCGCCGGCCCCTGAACCGCATCCACGTCCCGCAACGAGAGGGAGGAACCGCCATGACATTCACCCGACGCTGCTTCTTCCAGGCCGGCGCGGCGCTGGCCGCAGCGACCGCCGCCGGGGTGGGCCGCGCCCGCGCCCAGGGCGCGAACACGATCAGGCTCGGCGTGCTGTCCGACCTGAGCGGGGTCTTCCGCGACATCGCCGGGCCGGGATCGGTCGCCGCCACGCGCCAGGCGGTGCAGGATTTCGGCGAGCGTGGCTTCCGCGTGGAGGTCCTCGCCGCCGACCATCAGAACAAGCCCGACGTCGCCTCCAGCATCGTCCGGCAGTGGATCGACCGCGAGGGGGTGGACGCGATCGTGGACGTTCCGACCAGCTCCGTCGCCCTGGCGGTGGCCGGGGTGGTGCGGGAGAAGAACAAGGTGCTCCTCGCCTCCACGCCCGGCACGGCGGAGCTCACGGGCGGGCAGTGCAGCCCCAACACGGTGCACTGGACCTACGACACCTGGATGCTCGCCAATTCGACCGGCGCGGCCATGGTCGCGGCAGGCGGCGACACCTGGTTCTTCATCACCGCCGACTACGCCTTCGGCCATTCGATGGAGGCCGAGGCGACGCGCTTCATCCAGTCCGCCGGAGGGCGCGTGCTGGGCTCGGTGCGCTTCCCCTTCCCCGGCACCACCGACTTCTCCGCCTTCCTGCTGCGCGCGCAGGCCAGCCGGGCGAAGGTGATCGGCGTCGGCGCCGGGGGCGGCGACCTCATCAACGTCACCAAGCAGGCCGCCGAGTTCGGCCTGACGCGGCGCGGCCAGAGGCTCGCCGCCCTGGTGATGTTCATCTCCGAGGTGCACGGGCTCGGCCTCGAGGCGGCGCAGGGCCTGGTCCTGACCGAGACCTTCTACTGGGATCTCAACGACCGCACGCGCGCCTTCACCGCCCGCGTGAAGGGCAATTTCGGCCTGGAGGCGCCGACCATGGCGCAGGCCGGCTGCTACGGCGCGGTGCTTCACTACCTCAAGGCGGTCGGGGATCTCGGCGTCGCCGCCGCCAAGGCCTCGGGAAGCGAAACGGTCAGCCGCATGAAGGCCATGCCCTGCGACGACGACGCCTTCGGCGCCGGCACCATCCGCCCCGACGGCCGGAAGCTGCACCCGGCCTATCTCTTCGAGGTCAAGTCGCCGCAGGAGTCCCGCGGCCCGTGGGACTACTACAGGCTGCTGCGCACCACGCCCGGCGAGCAGGCCTTCCGGCCCATGGCCGAGGGCGGCTGCGCGCTCGGCCGCGCCTGACCGCCATGCCGGGCACCGGAAGGGAGGCAGTCGCATGAGCGAGACCGGTACGCCGCCGCTGGAGCGCTTCCTGCGCCTCCACGGCATCCCGGACTACGACAGCCTGGTGGCGCGCGCCGCCCGGGAGCCCGAGTGGTTCTGGGCGGCGGTGATGGAGTTCCACGGCCTCCGCTTCTTCAGGCCCTATGAGCGGCTGCTCGACCTCTCGAAGGGGCCGGAATGGGCCGAGTGGTGCGTCGGCGGCACCACCAACCTCGCCTGGAACTGCCTCGACCGCACCATCGCCAACGGCCATGCGGAGAAGCCGGCCATTCTCTGGGAAGGGGAGGATGGCAGCCGGCGGTCGCTGACCTATGCGGACCTCGCCGCGACGGTCTCGCGGGCGGCGGGCGGGCTGACATCGCTCGGCATCCGCCGGGGCGAGGTGGTCGGCCTGTTCATGCCCTCCGTCCCCGAGGCCATCGCCGCCTTCCTGGCCATCGTCAGCATCGGCGCGATCGCGCTGCCGATGTTCTCCGGCTTCGGGCCGCAGGCCGTCGCCGAGCGCTTGGCGGATGCCGGGGCGGTCGCGGTCGTCACCGCCGACCACACCTGGCGCCGCGGCCGGAAGGTGGAGATGGCGGCGGTGATCGCCGCCGCCGCCGCCGAGGTGCCGACGCTGCGCCATGTGGTGCTCGTCCCGCGCGACCCCGGCGCGGCGGTGGAGGCGGGCCGGATCGGCTGGCACGATCTCCTCGCCCGCGGGCAGCCGGCCCCCCCGGCCGAGCTTCCGGCCGAGACGCCGGCGATGCTCGTCTACACCTCGGGCACCAGCGGCAGGCCCAAGGGGACGGTGCATACCCATTGCGGCTTCATGACCAAGGCGGCGCTCGACTTCGGGCTGATCCTCGACCTGCGGCCCACCGACCGCCTGCTGTGGATGAGCGACCTCGGCTGGCTGACCGGCCCGATCCTGGCCGTGGCGACGCCCCTCGTCGGCGCCACCCTGCTGCTCGCCGAGGGCACGCCGGATTATCCGGAGCCCGGCCGCCTCTGGCGGCTGGTGCAGGACCACCGGATCAGCTTCCTCGGCGTGGCCCCGACCATGGTGCGCGCCTTCATGCAGCAGCCCCCGGAGGTGGTGGAGGGCTACGACCTGTCCTCGCTGCGCGTCACCGCCTCGACCGGAGAGCCCTGGACGCCGGAGGCCTGGACCTGGTTCCGCAGCAAGGTCTGCGGCGGTCGCGCGCCGATCCTGAACTATTCCGGCGGCACGGAGATCGGCGGCGGCATCCTCGCCGGCAACGTCCTGCGGCCGGAGGTGAAGCCCTGCGGCTTCGCCGGCCCGATCCCGGGGATGGGCGCGGCGGTCGTGGACGACGACGGCAACCCCCTGCCGCGCGGCAGGGTCGGGGAGCTTGCCCTGACCATGCCCTCGATCGGGCTGACCCGCGGCCTGTGGCGCGACCCCGCGCGCTACATCGAGAGCTACTGGTCGCGGATTCCCGGCCTCTGGGTGCAGGGCGACTTCGCCTCGGTGGACGAGGACGGCGACTGGTTCATCCACGGCCGTTCGGACGACACCATCAAGATCGCCGGCAAGCGCACCGGCCCGGCCGAGATCGAGGCCCTGCTGCTCGCCACCGGCAAGGTGGCCGAGGCCGCGGCGATCGGCGTGCCGGACCCGGTCAAGGGCTCGGCCGTGGTGTGCGTCTGCGTGCCGGCGCGCGGCGTCGCCGCGACGGAGGAGGTCGCGGAGGCGCTGAAGCAGGCCGTCGCCGCCGGGCTCGGCACCTCCTTCCGCCCCAAGGCCGTGGTCTTCGTGGAGGACCTGCCGAAGACGCGCAGCATGAAGATCATGCGCCGCGTGGTGCGGTCGGTGTGGACCGGCGGCGAGGTCGGCGACCTCTCGGGCCTGGTCAACCCCGAATCGGTCGGTCGCTTGGCCGAGCGGGTGGCGGGCGCCGCCGCCTCCTGAACCGTCTCCGCCCGGCTTGACGCCGCCGGCGCGGGCGGGGACGAGTGCAGGATGCGCCCCGCCCCCGCCCGCGCCGCCTCCGAAGCCTTCCCGGCGCGCCTTCCCGCGTGCTGACGGGACGGGCGATGCGGCTGCTGCGCCTCGGGCTGCTGGTGCTGCTGCTCGGCCCGCCGCTGCTGATCCTGCTGTTCCGCTTCGTGCCCCCGCCGGTGACGCCGCTGATGCTGATCCGCCTCGCCGAAGGGCACGGGTTGGAGCGGCAATGGGTGCCCTACGAGGCGATCGCGCCCGCCCTTGCCCATGCGGTGATCGCGGCCGAGGACAACCTGTTCTGCGAGCAGGCGCTGGGCTTCGACATCGCGGCGCTGCGCGGCCAGATCGAGGCGTGGCGGGAGGGGGAGCGGCCGCGCGGGGCCAGCACCATCACCATGCAGACGGCGAAGAACCTGCTGCTGTGGCCGGGGCGCGACCCGGTGCGGAAACTGGCCGAGGCCTGGCTGACGCCGCAGATCGCGCTGCTCTGGCCGAAGCGGCGGGTGCTGGAGGTGTATCTCAACATCGTGGAGTTCGGCCCGGGGATCTACGGCGCCGAGGCGGCGGCGCGGGCCTTCTTCGGCAAGCCGGCCGCGGCGCTCTCGGCACGGGAGGCGGCGCTGCTGGCCTCGGTGCTGCCGCGGCCGCTGCACTGGTCGGCCGCCGCGCCGGGGCCGCAGCTTCGCCGGCGCGCCGCGATCATCGAGCGGCGCGTCGGGCAGATCCGCCCGCTGCTGGGCTGCGCGGGATGAGGGGGGTGGCGGAGGAGAAGGCAGGAAAGGCCCGCCGGGCCCGGAGGACCCGGCGGGCGGCGCGCAGGGCGCTCAGGCGGCCTTGCGGCGGCGCACGGCGGCGAGGCCGAGCAGCCCGGCACCGAGCAGCGCCAGCGTGGCCGGCTCGGGCACACCAACAGTGATGCTCTGCGTCGCCTGCGAGGTAAGCGAGACGGTGTAGCTCTGCCCCGAAACGAGAGCTGGGGTGAGGATGCTGATCGAATGCGTCTCGTTGATCGAGGCGGTGGGCGGCACGCCGGCACCCGAGCCGACCTGCCGGTTGATCTCGGCCGGAGCGGCCTCGAAGATCAGCACGCCAGCGGCATTGCGGAGCTGCAGCGTGTTGGCAATGGTGGCCGTGGCGCTCTCACCGAAAGCGACGGCCGTGGAGGCAATGAGCTGGATCAGGTCATTGAACTGGACCAGCAGCCCCTGGCCCGTGCCGACCACCGACCAGGTGATGGTAGCGGTGTTGTTCGCCGTCGAGGTGCCAGAAGTGCCGCTGACGACGCCATAGCCCTCCACTACATTGTTCACCGCCACGCCGGTCTGCGCGGTGCCGGCGCCAATGTTGGCATCCGCCCGTGTGCCGATGAAAGTGCCGGGCGCCCCCGCGGGATTGAAGGTGTTCTCCCCAGGTGCAGGCCCTGGCCCGGAAAAGGCCTGAGGCATTTCAAGCGCAGCACCGACGACACCGCTGTTGAAGGATCCCCCCGGAGCGAAACCGGTGAAGAAGGCGGAGCCGCTGATCGACGTATTCGCCTGAGCGAGATTGGTCCCGCCAGGCGCGAGGATCGACGATCCGTCCGCGTAGGTGACCGTCAGATTGGTGATCTGGTTCGAGGCGTAGGCGTAGGGCGCGGCCTCGGCGGCGATGGGCGCCGCGGCCACGGCCAGCGCCGCCGCGCCGGCGAAGAGGGTTCTCCTCAGCCACCCTCCGGTGGAGCTCTGCATGTCTGTCCTCCTGCTCCTCTGTGCCTGCGGGAACGGGACCCGCCACGGAGCACCATGCAGGGACCGTGCCAGATTCCCAAGCCATTGATTCGGAAGGCGATTCTTGTTGCGGAATCGGGATCACGGTTTGGTTGTCAAGAACTCCGACAGCGCCGCGCCGCGGTAGCCCGGAGGGTCGGCGCAACCCCCGGTCGCGGCGCCCGCGGCGCACCGCCCGTGCCCTGGCCCCGCTGCCTTCTGGCGGCCCAGACTGTCGGAAAACTTTACAGTCTGCCCTGCTACGCCTTCTGGGCGACGCGGCGAGGCGGATTATTCTTTTATCGTTTCAATGCCTTCTGCAATCATCCCCACACCGGCCGAGCTGCCCCGATCCGCCATGAAAGCCAGGATCAAGCAGGACAGCAGAGGCTTCATCACAATCCCGTACAAATTCATGGTTCATGAATTAACCCTGCCTTTCCGCACCCTCTTGGACAATCCCGGCGGGTCTGAAGCTTTCGTTGCTTAACAACATCATTCATCAATTCGGACCAACCAAGCCTTCCAGTAGTGTCATGCTTTGCCACAAAGTCGCCACATAAAGAACCAGTAAGCCGGACATAGTCCGAACAGTGTCAGCGCATTCGTTGAATAGCCTCTCGCGAGCGGATTTTCTCTTTCTCATCGCACCCGGTTCCTGATAACCATCTCGTGTTCAACGGGGCGGGGGAATGGGACCCAATGAATATTCAAGCCGTCGAGGCGGTCTTCGCGATCGCCCGCCACCTTTCGGTCGAACTCGCGGAAACGGAGGAAGCGGTGCGGGAGGCGCAGCGGCTGCGCCATCAGGTGTTCTGCCTCGAACGGGGCATCCTGCCCGGCCAGCCCGGCCAGGATCTGGAGCAGGACGAGTTCGACCCCTGCTCGCGCCACGTGCTGCTCCGCCACCGCCGTAGCGGAGAACTGGTCGGGACCGCGCGGCTGGTCCTCGGGGCCAGCGGCGGGCTGCCGATGCTGCGCTACTGCGATGCCGACATCCTGCGCGACCTGCCCATGCATACTGTCGGGGAGATCTCGCGCTTCGCCCTTTCCAAGCGCTGCCGGCCCATGGGCGGGGCGTGGGAGCCGCTGGTCCGCCTCGGCCTGATGCAGGGCATCCTGCGCGCCAGCCTCGAGCTCGGCCTCACCCACTGGTGCGCGCTGATGGAGCCGACCCTGCTGCGCCTGCTGCGCGCCACCGGCGTGCGCTTCGTGCCGGTGGGGCCGATGGTCCAGGCCTACGGGCTGCGCCAGCCCGCGGTGGCGCCGATCGACCTCGTGCTCGCCGACGGGCGGCGCCGGCGACCGGATTTCTACGGCTTCGTGGTCGGGGGCTGCGCCGAGGAGCGCCGCGGCCTGCCCGCCGCCTGACGGCGGCGGGGTGCCGGGGCCGCCCTCACAGCGGCCAGACCAGCAGGATCACCGGCACCGCCACCACAAGCACGATCAGCTCGAGCGGCAGGCCAAGCCGCCAGTAGTCGCCGAAGCGGAACCCGCCGGGCCCCAGGATCAGCGTGTTGTTCTGGTGCCCGATCGGGGTCAGGAAGGCGCAGGAGGCGCCGACCGCGACCGCCATCAGGAACGGGTCAGGGTTGGCGCCGAGCCCGGCCGCGGTGCCGACGGCGATCGGGCACATCACCGCCGCGGTCGCGGCGTTGTTGACGAAATCCGAGATCGTCATCGTCACCAGCAGGATCAGCCCGAGCGCCAGCACCGCCTCGCCCCCCGCCACCCCCTCCAGCAGGGTGCGGGCGGCAAGGTCGGCGGTGCCCGTGCTCTCCATCGCGCCTGCGACCGGGATCAGCGCCCCGAGCAGCACCACCACCGTCCAGTCCACCGCGCCATAGACCGAGCGCGGCGGCACCAGCCGCGTCGCCATCGCCGCCAGCACGCCGGCGGCGAAGGCCACCGCCGCCGGCACCAGGCCGAAGGCCGCGGCGGCGATGGCGCCCAGCATGATCGCCGAGGCAAGCGCGATCTGCCGCCGGTCCGGCAGGCGCAGCTCCCGCGGCGCCAGCGGCACGCAGCCCGACTCGGCGGCGAATTCCGCGAGGCTCTCGGCCGGCCCCTGCATCAGCAGCACGTCGCCTTCCCGCAGCACCATGCTGCGCAGCCGCGCCGTCTCCACCCGCCCCCGCCGCGAGACGCCGAGCAGGTTCACGCCCAGGCGCGAGCGCAGGCGGAGATCGGAGGCGGAGCGGCCGGCCAGCGGCGAGCCGGGCAGCACCGCATATTCCAGCAGCACCACCTCCTCCGCGCCCTCGGGCGCCTCCGCCCCCTCCCGACGGGTCTGCCGCTCCGCCTGCCCCTCGGGGTCGGGCCGCACCGCCTCCTCCAGCGCGAGGCCGAGGGCGGACAGGCTGGAGGCGAGCCCCTCCGGCTCCGCCTCCAGCATCAGGATGTCCCCCGCCCGCACCTTCTGCCACGGCCGCGCCAGGCGCAGCCGCCGCTCGTCGCGGATGATGCCGACCACCTGGGCGCCGGCCTCCTCCATCGCCGCCTCCACCTCCCGGAGGCGCATGCCGACCGCCTTGGCCCCCTCGGGCACCCGCGCCTCGGTCAGGTAGGCGCCGACGTCGAATCCCTCCGCGTCGGCGCGCGCGCGCGCCGGCACCAGCCGCCAGCCGAGCAGGGCGATGAAGGCGATGCCCGCCCCCGCCACCGCCAGCCCGACCGGGGTGAAGTCGAACATGGCGAAGCCCTCGCCCTTCGCCTCGGCACGGAAGCCGGCGACGATCAGGTTGGGCGGCGTGCCGATCAGCGTCGTCATCCCGCCGAGGATGGAGCCGAAGGCAAGCGGCATCAGCAGCCGCCCCGCCGGCACCTCCTGCTTCGCCGCGAGCTGGATCGCCACCGGCATCAGCAGCGCCAGCGCGCCGACATTGTTCATGAAGGCCGAGAGCACCGCGGCGAGCAGGGTGAGCGCCGCGATCGTCAGCCCCGGCCCGGCGCGCTGCGGCAGCACGCGCTGCGCCAGCGCGTCCACCGCCCCCGAGGTCTGCAGCGCCCGGCTCAGCACCAGCACCGCGGCGACGGTGATCACCGCCGGGTGGCCGAAGCCGCTGAACGCCTCCGCGGCCGGCACCAGCCCCGCCAGCACGCAGGCGAGCAGCGCGCCGAGCGCCACCATGTCGTGGCGCCAGCGCCCCCAGAGGAACATCAGCATCGTCGCGACCAGGATGCCGCTGATCGCGATCTGCTCGGCGCTCATCCCCCTGCCCCTGCTGCCCCTGACCCGCGGCGGATGGCCCGCCCCGGCCCTTGTCGCAGCGATCGGGGGCGCCGGCCAGCCCTGCGCGATACGCCTTGGCGGATCGCGCCTCCTTCATGCGGCGGCCGGTCCACCGCTCCGGAAACTGCTCTGGCGCGTTGATGGTGCGAGCCTCTTCACCCGTTCGGGCGGGTCCACCTGAACGGGATCCGCTTCAGGGCACGGCGTGCGCCGCGTTGCTGTCCGCCGGGACCTGCTCCCGCCGCTCGGCGGGGCCGTAGTCGCGCAGCACGGCGGCCACGCGCAGCCGGTAGCCGGCGAACACGCCGTCCCGACCCGCGCGCTGCGCGGCGCGGTGCGCCGCGTGGTTGCGCCAGCGGCGTACCGCCTCCTCATCCTCCCAGAAGGAGAGGGAGAGCAGCTTCGCCGGGTTGGCCAGGCTGCGGAAGCGCTCGACCGAAAGGAAGCCCGGCATCGTCTCCAGCTCGGCGCGCAGCCGCGCCGCGTGGTCCAGATAGGCGTCGAGCTGGCCCTCGGCCGGCTCGACCTCGAAGATCACGGCGATCATGCATCCCTCCCCGGGCAGCCTGCCATGGCATGGCCGGCGCCGCTCCGCGCAGCGGCGAAGCATGCCCCGCCCCTCCGTGGCAAGCTGGGCGGCCGGATCCGCCGGGAGCGCGCCGCCATGCCCACCCCTGCCGCCTTCGCCGCCACCGCCGCCCTGCTCGGCGAACCCGCTCGCGCCGCCATGCTGCAGGCGCTGCTGGGAGGCGAGGCGCTGACGGCGGGGGAACTCGCGCGCATCGCCGGCATCGGCGCCTCGGCGGCGAGCGCGCATCTGGCGCGGCTGGCGGAGGGCGGGCTGGTTGCGGTGCACCGCCAGGGAAGGCACCGCTATCACCGCCTGGCCTCGGAGGAGGTCGCGGCGGCGCTGGAGATGCTGGGCGGCCTGACCCTTTCGGTGGCGCCGCGGCGCCCCTGGCCGCATGGCGAGGCGTTCCGCGCCGCGCGGCTCTGCTACGACCACCTGGCGGGGCGGCTCGGTGTGGCGCTGCACGCCGCGCTCGCGGGGCGCGCCTGGCTCCGCCCGGCCGAAGGCGGGTGGGAGACGAGCGCGGAGGGAGAGGCGGGACTCGCCGCGCTCGGCGTGGACCTCGCCGCGGCACGGCGGGCCAGGCGCCTCGCCTGCGACTGCATGGACTGGTCGGAGCGGCGGCCGCACCTCGCCGGCGGGCTGGGGCGGGAGATCGCTGCCTGCTGCCTGCGCCGCGGCTGGGTCTACCGGATGGCGACGCGGGGAGAGGACCCGCTGGCCCGCCGCCGCCTGGCGCTGAGCCCGGAGGGCGCGCGCCGGCTGGAGGCGGCGCTCGACCTCCGGCTGGAGGGGTAGGGGCGCGGCCCGCCGCCCCCCTCCGCATCCGCTGGCGTCAGTGCGCGCGGGCCATGCCGCGCAGCACGTAGTGCAGGATGCCGCCATTCTTGTAGTACTCGACCTCGTCGGCGGTATCCACGCGGCAGAGCACCTTGGTGCGGTCCACCGCGCCATCCGGACGGTGGATCACCAGCTCGAGCTGCATGCGCGGCCGCAGCTCCTCGAGGCCGAGGATGTCGATCACCTCCTCGCCGGTGATGCGCAGGCTCTTGCGGTCCTGCCCGTCGAGGAAGGTCAGCGGCAGCACGCCCATGCCCACGAGGTTGGAGCGGTGGATGCGCTCGAAGCTCTCGGCGATCACCGCCTTCACGCCGAGCAGGAAGGTGCCCTTCGCCGCCCAGTCGCGCGAGGAGCCGGTGCCGTACTCCTTGCCGCCGAACACCACCAGGGGCACGCCCTCGCGCTTGTAGCGCATGGCGATGTCGTAGATCGGCGCCACCTCGCCCGAGGGATGGTGCTTCGAGATGCCACCCTCGGTGCCCGGCAGCATCTCGTTGCGGATGCGGATGTTGGCGAAGGTGCCCCGCATCATCACCTCGTGGTTGCCGCGGCGGGCGCCGTAGCTGTTGAAGTCGGCCTGCCGCACCTGGTGCTGCAGCAGGTACTCGCCCGCCGGGGAGTTCCGCCGGATCGAGCCGGCGGGGGAGATGTGGTCGGTGGTGATGGAGTCGCCCAGCACCGCCAGCACCCGCGCGCCGCGCACCGACTGCACCGGCTTCACCTCGAGCGTCATGCCCTCGAAGTAGGGCGGGTTCTGCACGTAGGTGGAGCCGGAGTTCCAGCGGTAGGTCTCGCTGTCCGCCTCGACGCGGATCGCCTGCCACTGCGGCGGGCCCTTGAACACGTCGGCGTAGCGGGACTGGAACATCTCCCGCGTCACCGCGGCGTGGATGGTGTCCGACACCTCCTTCTGCGTCGGCCAGATGTCCTTCAGATAGACCGGCTGGCCGTCCTTCCCCTGGCCGATCGGCTCCCTCGTCAGGTCCTTCGTGATGGTGCCGGCGAGGGCGTAGGCCACGACCAGCGGCGGGGAGGCCAAGTAGTTGGCGCGCACGTTCGGGTGCACGCGGCCCTCGAAGTTGCGGTTGCCGGAGAGCACGCTGACCGCGACCAGCTTGTTGTTCTCGATCGCGTCCACGATCGGCTCGGCGAGCGGCCCGCTGTTGCCGATGCAGGTGGTGCAGCCGTAGCCCACGGTGTTGAAGCCGATGGCGTCCAGGTCCTGCTGCAGGCCCGACTTGGCGTAGTACTCGCTGACCACCTGGCTGCCCGGGGCGAGGGAAGTCTTCACCCAGGGCTTGGGCGCGAGGCCCTTCTGCCGCGCCTTGCGCGCCACCAGCCCGGCGGCGAGCATCACCGAGGGGTTGGAAGTGTTGGTGCAGGAGGTGATGGCGGCGATCACCACGTCGCCGTGGCCGAGGTCGTAATTGGCGCCGGCCACCGGCACCCGCTTCCCCGCCTCGTCGCCCGGCACGCCCATGGCGCCCGCGGCGAGGTCCTTGGCGAAGGAGGCGGCGGCGTTCGAGAGCGCCACCCGGTCCTGCGGGCGCTTCGGCCCGGCGAGGGAGGGCTCGACCGTGGAGAGGTCGAGTTCCAGCGTGTCGGTGAAGACCGGGTCGGGCGCCCCGCTGTCGCGCCACATGCCCTGCGCCCGGTAGTATTCCCGCACCAGGTTGATGCGGTGCTCCTCCCGCCCGGTGAGGCGGAGGTAGTCGAGCGTCACCTCGTCCACCGGGAAGAAGCCGCAGGTGGCGCCGTATTCGGGCGCCATGTTGCCGATGGTGGCGCGGTCGGCCAGCGGCAGGTCGTCGAGGCCGGCACCGAAGAATTCGACGAACTTGCCGACCACGCCCTTCCTGCGCAGCATCTGGGTGACGGTCAGCACCAGGTCGGTCGCCGTCACGCCCTCGCGCAGCCTGCCGGTGAGCTTGAAGCCGATCACGTCCGGGATCAGCATCGCGATGGGCTGGCCGAGCATCGCCGCCTCGGCCTCGATGCCGCCCACACCCCAGCCCAGCACGCCGAGGCCGTTGACCATGGTGGTGTGGCTGTCGGTGCCGTAGCAGGAATCCGGGTAGACATAGGTCTCCCCGGCCTCGGCCGAGGTCCAGGCGACCTGCGCGAGATACTCCAGGTTCACCTGGTGGCAGATGCCGGTGCCGGGCGGCACGACGCGGAAATTGGCGAAGGCGGACTGGCCCCAGCGCAGGAACTCGTAGCGCTCCCCGTTGCGCTCGAACTCGATGTCCACGTTCCTCTTCAGCGCGTCCGGCGTGCCGAAGACGTCCACCATGACGGAGTGGTCGATGACCAGGTCCACCGGCACCAGCGGGTTCACCTTCCGCGGGTCGCCGCCGAGGCGGATGATGCCGTCGCGCATCGCCGCGAGGTCCACCACCGCGGGCACGCCTGTGAAGTCCTGCATCAGGATGCGGGCGGGGCGGAAGGGTACCTCCTTCTCGGAGCGGCCCTGCACCACCCATTCGGCGATCGCCTTCGCGTCCTCCACCGTGTAGCTGCGCCCGTCCTCGTAGCGCAGCACGTTCTCGAGCAGCACCTTCAGGCTGAAGGGCAGGCGGGAGAGGTCGGCGCCGGCGGGGGCGATGTGCTTGGCCGCCTCGGGCAGGCTGAAGTAGTGATAGGTCTTGCCGTCCACCGTCAGGGTGCGGCGGGTCTTCAGGCTGTCCTGCCCGATCATCCGCATGGTCCGGGAACCCTCTGTCCGTGGGGCGCCGGAAGGCGCCGGGGCCGGGTTTTAAGCACGCCGCACCGGACGGGTCCACGGGGCGGGCCGGGGCGGAGCGGGAGCGGTGCATGCTGGAGGCGCAGGATCTCGCCTGCCTCAGGGGCGAGAGGGCGGTGTTCGGGGGCCTTTCCTTCTCGCTCGGGCCGGGGGGGGCGCTGCTGCTGACCGGCGCCAACGGCGCGGGCAAGTCGAGCCTGCTGCGCATCCTGGCCGGGCTGCTGGCCCCGGCCGAGGGGCGGCTGCTCTGGCAGGGGCGGGACGCGCTGGCAGACCGCACGGCGCATGCGGCGCGGCTGCGCTATCTCGGCCATGGCGACGCGCTGAAGCCGTCGCTGACGGCGCGCGAGAACCTCCTCTTCTACGCCCGCCTGTGGGGCGGGGGGGAGGAGGGGGTGGCGTCGGCGCTCGAGGCGCTCGGCCTCGCGCCGCTCGCGGCGCTGCCGGTGCGCGTGCTCTCCGCGGGGCAGCGGCGACGGCTGGCGCTGGCGCGGCTCGCGCTCGGCCTGCCCGCGGGGGACGGGCCGCCCCGGGCCCCGCTCTGGCTGCTCGACGAGCCGACCACCGGCCTCGATGCCGCCTCGGTGGAGCGGTTCGGCGCCCTGCTGGCGCGGCACCGCGCGGCGGGCGGGCTGGTGGTGGCCGCCACCCACCTGCCGTTGCCTCTGCCCGGCGCCGTGACGCTGGGGCTGTGACCGGCCGAAATGAAACCAGAAAACGATTGTATTGGGATCGAATCAACTATAAGGCGATAGCCCTGCGGCGGTGCATCGGCTGAGGCACTCCGGCCGCATCCCCTGGGCATGCGATGGAGACCATCAGGTGAGCGATACCTCCTCGGGCGGCAGCAGCGCCCCGGCCGGACTCATCATCGAGGGCACCGACGGGCACGACACGCTGCTCGGCAGCAGCGGCGACGACATCCTCGACGGCGGCGGGGGCAACGACCTGCTGATCGGCGGCGCCGGCAACGACCTGCTGATCGGCGGCCCCGGGCGCGACACCATCTGGGGTGGCCCCGGCAACGACCTGTTGCTGGGCGGCCCGGGCGACGACCTGCTGATCGGCGGCCCCGGCGATGACACCATCATCGGCGGCGGGGGTATCGACACCGTGGTCTTCTCCGGCCTCCGCGCCGACTACCAGATCACCACCGGCACCGATTCCCGCGGCTTCTACTACCAGGTGAGGGATCTCAACCTCGCCGACGGCAATGAGGGCACGAACCGCATCTACAGCGCCGAGCAGTTGCAGTTCGCCGACCGCATCGTGCCCATCTGCTTCCTGCCCGGCACCGGCATCCTGACGCCGAAGGGCGAGGTGCCGGTCGAGACGCTGCGGCCCGGCGACCTGGTACTGACCGCGGAGGGGGAGGCGCTGCCGGTACGCTGGGTCGGACGCCAGACGGTTTCCACCCGCTTCGCCGACCCGCTGCGGGTCAACCCCATCCGCATTCGCGCCGGCGCTCTGGCCGAGAACGTGCCGCACCGCGACCTGCTGGTCTCGCCCGGCCATGCGCTGTGCATCAGCGGCGTTCTGGTGCAGGCGGGGGCGCTGGTGAACGGCGTCTCCGTCTTGCGCGAGGCGCCACCGGCCGAGGTGTTCACCTACCTGCACGTGGAACTGGCCGAGCACCGCCTGCTGCTCGCCAACGGCGCCCCGGCCGAGAGCTTCGTGGACAACGCCGATCGCGGGCATTTCGACAATTGGGCCGAGCACGAGGCGGGCACGGGCGCCTGCGTCGTGGAGATGGACCTGCCGCGCGCCAGGTCGCACCGCCAGGTGCCGCAGGCGGTGCGCGCCGCCCTCGCCGCGCGGGCGGCGGCGCTGTCCGGGGAGGAGGCGGCCGCGGCCTGAGGGCGGGACACGCCGTGCCCGCAGGGGAGGTGCGCTCCCGGCCGCCCGCGATCTGCCCTACAAGCGCCGGGTGTCCCTTCCCCCCGTCCTTCGGGTGCCGCCCGGCCCCGCCCTTCCGTCATGACCGGCTGGCGCGCCCTGCTCGGGCGGGAGCTGCGGCTCGCGCTCCGCCATCCGGCGGACACGCTGGCGGCGGTGCTGTTCTTCGTCCTCGTCGCCGCGCTCTTTCCCTTCGGCATCGGTCCGGCGCCGGAGGCGCTGGCACGCCTCGCCCCGGGCGCGCTGCTGGCTGCCGCCCTGCTCGCCGCCCTGCTGCCGCTCGACCGCCTGTTCGGCGCCGATGCCGAGGACGGCTCGCTCGACCAGCTTCTGCTCTCCGGCCTGCCGCCTGCCGCCGTGGCGGCGGCGAAGGCGGTGGCGCACTGGCTGACCACCGGCCTGCCGCTGCTCCTCGCCACCCCGGTCGCCGCGGCGCTGCTCAACCTGCCGGCCGAAGCCTGGCCGGCAGCGATGGCCGCGCTCGGCCTCGCGGCGGGGTTCCTCTCGCTTCTCGGCACGGCCGGGGCGGCGCTGACGCTCGGGGCACGGCGCGGCGGGGTGCTGCTGCCGCTGCTCGTGCTGCCGCTGGCGATCCCCGCCGTCATCTTCGGCGCGGCCGGGATCGAGGCGGCGGCGGCGGGGCTTTCCGCCCGGCCCTACCTGCTGCTGCTGGCGGCGCTGCTGGCGGCGGCGATGCCGCTCGCCCCGCTCGCGGCCGGCGCGGCGCTGCGGGTGGAGTAGGCCCAGCCAGCCCTCAGGCCATGCCGACGGCGCAGGCGCCCGGTGCGACCCGCAGCCAGCCAAGCCAAGGGCGGGAGCCCGACCACGCGCCGCAGGGCGCGCGCACGGCTCCCCATCCCCGGGCCTGGGTCCAGGTGATCGCCTCCACGGGGCAGTCGGGGGCGGGCTCGTGGAGGGCGAAGCCGTCCAAGTGGCGGCGGCCGCCGCCCGGTCGATCAGGGCGGCGAGTTCGACCAGCGGTGCTCTCGAACGCGGCTCCGGCACTGGAAGCAACTGGAAGCCTGAAGCCGTTTTCCGAACCGGAAAGGGCGCCGCTGGCGCGCATGACGGGATGGAAACAATCCGGAATCCGGCGCTCAAGGGGCGCGTAGGTTGGCGCAGGCCGTCCACCACTCCGTGGTCGCCACCGCGTCGCGCACCGCACCGACGATACCCGCCTGCTGGCCGCCAATGTCGATGACGCAGACCGGGCCGGCGGGGGTGTCCAGGCGGCGGACGGTGGCGACCCGGCAGCCCTGCGGCAGCGAGGCACCGGGCCCCGCCTGCATCACCATCTGCGCGTCCTCGCGCGAGGGGCAGACCGGCACCTCGCTGGTTTGCGCCCACGCCGGCGCGGCAGCGAGCAGCGCCGCCGCAGTTGGGGCAAGAAGGAGCCGCATCCCATCCTCTCCAGCCATGGAAGCAGGAGGGAGACGCCGGCGCGGCGGCAGGGTTGCGTCCCGGTCCGCGAAGAAGCGGATGCGGCGAGGGAGAATTCCGCGTCCCACCAGCACGGGTGCAACGCGGGGGCAAAAGCACTCCCCTTCGTCGGCTCAGCAACTTTTCGGTTGTTTTACAGGAAATGTAAAAAGCATTTCCTAGCAAATATGGAGTGCACTTCAACCTGTCATGACCTTGAGCAGGCAGGAGTTCCTCTTGGCCCGCCCACAGCCGCACTGTCCTGCCGCCATCGAGATGATCAGCGCCCTCTCCCCGCATCCGGACCGCGACCTGCTGGCCGGCGAACTCCACGCGCGCCCGCCGCTGCCGCTCGCAAGCCCTGCCACCATCAGCCGCCTTGCCAATGTGCTCGAGCCCGGCGCCAGCCGCGCGGCGGCGGTTGCGCATCTGGCCCTGCTCTGCCGCCGCTACGGCGTCACGCCGCCTGCCGCCGGCGCCGATTTCGTCCTGGCCGATTTCGGCCGGTTCAGCCTGCGGTACGAGCGCCACACGGAGTTCGACGGCTGGACCTTCTTCCGCCCCCGTCCCGGTGCGGCCGCTCCCGATCCCTTCGGCGAGACCGCCATCGAGGCGGTGCCGACCGACTGGCTGGCCGGCCTGCCCGGCCGCACCCTGGTGGCCAGCCACATCGCCGTGGTGCGCAGCGAGGGCGAGGATGCGCCGCCGCCTCCCGGCTGCTTCGCGTCGGCCAACCTGGCCGGCGCCAGCCTCGCCGCCGGCGCCGCCACCTGCTGGACCGATTTCCGCCCCGGCCCCGACGGCTTCACCCGCCTGCTGCTCCAGGACCACGGCATGGCCCCGGCGCTGACCGGGCGGCTTGTCCAGGCGCTCTGGGAGATCGAGACCTACCGCATGCTCGCCCTGCTGGCCCTGCCGGCCGCCCGCGCCGTCAGCACCGATCTCGGACCCGCCTCGGAACGGCTGGCCCTCATCGCCAGCCGCCTGCCCGGGCTTTCCACGCTCCAGGAGGAGCGGCAGGCCCTCGAGGAACTCAGCGCGCTCGCCACCTCGATCGAGCGCCAGGCCGCCACCACCGCGGACCGCTTCTCCGCCGCCCGCGCCTATCACGCGCTCGTCGGGCGGCGGCTGCAGGTGCTGCGCGAGCAGCGGCTGCACGGCCTGCCGACCCTCTCGGAATTCCTCGAACGCCGGCTCGATCCGGCGATGAGCACGGTGGATGCCGCGCACACCCGCATCCAGGCGCTCTCCACCCGCTGCGCCCGCGCGGTGGAGCTGCTGCGCGCCCGCGTCGCCGTGGCGCAGGAGGCGCAGGCGCAGAAGCTCCTGGCGGCGATGGCCGAGACCGGACGCGCCCAGCTCCGCCTGCAGGAGACGGTGGAGGGCCTCTCGGTCGCCGCGATCAGCTATTACGTGCTGTCGCTGCTCGGCTATGCGCTGAAGCCGCTGCCCTGGCCCGGGGGCGTTGCGACCAGCGAGGTCGCGCTGTCCCTGGCGGTGCCGGTGGTGGCGGCCCTCGTCTGGCTCCGCATACGCCGCCAGCGCGGCGGCCGGTGATCCGGCTCCGGCGCCCGATCCGCGGCGAAGCGCAGGCTCGGCCACCCGACACGGGGCGGCAGCATGATCCGCGCGGCGGATCACGCGTCGGGGCCGCCCGCCAGGGCCGGGCAGGCCGCGCCCCGGTCACGCCGGGGGAGCGGCCAGGCCGCGCACCCGCGCGCGCACCTCCCGCTCATGCGCGGCGAGGGCGGGGCTGAGGGCGACCGGGTAGGGCGGCTCGGCGGGGGCGAGGCCGCGCAGCCGCGCCGGCAGCGCGGCCACGCGTTCCGCCGCCTCGGCGCGGATGGCGGCAAGCGCCGGGCGCGGCGCCAGCCTCCGGCCGCCGCGCATCACCGGGCGCAGCAGGGGCTCGCCCGGCAGGTCCTCCTCGGCGCGGGCGATCACGTCGCCGGCGGCCACGCCCCCCGCCATGGCGCGGAACACCTGCTTGCGGCCGGGCAGGATGCGCTTGCCGGCGGAGAGCTTGGTGCGCCCCTCCCCGGCATAGCGGGTGAGCTTGTAGGCGATGTCGAGCGCCGGCGCGTCGGCGGAGACGCTCATCTCCGTGCCGACCCCGAAGGCGTCGATCGGCGCGCCGGCGGCGAGCAGCGCCGCGATCCGCGTCTCGTCCAGCCCGCCGCTGGCGAAGACCTGCAGCCGGTCGAGGCCGGCGGCGTCGAGGATCGCGCGGGCCTCGCGGGAGAGGGCGAGCAGATCCCCGGAATCGAGGCGCACGCCGCGCACGCGGAAACCGGGGCCGAGTTCCCGCGCCAGCGCCACGACGCGCCGCACCCCCTCCGGCGTGTCGTAGGTGTCCACCAGCAGGACCGTCTCCGGATAGAGGCGGGCGAAGGCGCGGAACGCCTCGGCCTCCGAGCCGAAGGCCTGCACGAAGCTGTGCGCCATGGTGCCGGCGACCGGGATGCCGTGCCGCGCCCCGGCCAGCAGGTTCGAGGTCGCCGCCACCCCGGCGATGTGGAAGGCCCGCGCGCCGGCCACCGCCGCGTCCAGCCCCTGGGCGCGGCGGCTGCCGAAATCCACCACCGGCCGCCCCGCCGCCGCGGCGACGACGCGCGCCGCCTTGGAGGCGAGCAGCGTCTGCAGCCCGACCAGGTTCATCGCCAGGGTCTCGACGAGCTGCGCCTCGGCGATCGGGGCGACCACCTCGAGGATCGGCTCCTCGGCGAAGACCGGCGTGCCCTCGGGCACGGCGTGGACGCTGCCGGAGAAGCGCAGGCCCGCGAGCCAGGACAGGAACGGCTCCGGGAACTCGCCGAGGGAGCGCAGGTAGCCGAGGCTCTCCGGGCCGAAGCGCAGCGCCTCCAGCGCGTCCAGCAGGTCCTCCGTGCCGCAGGCGAGCAGGAAGTTGCGCGCGGGCGGCAGGCGGCGGACGAACAGGCTGAACACCGCCTCCTCCCGCATGCCGAGCGCCTGGTAGGCGTGCGCCATGCGCAGCTCGTAGAGGTCGGTGAACAGTTCCGCCTGCGCGGGCAGGGCGGCGGGTGTGCCGGGCGGCATGGCCTGCTCTCCCCCTTGTGCGGACGGGCCCGGCGGCGCCGCTGCCACCCGCCCGGCCGGCGATGTTAGAGGGTCGTGCCGGGCAGAACGAGGATCGCCGCGATGCTGCAGCTTTTCGCGCTCGACGCCGGCCGCGACCTCGGCGAGCGGGTCGCCGCCGCGCTCGGCGTCGGGCTCGCCGCGCATGAGGAGCGGAGCTTCGAGGATGGCGAGCACAAGGCCCGGCCGCTCGTCGGCCTGCGCGGCGCCGACGTCTACGTGCTGCAGGGGCTGCATGGCGGCCCCGACCAGAGCCCGAACGACCGGCTGTGCCGGCTGCTGTTCTTCCTCGGCGCGGTGCGCGACGCCGGCGCGGCGCGGGTGACGGCGGTGGTTCCCTACCTCGCCTATGCGCGCAAGGACCGCCGCACCCAGCCGCGCGATCCGGTGACCACCCGCTACGTCGCGCAACTGTTCGAGGCGATGGGCGTGGACGCCGTCCTTGCCATGGAGGTGCACAACCTCGTGGCCTTCCAGAACGCCTTCCGCTGCCGCGCCGAGCATCTCGACGCCCGCGCCCTGTTCGCCCCCCGGCTGCGCGAATTGGCGGGCGAGGGGCCGGTGGTGGTCGCCTCGCCGGATCCCGGCGGGGTGAAGCGGGCACAGCTCTTCCGGGAGGGCTTCGAGCGCCTGCTCGGCCGCGAGGTCGGCGGCGCCTTCATGGAGAAGCGGCGCAGCGGCGGCGTCGTCAGCGGCGAGATGCTGGTCGGCGAGGTCGCCGGCGCCACCGTCATCGTGGTGGACGACCTGATCAGCAGCGGCGGGACGATGCTGCGCGCCGCCGAGGCCTGCCTGGCGCGGGGGGCGGCGCGGGTGCTCGCCGTCGCCGCGCACGGGCTGTTCACCGGCAATGCCGCGGAGGCGATGGCCGCGCCGGCCCTGGCGCGCGTCCTGGTGAGCGACACCGTGCCGCCCTTCCGCCTGCCGCCCGGGCTGATCGGCCCGCGGGTGGAGGTGGTGAGCGCTGCGCCGCTCCTCGCCGCGGCGATCCGCCGCCTGCACGAGGGCGGCTCGCTCACCGCGCTGCTGGAGGGCGGCGGAGCGTAGCGCAGGCCGCGTCCGCCAGCGCCAGGTAGCGCAGCGCCCGCGGCCGCCACTTCCCGGGCTCGCGCGGCTCCGGCTCCTGCAGGTGGGCGACGGAGAGGCGGGCGCGCAGGCAGGCGCGGAAGGCGGTGTAGAAGGCGAACAGCCTCTCCGGCGGGCACTCGCCCAGGGCGGCGGCGCAGCGTTCCGTCACCAGCCTGCCGGCCCAGGCTCCGCCGAGCAGGGCGCATTCCATGTCCAGGAAGGCGAGCTCCTCGAAGGGGTCGAGCAGGCGCAGCGCGCGGTCGAATTCCAGGCAGTCGATCACTGCCGGCGGCTCGCCGAGGAAGACGTGCTCCGGCCGCAGGTCGCCATGGCCCTCGACGACGCGCCCCTGCCGCAGCCGGGCGAGCAGCGCCGCGCGCTCCCGCTCGAGGAAGGCGTCGAGCGTGTCGAGCACCGCGCGGGGTGCCTCGTGCGGCAGGCCATAGGCGCCGTCGTGCAGGGTGCGGCGGTTCCGCTCCAGTTCGCGGGCGAAGCGGCCGAGATACTCCGCCTCCGCCACCCGTTCCGGCGGGGCGGCGGCGTAGAAGGCGGCGAGGTGGTCGGCGGCGCGGGCGACGCGCGCCGCCTCCGCCGTGCCGCGCAGCAGCGCCGTGTCGAGCATCTCCGCCTCCGGCAGCCGGCGCATGCGCACCAGCCAGTCCACCACCTCGCCCTCGCCGCCGATCGCCAGCGCCCCGTCGGCCCGCCGCACCAGGGGCTGGAGGTCGAGATAGACCGCAGGCGCGAGGCGCCGGTTCAGGCGCAGCTCCTCCTCGCAGAAGCGGTGGCGCTGCGCCAGGCTGCGATAGTCGAGGAAGGGGTGCCGCACCGGCTTCTTCAGCTTCCAGGCGAAGCGGTCGGTGAGGAAGACCCAGGACATGTGGGTCTCGCGCGCCTCCACCGCGGGCGGCGCCTCCGGATAGGCGGCGGGCGAGCGGAGGAAGGCGACCTTGGCCGCGAGGCCGTCCGGCCCGTCCTCCACCGCCGCCCGCGAGGGCTGATCCTGTTTGCCGGACACGGCGCCAAGGTCGGCCCTCGGACCGGCCGGCGCAAGGCGGCGGGGGGCGGTCCGGTGCGTCCCTTCCGTTCCCGTCATGCGCCGCCGAGCCGTTTCAGTCGTAGAGCACTCTTGGCAGCCACAGCGCGAGGCCAGGAAAGATGAGCAGCAGTACGACCGCCAGGTTCTGGATTACGTTGAATTGTAGCATGCCAATGAAAATGTCCTTCATGTCAAGCTGCGGCGCCGCTCCCTTCAGGTAGTAGGCTGCCATGGCGACGGGCGGTGAGAGAAAGGCCGACTGCAGGTTGACCGCTACCAGGATGCTGAACCAGAGCATGTCGAAGCCAAGTTCGGTTACCACTGGCAGCAGAATGGGGACGAAGATCAGAATGATCGCCGGCCATTCGAGCGGCCAGGCAAGAAGGAAGATCAGGACCTGGATCAGGATCATCATGCCCATGGGTGGCAGGGGAAGCGCGAGGAGCTGCTCGGTGATCCAGGCTCCGGTTCCCAGTCGGCCAAACACCGCCGCATACATGTTTGCCGAAAGAGCAAGGAAGAGAATCATGCTGGAGGTGGTCGCAGTCCGGTATACCGCGTCCTTGAACCCTTCCCACGTCAGGCTCCGATAGGCGAGGCCGAGCAGCAGCGCTCCGGCCGCGCCCATGGCCGAGGCTTCGGTCGGGGTGGCGAGGCCAGCAAGGATAGTGCCGAGCGCGGCGAACATGAGGAGTGCGGCAGGAACGATCCCAATCGCCAACTCCCGCAGCGGCTCCAGGATCGAGGTGGCGCGCTCATCGGGCGGCAGAGGAGGGCCGAGATGAGGCTGGAAGTAGCTGCGCGCCATCGCATAGATGATGTGCATCGCCGAGAGCATGAGCCCTGGGATGATCGCTCCCGCGAAGAGGTGGATCACCGAGACACCGGTGACCGGTCCGAGCAGGACCAGCATCAGGCTCGGCGGGATGAGGATGCCGAGGCAGCCACCGGCCGTGATCACGCCCGCCGTCAGCCGCGGGTCATAGCCGCAGCGGAGCATGATGGGCACCGCCAGCAGGCCGATTACCGTGACGGAGGCGCCGATGATTCCGGTGGCGGTGGCGAACACGGTGCAGGTGAGCAGCACGACGAGGTAGAGCGAGCCGCGGACCGCGCCCATCAGCACCCGGAAGGCGTGAAACAGGCGGACGATCAGACCCGCACGCTCCATGAGGAAGCCCATGAAGATGAACAGTGGCGCGGCCGCCAGAACCTCCTCCTGCATCATCCCGTAGGCCTGGGTGATCATCAGCGGCACGACCACGGGGCCGAAGCCGATGTAGCCAAAGGTGAAAGCGAGGATGATGAGAGTGAAGGCAATCGGGAAGCCGATGAAGATGGCGAAGATGAGCGTGCCGACGAGCGCGAGCCCGAGCATCTCGGGGCTCATGGATGGCGGCCCGTCACGGCGGTGCGCAGGCTTCGCGCCGCTTCGGCAATAGCCTGCAGCAGGAGCAGGGCGAAGCCAAGCGGCAGAAGCGCCCGGAAGGGGTAGATCGGTGGCTGCCAAAGGCTTGCCATCGCCCGCGCACCGATCAGCCAGGCATGGTAGGCCCGCTCTGCCGAGACGATGGTAAGCCAGGCGAGAATAGGCAGCAGGAACAGGATGTAGAGCACCGCGTCGACAATGCCCTGACCGCGGGGCGGGAGCAGGCGGTAGATGAAGTCGGTTCGCACATGCTCTCCCCGGCGCAGGGTATAGGCGGCGCCGAGCAGGAAGATCGCCGAATAGAGCATGTAGCTCATATCGTAGGCCCAGATCGTCGGCGCGTGGAAGAAGTAGCGGGCGATCACCTCGAACACCAGCGCCCCCATCAGGGGCACGATGAGCCAGGAGAAAGCCTTGCCCGACCACTCGCTGACGGCGTCTATCGTCCGCAGGCCGCGGAGGAGGAGAGGAGCCATTCGGGCGCTTCCATACGTCGCGTCAGCTTGCAGGGCGCAGCCCGGGTTGCGCCCTGCTCTCCCGGCTGCCTATTGACGCGGCCAGTAGTAGTCGCGCAGGAGATCGGCCGGCGGATTAACCAGCTGCTTCGCACGCACGACCTGCTCGGCCCAACTCCGCTGCGACTCCAGGACCTTGCGGAAGAAGGGGTTGCGCTGTGCCTCTCGCTCCTTGATGCGGTCCCAGGATTCCAGGGTCTTGACGAGAATCTCGTCCGGGGTGCGGCGGATCTGCACGTTGTGCCGCTCCTGCAGCTCCCTGAGGGCACGGGCGTGCGCGACGTTGTTGCGGATCTGGGACTCTACCGTCACCGCGAGCGCCGCGGTGCGCATGATCTCCTGCAGGTCGGCAGGCAGGCGTCCCCAGACCCTCGGATTGATGAGAAGTTCGAGGGCGATTGCCGGCTCGTGCACCGAGGGCATGTAGTAGTAGCGGAACACCTGCTGGAAGCCCATTCGGATGTCCTCGCCAGGACCCACCCACTCGGCGCAATCGATCAGGCCGCGCTCAGCAGCGGGCAGGATCTCGCCACCCGGAATGTTGACGGTAGCCATGCCGGCGGCGCTGAACACCTCGGCGGTTATGCCAGTCTGCCGGCACTTCACACCGCGCAGATCGGCCCAGCTGTTGATCTCGCGGTTGAACCAGCCGAGCACCTGATTGTCCACGGCCACGAGCGGTAGCGGCACTACATCGCGGCGGATGTGGTCGCGGTAGAGCTCTCGGTAGAGATCGAGACCTCCGCCGTGATACAGCCAGCCGAGGTAGTCGATCAGGTCCATGCCGTACGGCCCACCTGGCGCCGGACCGAACAGGGTCGCCGCCTTGTTCAGGCCGACCGAATAAGCAGCCGCCCCATGCGCGCCGTCGAGCACGCCCGAGTGCACCGCTTCCAGCAGTTCGAAAGGCGGCACCACCGCACCGGCCGGCAGCGCCTCGATGCGCAGCCGCCCGCCGGACATCTGCTCGACGCGGCGGGTGAACAATACGAAATTCTCCCAGAGCGAGCTGGTCGTGGGCCACGCGGCCTGGAATTTTAACCGGTGCGTCTGGGCTGTTTGGGCGGCCGCCTCGGTCGGCAGGGAGGTCAGCGCCGCTGAGCAGACGATCGCGGCCAGCGCGGCCACGACCGGTATCCGGGACCACCGCATCGCGTTTCCTCCTCGGATGTTCGTTCCGTTCTTGGATGCGGAACGCCGGGAGTATGGCGGGTGGGTTACGCGGCCGACAAGGAAATCCGCGGGCCGGGCTGGGCGCGGCAGCGCCCTACGCCGCCTGGCGCGGGCGCCAGATCGCCTGATGCCGCACCTGCGCGACCGGGCGCGTCCCGTCGGCCACCAGCAGCGCGTCGAACTCCACCACGCGGTGGCCCTTGCGGTCCTCGTTGGCGACGATCCGCGCCCGCACCGTCAGCGCCTCCTCGAGGCGCGCGGCGGCGAGGTTGCGCACCGTGCTGCCGACATGGATCCAGGGCCCCAGCACGACATTCTGCGTCAGCGCCCTGTTGCACAGGCGCAGGAGCAGGCCGGGATGCGCCAGCCCCTCCGCGGCGTAGAGCGGCTCCGTCTCCGCGATGCCCCGCAGGTAGTCGGCCAGCGCCGCCGCCGTGACGCGCTCCGGCGCCGTGCCAAGCCAGGTGCCGGGGGCGAGCGTCGCCTCGCTCGCCGGCGGGCGCTCGGCGGGAGGCGCGCGCCAGGGCCAGGCCTCCAGGTCCTCGGGGGGCGTCGCCTCCGCGGCCATCCAGGCGCGGCCGGTGGCGCAGAGCGCGCCGCCGCTCTCCACCCACAGCGCCAGCGCCTCGCCTTCCGGCGTCGCTGTCGCCACCACCGCCGCGCCGTCATAGACCGGCTTGAGGAAGCGCAGCTCGGCGCCGCCCCGCTCCAGCCATGCCCGCCCCCAGCGCGCGACGACGGGGTGGCAGGCATAGGCGTACACCTCCACCCCCGGCACCAGCGCGCCGGAGAAGCCGAGGCGGCGCGCCACCGCGTCGTCGTGGATGCGGTTCTCGGAGGCGCGGGAGAGGTTGTTCGCCCGCACCTCGTGGCGTCCGACCACAGCGTTGCCCATGCGTGTCCTCCTGCCGCGGCGGAGATGTTATCTAGCTAGCTATCGGTCCGCCAGACGCCTATCCTGCCGCCATGGAAGAGCCGCAGCCCCTGGCGCAGCTTCAATGGCGGCTGGGCCGGACCATCGGACAGATCAGCCGCCGCTGGCGGGCGCGGCTCGATGCGCGCATGGCTGCCTTCGGCCTGACGGAGGCGCGCTGGCTGCCGCTTCTGCACCTCGCCCGCGCCGGAGAGGGGCTGACGCAGCGCGAGCTCGCCGCCCGGCTCGGCGTGGAGGGGCCGACCCTGGTCCGCACCCTCGACTGGCTGGAGCGGGAGGGGTTCGTGCAGCGCCGCGCCGTGCCGCACGACCGGCGCCTGCGCACCTTGCACCTCACCTCCCGCGCCCGGGCGCTGCACCGTCGGATCGAGGAGGCCGCCGCGGCGGTCCGCGCCGAGATCCTCGGCGGCATTCCCGAGGCGGAACTCGCCGCCTGCCTCTCGGTGCTGGAGGGCGTCGCCGCCAGGCTGGGGGCGCCGCCGGAGGAGGCGGAGGAGGAGCAGGCGCATGGACATCGGGCCGCCTAGCACCGGCCTGCCGCGGCGCCCCGAGGCGGCCGGCCCTACCCCTCCGGCGGAGGCGCTGGAGAAGCCGCCCCCCGAAAGGCCCGCCGCCCCCGCCCGCCCGGCCGAGCCGCCGCGCGAGGAGGCCGCCCGCCACGCCCCGAGGCGCGGCGGGGAGCGCCGGCGCCGCCTCCGGCTCGCGGGCCTCGCCGCGCTCGCGCTCCTCCTGCTCGCCGCCGGCGGCGCCTGGCTGCACCGCCTGCTCACCCATGTCGTCGTGGACGATGCGCGCATCGCCGCGGACATGATCGGCCTGTCCAGCCGCGTGCCCGGCTGGGTGCGGGAGGTGCGGGTGATCGCCGGCGACCGCGCCGCCGCGGGGGAGGTGGTGGTGCGCCTCGACGACCGCGAGGCGGCGCTGGCGCTGCAGGAGCTGGAGGCGCGGCTGGCCGGCATCGCGGCGCGCCGGCGGGAGATCGAGGCGCGGCTCGCCATGGTCGAGGCGCTGACCGCGAGCCGCGAGGCCGCCGAGCGCGCCCGGCTGGAGACGGCGCGCGCCGCCCTCCCCGCCGCCGAGGCCGAACGCGCCTTCGCCGAGGCCGAGTTCCGCCGCGCCCAGGAGCTGGCGGCGGGCGGCAGCGGCACCCGCCAGCGCCTGGACCAGACCCGTGCCGCGCTCGAGGCCGCGCACCACCGCGTGCTCGGCGCGCGGGCGGAGATCGGGGCGGCGGAGGCCGAGCTCGCCGCCGCCGGGGCGGCGCGGGCGGAGCGCGAGGTGCTGCGCCGCCAGCTCGAGGCGCTGGGGCCGGAGGAACGCGAGCTCGCCGCGCGGCGCGACCGGGCGGCGCTCGACCTCGCCGACCGCGCCATCGCCATGCCGGTGGACGGCATCGTCAACCGCGTCTTCGTGGATGCCGGGGAGTACGTCGCCCCCGGCCAGCGCATCCTGCTGCTGCACGACCCCGCGCGGGTGCGCGTCGAGGCCAACGTGAAGGAGACGCAGATCCGCCACTTCTCCCCCGGCACGCGGGTGCGCGTCAGGGTGGACGCCTGGCCGGGCCGGCGCTTCGAGGGGGTGGTGGAACGCATGGCCGGCGCCGCCACCAGCGAGTTCGCGCTGCTGCCGAGCCCCAATCCGAGCGGCAATTTCACCAAGATCGCGCAGCGCCTGCCGGTGCGCATCGCCCTCGACCCGCCGCCCGAGCCCGGGCTGCTCAGCCCCGGCATGATGGTGGTGGTGGAGACGCCGAGGCGTGAGTGAGGCGGCCGCTGGGCCGCAGGCGCTGCCGCGGGCGCCGCGCCCGCGCAGCGTCGAGGCGCTGTTCGCCCGCTACGGCCCGTCCTACCGGCTGCTGGTGGCCTTCACCGCGATGATCGGGACGGTCTCCACCATCCTCTCCTCCACCATCGTCAACGTTGCGATCCCCGACATCATGGGGGCCTTCGGCATCGGGCAGGACCGCGCGCAGCTCCTCGCCGCGGGCTTCCTCGCCGCCACCACGGGGACGATGCTGCTCACCGCCTGGGCCGTCGAGGCCTTCGGCTTCCGCGCCACCTACCTCGCCGCCATGGCGATCTTCCTCGCCGGCTCGGCGCTCGGCGGCCTGGCGCCGAACGAGGCGGCGCTGGTGGCGGGGCGGGTGATGCAGGGCGCCTCGGCGGGGCTCCTGCAGCCGCTCGGCATGCAGGTGGTGTTCCAGGTCTTCCCGCCGGAGCGGCGCGGCACCGCCATGGGTCTCTTCGCGGTGGGGGTGGTGATGGCGCCCGCGCTTGGCCCCGCCCTCGGCGGGGTGGTGACGGACGCCTTTGGCTGGCGCGCGGTGTTCCTCGCGGCGCTGCCGCTGCCGCTGCTCGGCCTCGGCCTCGGCTGGCTGTTCATGCCGGGGCGGCCGCGGGAGGGGAAGCGGCCGCGCTTCGACGCGGTGGGCTTCCTGCTGCTCAACACCGCCATCTTCGCGCTGCTGGCCGGGCTCGCCAGCGGCCAGCAGCTCGGCTGGCGGTCCGATGCCGTGGTGCTGGAGCTGACGGTCGCGGCGCTCGCCGCCACCGGCTTCGTGCTGTGGGAGCTGCGCACGCCGGCGCCGATGCTCGACCCGCGCATCTTCGCCAACCCGGCCTTCGCCGGCGGCGCGGCGGTGGCCTTCGTCTACGGCGCGGCGCTGTTCGGCACCACCTACCTCGCGCCGCTCTTCGTGCAGCTCGTGCAGGGCTACACGGCGACGCGGGCGGGACTGCTGCTGATGCCGGCAGGGCTCGCCATGATCGTCTGCTTCCCGATCTCGGGCCGCATCGCCGACCGGGTACCGCCGGTGGGGCCGGTGGCGATCGGGCTGGTGGTGTTCGCCCTCTCTTCCTGGCTGATGGTGGGGGTGGACACGCAGGTGCCGTTCTGGACCCTGGCGCTGTGGATCCTGCTCGGGCGGGTCGGCCTCTCCCTGGCGATGCCGAGCATGAACACCGGCTCGCTGCGCGCCCTACCGCCGCGCTTCCTCGGCCAGGGGGCGGGGGCGATCAACTTCTCCCGCCAGTTCGGCGGCGCGCTCGGCATCAACGGCCTGTCCATCGCGCTCGAGCAGCGCACGCAATTCCACGCCGAGGCGCTGACCGCGAGCCAGGACGGCACCCAGGCGGCGACGCTGGAGCTGCGCCGCCTGATCGAGGGGCTGCTGGCGCAGGAGGGCGTGCCGCAGACGCTATGGCAGGCCGGATTCGAGCAGTTCCTCGGGCGGATGATCCATGCCCAGGCGCTGATGCTCGGCTTCCGCGACGGCTTCCTGATCGCGGCCGTGGTCTGCCTGGTGGCGGTGCTGCCGGCGCTGCTGATGCGCCGGCGCGCGGCCGGATGAGGGGGTCGTCCCCCGCGGGCGCGGCTGGCATGATGGCGGGGAGAGGAACGGGAGGAACGGCATGGCGGACGAGGTCACCCTCATCATCCGCGGCGGCACCGTCGTGGACGGCTCGGGCGGGGCGCCCTTCGAGGCGGATGTGGCGGTCGCCGGCGGGCGCATCGCGGAGGTCGGCCGGCTCGGCCCGGCGCCGCGCGGGGTGGAGGAGATCAGCGCGAAGGGGCTGATCGTCACGCCCGGCTTCGTGGACATCCACACCCATTACGACGCGCAGGCGACCTGGAGCGAGCGGCTGGACAGCTCCTCCCTCCACGGCGTCACCACGGCGCTGATCGGCAATTGCGGCGTCGGCTTCGCCCCCTGCCGGCCGGAGCGGCGCGAGGCGCTGATCAAGCTGATGGAGGGGGTGGAGGACCTGCCCGAGGTGGTGCTGGCCGAGGGCCTGCCCTGGAACTGGGAGAGCTTCCCCGACTTCATGGAGGCCCTTGCCGCGCGGCGCTGGGACATGGACGTGGCGGCGCAGGTGACGCACGCGCCGCTGCGCGTGCACGTGATGGGCGAGCGCGCGGAGGCCCATGCCGAGGCGACGGAGGCCGAGATCGCGGAGATGGCGCGTCTCGCCGCGGAGGGGATCCGCGCCGGCGCGCTCGGCTTCTCTACCTCGCGGGCCATCGCGCACCGCACCCTGGACGGGCGGCACATCCCGACGCTCGGCACGCCGGAGGCGGAGCTGGAGGCGATCGGCCGCGCGGTGGGCGAGGCGGGGGCAAGCTGGCTGCAGGTGATCTCCGACTTCGACGAGCCGGAGGAGGAGTTCGACCGCCTGAAGCGCATCGCCGCCGCCAGCGGCCGGCCGCTGACCTTCTCCCTGCTGCAGCGGGAGAGCCGCCCCTGGCTGTGGCGCTTCCTGCTCGACCGGATCGAGGCGGCCAACCGCGAGGGCGTGCCGATGACCGGGCAGGTGATGGCCCGCCCGGTCGGGCTGATGCTCGGCTTCGAGCTGTCGCAGCACCCCTTCATCGCCCGCCCCTCCTGGCGGCGCGTCGCACACCTGCCCTTCGACCAGAAGATGCGGGCGCTGCGCGACCCGGCGCTGCAGGCGGCGCTGCTCGCCGAGGAGACGCCGGACCCGATGCTCAGGGCGCGGCTCAACACCTGGGACATGATCTTCCCCCTCGGCGACCCGCCGGATTACGAGCCGCCGCCGGAGGCGAGCGTCGGCGCCGTGGCCCGCGCCCGCGGCATGGACCCCGCCGCCCTCTGCTGGGAGTGGATGATGGAGCGCGGGGGCAGGGCGATCCTGAACCGCCCCATCATCAACTACGCCGACCGCGACCTGGAGGCGGTGCGGGCGATGGTGGAGCATCCGCGGACGCTGATGGGCCTCGGCGACGGCGGGGCGCATGTCGGCATCATCTGCGACGCCTCCTCGACCACGCACATGCTCGCCTACTGGACCCGCGACCGGGTGCGCGGGCCGCGGCTGCCGCTGGAATTCGCGGTCAGGCGGCTGACGCGGGACAACGCGCTGGCGCTGGGGCTGGCGGATCGCGGCCTGGTGGCGCCAGGGCACAAGGCGGACCTCAACGTGATCGACTACGCACGGCTGCAGGTCCGGCCGCCGCGGATGGCGTACGACCTGCCGGCCGGCGGCAAGCGGCTGGTGCAGGGGGCGGATGGCTATGTCGCCACCATCGTCGCCGGCCAGCCGGTGTACCGCGAGGGCGAGCCGACCGGCGCCCTGCCCGGGCGGCTGGTGCGCGGGGCACGGCGCGCCGCGGCCTGACCCTGCCCGCGGGCCGGGCGGGGCGGCGGGCCTCCGCCGGATGCGCCCCGTCGCCCGCCGGCCGGGCCTGCGCCGCCCTCTCGCTGAGGGAGCCGCGGGCGGGCGCCTTGCCGGGCGCGTCTGCGATGACGAATTGCGCCGCAAGCCCCGGAGCGCGCCCGCCGCCGGGATGTCGCATCTGGCGGGGCATGGCGCGGGATCCTCCCGCGCCGGACCCGACGGAGACAGGCCATGTCCGCCGCGACCGAGATCCTTGCCGAGCCCTATCCGGACGATGCCGCGCGCCTTGCCGCCGTGCGCCGCCGCGACCGCGCGGCGGACGGACGGTTCGTCTATGCGGTGCTGACCACCGGGGTCTATTGCCGCCCCTCCTGCGCCGCGCGGCCCGCGCGGACGGAGAACATCGTCTTCTTCCCCTCCTGCGCGGCGGCCGAGCGCGCCGGCTACCGCCCCTGCAAGCGCTGCCGCCCCGACGGCCAGGATCAGGCGGCGCGGCAGGCCGAGGTGGTGGCCCGCGCCTGCCGGATGATCGAGGTGGCGGAGGAGACGCCCTCCCTCGACGCCCTGGCCGCGGCGGCGGGGCTCAGCCGCTTCCACTTCCACCGACTGTTCCGCGAGGTGACCGGCGTGACGCCGCGGGACTACGCCGCCGCCTGCCGGGCGGCGCGGCTGCGACGGGCGCTCGGCGAGGCGCCCACCGTCACCGAGGCGCTATACGGCGCCGGCTACGGCTCGAACGGGCGCTTCTACGAGGCGGCGCCGGCAATCCTCGGCATGCGGCCGGGGGAGTGGCGCGATGGCGGGCGGGATGCGGAGATCCGCTTCGCCCTCGGCCAGTCTTCGCTCGGCGCGGTGCTGGTGGCGGCGACGGACAGGGGCGTCTGCGCCATCGAGCTGGGCGACGACCCGCAGGCGCTGCTCGACGCCTTCCAGGACCGCTTCCCCAAGGCGCGGCTGGTCGGCGGCGACGCGGCCTTCGAGGCGTTGGTCGCCCGCGTCGTCGGCCTGGTGGAGGCGCCGCGCCGCGAGGGGCCGGACCTGCCGCTCGACCTGCGCGGCACCGCCTTCCAGCAGCGCGTCTGGAAGGCGCTGCGGGAGATCCCGCCGGGCCGCACCGCCACCTATGCCGATGTCGCGGCGCGCATCGGCGCGCCCGGCGCCACGCGCGCCGTGGCGCGGGCCTGTGCTGCCAACCGGGTGGCGGTGGCGATTCCCTGCCACCGCGTGGTGCGCACCGGCGGTGCGCTCTCTGGCTATCGCTGGGGGGTGGCGCGCAAGCGGGCGCTGCTGGCGCGCGAGGCGGAGGGATGAGCGGGCGCGACATCGCCGCGCGTGTGGCCGCGCTCGACTGGGCGCGCATCGGGGCGGAGCTGGATGCCGGGGGCGCCGCCCTCACCGGCGCGCTGCTCACGCCGGCCGAGTGCGAGGCGCTCGCCGCGCTCTACGATGCGGAGGCGCCCTTCCGCAGCCGCGTGGTGATGGCGCGGCACGGCTTCGGCAGCGGCGAGTACAAGTACTTCGCCGCGCCGCTGCCCGCGCCCGTTGCCGCGCTGCGGGCGGCGCTCTGGCCGCGCCTGGTGCCGGTGGCGAATCGCTGGCAGGAGGCGATGGGCCTTGCGCCGCGCTTCCCGGAGCGGCACGAGGAATTCCTCGCCCGCTGCCACGCGGCCGGGCAGGCCCGCCCGACGCCGCTGCTGCTGCGCTACGGCCCGGGCGACTACAATTGCCTGCACCAGGACCTCTATGGGGAGCACGTCTTCCCGCTGCAGGTGGCCTTCCTGCTCTCCGCCCCCGGTGAGGACTTCACGGGCGGGGAGTTCGTGCTGACCGAGCAGCGCCCGCGCATGCAGAGCCGCGCCGAGGTGGTGCCGCTGCGCCAGGGCGAGGGCGTGGTCTTCGCCGTGCATCACCGGCCGGTCCGGGGGGCGCGCGGAACCTACCGCGTCACCATGCGTCACGGCGTGAGCCGGGTGCGGACGGGGCGCCGCCACACCCTCGGCATCATCTTCCACGACGCGGCATGAAGACACATCCCTGTGATCGGAGTCGCCGGGGCAGGGCGGGATGACCGCGGATCGCGAAGAGGAGCAGCGCGGTCGACCGGGCTGGCGCGGCGCACCCGGCTTTGGCTAGGCTGCATTCGGATGACAGGAGGGGAGCGCCGTCCGCCCTTGAGCGCCAGCCCGGGAGCCACGCCGCCGTGCCCGTAGGGCACTTGGTCAGCGTCAGCCGCGGAGAGGACGACACCCTCTGGGCCGTCGTCGCCACCGTTGGGCGAACCAGCCGCATCGCCGAAGTGTATCGCAGCCGGGCCCAGGCGCTGGCGGATCGCGCTTGGCGGGCGCAGCAGGTCAGCGCCTACGCCGATTTCCTGTCCCGCTCCCGCCAGCCCATTCCGCACTACAGCGTGACACCGATCCGCCGCGCCGACCTGCCGCGCAAATGGTCGCCCCTGCCGGCGCTCGGCTTCCTGCGTGGGCAGTTCGTTTAGAGGAAGTAGCTCGGCTGGTGGATTGTTTGGTGGACACGGCGCAGGCCCTGCTTCCTGACGATCTCTAGGCCGCGTGGACAAACCGGTAGGCT
>NZ_SJDM01000015.1 GCF_004761865.1 Crenalkalicoccus roseus | reverse complement strand
CGCGGCAGCGGGCGGCGCCGCCGCCGGGCCGCGCGCCAGCGCCGCCTCGACATCCGCCTTGACGATGCGCCCGCCGGGGCCGCTGCCGCGGAGCCGCCCGAGGTCGAGCCCCGCCTGCTTCGCCATGCGCCGCGCCAGCGGGCTGGCGAAGACGCGCTCCGCGCCGGCATGGCCGTTCCCCCGCGCGGCGGCGGGCCGGGGCGCCGGCATCGCGACGGGCTGCTCCGCCGCGCCGGCGACCTCGCCGCCGGACTGCGTCACCGCCGCGATCGCCGGGGCCTGGCTCGCGGACTGGGCGGGCCCGGGCGCCGGCGCGGCGCCGGCGGGCACCTCCTCGCCCTCCTCGACCAGCACGGCGATCGGGTCGTTCACCTTCACGCCCTGGGTGCCGTCGCCGACCAGGATGCGGCCGAGGATCCCCTCCTCCACCGCCTCCACCTCCATGGTCGCCTTGTCGGTCTCGATCTCGGCGATCACGTCGCCGGCGCGGATCCGGTCGCCCTCCTTCTTCAGCCAGCGGGCGAGCGTGCCCTCCGTCATGGTGGGGGAGAGCGCCGGCATCAGGATGTTGGTCGCCATCGGTCCCGCCCCCTAGCGGTAGGTCACGCGCTTCGCCGCGTCCACGATCTCGGCGACCGAGGGCAGCGCCAGCTTCTCCAGGTTGGCGGCGTAGGGCATCGGCACGTCCTTGCCGCAGACGCGCACGGGCGGCGCGTCCAGCCAGTCGAAGGCGAGCTCGATCACCCGCATCGCCACCTCGGTGCCGATGTTGGCGTAGGGCCAGCCCTCCTCCACCGTCACCAGCCGGTTGGTCTTGCGCACCGAGGCGGCGATCGCCTCCGCGTCCAGCGGGCGGAGGGAGCGGAGGTTGATCACCTCCGCCTCGATGCCCTGCCCCGCCAGCTCCTCGGCCGCCTGCATCGCCCAGGTGACGGCGATGGAGTAGGCGACGATGGTCACGTCCTTCCCCGGCCGCTCCACCTTCGCCTTGCCGAGCGGCAGCACGAAATCCTCCGCCGTCGGGCATTCGAAGGTGTGGCCGTAGAGGATCTCGTTCTCCAGCACGATCACCGGGTTGGGGTCGCGGATCGCGGCGCGCAGCAGCCCCTTGGCGTCGGCCGAGGACCAGGGCGCCACCACCTTCAGCCCCGGCACGTGCGCGTACCAGGAGGCGAAGCACTGGCTGTGCTGCGCCGCGACGCGCGCCGCGGCGCCGTTCGGGCCGCGGAACACGATCGGGCAGCCGAGCTGGCCGCCCGACATGTACAGCGTCTTGGCGGCGCTGTTGATGATCTGGTCGATCGCCTGCATGGAGAAGTTGAAGGTCATGAACTCCACGATCGGCCTGAGCCCCGTGAAGGCCGCGCCCACCGCCATGCCGGTGAAGCCGTGCTCCGTGATCGGGGTGTCGATCACCCGCTTCGGGCCGAACTCGTCGAGCAGCCCCTGGGAGACCTTGTAGGCGCCCTGGTACTGCGCGACCTCCTCGCCCATCAGGAAGACGCGGTCGTCGGCGCGCATCTCCGCGGCCATGGCGTCGCGCAGCGCCTCGCGCACCGTGATCGGCCTGGTCGGGCCCCAGTCCTTCTCCGGGGCCGCGGCGGCCTCGCCCGCCTTGGCCGCGCCCTCCTCCCGCGCCTGGCCGCGCGCGGCGATGGCGGCGTGGTCCTCGGCCTGTTGCGCGACCTGCCCGACGGCCGGGCTCGCCGCCGCGGGCGGGGCGGGCTGGCGCGTCACCGGGCCGGGCTGGCCCGGCGCCTGCGGCTGCGCCGCCGCGCCGCCGCCGTTCAGCTCGGCGATCGGGGTGTTCACCGCCACCCCCTCGGTGCCCTCGGGGACGAGGATGCGCGTGATCCTCCCCTCGTCCACCGCCTCCACCTCCATGGTCGCCTTGTCGGTCTCGATCTCGGCGATCACGTCGCCGGCGCGGACCTCGTCGCCCTCCTTCTTCAGCCAGCGGGCGAGCTTGCCCTCCGTCATGGTGGGGGAGAGCGCCGGCATCAGGATCTGGGTGCCCATCTCAGCGCGCCTCCTCCACCAGCACGTCGGTCCAGAGCTCGCTCTCCGGCGGCTCCGGGCTCTGCTGCGCGAAGTCGGCGGCGTCCTGGACGATCGCCTTCACCTCGTCGTCCACCTTCCTGAGCTCGGCCTCGCCCACCCCCTGCTCCGCCAGCATGCGCCGCGCCGTCTCGATCGGGTCGGACTGCTCGCGCATCCGCTGCACCTCCTCGCGGGTGCGGTACTTGGCCGGGTCGGACATGGAGTGGCCGCGGTAGCGGTAGGTCTTCATCTCGAGGAGGTAGGGGCCCTTGCCCTCGCGGCAGTGGGCGACGGCGCGCTCGCCCGCCTCCTTCACCGCGGTGACGTCCATGCCGTTCACCTGCTCGCCCGGGATGCCCCAGGGAGCGCCGTTCTTGGAGAGGTCGCGCGAGGCGCTGGCGCGCTCCACGCTGGTGCCCATGCCGTACTTGTTGTTCTCGATGATGTAGACCACCGGCAGCTTCATCAGCGCGGCCAGGTTGAAGCTCTCGTACACCTGCCCCTGGTTCGAGGCGCCCTCGCCGAAATAGGTGAGGCAGACATTGTCGTTGCCGCGATACCAGTTGGCGAAGGCGAGGCCGGTGCCGAGCGAGACCTGGGCGCCGACGATGCCGTGGCCGCCGTAGAAGCCCTTCTCGCGGCTGAACATGTGCATCGAGCCGCCCTTGCCCTTGGAGTAGCCGCCGATGCGCCCCGTCAGCTCCGCCATCACGCCGCGCGCCTCCATGCCGCAGGCGAGCATGTGCCCGTGGTCGCGGTAGCTCGTGATCACCTGGTCGCCGGGCTCGAGGCACATCTGCATGCCCACCACCACGGCCTCCTGGCCGATGTAGAGGTGGCAGAAGCCGCCGATCAGCCCCATGCCGTAGAGCTGGCCCGCCTTCTCCTCGAAGCGGCGGATCAGCAGCATGTCGCGGTAGGCCTGGAGCAGCTCCTCCCGCCCCATCGCGGGCTCCCTGGTGCCGCGCGTGCGGCGCCTGGCCGTCGCGCTTTCCGCTCCCTGGGCCATGCGGCTCCTCCCATCCCCGATCCCGTTCGCTGCACTTACGCGCAGGCCGAGGCGCCTGCAAGCAGAGGGATGGCGGCAAAATCCTTGCGCCGCAACGCAATACGGCGCTTAACCGGATCACGGTTAATTTGGCGCCGGCGGCGCGCCGCCCGGCGCAAGACCCGTGCGCGGCCCCGCAGCGCCGCGCAAGGATCGCAAAGCGCCGCCCCGGAGCCGCGGGAGGGCGGGGCGGTCAGTGCAGGCGGCGGCCGGGCTCGTAGGGGATCACCAGCTCGTCGCGGCCGACCATGTTGAGCAGGGCGCGCGCGCGCTCCTCGAGCTGGTCGCGGTCGAGCTCCGCGCCGCGCAGGCCGCTCACCCGGCGTTCCAGCGCGTCGCGCTCGGCCTCGGCGCGGGCGAGGATGGCGCGCGCCTCCGCGATGTCGGCGAGGCGCCTCTCCCGCGCCTGCAGGCCGTAATCCCCGTGCACCGCGTGCCAGGCGAAATAGCCGCAGAGCAGCGCGAAGCAGAGCGGCGGCAGGGCGTCCCGCGCCCGCCGCTTCAACGCCCGACCGAAGGACATCAGAGCCCCCTCTTCCCCCGATGCAGAGGCAACCAGCCTTGCCGCCGCCCGGTCAAGCGATTCGGCGCGGCCGGGCTCAGCGCCGCAGCACCGTCCGCCCCGCGTAGCGCGCCGCCGGGCCGAGCCCCTGCTCGATGCGGATGAGCTGGTTGTACTTGGCCAGGCGGTCGGAGCGGCTGAGCGAGCCGGTCTTGATCTGCCCGCAATTGGTCGCCACGGCGAGGTCGGCGATGGTCGCGTCCTCGGTCTCGCCGGAGCGGTGCGACATCACGGCGCGGTAGCCGGCGCGGTGCGCGACCTCCACCGCCTCCAGCGTCTCGGTCAGGGTGCCGATCTGGTTCACCTTCACCAGGACGGCATTGCCCACCCCCCGCTCGATGCCCTGGCGCAGCCGCTCCGGGTTGGTGACGAAGAGGTCGTCGCCGACCAGCTGCAGCTTCGCGCCCAGCCGCTCGGTCAGCAGCGCCCACCCCTCCCAGTCGTCCTCCGAGCAGCCGTCCTCGATGGAGACGATCGGCCACTTGGCGCAGAGCGCGGCCAGGTAGTCCACCATGCCCCCCCGGTCGAGGGTCTTGCCCTCGCCCTCCAGCACGTACTTGCCGTCCCTGAAGAACTCGGTCGCGGCGCAGTCGAGGGCGAAGACCACGTCGTCGCCCACCCGGTGGCCCGCCGCCTCGCAGGCCCTGGCGATGAAGGACAGCGCCTCGTCGGCGGACTTCAGGTTGGGGGCGAAGCCGCCCTCGTCGCCGACATTGGTGTTGTGCCCGGCGTCGTGCAGCGCCTTGCGCAGCGCCGCGAACACCTCGGCGCCGATGCGCGCCGCGTCGGCCGCGGTCCCGGCGGCGACGGGCATGATCATGAACTCCTGGATGTCGATCGGGTTGTCGGCGTGCTTGCCGCCGTTGATGATGTTCATCATCGGCACCGGCAGGGTGCGGGCGAAGACGCCGCCGACATAGCGGTAGAGCGGCTGGCCGAGATCCTCGGCTGCCGCCTTCGCCACCGCCAGGCTCACCGCCAGCATCGCGTTGGCGCCGAGCCGCGCCTTGTTCGGCGTGCCGTCCAGCTCGATCATGATCTCGTCGATCTTGACCTGCTCGGTGGGGTCCATGCCGGAGAGCGCGTCGAAGATCTCGCCCTCGACATTGGCCACCGCCTTCAGCACGCCCCTGCCGCCGTAGCGCGCCTTGTCGCCGTCGCGCAGCTCCACCGCCTCGTGCGCGCCGGTGGAGGCGCCGGAGGGCACGGCGGCGCGGCCGACCGCGCCGCTGTCGAGCGTCACCTCCGCCTCCACCGTGGGGTTGCCGCGGCTGTCAAGGATCTCGCGGGCGAGGATATCGACGATGGCGGCCATGGGCGTCTCCGGAACCTGCTGCGCGGCGGATACCGGGCGGGACGGCGCCGGGCAAGGCCCGGCGCGGCGTGCCGGCGCCCCCTTCCCGCCGCCTTGCCTCCCCGCCAGCGCCGGCGCACCCTGCCGCGGGGCGAGTGGGCGCGGCCGCCGCGCCGGGGCATCCCCCGGCGGCTCCCGCCGGGCGGGCGGGCGCGCGGGGACGGAACGAGAGGACTGGCATGAGCACGGGCTACGAGGGCTACCAGCGGCTCCGCTTCGACCGGCCGCATCCGCGCGTCGTGCGCATCACCATGGACAACGGCCGCATGAACACCGCCGACGCCGTGATGCACGCCGAGCTGGCGCGCGTCTGGCGCGACCTCGACGCGGACGACAGCGCGAACTGCGCCATCATCACCGGCGCCGGCAGGACCTTCTCCGCCGGCGGCGATTTCGGCATGGTGCGCGAGATCATGACGGATTTCGAGGCGCGCACCCGCGTCTGGCGCGAGGCGCGCGACCTCGTCTACAACATCGTCAACTGCCGCAAGCCCGTGGTCAGCGCCATGCGGGGCGTGGCGGTGGGGGCGGGCCTCGTGTGCGGCATCCTCGCCGACGTCTCCATCGCCAGCAAAGACTGCCGCATCACGGACGGGCACACCCGCCTCGGCGTCGCGGCCGGCGACCACGCGGTGATCATCTGGCCGCTGCTCTGCGGCATGGCCAAGGCGAAGTACTACCTGCTCACCTGCGACGTGCTGAACGGCGCGGAGGCGGAGCGGATCGGGCTGATCTCCCTCGCCGTCGAAGATGCGGAGCTGGACGCCAGGGCGGTGGAGGTGGCCGCGCGCCTCGCCGAGGGCGCGCAGAGCGCCATCCGCTTCACCAAGTACGCGCTGAACAACTGGCTGCGCATGGCGGGGCCCGGCTTCGACGCCTCCCTCGCCATGGAGTTCATGGGCTTCACCGGGCCCGAGGTGAAGGAGGGGCTGGAATCCCACCTGGAGAAGCGGGCGCCGCGCTTCCCGCCGGGCAGCGAGGCCTAGGGCAGAGGGCCAAGGCGGCGGCAAGGCGCGCCGGGGCCGGCCTTGCCGCCGCGCCGCCGGCGGCGCCATAGTCGCGCCCGAGGAGGAGGAAGCGTGCCATGGCGAGGCTTGCGGGCAAGGTCGCCCTCATCACCGGCGCCGGCACCGGCATCGGCCGCTGCACGGCCGAGCTCTTCGCGCGCGAGGGCGCCCGCGTGGCGATCGCCGAGATCGACGCGGCGAGCGGGGAGGAGACGGCGCACCGCATCGCCGCCGCCGGGGGCGAGGCGATCGCCCTCCGCGCCGATGTCGGCGAGCCGGAGAGCATCGAGGCCGCCATCCGCCGCGCCGCGCGGCATTTCGGCGGGCTGCACGTGCTGCACAACAACGCCGGCGGCTCCACCGGCGCGGATGCCAGCGCCGTCGAGGCGCCGCTCGAGGAGTTCTGGCGCGCCATCCGCCTCGACCTGTTCGGCACCTTCCTCGGCTGCCGCTTCGGCATCCCGGAGATCATCCGCTCGGGCGGCGGCGCGGTGATCAACATGGCCTCGGTGGTAGCGCTGATGGGCTTCCCGGGGCGCGACTGCTACACCGCGGCCAAGGGCGGCGTCGCGGCGCTGACCCGCTCGCTCGCCGTGCAGTTCGGCCGCCAGGGCGTGCGGGTCAACGCCATCGCCCCGACCGTGACGCTGACCGAGCGGGTGCGCGGGCTGCTCGCCGGCAGCCCCGCCATGCAGGCGCTGTCCGAGCAGCACCTGCTCGGCCTCGGCGAACCCCGCGACATGGCGCAGGCGGCGCTCTACCTCGCCTCGGACGAATCCCGCCTCGTCACCGGCGTGATCCTGCCGGTGGACAGCGGCCTGCTGGTGGTGTGATGGGCGCGACCGCCGACATAGGCTTCCTCGGCCTCGGCCGGATGGGCGCGCCGATGGCGGAGCGGCTGCTCGGCCCGGAGGTGCGGCTGCACGTCTTCGACCCGCGGCCGGAGGCGGTGGCGCCCTCGCCGCGCGCGGCGCCGTGGCGCACGGCTCGCCGAAGGCGGTCGCCGACGCCGCCGCCATCGTGTTCGCCTGCCTGCCGGACGGCGCGGTGAGCGAGCGGGTGGCGCTCGGCCCCGAGGGCGTGGTCCATGGCGGCGCCATCCGCATCCATGCGGAGACGTCCACCATCGGCCGCCCCGCGGCGGAGCGCATCGCCAAGGGGCTGGCGGCGCGCGGCATCGCGATGGTGGACACGCCGATCAGCGGCGGCCCGCCCGGCGCGCGCGCCGGCACGCTGGCGCTGATGGTCGCCGGCCCGCCCGAGGCCGTGGCGGCGCTGCGCCCCTTCCTGGAGCGCCTCGGCAGGCGGCTGTTCGTGCTCGGCGAGGCGCCCGGCCAGGGCCAGGTGATGAAGCTCGTGAACAACCTGCTGATCGCCGCCAACATGGCCTCGGCCTTCGAGGCGCTGGCCATGGGGGCGAAGGCCGGGCTCGACCCCGACACCATGGTCGAGGTGGTGAACGCCGGCACCGGGCGCAGCTTCGTCACCACCGACATGATGCCGGCGGTGCTGGACCGGCGCTTCGGCTTCGGCGCCACCATCGCCGTGGTGGACAAGGATGTGCGCCTCGGGCTCGAGGAGGCGGCGGCGCTCGGGGTGCCGATGTGGGTGATCGAGCAGGCGGCGCGGCTCTGGCGCTTCGCCGCCACCCAGGGCATGGCGGGCGACGACATCTCGGAGCTGGCGCGGCTGGTCGAGGGCTGGGCCGGCGCCGAGATCCGCGGCCGCCGGCGGGAGGGCTGAGATGGACGCCGCCTGGAGGCCGCCCCCCGCGCTCGTCGCGCGGGCGCAGGCGACGCGGCTGGCGCGGGACCTCGGCTGCGCGGATTTCCCGGCGCTCTACCGCCTCTCGGTGGAGGCGCCCGACGCCTACTGGCGGCACCTGATGGGCTTCCTCCGCATCGCCTGGTCGCGCCCGCCCGCGGGCTATGTGGAGCTGCCCGAGGGCCCCGCCTTCCCGAACTGGTTCCCGGGCGGCGAGCTCAACTGGGTGGACAGCGTGCTCGCCTGGGGCCGCGACCCGGCGCGGCGCGCCGCCCCGGCGGTGATCGCCGAGCGCGAGGACGGCGCGGTGCGCAGCCTCTCCTGGGCGGAGCTGGAGGCGCGCACCCTCGGCTTCGCCGCCGGGCTGCGCGCGCTCGGCCTCGGGCGCGGCGACCGCGTCGGGCTGCTGATGGAGGGCGGCATCGAGGCGGTGGTGTCCTTCCTCGGCATCTCCGCGCTCGGCGCCGTCTGCGTGCCGCTGTTCAGCGGCTTCGGGGTGGACGCCATCCATGCCCGCCTGTCGGGGTGCGGGGCGCGGGCGCTGGTCGCCACCGGCGGCTTCCGCCGGCGCGGGCGGTGGGTGGACATCGCCGCGGTGATCGGGGAGGTGCGCCCGCGCCTGCCGGCGCTCGAGGTGCTGATCCTCAAGGGCGGCGCCCTGCCGGGGGCGGTGGCGTGGGAGGAGGTGGCGGCGCCCCCGGCGCCCGACCTGCCCGCCCGCATGGGGCCGGACGCGCCGATGATGGTGATCTACACCTCCGGCACCACGGGGAAGCCCAAGGGCGCGGTGCACACCCATGGCGGCTTCCCGCTGAAGATCGCGCATGACGCGGCGGTGCATTTCGACATCGCCCCGGACGACCGCTTCTGCTGGCCGGCCGACATGGGCTGGGTGGCCGGCCCGCTGGTCCTGTGCAGCGCGCTGATGCGCGGCGCCACCCTCGTCACCTATGACGGCGCGCCGGACGTCCCCGACCGGGGCCGCATGGCGGCGCTGATCGGGCGCCATCGCGTCACCCATTACGGCGCCTCGCCGACGCTGATCCGCAGCCTGGCGGCGCAGGAATCCCGCGCGCTGGCCGCCGACCGCTCCTCGCTGCGCCTGCTGGTGACGGCGGGCGAGGGCATCGATCCCGAGCACTTCCTCTGGTACCAGGACCGCTTCGGCGAGGGGCGCTGCCCGGTCATCAACTACACCGGCGGCACCGAGGTCTCGGGCGGGCTGCTCGGCAACGTGCCGGTGCTGCCGATCGTGCCGGCCGGCTTCAACGCCGCCTCCCCCGGCATCCGGGTGGAGGTGCTGGACGAGGCGGGGCGCCCGGTGCGCGACCAGATCGGGGAGCTTGCCGTGCTCGCGCCCTTCGTCGGCATGACGCGCGCCTTCTGGCAGGACCGGGAGCGCTACCTCGACACCTACTGGTCGCGCTTCCCCGGCGTCTGGGTGCATGGCGACCTGGCGCTGCGGCGCGCCTCCGACGGCGTGTTCTTCCTGCGCGGCCGTTCCGACGACACGCTGAAGATCGCGGGCAAGCGCCTGGGCTCGGCGGAGGTGGAGGAGGTGCTGCTGGAACTGCGCGGCGTGGCCGAGGCGGCGGCGATCGGGGTCGAGGACGCGGCGAAGGGACAGAGGCTGGTGGTGTTCCTCGTCCCCGCGCCGGACGCGCCGCCGGACCTCGCCGCGGCGGCGGTGCCGCATGTCGAGAAGCGCCTCGGCCGCGCCTTCCGCCCGGCCGCGGTGCACGTGGTGGCGGAACTGCCGAAGACCCGCAGCCTGAAGATCATGCGGCGGGTGATCCGCAACCTCTACGCCGGCCAGCCGCCGGGCGACCTCTCGGCGCTCGACAACCCCTCGGCGCTGGCGCCGCTGCAGGCGCTGGCGGAGCGGGAGGGCCGCCAGGGCTCCTGACGGCGCCTACCAGTACCAGGGATGGTGCCGCCAGGGCCGGTAGCCCCAGCCGCGATAGACGCCGAAGCCGAGGGAGACGCTCGGCCCCGCATAGTATCCCGGATGATAGGAGGGGTAGGGCTGGTAGTAGCCGTAGGGCCAGGCCGGCACCGCATGGCCGTAGGGCACGGCCGGGAGCGGGGCGACGCCCGCCGTCACCTGGTTCCCGGAGGCGGCCATGCACTGCGCGTAGGCGGCGTCATAGGCCTGCTGCAGGGCATGGCCCGAGGCCTGCGCCGTGCCCGCGCCGATGGCCGACCCCGCGAGCAGCCCGGCGCCGGCGCCGACCGCCGCCCCCGTTCCGGCCGCGCCGCCGGCCGCGCCGAGCAGCGCCCCCGCCGCCGCGCCGAGCCCGGCCCCCACCGCCGCGCTGCCGATTGCCGCCTGGTTCGCCGCCTGCGCGGGAGAGGCGCCGCCGATCACCGCCATGGCGTAGTTCCGGCAGCCGAAATCCTCCTGCTGGAACCGCCCGAGATCCTTGCCCGCGGGCGGCATGGCGAGGACCGTCGGGCCGGCGGGCGGCGCGACGGCGCAGGCGGACAGGCCCGCCAGGGCGAGGAGGGCGGCAATCCTGCACGGCAGCGTCATGGCACGCCTCCCGGAGCGGATCGCGCCGGCCAAAGGCGCGACCCTGCCCGAACGCGGTGGGATGGCGCCGCCGCGGCCGGGCGGCGACGGCCCCGGCGCCAGGCCTTCCGCGCCGGCGGGAAGGAGGCGGGGGCGGCGCATGTCACGCCGCGCCCCGGGCGAGAATGCGCCGGAAAAGCGGCACCGCGGCGGCGAGGTCGGCCACCGCCACCCGCTCCCGCGGCGTGTGCGCGGTCTCGATCGTGCCCGGCCCCAGCACCACGCAGGGGGCGAGGGCCTGCAGCTCCGCCGCGTCGGTGCCGTAGGGGACGGTGCGCGGCGCGGCGCCGGCGAGCTCCGCGGCGAGGCGGACCAGCGGGTGGTCCTCCGCCAGCTCGGGCGGCGGCCCCTCGGCGGCGGTGCGCAGCTCGAGGCCGTGGCGCGCCGCGGCCTCCCGCACCTCGGCCAGGATCGGGGCGGGGTCCACGCCGCGGCTGTAGCGGAACTTGATGCGGGCGGTGGCGAGCGGCACGGTCACGTTCACCGCCGTGCCGTGGTTGTCGAGCACCAGGTTGAAGTCGGAGAAGGGCGGGTCGTAGGCCGGGTCCTGCCAGGCGGGGTCGACGCGCAGCCGCGCGTGGAGCGCGCGCATCTCCATCAGGAAGGGGATCAGCGCCCAGTTGGCGTTGCGCCCCTCGCCGGTCGAGGAATGCGCCTGCACCCCGCGCGCGACGACGTGGATGTCGGTCGAGGCGCGGTGCCCGCGCACCGGCACGAGGCCGGTCGGCTCCGCCACCACGATGCCCTTCAGGCCGAGGGAGCGCGCGAGGGCGCTGCCCGCGACGGCGCGGGCGCCCGCCTTGGTGGTCTCCTCGTCGCAGGTGAGGAGCAGCGTCACCGGCACCTCCGCCGGCAGGGACCGCGCCGCGAGGAGGCAGGCGGCGACCGGCCCCTTCATGTCGGCCGCCCCGAGGCCGTGCAGCACCCCCGCGGCATCGAGCCGCGGGGCCCAGGGATCCTCCTCCCACCCCGTCTCCGGCACGGTGTCCATGTGGCCGGAGAGGGCGTAGCCGCCCGGCGGCCCGCGATGCGCGACCAGGGCGCGCTTGGCCACCCCGTTCGCGTCCGTGTAGTCCAGCCGCTCCAGCGCGAAGCCGGCGAGCTCCCGCTCGATGCGCTCGGCGATCGGCAGGTTGGAGACGGCGCTGCGGCTGTCGATCGCGACCAGCTCGGCGGTCAGGCGGGCCAGGCTTGCGGCGAGGTCGTCCATGCAACGGTAGCTTGTCGCGCAGGCGCGGAAGGGCAAGTCTCCGCCGCATGGACCCGCTGGCCTATCTCGATCCCCGCAGTGGCCGCACCTGGCCGCTCGACCCGCCGCGCTGGCGCGCGGATGACGGCGCGCCGCTGCTCCTGACCGACATGCCCGGCCTGGCGCCGGAGGCGATCGAGAGCGGGGAGCGCAGCCTGTGGCGCTACCGCGCCGCGCTGCCCCCGCTGGCGGGCGAGCCGATCAGCATGGGCGAGGGCTGCACGCCGCTGCTGCCCCGCGCCATCGCCGGCGCCACCGCGCTGCTGAAGTGCGAGTGGATGATGCCGACCGGCTCCTTCAAGGACCGCGGGGCGAGCGTGATGCTCTCGCTGCTGCGCGCGCAGGGCGTCGCGGAGGTGCTGGAGGACAGCTCCGGCAACGGCGGCGCGGCGATCGCGGCCTATGCGGCGGCGGGCGGGATGCGGGCGCGCATCATGGTCCCGGCCGCGACCTCCCCGGCCAAGACGGTGCAGGCGCGCGCCGCCGGGGCGGAGATCGTGTTGGTGCCGGGCAGCCGGCAGGACTGCGCCGAGGCGGCGCTGCGCGAGGCGGAGCGGATCTTCTACGCCTCGCACAACTGGCACCCCTTCTTCCTGCAGGGCACCAAGACGCTGGCCTACGAGCTGTGGGAGGATCTCGGCTTCCAGGCGCCGGACAACGTGATCGTCCCCTGCGGGGCGGGGTCGAACGTGCTCGGCTGCGGCATCGGCTTCGCCGAGCTGCTGCGGGCCGGGCAGATCCGCTCCCTGCCGCGCCTGTTCGCCGCCCAGCCGGCCAACTGCGCCCCCATCGCCCGCGCCTTCCTGCGGCTGGAACCGGCGGCGCCGCAGCCGACCATCGCCGAGGGCACCGCCATCGCCGCCCCGATCCGCCTGCGCGAGTGCATCGGCGTGCTGCGCCAGACCCGGGGCGGGGCGGTGATGCTGAGCGAGGCGGAGATCGGCGCCGCCACGCTCGAGCTGGCCCGCGGCGGGATCCATGTGGAGCCGACCTCCGCCCAGGCGGCGGCGGCCTTCGCCAGGCTGCTGCGCGCCGGCACCATCCGGCCGGAGGAGCGGACGGTGGTGGTGCTGACCGGCAGCGGCCTCAAGGCCACGCCCCGCATCGCGGAGCTGCTCGGCCTCGCGGTGTAGGGCCGGGGCGCGCCGGCCGGCGGCTTGATGGCGCCGCCGGCGCTGGCATGGTGCGCCGATGCGATTCCCCTTCCTCGCCTCCCACCCCCGCGTCGCCCTGGTGCGGCTTTCGGGCGCGATCACGCCCCGCCCGGGCCTCGGCGGCGGCCTCAGCCTCGCCAACACCGGGCCGCTGCTCGACCGCGCCTTCGCGCTGCGGCGCCTCGCGGCGGTGTTCATCGTGGTCAACTCGCCGGGCGGCTCGCCGGTGCAGTCGAGCCTGATCGCCGGCCGCATCCGCCAGCTCGCGGAGCGGCGGAAGCTGCCGGTGGTGGCCTGCGTCGAGGACGCCGCCGCCTCGGGCGGCTACTGGCTCGCCTGCGCGGCCGACGAGATCGTGGCCGACCCGGCCTCGATCCTCGGCTCGATCGGGGTGATCGCGGCCGGCTTCGGCTTCCAGGAGGCGCTCGAGAAGCTCGGCGTCGAGCGGCGCGTCCGCACCGCCGGGGCGGAGAAGAGCTTCTGGGACCCCTTCCGCCCCGAGAAGCCGGAGGATGCCGCCCGCCTGCAGGCCCTGCTCGCCGCGCTGCACGAGGAGTTCACCGCCTGGGTCCGCGCCCGCCGCGGCGACCGGCTGAAGGAGGGGGAGGAGGAGCTGTTCACCGGCCGGTTCTGGACCGGCCGCCGCGCCGTCGCCCTCGGCCTCGCCGACCGGCTCGGCGACGCGGCGGGGGAGGCGCGGCGGCGCTTCGGCGACAGGGTGCGGATCATCCCGGTGGGCGAACGCCGCCGGCCGCTGCTGATGCGCTTCCTGCCGGGCGTCGGCGCCGGCGCCGCCGAGGGGATGCTGGCGGCGCTGGAGGAGCGGGCGGCCTGGGCGCGGCTCGGGCTCTGAGCGCGGCTACCCCCCGCTCACCTGCCGGATCCATTCCTGGAGGTTGTAGTAGGTGGTGACGCGCGCAATCCGCCCCTGCCGCACCTCGAAGAAGGCGCCGGCGGGCAGGCTGTAGCGCTGGCCGCGCGCCGGGGGCAGGGCGGCGTCGGTGGCGAGGTACTCGCCCTCCACCGTGAACTCCGCCGCGGCGCGGCGGCCGGTGGCGTCCGCCATCACCACGAGGTCGCGGATCCGCTCCCGGTAGGAATAGTCCATGTGGGCGAGGAAGCGGCGGAACGCCTCGCGCCCGGTCTCGCGCGGCCCCTGGTTGACGTCGTGGACCACGTCCTCGGCGAGCAGGGCGAGCATCGCCTCGCGGTCGCCGCGGTCGAAGGCGGCGTAGTAGTCGCGGATCAGGGCTTCGGTCGGGGTCATGGGTCGGCTCCCGCTGTCTCGGGGCGCTTCCTTGCCGGAACCGCCGCCCCCCCTTAATGGTGCGCCGCACCAGAGCGGCCAATCCCGACGCATGCCCGACGCCCCGACCGACGCGACCCGCACGCCGAGCTTCCAGGAGCTGATCCTGAGGCTGCACGCCTACTGGGCCGATCAGGGCTGCGTGATCCTGCAGCCCTACGACATGGAGGTGGGCGCGGGCACCTTCCACCCCGCCACCACGCTGCGCGCGCTCGGCCCGAAGCCGTGGAAGGCCGCCTACGTGCAGCCGAGCCGCCGCCCGACCGACGGGCGCTACGGCGAGAACCCGAACCGCCTGCAGCACTACTACCAGTACCAGGTGCTGCTGAAGCCCTCCCCGCCCGACCCGCAGGCGCTGCTGATCGGCAGCTACCGCGCGCTCGGCATCGACCCGCTGCTGCACGACATCCGCTTCGTCGAGGACGACTGGGAGAGCCCGACCCTCGGCGCCTGGGGCCTCGGGTGGGAGGTGTGGTGCGACGGCATGGAGGTGACGCAGTTCACCTACTTCCAGCAGGTCGGCGGCATCGCCTGCGAGGTGCCCTCCTGCGAGCTGACCTACGGCCTCGAGCGCCTGGCGATGTACATCCAGGGGGTCGAGAACGTGTACGACCTCGACTTCAACGGCCGGGGCGTCACCTACGGCGAGGTGTTCCTGCGGGCGGAGCGGGAGTACAGCGCGCACAATTTCGAGCACGCTGACGTCGCGATGCTGTTCCGCCACTTCGAGGACGCGGAGAGGGAGTGCGCGGCGCTGCTGCGCCACGGCCTGGCGCTGCCCGCCTACGACCAGTGCATCAAGGCGAGCCACCGCTTCAACCTGCTCGACGCGCGCGGCGCCATCAGCGCCACCGAGCGCGCCGCCTACATCGCCCGGGTGCGGGCGCTGGCGAAGGGCTGCTGCGAGGCGTGGCTGGCGGGGGAGGCGGCCGGTGCCTGAGCTGCTGCTCGAACTCCTCTCCGAGGAGATCCCGGCGCGCATGCAGCGCGAGGCGGCGCAGCGCCTCGCCGCCGAGGTGGACGCGGCCCTCGCCGGCGCCCGTGCCGGGCAGGGCGTGCGCGAGGCGTTCCACGGCCCGCGCCGCATCGGGGTGTGGGGCGAGTACCTGGCCGAGCTGCCCGCCGCGCGCACCGAGGTCGCCGGGCCGCGGCTCGACGCCCCGGCGGCGGCGCTCGAGGGGTTCCTGCGCAAGAACGCCGCCACGCGCGAGGAGCTGGCGCAGGAGAACGGGCGCTGGATCCTGCGCCGGACCACGCCGGCGGTGCCGACGCGCGAGGTGATCGCGCGCGAATTCCCGGGCCTGATCCGCCGCCTGCCCTGGCCGAAATCCATGCGCTGGGGCGAGAGCGCCTTCACCTGGGTGCGGCCGCTGCACCGCATCCTCTGCGTCTTCGACGGCGCGCCGGTGCGCTTCGCGCTGGCGCAGGGCGCGGACGCGGCGCACGGCCTGGCCGCGGGCGACCTCACCGAGGGCCACCGGGTGATGGCGCCCGGCGCCTTCGCCGTGCAGGACCTCGCCGGCTACCGCGAGACGCTGCGCGAGCGGCGCGTGGTGCTGGACGCCGCCGAGCGCGAGGCGCTGATCGAATCCGGCCTCGCCCGCCTCGCCGCCGCCGAGGGGCTGGAGGTGGTGCCGGACCGCGGCCTGCTCGCCGAGGTGGCGGGCCTCGTGGAATGGCCGGTGCCGCTGCTCGGGCGCATCGACGACGCCTTCATGGACCTGCCGCCCGAGGTGATGCGCACCACCATGCGCGTGAACCAGCGCTACTTCGCGCTGCGCCACCCGGACGGGCGCGCCGCCGCGCGCTTCGCGCTGGTCGCGAACATCGAGGCGCGGGACGGCGGCGCCGCCATCGTCGCCGGCAACGAGCGGGTGCTGCGCGCCCGCCTCGCCGACGCGCGCTTCTTCTGGGACCAGGACCGGAAGCAGACGCTGGAGAGCTTCCTGCCGCGGCTCGAGCACGTGGTGTTCTACGAGAAGCTCGGCACGCAGGGGGAGCGGGTGAGCCGGCTGGAGACGCTGGCCGCGGCGATCGCGCCCATGATCGGCGCCGACCGGGCGCTGGCGACGCGCGCGGCGCGGCTGGCCAAGGCCGACCTCGCCAGCGGCATGGTCGGCGAGTTCCCCGAGCTGCAGGGCGTGATGGGCCGCTACTACGCGCTGCACGGCGGCGAGGACCCCCGCGTGGCGGAGGCGATCGCGGCGCATTACCGCCCGCTCGGCCCCGGCGACGCGGTGCCGGACGAGAAGGTGGCCATCGCCGTGGCGCTGGCGGACAAGCTCGACCAGCTCGCCGGCTTCTTCGCGGTGGGCGAGAGGCCGACCGGCTCGGGCGATCCCTTCGCGCTGCGCCGCGCCGCGCTCGGCGTGATCCGCATCGTGCGGGAGAACGGGCTCCGGCTGCCGATCGCCCGCATCTTCCACGAGTTTGGGCCGATCTGGCCGGCGCCCCCCCCGGTGCGCGAGGTGCTCGACTTCATCGCCGAGCGCCTGCGCGTGCAGCTCCGCGCCGAGGGCGCGCGCCACGACCTGGTCGCCGCCGTGTTCGGCGCCACGCCCGACGACGACCTGGTGCGCCTGCTCGCGCGCGCCGAGGCGCTGCGCGGCCTGCTGGAATCGCCGGACGGCGCCAACCTGCTCGCCGCCTACCGGCGCGCCGCCAACATCCTGCGCATCGAGGAGCGGAAGGACGGCCCGTTCCGCCCCGCCGCCGATCCCGCCCTGTTCGCGCAGGCGGAGGAGAGGGCGCTCGCCGCCGCGCTCGACGCCGCCGAGCCGGCGGCGCGCGCGCGCATCGCCGCCGAGGACTTTGCCGGCGCCATGGCCGCCCTCGCCGCGCTGCGCGCCCCGGTGGACGCCTTCTTCGATCGCGTGACGGTGAACGATCCGGTTCCGGAACTCCGGCGCAATCGGCTAGGTTTGCTCGCCAGGCTGCGCTCCGCCATGGATGCCGTCGCCGACCTGTCGAAGATCGAGGGCTGAGGGGGCGGCCGCGGCGCCGCGCCCCGCCCCGCAGCTTGCAGAGGGATCACCCGCCCATGACCAAGTGGGTCTACAGCTTCGGTGCCGGCCGCAACGAGGGGCGCGCGGAGATGCGCGACCTGCTCGGCGGCAAGGGCGCGAACCTGGCGGAGATGGCCAGCATCGGCCTGCCCGTGCCGCCCGGCTTCACCATCACCACCGAGGTCTGCACCTACTACTACGCGCATGAGCGCCAGTATCCCGCCGACCTGCGCGACCAGGTGGCGGAGGCGCTGCGGCGGGTGGAGGAGGCGGTCGGCGCCCGCTTCGGGGACACGCACAGGCCGCTCCTGGTCTCGGTCCGCTCCGGCGCCCGCGTCTCCATGCCGGGGATGATGGACACGGTGCTGAACCTCGGCCTGAACGACGCCACGGTGGACGGCCTCGCGGCGGCCTCGGGCGACGCGCGCTTCGCCTGGGACAGCTACCGCCGCTTCATCCAGATGTACGGCGGCGTCGTGCTCGGCGTGGACCACCACCGCTTCGAGGAGATCATCGAGCACGTCAAGCTCGACCGCGGGGTGATCGAGGACACCGAGCTCACCGCGCAGGACTGGCACCGGGTGGTGGACGGCTACAAGGAGATGGTGCGCGAGGCGATCGGCCGCCCCTTCCCGCAGGACCCGGAGGAGCAGCTCTGGGGCGCCATCGGCGCGGTGTTCGGAAGCTGGATGAACCAGCGCGCCATCACCTACCGCCGCCTGCACGACATCCCCTCCGAATGGGGCACGGCGGTGAACGTGCAGGCGATGGTGTTCGGCAACATGGGCGAGGACTGCGCCACCGGCGTCTGCTTCACCCGCGACCCCTCCACCGGCGAGAACGTCTTCTACGGCGAGTACCTGGTGAACGCGCAGGGCGAGGACGTGGTGGCCGGCATCCGCACGCCGCAGCCGATGTCGAAGGCCCGCGCCAAGCCCGGCGAGCGGCCGATGGAGGAGGTGATGCCGCAGGCCTACGCGGAGCTCTGCCGCGTGCGCGAGGTGCTGGAGCGGCACTACCGCGACATGCAGGACATCGAGTTCACCGTGCAGCGCAACAGGCTCTACGTGCTGCAGACGCGCAACGGCAAGCGCACCGCCGCCGCCTCGCTGAAGATCGCGGTGGACATGGCGCGCGAGGGGCTGATCGACGAGGCGGAGGCGGTGCGCCGGGTCAACCCCGGCGCGCTGGACCAGCTCCTGCACCCCACGCTCGACCCGAAGGCGCCGCGCAAGCTGCTCTCCAAGGGCCTGCCCGCCTCTCCGGGCGCGGCCTGCGGCGCGGTGGTGTTCTCCGCCGACGAGGCGGAGCTGCGCGCCGCCAAGGGCGAGAGCGTGATCCTGGTGCGCATCGAGACCAGCCCCGAGGACATCCACGGCATGCACGCCGCCAAGGGCATCCTCACCACCCGCGGCGGCATGACCAGCCACGCCGCGGTGGTGGCGCGCGGCATGGGCCGCCCCTGCGTCGCCGGCGCCGGCGGCATCACCGTGGACTACGCCAGCCAGCAGCTCATGGCCGGCGGCCAGGTGGTCCGCGCCGGGGAGACCATCACGCTCGACGGCGGCACCGGCGAGGTGTTCGTCGGCAGCGTGGCGATGATCGAGCCCAACATGTCGGGCGACTTCGCCACGCTGATGGAATGGGCCGACAAGGTGCGCCGCCTGCGCGTGCGCGCCAACGCCGAGACGCCGCTCGACGCCGAGACGGCGCGCAAATTCGGCGCCGAGGGCATCGGCCTGTGCCGCACCGAGCACATGTTCTTCGACCCCGAGCGCATCGGCGCGGTGCGGCAGATGATCATGGCCGAGACCGAGCGCGGCCGCCGCGACGCGCTCTCCCGCCTGCTGCCCTTCCAGCGCCAGGACTTCGCCGAGCTGTTCCGCATCATGGCCGGGCTGCCGGTGACCATCCGCCTGCTCGACCCGCCGCTGCACGAGTTCCTGCCGCACTCCGCGGCCGAGATCGCGGAGGTGGCGGAGTCGCTCGGCGCCGACGTCGCGGCGATGCAGCGCCGCGCCGCCGAGCTGGCCGAGGCGAACCCGATGCTCGGCCACCGCGGCTGCCGCCTCGGCATCACCTACCCCGAGATCTACGAGATGCAGGCGCGCGCCATCTTCGAGGCCGCGGTCGAGGTGGCGCGGGAGACGCGCAAGGCCCCGGTGCCGGAGATCATGATCCCCCTCGTCGCCACCAGGCGCGAGCTGGAGATCACCCGCGCCATGGTGGACCGGGTGGCGCAGGAGGTCTTCGCCGAGACCGGCTACCACGTCGAGTACTACGTCGGCACCATGATCGAGCTGCCGCGCGCCGCCCTGACCGCGGACCGCATCGCCGAGGCGGGCGACTTCTTCAGCTTCGGCACCAACGACCTGACGCAGACCACCTTCGGCCTGTCGCGCGACGACGCCGGCAAGTTCCTGCCGCACTACGTCGAGAAGGGCATCCTGCCCAAGGACCCGTTCGTCTCCATCGACGTCGAGGGCGTCGGCGCGCTGGTGCGCATCGCCGCCGAGAAGGGCCGCGCGGTGAAGCCGGAGCTGAAGCTCGGCATCTGCGGCGAGCATGGCGGCGACCCGGCCTCCATCCAGTTCTGCGAGGAGATCGGGCTCGACTACGTCTCCTGCTCGCCCTACCGCGTGCCGGTGGCGCGCCTCGCCGCGGCGCAGGCGGCGCTGCAGGGCGGCGGCGTGGACCGCACCGCCTAGCGCCACCTCATCCCGCGTGCGCCGCGCCCGGCGAGGCGCCGCCGCGGCGCTACCCGGCGGCGCCCTGGGCGCGCCGCGAGGCCAGGGCGTAGGGCATGGCCGCGAAGTCGCGCAGCCGCCGCTCCACCGCGGCGAAGGCGCTGCGCTGCGCGGGCGAAAGCGGCGCGTCCGGCGTCTCGGTGCGGTGCGCGAGGTAGCGTGCGACGCTGCCCGCGCCGCGCCGGTGCGCGGCGGCGACCAGGCCGGCCTCGGTCAGCGGCACCGCCTCGCCGTCGAGCCCGCGCACCGTGCCGCCGGCGCGCGCCAGGCTGCCGTTGCGTTCGAGCTGCGCCTCGGCGCGGCGCAGGAAGGCGTCCATGGCCGCCTCCTGCGCCGCCGGGCTGGCGAGGAAGTCGGCCTCCGAGGCCACGCCGTGGCGGGCGGCCAGCGCGGTCCAGCCGCCCGCCGCGTCCTGCCAGCCGATGTCGCGCAGCGCCACGGGCAGCATCTGGTAGCGGCCGAGGGCGCCCGAGGCCGGGTTGCGCGCCGCGTGGCCCTGCCCCGGCCCGGCGCCGCCGCTCTCCAGCCGGGCGATGGTCTGGCGGAAGGGGCTGCCGGCCTCCGCCGGGGCGGCCTGGGGAAGCCGGATCGGCCGGGGCGAGGCGGGGCGGGGCCCGGCCGGCCCCTGCGGCCCTTCCATCGCCCGCGCCAGCTCCCGCTTGAAGGCGCCTGGCTTCGCGGCCGGCCGCGGCTTGCCCGCGACCCGTTCCATGCTGGCGGCCTTGCCCGCCGGTGCTGCCCGTTCCATGCCGCGAGCCTCGGCCGGCCGGGTTAAGCCTCCGTTGCGCCGCCGCCCGGCAACCCTGCCGCCGCGCCGGCCGTTCCGCAGCTCGGCTTGCAGGAGACCCCGCGCCATGCCCGAGCAGGACACCCCACAACCCCCGCAGAAGCAGGACCGCCAGCCCGGCCTCGAGGGAGAGATGCGGCCGCAGCCGCGCGACCGGATGGAGGGCTGGCGCGCCAGCGGCAAGCTCGCCGGCAAGACCGCCCTCGTCACCGGCGGCGATTCCGGCATCGGCCGCGCGGTGGCGATCGGCTTCGCCAAGGAGGGCGCGGATGTCGCCATCCTCTACAAGGACGAGCACGAGGACGCCGAGGAGACGAAGCGCCACATCGAGGCCGCCGGGCGCAAGTGCTTCGCCATGGCCGGCGACATCGGCGATGCCGCCTTCTGCCGCGAGGCGGTGGCGAAGGCGGTGCGGGCGCTCGGCGGGCGGCTCGACATCCTGGTGAACAACGCCGCCGAGCAGCATGTCTGCAAGGATTTCGCCGCGATCCCGGAGGACCAGGTGGAGCGGACCTTCCGCACCAACATCCTGTCCATGTTCTGGGTGACCAAGGCGGCGCTGCCGCACATGCCCGAGGGGGGCGCGATCATCAACAGCACCTCCATCACCGCCTACCGGGGCAGCCCGGAGCTGATCGACTACGCCTCGACCAAGGGCGCGATCCTGGCCTTCACCCGCAGCCTGTCCCAGGCGCTGTGGGAGCAGCGCAGGATCCGCGTCAACGCGGTGGCGCCGGGCCCGATCTGGACGCCGCTGATCCCCGCGAGCTTCGACGAGGAGCGCACGGCCAGGCACGGCGAGGGCTCCACCATGGGCCGCGCCGGCCAGCCGGACGAGGTGGCGCCGAGCTACATCTTCCTCGCGAGCGAGGCGGACAGCAGCTACATCTTCGGCCAGACGCTGCACCCGAACGGCGGCACGGTGGTGAACGGCTGAGCGGGGCGGGCCGGTGCGGGTGTGGGCCTGGCCGGGACGGCCTGCCCCCCGCGCCGCAGCCCCGAGGAGCGCCCCAGATCCTGGCAAGCCGGTGTCCTCCCCGAGGACCGGGCGCTCTGGTCCATCGGCAGGGCCGGGGAGGTCCGGGCTGCACGGCTGAATTGCCGGGCACTCACCGGCTTCGTGCGGCAGGGCCTGCCGCGGCGCCGGGGTCGGCCTAGCCTGAGCCCGCCCCGGCGGGCGGCGTGCCCGAAGCGGTCCGCCCCCGCCGGCGCCTCGCCGCGGGAGGTGGTCCGTCGGCCCCGACCCTTCCCCGCGAAACCCTTGCGTCGGCGCTATGTTCCTGGTATGTTCCATATCCCCGCCGGACCCGCCCGATGCCCCGCCCCCATCAGCGCCTCCCCCCCGACCTCCTCCCGCCCGACTTCGTGGCACGCCACGACCTCGTCCGCCGTCTGGTCACCGACCCGGTCGAAAGGCTCACGCCGCCCCATCCCTGGGCGCCGATGACCGATGCGGAGTGGCACCTCCTCCGCCCGCTCCTGCCCGGCAGCACCGCCGGCGGCGCCGGCCGCCCGCTCGCCGATCCGCGCGCGCGGCTCGACGCCATCTTCCGCGCCGTCACCCTGAAGCGCCCGGCCGCGCAGGGCGGCGGCCGCGCTCCCTGGGGCGCCCTGCCGCCGGAATACGGCAAGGCCGACACCGTCGCGCGCCTGTTCCGCCGCTGGGCGCGGCAGGGGCTGTGGGAGCGGCTGCTGCGCCTGGTCTCCGGCCGCGCCACGCCGCTCCTCCTCGGCCTGCGCTGGCGGGTCTGCTGCGCCTTCCGCCGCGCCATCCGCCTGCTCGGCCTGCGCGCCATCGTGCTGGCCCGCCGCCTCGGCCTGTTCAGCGCCCTGCCCGGCCCCTCGACGCTGGTGCCGGATCCGGATTTGTCCGAACTCTACCAGGGCGTGATCCGGCGCACGCTCGACCGGCTGCGCGAGAGGCCGGAATGGCGCCCGCCGCGCCGGGTGTGGCGCGTCTTCCGCGGCATGCTGCGCCTCGCCGGCGGCCGCGCCCGCCTGCCCCGCCACCTGGAGCCGGCATGAGCCGCCGCGCGGTTGACGGCCGGTCGCGCGGTGCGCGAGGCTCGCCCGAACCCGAGAGGCGACGCCGATCATGAGCCCGCTCGACCAGCCGCGCCCGCCGCGCAACAGCGACCTCGACGCCGCGCTCGCCGAGGCGCACGAGGCCTACGCCGCCCGCCGGCCGCGCAGCGCCGCCCTGCACGCGAGGGCGCGCGAGGTCATGCCGGGCGGCAACACCCGCACCGTGCTGTTCTACACCCCCTTCCCCACCGCCATGGCGCGCGGCGAGGGCTGCCGGCTGTGGGATGTGGACGGCAACGCGTATCTCGACCTGCTCGGCGAATACACCGCCGGCCTGTTCGGCCATTCCGAGCGGCGCATCCTCGATGCGGTGAAGCGGGCGCTCGATGGCGGCATCAACCTCGCCGCGGTGGGCGAGAAGGAGGGTGAGCTCGCCTCGCTCATCGTCGGGCGCTTCCCCTCGATCGAGATGGTGCGCTTCACCAACAGCGGCACCGAGGCGAATCTGATGGCGCTCGCCGCCGCGCGCGGCTTCACCGGGCGGGTGAAGACGATGGTGATGCGCGGCGGCTACCATGGCGGGGTGCTGACCTTCGCCACCGAGCACAGCCCGGTGAACGTGCCGATCCCCCTCGCCTTCGCCGACTACAACGACGCGGAGGGGGCGCGGCGCGCCATCCTGGCCGAGGGCGATCAGCTCGCCGCGGTGCTGGTGGAGCCGATGCTCGGCTCGGGCGGCTGCATCCCGGCCACGCGCGAGTTCCTGGCCGCGCTGCGCGAGGCGACGCGCGAGACCGGCGCGGTGCTGATCTTCGACGAGGTGATGACCAGCCGCCACGCCGCGGGCGGGCTGCAGCAGCGCCTAGGCGTCACGCCCGACATGACCACGCTCGGCAAGTACATGGCCGGCGGGATGAGCTTCGGCGCCTTCGGCGGGCGGCGCGACATCATGGCGGTGTTCGACGGCCACCGCCCCGGCGCGCTGCCCCATGCCGGCACCTTCAACAACAACGTCTGGTCCATGGCGGCGGGCTGCGTCGCGATGGGCGAGATCTTCGGCGCCGAGGCGGCGGAGGCGCTGTTCGCCCGCGGCGAGCGGCTGCGCGAGCGGCTGAACGCCGCCTGCGCGCGGGCGGGCGTGGCGATGCGGTTCACCGGCGCGGGCTCCATGCTCACCGTGCATTTCCGCGCCGGGCCCATCACCGCCCCCTACGCGGCGAGCGAGGCCGAGAACAAGCTGCGCGAGCTCTACTTCTTCGACATGCTGGCGGCCGGCATCTACCTGGCCCGGCGCGGCATGGCGGCGCTCTCCCTGCCGGTGACGGAGGCCGACTGCGACCGCTACCTGGCCGCTGTCGAGGAGTTCATCGCCGCGCGCCGCCCCCTGCTCGGCGCCGCCGCCTGATGCCGCCCTGGCTCCACCCCCTCCGGCCGGGCTAGGGTGCGTCGCCATGGCCCCCTCCGACCGTCCCAGGCCGGCCTCTGCCGGTCCGCGCCGCACCCTGCTGCTGACCGGCGCCTCGCGCGGCATCGGCCACGCCACGGTGCAGGTGTTCTCCGCCGCCGGCTGGCGCGTCCTCACCGTCTCCCGCCAGCCCTTCCCGGAACAGTGCCCCTGGGAGATGGGGCCGGAGGACCACATCCAGGCCGACCTGGCGAGCCCGGAGGACACGCTGCGCGCCGTCGCCGAGGTGAGGCGGCGGCTGGAGCCCGAGGGCGGGCGGCTGGAGGCGCTGGTGAACAACGCCGGCATCTCGCCCAAGGGGCCGGGCGGCAGCCGCCTCGGCAGCATCGAGACCACGCTCGACGACTGGAAGTGGGTGTTCCAGGTGAATTTCTTCGCCCCCATCATGCTCGCCCGCGGGCTGGTGGAGGAGCTGACGCGCGCCCGCGGCTCGGTGGTGAACGTCACCTCCATCGCCGGCAGCCGGGTGCATCCCTTCGCCGGCGCGGCCTACGCCACCTCCAAGGCGGCGCTGATGGCGCTGACGCGCGAGATGGCGCACGATTTCGGCCCGCTCGGCGTGCGGGTGAACGCGCTGAGCCCGGGGGAGATCGACACCTCGATCCTCTCCCCCGGCACCGAGAGGATCGTGCAGGAGCAGATCCCGATGCGCCGCCTCGGCAAGCCGGCCGAGGTGGCGAAGGCGATCTACTTCCTCTGCACCGAGGCCTCCTCCTACGTGAACGGCGCCGAGATCCACGTGAACGGCGGCCAGCACGTCTGACGGCGGCTACCGCCCGCCGCCCACCGGCAGCAGCGCCGCGTTGACGTAGCTCGCGGCGTCGGAGAGCAGCCACAGCACCGCCTCCGCCACCTCCTCCGCCGTGCCGCCACGCCCCATCGGCACGCCGGCGGAGAGCTTCGCCACCCGGTCGGGGAAGCCGGCCGCGGCGTGGATCTCGGTGTCGATCAGGCCGGGGTTCACGGCGTTCACGCGGATGCCCTCGGCCGCCACCTCGCGCGCGAGGCCGACCGTCAACGTGTCCACCGCTCCCTTGCTCGCGGCGTAGTGGATCCACTCGCCCCCGCCGCCGATCTCCGAGGCGCGGGAGGAGATGTTGACGATCGCGCCGCCCCGCCCGCCGCGTGCGGTGGACATGCGCCGCACCGCCTCCCGGCAGCAGGCGGCGAGGCCGACGACGTTGGTCGCCATCACCTGCGTCCAGGTTGCGTCGGTGGTCTCGGCCAGGCGCTGGCGCGGGCCGGTGATGCCGGCGCTGGTCACCAGCCCGTCCAGCCGCCCGAAGCGCGCGTCCAGGGCGGCGAAGCTCAGCGCGACCGCCTCCGGGTCGGCGACATCGGCCTGCAGCGACAGCGTCTCGGCGCCGGCGGCGCGCGCCGCCCGCTCGGTCTCCGCCGCGCGGGCGGCGTTGCTGGCGTAGGTGAAGACGACATTCCAGCCGCGCGCCGCCGCGAGCCGCACCGTGGCGGCGCCGATGCCGCGCCCGCCGCCTGTCACCATCAGCACCCTGCGTTCCGCCATGCCTCCACCCCTCCGTGCCGGCGCCCGGGAGCCTGCACGGAGACGGGGGGCTTGTCACGCCCGCCCGGCGGAGGTGCCCGGGCGCAGGCAGGCGGCGGCGATCTCCGCGATGTGGACGGTGCCGCGGCCCGTTCCCTGCTCGATCTGCTCGCGGCAGCTGAAGCCGTCGGCGATCACCCAGGTGTCCCGGTCGAGAGAGCGCAGCGCCGGGAACAGGCCGAGCTCGCCGATGCGCTGCGAGACCTCGTACTTCTCCGCCTCGAAGCCGAAGGCGCCGGCCATGCCGCAGCAGCCATAGGGCAGGATCTCGTGGTCGAGCTCCAGCCGGTCGAGCAGCGCGCGCTCCGCCTTGGGGCGGATCACCGCGTGGTGGTGGCAGTGGATCTGCACCTTCGCGCGCTCGCGCGCCGGGCGCAGCGGCAGGCGCTCCGGCTCGCGCATCAGGAAGTCGCTGAGGTAATGCGTGCCGGCGCTGAGGCGCCGCGCCAGCGGATCCTCGGGAAACAGGGCCGGCAGCTCGTCGAGGAAGGCGGAGACGCAGGCCGGCTCCAGCCCCACCACCGGAATGCCGGCCTCGATCTCCGGCCGCAGCGTCTCGAGCGTCCGCCGCCACAGCCGCTTGGCGCGGCCGAGCATGCCGATGTCGTAGAGCGGCCGTCCGCAGCAGAGCGGGCGGCGCGGGATGTGCACCTCGTAGCCGGCCGCCTCCAGCAGCCGCACCGCCGCCTTGGCGGTTCCGGGGCGGAAGTGGTTGTTGAAGGTGTCCGGCCAGAGCAGCACGCGGCGTCCGCCGCGCGGCGAATCGCGGCGGGCGAACCAGCGGGTGAAGCTCTCCTCGGCGAAGCGGGGCAGCGCGCGCGCCTGGGCGATGCCGCCGGCGAATTTGGCCGCCTGGGCGAGGCCGGGCGTGCGCGCCAGCGCGTTCACGAGCCGCGGCGCGAGGCCGGCGAGGCGCGCCCAGTCCTGGATCAGCCCCATGGAATAGGCGGCGCGCGGCCGCAGTCGGCCGCGGTAGTAGTGCGCGTGGAACTCGGCCTTGTAGGTGGCCATGTCCACGTTCACCGGGCAGTCGCTCCTGCACCCCTTGCAGGCGAGGCAGAGGGAGAGCGCCTCGTGCACCGCCGCCTCGCGCCAGCCGCGGCGCAGCGGGTCGCCGTGCAGCATCTCGAACAGCAGGCGCGCCCGCCCGCGGGTGCTGTGCCGTTCCTCGCGCGTGGCGAGATAGCTCGGGCACATGACGTCGCCGTTCATGTCCACGCGCCGGCACTTGCCGACGCCGACGCAGCGCTCCGCCGCGCCGGGGAAGCCGTCCTCGCCGGGAAAGCGGAACCATGTGCGGACCGGCGGCGGCCGGTAGCCGGGGCCGAGGCGGAGATTCGAGGTGATGGGATAGGGATCCACCACCTTGCCCGGGTTCATCCGCCCCTCGGGATCCCAGATCGCCTTGAACTCGCGGAAGGCCCGGACCAGGTCCGGGCCGTACATCTTCTCCAGCAGCTCGGCCTTCGATTGCCCGTCGCCATGCTCGCCGGAGAGCGAGCCGCCGTAGCGCACCACCAGATCGGCGGCCTCGTCCATGAAGCGCCGCCAGGTCTCGATGCCGCGCTCGCTGCGCAGCTCGAAGCTGACGCGGGCATGCACCAGCCCGTCCCCGAAATGCCCGTACATGGGCGTGACGTAGCCGTAGCGCTCCACCAGCGCGCCGAAGTCGCGCAGGTAGTCGCCGAGCCGCTCGCGCGGCACCGCCGCGTCCTCCCAGCCCTCCCAGGTTTCCGGCCGGCCCGGGATGTAGGCGCTGCCGGGCAGCCCGGCCTCGCGCACCTTCCAGACCTTCTCCTGGTCCTGCTCCTCCTTCACCAGCTTGGCGCGGATCCGCGGATGGTCGCGGAAGGCGTCCTTCAGCCGCTCCGCCTTCCCCGTCGCCTCCTCCTCGGTCGCGCCGCCGAACTCCACCACGAGCCAGTCATGCGCTTCCGGCATGATCTCGAGGTTCTGCTCGTTCAGCTCCTTCCGCCGCATCGCGTCCACCAGGAAGTGGTCGATGCCCTCCACGGCCAGGGGGCCGAATTCCAGCACGCGCGGCACCGCGTCGGCGGCCTCGGCGATGCCGTTGAAGCCGAGCACGACCAGCGCCCGCTCCGGCGGGCTCGGGATCAGCCGCAGCTCGGCCTGCAGCACCGTCACCAGCGTGCCCTCGGTGCCGACCAGGGCCTTGGCGACATCGAAGCCGTGCTCGGGCAGCAGCTTGTCGAGATCGGCATAGCCCGAGACGCGGCGCGGGATGGGGGGGAAGCGGGCGCGGATGAGATCGGCGTGGCGGTGGCGGAAGGCGTCGAGCGCGCGGTAGATCTCCGCCCGCCGCCCGCCGGCGGCGAGGATGGCCCGCAGCGCCTCCTCCGTGGTCCGGCCGACGGTGAAGCACGCCCCGTCATAGGTCAGCACCTCCAGGGCCTCGACATTGTCGGCGGTGCGGCCGGCCACCACGGAATGCGGCCCGCAGGAGTTGTTGCCGATCATCCCGCCCAGGGTGTTGCTGCGGTGCGTCGCCGGATCGGGCCCGAAGGTGAGGCCGTGCCTCTCCGCCGCCCCGCGCAGCGTGTCCAGCACGCAGCCGGGCTCCACCCTTGCCCTCCGCCGCGCCGGATCCAGCTCCAGGATCCGGTGCATGTGCCTCGAGAAGTCGAGCACCACGGCGGTGTTGACGGACTGGCCGCAGAGGCCCGTGCCGCCGCCGCGCGCGACGATCGGCACGCCGTGGCGACAGCAGATGGCGACGGCCCGTATCGCGTCCTCGCGCGTGCGCGGCAGCACGACGCCCAGGGGCACCTGCCGGTAGTTGGACGCGTCGGTGGCGTAGAGGGCCCGGCTTCCGTCGTCGAAGCGCACCTCGGCGCCGGTTCCGCGCGCAAGGTCGGAGGCCAGGGCGCGCGCATCGGCCCCCGCCCCTGCGGTGTAGGCGATGCGCACCCGACCCCCTTCGGTCCGCTCCACCTTCCGGCGCAAGGCGGGGTGTCGCTGCATGGATGCCGCGCCCTCCCTCATGCCTGCACCGCGAAGCGCCGGGCCTCCGCCTCGCGGAGCGCGAGACCGTGGCCGGGCCGCGACAGGTCGGGCCGGATCGCGCCCGCGCGGGGCTCGGGCGCGCCCTCGAACAGCATCGCCTCGATGCGCGCATGGTCGTGGAACCACTCCACGTGCCGCAACCCCGGCACGGCGCAGCAGACGGGCAGATGCAGCGCGGGGGCGGTATGGGCCGAGAGCGGCACCTGATGCGCGGCCGCCAGCGCCGCCGCCTGCAGGAAGCCCGTGTAGCCGGCGCAGCGCGTGGCGTCCGCCTGCAGCACGTCCACCGCTCCGGCTTCGAGGAGGCGGCGGAAGTGGAAGCGGTCATAGCCGTACTCGCCCGCGGCGATCTCCACCGGCGCCGGCGCGCGGTCCCGCAGCAGCCGCAGCCCCTCAAGGTCGTCGCTCGAGACCGGCTCCTCGAACCAGGTCACGCCAAGCCCGGCGGCCCGCTCCGCGATGGCGAGCGCCGCCTTGCGGGTGCAGGCGCCGTTGGCGTCGATCATCAGCTCCGCCGCGCCGATCGCCTGCCGCGCCGCCCGCAGGCGCGCCTCCGCCAGGGACGGTTCGCCGCCGATCTTCATCTTCACGCAGCGGCAGCCATCCTCGGCCACCCAGCGGCCGAGCTGCTCCCGCAGCCGCCCTTCGTCGTAGGTGGTGAAGCCGCCGCTGCCGTAGATGGGCACCTCCTCCCTGGCCTGCCCGAAGAGGAGCGCCAGCGGCACCCCGAGCAGCCGCGCCTTGAGGTCCCACAGCGCCACGTCGAGCGCCGCGATGGCGCAAGCAGCGACGCCGCGCGAACCGTAGTTCCGTACCGCGCCGAGCATGGCCTGCCACAGCGCCGGAATGGCGAAGGCGTCGCCGCCCCGCAGCAGCCCCGCGAGAGGGTGCGCCACCAGGCTGGCGACGGAGGCGTGCGCGTAGGTGTAGCCGAGGCCGACCTGCCCCCCCGCCGCGACCTCCGCCACCACCAGGGTGGTGCTGTTCCAGGCGTGGGTGCCGTCCGCCTCCGGCGCGTCGGTCGGAATGGTGAAGGCGCGCGCGCTGACGCGCTCGATCGCGGTGCGTGGCAGCATGGGCTTCCCGGCCGCAGGCGCATGGTGGAGCGGGTCCAACAGCCGCGGCCGGCCCCCGGTTCCTTGCCCGCGCGTCATGTCCCGCCGCCGCGGAACCGCCCCCATTTCCGCCCCGTTCCGCTGCTTCGTGGCAGAGCAGAGAGGCAGCGGAGACGCCCATGCGCAGCAAGCTCGTCCATTCCGCCCACGGACAGCGGACCTTCGTCGTGGTGCTCGACACCGGCGACGAGATCCGCGACTGCCTGACGCGCCTTGCCCGCCAGGAAGGCATCACCGCCGCGCAGATCACCGCGATCGGCGCGTTCTCGCGCGCCGCCTTCCGGTTCTACGAATGGGAAAGCCGGCGCTACGAGCCGATTCCCTGCGAAGAGCAGGTGGAGGTGGTTTCGCTGAACGGGGATATCGCCGTGGACGAGGAGGGGCGTCCCTCCCTCCATCTGCACGCGGCGCTCGGCCGGCGCGACGGCAGCCTGGTCGGGGGCGATCTCGAGGCGGGGCATGTCAGGCCGACGCTCGAGGTGATCGTCACCGAATCGCCGGCGCATCTGCGGCGCGTCGCCAACCCGTCCCTCAACCTGGCCCTGATCCGCCTCGAGGACTAGCGGGAGGGGCGGAACACCCCCAGCCGCGGCGCGTTGCGCCCCATGCACGGGCATGGCCACGGCCGCCCCCCTGGCGCCGGGAGGATCGGGATATGGCGAAGACGGTCGGCGACTATCTCTGGGAACGCCTGCACCAATGGGGCGTGCGCAGGGTGTTCGGCTACCCCGGCGACGGCATCAACGGCCTGCTCGGGGCGCTCGACAGGGCGCAGGACAGGATCAAGTTCGTGCAGGGCCGGCACGAGGAACTCTCGGCCCTCATGGCCTGCGGGCATGCCAAGTACACGGGGGAGGTCGGCGTCTGCCTCGCCACCTCCGGGCCCGGCGCGATCCACCTGCTGAACGGGCTTTACGACGCCCGGCTCGACCACGTGCCGGTGCTGGCGATCGTGGGGCAGCAGGCGCGGTCCGCCCTCGGCGCGCACTACCAGCAGGAGGTGGATCTCCTCACCCTGTTCAAGGACGTGGCGGGCGCCTTCGTGCAGCAGGCGAGCGTGCCGGCGCAGATGCGCCACCTCATCGACCGCGCCATGCGCATCGCCAGGGCCGAGCGCCGCGTCACCTGCATCATCATTCCGAACGACCTCGGGGAGATGCCGGCGGTCGAGTCGCCGCCGCGGGAGCATGGCACCACCTTCTCCGGCATCGGCTACGAGGCGCCGCTGGTTACCCCGTCCCAGGACCAGCTCCAGCGGGCGGCGGAGGTCCTCAACGCCGGCTCGAAGGTGGCGATGCTGGTCGGCGCCGGGGCGCTGCACGCGACCGACGAGGTGATCGCGGTCGCCGAGCGCCTGGGGGCGGGCGTGGCCAAGGCGCTGCTCGGCAAGGCGGCGGTGCCGGACGACCTGCCCTTCGTCACCGGCTCGATCGGGCTGCTCGGTACAAGACCGAGCTGGGACATGATGATGGGCTGCGACACGCTGCTGATGGTGGGCAGCGGCTTCCCCTATTCGGAGCACCTGCCGAAGGAAGGCCAGGCGCGCGGCGTGCAGATCGACATCGAGCCGGGGATGCTCTCGCTGCGCTATCCGATGGAGGTCGCGCTGGTCGGCGACAGCAAGGCGACGCTGCAGGCGCTGCTGCCGCTGCTGAAGCCGAAGCAGGACCGCTCCTGGCGCGAGCAGATAGAGAAGGGCGTCGCCGAGTGGTGGCAGGTGCTCGAATCCCGCGCCATGCACAAGGCCGATCCGCTGAACCCGCAGCGGGTCTTCTGGGAGCTCTCCCCGCGCCTGCCGGAGGGGTGCATCATCGCCGGCGACAGCGGCTCGCACACCAACTGGTACGCGCGCGACGTGAAGCTGCGGCGGGGCATGAAGGCGACGCTCTCCGGCGGGCTCGCCACCATGGGGTCGGGCATGCCCTACGCGGTCGCGGCGAAATTCGCCCATCCGGACCGCCCCGTGCTCGCCATCTGCGGCGATGGCGCGATGCAGATGAACGGGCTGAACGTGCTCATCACCGTCGCCAAGTACTGGCAGGAGTGGTCGGACCCGCGGCTGGTGGCGGTGGTGCTGAACAACCGCGACCTGAACCAGGTGACCTGGGAGCAGCGCGTGCTCGCGGGCGACCCGAAGGCGCTGATCACGCAGAGCCTGCCGGACGTTCCCTACCACCGCTTCGCGGAGCTGCTCGGCCTCAAGGGGATCTACGTGGACAGCCCGGACCAGGTCGGCGCGGCCTGGGAGGCCGCCTTCGCGGCCGACCGGCCCGTGCTGCTGGAGGCCAAGACGGACCCGAACGTGCCGCCGCTGCCGCCGCACATCACCCTGAAGCAGGCGCGCGCCTTCCTCGCCAGCATGGCGGGCGAGCCCGAACTCGGCAGCGTGCTCGTCAACACGGCGCGGGAAGTGGTCTCCTCCCTGCTTCCCGGCTCGGGCGGCAGGGAGGGGCCGGAACGGCGCTGAAGGCCGGGTCCTCCCCGCCCCGGCGCGCGGGGCGGGCGCCCGCTGGACAGCGCCCGCCCCCTGCCCTACCTATCCCCGCATGCGCGCCGATGCAGAAGCCTTGCACGAGCAGATCCGCCATTCGGTGGCCCTGCTGAGGAGGCATCTTTGACTGGGATGCCGCCCTTCGCCGCCTCGACGAGCTGAACGCCCGCGCCGAGGACCCCTCCCTCTGGGACAGGGCCGAGGAGGCGAGCCGCGTCATGCGCGAGCGCACCCGCCTCGCCGACCAGGTGGAGGGCGTGCAGCGGCTGGAGCAGGCGGTCGGGGATGCCGTCGCGCTGATCGAACTCGCCGAGGCCGAGGGCGACGAGGAGGCGGCGGAGGCCGCCGTCTCCGACCTGCGGGCGCTGGCGGCCGAGGCCAAGCGGCGCGAGATCGAGAGCCTGCTCTCCGGCGAGGCCGACGCGAACGACTGCTACGTGGAGGTGAACGCCGGCGCCGGCGGCACCGAGGCCCAGGACTGGGCCGAGATGCTGCTGCGCATGTACACGCGCTGGGCCGAGGCGCACGGCTACAAGGTGACGCTGACCGAGGAGAGCCCGGGCGAGCAGGCCGGCATCAAATCCGCCACCATCCAGGTGAGCGGTCCGAACGCCTATGGCTGGCTGAAGACCGAATCGGGCGTGCACCGCCTGGTGCGCATTAGCCCCTTCGACGCCCAGGCGCGCCGGCAGACCAGCTTCGCCAGCGTCTACGTCTACCCGGTGGTGGACGACCGCATCGAGATCCAGATCAACCCCGCCGACCTGAAGGTGGACACCTTCCGCGCCTCCGGCGCCGGCGGGCAGCACGTGAACAAGACCGAATCCGGCGTGCGCTTCACCCACATCCCGACCGGCATCGTGGTGGCGAGCACGCAGGACCGCAGCCAGCACCGCAACCGCGACATCGCCATGCAGATGCTGAAGGCGCGGCTCTACGAGCTGGAGCTGTCGAAGCGGGAGGCGGTGGCGGCGGCGACCGAGGCCTCGAAGACCGACATCGGCTGGGGCCACCAGATCCGCTCCTACGTGCTGCAGCCTTATCAGATGGTGAAGGACCTGCGCACCGGGGTGGAGAAGGGCAATCCGCAGGCGGTGCTGGACGGCGACCTCGACGAGTTCATGGCCGCGGCGCTGGCGCAGCGCGTCGGCGCCACCCGCTCGGAGGCGAGCGCGGCGGCGCGCTGAGGCCACCCTCCCGCGGCCGGTCATCCGAACAGCCGGCGCAGCAGCAGGTGCATCGGCAGGATCACCAGCAGCGGCAGCGCCAGCATGTACAGCGCCAGGTACAGGAGCGGCGGCAGGACATCCTGCGGGCCGAGCGGCCCGTAAACCAGGTTGATGTTCTCCTCCGGCCCCGTCAGCGCATAGGTGAGCGGCAGCACCACCAGCACCAGCGCCGTCTGCGCCCTGGCCGCCCGCGGATCGTAGCCCTGCCGCACCAGCATCCAGAGGATCAGCGGCGGCAGGAAGAGGTGGAACAGCGACAGCACCCGCAGATGGAGGGGCAGGCTGGCGTCGAACATGTAGGCCGTGGTGCCGGTCAGCCAGCCGCCCGCCGCGAAATCCGCCACCCAGGCGAGTTCCAGCGGCAGCACCCCGACTGCCATCATCGAATAGGGCAGGCGCCAGCCGGTCCACAGCGACAGCACCGCGGCGAACAGGGCGATGTCCGAGAACCACAGGAAATTCGCCGGCCCGTAGCCGACCCAGTAGGCGGGGACGAGAATGGCGGTCCAGAGGGTGACGGGCCAGGTCACCACCCCCGGATAAAATGACAGCCGCCCCATCCTCCGGGCCGGCCCCTCAGCGCGCGGCGCGCGGGGTTCCCGCCCGCTCCGGGGCGGCACGCCCCCCCGGCCCCGCGAAGACCTGCACCACGGCGAAGCCGCCCTCCTCCACCGCCGCGCCGAAGCCGAAGCGGGTGGCGCCGGGGTGGAGGATGTTCTCCCGGTGCCCCTCGCTGTCCATCCAGCCGCGGTGGAAGGCCTCCACCCGCTCCACCCGCAGCGGCGGGCGGCAGCCGCGGCAGCGGGCGATGTTCTCCGCCACCATCCGCGCGGGATCGCCGCCGGCCGCCAGGTAGCGGGACCGAGGATCCTCCCCATCGGGCGAGACATGGGAGAAGTAGCCGCGGCGCAGCATGTCCTCGGCATGTGCCTGCGCCACCCGCTCCAGCCTTTCCGAGCGGCGCAGCGCGGGGAGGCCCCGCGCCCGCCGGGCCTCGTTCACCAGTTCCAGCGCCCGCAGCCGCAGCGCCCCCGCCTCCTCCGGCACCCCGGCCGCCCGGGCCGGGGCGGCGAGCAGCGCCGGCGCCAGGAGGAGGCAGGCGCGGCGGCGGACCCTCAGCATCCCGCCGCCGGGCCCCGGGGCGCCTCGTCATCCGGCAGGCGCAGCGCGTTGCGCACCTGCGCCACGCCCGGCACCGATCCGGCAAGCTCCTCGGCGCGGCGCCGCTGGATGCGGTCCGCGACCCTGCCCTCCAGCCGCACCTCGCCGCCGCCGACCGAGACCTCGATCGCCGAGGCGTCGAGCCAGGCGTCCTCGGCCAGGCGGCTCCGCACCTCGCGCGCCACCCGCTCCGCCGCCTCGGGATCGGCGGGCGTGGAGGCTTCGCCCCCGAGGCGCCCGAGCACCACCTCGCGCGCCTGCTCGGCGTCGCGCGGCGAGACGCCCTCGAGATCCCCGCCGAGGCCGAGGCGGGGCTCCTCCTCCTTGCGCTCCTGCGGGAGCGGTCCGGCGTGCCGGGGGGAATGGTGGGGCATGGCCTGCCTCTCCTTCTGTCGGGGGCGCGCCGCCCGCGCCTCCGTCCTTGCGGAACACCCCTCCGGCCGGAGGGTTCGCCTGCGGGCACCGGCTGGAGGCCCTGGCGCGCGCCGCGTGTGTCAAGGGGGAGCGATTTATCCCCAAAGACGTGCGCAACCTTGTGGACAAGCCTGTGGCAATGCGCGCCATCCCGTGCTGCACCGCGTTTCCGAACCGGGTTCTCCCCCCGTTCGCGGAGCGGCGCCATCCGCGCCGCGAGCGCCTATGGACAGTGGCGGGAAGGCCACGCCGCAACGCGACGCATCCCTCCCCCGCCTGCGCCGTTCGGAAGGGTGACGGAGCATGGAGGCGAGACGTGTCGCAACAGGGGCTTCGGGACGAGCCATTGACGGAGCGCTGCGTGCATCTCTGCGTGGACATGCAGCGCCTGTTCGCGGAACCGACGGAGTGGCACACGCCCTGGATGGAGCGCGTGCTGCCGGTGGTGGAGCGCCTCGCCGCCGCCTGGCCGGAGCGCACCATCTTCACCCGCTTCATTCCCGCGCGCCGTCCCGGCGAGGGCCACGGCACCTGGCGCCGCTACTGGGAGCGCTGGGCCTCGATGACGCTGGAGGCGCTGCCCCCCGGCATGACCGACCTCGTGCCCTCCCTCGCCCGCCTGGTGCCGCCGGCGGAGGTGGTGGACAAGCGCCACTACTCCCCCTGGCTGGACCCCGCCCTCGACGAACGGCTGCGCGCGCGCAACGCCGAGGCCCTGATCGTGAGCGGGGCGGAGACCGATGTCTGCGTGCTGGCCACCGTGCTCGGCGCGGTGGACCGGGGCTATCGCGTAGTGGTGCCGACCGATGCGCTGTGCAGCTCCTCCGACCGCACCCATGACGCGCTGCTGACGCTGTACCGCGAGCGCTACGGCCAGCAGGTGGAGACGGCGACGGCGGAGGAGATCCTGCACGCCTGGCGCTGAGCGCGCGGGGCGGGATTGACCGCGCCGCGCCCGCCGATAGGGTCGCGCCGACGGCGCGGCGGATCGGGGGCGGCATGCGGAGTCCGGCGGTGGAACTGAAGATCCTGGATGCGCGGCTGCACGCCTGGGGCCTGCCGCGCTACCATTCCGAGATGGCCGCCGCCATGGACCTGCACGCCTGCCTCGACGCCCCGCTGGTCCTGCCGCCGGGCGCGCCGCCGGCGCTGGTCTCCTCCGGCATCGCGGTGCACATGGCCGATCCCGGCCTCGCCGCGCTGGTGCTGCCGCGCTCCGGCCTCGGCCACCGCCAGGGCCTCGTGCTCGGCAACCTGGTCGGGCTGATCGACGCGGACTACACCGGGCCGGTGCTGGTCAGCGCCTGGAACCGCAACCCGCCGGGTGGGGAGGCGGTCACGCTGCACCCCGGCGAGCGCTTCGCGCAGATGGTGTTCGTGCCGGTGCTGCGCCCGGAGTTCCGCCTGGTCGAGGAGTTCTCGGCGGAGAGCCGGCGCGGCGCCGGCGGCTTCGGCTCGACCGGCGGAGGGAGGGCGGGCTGATGCCCCCTCCCGCCGGCCGCGGGTTGGGATGCGGCGCGAGGGCGCGGCTCAGGCCGGGATGATCTCCCCGCGCTCGATGGCGAAGGTGGATTCCACCAGCGGCCGCAGCAGTTCCGGATTGCTTTCGGTGATGAGGATGGCGACGTCCGGCAGCCCCTCGTGCAGCCGCCGCAGCGCCTCGGCGTAGCGCAGCGCCAGGGCGGGGGCGAGGCCCTGGAAGGGCTCGTCCAGCAGCACGGCGCGGGTTCCGACCATCAGGGCGCGGCCGAGCGCCACCATCTTGCCCTGCCCGCCGGAGAGGCCGGCGGCGCGGCGCGGCGCGAGGTCGCGCAGCTCCGGCAGCAGCGCCAGCACGGCGTCGAGCCGGCGGCGGGTCTCCTCCGCCGGCAGGCGCAGCACCTGGGCGGGCAGCAGCAGGTTGTCCTGCACCGAGAAGCTGCCGAACAGCCGCCGGTCCTCCGGCGCGTAGCCGATGCCGAGCCGGGGCCGGTGATGGGCGGGGGTGGCGGTGACGTCCTCGCCGGCCGCCAGCACCCGCCCCTCGCGCACCGGCAGGAGGCCCATCAGGGTGCGCAGCGTCGTCGTCTTGCCCGCGCCGTTGCGCCCGATCAGCGCCACCCGCCCGCCCGGCGGGACGTGCAGCGAGACGCGGCGCAGCACCGCCACGCCGGCGATGTCCACGGACACGCCCTCGAGCGCCAGCGCGTCAGGCATGCCCCCCCTCCCCGGCCGCCGGAACCGGCGGGGCGCCCGCCTTCTCGATCCCGATCACCTCGCGCTGCACCGCCGGGTCGGCCAGCACCCGCGCGGGCGGGCCGAGGGCGGCGATGCGGCCCTGCGACCACACCGCGACGCGGTCGGCGAAGCGCTCCACCACCTCCATGTCGTGCTCGACGAACACCGCGGTGACGCGGGCCTCGCGCAGCACCCGCACCAGCGTCTCGACGATGCCCATCTTCTCCGCCGCCGCGACGCCCGAGGTCGGCTCGTCCATCAGCAGCAGGCGGGGCCTGAGGGCGACGGCCATGGCGATGTCGGCGAGCTTGCGCGCGCCCTCGTTCAGCGCGTCCGCCCGGATGTCCGCGAGCGCGGCGAGGCCGAAGCTGCCGAGCAGCGCCGCCGCCTCCTCCCGCCAGCGCGGGCGCAGCAGCGGCGCGAGCGGCGACCAGATCCCCTCCCGCGCCGCCACGGCGAGCGCGGCGTTCTCCAGCACCGTGTGCTCGGTGAAGAGCTGGGGAAGCTGGAAGGAGCGGGCGATGCCGCGGCGCACGATGGCGCGCGGGGAGAGGCCGGTGATGGGCCGCCCCTCATAGGCGATGGAGCCGGCCTGCGGGCGCAGATAGCCGGTGGCCATGTTGATGAAGGTGGTCTTGCCCGCGCCGTTCGGGCCGATGATCGCCAGGAACTCGCCCTGCATCACGTCGAGGTCTATGCCGTCGGCCGCCCGCACGCCGCCGAAGGCGAGGCGCAGCCCGCGCGCCTCCAGCAGCGCCGTCATGCCGCCCTCCGCCGCCGGAACAGCGCCGCGAGCATGCCCCAGAGGCCGCCCGGGGCGAACAGGATCACCAGCAGCAGCACGGTGCCGAGGATCGCCTGCCAGGCCTCGGCCAGGATCGCCGCGGCGTAGACGCGCACCAACTCGTAGGTGACAGCGCCGAGGAAGGGCCCGATCACCCCGCCCGCGCCGCCGAGGATGGCGATGAACACCAGCTCGCCCGAGGCGGTCCAGTAGGCGAGCAGCGGCGTCACGTGCCGCGTCGTCATGGCGATGATGGCGCCGCCGCAGCCCGCCATCAGCGCCGAGAGCACATAGGCAGAGAGCAGCACGTGCCGCGCCGGCACGCCCATGAACTCCAGCCGCGTCTCCCGCGTCTTGATGCCCGCCAGCGCCTGGCCCATGGGCGCGTCGAGATAGGCGCGGGCGAACCAGCCGAAGAGGAGGGCCAGCGCCAGCGCCACGCCGAAGATCGCCCATTCGAAGGAGGTCCGCTCCAGCGCCTGGCCGAGCATGGTGGGCAGGGCGACGCGGATGCCGTCGGTGCCGTGGGTGATGTGGTAGAGCTTCTCCAGCAGCGAGAAGAACACCATGCTGAGCGCCAGGTTCAGCATGCCGAAGAAGATCTGCCGGTAGCGCGAGACGAACAGCCCCACCACCAGCCCGAGCGCCGTCGCCATCGCCGCCGCGACCGGCAGCAGCAGCAGCGAATCGCGCAGCGTCGGCGCGAGGAAGGCCACGGTGTAGGCGCCGAAGCTGACATAGAGGGCGTGGCCGAAGCTCACCTGCCCCGCGCGCAGCAGCAGCATGATGCCGAGCGCGGCCATGCCCTTGGCCAGCGCGATGGTGAGCACGAATTTCAGCCAGGGCGCCGCGAGGGCCGCGACCACCATGGCCGCCGCCGCCGCCAGGGCGAGCAGGGGTTCGGCACGGCGCACGCGCTACACCCTCCGCGTCTCGGTCGTGCCGAACAGCCCCTGCGGCCGCACCAGCAGCACCGCCACCATGATGAGGTAGGGCATCACCACCTCGAACTCCGGGGCGAAATAGACGGCGATGGAGCGGCCGAGGCCGATCATCAGCGCGCTCAGCGCCGCGCCCTCGATCTGCCCGAGCCCCGCGATCGCCACCACGGCGAAGGAGAGCACGATGGTCTGCGCCCCGATCCCCGGCACCAGCGCCGCGGTGGGGGAGGAGAGCGCGCCGCCAAGCGCGGCCAGCGCCGCGCCGAAGGTGAAGGTCAGCAGGAACACGCGGCGGGCGTCGATGCCCATGGCCGTCGCCGCCTCGCGGTCGGTGGTGACGGCGACGATCACCCGCCCCGTCAGCGTGCGGCGCAGGAACCAGGCGAGGCCCGCCAGCGTCAGCAGCGCCACCCCCGGCAGCACGTAGAGCTGGTAGGCGGTGAAGGGGATGACATCGCCCCCGAAGGGCACGTCCACCGTGCCGAGCCAGCGCAGCCCGGCGTCGTGGTGCACCGGCTGCACGCCCCAGACCAGCTTCTGCACGTCCTCGAGGATCATGAACAGGGCGAAGGTGACGAGGAGCTGCAGCACCTCCTCCTGCCCGTAGATCCGGCGCAGGATCAGCCCCTCGATCAGCGGCCCGAGCACCGCCCCAACCACGGCGGCCGCGACCACCAGCGCCACCAGCGAGGCCCAGGGCCCGAGCCCGCCCGCCGCCAGCGCGATGCCGAGCGAGGCCGCGGTGTAGGCACCGATGGCGTAGAGCGAGCCGTGCGCGACGTTGAGAATGCGCAGCACGCCGAACACCAGATTCAGCCCCACCGCGACCAGGAACACCAGCGCCGCATAGGCCAGCCCGTCCAGCAGGGCGAGCCCGAGCAGCAGCCCGTTCTGCTCGAACCAAGCGACCATCCCCCCCGGTCCCGCGGCGGCCTAGCCGGCGCCCAGCGGTCGTCCGGCCTGCTGCACCATCTCCGGCTTCAGCGTGCGCAGCCAGTCCGTGCTCTTCTGCCCGACCGGCGTGCTGACATTGGCCGCCGGGTAGAGGATCATCTTCTCCGGCACCGCGTAGGGGAAGCGGTCGCCGTGGGAGGAAAGGCCGACGATCTGGTCCTCCAGCCCCTGCCCGTCCTCGCGGATGGTGATGGTGGCGGTCGGGGTGGGGAATTCCAGGCCGCGGAAGGCCTGCGCCAGCTCCTGGTCGTTCGGCCAGCCGCCGCCCTTGGCCTCGATCGCGCGCTTGTAGGCGGCGCGCAGCGCCCACATCGCCTGCGCCATGTGGTGGCAGGGATAGATCGGCCACTCGTTGGTGCGCTGGCGGTAGCCCTCCACGAAGCGCCGCAGCGCCTGCGGGTCGCGCGGCTCCGGATGGTTGATCCAGTGGTCGCCGCGCGCGCCGATGATCTGCCCCGCCGGCATGGTGCGGCCGAGCTGCGGCAGCGAAGCCTCGGCCACCGGCAGCACGAAGAGCGAGCGCTCGAACAGCCGCCGCTCACTGGCCTGGCGGATCAGCGTCACCAGCTCCCCGCCCCAGGAGGTGGAGAGGATCACGTCGGGCCTGAGGGCCAGCATGCGCGTGATCTCGGTGGAGAAGTCGGTCGAGTTGAAGCGCGGGAACAGCTCCGCCACCACGCGCACGCCGGGCTTCAGCGCGTCCATGGCGGTCTTCCACAGCTCCCAGGAATCGCGGCCCCAGGCGTAGTCCTGGTTGATCACGGCGAGGGTGCGGAAGTCGGGCCGGTGCTGCAGCAGGTAGAGCAGGGGAGCGAGGATTTCCGGCGTGCCGTAGCCCTGGGTACGGAAGGCGAAGGGGTGGCGCGCCTCCTCGAAGATGCGCTGGGTGCCGCAATCCCACAGCACCGTGGTCTTGCGCAGCTCGTCCGAGAGCGGCGTGCAGGCGAGGCAGGAGCCGGAGGAGATGGAGGCGAACATCACGTGCACGCCTTCCGACTGCACCAGCCGCCGATACTCGCCGACCAGATGGTCGGTGCCCGGTGCCTCGTCCACGTAGAAGGCGCGCAGCGGAACGCCGCCGATGCCGCCCTCGCGGTTGATCTCCTCGATCAGCATGTCCGCGGCCTGGCGGCCCGGCACGCCGAACACGCTCGCCGGACCGGAGAGAAAGGTGGTGATGCCGATCTTCAGCTCGCTCGGCCGCTGCGGCTGCGCCTCCGCCCCCGAACCCGCCATCAGCAGCGAGCCGGAGGCGGCGGCGCCGAGCAGGGCGGCGCGGCGCGTGAGGGATGGGAACTCGGCCATGGTCGTCTCCTCCTCCCCGGGGGTCCGGGCCTCGTCCCGGCCGCGGCCACGATGCCGCAGCCGGAGCGTTGCGGAAAGGGGGGCTTCCGGAGGATCGCGCTCCCCTGATCCCCCCCGGCCGTCGGGAGACCGCCATGTCCTTGCCGTTCCGCTCCGCGTCCCGCCTGCTGCCGGGCCTCGCCCTCTGCCTCGGCATCGCGCTGCTGGCCAGGCTGCTGCACGAGGCGGGGTGCGCGGCCCTCGGCGTCGCCTGGCTGGACGCGCTGGTGATCGCGATCCTGCTCGGTGTCGGGCTGCGCGCCGCCTGGGAGCCGGCGGAGGCCTGGCGCCCCGGCATCCGCTTCAGCGCCGGGCCGCTGCTGGAGACGGCGGTGGTCCTCCTCGGCGCCTCGCTCTCCCCCGGCGCGCTGGCGGCGGCCGGCCTCGGCCTGCCTCTCGCCATCGCCGCGGTGGTCGCGCTGGCGCTCGCCGCGGGCTACGCGCTGTGCCGCGCCCTCGGCCTCTCCTGGCGCATGGCGACGCTCATCGCCTGCGGCAACGCGATCTGCGGCAACTCCGCCATCGCCGCGGTGGCGCCGGTGATCGGCGCCGACAGCCGCGAGGTCGCCTCCGCCATCGCCTTCACCGCCATCCTCGGCGTCGCCGTGGTGCTGGCCCTGCCGCTGCTGGTGCCGCTGCTCGGCCTCGGCGTTACGGAGTACGGGATGCTCGCGGGCCTGACGGTCTATGCCGTGCCGCAGGTGCTGGCGGCGACGGCGCCCTTCGGCAGCCCGAGCATGCAGGCCGGCACGCTGGTGAAGCTGCTCAGGGTGCTGATGCTCGGCCCGCTGGTGCTCGCCCTGTCGCTCGCCATGGCGCGGCGCCGGCGGGAGGGCGGCGCGCCTCCCGCGCCCGGCTTCCGCCTGGGGCGCTACGTGCCGTGGTTCATCACCGGCTTCCTGCTGCTCGCCGCGCTGAACGCGCTCGGCCTGGTGCCGCGGGCGGCGCTCGGCCCGATCCAGGTCGCGGCCGGGCTGCTGACGGCGATGGCGATGGCGGCACTCGGCCTCGGCGTGGAGCTGCGGGCCCTGCTGCGCGTCGCGCCGAGGGTCGGCGCGGCGGTGGCGGCCTCGCTGCTCGCCCTGCTTGGCCTGAGCCTGTTCGCGCTGCGGCTCATCGGCGCGGCGTGAGAGGGCCGACGCGCCCATGCCGCGGCGTGATCCGCCGCTCCGGCGCTCCCGCCTGCGCGGATCAGGCGCTAGACTCGCGTTGCGAATCGGGAATGCGCGCATGGCCGAGACCGGAGATGCCCCTGGCGCCGCTCCGCCCCCGCGGGTGATGCCGTGGGATCTGCACCCCTCGCTGACCGCGGAGCGGTTGCAGGTCTGCGCGCGGCTGCTCGCCAACGCCCGGCGCGACGCCATCGCCATGGCCAGCCACGAGCTCGGCGACGATCCCTGGTCCATCGGCTGCCGCGCCTATGCCTTCAGCCGCCACCGGCTGCGCCGCACCGCCGAGGCGGGGCACTACCCCTGGCTCAGCGTGCTCGACGAGAGCCACCACTTCGTCTTCCTGATCGACGAGGTGCCGGTGCGCTTCTACCGCGGCCCCGCCGAGGAGCCGACCGACCGCACCCTGCGCTGCCAGGAGGTGGAGGCCCGCCAGCTCTCCCTCGCCCTCGGCCGGCAGGCGGAGGAGGACGGGCTGCTGTTCCGCTTCGCCGTGGAGACCGGGGAAGGCGGGCGCGTCGAGCGCGTGGTGTTCCTCGCGCTGCGCGGCGAGGAGCGCACCGAGTGCTTCTGGCCCGTGCCGCTCGAGGTCGCGCCGCCCCAGGCGGCGCCGGGCGCGGCGGTGCAGCTCCGCCTGATCGCGGATGACGGCTATGAGGGGCCGACCATCGGCCGCAACACGGGCGGCGCCCTGCCCCCGCCGCGGCCGCGCCGCGCGGGCGGCGTGCGGCCTGCCCGCCCGGCGCCGGCGACGGGCCTGTTCTGACCGCCGAGGCGGATCCCGGAGGGCGGGACGCGGCCTGAGGCACGGTGCCGCGCCCCAAGCGCGGATCGGTCACGATCCGCGCGGCGGGGCCTCAGGCGAAGGCCAGGCCCTCATTCGCCTCGCGCGCCATGGTCGGGATCAGCAGCAGGTCGGCCAGGACCCAGGTGCCGGTCGCGACCAGGCCGAGCAGGCCGAGGCCGCTGCCGAGCAGCGGCAGGGACAGCAGCGTGATCGCCGCCATCCCCGCGGCGGAGAGACCCCGGCCGAGATACAGCCGGTGCAGGCCGAGCACGCCGAGGCCGAGGCACAGCAGATAGGCAAGCCCCACCGATCGGCGGCTGCCGGGTTTGAGGACGGCGTTCATGTCTTCTGTTCCCCTTCCGCCGCACCGCCCACCGGACGCTGATCGCCCGGCCCCCATGGGCCGCGTGGCAGAGGGCCAGGATGCGCGGCCGGGCGCGCGCTGTGAAGACGTTTCGCGGCGCGGACGGCCGCTTCGCCGCGCGGCGTGGCCGGGCGGCCACGCCTCGCCGAGGCGGCCGGGCCGCGGCGCGATCGGCCTTGGCGGATCACGCTCCCTCCCGGCCGTTTCCAGCCCTCCGCGATCTGCTCTAGGGTGCCCTCGGTCAGGAGAACGGAAGCCGGACGCGCATGATCGAGCTCTACACATGGGACACGCCCAACGGCCGCAAGATCAGCGTGGCGCTGGAGGAGATGGGCCTCCCCTACGCCGTGCGGCCGGTCAACATCACCAAGGGCGAGCAATTCGGCGCGGAGTTCCTGCGCATCAGCCCGAACAACCGGATTCCGGCGATCGTGGATCCGGAGGGGCCGGACGGGCGCCCGATCAGCGTGTTCGAGAGCGGGGCGATCCTGCTCTATCTCGGCGAGAAGACCGGGAGGTTCCTGCCGCGCGACCTGCGCGCGCGGGTGCCGGTCTACGAATGGCTGATGTGGCAGATGGGCGGCTTCGGCCCGATGCCGGGGCAGGTGCACCACTTCCTGATGCAGCCGGACGGGCCGGCGAAGGAGTACGGGCTCGAACGCTACGGCAAGGAGACGCGGCGGCTCTACGGCGTGCTCGACCGGCGCCTGGCGGGGCGGGACTTCGTCGCCACCGAGGGCGAGCCGAGCATCGCCGATTTCGCCATCCTCGGCTGGGCCTGGCGGCACCAGCGCCACCGCGTGGATCTCGGGGAGGTCCCGAACGTGCGGCGCTGGTACGAGGCGATGATGGCGCGGCCGGCGACGGCGCGCGGCTTCGCGGCGGCCCTGTCCTGAGGTGCGCCGCCCCCCGCCGGCGCCGGATCAGCGCCCCGGCGCCGGCGCGGCGTCGAACCCGTCCGCCAGCACGCCGCGCGGGCGGATGAAGGCATAGGGTTCCCGCGGCAGGAAGGCACCGGTGCCGGGCTCGGCCGTCACCTCGCCGTCGCGCATCACCACCGCGCCGCGGCGCAGCGTCGCCACCGGCCAGCCCGTCACCTCCATCCCCTCATAGGGGGTGTAGTCGATGGCGTGGCGCATCAGCGCGTTGGTCAGGCGCACCCTCCGCCGCGGATCCCACAGCACGAGGTCGGCGTCCGCCCCCACCTGGATCGCGCCCTTGCGCGGCGCGAGGCCCATCAGCCGCGCCGGGTTCCACGCGGTCAGGCGCACGAACTCGTCGAGGGTGATGCGCCCCTTCGCCACCCCCTCGCTGAACAGCAGCGGCAGCCGCGCGGCGAGGCCGGGGACGCCGTTCGGAATGTCGCGGAACGGGGCGCCGGCGCCGTGCCTGCGCTTGCCGCGCTCCCCCTCGAAGGAGAAGCCGCTGTGGTCGGAGGAGACGACGTCGAGCACGCCGCGGCGGATCATCTCCCACAGCCGCTCGTGCTCCGCGGCGTCGCGCGGCGCGGGGCTGCACATGAACTTGGCGCCCTCGAAGCCGGGCCGGTCCATGTCGGCGGCGGTCAGCGTCAGGTATTGCGGGCAGGTCTCGCCCCACACCTTCACGCCGCGGGCCTGGGCGCGGGCGATCTCCTCCGCCGCCTCGGCGCAGCTCACGTGGAAGACCTGGATCGGCTGGTCCACCAGCTCGGCGAGCGCGATGGCGCGGTGCGTCGCCTCCCGCTCCACCACCGGAGGGCGCGACCAGGCATGGTATTTCGGCGCCGTCAGCCCGGCGGCGAGCAGCGCCCCGGTGCGCCAGGTGATCGCGTCGTAGTTCTCGCAGTGCACGGTGACCAGGCAGCCGAGCCGCCGCGCCGCCGCCAGCACGCGCAGATACCCGGCATCCGTCAGGTGCAGCGCGTCGTAGGTGAGGAACACCTTCAGGCTGCGCACCCCCTCCGCCACCAGGCGCGGCAGCTCCTCCTCCAGCACGGCATCGGTGGGGTCGCTGATGATCTGGTGGAAGGCGTAGTCCAGCATCCCGCCCGCGGCGCGGCGGCGGTGGTCGCGGTAGCGCTCCCACACGCCGTGGCCCTTCCACTGCGGCACGAAGCAGACGACGGAGGTGGTGCCGCCGGCGAAGGCGGAGGCGGAGGCGGTGAGGAAACTCTCCTCGATCACCGAACCGTCCGGCTGCGGCTCCTCGATGTGGCAGTGGCTGTCCACCCCGCCCGGCAGCACCAGCAGCCCGTCCGCCTCGATGGTCTCGGCGGCGTCGGCGATGCGCCCGGCGAGGGCGGCGATGCGCCCGCCGCTTATGCCGATGTCGCAGCGCGCGGTGCCGAAGCCGGTCGCCACCATCCCGCCCCGCACCGCCAGCTCGTACTCCGCCATCCCTGCCCTCCCTCGCGCCGAGGCGGCATGATGGCGCCGCGCCGGGGGCGGCGCAAAGCGTGAGGGGAGCGCGGCATGGAAGTGGCGGCGGGCGCGCTGCTGGCGGCCTGGATGGCGCAGGCCCTGGCCGCGACGCTGCTCTGCGCCTGGTATCTGCGCCTGCTCGGCCGGCCGCAGCCGGCGCCGCGGGCGCTGCCGCCGGTGCTGGTGCTGGTGCCGGTGCGCGGCCCGCTGCCGGGCCTCGACGGCTTCCTGGCGGGGCTGGCGGCGCAGGACTATCCGCGCTGGCGCGCGGTCTTCGCCCTCGAATCGGAGGCGGACCCCGCCTGGCCCGCCCTGGCGGGCTTCGCTGCCGCCGATCCGGCCCGCGCCTCGGTGGTGGCGGCCGGGCCGGCCGAGGGGCGCGGGCAGAAGGTGCAGAACCTGCTCGCCGCCCTCTCCCGCCTGCGGGAGGAGGCGGCGGTGGTGACGCTGGACGCCGACATGCGGCCGCCGCCCGACCTGCTCTCCCGCCTGCTGCGCCCGGTGCTGGCCGGGCAGGGCGAGATCGCCACCGGCTACCGCTGGACCCTGCCGGCCGATCGCGCCCTGGGCTCGACCCTGGCGGCGCTGGCGGAGATGGCGATCGCCACCCTGCCCCGCTGCGCGCGCTGCAACCTCTGCTGGGGCGGCGCCACCGCCCTCTCGCGCGCGGCGCTGGAACGGCTGGATCTGCCGCGGGCCTGGCGCCGCGCCGTGTCCGACGATCTCGCCCTCACCCGCGCCGCCCGGGCGGCCGGGCTGCGCATCTACGCGCCGCTCGAGGTGCGCCCGGCGAATCCGGTGGCGATGACGCTGCGCGACGCGCTGCGCTTCGGGTGTCGGCAATACCGGCTGGTGCGGCTGCTGGCGCCGCGCGCCTGGGCGCTGGCGGCGCTGGCGCTGCTGCTTCCCGCCGCCGGGGGGGCGGCGGCGCTGGCCGGCGCGGCGCGGGGCAGCACCGCCGCGGCCGCCTGCCTGCTCGCCGCCGCCGCGCTGGGGGCGATCCGCGCGGCGCTGCGCACAGCGATCGCCCGCCGCGTGCTGCCGCCCGCGGAAGCCGCCGTGGCGGCGCGGACGCTGCGGCGCGGCCCCTGGCTGCAGCCGCTGGCGCTCGCGCTGCATCTGGCGGCGGCGCTGGGCGGCGGAGCGGGGCGCGAGCTGCGCTGGGCCGGCCGGCGCTACACCCTCGGCCCCGGGGGCGAGGTGCTGGCGCTGGTCGCGGAGGGCCAGAACCGGCCGGGCGCGTGACTCAGCCCCACGGACCATGGGCCGGAGCCGCCTCCGCGGGCGCGGCCGGGTGGCTGGCGGCTCCAGCGGTGCGCCCCGGCCCCGAGGCGGCGCCGGCCGACCGCCGCGCCTCAGGCCACCCCGGCCGCTGGGATGCCGGCGAGGTCCTCGGGCGCGAGGGCGCGCAGGAAGGACTCGCCCCAGGCCTCGGGCGTCGCCTCGGCGATCGCCGCCCAGCTCGCCTGCCAGCGCGCCCGCCGCTCCTCGAGCGGCATGTCGAGGGCGGCCTGCAGCGCCTCCGCCATGCCCTCGACGTCGTGCGGGTTGACCAGCAGCGCGGAGGGGAGCTGCGCCGCCGCGCCCGCGAAGCAGGAGAGCACGAGCACGCCGGGGTCGCGCGGATCCTGCGCCGCCACGAACTCCTTGGCGACGAGGTTCATGCCGTCGCGCAGCGGCGTCACCACCCCGACGCGGGCGAGCCGCATGAAGCCCGCGACCGTGTCCCGCCGCTGCGCCCGCGCCAGCATGCGCAGCGGCACCCAGTGCGGCTCGCCATGCTCGCTGTTGATGGCTCCGGCGCTGGCATCGAGCTCGGTACGCAGGCGCCGGTAGGCCACGACCTCCTCGCGCGAGGGGGCGGCGATCTGCAGGAAGGTCACGGCCTGGTTCGGGCGGCGGGCCAGCATCCGGGAGAAGGCTTCGAGCCGCTCCGGCAGCCCCTTGGTCGGGTCGAGACGGTCCACGCCGAGCAGCAGCGCCTGCCCGTCGAGCGAGCGTCGCAGCAGGCGCGCCGGCTCCTCGCGCATCTGCGCCTCGGCGGTGGCGGCGAATTCGCGCGCGTTGATCTCGGCGGGGAAGATGCCGAGGCGGACATGCCGCCCGCCATGCTCCAGCCGGTCCTCCGCGCGCCGCGTCGCGCCGGCGAGGCCGCTGGCGGCGGAGGCGAAATTGTCGCGGTCTGCCGCGGTCTGGAAGCCGATCAGGTCGGCCTCCAGCACGTCCTGCACCAGGGCGCGGATGCCGGGGGCGACCGAGGCGGCGTCGGGCGCCGGGAAGGGCACGTGCAGGAAGAAGCCGGTCGGGTTGCGCACGCCGCGCGCCCGCAGGGCGCCCGGCAGCGACAGCAGGTGATAGTCGTGCACCCAGATGCGGTCGTCGCGGCGCAGCATCGGCACCAGGCAGTCGGCGAAGCGGCGGTTGACCCGGCGGTAGGTGTCGAGGTCCTGGCGGCGGAAGGCGATCAGGTGCGGCAGGCCGTGCAGCATCGGCCACAGCACGCCGTTGGAGTAGCCGGTGTAGTAGCCGCGGTGCTCGGCCTCGGTCAGGTCCAGGGTGGCGTAGCCGACGGCGCCGCGCTGGGTCACGGTCGGCTGGCCGGAACGCTCGACCACGGCGCCGCTCCAGCCGAACCAGAGGCCGCCGCGGCGCTCCATCAGCCCGAGCAGGGCCACCGCCAGACCACCGGCCTGCCCGGCATTCCCGGCCGGCACGGGCACCCGGTTCGACACGACAACGATGCGGCTCATCCCACCTCCAGCAGTGCCCACGGGTGACCGGGCGCCCATCACACCAAGGCAGCCGCCCGGAGGCGGCGTCGAGCAAAACTCCCGTGAGCCACAAAGCGGCGCCGCTTCCGCCACATTCCACGCGTCAGGCTGGGTTCGGTTCCGCGCCGTTCCGTAGGCGGCCGGGTTCCGCGACCGCCCTCACCCCTCCGGTCGCGCCAGCGCTAGCGCCGACAGCCGCCGCGCCACCGCCGGCTCGTCGGGCAGCGCCGCGGCCTCGCCCGGCAGGCGCCGGCGCCAGTTCGGGTGCCCGTCCGTGGTGCCGGGCAGGTTCGGCTGCTCCTCGAGGCCGAGCGCGTCCTCGACCGGCAGGATCGCCAGCGCGCAGGCGGCGCGGCCGAGATGCGCCGGCGCCGCCTCCACCACCGGCGCCGGATCGTCGGGGGCGGGCTGCGCGCCGCTCGCCGCGCCGCTCTCCAGCAGGCTGCGCCACAGCGCCGCGCGCTCGGCCTCGCGCCGCGCCCGCTCGGCGGCGGCGTCGCCGGCGGAGGGGAAAAGGGAGAGGCGCTCCCGCCAGGCGATGTCGCGGCCGTGCCACCAGCCGGCGACGGTCGGCAGGTCGTGGGTGCTGGTCATGGCGATGGCCTCGCGCGACCAGGATGGCGGCGGGCGGAAGCTGCCGTCGCGCTCCTGCTCGAACCACAGCACGCGCATGCCGAGGATGCCGGCCCGCTCCATGCGGCCGTGGAAGCCGTGCGGCAGGGTGCCGAGATCCTCGCCGATGACGATGGCGCGGTGGCGGTGCGATTCCAGCGCCAGCAGGCGCAGCAGGTCGTCAAGCGGGTAGCGCAGATAGGCGCCCTCCGTCGGGCCGGCGCCGTGCGGCACCACCCAGAGGCGCTGCAGCCCCATCACGTGGTCCACCCGCACGCCCCCGGCATGGCGGAAGGCGGCGCGCAGCAATTCGAGGAAGGCGGCGAAGCCGCCCGCCCGCATCTCCAGCGGCGAGAAGGCGGTCAGCCCCCAATCCTGCCCGAGCGGGGAGAAGGCGTCGGGCGGGGCGCCGACGCTCACCCCCTGCAGGATCTCCCGCTGCCGGGACCAGACATGGCTGCCGCCGCCATCGGTGCCGACGGCGAGGTCGGCGACCAGGCCGATCGGCATGCCGGCCTCACGCGCCGCGCGCTGCGCCGCCTCGCGGGAGGCGTCGGCGAGCCACTGGCAGAAGGCGTGGAAGGCGACCTCGCCCGGATGGTCGCGGGCGAAGCGCTGCACGCCCGGGGCGCCGGGGGCGCGGAGATCCTCGGGCCAGTCCCGCCAGTTCCACAGCGCCGGATCGCGGCCGAAGAGGTGGGCGTGCAGCGCCTCGAAGCGCGCATGGTCCTCGAGCGCCGGGCCGGCGGCGGCGCGGAACGCGGCGAAGCCCGGATGATCCGCGGCGCGCCCGAACAGGTCCCGCAGCCGCGCGAGCTTGCGCCGCGCCGCCGCCGGCCAGTCGATCAGACCGGCGCCGCCGTCATCGGCCCCCTCCGGCTCCGGCAGCGGGCCGAGCGCCGCCTCGGGGTCGGCGAGCAGGACGTTCAGGAACAGCCGCGTCGAGGGGGCGTAGGGACCGAATTTGTCGGGATCGGCGCTGAACAGCGCATGCGCCGGGCTGACCGCGAGCGCCGCCGCGCCATGCCGCGCCGCCGCGCGGGCGAAGTCGGCGACCGCGCCGAAATCGCCGATGCCGAGGTCGCCGCGCCGGCGCAGCGAGGGGATCTGCACCGCGAGCCCCCAGGGCGCCCGGCCGCGGTGCCGCGCCGCCCCGGCCTCCTGCAGCGTGAAGCAACGCGGCGGTGCCGCGGCGACCACCGCCTGGCCGGCATCGAGGGTGAGGCGGTGATAGCCCGGAATGTCGAGGGCGGGCAGGCGGGGCTCGCCGCCGAGGCCGCGCTCCAGCCGCCCCTCGCGGCGCCCGCCGCCCTCGAGGTCGAGCCGGAAGCCGTCGCCCACCGCCGCGCCGGGCACATGCGCCCCGTCCGGACCGCAGGGCAGGGTCAGCAGCGGCGGCAGGCGCGCGGCGCGCTCGGCGAGGGCGGCGCGCGCCTCCCCGACCCGCTCCGGCAGGCCAAGGGCCCGCAGCACGGCGCGCAGCGCCTCGGGCGCCACCTCGCGCATCCGTCCCTGGCCGTCCTCCCAGACGGTGACGATGCCGGCCTCCTCGGCGAGGGCGCGCAGCGCGTCGTCGGTGTCCGTGCGGTGTCCGCTCATCGGGCCTTCTCCGTCATGCCGGCGTCAGCGCCGTGGCGCCCCCTCCGCCTCGCTCCGGTGGCAGCCGGGCGGCGAGCAGCGCGATGGCGCGCGCCGCCACCCGCACCGAGGCGCCGTGCACGGCGTGCTCGGGCGCCTCGGGGTGGGCGCTGTCGAGCACCAGGGTCCAGTCGAGCCGGGGCGAGGGCAGGGCGAAGACATGGCCGGCCGCGTCGGCGTTCAGCAGCAGCAGCGTCACCTCCACCGCCCCGTCCGGCGCCGCCGCGGCGCGGCGCAGCATCAGGGTGCGCGCCTCCGGCTCGTTCCAGGCCTCCGGCGTCATCGGCTCGCCATGCTGGTCGAACCAGGCGGTGTCGCTCAGGCCGGGGCGGAGGTGCGAGACGCCGTGCAGGAAGGTGGACGGGCGCAGCGTGGCGAAGCGCCGCCGCAGCGCCGTGAGGCGGGCGACGAAGCGCCGCAGCGCCTCCGCCTCCGGCGAGGCGGCGTGCGCCCAGTCCACCCAGCTCGTCTCGTTGTCCTGGCAGTAGGCGTTGTTGTTGCCGCGCTGGGTGCGGTCCAGCTCGTCGCCGGCGAGCAGCATCGGCGTGCCGGCGGAGACGAAGAGGGTGGCGAGCAGCGCCCGCTGCACCGCGGCGCGCGTGGCGCGGATGGCGGGGTCGTCGGTGTCCCCCTCCACCCCCCAGTTGCGGCTGAAATTCTCGGCGTGGCCGTCGCGGTTGTCCTCGCCGTTGGCCCAGTTGTGGCGCTCCTCGTAGCTGACCAGGTCGCGCAGGGTGAAGCCGTCGTGCGAGGCGACGTAGTTCACGCTGGCCCAGGGGCGGCGGCGGCGGCGGTCGAACAGCTCGGCCGAGCCGGTCAGCCGCGCCGCGAGGTCGCTGCGCATCCCCGGATCGCCGCGCCAGAAGCGGCGCACGCCGTCGCGGAAGCGGTCGTTCCACTCGGCGAAGCCGGGCGGGTGGTTGCCGAGCTGGTAGCCGCCCGGCCCGATGTCCCAGGGCTCGCTGATCAGCTTCACCCGCGCCAGCACGGGGTCCTGGCGCACCGCGTCGAAGAAGCCCGAGCCCGGGTCGAATCCCGTGCCCTCCCGCCCGAGGATGGTGCCGAGATCGAAGCGGAAGCCGTCCACGTGGTAGTCCTGCACCCAGTGGCGCAGCGAGTCCATCACCATCTGCAGCACGCGGGGATGCGAGAGGTTGAGCGTGTTGCCGGTGCCGGTGTCGTTGATGAAGTAGCGCTCCTCGCCCGGCACCAGCCGGTAGTAGGAGGCGTTGTCGAGGCCGCGCCAGGACAGCGTCGGCCCCAGCTCGTTGCCCTCGCAGGTGTGGTTGTAGACCACGTCGAGGATCACCTCGATGCCCGCGGCGTGCAGCCGGCGCACCGCCGCCTTCAGCTCGCCGCGCATCCCGGGCTCCACCAGGTAGCGCGGCTCCGGCGCGAAGAAGGCGAGGGTGGAATAGCCCCAGTAATTGCGCAGCCCCCTGTCCACCAGGAAGCGGTCCTGCAGGAAGGCCTGGACCGGCAGCAGCTCGATCGCGGTGACGCCGAGGCCGAGCAGGTGCTCGATGACGGGCGGGCTGGCCAGCGCGGCGAAGGTGCCGGCCTCGCGCGCGCCCACATCCTCGCGCAGCATGGTCAGGCCGCGCACATGCGCCTCGTAGATCACCGTGCGGTCCCAGGGCGTGGCCGGCGGCCGGTCGTCGCCCCAGGGGAAGCTGTCGTCCACCACCACGCATTTCGGCATCGCCGGGGCGCTGTCGCGCGCCGAGAAGGAAAGGTCGGCGGGGCGGGTGCCGACGCGGTAGCCGAACAGCGCGTCCGACCAGCGCAGCCTGCCGCGCAGCTCCCGCGCGTAGGGGTCGAGCAGCAGCTTGTGCGGGTTGAAGCGGTGCCCGCGCCGCGGCTCGTAGGGGCCATAGGCGCGGTAGCCGTAGAGCTGTCCGGGCCGCGCCCCCGGCAGGTAGCCGTGCCACACCTCGTCCGTGCATTCGGGCAGGGGCAGCCGCGCCACCTCCCGCCGCCCCGAGGGATCGAACAGGCAGAGCTCGATGCGCTCCGCATGGGCGGAGAAGACGGCGAAGTTCACCCCGAGCCCGTCCCAGGTCGCGCCCAGCGGATCGGGACGGCCCGGCAGCAGCCGGTCCGGGGCGGACGCCATCAGGCGCCCGGCACCAGGATCAGCGTCGCCAGGGGCGGCAGCACGAGGCAGAGCGACTCGCCGAAGCCGTGGCTCGGCACGGGCTGCGCCCAGACCTGCCCGCCATTGCCGACATTGCTGCCGCCATAGGCGGCGCCGTCGGTGTTCACCACCTCCCGCCATGCCCCGCCGCGGGGGACGCCGATGCGGTAGTCGTGGCGCGGCACGGGGGTGAGGTTGCAGACGACCAGCGCCGGCGGGTCCTGCGGCTCGCCGAGGCGGAGATAGGCGAAGACGCTCTGCGCCCGGTCGTCGCCGACCACCCAGCGGAAGCCCTCCGGCGCGCAGTCCCGGCGGTGCAGCGCCGGCAGGCCGCGGTAGGCGGCGTTGAGGTCGTGCACCAGGCGCTGCATGCCGCGGTGGTTCGGGTCGTCGAGCAGCGCCCAGGGCAGCGCCTGGTCGTGGTTCCACTCCGTCGGCTGCGCCAGCTCCCCGCCCATGAACAGCAGCTTCTTGCCCGGATGCGTCCACATGAAGCCGAGATAGGCGCGCAGGTTGGCGAAGCGCCGCCAGGGGTCGCCCGGCATCTTCCCGAGCAGCGAGCCCTTGCCGTAGACCACCTCGTCGTGGCTGAGCGGCAGCACGAAGCGCTCGCTCCAGGCATAGACCAGGCCGAAGGTCATGTCGTCGTGGTGCCAGGAGCGGTGCGCCGGGTCGCGCTCCATGTAGCGGAGCGTGTCGTGCATCCAGCCCATGTTCCACTTGTAGCTGAAGCCGAGCCCGCCCTCCTGCGAGGGGCGCGTCACGCCGGGCCAGGCGGTGCTCTCCTCGGCGACCATGATGGCGCCGGGGCAGCGTTCCGCGACCAGGGCGTTCAGCTCCTGCAGGAAGGAGACCGCCTCCAGGTTCTCCCGCCCGCCGTAGCGGTTCGGGATCCACTGCCCCTCCGGGCGGGAATAGTCGCGGTAGAGCATGGAGGCCACGGCGTCCACGCGCAGCCCGTCCACGTGGTAGCGCTCCAGCCAGTGCAGCGCGCTGGCGAGCAGGAAGCAGCGCACCTCGTTGCGGCCGAAATTGTAGATCGCGGTGTTCCAGTCGAGGTGGAAGCCCTCGCGCGGATCCGCGTGCTCGTAGAGCGAGGTGCCGTCGAAGCGGTAGAGGCCGTGCGCGTCGGTCGGGAAATGCGCCGGCACCCAGTCGAGGATGACGCCGAGGCCGGCCTCGTGCGCGCGGTTGACGAAGCGGGCGAAGGCCTCCGGGGGTCCGAAGCGCGCGGTCGGCGCGAACATCGCCAGCGGCTGGTAGCCCCAGGAGCCGCCGAAGGGATGCTCCATCACGGGCAGGAATTCCAGGTGGGTGAAGCCCATGCCCTGGGCGTAGGGGATCAGCCGGTCGGCCAGCCGGTCCCAGTCCGGCGCGTTGCCCTCGGCGTCGCGCCACCAGGAGCCGGGATGCACCTCGTAGATGGAGATCGGCGCCTCCGGCCCCTGGCGGGCGGCGCGGGAGGCCATCCACGCCTCGTCCGACCAGACGAAGGGCGCGGGGTCGAGGACGCGGGAGGCGGTGGCGGGCGGCATCTCGGTCGCCAGCGCCACCGGGTCGGCCTTCAGCGGCAGCATCGCCCCATCGGGGCCGAGCAGCTCGTACTTGTACACGGCGCCGGGGGCGAGGCGCGGGATGAACAGCTCCCACACACCCGTCTCCTGCCGCCGCCGCATCGGATGGCGGCGGCCGTCCCAGCCGTTGAAGTCGCCGACCACGGAGACGCGCCGCGCGTTCGGCGCCCAGACCGCGAAGCGCACGCCGGGCACGCCCTCCACCACCATCGCCTGGGCGCCGAAGACGCGCCCGAGCTCGAGGTGGCGCCCCTCCGCGAAGAGGTGCATGTCGAGCGGGCCAAGCAGCAGGCCGAAGGAATAGGGATCCTCCGTCTCTTGCACGGAGTGCGGCCACTCGATGCGCAGGCGGTAGGGCGCGCGCCGCGCCACCCGCCCGGCGAACAGGCCCGCCGGGTGCACCCGTTCGAGCCGGCCGAGTTCCGCGCCGTCCTCGCGCGCCAGCACACTGACGCCGCGTGCGCCCGGCTGGAAGCTGCGCACCTCCTCGCCATGGGGGCCGAGCAGGGCGAAGGGGTCGCCGTGCCGGCCCGCCACCAGCGCCTCGACCGCGGGATCATGCTGCGGGAAGTCCATCGCCATCAGCCGGCCATCCTGTCCGCAAGCGCCGAGAGGCCGCGCAGCGGCACGCCGATCCAGTGCGGCCGGTTCGCCGCCTCGTAGCGCACCTCGTAGGCCGCCTTCTCGAGCAGGAAGAGATCGAGCAGCGGGCCCTCCGCCTCGGGCGGCACCCAGGGCCGCGCCGTCTGCGCGGCGACGGCGTGGTAGGCGGAGAGGAAGCATTCCGCCGCCTCCTCGCGCCATCGCCGGATCATCGCCACGCGCCGCTCGGTCGGCGCCGCCGTGGCGGTCGCCGAGGTCTCGTTGGCGATGGCGACCGCGGCGGCGTAGTCGAGGCTGCGCAGCAGCCCGGCGACGTCGCGCAGCGGGCTGCCCTTGGCGCGCCGCTCCGCGAGCGGGCGGGCGGGCTCGCCCTCGAAGTCCACGATCACCGCGTCGCCCTGCGCGACCAGCACCTGGCCGAGATGGAAGTCGCCGTGCAGCCGCGTCTTCAGCGCGCCCCCGGCCGCCGCGGCGAGGCGCCGCACCGCGCCGCGCAGCGCCTCGCGCCGCGCCAGGAGGTCGGCGACCAGGCGCGCCTCCTCCTCCGTCCAGCCGCTCCGCTGCGCCAGCAGCTCCAGCGCGGGGTCGAGCTGGGCGAGCACGCCCGCGGCCCAGCCCTCGCGGTCGGCCTCGCCGGCGGTCTCGGGGGCGAAGGCCGGGTCGTCGCAGGGGCGGGCCAGGACGGCGTGCAGCTCCGCGAGGCGCTGGCCGATGGCGCGGGCGAAGGGCAGGTAGCCGGCGAAGGGCTCCTCCGGCGCCTCCGCGGTCAGCGCCGCCTCGTCCACCGCGCGGTGCAGCCAGTCGAGCGTCCAGCCCCAGCCGTCGCCCTGGTTGCGGACGAAGCCCTGCACCAGCATCAGGGTGTTCGGCGTGCCGTCGGGGGCGACGCGCACCACCTCGCCGAGCAGCGGCGGCGCGTTGGCGTAGCCGCATTCGGTCAGGTGGCGCGTCATCTCGGCCTCGGGATGGATGCCGGAGCTCACCTTGCGCAGGATCTTCAGCACCACCGCATCGCCCAGGATGAGCGAGGAGTTGGACTGCTCCGCCGAAAGGCGGCGGATCTCCGCCTGCTCGGGTATCGTCACCTCGGGCAGCCTCGAGGTGCCGAGGAAGCGGATCTCGCCGTCATTGGTGGGCAGCACCGCCTTCTCGCGCAGCGCCGCGATCACCGCGCCCGGCATGCGGTCGTCGGCGAAGGCGTCGGTCAGGTAGCCGACGCGCCGCCCGTGCCGCAGCCGGCTGAGCGCGAGCTGCGCCGGTAGCGGGCCCGCGCCCTCGATCTCCTCGACGCTGGCGAGCGGCAGGGCGTAGCGCTCGCTCCGCCCGGGCAGGCTGGCCTCGGCCTCGGCCATCACCACGGCGCCGCCGGTGCCGGGAAGCGGGGCGATCGCCTGCAGGCGCACGCCGAGCAGCCGCTCGTCCTTGGCGGCGAACCAGCGCCGCTTCGGCAGGTATTCGGGCAGCACGTGGGCCTCCAGCTCGTGCCGCACGGAATCGCTGAGCAGGTCCTTCACCCCGCCGCGCAGCACCAGCGTCCTGAGGTCCGGCAGCGGCTCGGGCGCGCGCACGTGCCAGGGCGGCAGCGCGTGCTCGCGCGCCAGCACGAACCAGTAGAAGGCGTAGGGCGGCATCGTCAGCAGGTAGGGAAGCTGCCCGATGGGCGGGAAGCTGGTGCCGCCCAGCATCTCCACCGGCACCCTGCCGGCGCATCCCGAGAGGTCGAGCTCCACCGCCTGCGCGGAGCGGGAGAGGTTGAACACGCAGAGGATGGTGTCCTCCTCGTACTCCCGGACGTAGGCCAGCACCTTGCGGTTGGCGGGGTAGAGCAGGCGCATGCTGCCGCGCCCGAAGGCGCGGCTGCGCTTGCGCACCGCCAGCATGCGGCGGGTCCAGTTCAGCAGGCTGTGCGGATCGCGCGCCTGCGCCTCCACGTTCACCGCCTGGTAGCCGTAGAGCGGATCCTGGATCGGCGGCAGCACCAGCCGCGCCGGGTCGGCCCTGGAGAAGCCGCCGTTGCGGTCGGGCGACCACTGCATCGGCGTGCGCACCCCGTCGCGGTCGCCGAGGAAGATGTTGTCGCCCATGCCGATCTCGTCGCCGTAGTAGATCACGGGCGTCCCCGGCATGGACAGCAGCAGGCCGTTCATCAGCTCGATCCGGCGCCGGTCGCGCTCGAGCAGCGGCGCGAGGCGGCGGCGGATGCCGAGGTTGATGCGCGCGCGCTTGTCCGCGGCGTAGGTGGACCAGAGGTAGTCGCGCTCCTGGTCCGTCACCATCTCGAGCGTCAGCTCGTCGTGGTTGCGCAGGAAGATCGCCCACTGGCACCCCTCGGGGATGTCGGGGGTCTGGCGCAGGATGTCGGTGATCGGGAAGCGGTCCTCCTGCGCGATCGCCATGTACATGCGCGGCATCAGCGGGAAGTGGAACGCCATGTGGCATTCGTCCCCGTGGCCGAAGTAGTGCTGCACGTCCTCCGGCCACTGGTTGGCCTCGGCGAGCAGCATGCGGTTCGGGTAGCCTTCGTCCAGCTTGGCGCGGATGCGCTTCAGCACCTCGTGCGTCTCGGGCAGGTTCTCGTTGTTGGTGCCCTCGCGCTCGACCAGGTAGGGCACGGCGTCGAGCCTGAGCCCGTCCACCCCGATGTCGAGCCAGAAGCGCATCACGTTCAGCACCTCGGCCAGGACCCGCGGGTTGTCGAAGTTCAGGTCCGGCTGGTGGCTGTAGAAGCGGTGCCAGAAATACGCCCCCGCCACCGGGTCCCAGGTCCAGTTGGACTTCTCGGTGTCGAGGAAGATGATGCGCGTGCCCTGGTACTTCTGGTCGGTGTCCGACCAGACGTAGTAGTTGCGGTGCGAGGAGCCCGGCCGCGCCGTGCGGGCGCGCTGGAACCAGGGATGCTGGTCGCTGGTGTGGTTGATGACCAGCTCGGTGATCACCTTCAGGCCGCGCGCATGCGCCTCGCGCACGAAGCGCCGCGCGTCGTAGAGGGTGCCGTAGTCCTGGTGCACGCCGCGGTAGTCGGCGATGTCGTAGCCATCGTCCTTGCGCGGGCTGGGGTAGAAGGGCAGCAGCCACAGCGTGTCCACGCCGAGGTCGGCGATGTAGTCGAGCTTCTGCATCAGCCCGGCGAAGTCGCCCACGCCGTCGTCGTTCGAATCGAAGAAGCTCTTGACGTGAAGCTGGTAGATCACCGCGTCTCGGTACCACTGCGGGTCCAGGTTCCAGGCCACGGGGCGCGGCGCGGCCAGGCGGCGGTACTGCGCCGCCCGGTGCGCCGGCGCCGAGCCGGACCCCTCCTCCTTGCGCACCTCGCGCAGCTCCGCGGCGTCCCCGCGACCGCGCGGCATCACGCGCCCTCCGCGGGGCGGACCCGCCAGATGCCGAAGGGAAGCTCGCGCGGGTCGAGGCGCAGCCGCTGCACCTTGCCGTGCCATACGAAGCGGTGGCCGCGCATCAGGTCCTCGGCCTCCAGCGCCGCGTGGTCGGGCAGGCCCCATTCCCACAGCGGCAGCTCGACGCTCGCCTCCTGCACGTTGTGCGGATCGAGGCTGACGGCGCAGAGCACCACGTTGCCGCGGTCCGGCGTCGCCTTGCGGTACCACAGCACCTGGTCGTTGAACGCGTTGTGGAAGGCGAGGCCCAGATGCGTCTGCAGGGCCGGATTGCTGCGACGGATCGCGTTCAACCGCGTGATCTCCTCCACGATGTCGCCGGGCCGACGGTCGGGCCAGGCGCGGATCTCGTATTTCTCGCTGTCGAGGTACTCCTCGCGCCCGGGCAGCGGCGTCGCCTCGCACAGCTCGAAGCCCTGGTACATGCCCCACAGCCCGGAGAGGGTGGTCGCCAGCGCGGCGCGGATCAGGTGCCCGGGCCGGCCGGAGGTCTGCAGGAACACCGGGTTGATGTCCGGCGTGTTGACGAAGAAGTGCGGGCGGAAGAAGTCCCGCGGCGCCATGGCCGTCAGCTCCGTCAGGTACTCCTGGATCTCCCGCTTCTCGTTGCGCCAGGTGAAGTAGGTGTAGGACTGGCTGAAGCCCACCTTGGCCAGGCGGTACATCATCTTCGGCCGCGTGAAGGCCTCGGAGAGGAACACCACGTCCGGGTGGCGGGAGCGGATCTCGGCGATCATCCACTCCCAGAAGGGCAGCGGCTTGGTGTGCGGGTTGTCCACGCGGAACAGCCGCACCCCCTGATCCACCCAGAAGCGCACCACGTCGCGCAGCGCCAGCCACAGCGAGGGGATGGCGCCCGGGGCGTAGAAGTCCACGTTGACGATGTCCTGGTACTTCTTCGGCGGATTCTCGGCGTATTTCAGGGAGCCGTCGGGGCGCCAGTCGAACCACTCGCGGTGCTCGCGCAGCCAGGGGTGGTCGGGGCTGCACTGGATGGCGAAGTCGAGCGCGAGCTCCAGCCCGTGCGCGGCCGCCGCCGCGCGCAGCCGGCGGAAATCCTCGAGCGTGCCGAGCTGCGGATGGATCGCGTCGTGCCCGCCCTCCTCGGAGCCGATGGCGTAGGGGCTGCCCGGGTCGTCCGGGCCGGGCGTCAGGGTGTTGTTGCGCCCCTTGCGGAAGGCGCGGCCGATCGGGTGGATGGGCGGGAAGTAGAGCACGTCGAAGCCCATCGCCCGGATGTGCGGCAGGCGGCGGATCACATCGTCGAAGGTGCCGTGGCGGCGCGGATCGCCGCTCTGGCTGCGCGGGAACAGCTCGTACCAGCTCGCGAAGCGCGCGCCGCTGCGCTCGGCCTCCAGCGGCATCTCGGCGCTGCGCGCGCGGTGCGGCCGGTCGTCCGCGGCGGCCATCAGCTCCGCGGTGGTGGTGTCGAGCAGCAGGTGCAGCCGCTCGGCCTCGTCGCCGGCCTTGAGGCGCGCGGCGATCTCGGCCAGCGCCCCGCCGGCGCGCTCGGCGGCGGCGGCGACCAGCAGGCGTCCCTCCTCCAGCTCCAGCGTCAGGTCCTGCCCGGCCTCGTGCTTCTTCTCGAGCGCGTGGCGGAAGCTCTGGAAGGCGTCCCACCAGGCCTCCACCGCGAAGTGGTGCAGCCCCAGGCGCTCCAGCGGGAAGCTCGCCGCCCAGCGGTCGTTGCCGAGCGGGCGCATGCGGCACTCCCGCCACTCCGCCTCGTCGGCCGGGCGCCAGAGCAGCGCCGCGGCAAGCTGCTCGTGCCCGTCCATGATGAGGTCGGCGGAGACCTCCACCATCTCGCCGACCACGCGCTTGACCGGAAAACGCCCCTCGTCCACCGCCGGCGCCACCGCCTCGATGGCGATGCGCGGCGCGGCGGCGGCGGCGGCCGCGCTCTCGGCCTCGGTGGCGGTGCGCCGGCGCCGCGCCGGCGCCTCCCGCTGCAGGATGGGGCGCGGCGCCTCGGCCTCGAACAGCCGCGCCTCGCCGGGCTCGAGGGTGACGGTGCTCGCCGGCGTCAGCACCTCGCCCCGCTCGGCGCGGAAGCGGGTGAAGGCGCCCGCCGCCGCCGGCAGCAGCGTCGCCGCCATGGCCGAGGCGGCGCGGCGCAGGTCGGGGTTGGCGAGCACCAGCGTCGCCGCGCGGGCCTCCCGCGCGTCGGCGGCCTCGGCGCGCAGCAGCGCCGCCACCGGGGCGTCGGGCCCGGAGAGCGGGCGAAGCTCGGCTACGCCGCCGCGCCGCGCCGCCAGCCGCGCATTGGCGGCGCGGATCTCGGCCGAGAGGTCGCAGGCAGGGTTGGCCGCCATCCACTCCCAGTCGCCGGGGCGGTCGCGCGCGGGATCGAGCGGGCGGCGGGCGCCGTACTCGAAGCCCATCGGCACCAGCATCCCGGCGCCGATGCCGCTCGCCAGGCGCAGATGCCGCCGCGCCGCGCGCTCCGCCATCCGCGGCTCGTCCCAGCGGGCGGCGAAGCGCGGGCCGAAGGGCGCCTCCACGGTGCTGATCACCGGCCCCACGGCGGCGAGGCGGGCGGCCTCCTCGGCCAGCCACCCCTCCCGCAGGTCCCACCAGGCGAGGCTGTCGAACACGGCGGCGAAGCCGGCGCCGCGCAGCCCCCGCACCGCCTCCGCCGGCAGGCCCGGCGTCCAGGCCAGGAAGCGGCTGCCGGGCAGGGCGGCGGTCAGGCGGCGCCACACCTCCGCGGGCACCGCGGCCGGCGTGTCGCAGCGGAAGCCGGCCACGCCCGTCCCCGCCCAGCGGCGCAGCCGGTCCTCCCACCAGCCGCCCAGCGCCTCGGCCACCCCCGGCTCGTTCCAGCGCGGGCGCAGCACGCCCCGCTCCGGCGGCGGGCGGCGGGGGTCGAGGAGGCCGGCGGCCGCCGCGTCCTCGAACCAGCCGGGGTTGGCGCCGGCCATGGCGCTGTCGGCGGCGACGCGGTCGAGCACCAGGTCGAGAAACAGGGAAAGCCCTTGCGCCCGCGCGCGCTCCACCAGCAGCGCCAGCGCCTCCGCCGCGTCGCCCGGCGCCTCCAGGATCGGGTGCGGGCGGTCGGGGTCGCCCAGGCGGTAGAGGTTGCCGCTGGCCCCGGGCGCGAAGGGCGGCGGCAGCAGCACGGCGTCGAAGCCGAGCCCGGCCACCCGTTCGAAGGCCGCGTCCCAGGCGGGCAGCGCCCCCACCAGCAGCGGATGCACCACGTAGAGGCGCGGCAGGCCCGGCCCGGCGGGGACCGGCGCCTCGGGCTCCTGCACCGCGGCCGGCGCGGCGGCCGCGCGCTCCCCCGCCCTGGTCCTGACGCTGCGTCGTGAAGCCATCCAGATCCCCCTCTGCCTGACCGCCGGGCAACGCGATACCGACATGAAGGAGGCACCCCCGCATATCACCGGTGCGTGATGCCCGCTCCATGCCAGGTTGCAGCCATGCAGGATTCCACCCGCGAAGCTCCCTGTCCCTCCCCCCGCTTCGGCCGCATCGCCGAGGGGCCGCCGACGCCGGAAGGCGGCGGGGAGAGCCATGCCACCCTCCTCGCCGGCGCCGGCGGCGCGCGGGTGGAGCGCATCCTCTCCCGCGCCCATGCCGACCCGCCGGGGCGCTGGTACGACCAGGCGGCGGACGAGTTCGTGCTGCTCCTCGCCGGCCGGGCCCGGCTCGGCTTCGCGGACGGCACCGAGCGCGCGCTCGCCCCCGGGGATTGGGTGGTGATCCCGGCCCGCTGCCGCCACCGCGTCGCCTGGACCGATCCGCAGGCGGAGACGCTGTGGCTCGCGGTGCACATGCCGCGGCCTTGATCCGGCGCAAGGACCGCGCCGGGCGGAGGCGGTAGGGGGCGGCATGAGCCAGCCCGTCCCAACCGGCTACGCCCTCGCCAGCCTGCCGCGCTACACCAGCTACCCGACCGCGCCGCACTTCGCGCCGCTGGAGGAGGCGGCCTGGCGGGGCTGGCTCGGCACGGTCGGGGAAGGGGACGCCCTCTCCCTCTACCTCCACATCCCCTTCTGCCGCTCGCTCTGCTGGTATTGCGGCTGCCACACCGCGGTGACGCGCAGCGCGGCGCGGATCGCCCGCTACGCCGCGGCGCTGCGGCGCGAGGCGGCGCTGCTGGCGGAGGCGCTGCCGGCGCATGGCGGGGTGGCGGCGCTGCATCTCGGCGGCGGCACGCCGAGCGCGCTCGGGGCGGAGGGCCTGCGCGAGGTGTTCGGCACGCTGCGCCGCCGCTTCCGCTTCCGCCCCGGCGCCGAGATCGCCGCCGAATGCGACCCGCGGGTGCTGGACGAGGCGGTGGTGGCGGCGCTCGCCGAGGGCGGGGTGACCCGCGCCTCGCTCGGCGTGCAGGACATCCACCCGGAGGTGCAGCGGCGCATCGGCCGCCTCCAGCCCGAGGCCTGCGTCGCCGAGGCGGCCGCGCGGCTGCGCCGCGCCGGGATCGGCCGCCTCAACCTCGACCTGATGTACGGCCTGCCCGGCCAGACCGAGGCGCATGTCGCCGCCAGCGCCCGCTTCGCCGCCGCCCTCGGCGCCGACCGCGTCGCGGTGTTCGGCTACGCGCACGTGCCCTGGATGAAGCCGCACCAGAACGCGATCCGCGCCGAGGACCTGCCCGGCGCGCTGGAGCGGCTGCGCCAGGCCGAGGCGGCGGAGGCGGCGCTGCGCGCGGCGGGCTACGAGGCGATCGGCCTCGACCACTTCGCCCGGCCGGACGACCCGCTGGCGGCGGCGGCGCGGGAGGGCAGGCTGCGGCGGAATTTCCAGGGCTACACCACGGATGCGGCGCCGGTGCTGCTCGGCCTCGGCGCCTCGGCGATCGGCAGCCTCGCCACGCCGGATCTCGCCGCCTACGCGCAGAACGAGCCCGACGAGCGCGCCTATGTCGCGGCGGTGGAGGCGGGGCGCCTGCCGGTGCGCCGCGGCCGGGCGCTGAGCGCGGAGGACCGGCTGCGCCGCCACGCCATCGAGCGGGTGATGTGCGACTTCGCCCTCGACCTCGCCGCCCTGCCCGCGCCGCTGGTGGCCGAGGCGCGGCCGGCGCTGGCGCGCCTCGCCGCCGACGGCATCCTCGACCTCGCGCCCGACATGCTGCGGGTGACGCCGGCCGGCCGGCGGCATGTGCGCCACGTCGCCGCCTGCTTCGACGCCTATCTCGGCACCGGCGCGGCGCGGCACAGCCGGGCGGTGTGAGGGAGGGCCGCCGGCTCGCCCGCCGCGGCGGGCTCCGCCGGTTCTGACGAGGCCTGACGGCCATGTGACGCCGGCGCGGGGTGCCAGAAGCCGGCTTTGCGCCGATTGTCCGGCGCGCCATGGCGTGGCCGACCCTCTCCCTCCGCCAGCTCCTCGCCGCCGCCTTCGGGGGCGTGGCGCTGCTGGCCGCGCTCGCGGCCAGCCTCCTCGCGGGGGAGGAGGCGGGCGAGCGGCTCGAGGCCCGCATCCGCCAGGGGCTGCTCGCCGATGCCCGCCAGGCGGCGGCGCAGCTCGACCGGGAGATGTTCGGCCGCTGGCGGGACCTGCAGGTGGCGGCCGCCCTGCCGCTGATGCGCAGCCCCGAGACGCCGGCCGAGGTCCGGCGCGCCATCCTGCGCCAGCTCCACGACACCTACGACCACTACGCGCTGCTCGCCTTCCTCGCCCCGGACGGGCGGGTGCTGGCGGACAGCAGCCAGCGGCTGGAGGGCACGGACGCCCTCGGCCGCACGCTGCTGCTGCTCCGGCAGGCGGCGCGGGCGCCGGTCGCCAGCCTGCAGGGCGGGGCAGGCGAGGAGGCGCCGGGCCGGGTCGGCCTCGCGGCGCCGGTGTTCGGCCGGGGCGGCGAGCTGGTCGGGGTCATCGCGGCGCATCTCGACCGGCACTGGGCGGAGGCGATCCTCGGCGCCTCCGCCCCCGGGGAGCCGGAAAGGATGATCCTCTGCCGGGAGGGAGAGGTGCTGCTCGGCCCGCCGGGCCTGATCGGCCGCCGCCTCCCGCTGCCGCCCGCCGGGGGCGTGACGGAGTTCCCCGACGGGGGGCGCTACCTGGCCGCCGCCGCCGCCACCTCCGGCCACCGCGACTATCCGGGCCTCGGCTGGGTGGTGCTGACCCGCCAGGATGCCGAGGCGGCGCTCGGCGAGGTCCGGGCGACGCGGCGGGACATCCTGCTGCACGGGCTGGTCGCCGCCGGCATCGCCGCGGTCCTCGGCTGGCTCGCCGCGGCATGGCTCGCCCTGCCCCTGCGGCGCCTGGCGGGGGCGGCGAGCCGGCTGCAGGCCGATCCCGGCGCCCCGCCCCTGCCGCGCGAGGCGGGCTATGCCGAGGCCACCGCCCTGGCCCGCGCCTTCGACGCCCTGCTCGCCGACCGCAGCCGCGGCGAGACGGCGCTGCGCGAGAGCGAGGAGCGGCTGCGCCTCGCCCAGCAGGCCGGGCAGATCGGCACCTACGAGTGGGACATCCGCCGCGACACCGCCCGCCTCACCCGCGGCTTCGCCCTCCTGCACGGCATGCCCGAGGCGCCCGAGGAGCAGGCCTGGGAGGACGCCTACGCCACCTGGCTCGGGATGCTGGTGGAGGAGGACCGGCCGCGCATCGCCGCCGAACTCGCCGCCGCCCTGGCCTCGCCCGGACCCTACGCCCTCGAGTACCGGATCCGCCTGCCGGATGGCGGCACCCGCTGGCTCGCCGACCGCGGCGAGGTCTTCGCCGGGCCCGACGGGCGCGCCGCCCGCGCCCTCGGCGCGGTGCGCGACGTCACCGCGCGGCGCGAGGCGGAGGCGGCGCTGCTGCGGGCCAAGCAGGAGCTGGAGGCCCGGGTCGCGGCGCGCACGGCCGAACTCGCCCGGAGCGAGGCGGAGCTGCGGCGCATCTACGACCGCACCCCGGCCGCCTTCCATTCCGTGGACGCCGAGGGGCGGCTGATCCGGGTCAGCGAGCAGTGGCTCGCCTTCCTCGGCTACCGGCCGGAGGAGGTGCTGGGCCGCTCCCCCAGCGCCTTCATGGCGCCGGACAGCGCGGCGCGCTGGGAGGCGGCGCTGGCCGAGCTGCGCGAGAGCGCGGACGAGGTGCGCAGCTACGAATACCGCATGCTGCGCCGCGACGGCCGCGCCGTGGAGGTGCTGCTGCGCGCCCGCGCCGAGCGCGACGGGGCGGGCCGGTTCCTGCGCAGCTACGCCGTGCTGTTCGACCTGACCGAGCGCAACCGCACCGAGGCCCGGCTGCGCGAGGCGCAGAAGCTCGAGGCGCTCGGCCGCATCGCCGGCGGGGTGGCGCACGACTTCAACAACCTGCTGCAGGTGGTGACCGGCGCGCTGCGGCTGATGCTGGCGCGTCCCGACGACCCGGCCCGCATCCGCCGCTACGCCGAGGCGGCGCTGCAGGCGGCCGAGCGCGGCGCCGGCGTCACCCGCCGCATGCTGGCCTTCGCGGGGCAGGAGCGGCTGGAGGCGCGGCCGGTCCCGCTCGGGGAGGTGCTGGAGGAGATGCGCGCCCTACTCCGGGGGCCGCTCGGGCCGGGCATCGCCGTCGAGGTCGCGGTCCCGCCCGGCCTGCCCCCGGCGCAGGCCGACCGCACCATGCTGGAGCGGGTGCTGACCGGCCTCGCGCTGAACGCGCGCGACGCCATGCCGGAGGGCGGCAGGCTCCGCCTCGAGGCCGGGGCCGAGACGGTGGGGCCGGGCGACCCGCGCGGCCTCGCGCCCGGGCGCTACCTCCGCCTCTCCGTCCGGGACAGCGGCACGGGCATGGACGAGGCGACCCGGGCGCGGGCGACCGAGCCCTTCTTCACCACCAAGGATGTCGGGCAGGGCAGCGGGCTCGGCCTGTCCATGGCGCATGGCTTCGCCGCCCAGTCCGGCGGCGCGCTGCAGATAGAGAGCCGGCCGGGGCGGGGCACCGCCGTGCATCTCTGGCTGCCCGCGGCCCCCGCCGGCGCGCCGGCGGGGGTGGAGGCCGGGCGCGGCGCCTCGGTCCTGCTGGTGGAGGACGAGGCGGAGGTGCGCGCCGTGCTCGCCGCGACGCTGCGCGAGGCGGGCTTCCGGGTGACCGAGGCGGCGGAGGCGGCCGGGGCGCTGGCGCTGCTCGAGCGGCCGGACGGCTTCGATGCCGTCGTCACCGACCACGCCATGCCGGGCATGAGCGGGGTGTCGCTCGCCGCCCGCCTCGCGGCGCGGGGCAAGGGCCCGCCGGTGCTGGTCCTGACCGGCACGGACACCGGCCCGGAGTTCCGGGCGCTGCCGGAGGGGGTGGGGGTGCTGCGCAAGCCGGTGGAGCCCGCGGCGCTGCTCGCCTGGCTCGGGGCGACGGTGCGGCGCGGCTGAGGCCGCGCGTTCCGGGGAATGGAGCGGCGCCGCGCACCGCGCGGCGGGATGGCGCGCCCGAGAGGATTCGAACCCCTAACCCTCAGATCCGTAGTCTGATGCTCTATCCAGTTGAGCTACGGGCGCCCTGGGGTGGCGGGAGATAGCGAAGGCGGGGCGCCTCCGCAAGCCCCCCGCCCCCCTGGTTCAGGCGGCGAGCTTTTCGAGTTCGCGCACCACGGCCTCGCCCATCACGCTGGTGCCGACGCGGGCCATGCCGGGCTGCATGATGTCGGCGGTGCGCAGCCCGCCGGCCAGCACCCGCTCCACCGCCGTCTCCACCAGCCGCGCCTCCTCCTCGAGGCCGAAGGACCAGCGCAGCAGCATGGCGAAGGAGAGGAGCTGCGCGCAGGGGTTGGCGATGCCCTTGCCGGCGATGTCCGGCGCGCTGCCGTGCACCGGCTCGTACAGCGCGTGGCGCTTGCCGGTGGCCGGGTCCACCGCGCCGAGGGTGGCCGAGGGCAGCATGCCGAGCGAGCCGGTCAGCGCCGCCGCGAGGTCGGAGAGCAGGTCGCCGAACAGGTTGGAGCCGAGGATCACGTCGAACTGCTTCGGCCGGGCGCAGAGCTGCATCGCGCAGTTGTCGGCGTACATGTGCTCGAGCTCGACGTCGGGGAACTCGGCGCGGCCCACCTCGGTCACCACGGCGCGCCAGAGGCGGCCGGACTGCATGACGTTCGCCTTCTCGACGCTGGTGAGCTTGTTGCGCCGCTTGCGCGCGAGGTCGAAGGCGACGCGCGCGACGCGCGCGATCTCGTCCTCGCTGTAGACCTCGGTGTCCACGCCGACGCGCCTGCCCTTCGCGTCGGTGTGGATGCCGCGCGGCTCGCCGAAGTAGATGCCGCCCGTGCTCTCGCGCACGATCATGATGTCGAGGCCGCGCACCAGGTCCGGCTTGAGGGAGGAGGCCTCCACCAGCGGGTCCAGCACCACCGCCGGGCGCAGGTTGGCGAACAGGCCGAGCTCCTTGCGCAGCCGCAGGATGCCGAGCTCCGGCCGCTTCTCGAAGGGCAGCCCGTCCCACTTCGGGCCGCCGACGCTGCCGAACAGCACCGCGTCCGCCGCCTTCGCCCGCGCCACCGTGGCGTCGGAGCAGGGGCTGCCCTCGGCGTCGAGGGCGGCGCCGCCGACCAGCCCCTCCTCGATGTCGAAGGTCACGGCGCGGCGCCTGCCCATCCAGTCGATGACGCGGCGGACCTCGGCCATCACCTCGGGGCCGATGCCGTCGCCGGGCAGCACGAGAAGCTTCTTGTTCGAGGGCATCGGACCTCCGGAGGGGTGGGGCGTGGCGGGCGCTGGCTCAGCGCGCCGCCAGCCAGGGCTGGGTCGCGCGCTGCCGCGCCTCGTAGGCGTCTATGGCGGCGGCGTGCTGCAGGGTCTGGCCGATGTCGTCGAGGCCGTTCAGCAGCAGGTGGCGGCGCAGCGGGTCCACCTGGAAGGGGATCTCCTCCCCGTTCGGGCGCACCACCACCTGGCGCTCCAGGTCCACGGTGATGCGGGCGTTGCCGCCCAGGCGGGCGTCCTCCATCAGCCGCTCGCACACCTCCCGCGGCAGGCGCACCGGCAGGATGCCGTTCTTGAAGCAGTTGTTGTGGAAGATGTCGGCGAAGTCGGGCGCGATGACGCAGCGTATGCCGAAGTCGAGCAGCGCCCAGGGCGCGTGCTCGCGGCTCGAGCCGCAGCCGAAATTCTCGAAGGCGATCAGGATCTCGGCCCTGCGGTAGGGCTCCTGGTTCAGCACGAAGTCGGGGTTCTCCGAGCCGTCCTCGCGGTAGCGGAAATTGGCGAAGAGGTTCTTGCCGAAGCCCGAACGGCTGATGGACTTCAGGAAGCGGGCGGGGATGATCTGGTCGGTGTCCACGTTCGCGCGCGGCAGCGGCGCGGCGATGCCGGTCAGCGTGGTGAAGGGCTGCATCACGCCGCCTCCTTCGGCTGGAAGTCGCGCACATCGGCGAGCCGCCCGGCGATGGCGGCGGCGGCGGCCATGGCCGGGGAGAGCAGGTGGGTGCGCCCGCCCGGCCCCTGCCGCCCCTCGAAATTGCGGTTGGAGGTGGAGGCGCAGCGCTGCCCCGGCGTCAGCTTGTCCGGGTTCATGCCGAGGCACATGGAGCAGCCGGGCTCGCGCCATTCGAAGCCCGCCTCCTTCAGGATGCGGTCGAGCCCCTCCTCCTCCGCCTGCTTCTTCACCAGGCCCGAGCCCGGCACCACCATGGCGCGCACGCCCTCGGCCACCCTGCGGCCGCGGGCGATGGCGGCGGCGGCGCGGATGTCCTCGATCCGGCTGTTGGTGCAGGAGCCGATGAAGACCACGTCCACCTTCAGGTCCTGCAGGCGCTGACCGGGGGTGAGGCCCATGTACTCGATCATGCGGCGCATCTGCGCGCGCCGCGCCTCGTTCGGCTCCGCCTCCGGGTCCGGCACCGCGCCGGTGATCGGCAGCACCGTCTCCGGGCTGGTGCCCCAGGTCACCTGCGGCGCGATCTCGTGCGCGGCGAGCCGCACCTCGGTGTCGAAGCGCGCCCCCGGATCGGAGGGCAGGGTGCGCCACCAGCGCAGCGCCTGCTCGAAAGCCTCGCCCTTCGGGCCGTAGGGGGTGCGGCGGATGTAGTCGTAGGTGGTCTCGTCCGGCGCCACCATGCCGGCGCGCGCCCCGGCCTCGATGGACATGTTGCACACCGTCATGCGCCCGGCCATGTCGAGGGCGCGGATCGCATCGCCGGCGTACTCGATCACGTGGCCGGTGCCGCCTGCGGTGCCGATCCTGCCGATGATCGCCAGCACGATGTCCTTGGCCGAGCAGCCGAAGGCGAGGTTGCCCTCGACCAGGACGCGCATGTTCCTGGCCGGCTTCTGCAGCAGCGTCTGCGTCGCCAGCACGTGCTCCACCTCGCTCGTGCCGATGCCGAAGGCGAGCGCGCCGAGGGCGCCGTGGGTGGAGGTGTGGCTGTCCCCGCAGACGATGGTCATGCCGGGCAGGGAGCGGCCGAGCTCCGGCCCGATCACGTGCACGATGCCCTGCCGCGCGTCGAGCAGCGGGATGTAGGGGACGCCGAATTCCCGGACGTTCCTCTCCAGCGTCTCGACCTGCAGTCGGCTCTCCGGGTCCTCGATGCCGGTGCGGCGGCTCTCGTCGGTGGCGATGTTGTGGTCCACCACCGCCAGGGTCAGGTCGGGCCGTCGCACCCGGCGGCCGGCCTGGCGCAGCCCCTCGAAGGCCTGCGGCGTCGTCACCTCGTGGGTGAGGTGGAGGTCGATGTAGAGCAGTGCCGTGCCGTCGGGCAGCGTCTCGACGACATGCGCGTCCCAGATCTTGTCGAACAGCGTCTTCGGCGTCTGCCCGGACATGGCTCACCTCACCGGTTCAATGCCGCGACGGGCGCGGCGCGCCCGGTGGCCAGGGCCGGGGAAGGCGGCTGGTGCCCGGGCGTGGTTGCAATCAGGCCTGCGGCTGGTCGGCGGCGGCCCCTTCGGCCGCGGCCGAGGCGCCGCCCCTCGGGGTGGACTTCTCCTGGATGCGCGCCGCCTTGCCGGTGCGCCCGCGCAGGTAGTAGAGCTTCGCGCGCCGCACCCGGCCGCGCCGCACCACCTGGATCTCGGCGATCGCCGGGGAGTAGAGCGGGAAGACGCGCTCCACCCCCTCGCCGTAGGAGAGCTTGCGCACGGTGAAGCTGCTGTTCACCCCGCGGTTGGAGCGCGCGATCACCACGCCCTCATAGGCCTGGACGCGGCTGCGCTCGCCCTCCACCACCTTCACCATCACCCGCACCGTGTCGCCGGGCGCGAATTCCGGCACCGGGCGGGCGGCGGCGAGGCGCGCCATCTGCTCCGCCTCGAACTGCTGCAACAGGTTCATCGGTCTGATCCTCTCGTGCGATCCTTTAGGCGGCGGCGGGGTGGCCGGCAATGCCCCCCTCCGCCGCGTCGTTGCGATCCCGGCGCGACCACAGGTCGGGCCGCCGCTCGCGCGTGATCCGCTCGCTCTCCGCCCGCCGCCAGCGCGCCACCTCGGCATGGTGGCCGGACAGCAGCACCTCCGGCACCCGCCGCCCCTGCCACTCCGCGGGGCGCGTATAGTGCGGATATTCCAGCAGCCCCGCGGCGCCGTGGCTCTCCTCCTCCGCGCTCGCCGCCCCCGCGCCCATCACCCCCGGCAGCAGCCGCACGCAGGCATCGAGCAGCACCAGCGCCGCCGGCTCGCCGCCCGAGAGCACGTAGTCGCCGATCGAAAGCTCGATCATGCCCCGCGCCTCGACCACGCGCTGGTCCACCCCCTCGTAGCGGCCGCAGAGCAGGATCAGCCCCGGCCCGGCGGCGAGGTCGCGCACCAGCGCCTGGTCGAGCAGCCGCCCGCGCGGCGTGAGGTAGATGAGCGGCCGCTCCGCCGGCCCCTCGGCCAGCGCCGCGGCGCAGGCGGCGTCCACCACGTCCGGGCGCATCACCATGCCCGGCCCGCCGCCGAAGGGCGCGTCGTCCACGGTGCGGTGGCGGTCGGCGGCGAAGCCGCGGATGTCGAGGGCGGAAAGCGCCCAGCGCCCCTCGCGCAGCGCCCGGCCGGCGAGCGAATGGCCGAGCGGCCCCGGGAACATCTCCGGGAACAGGGTCAGCACGGTGGCGCGCCAGCTCATGCCGCGCTCTCCCCTTCGTCCGGGGCGGGCGGCACCACCACCTCCGCGGGCGGCGCGACGACCAGGCGGCCGGCGGCGAGGTCCACCACCGGCACCACCGCGCGGGTGAAGGGCAGCAGATGCTCCGCCCGGCCATCCGTCACCACCAGGAAGGCGCCCGCCCCGTGGTCCTCCACCGCCGCGACGCGGCCGAGCGCCCGGCCCGCCTCGGTCTCGACGGCAAGGCCGATCAGGTCGGCGAGGTAGAACTCCTCCTCCCCCGGCGGCGGCAGGCGGTCGCGCTCGGCGTAGAGGCGCGTGCCGGTCAGGCGCGCGGCGGCGTCGCGGTCCGTCACCCCCTCGATGCGGGCGATCCCGCCGCCGAGCAGGGTGACGGCGAAGCGGCGCGCCCCCGCCTCATCGGTCAGCGGGCCGTAACCGGCGATGGCGGCGGGATCGGCGGTGAAGCTCCTGAGCCGCACCAGGCCGCGCACGCCGTGCGGCCGCCCGATCTCCCCCACCAGGATGCGCCTGCCCGCCACCTGTCACGCCCGCCGCGCGGCGCGCCTCAGCCGGCCGCGGCGGCGGCGGCGGCGGCGCGCTCCTGCGCCTTCTTCTTCGGCGCCGAGCGCTTCGGCTGCTCGCGGATCTCGGGCATCGGCGCGAGACCCGCCTTGCCGAGGAACCGCGCCACCCGGTCGGTGGCGACGGCGCCCTGGCCGAGCCAGTGGCGCAGCCGCTCGTCCTGCAGCCGCACGCGGTCGGCGTGGTCCGAGGGCAGCATCGGGTTGTAGCTGCCCACCTTCTCGATGAAGCGGCCGTCGCGCGGCGCGCGGCTGTCCGCCACCACGATGTGGTAGTAGGGGCGCTTCTTGGCGCCGGCGCGCGCGAGGCGGATCTTCAGGCCCATCGGTCTCTTCTTCCTGCTCCTGGGTCGTGGTTCAGAAGGGGCGTCCGCCGCCCCGCAGGCCGGGGGGCAGCAGCGCGGCGAGCCCGCCCCGCATCAGCCCCTTCTGGCCCATCTTGTTCATCCGCTTCATCATCGTGGACATGTCGTCGAACTGCTTCAGCAGCCGGTTCACCTCCTGCACCGTGGTGCCGGAGCCGGCGGCGATGCGCCGCTTGCGCGAGGCCTTGATGATCTCGGGCCGGCGCCGCTCGGCCGGCGTCATGCTGCCGATGATCGCGGCCTGGCGCTTCAGCATCGTCTGGTCGAGGTTCGCCTCCTCGATCTGCTGCTTCATCCTGCCGATGCCGGGCAGCATGCCGAGGATCCCCGAGAGGCTGCCCATCTTGGTGATCTGCCTGAGCTGGTTCGCGTAGTCCTCGAGGTCGAACTGCCCCTTCTGCATCTTCGCCGCGAGCTTCTCCGCCTGCTCGCGGTCGATCGTCTCCGCCGCGCGCTCGACCAGCGAGACGATGTCGCCCATGCCGAGGATGCGGTTGGCGATGCGGTCGGGGTGGAACTCCTCCAGCGCGTCGAGCTTCTCGCCGGCGCCGAGCAGCTTGATCGGGGCGCCGGTCACGGCGCGCATGGACAGCGCCGCGCCGCCGCGGGCATCGCCGTCCACCCGCGTCATGACGATGCCGGTGACGCCGACCTTCTCCTGGAAGGCCCTGGCGGTGTTCACCGCGTCCTGGCCGGTCATGGCGTCCACGACCAGCAGCGTCTCGTGCGGTCGCGTCGCCGCCTTCACCGCCGCGACCTCGGCCATCAGCGCCTCGTCGATGGCGAGGCGGCCGGCGGTGTCGAGGATCACCACGTCGTAGAGCTCGCGCCGCGCCACGTCCATGGCGCGCGCCGCGATCTCGAGCGGCCCCTGGCCCGGGACGATCGGCAGGCTCGCCACCCCCGCCCGCTCCGCGAGCTGGGCGAGCTGGAGCTGCGCCGCCGGGCGCTGCACGTCGAGCGAGGCGAGCAGCACCTTCTTCTTCTCGCGCGTGCGCAGCCGGAGCGCGATCTTGCCCGAGGTGGTGGTCTTGCCCGAGCCCTGCAGGCCGACCATCAGCACCGGCACCGGCGCCGGGGCGTTGAGGTCGAGGCCGCGCGGCCCCTCCCCACCCCCGCCCAGCGCCTCCACCAGGCAGTCGTTGACGATCTTGATGACCTGCTGCGCCGGGGAGACGGAGCGGATCACCTCCTGGCCCACCGCGCGCTCGCGCACCCGGGCGATGAAGTCCTTCACCACCGGCAGGGCGACGTCGGCCTCGAGCAGGGCGATGCGCACCTCGCGCAGCGCCTCCTGCACATCGGCCTCGGACAGCGCGCCGCGGCGGCGCAGCCGGTCGAATACCCCGTTCAGCCTGCTCGACAGCGCCTCGAACATCAGCGGCCGATCGCCTTCCCTCGCCTTGGCCATCCGCCCGGACGGAGCCGGGCGCCCGCGCGCCCGCCCCAAGACAGAACGCGCCGCTGCGCGAGCCTTCGCGGAGCGGCGGAGCCGCCCTGCCGCGCAGGGCGACCGATGGGCCGGGACCACCCCGGCGGAGGGGCGGGATTACGCCCCGCCGCCGCCAGGGTCAAGCCGCCCGCCCGCGATCCGCTGCTACGCCACGGCCCGGGATACGACCCGTGCGAGCCTCTCACCCGTCCAGGGGGCCACCGGAACGCGATCAGGCGCTAGAGCCGTTTCCACGCGGCCATGACCGCGGAAACGGCTCCAGCCCATCGTTTGTAGGGCAGAGTCACGCCCCCGGCGGTTCCCAGCCGTCCGCGACCCGCTCTAGCGCCGCCGCGGCGACGCCGCCCCGCCCAGCGTCGCCAGGTTCTCCGCCGCCAGCTCGGCGGTGGCCGAGCCGGGGGCGAGCGCGATCACCCGCCCCCAATCCCCGCGCGCCCCCGCCAGGTCGCCGCGGTGGCGGCGGAGCAGACCGCGCTCCAGCAGCGCCTCCGCATGGTCGGGCGCCAGGGACAGCGCGCGGGCGATGTCCGCCTCGGCCTCCGCGAGGCGGCCGAGGTTGCGCAGCGCCGCGGCCCGCAGCACCCAGCCCTCCGCCCGCCCGGGATCCAGCGCCAGCAGCCGGTCCAGATCCTCCCGCGCCTCCGCGAAGCGCCTGGCGGTGCCGAGGGCGACGGCGCGGTCGAGCAGCAGCTCCGCATCCTCGGGCGCGAGCGTCAGCCCCAGGGTGGCGGCGGCGAAGGCGCGGTCGGCCTCCCCGGCCAGCATCCAGGCCTGCCCCGCCTGGGCGAAGAGGGCGGCACGCGCCGCGCGGTCGGCGCCGCTGCGCAGCGCCAGCGCCTCCAGCCGCTCCGCTGCGCGCGCGCTCTCCCCGAGGCCGAGCAGGGCGAGGGCGGCGCAGCGCTCCGCCTCCTCCCCGCCGCCGGCCTGCCGCCAGGCCTCGGCGGCGGGGAAGGCCGCCTCGGGGCCCTGCCGCAGCAGCGCCGCGCAGCGCCCGCGATCCGGCGCGGCCTGCGGCGGCTCGGGCAGGCGGGGAGGCAGCGGCAGGGCGGTCTCCGCGGCGGCGCCCGCCGCGGCGAGGAGGAGGCCGGCCAGGGCGCCGGCCGGAAGCGGAGGGAGGAGGCGCATCACGCGCGGCGTTCTACAGCATGATCCGCCCTGGCGGATCACGCTTCCGTCCCTCCCTCCGGGCGGCCGAGGCACCAACCCGGCGGTGCCGCCGCCGGATCCCGCGCGGCGGCGCGCGCCGGGCGCCTGCCCCTACCGCAGCGAGAACCTGACCGGGACGACGATCTCCACCGGATCGCCCGCCAGCTCGGGCGGGGGCGCGGGCAGGGGGGAGGCGCGCCGGATCATCTGCTCGACGGCCGCGTCGAGGTCGCGATGGCCGCTCGAACGCTCGATCTGCCAGGCGGCGACGCTGCCGTCGCGGCGCATCGTGAAGCGCAGCAGCGCCACCCCCTCGGCCCGGCGGAAGCGCGCGGAGGAGGGATAGTCCTTGTGCCGGTCGAGGGCGGCGAGCAGGCGGCCGACATAGCTCGCCGATGGCTGGCGCGCGGCCGACGCCGGCGCCGCCGGCGCGGCGGCGACGGGCGGCGCCTCCGCCGGCGCGGGGCCCGGCG
>NZ_SJDM01000014.1 GCF_004761865.1 Crenalkalicoccus roseus | reverse complement strand
CCAGCCTACCGGTTTGTCCACGCGGCCTAGTCGGATCGCGCGGGACGCTTGCCGAGGGACACAGGACCGGGACACAATCGCGCCGAGGAGCAGGCCGCCAGGGCCGGAAATGCAAGGACTCGGACCTCCAGCACGGAGTCCAGGTCCCCCAGCCATATCTTCGAAACCCGGAAGAGCTGGAGCGTATCGCGAAGGGCGGGGAACGCCGGGAGCGTGATGCTGCCCTTCAACGAAAGCCCGGAGCCGTCGCCGCGGGCAGACCTGGACGCAGCGGTTCCACGAGGCGATCCGCTTCGGTGGATGACGCGTCCGTTCCTTGCCGAGCGGCTGGTCGGCGCCCCGGTGGTTCCGCCTCCGGATCAGGCGCTGGAGCCGTGTCCAGCCCGCCGCGATCTCCTCTAGCGATCCAGGCATTCCAGCACCCGCACGTCGTAGACCGGGTGCTCGAGCATGTTCACGCCGGGAGCGTTGGCGAACATCCAGCCGCGGAACACCACCTGCCGCTCCGGCGGGCGGCGGCTGTCGCCGATCTCCAGCCAAGCCGCGGCGTCCGGCACCTCGTCGGGCGGACGGGCATGGCAGGCGGCGACGCGCAGGGTGAGGGTGCCGAATTGCGCCGGCTGCTCGACCGGCACGCGGATGACCGAGACGCGGGCGGTCACCTTGTCCAGCATCTGCAGCTCCGCCACACGCCGCGGCACCCATTCCTGCGCCGGGGCGGCGCCGGGTAGGGCGAACAGCAGGAGGAGAGCGAGCGGCGCGGCGCGGCTCATCCCCGCCCCGGCCGCCTGGGGCTCGGCAGCGCCGCCACCATCTCGGCGAGGATGCGGCGCATCGCCGCCTCGTCCACTCCCATCAGCACCGCGTCCTCGAAGGCGTCGCGCAGCACCTGCGCCACCTCCGCATGGTTCTCGGCCAGCACCTTCAGCTTCTCGCGGCAGGAGATCGGCTGGCCGTCGGCGCCGGGCCAGACGGGGGGCGGGGCGAGGCTCATTGCGCCGGGGGGGCTCCGCCCTCGGCCTGGCCCTGCTGCTGGCCGTTGAGCTGGGTGGCCGAGAAGATGAACCGGCCGAGCAGCGCCTCCAGGCTGATCGAGCCCTGGGTCAGGGTGATGCGCCCACCATCGGCCAGCACCTCCTCGGCGCCGCCCGGCACCAGGGAGACGTACTTGCCGCCCAGCAGGCCCTCGCTGGTGATCTCGGCGGAGGTGTCGGCCGGCAGGCGCAGGCTGCGGTCGACCACCATGGTCACCTCGGCGCCGAAGGTCTCGGGATCGATGCGGCTGCCGGTGACGCTGCCCACCCGGACCCCGGCGATGCGCACGTCGGCGCCGGGCGCCAGCCCGTCGATCCGGTCGAAGCGCGCGCTCAGGCGGATGCCGTCGGCGGCGATCGGGCCGCGGCCGCTGTGCAGCACGGCGTAGGCGAGGAAGACGGCGGCGACCACCACCACCACGGCGCCGGCCGCGACCTCGATGAGGCTGCGCCGCTTCATCGGGTGCGTCCCGGCCGGCGGGCGGCGTTCCGTCCGGCCCGCGGGGTCGAGGGGAAGGGCATGGCGGGGGCGTCAGCGTCCAGGGGTCCAAGCCTCGTAGTCGCCCGCCGTGGGCGGTCGCGTGCCGCCGACATAGTCATGCCCGGGCGGCCGATAGGCATGCGGCGTGCCGGTGAGGTTCGGCAGATGCTCCTGCTGCCAGGGGTAGAGCTTGCGTTCCGGCAGCGGCTCGGGGGTGGTGTGGTGCAGCCAGGCGTGCCACTCGGGCGGCACGGTGGTCGGCTCCCGGCCACGGGCATAGACCACCCAGCGCCGCGGGCGGTTGTAGATGGGCAGGGGCCTGCGCGACTCGAAATACACGTTCCCGAAGCGGTCGGTGCCGATCTTGCGGCCCTTCAGGGCCGAGGTGAGGCGCAGCAGGACGGACATGGGGACAGGCAGGCTCCTTTGGGCCGGACCGGAGTTGGGGATGCCCGGCGCCGGGCGGAAGGGCACGCCGCCCCCGCCGCTCGGGGCGCACCATCGCACACCCGCCGCCGCCGCGCAAAGCCACGTGCCGGCTGCCCGGTCGCACAGCATGTAGCGGGTTCCGCCGTCGGCACCCACAAGATCCGCCTTCCCCCGCCCCGGGGAACTCCCTAGCATGGCGCCATGCACGCTGAGCACGGCACCTCCTCCTGGCACGGCACCGCATGGGAAGGCGTGGCGCTGCGCCGCACCCGCGCCGGCGCCGACCCGGACGCGCCACTGCGCGCCATCGCCCTTCCCGCCGCCTGGAACGGGGAGGAGGCGGCAGCCGCCCTCGCCGCGCTGCTGCCGGGCAAGGGGCCGGTCAGCCTGCCCCGCGCCGCCGAGGCCTGGATCGGCCGGGCCGTCGCGCGCGGGCGGCGCGCCGGCCTGCTCGGGACGGCGGAGGCCCCGCGCCTCGCCGCGGCGCTGCGCGGCCTGCTGCTCGCCCGCCGCGGGGCGCCCGGCGCCGAGGTCTGGCGCGGCGACGCCGGGGCCGAGCCGCGCTTCGTCCTCAACCTGCCCGCCTTCCTCGACGACGAGGGCGATTTCGACGCGGAGGGCTTCGCCGAGGCCTGCGCGCTCGGCGTGCTGGCGCTCGACTGCCTCGGCGGCGGGCGCGCCCGGCGGCTGCGACTCGGCTTCGCCGACCTGGCCGGTCTGCTCGCGGCCCTCGGCCTTCCCTACGATTCGGCGGAGGCGCGGGACGCCGGCGCCGCCATCGCCGCCCTGGCGCGCGGGGCGGCGGAGGCCGAATCCGGCCGCCTCGCCGCGCGCTGCGGCGCGCGCGAGACGGCGCCGCCCCTTCCTCCCTGCCCGCCGCCGGTGGCGGCGCTGCCTGGCCTCGCCGAGGCGGCATGCAGCGCGCTGCGGGCCGCCGCCGCCTTCCCCGGCCGGCGGCACGCCGCCCTGCTCGCCCTTGCCCCGCCCGACGCGGCGGAGGCGCTGCTCGGGGCGGAGACGGGCGGCATCGCCCCCGCCGCCGGGGCCACCCGCCCCACCCTCGCCGAGGACGGAACGGTGCGGGAGGTGCCGACCGCGGCGTTGCTGCGGGCGCGCCGCCGCTTCCCCGCCGCGGCCGAGGGCCTGCTCGCCCCCGTTTCCCCGGCCGCGCGCGCGGCGATGGCCGAGGCGGTCACGCCCTTCCTGCACGCCGCCCCGCCAACGCCGGCGGCCCTGCCCGCCCCGCGCGCCGCGGCGGTGCGGCGGCACCGCGGCAGCAGCCTGCATGTCACGGTGGGGGGCCACCGCGTGGCGCTGCGCACCGCCGAGGACGAGACGGGGCGGCTGCGGGAGGTGGCCTTCACCCTTTCCAAGGAGGGCGCCGCCTTCCGCAGCCTGATGGACGCCTTCGCCGAGGCCGTCTCGCTCGGCCTGCGGCAGGGCGTGCCCCTCGAGGCCTATGTGGACGCCTTCGCCTATACCCGTTTCGGCCCCGCCGGCGCGGTGGAAGGGGACCCCGCGATCGGCCGCGCCACCTCGGTGCTCGACTGGGCGTTCCGGCGCCTGGCGCTGGACCATCTCGGCCGGCGCGACCTGCCCGACCCCTCGGAGGAGGATTGCGCCCCGGATGCGCTCGGCAGCCCCGCCCAGCAGGCGCCGCTGCTGCCGCTCGACCTGCCGCCCCACCCCGCCCCCGGCCGCGAGGCCGCGGGCGGGCGGCGCCGCCTCCTCCGCCTCGTCGGCTGAGGCCGCCGGCCGGGCGGCGAACCGGCCGGCGGGGGCGGTGTTGGCCGATACGGGCGGCGGGTGCAGGCTGCGCGCCGTGCCCCCTCATCCAGCGGAAGGAGATCGCCCATGAGCGGACGCATCGAGGCGCGCCTCAAGGAACTCGGCATCGCCCTGCCCGAGCCGGCCACGCCGATAGCCAACTACATCCCCTGCAACGTGGTGGATTTCGCGGTGGAGACCGGGCGGCGCCACGGCCTCGCCGTGATCTCGGGCCAGGTGCCGCTCCGGGACGGCAAGATCGCCTTCACCGGCAAGCTCGGCGCCGGGGTGTCGCCGGAAGAGGGGCAGGCGGCGGCGCGGCTCTGCTTCATCAACCTGCTCGCGCAGCTCAAGGCGGCCTGCCTCGGCGATCTCGACAGGGTGAAGCGGGTGGTGCGGCTCGGCGGCTTCATCGCCGCCACGCCCGACTTCACGCAGCATGCGCAGGTGATGAACGGCGCCTCCGACCTCGCCGTGGAGGTGTTCGGCGAGGCCGGCCGGCATGCCCGCACCACCATCGGCGTCCCCTCCCTGCCCGGCGACGCGGCGGTGGAGGTGGAGGGGCTGTTCGAGATCGGTTAGGGCAGATCGCGGGCGGCCGGCAGCGCGCCTCCGCCCCGCGCGCGAAGGACGGAGCCATCGCCGCGGCCACGGCCGCGCGGAAGCGGCTCCGCGGCCGCGCCGGAAGGCCATGGGAAGGTTGCGGCCGTGGCGGCGGGGTTGCGCCCCCCGCCGCCGCCCCGACATGCGCCTCATGCCCGATACCGGCCCCGAGCTGTCGCTGACGCTGCACCGCGGGATCGCCGAGATCCCCGCCGCGGAATGGGATGCCTGCGCCGGGGAGGGCAACCCCTTCCTCCGCCACGCCTTCCTGCTGGCGCTGGAGGAGAGCGGCAGCGCCACCGCCCGCACGGGCTGGCTGCCGCAGCACCTGGCGCTGCGCGGCGCGGGAGGGCGGCTGCTGGCCTGCGCGCCCTGCTACGCCAAGAGCCACAGCCAGGGCGAATACGTCTTCGACCATGCCTGGGCGCATGCCTTCGAGCGCGCGGGCGGGCAGTACTACCCGAAGCTGCAGGTCTGCGTGCCCTTCAGCCCGGTGCCCGGGCCGCGGCTGCTGGTCCGCCCGGGTTCGGGCCTGCCGCCGGCGGCGCTCGGCCAGGCGCTGGCCCAGGCCTGCCGCGAGCTCGACCTCTCCTCCGCGCACGTCACCTTCTGCGAGGAGGCGGAGTGGCGGGCGCTCGGCGAGGCGGGGTGGCTGCGGCGCCTCGGCGTGCAGTTCCACTGGCACAATGCGGGCTATGCCAGCTTCGAGGAGTTCCTCGGCGCGCTTTCGTCGCGCAAGCGCAAGGCGATCCGCAGGGAGCGGCGGGAGGCGGCGGCCTCCGGCCTCGTGCTGCGCACCCTGCGCGGCGCGGAGATCACGGAGCGGCACTGGGCCGCCTTCCACCGCTTCTACCGCAGCACCACCGACCGCAAATGGGGCCGCAGCGCCTATCTTACGCGGCAGTTCTGGCCGCTGCTCGGCGAGCGGCTTGGCGACGCCGTGGTGATGATGGTCGCCGAGCGCAATGGGGAACCGGTGGCGGGCGCGCTCAACCTGCTGGGGCGGGAGGCGCTGTACGGACGCAATTGGGGCAGCCTAGTGGAGGTGCCCTTCCTGCATTTCGAGCTCTGCTACTACCGCGCCATCGAATTCGCCATCGAGCACCGCCTGCCGCGCGTCGAGGCCGGCGCGCAGGGCGAGCACAAGATCCAGCGCGGCTACCTGCCCCGCCCCACCTATTCCGCGCACTGGATCGCGCATCCGGGGCTGCGCCGCGCGGTGGCCGACTTCCTCGCGCGCGAACGGTCAGCGATCGAGGAGGAGATCGCGGCACTCGCCGCCCTCTCGCCCTTCCGCGCCGACGGCGCGGCGGATTGAGGCGCGGCGCGGCGGCGAAGTCTCACCGCCGTTTGACCGCGTCGGCGCCTTATCCGCTTCCACCGCGGCGCGCACCGCTGTAGCCCAGGGTCATGCCGGTTCTCACGCGCACGCCTCTCCATCGGGACCGGGCGGAAGAAGGTTTTCCGCCGCCATAGGGTCTGTCGCCTCCCGCACCTTCCAACCGCAGGAGAGCGACCATGCACGACCAGTCCCGATCTCCTTCCCTGCCCGGCGCCAGCGCGCACGGCCAGCGCGAGCTGTGGCTCGACGTCGCCCGCGGCGTGACCATCATGCTGGTCGTGCTGCTGCACGCGGATTCCATGCTGAACGCCATCGGGCAGCGTTCGCTCGAAGTGCACATGGCGACGCTGGCGCTGACGCCGCTGCGCATGCCGCTGTTCTTCCTTGTCTCGGGAATTCTCGGCGCCGCGATGCTGGCGCGGCCCGCGCGGCAGGTGCTCACCGAGCGGGTGGCGCATTTCATGTGGGTCTGGGCGGTCTGGACGGCGCTCGGTTACGGGATCATCGGCGGGGTGATCTTCCCGCTGCTCGGCCTGCACGGCGTATGGGGCTTCTTCGATCCGCGCCTCAACCCGATCCAGCACCTGATCACTTCGGACAGCTGGGCCTGGTTCCTCTACGCGCTGGCGCTGTTCTTCGCGACCGCGCTCGCGCTGCGCGGCCTGCCGCCGCTCCTGCATCTCGGCATCGCGCTGCTGCTGGCGCTGCCTGGCATGTTCAAGCTGGGGGAGGCGATCGGCGCCGGCGTGATCGACCGCTTCTACCACTACCCCTACTTCGTGCTCGGCGTGATCGCCGGTGGCTGGCTGCGCCGCGTCGCTGTGCCCCGTCTCGGCCGCGGGCTGATCTTCCTCGTTCTAGCCGGGTGCTGGGCGGTGGCGACGGCAGCCGCGCACAAGCTGGGGTGGCTGGAGCTGCGCCCGGCGCGCTTCGCCCTGTCCTTCGTCGCGGTGCCGGCGGCGCTGGCGGGCGCGGCGCTGGTGGCGCACAGCCGCTGGTCGGCGCCGCTGCGGCTGGTCGGGACCAACACGCTCGTCATCTACCTGCTGCACGCCTACCTGCTGCGCATGCTGATCGAGCTGGAGCGGCCCGACCTCCTGCCGCTCTGGGGCTGGGCGATAGTGGTGGTGCTGGGGGCGACGGCGCTCTCGCTGGCGCTCGGCCCCTTCCTGGAGCGGGTGCCGGGCCTGATGGCGCTGCCCGGGCGGCGGCCGCGGCGCACCGTCGCCGCCGCCACCTGAGCGGAAAGCCCGGCGGCGCCTCATGCCGATGGCCGCATCCGCCGTCTCGCGTGGCCGTGGTGCGGTTGCCGACATGTCCTTGTTTCGCGCGCCGCCGCCCCTCCGGGTCCGGCCGCGGCGGGATCCCGGCAAGCCCACCCGCAGATGCGTCCCGCGATGCCGCGGCCGTATCAGCCCCCGGCCCTGACCAGCAGGGCCAGGAAGCCGAGGGCGAGCGCCGCCAAGCCGACGCGCTCGGCGTGCCACAGCAGGCGCTCGCGCAGCACGGCGGCAAGCAGCGCCTGCACCTCGCCGCGGGGTGCGCCGCGGAACGGATCGCCTGCCGCGCCGCGCAGCAGCATCCAGAGCTCGGTCCGCCGCATGTCGCGCTGCGGCGCCCACCAACCCGCCAGGGCGAGGCCGAGGCAGAGGAGCGCCGCCATGGCCCCTCCGGCGCGGAAGGCGAGCGCCGGATCGAAGGACAGGCTCATCATGGTGAGGACGATCGCCAGCGCCGCGAAGGCGCAGCCACGGCGGATGGACAGGTCCGCCAGGGTCCGAATGGTGTCCATGCTTCCCTCGCCCATCTGGGATCTCCCCGGAACGGCCACGGGCGCTCGCCTCAGGCCCGGCGCGGCCTGACCCTCCTGAACGCGCCCCCTGCCCTCAGGGTCGCATGAGCAGCCCCGCCAGCGTGATCAGCACCGCGCCGCCGAGCCAGACCATCGCCGCGGCGGCCGCGGGGGCCCCCAGCCGCTCCGCGAGCGCGGCGGGAAGGGCCGCGACGAGCAGCGTCGCCGTGGCGACGATCAGGCTCGCGCCGTAGAAGATCAGTTCCGGAACCGGCGTGATCACCGCCGGGTACCAGAGCGGCCAGAGCACGAACACCAGCCCGAGGAGCGGGCTGGCGAGGCCGTTGAACAGGCTGACCGCCACGGTAAGGACGAGGAGAGTCTGCGGGCTCATCGCGCGGATCAGCCCGCCGGCGCTAGGCGCGGCGCCCAGCCCGCGGCATACATGCCGAGCCCGAGCGCGAGGCGCAGCGCGAACACCCAGAAGGCGGCGACCAGGGGCAGGAAGGGCGGCGCCACCAGGCTCGGCACCAGCAGGGCGGCCGCCGCGACCGCCCAGTCGGTCAGCCGGCGGAAGGCGCGCCAGATGTAGAGCGGGCTGTCCGGCGGCACGAGGAATTGCAGCAGGAAGCGGCCGAGAAGCGTCCAGCCGATCACGGCCAGGGAATAGGTCACCAGCCAGAAGGGCAGGTGACCGAGGATGAAGTCCCGCTGCATGGTTCCGGGATGATAGGGGGCGGCCGCGCCGCCGCGACCGCCCCCTCGTGGCGCCCCGCCGCCGGGGACGCCCGCTACTCCACCGCCTCGCGCCGGTCGGCGAGGCGCACGCCGCCGCGCGGGATGCGGATGTCGTGGATGAAGTCCTGCATCGCCTGGCTCGGGGCGCGGGTGAACTGCGACACCAGCCAGATGGTCAGGAAGGAGAGCGGTACGCCGAGGATGCCGCCCGAGATGTTGTTGATGCCCCAGAGGCGGGCCACCACCCGGCCGCGGGCCACCACGCTGTCGGTGGTCATGATCAGGCTGCCGAACCAGGAGAGCGGGCCGTCCTGGACCGCGGCGGCGTTGCCGATCAGGCCCTGGGCATAGGCCCTCAGCTCGGCCGAGGCCTGGGGCAGGGCGGCGGCCTGGCGGGCGGCGTTCAGGATCGCCTCCCTGGTGCCGAAGGTCTCGACGAAGGAGAGGCCGAAGAATTCGGACCAGATCAGGTAGCCGAAGGTGACGAGGTAGCCCACCGCCATGCCCCAGCAGGCGCCGGCATTGGTGGTCTTGCTGTACCACACCCCCATCACCAGGGCGGCGAACAGGCCGGCGGCGGCGATGGAGAAGGCCCAGGCGACCAGGAACAGGATGTCGGCGCCCATGTTCCCCGCGGTCCAGGCGGCAAGGATCGCCACCAGGATCAGCAGCGTGCGGGCGATGATCAGCCGGCGCTTGGTCGGCGCGTTGCGGTCGATCATCTTGTAGTAGACGTCGTGGCTGAGCGCGTTGGCCAGCGCGAGCAGCAGCCCGTCGGCGGTGGAGAGCGCGGCGGCCAGGCCGCCCGCCGCCACCAGCCCAGCGATGACGTAGGGCAGGCCCGCGATCTCCGGCGTCGCCAGCACGACCACGTCCGGATGGATGCGGAACTCGTTCCATTGCAGGATGCCGTCGTTGTTGGCATCCACGATGTTGATCCAGGGCACGCCGTAGGGCGAGACGATCTGCCAGTTGCGCACCCATTCGGGCAGCGCCGCGATCGGCTGGCCGATCAGGTTCTGGTAGATCTCGAGCTTGGCGAAGGCGGCATAGGCCGGCGCCGTGAAGTAGAGCAGGAAGATGAAGAACAGCGACCAGGCGACCGACTGCCGCGCCTCGCGCACCGAGGGGGTGGTGAAGTAGCGCATCAGGATGTGCGGCAGCGCGGCGGTGCCGACCATCAGGCAGAACACCAGGGCGAAGAAGTTCACCGCGGCGTTCATGCTGAACTGGCCGTTGGCGCCGACGAAGGCCGCGCTGTGCCAGCCGACGACGCCGGGCGGCGGCGTCTGGCCGGCGGCGCGGAAGGCGGCCTCCAGCTCCTCGATCCGCTCCAGCGCGAAGCCGTACATGAGCTGCGGCACCGGCACCCCGGTGACCTTGGCCGACATCAGGATGGCCGGGATCAGGTAGGCGATGATCAGCACGATGTACTGCGCCACCTGCGTCCAGGTGACCGCCCGCATCCCCCCGAGCATCGAGCAGACCAGGATGCCGGCGAGGCCGAGGAACACCGCGAGCGCGAAGGAGACGTCGAGGAAGCGCTGGGTGATGATGCCGACGCCGACGATCTGCGCCACCACGTAGACGAAGGAGGCTGTGATCAGCACCGTCACCCCGATGGCGCGGGCGACGTTGCCGCCGTAGCGCGCGCCCAGGAAGTCCGGCACCGTGTACTGGCCGAATTTCCGCAGGTAGGGGGCGAGCAGGATGGCCACCAGCATGTAGCCGCCGGTCCAGCCCAGGATGAAGGCGAGGCCGCCATAGCCGAGCGCGTAGAGGCTGCCGGCCATGCCGATGAAGCTCGCCGCCGACATCCAGTCCGAGCCCGTGGCCATGCCGTTGTAGAGCGCGGGCACGCGCCGGCCGGCCACGTAGTACTCGGCCACCTGCGCGGTGCGGCTGATGATGCCGATATAGGCGTAAACGCCGATCGTCAGGAACACGAACAGGTAGCCGAGGATGCGGTTCGGCACCCCGAGCTGCTCGAGGATGGCGATGAAGACGACGAAGAGGGCGAAGCCGCCGGTGTAGCCGGCGTAGATCTTGCCGAGGGCGGCGATGAAGGGGTCCCTCGGCTTCGCGGTGCCGGACATGCCTCACTCCTCCTGCACGCCGAATTCCTCGTCGATGCGGTTCTGGCGCCGCGCGAACCAGAACAGGCCGACGACGAAGACGATCAGGCTGCCCTGCGCCGCCATGTAGAAGCCCAGAGGGAAGCCGAGGATGCGCACGCCGTTCAGCGACGGCGCGAAGAGGTGCACGAGGAAGCCCGCGCAGGCCCAGACCGCCAGCACCGTCCACATCAGCGCGGAGGTCTTCTTCCAGTAGGCGTGCGCGGTGGCGCGGTCCACCGCAGGGGGGCTCGTCCCCTGCGGCGTCCTGGTGTCCTCGACCAGTGGCATGCAGCCGCCCTCCCTTGCGCCCGCGTGCTCCGGGCCCCGCGGGATTCCCGCCGGCGGAATCCACGGCGCGTTCCACCGCGGATTCCGTGGCCTTTCATTGACCTTCCGGCTAGCATCCTCCGCATCGCCATCGCAACATGGCAAACATGAAGATATTTTCAGGAATCTCGCCGCCTCCCCTGCTGGCGCGGCTGCTACGGCCGACGCGGTCGGAGGAGCCGGCGGCGCTGCGCGCGTTCCTGCGCCGCCAGGCCGCCTTCGTCGCCCAGAAGACCGTGCTCGACTACTGCCGGGTGAAGGCCGGGCGCCAGGAGCAGCGGGTGATGGCCGACCCCGATTTCCGCGCCGCCCTGCGCCATTGCCGCTGGCAGGTCTTCCTTCCCGCCCTCGCCGACGTCACGGCGCTGATCGAGGCCTGGCTGCGGCCGCACGCCGAGGGCCGCGAACCCGTCCTGGCCGCGGCGCTGGTCCGCCTGCACGTGGAGGCGCTCGCCGCCGAGCCCGTGCCGCCCGAGGAGGTGGAGGCGGCCGAGGCCGCGCTGCGCGCCTTGCCAGGCCATCTGGCGGCGCTGCAGCTCGAACCGCCCTGGCCCGCGCACCGGCTGCCGCTGCTGGCGGAGGCGCCGCTCTTCGCCACCCTGCCCGTGCATCCCGACCAGCGCCGGGGCGAGGCGCCGGCGATCCGCGGCGCGCTGCGCTTCCACATCGTCTCGACCCAGCAGGAGATGGAGCGCGCCTTCGCCCCTGCCGCCCTGGCCGGCCGCCTGCTCGCCACGGCCGCCGTGCCGGAGCCGGCCGGCTGACCGGCGCCGGGCGACGCCGGCACAGGAGGCCCTGCCATGGCCCTGCCTCCCCTCCCCTCCACCTCCGCGCTGCTCGGCCAGGTCGCCGGCGCCATGTCGCCGCCGCCGCCGATGCTGGCGGCGGAGGCGCCGCTCGGCGAGGCGGTGGCCGCTCTCGCCGCGGCGCGCACCTCCGCCCTGCTCGCCGTGGACGACGCCGGCCGCCCGGTCGGCATCCTGACCGAGCAGGACATCGCCCGCCGCGTCGCCTTCCGCCTGCCGCCGGAGGCGCCGCTGGCGCGCGCGATGTCGGCCCCGGTCGTCACCTGCCGTGCCGATGCCGGGCTGTGGCGGGCGGTGGCGCTGCTGCATGCCCACCATCTGCGCCACCTGCCGGTGGTGGACGCGGCGGGACGCTGCGTCGGCCTGCTGCACCGGGCGGAGGCGCTGGCGGTGGTCTCCGGGCGGATGCTCGGCCATCTCGGCGCGCTCGCCGGCGATGATGCGGCGCTGAAGCGGGCGCAGGCGGGCGTCGCCGGGGCGCTGCTCGCCGAGGGGGTGCCGGCGCCGCGCGTGGTGGCGCTGGTCAGCGAGATCAACCTCGACCTGCACCGCCGGGTGCTGGAGCGGGTGCTGGCGGCGCACGGCCCGCCGCCCGTGCCCTTCACCCTGCTGGTGATGGGCAGCGCCGGGCGGGGCGAGAGCCTGCTGCGGCCGGACCAGGACAACGGCCTGATCCTCGGCGACTACCCGGACGCCGCGCATGGGCGCGTGGATACCTGGTTCCGCGGCTTCGCCGAGGCGCTGAACGAGGCGCTGGCCGCCGCCGGCTTCCCGCCCTGCCCCGCGGGCGTGATGGCGCGCAACCCGCTGTGGCGGAAGCGCCTTGCCGAATGGCAGGCGCAGTTCGGGCTGTGGGCGCGGCGGCGCAGCGGCGCGGCGCTGCTCTTCGCCGACATCGCCTTCGACTTCCGCGCCGTGGCGGAGGCGTGGGAAGGCGCCTCCGGCCCGCGGGTGCAGGCGGCGAGCGGCGAGCGCACCGCCTGGGGAGCGCCCGCTCCCGGCCCGGCGCTGCGCGCCGCCCTCGCCCGCGCCCTGGCCGAGGCGCCGGCGCTGCTCGCCGCCCTCGCCGAGCAGGATGAGAGGCTGCGGGTGGGGCTCACCTTCTGGGGCGGCTTCGCCGACCACACGCCGGGCCCGGAGCACCGCACCGACCTGAAGCTCCACGGGCTGATGCCGCTGGTCGCCGCGGCGCGGCTGGCGGCGCTGCAGCGCGGCGTGGCGGAGACCGGCACCGAGGCGCGCCTCGAAGCGCTCGCCGCCGCGGGCGCGCTGACGGAGGCCGAGGCGGAGCGGCTGCGGGAGGCCTTTGCGGCGCTGCTCGGCGCGCTGCTGCGCCAGCAGCTCGCCGACCTCGCCGCCGGGGCCGCGCCAGGCAGCCTGGTGGACACCGGCGCCCTCGACCGCGCCGAGCAGGCCAGGCTGCGGGAGGCGCTGCGCGCGGTGCGCGGCTTCGCCTCCGCCACCTTCGCCGGCTTCACCGGCAGGCTGTGGTAGGGCGGCCCGCAAGCGGCCGGGCACGCGAACCCGCTCCGGCGCCGCCGCGCGGGCGCTTGCGGCGCGGCGGCGGGCTTGCCACGCTGCCCCATACGCGGGATCGGGAGGCGCCACATGAATGCCGGTGCGGGCGCGCAGCGCTACGAAGAAACCTACGCGGCCTGGCAGCGGGACCCGGAGGGGTTCTGGGCCGAGGCCGCGCGCGGCATCGCCTGGGAGCGGGCGCCGGAGCGGGTGTTCGACCCCTCCCTCGGCGTCTATGGCCGCTGGTTCCCCGGTGGGCGGCTGAACACCTGCTTCAACGCCGTGGACCGCCATGTCGCCGCCGGCCGCGGCGAGCAGGCCGCCATCCTCTACGACAGCCCGATGACCGGGCGCATCGAGGCGCTGAGCTACGCCGCGCTGCAGCGGCGCGTCTCGAAGCTGGCCGGGGCGCTGGCCGCGCTCGGCGTCGGGCGCGGCGACCGGGTGGTGATCTACATGCCGATGGTGCCGGAGGCGGCGCTCGCCATGCTCGCCTGCGCGCGGCTCGGCGCCATCCATTCCGTGGTGTTCGGCGGCTTCGCCGCGGCGGAACTCGCCGCGCGCATCGCCGACGCGAAGCCGAAGGCGATCCTCTCCGCCTCCTGCGGGCTCGAGCCGGGCCGCGTCGTCGCCTACAAGCCGCTGCTCGACGCCGCGATCGCCCTCTCCCCGCACAAGCCGGAGGCCTGCCTGATCCTGCAGCGGCCGGAGCACCCCTGCGCGCTGACGCCCGGCCGCGACCGCGACTTCCTGGAGGCCGAGGCGGAAGGCGCGCCGCATCCCTGCGTGCCGGTGGAGGCGACGGACCCGCTCTACATCCTCTACACCTCCGGCACCACCGGGAAGCCCAAGGGCATCCTGCGCGACAATGGCGGCCACGCGGTGGCGCTGCACAACTCCATGGGCATGGTCTACGGCGTCGGCGCGGGCGACGTGTTCTGGGCCGCCTCCGACGTCGGCTGGGTGGTGGGGCATTCCTACATCGTCTACGGGCCGCTGCTCGCCGGCTGCACCTCGGTGCTCTACGAAGGCAAGCCGGTCGGCACGCCGGATGCCGGCGCCTTCTGGCGGGTCTCGGCGCAGCACGGGGTGAAGGTGCTGTTCGCCGCACCCACCGCCATCCGCGCCATCAAGAAGGAGGATCCGCAGGGCGCGCTGCTGGCGCGGCACGACCTGTCGCGGCTGGAGGCGCTCTACCTTGCCGGCGAGCGCTGCGACCCGGACACCGCCATCTGGGCACATAAGCTGCTGAACAAGCCGGTGGTGGACCACTGGTGGCAGACCGAGACCGGCTGGGCGATCACGGGGGGCTTCCGCGGCCTCGGCCTGTTCCCGATGCGCCCGGGCTCGGGCGGCAAGGCCGCGCCGGGCTACGCGGTGGTGGCGCTGGACGAGGCGGGGCGCGAGGTGCCGCGCGGGCAGATCGGCAGCCTGGCGGTGAGGCTGCCGCTGCCGCCCTCCTGCCTGCCGACGCTGTGGCAGGCCGACGACCGCTTCCGCGAGAGCTACCTCGAGGCCTTTCCCGGCCACTACAACACCGGCGACGCCGGCATGATCGACGAGGAGGGCTATGTCTGGGTGATGTCGCGCACCGATGACATCATCAACGTCGCCGGCCACCGCCTCTCCACCGGCGCGATGGAGGAGGTGCTGGCGAGCCACCCGGACGTCGCCGAATGCGCGGTGGTGGGGGTGAAGGACAGCCTGAAGGGCCAGGTGCCGCTCGGCCTCGTGGTGCTCAAGGCCGGCGCGGCGAAGGGCGAGGCGGAGATCGCGCGCGAGCTGGCGGCGATGGTGCGCGAGCGCATCGGCCCCGTCGCCGCCTTCCGCGAGGCGCGGGTGGTGAGCCGCCTGCCGAAGACCCGCAGCGGCAAGATTTTGCGCGCGACGCTGCGCAAGATCGCCGACGGGGAGGATTACGTGGTGCCGCCCACCATCGACGACCCCGCCATCCTCGAAGAGATGGAGGCGACGCTGCGCGCGGCGATGCGCTGAGGCCGCCTCACGCCTTCACCACCTGCGGCCCCGACAAGCCGAGGCGGGCGCAGAGGTTGCGCGTGTCCACCACCAGCGGCGTCGCGGCCAGCAGCGCGGCGTAGTCCACCCCGTCATGGTCGGTGGCGATCAGCGCCGCGTCCCAGCCCGAGGCCGCCTCGTCCCGGGACAGGCCGCGCAGCCCGGCGAGGCCGGGATGCCCCGGCAGGGGCGGGATGCGGGGCACCAGCGGGTCGAAATAGCCCGCCACGGCGCCCTCGGCCCGCAGCATCCCGAGCAGGGCGAGGCCCGGGCTCTCGCGCAGATCGGCGATGTTGCGCTTGTAGCCGAGGCCGACCACCAGCACTCGCCGCCCCGCCAGCCCCGCCTCCCCCCGCGCGCGAAGCGCCGCCTCCAGCGCCCGCAGCACTTGGCGCGGCGCCGCCTCGTTCAGCGCCGTCGCCAGCTCCACCAGGCGCGCCGGCGCGCCATGCGCCCGTGCCGCCCAGGCGCGGTAGTGCGGATCCACCGGGATGCAGTGCCCGCCCGGCCCGGGCCCCGGCCAGAAGGGGACATAGCCGAAGGGCTTGGTCGCCGCGGCCTCGATCACCTCCCAGGCGTCGAGCCCCATGGCCGCGAAGCTGTGCTTGAGCTCGTTGGCCAGCGCGATGTTGACGGCGCGGAAGACGTTCTCGGCGAGCTTCGCCGCCTCCGCCACCTCCAGCGAGGCGACCGGCACCGGCCGCGCCACGATCGCGCCGTAGAGGGCGAGGGCGAGGCGCCGCGCCTGCGGATCCGCCCCGGCCACCAGCTTCGGGATGGCCTCGGTCGGGAAGCGCGTATTGCCCGGGTCCTCCCGCTGCGGCGAGTAGGCGAGGAAGAAGTCCCGCCCGCAGCGGAGCCCCGTCTCCTCCAGGATCGGCTGCACCACGCCGCGGGTGGTGCCGGGCCAGGTGGTGGATTCGAGCACGACGAGCCGCCCCGGCCGCAGGTGCCGCGCCACGGTGCGGGTGGCGGCGACCACATGGCCGAGATCCGGCTCCCGCCCCGGCCCGAGCGGTGTCGGGACGCAGAGGATCAGCGCCTCCGCCTCGGCCAGCGCCGCCGCGTCGCCGGTCGGCCGCAGCCGCCCCGCGCCGAGCAGCGCCCGCAGCGCCTCCGCCGGGACATGGCGGAGCGGGCTCTCCCCCGCGGCGAGGCGGGCGATCTTCGCCCGGTCGGTGTCGAAGCCGATGGCGCGGAACCCCGCCGCGGCCGCCGCCCGGGCCAGCGGCAGCCCGACATGGCCGAGGCCGAGCACGGCCACCGTCGCCTCGCGCCCGGCGAAGCGCCGCGCCAGGGCCGCGACCGGGTCGGACCGGGCCGGCTCTCGGGCGGCCCGGCCCGCGGGCCGGGCCAGGGTGGCGGTTCCGCTTCGCATCGCTCCAGGAATGCTTTATCGTGCAGGAGATAGTCAATCGCCGAATTTCCCGCAAAAGTTGTGCATTCCCTGGAGTCGCTCATGGCGCCGCCTGGACACCGGAGGCCTGAGGCCCTAGCCCGCGGACGCTCCCGGCGGGGGCGTGACAGGCCGCCTCCCCGGCGGGAGGCGGGCGCGGGAGCGTCTGAGGGGAGGCCGGGACGGTCGCAGCCATGAACATCCTCGTCACCGGCAGCGCCGGCTTCATCGGCTTCCACCTGGCGCGGCGGCTGCTGCACGAGGGCCACCGGGTCACCGGCCTCGACGCCTTCATCCCCTACTACGACCCGCGGCTGAAGGAGGCGCGGCACCGGCTGCTGGAGGCGATGCCGGGCTTCCGCGGCCATGTCGCGGACATGGCCGACGCGGCGGCGCTGGAGGCGGTGCTCGCGGAGACGCAGGCGGAGGTGGTGGTCCACCTCGCCGCCCAGGCGGGGGTGCGCTACGCGCTGGAGCAGCCGGCGAGCTACCTGCACAACAACGTCCAGGCGACCTTCAACCTGCTGGAGGGGCTCCGGCGGCACCCGGCGCGGCACCTGCTGATCGCCTCCACCAGCTCGGCCTACGGCGTCGGGCCGGAGATGCCGTTCCGCGAGACGGCGGCGGCGGCGACGCCGCTCAACATGTACTCGGCGAGCAAGCTCGCCACCGAGCACATGGCGCACGCCTATGCGCATCTGTGGCGGCAGCCGGTCACCGCCTTCCGCTTCTTCACCGTCTACGGCCCCTGGGGCCGGCCGGACATGGCGTTCTTCAAGTTCACCGACGCCATCCTGCGCGGCCGCCCGATCGACATCTACAACCACGGCCGGATGGAGCGGGACTTCACCTACATCGACGACCTGGTGGAGGCGATCCTGCGCCTGATCCCGCGGGTGCCGGAGGCCGGGCGGCCGGTGGCGGCATGCGACTCGCTCAGCCCGGTCGCGCCCTACCGGCTGGTCAACATCGGCAACAGCCGCCCCGTGCCGCTGCTCGACTTCATCGCCGCCATCGAGCGGGCGACCGGGCGCAGGGCGGAGCGCAACCTGCTGCCGCTGCAGCCCGGCGACGTGCCCGCAACCTGGGCCGACACCGCCCTGCTGCACGCGCTGACCGGCTTCCGCCCCGCCACCGACGTCGATGCCGGCATCGCCGCCTTCGTCGCCTGGTTCCGCGACTATTACGGGCTCTGACCCGCCGCGAGGCCCGCATGAGCAGCCAGCTCCGCTACCTTCAGGGCTATGAGGGCATGGTCGCCGCCCTGCTGCGCGCCCTCCCCGAGGAGGAGGCGATGGCGCGCGCGGTGGGCGGGGATTACGAGCGGATCGGGGTGCTAGAGCACGCGCTGCTGCGCGGGCTCGGCCTCGGTCCCGGCGCGCGGGTGGTGGATGTCGGCTGCGGCTCCGGCCGCCTCGCCCTGCAGCTCGCCCGGCACGGGGAGCTCCGCTACCTCGGCCTCGACGTGGTGCCGGCGCTGCTCGACTATGCGCGGCGCCGCGTCGGGCGGGAGGATTTCCGCTTCGAGGCGGTGGACCGCATCGCCATCCCCGCCCCCGATTCCGGCGCCGACTTCGTCGTCTTCTTCTCCGTCTTCACCCACCTGCTGCACGAGGAATCCTACCTCTACCTGCAGGAGGCGATGCGGGTGCTGCGCCCGGGCGGGAAGGCCGTGTTCTCCTTCCTGGACTACGACGTGGAAGGGGCCTGGGGCGTGTTCGAGGCCAACCTCGCCTGGGTGCGCGACCGCACCATCGCCGGCCACCTCAACGTCTTCCTCAACCCGCGCGACCTCAGGCTCTGGGCGCGGCGCCTCGGCTTCCGGGTGCAGGCGATCCACCGCGGCGACCAGCCCTTCATCGCGGTGGACGCGGCGACGGCGACCGCGGCCGTGCCGCCCGGCACCTACGCGCTCGGGCAGTCGGTCTGCGTGCTGCGCAAGCCCTGGCCGCGGGAGCTCGCCGGGGGGTAGGGCCGTCGTCCGCGGAGCGGGGGCGCGCTTCCGGCTGCCCCTGGCCCTCCGCGACCCGCTCCAGGCGGGCGGGCGGGGCTCAGGAGGGCGCGCCAGGCCAGCTCGGCTTCTCGTACAGCCAGGCCATGCCCTCCCGCGCCGCCGCCGGGTCGCGGCCGGCGAGCCACTGGTCGCGCAGCTCCGCGCGCACGCCGGCGGCGTGGTAGATCTCGCCGAACAGCCGCGCCGTCACCTGCACCCGCCCGGCGCGCAGTACCCGCAGCGCCTCGTAGGCGGCGAAGGCGGACGGGATGTCGCCATGCAGGCGGAGCTGGTCGGCGAGGCAGACCGCGTCCTCAAGCGCCATGTTCGCGCCCTGCGCCAGGTATTGCAGCATCGGGTGCGCGGCGTCGCCGAGCAGGGTGACGCGCCCCTGCGTCCAGCCGCGGCGGGGGTCGCGGTCGCACAGCACCCAGAAGCGCCAGGTCTCGATGCGCGCGAGCAGGGCGCGCACCTCGGGGCGCGTGCCCTCGAAATGCCGCCACAGCAGCGCCGTGTCCCCCGCCTGGTCCCAGCCCTCGGCGTAGTGGTCGGAGTGGAAGACGGCGACCAGGTTCATCAGCTCGCCGCGGCGCAGCGGATAGTGCACGAGGTGCAGCCGCGGCCCGGCCCAGAGCTGCACCACGTCGCGCGGGATCTCCGCCGGCACCTCCGCCATCGGCAGCACGGCGCGGTAGGCGATGTGGCCGGAGACGGTGGGCGGACCATCCCCGATCACGAGCTGGCGGACGCGGCTCCACAGCCCGTCGGCGCCGATCAGGGCGGCGCCGCGCGCCTCGCCCCCCTCCTCGAAGCGCAGCGTCACCCCCGCCGCGTCCTGGGCGAACTCCGCGACGGTGCGGCCGGTCTCGAGGGAGATCGCGGGCAGGCGGCGGCAGGCGTCGAGCAGCGCCTCCAGCAGGTCGCCGCGGTGGATGACGGCATAGGGGTTGCCGTAGCGCGCCGGCATGCCCTCCAGCGGGATGCGCGCCACCTCCTGCCCGCCGAGCGCGCAGCGCATCACCAGGGCGCGCGGGAAGGCGGCGCTGGCCGCCACCGCCTCGCGGATGCCGAGGCGGTCGAACATGTGGAAGACGTTCGGGCCGAGCTGGATCCCGGCGCCGATCTCGCGGAACCGGGGCGCGCGCTCGAACAGGCGGACGGGATGGCCGGCCCGGGCCAGGGCCAGCGCCGCGCCGAGGCCGCCGATGCCGCCGCCGGCGATGAGGATCGGGTCCGCCATGCTCCTCCCCGTCATGTCCGCAACCGCCCCGTGAGTATCGGCCGCCGCCGCCTGGCGGCAAGGGCGCGCCGGCATCGCCCCCGCGGTGACGGCCCTGTATGGTTCCGGCAGCCAGAAGCGGGAGGGCGTCCATGGCGAGGTTCCGGGACAGGGTCGTGCTCATCTCCGGCGGGGCGCGCGGGCAGGGCGCGGTGGAGGCGCGCATGCTGGTCGCCGAGGGGGCGCGCGTCGTCATCGGCGACGTGCTGGAGGCGGAGGGGCGGAGGCTGGCGGAGGAGCTCGGCCCGGCCGCCACCTTCCTGCGCCAGGACGTGACCGAGGAGGCGGACTGGGCCCGCGCGGTCGCGGCGGCGGAGGCGCTGGGCGGGCTGCACGGCATGGTCAACAACGCCGGCATCTACATCCCCCGACCGCTGATGGAGACGGATGCGGCGCTGTTCGAGCGGCACATGCGGGTGAACCAGCTCGGCTGCTTCCTCGGCATGAAGGCGGTGGTGCCGGCGATGCAGCGCGCGGGCGGCGGCTCCATCGTCAACATCTCCTCGACTGCGGGGCTGCGCGGCTCGCCCGGCGCCCTCGCCTACAGCGCCACCAAGTGGGCGCTGCGCGGCATGACCAAGGCGGCGGCGATAGACCTGGCGCCGCGCGGCATCCGCGTGAACTCGGTGCATCCCGGCCCGATCGACACCGACATGGTGAAGGTGTGGAGCAACGAGCAGCGCGCCGCCCGCATCGGCCAGATCCCGATGGGCCGCATGGGCACCGCCGAGGAGGTGGCGCGGCTGGTGCTGTTCCTGCTCTCCGACGACAGCGCCTACATGACCGGCGCCGAGCTGGCGATAGACGGCGGCGCCAGCCTGTAGGGCGCCGTGACGCGCCGCCGCAGCCCTTTCCCTTCGCCGGCGCGCACGGCCGCGTTCCCGGCCTTCCGCCGGCGGAGCGGATTCGCGCCCCCGACCGATTCCAGCCGCCCGCGATCCGCTCTATGGTGACCGCTCTCGAGGGGAGGACCTAGGCCATGGCCGTAACCGTGAAGGACATGCTCGAGGCCGCCAACGCCGCCGTCCCGCGCATCAGCGCGCAGGAGGCGAAGGCGCTGCACGGGCACCCGCAGGTGGTGTTCGTGGACCTGCGCGAGCCGCCCGAGGTCGCGGCCTCCGGCAAGGTGCCTGGCGCGCTGACCATTCCGCGCGGCCTGCTGGAGTTCCGCGCCGATCCGGAGAGCCCGCTGCACGAGGCGGCCTTCGACCGCGCCAAGACCATCATCACCTACTGCGCCTCCGGCGGCCGCGCCGCCCTTGCCGGCAAGACCCTGAAGGACATGGGCTACACCGACGTCCGCAACCTCGGCGGCTTCAAGGACTGGGCCGATGCGGGGGGCGCGGTGGAGGGCGGCTGAGCCTCCCGCGCCGGATCGCCGCCGCCATGGCGGAGCCGCTGGCCGCGCCCGGCCCGCTTGCGGAGGCCGCGGCGGCGGAGGGCAACCACGCGCAGACCGGTTCGCCGAGCTACCGGCTGGCGATCGAGGACGCCGACTTCCTCAGGCGCGACGAGATGCGCGCGCTGCGCTTCGCCATGGAGTACGGCAAGGCCGAGCTGGCGCTGCGCGACTGGGGCGTGCGCTCGACCGTGGTGGTGTTCGGCAGCGCCCGCATCCCCGCCCCCGAGGCGGCGGAGGCCTTCGTCGCCGCCGCCCCGCCGGAACGCCGCGCCCGGGCCGAGGCGCTGGCCCGCCTCTCCCCCTGGTACGAAAAGGCGCGCGCCTTCGCCCGCCTGGTCTCGCTGCGCGGCGGGGCGCTGGCGTCCGGGGGGAAGCCGCGCGACAACGTCATCGCCACCGGCGGCGGGCCCGGCATCATGGAGGCGGCGAACCGCGGCGCGGCGGATGTCGGCGCCCCCTCGATCGGCTTCAACATCTCCCTGCCGCACGAGCAGGCGCCGAACCGCTGGTCCACGCCCGAGCTCACCTTCCGCTTCCACTACTTCGCCATGCGCAAGATGCACCTGGCGATGCGCGCCAACGCGCTGGCGGTGTTCCCGGGCGGCTTCGGCACCCTCGACGAGCTGTTCGAGATCCTGACCCTGCTGCAGACGGGCAAGGCCCCGCCGGTCGCGGTGGTGCTGTTCGGCCGCGCCTGGTGGAGCGGCGTCATCGGCTGGCGGATGCTCGCCGAGCACGGCATGGTCGAGCCGCGCGACCTCGACCTCTTCGCCATGGTGGACGAGCCGGAGGAGGCGTGGGAGGCGCTGCTCGCGCGCGGCCTGAAGGCGCACACTCCGCCCGGGGAGGCGCCTGAGCGGTGAGGCGCCCGCGGCCGGCATGGGATCTGGGGCGCAGCCGCCGCTCCGTGCCGGCTTCCGGCAGCCCTATGCGCAGGGATACCCGGCCGCGAACGCCCGGACTTCCCGCGCCGGGCATCAGATCATCGCCATGCCGCCGTTGACGTGCAGCGTCTGGCCGGTGACCCAGCCGGCCTCCTCCGAGGCCAGGTAGGCCACCGCCGCCGCCACGTCCTCCGGCGCGCCCATGCGCTGCATGGGGATGCGCTCCAGCAGCTTCGTCCGCTGCGCCTCGCCGAGCGCGTCGGTCATCGCCGTCCTGACGAAGCCGGGCGCCACCACGTTGCAGGTGACGCCGCGGGTCGCGACCTCCTGCGCCAGGGACTTCGTCATGCCGATCAGCCCGGCCTTGGCGGCGGCGTAGTTCGCCTGGCCCGCATTGCCGGTGACGCCGACGATGGAGGCGATGGAGACGATGCGCCCCCAGCGCTTCCTCATCATGCCGCGCAGCGCCGCGCGCGCGAGGCGGAACGGGGCGTTGAGGTCCACCTCCAGCACCGCCTGCCAGTCGGCATCGCCCATGCGCAGCGCCAGCATGTCGCGGGTGAAGCCGGCGTTGTTCACCAGGATGTCGGGCCCGCCGAGCCCCTTCTCCACCGCCTCTACCAGCCGCGCCGCCGCCTCCGGCTCGGCGAGGTCGGCGGGCACCGCCATCGCCCGCTCGCCAAGCTCCCCCGCCAGCGCCTCGAGCTCGGCGGCGCGGCGCCCGGTCAGCGCCACCTGCGCGCCCTGCGCGTGCAGCGCCCGCGCGATGGCGGCGCCGATGCCGCCCGTCGCGCCGGTGACCAGCGCGACCCTGCCGTCCAGACGGAACATGCCGCTCGCTCCCTAAAGCGTCCTGAGGAAGGACTCGATCTCGGCGGGGGTGCCGATGGCGGTGGCGCCCGCCTCGGGCGCGGTGCGCTTCATCAGCCCGGTCAGCACCTTGCCCGCGCCGAGCTCGGCGAAGCGGTCGCAGCCCATCGCCACCATGGCGGCGACGCATTCGCGCCAGCGCACCGTGGCGGTCACCTGCCGCACGAGCAGGTCGCGGATCGCGGCCGGATCGGTCGCCTTGGCAGCGGTGACGTTGGCCACCACCGGCACCGCGGGAGGGCGGATCTCGGCCCGCTCCAGCGCCTCCGCCATCGCCTCGGCGGCGGGCGCCATCAGCGCGCAGTGGAAGGGGGCGGAGACGGGCAGCGCCATGGCGCGCCGCACCCCGTGCTCGGGCGCCCTGGCGACGGCGCGCTCCACCGCCTCCCGATGCCCGGAGATGACGATCTGACCGCCGCCATTGTCGTTGGCGATCTCGACCACCTGCACCTGCCCGGTCTCGGGATCGGTCCGCGCCGCCTCGCAGATCGCCTCCGCCTGCGCCGTCTCGGCGCCGAGCAGCGCCGCCATGGCGCCGGTGCCAGGCGGCGTCGCCTTCTGCATCGCCTCCCCGCGCAGGCGCAGCAGCCGCGCGGCGGTGGGAAGATCGAAGGCGCGCGCCGCGGTCAGCGCGCTGTACTCCCCGAGCGAATGGCCGGCGACCAGCGCGACCCGCCCGGGCAGGGAGAAGCCGCCCTCCCGCTCCAGCACCCGCAGCACGGCGACGGAATGGGCCATCAGCGCCGGCTGGGCGTTGGCGGTGAGCGTCAGCTCCTCCGCCGGCCCCTCGAACATCAGGCGCGAGAGCCGCTGCTTCAGCGCCTCGTCCACCTCCTCGAAGACCTCGCGGGCGGCGGGGAAGGCGGCGGCGAGGTCGCGGCCCATGCCCGGGGCCTGGCTGCCCTGGCCGGGAAAGACGAAGGCGAGCGCCATGGCGTGTCCTCGTTGGCTGGGGGGTGGCGGGCGGGCGCGGGCTAACCGGGGGTCACGGCGGTGTCAACGGCGGGATGGCCGGCCGCGGCTCTTCCCCGGGCGGCATCCTGGCGGGCGGCGGGGCGGCCGGGGCCTCGGGCACGGCGGGCTCGGGCGGCGCGGCGAGGGAGGGCAGGGTGTAGTCCGGCACCACCCGCGCCTGAGCGCCGGTGATCACCAGCACCTTCTGCCCGAGGGCGAGGGGGGCGCGGTCGCGCTGTGTCACCGAGAGCAATTCGCCCTTGGTCGTGCGCACCACGTATTCGAAGGCCACAGTGTCCACCACCGTATGTTCGGCCGCCTTGCCGAAGACGCCGCCGATCAGCGCCCCGCCGACACCACCCAGCGCCGAGACGATGCCCCCGCCTGGCGCCTGGGCGCCGAGCACGCCCCCTGCCGCGGCGCCGGTGGCGGCGCCGGTGCTGCCCTCGGCGCTGACGCGCACCTCGCGCACGCCGATGACGATGCCCTGCTCGACGCGGTTCGCCTGCTGCACCGCGCGGGTGGCGTAGATGTCGGGCGAGTAGCGCCCGCCGCAGGCGGCGAGCGTCAGCAGGAGGGCAAGGCAGGCGCGGCGGGGAATCGGCAATGGCGGGACCCGGTGCGGAGTGGGGCGGGTTGTCTAGAGCAGATCGCGCGCGCCGGGGAGCGCGGACTCCGCGCCGCCGGCCGGTCACTGGAACCGCCGGGCCGCCGCCTGCGGCGCCCCTTGCCGCTGCCCGGACCCTGTGCTTTACGCCCCCCTTCCCTGCCGGCGCGGCACAGGCATGCGCGCCGGCTATGCCCGTTTGCGCCGCCGGCATGGGGCCGCGGCGCCCCAGGGCTGAGCCAGCCGAAGGGAGAGTCCATGCCACTTTACGAGTGCGTGTTCATCGCCCGCAACGATGTCACGCAGCAGCAGGTCGAGGCCATCGCCGACCAGATGGCGGCCGCCCTCGGCGAGCAGGGCGGCGAGGTCCGCAAGCGCGAGTATTGGGGCCTGCGCGGCCTTGCCTACCGCATCAAGAAGAACCGCAAGGGGCACTACATGCTCCTCGGCGTCTCCGCCCCGCCGGCGGCGATGCAGGAGGTGGAGCGCCAGCTCGGCCTGCACGAGGACGTGCTGCGCAGCCTGACGGTGCGGGTGGAGGCGATCGAGGAAGGCCCCTCGGCCATCCTCTCCCGCCGCAGCGAGGACCGCGAGCGCGAGCGCGGCTTCCGCGGCCCGCGCCCGGCCGGGCGCTTCGCCTCCGGGCGCGGCGGGCGCGAGCGCGACGAGCGCGAGGAATTCCGCGCCCGCTCCCGCGAGGAGATCGAACAGACCGTCCCCGGTGGCGAGGAGTAAGCCGGCATGTCCGAGACCCAGGAGCTGAACCCCGCCGCCCGCCGCCCCGCCGTGGGCGCCCGGCGCCCCTTCTACCGCCGCCGCAAATCCTGCCCCTTCAGCGGGCCGAACGCGCCGCGGATCGACTACAAGGACGTGCGGCTGCTGTCCCGCTTCCTCTCGGAGCGCGGCAAGATCGTGCCGAGCCGCATCACCGCGGTGAGCGCGAAGAAGCAGCGGGAGCTGGCGCAGGCGATCAAGCGCGCCCGCTTCCTGGCACTGCTGCCCTACGTCATCAACGACTAGGGCGGCGGCTCGAGGGCAGACGCCCGGCCGCCAAGGCGGCCAGGGCAGGCGGAGCATGGACGCGGTGACGGGCAAGGGCTCGCAGGGAAGCGGCCAGGGACAGGGCGTGCTGGGCAATCCGGGGCTGCTCGCCGCCGGGGCGGCCGGCTTCGCGGCCGCCTTCTGCGCCCTCTGGGCCTTCCGCGGCCTGCCGCTCGGCGCCGCCCTGCTCTGGGTCACGCCGGTGCCGCTGTTCCTCGCCGGGCTCGGCTTCGGCGCCGGCAGCGCCATCGCCGCGGCCGGCCTCGCCAGCTTGCTGGTGGCTTTGGTGGGCGGCGGCATCCCGCTGATCGCCTTCCTGCTGCTGTTCGGCGTGCCGGCGCCGCTCCTGGTGGCCACGGCGCTGCGCCCTGAGGGAAGGCTCGACCTTTCCCTGCCGCTCGCGCTGATCGGCATCTGGCCGGTGGTCGTGCTGCTGGCGGCGGCGCTGTTCTTCGCCGGCGAGGGCGGGCTGGAGGCGGCGATGCGCCGCGGGGTGGAGGGCACGCTCGGGCGCATGGGCCTGCCGGCGGGCGAGGACTTCATCGGCACCATGGTGCGGGTGAAGGCCGCGGCGGTCGGCTTCTGGGCCGGGCTCGCGCTGATCGTGAACGCGGCGGCGGCGCAGTCCTTCCTGGCCCGGCGCGGTCTGGCCCGCGCGCCCTCGCCCGACTGGGCGGCGGTGCGGCTGCCGCGCTGGTACCCGGCGCTGCCGGGCGCGGCGCTGCTGCTGCTGCTGGTCGCGCCGGCGGAGGCGGATACGGTGCCGCTCTCGGCGCTGCTGCTGCTGCTGCTGCCGCTGTTCTATCTCGGCCTCGCCGGGGTGCATGCGCGGGCGCGCGGCCACCGCGCCAAGGTGCCCATCCTCGTCACCTTCTACCTGCTGCTGCTCCTGTTCCTGCAGCTCATGGCCCCGGCCCTGGTGGGCCTCGGCCTGTTCGACCACTTCCGGCGCTCCGGGGGCAGCCCCCCGGCCGCGCCGCCCCAGACCTGAAGGGCTCTAGGCCATGATCGAAGTCATCCTCATGCAGCGCGTCGAGAAGCTCGGCCAGATGGGCGAGGTGGTGAAGGTCCGCCCCGGCTACGCGCGCAACTTCCTGCTGCCCCAGGGCAAGGCGATCCGCGCCAGCAAGGAGAACCTGGAGCGCTTCCAGCAGCAGCGCGCCCAGCTCGAGGCGCAGAACCTCAAGCGCCGCGAGGAGGCGGAGCGCATCGCCGAGCGCGTCGCCGGCCTCTCCGTCGTGCTGATCCGCCAGGCGGGCGAATCGGGCAGCCTCTACGGCTCCGTCACCGCCCGCGACATCGCCGAGGCGTGCAAGGAGGCCGGGCTGACCGTCACCCGCTCCCAGGTGCTGCTGACGCAGCCGATCAAGACCCTCGGCCTGACGACGGTGTCCGTGGAGCTGCACCCGGAGGTGCATGTGCCGGTCACGGTGAACGTGGCGCGCAGCCCGGAGGAGGCGGAGAAGCAGGCGCGCGGCGAGGAGATCGCCCGCGAGGAGGAGCCGACGCTCGAGGAGGAGCTGCGCGCCGAGCTCGGCGCCGCCACCGAGGAGCGCTGAGGCCGCGCGCCGCCGGCGCGGCGGACGCATGGGAGGGGGCCGCGAGGCCCCCTTCGCATGTCTCCCTCAGCCCGGCCGCGGCGCCAGCCCCGCGCCGCGCCGCGCGCGCAGCGCGTTGACCAGCAGCACCGGCGCGGCCAGCGCCAGGCCGGCGAGGGCGAGCGGACCGCTCGGCGCGATCAGCAGCAGCGCGGCGAGCACCAGCGGCGCCTGGCTCGCCAGGCCCATATGGGTGAAGGCGTAGCCGGTCAGCCCGATGCCCAGCACCAGCACGCCGAGCGCGCAGGTCAGCGTGGTGAGCAGGAAGCCGCCCCAGGTGAAGCCCTCCGTCACCACCAGCATCACCGGCGCGTAGGCGAAGACGAAGGGCACGATCGCCTTCGCCAGGCCGAGGCGGAAAGCGGTGAGCCCGGTGCGGAAGGGGTTCGCCCCCGCGATGCCCGCCGCGGCATAGGCCGAGACGCAGACCGGCGGCGTCAGGTCGGCGAGGATGCCGAAGTAGAGGATGAACAGGTGCGCCGCGATCGGCGGCACGCCGAGCTGCGTCACCGCCGGCGCGGCGATGGCCGCCAGCACGATGTAGAGCGCCGTGGTCGGGATCCCCGCCCCCATCATGATGCAGACCATCGCCACGAAGAGCAGGGTGAGGAACAGGGTCAGGCCCTGCATGGTGGCGACGCCGGGGGGCAGCGCCTCGATCAGCGGCCGGAACAGCTCGGCCGTCGAGGCGGCGGCCTGCGTCACGATGAAGCCGACGCGGAAGCCCGCCCCGGTCAGCGTCACCACGCCGACCACGATGCCGACCGCGGCCGCCGCCGCGCCGACCGCGAGCGCGTAGCGCGCGCCCATGTCGAAGGCGTCCCAGAGGTCGCGCAGGGTCAGCCGGTTGCGGGGGTTGAGGAAGCCCACCACGATGCAGGCGGTGATGCCCCAGAAGGCGGCGAGATAGGGCGTGTAGCCCTCAACGATCACCCAGACCAGGATCACCAGCGGGATCACCGTCGGCCAGCCGTCGCGCAGGGTCGGCCAGAGCCGCGGCAGCTCCTCCTCCGGCAGGCCCTTGAGGCCGAGGCGCTTGGCCTCGAAATGCACCTGCACGAAGACGCCCCAGAAATGCATGAAGGCCGGGATGGCGGCGGCCAGCAGCAGCGTGGTCAGCGGGATCTCGAGGAACTCGATCATGACGAAGGCGGCGGCGCCCATGATCGGGGGCGTGATCTGCCCGCCCGCGCTCGCCGCCGCCTCCACCGCGCCGGCGAAGTGCGGGCGGTAGCCGATCCGCTTCATCGCCGGGATGGTGAGCGAGCCGGTGGTCACGGTATTGGCGATGGAGGAGCCGCTGATGCTGCCGAACAGCGCCGAGGACACCACCGCCACCTTGGCCGGCCCGCCCGGGTAGCGCCCGGCCACCACCGAGGCGATGTCGATGAAGAACTGCCCGAGGCCCATGCGCGTCGCGATCACCCCGAACAGCACGAAGTGGAAGACGAAGGTCGCCACCACCTTCGCCGGGATGCCGAAGATCCCCTCCTGCGTCAGGTAGACGTGGTTGACGAAGCCCTCCCAGTCGGCGCCGGGATGGGCGAGCGCGCCGGTCAGGTTGTGGCCGAACAGCGCGTAGAGGATGAACACGCAGACGATCGCCGGCAGCACCCAGCCCATGGAGCGCCGCGCCGCCTCCAGCGTCAGCACCACCATGATGGTGCCCATCGCCACGTCGGTGGCGTTGGGCATGCCGATGCGGAAGGTCAGGTCGTCGAAGACGATCGGCAGGTAGAGCGTCACCACCACCGCGGCGGCGGCGAACAGCCAGTCGAGCAGCGGGATGCCGCCGAGGCTCGGCCCCGGCAGGCGCCGCCGCGTCGGGAACATCAGGAAGATCAGGGCGAGCACGGCGGCAAGGTGGATCGCCTTGTGCCAGTGCTCGGTCAGGATGCCGAAGCCGGCGGTGTAGTAGTGGAAGACCGAGAGGGCGACCAGCAGCGTCGAGACCAGCGGCACCGCGAAGCCGCGGAGCTGGCGGAAGCGCAGCTCCGCGTCGTAGCTCTTCTCGAGCGCGGCCGCGCGCTCGAGGTCGAGGTGGCGCTCCCCCTCGACCCGTCCGCCGGTGGCGCCGCTCACGAGGCGCGGCTCAGTTCAGCATGCCGGCTTCGCGGTAGAACCGCTCCGCCCCGGGGTGGAAGGGCACCACGCCGCGGCCCTGCAGCGCGTTCTCGCGCACGATCTCGCGCCCCTTGGCGTGACCGCGGTCGAGCAGGCCGCGGGTCACGTCCGACCACAGCGCCCGCGTGATGTTATAGACCAGCTCCTCCGGCACGCTGTCGCGCACCAGCCAGACGGCGCCGACGGTCAGCGTCGGCACGTCCGCCTCCATCCCCTCGTAGGCGCCGCGGGGGATCACGCCGGTGCCGTAGAAGGGGGCGCGCTCGATCACCCGCTGCGCGTTCGGTCCCTCGATCGGCAGCAGGCGGCATCCGGTGCGGGCGCAGAACTCGGTGAAGGCGGCGGCGGGGTAGCCGACCACGGTGAAGGTGGCGTCGAGGCCGCGGTCCTGCATCCGCTCCGTACCCTGGGCCTGGTTCAGGAACTCGGCGGTGTAGTCGCGCCCGGCGCGCAGGCCGTTGGCCTCCAGGATCAGCTCGCTGCCGATGCGCGCGCCGGAGGCCTGCAGGCCGATGGCGATGCGCTTGCCGCGCAGGTCCTCGAAGCCGCGGATCGGGCTGTCGCGCCGCACCACGGCGTGGATGTGCTCGGGGAAAAGGTGGGCGATGAAGCGCAGGCGCTCGAGCTTCGGCCGCCCCTCGAACAGGCCGGTGCCGGTGAAGGCCCAGTGCGCGACGTCGGACTGGCTGAAGGCGCTCTCGGCGTTGCCGGACTGGATCAGGTTCACGTTCTGCACGCTGCCCTGCGTCGCCTGCGCCACCGCGACCAGGCCGGGCACGCCCGCCGTGGCGCCGGCGGTGCCGCAGGGCGCGCCGGGCGGGCAGGAGATGGCGTTCGCGATGATGCCGCCGATCGGGTAGTAGGTGCCGCCGGCGCTGCCGGTGCCGATGCGGAAGAATTGCGGCGCCTGCGCCTGCGCCACGGCGGGCGCGCAGAGCGCGACGGCCGCGGCGGCGGCCAGCACGGTGCGGCGGAGCGTCATTCGTGGTCTCCCGGGATCCTTGCCTCGGCGCAAGCTTACGCGCTCAGTCCGGGGCGCGGAAGCGGGCGGCGAAGAAGCCGTCCATGCCGCCGCGCTCCGCCCAGAAGTCCGGGCGCGTGCGCAGCGCGCCCTGGGGCGTGAACGCCTCCGGCGGCAGGCCCGGCAGCTCCTCCGGCCGCACCGGGTCGGGACGGAGGCCGAGCGCCTCGGCGGCGGGGAGATGCCCCTCCCCCTCCTCCGGCTGCAGCGAGCAGACGGCGAAGACCAGCCGCCCGCCCGGCCGCAGCAGCCGCGCCGCCGCTTCGAGCAGGCGCCGCTGTGCCTCGGCCATCGGCGCCAGGTCGCGCGCGCGCTTGAGGTGCGGGATGTCCGGGTGGCGGCGGATGGTGCCGGTGGCGGTGCAGGGCGCGTCCAGCAGCACCGCGTCGAAGCGCGCCCCGCCGGCGTCCCAGGCGGCCGCGTCCGCTTCCACCACCTCCGCCGCGAGGCGCAGGCGCGCCAGGTTCTCGCGCAGCCGCGCGGCGCGGCGCGGGTCGCGCTCGACCGCCACCACCCGCGCCCCCGCGGCGGCAAGCTGCGCCGTCTTGCCCCCGGGGGCGGCGCAGAGATCGGCCACGCGCTCGCCGGGCTGGGCGGCGAGCAGCCGGGCCGGCAGGGCGGCGGCGGCGTCCTGCACCCAGAAGGCACCCTCGGCGAAGCCGGGCAGCTCCGTCACCCGCGTCCCCGGCGGGAAGCGGATGCTGCCGGTGGGCAGCGCCTCGCCCCCCTCAGGCGCCGTGGCGCCGGGAGCGAGGGTGAGGTCGAGCGGCGCCTCCTGCCTGTGCGCGGCGGCGATGGCCCGCACCGCCTCGCCATAGGCGGCGTGCCAGGAGGCCCAGAGCCAGGCGGGGGTGTCGAGGCGCTCGGCGTCCAGCCCCGCGAGCGCCGCCGGCCCGGCCTCGGCGACGCGGCGCAGCACCGCGTTCACCAGCCCGGCGAAGGGGCGGGGCACCAGCGCCACCGCACTTGCCACCGCGGCATGGGGCGGGGTGCCGAGCAGCAGCAGCTCGGCGGTGCCGATGCGCAGCGCCTGGCGCACCGCCTCCGGCGGTTCCCGGCGCAGGAAGGGCTCCAGCACCGCGTCCAGCGAGCCGGTGCGGCGCAGCACCGCGGCGGCGATGCGGTGGGCTGCGGCGCGATCGCGCGGGTTGAGGACGGCGCGGCCGGGCAGCGCCTCCAGCGCCTCGTCGAGCGGGCGGTGTCGGGTCAGCACCGCCTCCAGCAGCGCCGCGGCGGCACGGCGGGCGGGAGGGGCGGCGGATGGCGTGGCGCGGGGCGGCTGGGTCATGGGCCGGGCTTATAGCGGCGGCCCCGGATCCTCGCCGATGCCAGGCGGGTGGGAATGAACGGGCGGCCGCACGGCGGCGCGGCAACGGGCGCGAATGGCGGAGGGGATGGGATTCGAACCCACGATACGGGTTGACCCCGTATAACGGTTTAGCAAACCGCCGCCTTCAGCCACTCGGCCACCCCTCCGCATGAGTGGCGGCGCACGACGTATGCCGCAGCCCTCTTACAGGCGCCGGGGAGGCTTCGTCAAATGGCGCCCGGCCACGACCCGCTCAATAGAGCCCCCCCAGCCCGCGCTCCAGGCCGGCCGCGCTCGGCCCCTCCTCGCCGGGGGGGCGGGCCGCGTTCTCGGTGCCGGGGCGGAAGGCTTCCATGATGCTGCCGCCCCCGTCATGCCCCACGCGTACCAGCGCCACCCCGGGCGGGGAGCGGAAGGGCACGGGCGGGCTGCCGCGCAGCGCCGCCTCCACCACCTCGCGGAAGACCGGCGCGGCGTTGGTGCCGCCGGTCTCGCCCTGGCCGAGGCTGCGCGGCTCGTCGAAGCCAAGCCACACCGCCACCACCAGCTCCGGCGTGAAGCCGACGAACCAGTTGTCCACATAGTCGTTGGTGGTGCCCGTCTTGCCGGCGATCGGGCGCTGCAGCCCCTGGGCGGCGCGGGTGCCGGTGCCGCGGGTGACGACGCCGGTCAGGATGTTCACCATCTGATAGGCGGCGATCGGGTCGGTGACCTGCCGCCGCTCCTCCGACAGCTCGGGCGGGCCGAATTCCGGGGCGGAGGCGCAGCCGCCGGCGCAGCGGCGGATGTCGCTGCGCCAGATCACCCGCCCGCGCTGGTCCTGTACGGTGTCGATCAGCGTCGGCGCCACCTGCCGCCCGCCATTGGCGAAGGCGGCGTAGGCGGCCGCCATGCGCAGCACCGTGGTCTCCCCCGAGCCCAGGGAGTTGGCGAGGTAGCGCGGCATCTGGTCCACCACGCCGAAGCGCGCCGCGACGTCGGCCACGCGGTCCATGCCCACCTCCTGCGCCACCCGGACGGTGACCAGGTTGAGCGAGCGCTCAAGGGCAGTGCGCATGGTGACATAGCCCATGCCGGTGCTGCCGTCGTAGTTGGTCGGCCGCCACAGGCCCTGCGGCGTCATCACCTCCACCGGCCCGTCCAGGAAGCGCTGGTTCGGCGGCACGCCGAGCTCCAGGGCGGCGAGATAGACGAAGGGCTTGAAGGAGGAGCCGGGCTGGCGCAGCGCCTGGGTGGCGCGGTTGAACTGGCTTCTGTCGAAGGACCAGCCGCCCGCCATGGCCAGCACCCGCCCGCTCAGGGGATCGAGCGCCACCACCGCCCCCTCCAGCGCCGGCACCTGGCGCAGCGCCAGCCGCTCGGGCCGGCCCGGGGTGCGGCCCTGGGCGGGCTGGGCCGGCAGCATCTCCACCATCACCACCTCGCCCGGGGCGAGCACATCGGCCATGCGCCGCGGCGGCGGGCCGAGCCGGCCGCCCTCCAGCGCCCGCCGCGCCCAGGCCGCCTCCTCCAGCGGCAGGGTGCCGGTGCGGGGCTGCGCCGGGCCGCGCGGGTCGGGCCGCTCGATCCAGCCGAGGCGCGCCTCGCGCTCGCGCACCTCCAGCGCCACGGCCAGGCGCCATTCGGGCAGCATGCCGGGCGGTCGGGGCACCGCCTCGAGCTGCGGCAGCCACTCGGTCTGGCCGGTGCCGATGCGCGCCAGCGCGCCGCGCCAGCCGCCGCGGCGGCGGTCATAGGTCATCAGCCCGTTGCGGAGCGCCGCCTCGGTCGCCGCCTGCAGCTTCGGCTCGAGGCTGGTGCGCACGACGAGGCCGCCGGCCGTGGCCTGTTCGGCGCCGAAGCGGCTGATCAGCTCCCGCCGCACCTCCTCGGTGAAGTGCTGGCCGACCGGGACCAGCTCCGGCCGCCGCGTCGGGCGTGGCACGATCGGTTCCGCCTTCGCCGCCTGCGCCTGCTCGGGGGTGATGGCGCGGTCCTCCGCCATCCGGTCGAGCACCCAGTCGCGCCGGATGCGCGCCGCCTCCGGGAAGCGGAGCGGGTTGTAGTTGTTGGGGGCCTTCGGCAGGGCGGCGAGGAAGGCCATTTCGGACAGCGTCAGCTCGTCGAGGCCCTTGTTGAAGTAGGCCTGCGCGGCCGCCGCCACGCCATAGGCCTGGGCGCCGAGGAAGATCTCGTTCAGGTAGATCTCGAGGATGCGCTCCTTGGGCAGCGCCTCCTCGATGCGCATCGCCAGGATGGCCTCGCGCGCCTTGCGCATCAGCGTGCGGTCGGCGCCGACCAGCATGTTCTTGGCCACCTGCTGGGTGATGGTGGAGGCGCCGACGGCGCGCCGGCCGCTGCCGTACTGCTCGATGTTGGTCAGCACCGCGCGGGCGATGCCGATCGGGTCCACCCCGCGGTGTTCCCAGAAGCGCTGGTCCTCGGCGCTGACGAAGGCCTGCTGCAGGAGCTGCGGGATGGCCTCGATGGGGACGAAGACGCGCCGCTCGGTGGCGAGCTCGGCCAGGAGCCGGCTGTCGGCGGCATAGATGCGCGACATCTGCGGCGGCTCGTAATCGGCGAGCCAGCGGTAGTCCGGCAGGTCGGCCGCCACCTGGCGGTAGAGCCCGACCGCCGCCACCCCCCCGCCGACCACGAGGATGGCGAGGGCAAGGCCGAGCGCGCGGACCAGACCGAAACCGCGGCGGCGCCGGCGGCCGGGCGGCGGGCGCTTCGGTCGGCCTGGGGCGGGCCCGGCCAGGGGGTCTGCGGCGCGGAGGTCGGGGGAGGACATGGAACTTCCAGATAGGAGGGCGCCGCCGCGACCGGAAGCGGGGCGAAACGCCTTTTCACGCGTGGCGATCCATGGCCGAAGGGCGTGCCATCCTCAAGCGAGGAGGCCCCCGCATCACCGCCTTGTGCCGGTGGCCAGGCCCCCGCGGGGGCCCCGGCAAGGGGCGCTCGGGCCGCCGGGCGGATGCGGCAGGGACGCCGCCGGCGCTTCCTTTCTCTCTCGCGCGGGATGCCCTTCGCTTGGCGCGCAGCGGAAGCCGGCGCTTCCCTCTTCGGGGATGGGCCTGCTGGCGATTTTGGATCCTCGCTGGCACAGCCGAAGCTTCGCCTAGCCTTGACCCCCCTAAAGATCGGGTCTGCTGAAGAACCCCCTCCCCCAAAAAAACCCAACCAATCCAATCCCCTGGAAGGCAGCTTCGCAACACGGCGCACCCGCATCGGGGCTAACCCTCAAGATCCGGGTCAGGATACACCGCATCATCGGGTTCCGCCACGCCCCGCTGGCCGAGCAGCCGGCCGAACGGCCTGGAACGGCCCTCTCCCACAAGCACATCCGCGGGCCAGCTCATTCCCCACACCTCCACCTGCGCATTCTCGGCCAGCGGCCAGGCCCGCACATCGTCGCGGCGCGGGTGGATCAGTTCCGCAAGCGCCGCCCACACGGAAGCGAATTCCGCCTCCGTCCAGCAGGCCACGAACAGGGAGTATTGCAGGCGGTAGGCGCGCTTTTCCAGCAGCCGGGCCACGCGCCGCAGCCGGCGCGGCGAGGCGATGTCGTAGCCGATCAGCCAGGTGCGCCGCCGGCCCATCCTCACGTCTCCGCCGCCAGCCGCACCGCCAGGCGGGCGAGGATCCGGTCGCGCTCGGGCTCAAGCCCCGCCTGCTCGAACAGCCTGATGGCGGCGCGGCGTGCCGCCGCCTCCGGCGCCCCGGCATGGTCGCGGGCCAGGCGCCCCAGGGCCGGGCATAGCGGGGTGACGAGGGCCTCCCCCAGCAGGGCCGGCAGGGGGAAGGCCCCGCTGCGCCGCGCCAGGAATTGCGCCCCCACGCCCTGGCGGGCCAGCCCCTCCGCCACCAGCCCCTCGCCCAGGCCGCGCAGCAGCCCCCACAGCGCCTGCGCCCGGGCGGCGGGCGGGCCCTCGCCCAGCCACAGCGCGCGGAGGAAGGCCGGGCGCAGATCGGCCCTCGCCGGGGCGATGCGCTCCGTCCGCAGCGTCGCCAGCGCGGCCCGCCGCTGCTCGGCGCGGCAGAAATCCTCCAGCCAGCCGCGGAAGCCGGGCAGCGTCGCCGCCGTGTCCAGCGCCGCCGCGAGGTCGCGGCGCATGGCGGGCGGCGCCACCGGCAGCAGCACCGCCAGCAGGTCGCCCCTGCCCCCCATCAGCAGGACCGGCACCCCCGCCTCGGCGCAGGCCATCAGCGCCTCGGTCCGCCACTGCACCCGCGGGCCGTGCACCACCACCCGCGACAGGCGCGGCAGCGGCGCGAAGACGTCGGCGATGCCGGGGCGGCGCAGCCGCAGCGCCGGCCCCTCCAGCAGTACCGCGACCGGCCGCTCGGCGGCATCCAGGTGCAGCGCCTCAAGCATCCGCCGGTCCCTCCCAGGCCAGGCCGGACGCCGCCGCCCGCGCCGCCCGTACCAGCGGCCTGAGGCCGCGGCGCAGCCACCGCCGCGCCGGGGCTACCGCCTCCTCCCAGGCCGCGTAGAAGGCGAGCCTCCCCGCCTTGCCGAGCAGGCAGGCCTCTCCGTCGCGGGTGAAGTGTGCCGCGCGCAGCACCTCCTCGGCGAAGAGCCGCCAGACCAGCCGTTCGCACAGCGGGCGGAGCGGCTCGACGAGGTCGCAGGCCAGGCTGTCCCGCCCCGGGGCGAGGGCGTGCAGGAAGCCCACGGCGGGGTCGAGGCCGGCGAGCCGCGCCTCCCGCACCGCCTCGAACTGCGCGAGGGTGTAGGCAAGCGACAGCGCCGCGTTGGCGGGGTCACGCGGCGGGCGGCGGTTGCGGCCCGCGAAGCCGGCCGAAGGCGGCAGCAGCGCGCCGAAGGCCTCGAAATAGGCGGCGGCCGCCGCCCCCTCGATGCCCATCAGCCGCGCCGGCGCCGCGCCCTCCGCCGCGCGCAGCCGCGCCAGCGCCTCGGCCAGGGCGGCATCGCCGCGGGTCAGCGCGAGGCGCCGGTCGGGGCGCCGGCGCAGCGCCTCGCGCAGCAGCCGCTGCTGGCCGAGCAGCTTCCGCCGCAGCAGGAGCCGCGCGATGGCGCCGCGCGCCGCCTCGTCCAGCGCCAGGCGGAACTGGCCGAGGCGGATCGCGGCATCGGCATGGGCGGCGCCGGCGACGACCCCGGCCAGCCGCCCCTGCCGGCCGGAGAGCACGAGCAGCGCCGCCCCCTGCCCGGCGATGGCGGCGATCGCACCGGTGGACAGGCGCGCCGGCCCGCGCAGCACCACGCGCTCCACGGGGGCGAGCGGGGTGCGGGCCAGCGTGCCATCGGCGGCGCGCACCAGCAGCGTGCCGGCCTCGGCCTCGATCAGCGCGTCGCGGCGGTCGATGTAGAGCGTGGTCATGGCGCTACCCGATGATGCGGAAGCCCGGCGGCTCCGGCGCGCGGGCGGTGCCGAGGCACCGCGGCGGCAGGCGGGGATCGAGCCGGGCCGCGAGCAGCCGGTCCTGGCGCGGGTGCAGCAGGCCGCGCAGCGTGCCGAGCAGCCCGGCGCGCTCGGCCCCGCTCAGCCAGCACTCATGAGCGGATTTCTGCCCGCCCGTGGCGTGCCGGCGCGCCGCGTGCAGCGCCCGGCGCAGGCGCTTCGGATGCGCGACGTCGTAGGCGAGGAGGTGCAGCGCGCGGTCGGCCATGGGCATGCGCGATAGCCGGGCGCGGCGCCCGCCGCAGCGGCGACAACATTGTCGCCGGCGCCCGGCGATGGTCGGATTCGGTTGTCAAGCAGCGGCGCGCGGCCTCACGCCGGCCGCGCGATGACCCGAGCCATGATGGCAGGCGGCCGCACGGCCGGCAGGGATCCTAAGGCCGTTTCCCCTCGGCCGTGAGTGCGGAAACGGCTCCGGTTCAGTGTTCGCGGGGCGGAGTCACGCTCCCGGCCGGTGCCGGCCCTCCGCGATCCGACCTGGCGCCTGCTCCGTGAAGGCGGGAGCGGCGAACCGGCCGCCCCGGGAAGGGCGGACGCGGGATCGGCCCGGGCGGATCACGCTGCGGGTCGGGCGCGCCGCCGCCACTCCGGGCCCCGTCTCGGCCGGCGGCGGGCTCCGGGACCCTCACGCCGGGCATCAGAGGCCAAGGCACGCGGGATCGGCCGGAAGCTGGGGCGGCATCTCCTGCGGCGCGCCGGCCTGGCGCAGCAGCGGCACCAGCACCGCGGTGCGCATCCGCTCGGCGAAGTCGTGCCACTTCTCCCAATCCTCCTTCTGGAGCGGGCGGTCACCATGCGCGAGGATGGCGCGGTTGCGCAGGTCCAGCATGTCCTTGAGCCGCCCCTCAGCCGTCTTTCGCGGATCCCTGGGATGGGGAAAGGACGAGGCGAGGAAGCGCGCCGCGGGGCCGCCGGGGTCCTTGGCGGCCATCAGCTTCCAGGCCTGCACCAGGCCCGAGAGGGTGGGCTTGCCCCGCTGTTCGGACAGCCCGGCGCGACGGATCTCCTCAGCCGTGAGTCTCGACCAGTCCATCCGGCCCGTGTCGAGGCCATAGGCATGGTCGAGCCACCACTGCGCCACCCATTCGGTCAGCCGGTAGAGCCGCGCCACCGCGTAGTCGTAGCGGCCGCGCCCGGCGCAGCGTTCCGCGTTGCGCCAGAGGTCGAGGATGCGGGCGGGCTTTTCCGCCGCGCAGCGCCGCGCCCGCGCCACCCAGGGGTCGAGCTTCGGATACCGGAAGGCCAGCCCGCCCAGCGCATCCGCCGCCTCCTTGTAGCGGAAGCGGTCCCACAGGTCGAAGGCTTGCGAGACCTGCGCGAGGGCGCGCAGCCGCCTGCGCACCGCCTCCGGCGCCGTCTCGTCGCCGCCCAGCTGGTCCGTCAGCTCCGCGAATCCCTTCGCCGCCGTCGCGTAGTCGAAGCCGGACCAGGCTGCGCGCAGCCGCGCCTCGGTGCGTTCGGCCACCAGCCAGTCCGTCGCGATGGCCGTGGGGCGTTCGGTGCCGTCGGTCACCCTCTCCAGGTTCTCGCGCCGCCCCAGCATGAACTGGACCCGCGCCCCCTCCGTGGCGATCGCCGCCTGGAACAGTGCGCCCGTCATGGATTTGGTACCGCCCGTGTAGTCGAACAGGATCGTGGCGCGGGGATGTTCGGCGCGCAGCGCGCGCAGCCTTTCGCCGAGCCGGAGGAAGATCGCCTCCGGATCGTCCGGGGGCACCGCCAGCACCTCGTGCGCCTGCTGCGGGCGCTGCGCCCTCTGCAGGATGCCCGGCACCTGGTCGGCCGATCCGGGCTGCGCCCCCTTCGGCGCGGAGGCGACGAAGAGGACGAAATCCGGGCGCTGCGCCGCCAGCGCCGAGGCGATGGGCGCCGGCGAACCGCCGACGGACGCGATCAGGATGGTCTTCACCCGTGCTCCTCCTTGTCTTGCGACGCCGGGCTCCGGTCACGGCCGGATGGGCTGGCGACCGCCCAGCCGATCACCCAGCCGAAGGGGATGGGATTGCCCGCGGCATCGCGCGTGACGGTGCGCGTCTGGCCCCAGGCGCCAGGAGGGCGGATGCGGTCCGCCGGATGGGTCGCCTGCGGGACATGGCCGCGGCGCACGCCCTCCAGCGACTTGCTCTCGAAATGCCCGAAGCGGCCGAGGCGGAGGAGGACGAAGCCGGGACTCCAGCCCTGCTGCGTGACCGGCAGCCGGCCGCCCTCGCCCGCATGGCCCCGCAGCAGCCGCAGGAGCCGGGCCTTGACCGCGCCCTCGAAGAAGCGCGCCATCTCGGTGTTGAAGAGACTCAGATGGAAGGCGCGGCAGCGCGACAGCAGAAGGCGGAGATCGAAGCGCGCGGGCTGACGCGCCACGCAGCGCCCGTCGAGCGCCCGGCCATCGAGATGGATCGCGACCGTGAAGACGGGCGCCTTCGCGCCGTCGGTCAGCGCGCGCGTGCGCTCGTAATGCATTTGCGCCTTGCCCGCAGCGGGGTTCTTGAGGTGCATCACCTCCGCCTGATCGATCAGCGTCGCGTCCTCAGGCAGGAACGCGTCCTCGACATGGAGGAAGCGCAGCGGGTCGGTCGTGGTATCGTTCGAGCTGAGGCCGAGGGCGGCGGATAGCGCGCTCTCGTCATGCCAGCCGCCAGGCGGCTCGCAATCGCGCGGCAGGGCGGCGGAGGCCAGCGCCGTGCGGAAGGCACCCTTGAGGGAACTGCCGGGGATGTAGAGCCGCCCGCCGCTGCGGATGAAGGGCTTCACCTGGCCCGAACGCAGCAGCGGGTCCTTGAAAGCCTTCTTCAGTTCGGCGGCCGAGCGCCGGGAAATCGGCATGCGCTCCACGATCGCGCCCCTGCCCGCCTCCCGCAGCGCCCTCGCCGCCTCGCCCAGCTGGCCCGAATCGAGGGCGTGCTGGAAGGCGCTGCGCTGCGCCGGCGTCATCGCGCGCATCGCCTTCGCCTGGTCGAAGCGGCAGAGTTTCGGCGCCTGCGCCTGCTCCTCGATCTCCTCGCCCCATTTGTCGAAGCGCTGCCCCTGCGACGGCTCATCCAAGACATACTCGTCCAGCCGCATCTCCGTCCCGTCGCCGATATGGAGCGGCGTCAGCGGCACGAGGCGCAGCGTCAGCCGCGCCATGGCGCGCGGCGGGCCGGCATGGAGGTTCACGCGGCAGCCTCCGTGTAGGGGATCGCCAGATGGAAGGCGTTGTGGCCGATCGTCGCATCGTCCTGGTGCACGCCGGTGATCCAGGCGCCGAAGGGGCCGTCGCCCTCGGGCGCGAAGGTGGCGCCGGACTCCGCCAGCAGCAGCGGCAGCTTCCAGGGCCGCTTGCCCTCCACCACCATCTCCCGCCCCAGCTTGCCGAACAGCACGAAGCGCCTCCAGCGCGCCTCCCGCATCGTGTCCGTCACCACCCCCTGCGAGAGCGAGAGCATGCGCGCCGACACCCCGCCACCCGGCCGCTCGTCGAGCCAGCCCGCGGCCTCGCTGCCCTCCAGGGTGAAGCGCCCGCGCCCGGTGGCGGCATCGCGGCCGAAGCCCGTCTCCCCGACATGGGCGATGAGCGCCTCGGCCTCCCGCGCCGGCAGCGTGCCGCGCAGGTAGAGATCGGCCTCGATGCGGCGCGGCCCCTCCCGCCCCACCTTCGGCCAGAGTTCGCCGGCGACCCACAGCCCGCCGCCGCCGGCCTCGGGCGTCCTTCCGGTGGCGCGGTCGATGCGGTTGTGCGGCACCCGCGCGGGCGCGAGGAAGGGCGGATCGTCCCGCGTCTCGCGCAGCAGGGCATCGAGGGTCGCCGCCCGCGCCCCGACGCGCAGCCGCCGCCAGGCGGCAAGCGGCAGGTAGCGGCGCCGCCTGGCCTGCTTCGCGTCCTCGCGCGGATCGTCCTGCACGGCGGGAGCCAGCAGCGGCTTCGGCAGATGATCCGCGGGCAGCAGGTCGGAGAGGGCGCAGGGCTCCGCGGGCAGGCGCGCGAGCCAGGCGCGCAGCGCCTCCCGCCCCTCGCGCGCCCGCTTCGCCCAGGCGAGATGGCCGAAGAGCGTGCCCGAGGTGGGCGGGGTGCCGAAGGCCGAGAACCGGTCGAGCACCAGCCGGAAGCGGCGGAGTTCCATCAGGCCGGCACCCCGAGCACCTCCTCCGCCCTGACGATGGCGGGGGCCTTGGCACGGTCGAAGCGGTGGCCGCGGAAGCGGTTGTCGAGCCTGATCTCCTTGGGCCCCGGCGCGTAGAGGGCGAGATCCTCGAAGGCGATGCGCCCGTAGCCGCGCGAGCCGGAACCGCCGAGCGCATCCTCCTCGAGCAGCGCGAGGCCCTGCAGCGCCCAGTTCAGGCAGTCGAGGTCGCGCGCCGCGCCGTCGCCAAGATCGTAGAGGCGGAAGGCCATCTCGAATTTGAAGGCCACGCCGGCCGGAACGCGCTCGGTCTGGCGCGGGCCGACCTCGCCATGCGCCTTGCCGCTGATGCGGTCGATCAGAACCTCGGTCTTCTCCTCGAAGAAGGCCTCGGGCGCCTCGCGGTAGCGGTCCCAATCATCTCCGCAAAGCGGCGCGTCGCGCACCATCAGCCGCGTCGGCCCGCTCTTCCACTCCTTCAGCGCATTGCCGAAGATGCGCAGCACCGGGTCATCGGCCTCGACGGGTTGGTTGTCGTTGAAGCCCCAGGCATGGCCGTCCGCGCGCACCTTGCCGAAGGCCCATTCCAGCAGGAAGCGCAGCTTGCCCTTGAGGGAGGAGCCGGGGATGTAGGGCTCGCCCGTGTGCGGGTGCTTGATCACCGGGTTGTCGATGCCGCCGATCTCCACGCTGTCCTTGCCGGCGCCGATGTGGAGACCGGAGCGGAGGCGGATCAGGCCGGTGACGCGCACACGGCCGGCTTCGCGGATGCTGCTCATGCGGCGTCCTTCTTCTTCCCGAACACCCTGTGGAAGGCCATCACGGCCTCGAAATGCGGCTGGAAGCCGCGCAGGAAGTCGTGCCTGGTCTCGACGCTCGCGGCATGGCGGGTGAAGAACAGGACGAGTTCGTCCGGATAGGATTTCTGGCGCGCCCAGGTGTAGGCGGCCTTGGCGCGCAGCAGCATGAGCTGCGCGCGGACTTCCGCATCGCTCGCCCCGGCAAGTTCGGCGCGGCGCTTGAGCGCCATCACCTCGGCATAGAAGCGGCGGAGCTGGCTCGCCGGCACCTCCGCGAGCTTCCTGGCCACCTCTTCGGCCTTACTGCCCAAGAGGTTCGCGTCGATTACCTTGCGATCATTGTCGGCGAAGTAGCACAGCTTCTGCGCCGGCGGCCGGAGCAGGTCCTCGATGCGGCCGCGCGCATCTTCGCCGCCGGCTGGCGGCGCCGCATGTCCCGGGCCGGTCGCCGGCTGGCGCGCAAGCCCCCCCGTGCCGGCGAAGCGCCGCTGCGACGGACCTCCGCCCGGCCCGCGGTGGTTCCTGTGGTGGCCCGACATGCCGTTCCTCCTATCTGTTCCGCCACAGCGCGATGGTCATGGCGATTTCCGCATCGGCTTCGGTCGCCTGGCAGGGCGGCGGCAGGGCGCGCAGCAGCAAGGCGCGCAGCCCCTCGCGCGCCTCGGACGGCGCGCGATCCAAAAACCGCGCCTCCTGGTAGCGCCACTTCGGATTCCAGTCGGCCGCCCTCACGGCGTCTTCCCGTATCGGGGCTCTTCCCGTCCTCGCGCGCGGCTCCGTTTCCGGCCGGGTAGCCTCGGTTTCCGCCGACTCCGCAAGGCGGCGCCGCGCGGCGAACCAGCGCATGCGGTGCAGGAAGGTCGGCGGCAGGTGTTCCTCGCGGACCGCCCGGTTCAGCGCCTCGGCAAGATCAAGCGTGGCGTGCAGGCTCTCCCAGCGCAGCACCCGCCCGAAGACGCCGAGGCGGTCGCGCCCGCCCGTCTTGGCCGCCTCGAGCGCCTCCTCCGCCTCCTTCACCGCCAGGGCCAGGGGATGCTTCGGATGCACGAAGGCGACGCCCGCCGAGAGCGTCAGGTTCGGATTGCCGCCGGCGAAGGCCACGAAATCCTCGCGCAGCCTGAGCGCCAGCGGCAGAGCGAAGCGCCATGGCGCGATGAGCAGCAGGTCATCGCCCCCGGCATAGACCGTGTAGGTGGCGGGAAAATCGCGGGAGAGCAGCCAGGGCAGGCGTTCGGTGAAATAGCCGTCCAGCAGCCGCGAGAGCTGCGCCACGCGCGCCGGCGAACGGTCCCGGCCCAGGCCATCGGCGAAGACGCGGCCGAGGAAATCCACATCCGCCTTGAGGATGCCGAGCAGGTCGCGCCCGACGATCCCGTCCCTCTCGACGGTCTCCAGCGCCTCCGCTCCGATCTGGGCGAAGGTCATGAGGTCGCCCGTCGCGTTGCGATCCTCCGCGGGAATGCCGGCGTGGTCGTAACGCCGATCGGCGGGATCGGCGACGAGCGGCACGTAAGCGGGCGCGCGGAAGACGGCGCTGCCCGCCTCGGCGCGCGTGAAGGCGTGGCTGGCGCGCGCCGCCGCGCCGCGCTCGGGCCAGGGCGCGAGGCGCAGGCCCCCGGGCAGGGCGGCCGGCGCCTCCGCCGCCTCGGCGGTCGCCTCGAGCAGCGCGAAGCCCTCGGCCTTGGGCAGGCGCTGGCCGAGGCGATAGGCCGCATCGCAGACGCGACAGCGCCAGGCCCCATCGAGCGGCGTCTGCGCCACCGCCGGCCGCACGCCGCAGCTCGCGCAGGCGCCGTGCGCCGCATCGAAGGGAGCGGGGATCACGCCGGTCCCCAGGAACCCCCCGGACCACCCCGCGAGGGGGCGGAGCTTCGCCGCATCCAGCGCCGCGGCGAGCTTCGCCCGCTCCTGCCGGTAGCCCTCGGCCACCGCCCCGTCCTGGCCACGGGGGAGGAACTGCTCGGCGGCGAAGGGCGGGCCCGCGGCCAGGATCAGCGCCAGATCGCCCTGCCAGTGCGCGACCATCCAGCCATCCAGCGCCGCGCGCACGGCCTCGAGCCGCGTGTCGAGATCGGGCAGGTCGGGCAGCAGCAGCTCCGCCTTGCCGCCCGCGTTCAGCAGCACCGAGGAGAAGGGCAGGCCGAGGCGGCCGAGCAGGAGATGCAGCGCCGCCTCCACCGTCTGGCCCATGAGGAAGGAGCGCGCGCGCAGGATGCGGCTCGCCCCGCCGCGGCCGTCGAGGCGGAACAGCGCCGCCTGGATGCCGGAGAGGTCGAGTGCGGCAAGTCGGAACTTGGGTGTCCTGCGGTCCTTCACCGCGGCGACCTCGGTTGCACCCCGCGCCGCGTGCCAGGCGGTCAGCGCTGCGGCGATGGCGGCGACCGCGCGCGCATGCTCGTGCAGCGGGACGTCCGGCTGGTCCACGGTGGAGGAGGGCACGGCCCAGAGCAGCCGCTCGGAGAGGCCGAGCAGCGCGCGCTCGAAGCGGTGGGCCGAGAGCCCGTGCTGCCCGAAGCCCAGGAATCCCGCCTGCCAGTCCGCCCAGAGGCGGCCGTAGCAGCGCGGCTGGTCCCTGGGTGCGGGCGGGCGGGGCAGAAGCGCCTCGGGCGAGGCCTCCTCCGCCGGATGCCACATCGCCCCGGGCGCGGCACCGCGCCCGATCGCGATCGCGGGCAGCAGCGCGCGCTGCTCGCGCTCGCGCAGCCTTACGCCCTGCGCCTCCTCCGCCTCGTCCTTCTCCTTGCGTTCGAGGCCGGAGGCGAGGCGGTCGGCCTCGGCGAGGATCCAGTCGGCAGGGTCGTCGTGGCGCGGGTCATGGTGGCGCACCGCCACCGCCGCAAGCCGGGCACCGTTCACCTCGACCGGCCAGCGCAGCCGCTGGCGCTCGGCCTCGCGGATCGCGAAGTCGCTCCACAGCGCGTGGCGGTGGGTGTAGCGGCCGTCGCGCAGCGGCAGGATTGCCGCTTCGGTGCCCGCGAGGTCGCCGCCATAGGCCTCGCGCAGCGCCCGCTCGTCCGCGTGGGCGCGCTGCGCGAGCTTGCCGATGTCGTGCAGCAGGCCGGCCAGGGCGGCCTCCATCGGCGAGAGCAGAGGGGGTGGGGCGTCAGCGGCCACGGGCGTCCTCGATGATGGTGATCGCCTCCGCGGGCAGGGCGAGACGGTAGCCGGTGCGGGGCCGCCGCCCCTCGGCGCGGATCAGGAAGGGCTCGGCGGCGGGGCCCAGCGCCTGGCGGAAGGCCCGGTTGAGCCGCGACACCTTCTCGGCGAGGTAGGTCCGCTCCATGCCGGCGGAGAGCGCCCGCCGCGCCTGGTCGAGCTCGGAGCCGCGGACCACGCGCTCCATGGCCGCGAGGTATTGCGCGGCGAGGTCGCGGGCCTGCTCCGCGGTCCGCCACCAGGGCACGGCGTCGCCGCGCCGCGCCAGCTCGGCCAGCCAGAGCAGGCCGGCGAAGAGCGTCGGGGGGAGCGGCAGCCGGTGCGCGCCGAGATGCGCCTGCCGCCGGGCGGGATCGAGGATCAGCCGCGGCGGATCGAGCGCCTCCTGCGCCGCGGCCACGGCGGCCGAGAAGGCGTCGGCATCCCGCCCCGGCCGCCAGCGCGCGCGCAGCCGCACGAAGGGAATCTCGGCCAGGGTCAGCCCGTGCTCGGCGGTGCTGACCGTGCCGCCCTCGGGCAGGGGAAGCCGGCGCGGCACGGCGGGCGGGAAGAAGAAGTCCGCGCGGCCCTGCAGCCTCGGATCCACCAGCACGTGGGAGAGGCAGTCGCCCTCCCGGCCGTACAGGCTGAGCGCGATGGCGGCGAGGCAGCCCATGGTCTTGCGCCCGCCCGCGATGGACAGGTGCACATCCGTCGCGGGGTCGAGCGTCGCCTCGGCCACCGCGGCGAGGATGGCATCCGCCGCGGCGCGGTTGTCGGCATCGCTCGCGATGTCCTTGAGCGGCGCGGCGTCGCGTCGGCGCAGAAGGCGCAGCCGCGGCGGGGGCAGGCCCGCCCCGAGCGCCGCCGACAGGTCGCGCAGGGCCGGCGGCAGCAGGCGCTCGGCCAGGGGCCGGCCAGCCGCGGTGGTCAGGACGGTGATGCGGGAGGGCAGGCGCGGCGGCCGGCGCCGCGCCAGGCACCAGATGGTCTCCGTGACCACCTGCGGCGACAGCCCGGCCAGCGCCAGCAGGTGCAGGGGCCTCGGGACCGGGTCAGCGGGCACGGGCTTCCACCCGGCCGAAGCCCATCGCCGCCCCCTTGCCGAGATGCAGGATCGAGGCCGCCCAGAGCGGGGGCCAGACATGCGGCGCCCCGCGCAGGTCGAGCACCGCCTCGCCCACGATGCCGCCGAACTGCATGGCGCTGTTCTGGCGGGAGGAGAAGCGCGTGGTCTCGAGCCAGCCGAGCCGCGCCGCGGCGAAGGCCAGGCCCTCCGCCTCCTTGCGCGCCGCCGCGGCCAAATCCGGGGAGGGGCCGAAGCCCAGCAGGCGCAGCCGCCGCAGCGCCGCGCCCACCAGGTGGCCGGGGCGCAGGGTGCGCGCCGTCAGCAGATCGCCCGCGAGCCGGATGCGGAGGGGCGAGGTGAAGCGCAGCTCCACGGCCGGGGGCGGTGGCGGGGCGACGCAGGCCACCGGCGCGGGCAGGGAGCCGTGGGGGGCCAGCGGCTCGCCGGTCGCGGCATCGGTGACGGAGACGCAGTCGAGCGCCACGCGCCGGCCGGACAGGCCCTGCTCCGCCGCCCGCAGCAGGGCGCGCACCGCGTAGGCCGCGGCCGCCTCGGCGCCGGGCAGCAGCGTCAGCCGCACGGTGAAGGGCCGGCCGGCGCGCAGCAGGCCGTCGCGCGGAAGGGGCTCGGGCGAGAGGATGAAGGGGCGGGCGGCGTCGTGATCGGCGCCGGCGCCGAAGAAGGCGGTGTAGAGGCAGCCGTCCGCGAGCGGGCAGCCCTCGCAGGGGCGCAGCCGCATGGCGCAGACCATGCGCTTCAGCGCGTGCCCGAAGGCGCCCCGCCACGCCGAACCGGCATGCGCCTGCAGGCACAGCGCCGCCCGCGGGACGAACGCGAAATCCAGCCGGCGCACGCCGCCGAGGCTCAGGGTCGCTGCCATGGGGAGATTGAATCCGGCATGTCAACGGGTGACAAGCGCGACAACATTGTGGCCTGTGCCAGGCGCGGACCGTGTGGCGGACATGCCCCACCGGCGGCAGCGCGCCCCTGCCCCGCGGCAAATGCCCCGGCCGCTGACGCGCGGGCATCGTCACCCGCTCAGGGCGCCGACCCGAATGGGCTCTGCCCTAGGCGCATCACGGAGGGGCGGAAACGGTCGGGCGCGTGGCCCCTCGCCGCAGGCAACGGAGCGGGGCCGTTCCCGCGCTCACGGCCGAGCGGAACCGGCTCCGGTGCCTTGTCCGTCCGCCCGGGCCTGTTGCCCTGCGGGCCTCCTCACCCGTTCAGGCGGGTTCATCCGAGCGGGATCGGCCCTGGCCCGGATCGCCGGGCGGCGGGGCGGCGCCGGCCGGATCGCGCTCCAGCAGCCCGGCATCGTTCTCCGCCACCCGGCCGACCCGCGGCGACACCGGCCAGAGGTCGAGGGGCGGCGCCGCATCCGGGGCGAGCAGCGCGCGCAGCGCCGCCTCCTCCGCCTCCTCCTCGCCGAGCCAGGCCGGCCAGGCGGCGCGGGGGAGCATCACCGGCATCCGCGGATGCAGCGGCCGCAGCCTCTTATTGGCGGCGGTGGTGACGATGCAGAAGCTGCGCAGCACCTCCCCCTTGGGCGAGCGCCACCCCTCCCACAGCCCGGCGAGGGCGAGCGGCGCCCCGTCCGCCGCGGCCACGGCGAAGGGCTGCTTCGGCGCGCCCGGGGCGGCGGCGCGCCATTCGTAGAAGGCATCCGCCGGCACCAGGCAGCGCCGCCTGCGGAAGGCATCCCGGAAGGCGGGCAGCGTGGCCACCGTCTCGGCCCGGGCATTGATCATGCGCGCCGCGCCGCTCGCATCCCGCGCCCAGCGCGGCACCAGCCCCCAGCGCAGCGGGCCGAGGTGGCGCAGACCGGTCTCGGGGTGCCGGCGCACCACCAGCGCGTCCTGGGTGGGGGCGACGTTCCAGGAAGGCGGGTGGTTCGGCACCGGGTTCGCCGTTCCGAAATGCCGCGCGAGGGCGGCCGGGGACCGGTACAGCGCGTAGCGTCCGCACATGGCGGGGAAGCCTACCGCGCCGGGCGCGCCTCCGCAGCCGCCCCCTGTCCTTCTCCGGAGAAGGAAGGCACCTCGGCCTCGCCCCGCAGCAGAGCGCGCAGCGCCGGTTCGAGCCGCGCCGCCGCCTCATCGTGCATTGCCTGCGAGGGGTAGTAGGTGTTGCGCGTGGGGTCGGGCCGGCCGGCGAAGATCGGCACCGGCTCGCCGGTGCGGGCATCCCGCGCCACCTCCGGCAGGCCGGCGGTGGACACCACCTCCACCACCGCGCGCACATGCGGGCGCAGCGCCTCGATGGCGGCGCGGTCCACATGGTGGGGGAAGCCGCCGGCCCAGGCCTCGAAGGAGTCCAGGCGAGAGACGAAGCCGGGCGGGCGCTGCGACAGGTAGAGCAGCACGCAGCGCCCGGCGGCGCGCGCGGCCAGCCGCTTCATGTCGCGCAGCCAGGCGGCGAGGCAGACCATGCGCGCGCGGCGCAGCGCCGCCGCCTCGCCGCGGCGGAAGGCGGCACGGTAGACATGGTCCACGAAGCGCGGCGGCCCGGCCTCCCCCGGCGGCAGCCCGGCATTGGCGTGGTGGCTGTTCGGGACGAACAGCTCCGTCGCGTAGCCGCGGGCGGAGACCGCCTCCAGCACCACCGCCCGCGCGCGGTCGAGATAGGGCCGCAGGCCGGGATCGGCCAGGAAGGTCGCCGGGCGCGCGCCGCCGATGCCGGCATTCACCACCGTCACGCCGAGCCGCCCGGCGAGGCGCTGGGCGAAGGGGTGGCGCACCGCGCGGCCGAAGGTGGCGGCGGAGCCGAGGAACAGCACCGCCTCGTCCGCCCGCGCCGGCGGGACGGCCGGCGCGCGCAGCATCGCCCGCGCCCCGGGCGGCCGCCACAACCCATACTCCACCACGCGCCGGTCCGCCTCGGCGTAGGGGGCGATCACCGCCATCCCCCGCCCGAGGGTGCGCCAGGCGCCGGCATAGTCCGGCGGGTGGCGCGCGAGCAGGCGGAGCGCGTCGAGCGCCGCGCGATCCTCGGGCGCGGCCGGCGCCGCGCCGCCCGGCGGGGGAAGAGCGGCGCCGAGGCGCGCCCGCCCCGCCAGCAGCGGCCCCGCCCCGATGCCGAGGAAGGCGGCGATCCGGCGCAGCGCCACGCCGTCCGCGGCGGCGAGATCCTCGGCCAAGACCGGCAGGACCGGCACGCGCTGCGCCCAGTCGAGCGTGGCGCGCAGCGCCTCCCCCCAGGCGGTGTCCGGCCCCGGCGGGGCGCCCAGCAGGACCAGGAAGCGCGGATCGGGAAGGGCCGAGGCCAGCGCCGCGTAGCGCGCGAAGGCCCGGCGCGGCGCGGCGGCGAGGGCATCCGCCGCGCGCCGGTCCTCGCCCTGGGCGGTGCCGCGCAGCACCGCTCCCTGGCGCAGGCGGAACAGGCGCGCCCCGGCGCGGCCGAGCGGGGCCAGCGCCGGGTGGGCGGCGAGCAGCGCGGCGAGGGCGTCGAGCACGCCCTCCGGGCCGCCGCAGAGGCAGAGGACCGGCGCGCTCCCGCCGGGCGGCGGGGCGGCCGCCGCGCCTCCCCCGATCAGGCCCTCACCCCCCGCCGGGCCGGCGCTCCGCGGCGAAGGCGCGCACCGCCGCGGCCAGCGCCGGCTCGAGCAGCCAGATCGCCGGATCCACGTAGCGGATCTCGCGCGTGCGTTCGGCGAAGGCCTCCTCCGGTGCCGGCAGCGGCGTGCGGATGCAGTCTCCCCAGTGGTCGAGCAGCGCGCGCTCCATGCGCCGGAAGGCCGGCATGTCGTAGCCGAGCGTCACGGTCCGCAGATGCGCGGCCTCGCGCGCGACCGCCTGCTCGCGCAGCGCGCGGGTGCCGGCCTCGGGCAGGATCCCGCCGCCCGTCCCGCAGCCCAGCCGGTTGAGCATCCGCCGCAGCTCCGCCGCCGCGGGGCGGAGGGAGCGGTTCGCCTGCCGGCGCTGCGCCGCCCAGCCGGAGGCGTCGAGCTCCAGCACCTCCCGCGCGAAATGCGCGACGAGGCCGGGATCGGCGCGGATCCGGTCGTAGAGGAAGACGTGGATGCTCTCGCGGCCGAACGCCTCGGCGAGGCGGCCGAGCACCGCATGCGGCGCGAAGAGGTGCAGCCGGCCCGGCGCGGCGACGATGTCGAGCAGGAAGGCCGTCAGCTCCTCGGAGCGGCCGTGCTTGATGCGCTCCTGCCACCAGGAATAGGCGAGGTCGAGGAAATTGCGCTGGTAGTAGACGACCGCCACCTCCCTGCCGCGCAGCGCCCCGGCGAGGCGCTGCAGCGCCTCGAGCGGGGCGCGGGAGAGGTTCTCGCTGGAGAGCACCAGATCCCCCGGCTCATCGGCGAGGGCGGCGAGCATCCGCTCCGCCTCCCCGTCCTCGGCCTTGACGAGGGCCTGCACCAGCGCGTGGTGCGCCTGCTGGCTGTAGCCGATCGCGGGGTAGCGCCAGCCGGCCTGCGCCAGCGCCTCGGCGTTGTGGTGCAGCGCGTCCTGGATCGTGGTCGTGCCGGTCTTGTGCGGCCCGACATGCAGGACGGCCCGGCGCCCTGGCATCGGCATCTCCCGTGTCCGTTTCGGCATCCGGCGGCACCGGGCCTGAGCCCGGCGCCGCGCGCTCCCGCCTCAGGCCGCCTGCGCGGTGACCTCGGCGGCGTCCGCCTCCGCGCCCTCGGCCTCCTCCGCCGGGCGCAGCGACTGCAGCAGGCGGCTGACGCGCGGCAGCAGCGCCTGCACCTGCTCGTCGCGCTCGAGCAGCGCCTCGAGGGCGAGGATGTCCTTCATCCGCTGCTCGTTCAGCATGCCGGTCATGCCGAAATAGGCGAGCAGCGCGACCATCCGCTTGGCGCTCGGCGGCATGGCGCGGTGCTGCGGGTCGCTCTCGTCCAGCGTCCAGTTGTGGAGCGACTTGCGGCTGAAGCCGCCCCATTCGGCGAGGCGCTGCAGGTGGGCGCCATCGCCCTTGGCGTTCAGCAGGCGGCCGATGCGGAACAGGGTCTGGCGCGAGTAGTTGGGCATGATCCGATCCCCCTGGGATACGGAAACCGGGGTATCATTCCCAATGGGCAACTCGCAATTCGGTTTCCCTGTCCGGGACAAATTTAAACCTTGGGTTATGGATTGGCGCAGAACCGGCGTCTCAGCGATCCGGCCGCGCCTCGCCGGTCACGGGATTGACCTTGAGCTTGCGCTTCACGCCCTGCCGGTCGATGTACTCGACCTCCCAGTAGCCGTCGTCGTCCCACTCGATCTCGTCGAAATAGGCGACGTCGCCGCGCTGCTCGAGCATGCGCACGATCTCGGAGAGCGGCAGCGCGTTCGGGGGCGGCGGGGCGGCCGAGGCCGGGGCGAGGGGCAGCAGCAGGCCCAGGGCCAGCGCCGCGGGCAGGATCATGCGGGGCATCGTCCGTCCTTTCCGGTCCATGACGCGGCCATGACGCGGCGCGGGGCGCGGGGTTGCCCGCCGGGCGCGGTCATGCCCCGCCCGGCGCCTCCGCCCAGCTTCGCAACGCGCGCAGCCGCGGCGTCTTCTTCGCCTGATGTTCCGCCATGCGGCGCAGCAGCCCGTCCAGCGCCTCGATCGCGGCGGCGATGTTCGGCCCCTTGTTCAGCATCACGCATTCGGCGCGCGCGGCCATCGCGGCGTCGGTCATCTCGCCGCGCGTCGGCAGGCCGGTCTTGACCAGCGCCTCCAGCACCTGCGTCGCCCAGACCACGGGTATGTGCGCCGCCTCGCAGAGCCAGAGGATCTCCTCCTGCATCTCGGCTAGGCGGGCGAAGCCGATCTCCACCGCGAGGTCGCCGCGCGCGATCATCACCCCGAAGGGCTGGCTGCCCGCCGCGCGCACGATGATGCCGGGCAGATCGCGCACCGCCTGCAGCGTCTCGATCTTTGCCAGCAGACCGATCCGCCGCCAGTCCGCCGGCCGTCGCGCCGCGAGCTCCTCCTGCAGCCGGGCGATGTCGGCCGGCCTCTGCACGAAGGAGTAGCCGACGATGTCGGCGAGCCGCGCCACCGTGTCGAGATCGGCGAGGTCCTTCGGCGTCAGCGGGTCGAGGCCGAGCGGCGTGCCGGGGAAGTTCAGCCCCTTCTCGGGGCGCAGCCGCGCCCCCTTCAGCCGGCCGCGCTCGATCCGCACCAGCACCGTTCCGTCCGGGCGCGCCGCCTCCACCACCCCCGCCGCCTTGCCGTCGTCATAGGCGAAGGCGGCGCCGGGGCGGAGGCGGCGCAGCACCTCGGGCGGCAGGCACTGCGCCTGGAGGGGCGGATCGGCCGGGCCGGCCCGCGGCGGGTCGGGGCGGAGCAGCAGCGCATCGCCCGGACGCAGCCGCGCCGCGCCCTCGGGGGGGTGCACGGCGCCGGTGCGGAGCTTCGGCCCGGCGAGGTCCATCAGCACCGGAATCGGCCGCCCGACCGCCCGCGCCGCGGCGCGAGCATGCGCCGCCATCGCCGCCCAGGCCGCCGCATCGTCATGGGCGCAGTTGATGCGCACCGCGTCCAGGCCGCGCCGGGCGAGGTCGAGCAGCCAGGCGGGATCCTCCGCCGCCTCGGCGGGAAGGGTGACCAGGATGCGCCCCTCCCGCCCCGCCGGAGCCGGGCCGAACAGCGCCTCTGCCTCGTCCCGCAGCCGCGCCTCGCCGCGGAAGAAGCGGCGCGGCGGGGGCGGCCAGGCGGGGCCCGGCGTCCCCTCTCCGGCCAGGGGCGCGAGGGCGCCGGCCACCGCGTCGAGCGTCGCCAGCACCCGCCCCTCCAGCCGGCCGAGGGAGGAGAGGCCGTGCCGCATCAGCCCCCGCTGCAGCGGCCACAGGCCGCGCCGGCGGAGCGCGAGGTAATGGGCGAGGTTCAGCGCCCCGGCGGCGAAGCCGGGGCGGCGGATGGCGGGGCGCCAGCGGCGGAAGCCGGCGCGCCCCTCCTCCGCCACCCTGGCGCGCAGCGCCCGCACCGCCTCCAGCAGCGCAGCGGGACCCGCGCCTTCCAGGGCGGGGGACGGCTCCCCCGGCGGGGGGGTGGGGAACGGATCTCGATCGCTCATGGCCGCAGAGATGGCGCCCCGGCGCGCGCCGCGCACGCCCGCCCGCATGACATCGCGCGCGGCCGGCCCCGCCCCCTGTTTCCCGCCGCCGGCCGGGCGCTACCATCCTCCGGCCGCCCGAGATGGCAGGAGGAAACGAGACATGGCGCTGCAGCTCATCCCGCTCCATCCGCTCTTCGTCGCCGAGGTGAAGGGGCTCGACCTCCGCACCCCGCCCGGCCCCGGGCTGTGCGAGGAGATCCACCGCGCCATGGACCGCTACGCGGTGCTGGTGTTCCGCGACCAGCGGCTGGACGACGACCAGCAGATGGCCTTCGGCGAGGCGCTGGGGCCGCTGGAGCAGGACCGGGCCACGGTGGACGTGCACAAGACCCGCCTCAAGCACCGGCAGATGAACGACATCTCCAACCTGGACGTGGACGGCAGCCTGCTCGCCGCCGACGACCGGCGGCGGATGTTCAACCTCGGCAACCAGCTCTGGCATTCCGACAGCAGCTTCAAGGCGACACCGGCCAAGTATTCGATGCTGCACGCGCGGGTGGTCCCGCCCGAGGGTGGGGACACCGAGTTCGCCGACATGCGTGCCGCCTGGGACGCGCTGCCGGAGAAGACCAAGCGGCAGGTGAAGGACCTCGTCTGCCACCACTCCCTGCTCTACTCGCGCGCCCAGCTCGGCTTCGCCGACTACACGGAGGAGGAGAAGAAGCGCTTCGCCCCGGTGCGGCAGCGCCTGGTGCGCTGGCACCCGGGCAGCGGGCGGCACTCCCTCTACCTCTCCTCGCATATCGGGGAGATCGAGGGCTGGCCGCGGCCCGAAGCGATGATGCTGATCCGCAACCTGACCGAGTTCGCCACCCAGCGGCAATTCGTCTATGCCCACAAGTGGCGGCAATGGGACCTGGTGATGTGGGACAACCGCACCACCATGCACCGCGCCCGCCCCTTCGAGGACAAGACCTATCCGCGCGACATGCGCCGGGTCACGCTGACCGACGTGGCGCCGACGCTGGAGCAGCGCGCGGCCTGAGGCGGTTCCGGCGCGGGCGCACTCCCCGGGACGCGCCCGCGCCGGAGAAGGGGGTGCCGCGCACGGCCGAGCGGGACGATCCGGCGATGCCGCGGCGGGTCAGCGCGCGGTCGTCCTCGGCGGCTCGCCCTGGATGGCGTCCACCGGCTCCTCGAAGGCGATGAACAGGATGCAGGGTTCCGCCGACCGGCACGAGGCGGTGTGCGGCAGCCGGGCCGGGCCGTAGGCGTAGGTGCCCGGCCGCAGGACGACCGGGTCCTGGCCGTCATAGGCGACGTGCAGTTCGCCCGCGATCAGCACCATCCGCTCCGCGGAGGTGTGCCAGTGGCGCTCGGCCGTCGTGTTGCCGGGCAGGCGGAAGAAGACATCCGCGTTGTGCCTGGCGGGATCGCCCTGCAGCACGGCGAGTCCGCAGCCCTGGGGCATCCAGCCGGGGCAGGGCCCCCATGGCAGCGCCGGGTCGTCGGCCATCCGGGTGAGCGGTCCTGCGGGAGCCTGCGCGCTTGCGGGCACGGGCAGCGAGGCCAGGACGACGAAGGCCGCCGCCGGAATGAGGGCGATGCGCGGGATCATGGCCGGTGCTCTCCTCCTGTTGCTCTTGTTCTCCGTTGCATCACGCGGCACCGGGCGCCGCCTCGCGGCGGGCCTGCCCTGACCGGAGCCATGCCGCACGCGGCCGCCTGCGCCCGCATGTGCGGCCTTCGCCGCCAGGCCTGGATCCTTCTCCGCAACACCATCCTCCCCGCGGCGGCTCCGCCACAGGGACGCACTCCGAAGGTGGAGACGATTTCAGGAAGGCCCCGCCATCGCCGGAGGGCGATGCCGGGTGGTGGCCCGGAAGGGGCGCCGCGGGCGGGGCCGGAGCGCGCTTGGCGCATCTCCTCCCCGGGGCGCATGAAGGCGGGGCGAGCCACCGCTTCCTGCTTGGACCATGGCCCGGCAGCCGCTAGACGGGGAGCATGTTCGCCTTTCGTCCATGGATTGGGGCCTGATCCGCGCATGGCCAGGGACCGCACCCGCTTCGTCTGCCAGGAATGCGGCGCCGCGCATCCGAAGTGGCAGGGCCGCTGCGACGCCTGCGGCGCCTGGAACACCCTCTCCGAGGAGGCGCCGGCCCCCCGCCCGGCCGTGCGCGCGGGCGGCGGCAGGCGGGTCGCCTTCGTCGGCCTCGCGGGGGAGAGCGCGCCGCCGCCCCGCATCCCGACCGGCATCGCCGAGCTCGACCGCGTGCTGGGCGGCGGGCTGGTGCCGGCCTCGGCCGTGCTGGTGGGGGGCGATCCGGGCATCGGCAAGTCCACCATCCTGCTGCAGGCCGCGGCGCGCATCGCCGAGGCCCTGTCCCCCGGCGGCCGCCGCGTGCTGTATGTGAGCGGGGAGGAGGCGGTGGAGCAGGTGCGGCTGCGGGCGCTGCGCCTCGGCCTCGCCGGTGCGCCGCTCGGCCTCGCCGCCGCCACCGCGCTGCGCGACATCGCCGCCAGCCTGGAGGAGGAGCGCGACGCCGCGCTGGTGGTGATCGACTCCATCCAGACGCTGTGGCTCGACGCGCTGGACAGCGCGCCTGGCACCGTCGCCCAGGTGCGTGCCTGCGCCGCCGAGCTGATCCGCCTGGCCAAGAGCCGCGGCTTCGCCGTGGTGCTGGTCGGCCACGTCACCAAGGAAGGCACCCTGGCCGGCCCCCGGGTGCTGGAGCACATGGTGGACGCGACGCTCTATTTCGAGGGCGACCGCGGCCACCAGTTCCGCATCCTGCGCGCGGTGAAGAACCGCTTCGGCGCCACCGACGAGATCGGCGTCTTCGAGATGACGGAGCAGGGGCTGGTGGAGGTGGCGAACCCCTCCGCCCTGTTCCTCGCCGAGCGGCGCGGCAACGTCTCGGGCGCGGCCGTCTTCGCCGGCATCGAGGGCACGCGGCCGGTGCTGGTGGAGGTGCAGGCCCTCCTCGCCCCCTCCGCCGGCGGGGCGCCGCGGCGCTCGGTGGTGGGCTGGGATTCCGGGCGGCTCTCCATGCTGCTCGCGGTGCTGGAGGCGCGCTGCGGCCTCTCGCTCGGCGCCAACGACGTCTATCTCAACATCGCGGGCGGTCTGCGCATCGCCGAGCCGGCGGCGGACCTCGCCGTGGCCGCCGCCCTGGTCTCGGCCGCCACCGACCGCCCGACCGAGGCCGACACCGTCTATTTCGGCGAGGTCGGGCTCTCGGGCGAGGTGCGGCAGGTGGCGCAGGCGGAGGCGCGGCTCAGGGAGGCACAGAAGCTCGGCTTCGCCGCCGCCGTGCTGCCGCCCCGCCTCGCGCGCGCCGGCCGCGCCGTGCCGCCGCCCGAGGGCATCCGGCTCTCCGAGATCGGCCACATCGCCGATCTGGTGGCGCCCTTCGCCGAGCAGGCGCAGCGCCAGCGCCAGCGGCGGACGGGCTAGGGGCGCGGTCAGCCGCCCGCCCCGCGCGGGAGGAGGCGGCGCCCGAGCCAGAGCGCCGCCAGGCCGAAGCCGAGCACGCCCAGGGCGCCCGGCTCGGGGATCTGGACCGGATTGTGCACGCCCGTCAGCACGAAGGTGTAGCCCGTGATGTCGTCGAAGAAGAGCGTCGAGGTCACGGTGCCGGAGAGGGTCGCGCTCATCTGGTCGGTGTGCCGCGCCGGGTGCGTGCCCGCCGCATTGCTCGAGGTGGAGAAGGTGCCGCCGCTCGTCTGGTCCGCGTCCACGATCAGGTTGAAGGCGAGCGGCGGGCCCGCCGCGATGTCCTCGGGGTGCGGCCGGTACAGGTGGGTGAGCGTGCCGTTGATGCTGAGCACGTCGTTGATGAAGCCCGCATCCTCGCTGACCTTGAAGTCGTAGGCCCAGAGGTCGGCGGAGAAGGTGTTCTGGCCGTCCTGGAAGGTGCCCCTGGCGGTGCCGGAGAAGGGCACGTTCAGGCTGTCCGAATCGAAGTCGTTGCCGGTCAGGCTCAGGGAGAAGGTGGTCTCCGTCGCCTGCACCTGCAGCTTGTCCGCCGAGAGCGTGGTGGTGCCGCAGCCGGTCGGCGGGGCGAGCAGGCTGTAGACCGCGATCCCGAGGCCGATGATGCTGCACGCGCCCCCGCCGTAGTTCAGGATGTGGGCGATGGCGACGAGGACCGGCGCCGCGGCCGCCGGGCTCCAGGAGAGGGACAGCCCGAGGACCGCCGCGGCGGCGAGCAGTCTGGCGTGGCGCATGGCTCCTGCCTCCCGTGGCGCAGGACTGCGGTGGCTCCCGGCGGAATTGTCGAGCGGAGCTGGGCGGAGACCCGGCCGGGGCCTCGCCCCTGTCCCCGGATCTCCGGCGGCCGCCGGCCGCATGGCCGGTCAATACTTGGCAGTGTAGTGCCGGGGCGGCGAAATTTGCAACGGAATTCGCTGCAATCTCCAGCCCCGGAGAGGTCGTGCCCCTGCGTGACACCCCCCTTCCCCCCGGCTATACCCGCCGCGTCATGACCTGGGTGGACGGCGTAGTGCTGGCGGTGCTCGCCGTCTCGGCGGTGGTCGCCTTCTCCCGCGGCCTCGTGCATGAGGTGCTGGGCGTCGGTGCCTGGGTCGGCGCCGTCCTCGCCGCCCTGACCCTGCGCGAGCCCATGGCGCGCATCCTCGACGGCACGGTGGACGAGCCCTGGATCGCCGAGGCCCTGGCGGCGGCGGGCATCTTCGTCGTGGTGCTGATCGTCCTGAAGCTGCTGATCGCCGCCATCGCCCGGCGGGTGCAGGACAGCGTCCTCGGCGGGGTGGACCGCGCGCTCGGCCTGGTTTTCGGCCTCGCGAGGGGTGCGTTCCTGGTGGTGCTCGCCTATATCCTGGCCGGCATGGTCCTGCCGGCACCCGACCGCTGGCCGGAGGCGGTCCGCGAGGCGCGGTCCCTTCCCCTGGCCGCCCAGGGCGCCGGCTGGCTCATCGCCCAATTGCCGCCCGAGATCCGGCCGCGGCTCGCCGAGCCCCCCGTCCGGCCGGCACCGACCCAGGACCAGCTGATGCGCCTACCGGCCCGCACCCGGACGTGAGGACCCCCGATGCATGACCTGCCCCCCCGGCCCCTCGCGTCGGAGGACGACAAATTCCACGAGGAGTGCGGCGTCTTCGGCGTGTGGAACGCCAAGGACGCGGCGGCGCTGACCGCGCTCGGCCTGCACGCCCTGCAGCATCGCGGCCAGGAGGCGGCAGGCATCGTCTCGCTCGACGAGGGCGGCATCTTCCACGCCCACAAGGGCCTTGGCCTGGTGGGCGACAACTTCTCCGACGCCAAGGTGATGGCGGGGCTGCCCGGGCGCGCCGCGGTCGGGCACAACCGCTACGCCACCACCGGCGAGACGGCGCTGCGCAACGTGCAGCCGCTCTACGCCGACTTCGCCTTCGGCGGCCTCGCGGTGGCGCACAACGGCAATCTCACCAACGCCCACACCCTGCGCCGCAGCCTCGTCTCCCGCGGCTGCCTGTTCCAGAGCACCACCGACTCCGAGGTGTTCATCCACCTCATCGCCATCAGCCTCTACTCCACCGTGGTGGACCGGCTGATCGACGCGCTGAAGCAGGTGCAGGGCGCCTACTCGCTGGTGGCGCTGCACAACGGCGCGCTGATCGGCGCGCGCGATCCGCTCGGCGTCCGCCCGCTGGTGCTCGGGCGCATGGGCGGCGCGGAGGCCGCGCCGGGCTGGGTGCTGGCGAGCGAGACCTGCGCGCTCGAGATCGTCGGCGCCGAGTTCGTGCGCGACATAGACCCGGGGGAGATCATCGTCATAGACGATTCCGGGGTGCACAGCATCAAGCCCTTCGGCCGCCACCAGAGCCGCTTCTGCATCTTCGAGTACATCTACTTCGCCCGCCCCGACTCGATCGTGGAGGGCACGCCGGTGTACGAGACGCGCAAGCGCATCGGCGCCGAGCTCGCGCGCGAGAGCGCGGTGCCGGCCGACCTCGTGGTGCCGGTGCCGGATTCCGGCGTGCCCGCCGCCATGGGCTACGCGGCCGAGGCCGGCATCCCCTTCGAGCTCGGCATCATCCGCAACCACTATGTCGGCCGCACCTTCATCGAGCCGACCGACCAGATCCGCCACCTCGGCGTGAAGCTGAAGCACAGCGCCAACCGCGCCATGCTGGCCGGCAGGCGCGTGGTGCTGGTGGACGATTCCATCGTCCGCGGCACCACCAGCCGCAAGATCGTGGAGATGGTGCGCGCCGCCGGCGCCACCGAGGTGCACATGCGCATCTCCTCCCCCCCCACCACCCATTCCTGCTACTACGGCATCGACACCCCGGAGCGCGGCAAGCTGATGGCGGCGCGCCATTCGGTCGAGGAGATGGCGGCGATCATCGGCGTGGACAGCCTCGCCTTCATCTCCCTCGACGGGCTCTACCGCGCCCTCGGGCGCCAGCGGCGCGATCCGGCGCGGCCGGATTTCTGCGACGCCTGCTTCACCGGCGACTACGCCATCCCGCTCACCGACCAGCAGGACAACAGGGAGCGGCAGCTCTCCCTGCTGCAGGCGACGCAGTGAGCGCGCCGGCGGAAAGGCCGCTCGCCGGCGCGGTGGCGCTCGTCACCGGCGCCTCGCGCGGCATCGGCGCCGCGGCGGCGGTGGAGCTCGCCCGCCTCGGCGCGCATTGCGTGCTCACCGCACGCACCCAGGGCGGCCTCGAGGAGACGGACGACGCCATCCGCGCCGCGGGCGGCGCCGCCACCCTGTTCCCGCTCGACCTGGTGAGGGGCGCCGAGCAGCTCGACATGCTCGGCCCCTCCATCGTCAGCCGCTTCGGGCGGCTCGACATCCTGGTGCACGCGGCGGGGGTGCTCTCCAAGCTCACCCCGGTCGCGCACATCATGCCGCGGGACTGGCAGGAGGCGGTGGCGGTGAACCTCTCCGCCTGCTGGCGGCTGATCCGCACCTGCGACCCGCCGCTGCGCGCCGCGCCGGCCGGCCGCGCCGTGGTCCTGACCGACGGCGTGGTGGCGCGCCCGGCCGCCTACTGGGGCCTCTACGGCGCCGGCAAGGCGGGGCAGGAACACCTCGTGCGCGCCTGGGCGGCGGAGGTGGCGAACACGCGGCTGCGCGTGAACCTGCTCGATCCCGGGCCGGTCGCCACCATGCTGCGCGGCACCGCCATGCCGGGGGAGGATCCGCGCCGCCTGGCGCAGCCGGCCGACATCGCCCCCGCCATCGCCGCGCTCTGCCTGCCAGAGGAGACGCGGCACGGCACCGTGGTGCGCGTCCAGGAGGCTGGCTAGAGCGTTTTCGCTTCGCTCTGACCTGCGACGAATGCCCCGGCTTCCTGATAGGCGGGCATCCTCATCCGTTCGGGTGATACCCCCTGAGCGGGACCTGTCCCAAGCACGCCGCCCGCCATGAACTACCGCCACGCCTTCCACGCCGGCAATTTCGCCGACTGCATGAAGCACGCGCTGCTGGTCTGGCTGCTCCGCGCGCTGCGGCGCAAGGAGACGCCCTTCGCCGTGCTCGACACCCATGCCGGCGCCGGCGCCTACGACCTCGCGGCGCCGGAGGCGGCGCGGACGGGCGAGTGGTGCCGCGGCATCGGCCGTCTGCTCGACCTCACGGACGGTCCGCTCGCCGACTACGTGGCGCTGGTGCGCGCCGCGGGCGCGCCCGCTGCCTATCCCGGCTCGCCTGCCCTGGTCCGCGCCCTGCTGCGCCCGGGCGACCGCCTCGCCTGCTGCGAGCTGCACCCCGAGGACCACGCCGCGCTGCGCGCCCGCTTCCACAGCGACCGCCAGGTGGCGGTGCACCGCCGCGACGGCTGGGAGGCGCTGCGCGCGCTCACCCCCTTTCCGGAGCGGCGCGGCCTGGTGCTGGTGGACCCGCCCTTCGAGCAGCCCGGCGAGTTCGAGCGCATGGCCGCCGGCATCGCGCTGGTGGCGCGGCGCTTCCGCGCCGCCGTGCAGGCCTGCTGGTACCCGATCAAGCACCGCGCCCCGGTGCGCGCCTTCCACGCCGCGCTGCGCGCGGGCGGCGTGCGCGACCTGGTGGCGGCGGAGCTGTGGCTGCGCGAGCCGACCGACCCGCAGCGGCTGAACGGCTGCGGCCTGCTCGTCGCGAGCCCGCCCTACCGCTTCGAGGAGGAGGGGGGTAGCCTCCTCGCCGCGCTGCTCGACCGGCTCGGGGAGGGAGAGGCGGGCGCGGGCTGGACGATCACCCGGATCGCGGAGGAGTAGGATGCCCCGTCCCCCCCGGCCGCGGCTCGCGGTGCTCGGCGCCGGCGCCTGGGGCACGGCGCTGGCCATGCAGGCGGCCCGCGCCGGCGCCGCGCCCGTGCTCTGGGCCCGCGACCCGGCGCGGGCGGCGGCGCTGGCGCGGGAGCGGGAGAACCGGCGCTACCTGCCCGGCCTCCGGCTCGCCGAGACCGTGGCGGTGACGGAGGACCTCGGGGCCGCGATGGCCGGGGCGGCCTTCGTGCTGGTCGCGGTCCCCGCGCAGCACCTGCGCGCGGTGCTGCGGCGCCTGCCCGGCCCGCCGGCGCCGCTCGTGCTCTGCGCCAAGGGGGTGGAGCGGGAGACGCTGCGCCTGCCCCTGGAGGTGGCGGCCGAGCTGTGGCCCGGGGTGCCGGCCGCCGTGCTCTCCGGCCCCAATTTCGCGCACGAGATCGCCCGTGGCCTGCCCGCCGCCGCCGTGGTGGCGAGCCGCGACGCGGCGCTGCGCGGCCGCGTCGGCGACCTGATCGGCTCGCCCGGCTTCCGCCTCTACGGCGGCGACGATCCGGTGGGGGTGCAGGTGGGCGGGGCGGCGAAGAACGTCATCGCCATCGCCGCCGGGGCGGTGATCGGCGCCGGGCTCGGCGAGAACGCCCGCGCCGCGCTGGTCACGCGCGGCCTCGCCGAGCTGTCGCGGCTGGCGGTGGCGCTCGGCGGGCGGCCGGAGACGGCGGCGGGCCTCTCCGGCCTCGGCGACCTGCTGCTGACCGCGACCGGCCCGGCCAGCCGCAACACCGCGCTCGGCATGGCGCTCGGCCAGGGGCGTAGCCTGGAGGAGGCGCTGGCGGCCACGCGCGGCGTCGCCGAGGGCGTGGCCACGGCGCCGGCGCTCGTCGCCCGTGCCGCCGGGGTCGGGGTGGAGCTGCCGATCTGCCAGGCGGTGGCCGAGCTGCTGGCGGGGGGGCTGACGGTGGGCGAGGCGATGGCGCGCCTGCTGGCGCGCCCGCGGCGGGACGAGTGACGCGCCGCGCTCAGGGCCCCCGCCGGGCAGGCTTCCGCCGGCGATGCCGTGCCGGCTCCGGAACGGCGCGCTTCAGCGCCTCCGCCGCGGCAAGGTAGCCGGCCGTCAGGCCGAGCACCGCCAGCAGCACCGGCCAGGGCAGCGGGGCGAAGCCGAAGGCCGCGCCGATCGGCGACAGCGCCAGCAGCACCGCGAGGGCGAGCGCGCCGAGGGAGGTCGCCACCAGCGCCGGATGCGGCGGCGCGGCGGCCCAGGCGGGGGCGTGGGTGCGGATCAGGAAGATCACCAGGATCTGCGTCGCCATCGATTCCACGAACCAGGCGGTGCGGAACACCTCCGGCGACGTGCCGAAGCCGAGCAGCAGGACGGCGAAGGTGGCGAGGTCGAAGGCCGAGGAGAGCGGCCCCATCACCAGGGTGAAGCGCCACACCGCGCCCATGTCCCAGCCATGCGGCCGCGCCGCCTCCGCCGGGTCGACCCTGTCGAAGGGGATGCCGGTCTCGCTCAGGTCGTAGAGCAGGTTGTTCAGCAGCACCTGCACCGGCGTCAGCGGGAGGAAGGGGATGAACAGCGACGCCACGGCCATGGAGAGCATGTTGCCGAAGTTGGACGAGGTCCCCATGCGCACGTACTTCATCACGTTGGCATAGGTGCGCCGCCCCTCCGCGACGCCATCCGCCACCACGCCAAGGTCGGGCGCGAGCAGGATCAGGTCCGCCGCCGCCCGCGCCACGTCCGTCGCCCCCTCCACCGAGAGCCCGGCATCGGCGGCGCGGATCGCCGGCGCGTCGTTGATGCCGTCGCCGAGGAAGCCCACCGTGTGGCCGCGCGCCTGCAAGGCGCGGATGATGCGCGTCTTCTGGTCCGGCGAGACCCGGGCGAAGAGGTCGGTCCGCTGCACCCGCCCGGCCAGCGCGGCGTCGGAGAGGCGCGCGATCTCTGCCCCCGTCAGCATTCCCCGCGCCGGCAGGCGAAGCGTCGCCACCAGGTGGCGCAGCACCGGCGCGGCGTCGCCGGAAACGATCTTCACCCGCACCCCGGCGGCGCGCAGCCGGGCGATGGCGGCGGCGGCGGAGGGCTTCGGCGGGTCCTCGAACACGCAGAGCCCGGCGAACACCAGGTCCCGCTCGTCCTCCGCCACCGGCTTGTCGCGGTCGGGCGGCAGCTCGCGCCAAGCGACGCCGAGGCAGCGCAGCCCCTCTTCCGCCTTCGCCTCGTGGAGCGCGGCGATGCGCGCCCGCGCGGCCACGTCCAGCGGCGCCGGCGCGCCATCCGCCGCCTCCGCCGCCGCGGAGCGCGCCAGCACCTCCTCCGGCGCCCCCTTCACCACCAGCAGGCGGCGGCCATCCTTCTCCGCCAGCACCGAGACCCGCCGCCGCTCAAAATCGAAGGGCACGTCGGCGATGCGCCGCCAGCCCGCGAGCGGCAGCGCCTCGGCACGCGCGAGGATGGCGTCGTCGAGCGCGCTGCGCAGCCCGCTCTCGAAGCGGCTGTTCACCGCGGCGAGTTCCAGCACGCGCGCCGCCTCGGCGCCGTCGGCGCCGACATGGCCGACGAGGGTGATGCGCGCCTCGGTCAGCGTCCCCGTCTTATCGGCGCAGAGGACGTCCATCGCGCCAAGGTCATGGATCGCGGCCAGGCGCTTCACCACCACGCGCCGCGCCGCCATGCGCAGCGCGCCGCGCGAGAGGGTGACGGTCGTGACCATCGGCAGCAGCTCGGGCGTCAGCCCGACCGCCAGCGCCACGGCGAAGAGGAAGGAGTCCAGCGCCGGCCGTCCGGCGGCGAGATGGGCGAGCAGGACGAACAGCACCAGGAAGGCCGTCATCCGCAGGATCAGCAGGCCGAGCCCGCGCAGCCCGCGCTCGAAGGCGGTGGGCGGCTCCTCGCCGCCGAGCGCGGCGGCGATGCCGCCGAAGCGGGTGCGGGGACCGGTCGCCACCACCAGCATCGTCGCCTCGCCGCTGACGAGGGCGGTGCCGCCGAACAGCGCGTCGAAGGCCTCGGCGGGGGTGGCGGCGCCGCTCGGGCCGGGGCGCTTCTCCACCGGATAGGGCTCGCCGGTCAGCAGCGCCTCGTTGGCGTGGGCGGCGCGGCTGGCCAGCACGATCCCGTCGGCCGGGACGAGGTCGCCCGCGGCGAGCTCGACGATGTCCCCCGGGACGACCTCCTCGGCCGCGACGCGCAGCGGCACGCCGTCGCGGCGGACCGTGGCGCGGATGGCGACGGAGCGCTTGAGCGCCTCCGCCGCCGCCTCGGCGCGGTGCTCCTGGCCGACGTCGAGCGCGATCGAGGCGGCGAGGATCGCCAGGATGATGGCGAGGCTCGCCCAGTCTCCCATGGCGCCGGAGATCGCCGCCGCGACGATCAGGATCGCGATGAGGGGCTCGGCCAGGCGGCGCCCGACCCGGGCGAGGATGCGGCGCCGGGGCGCCAGGGCGGCGGCGTTCGGCCCCCAGGCGGCGAGGCGCCGCCGCGCCTCCTCCGCGCCCAGCCCCTCGGGGCTGGCGCCGAGGCGGGCAAGCAGCGCATCCGCGGGGACCGACCAGAAGCGGTCGGACGGAAGATCGGGAGCCATTGCCGACCGGGATCCGAGGCCGTCCCTAGAACACACCCCGTTCAGGTGGACGCGCCCGAACGGCTGAGGACGCCCCCACACCCAACGGGCCAGGGCATTGGCCGTGAGCCGGGGCGAACGGAACATGCTCTAGCGCGCCCCGGTCCCGATCCGAACGGGAATCGGTGGTCCGTCGCCGGGGGAAGCGCACCTGCCCCGCACGCGCGTGCCGCCGGGGGGTGCCGATGCGGCGGCGCCAAGCGCGGGATGCCATGGGGCAAGGCGCCGGTCCCGCCCCAGGCGGCGAGGCCTCTCGCCGGATCCCGCGACCGGGGCGCGCACCCGGGCCGTTTCACCCCGGGTGCCGTACGCCCACCTGCCGGCACTGGCGGAGCAGCGGGCAGGCCGGGCAGCGCGGCCGCGCCCCGGTGCAGACATGCTTGCCGAAGGGCACCAGGCGCTCGTTGATCTCGATCCAGTACCGGCGCGGCAGCACCGCCTCCAGCGCGCGCTGCGTCCGCTCCGGGGTCGGGGCGGCGACGTAGCCCCAGCGGTTGGTCACGCGGTGCACGTGGATGTCCACAGAGATAGCCGGGATGCCGAAGCCGATGCCGAGCGTCAGCGCGGCGATCTTCGGCCCGACGCCGCGCAGCGCCGTCAGCCCCTCGGCGGTGTCGGGCACGGCGCCGCGGGCGGCGATCGCGGCGGAGAGGGCGCGGATGTCGCGCGCCTTCGGCTCGGGGAAGGTGGCGCCGTGCAGCAGGCGCGCGATCTCCGCCTCCGGCAGCGCCGCCATCGCCTCCGGGGTGCGGGCGCGGGCGAAGAGGCGGAGGCAGACCGGCACCGTCGTCTCGTCCCGCGTGCGGGCGGAGACGAGGGCGCCGACCAGCACCTCGAAGGGCGTGCCGTGGCCGCGGTCGCGCAGCGCGAACATCGCCGCCCGGGGCAGCCCGGCCGTGGCCTCGCGCAGCAGGCGGAAGACCAGGTGGATGTCGAAGGGATCCTTGTCCGGCGGGGCCATGCGCCCGCAACGCGCCGGCCGGGCCCGGGGATCAGCCGGGGTCGGGCAGCAGCCCCGGCAGCAGCCCCTCGGCGGCGGGCGGGCGCGGGCGGCGGCGCGGCGGCTCCGGCGGCATGGCGGCCGTGGCGGCGCGCAAGCGGATCAGCTCGTCGAGCAGACGATCCATGGTCTGCCACAGCGGCTCGTCGCCGCGCCGCTCGGCCATGACGAAGCGGTGCGCGGCGAGGGTGACGTTCAGCGTGCCGCGGGTGCTCTCGGGGCGGCGGCTGCGCATCTGCACCAGCGCCTTCTCCACCTCCTCGACCGGGACCGCGAAATGCGCCGCGATCTCCTCGGCCGCCACGCCCTTGCGGCGCAGCGCGCGGGCCTTCGCCGCCTCCTTCGGCGTCAGCGCGATGGCGGGGCGCAGCGCCGCCGTGCGCCGCGACATCTCGCCCGAACCGCTGCCCGGTGGCCTGCCCCTGAACGCCATGCGCCGCCCTCCCCCCGGCCACGGCGGGACGATCCGCCGCGTCCCGGGCCGTTTCCCGTCAGGCCGCCTGCCGCGGCTTCTGGCCGCCCTCCGCCAGGCCCTGCCCGCCCGGCCGCCGCACCCGCAGACGCCGGATGCGCCGCGGGTCGGCGTCGAGGACGCGGAATTCGAGCCCGGAGGAGTGCGAGATCAGCTCCCCCTTCGCCGGCACCCGGCCGGCGAGGGTGAAGACGAGGCCGCCCACCGTGTCTATGTCCGCCTCGCGCTCCTCCTCGGTCAGCACCGGGCCGAGCTGCGCCTCGAACATCTCGATCGGCGTGCGCGCGTCGAGCTCGATGGTGCCGTCGGCGCGCTCCACCATCTGCGGCGGCCCCGGCTCGTCGTGCTCGTCGCTGATGTCGCCGACGATGGTCTCCACCAGGTCCTCGATGGTGACGAGGCCGTCTATGCCGCCATACTCGTCCACCACCAGCGCGAGGTGCATGCGCGCCTGGCGCATCTGCAGCAGCAGGTCGAGCACCGGCACGGAGGGCACGACGAAGAGGGGGCGGCGCAGGATGGATTTGAGGTCGAAGGGTCCCTCGCGGCCCACCGCGGCGAACACGTCCTTGATGTGCACCATGCCGACGATGTCGTCGAGCTGGCCGCGATAGACGGGGTAGCGGCTGTGACCCTCGCGCTGGATCAGCGCGATCGCCTGCTCGAGCGTGAACTCCTCCGGCATCGCCACGATGTCGGCCCGCGGCACCATCACGTCCTGCGCGGTCTTGCCGGCGAGCTTCAGCACGTTGCCGAGCAGCGCGCGCTCCTGGGCGTCGAGTCCCTCGCCGTGGCGCTGGCCGTTGCCGTCGGGCGGCTTCTCCTCGCGCTCCTCGATCAGCTCCTCCATCCGGTCGCGGATGGATTCCGCCTCGCGCCGGCGCAGCAGACCCTGCAGGCGCCAGAACAGCCCGTCGCGGCGGGCATCGCCGGTGAGGCCGCTCATGCCGCCCGCCTCGCGGCGGCGGCCGCCTTCCAGGGGTTGGGCAGGCCGAGCCGGGCCATCGCCCGCGCCTCCGCCCGCTCCATCCGCCGCGCCTCGCCGGCGGCGAGGTGGTCGTGGCCGAGCAGGTGCAGCGTGCCGTGCACGACGAGATGCGCGACATGCGCGGCGAGGCGCCGCTCCGCCGCCGCCGCCTCGCGCCGCACCACGCCGAGGGCGAGGGCGATGTCGCCGAGATGGCCCGGGGCCGGGGCCGGGAAGCTCAGCACGTTGGTCGGCTTGTCCCGGCCGCGGTGGCGGTGGTTCAGCCGGCGCAGGGTGCGGTCGTCGGCGAGCAGGATGGTCATGCCCGCCGTCTCCTCCCCGGCCTCGGCCAGGGCGGCGGCGGCGGCGCGGCGGGCCAGCGCCTCGGCCCGCGGCAGGAACCGGCGCCAGGCCGGCTCGGTGAGGACGACCTCGATCCGGCCATCCCCGTCCGGAAGCCCGACGGCGTCCAGGGCGAAGCCCCGGCCGCCGCCGGGGGTGCTACTTCCAGGTTCCATCCTGTTCCTTCTTCCCCCGCCTTTCGGCCGGGGCGGCCCGGCCCTCGGCGGCGGTCCTCTCCTCCGCCCGCCCGTAGGCGGCGACGATGCGCGCCACCAGCGGGTGGCGAACCACGTCGCGCTCGTCGAAGGTGGCGACGGCGATGCCCGGCACCCCCCTCAGGATCGAGAGCGCCTCGATCAGCCCGCTCTTCTGGCCGGGGGGCAGGTCCACCTGGGTGGGATCGCCGGTGATGACCATGCGCGTGCCCTCGCCCATGCGGGTCAGGAACATCTTCATCTGCGCCGGCGTGGTGTTCTGCGCCTCGTCCAGGATGGCGTAGCAGTGCGCGAGCGTGCGGCCGCGCATGAAGGCGAGCGGGGCGATCTCGATCTCGCCCGAGGCGAGGCGGCGCGCGACCTGTTCGGCGGGCAGCATGTCGTGCAGCGCGTCATACAGGGGGCGCAGATAGGGGTCCACCTTCTCCTTCAGGTCGCCGGGCAGGAAGCCCAGCCGCTCCCCGGCCTCCACCGCGGGGCGGGACAGCACGATGCGGTCCACCCGCCCCGCCAGCAGCAGCGCCACGCCCTGCGCGACGGCGAGATAGGTCTTGCCGGTGCCGGCGGGGCCGGTGCCGAACACCATCTCGTGGCGCGCCAGCATCTCGATGTACTGTGCCTGGGCCGGGCTGCGCGGGGCGATCGCCGCCTTGCGGGTGCGGATCTCCGGCCGGTCCTGCAGCGGCAGGCGCGGGTCGTTCTCGGCCTCGCCCTCGGCCATGCGCAGCGCCGCCTCCACCTCCGCCGTGCTCACCTGCTGGCCGCGCTCCAGCCGCTGCCAGAGGGCGCGCAGGGCCGCCTCGGCGACCTCGGTGCGCTCCGGCGTGCCGGCGATGGTCAGCCGGTTGCCCCGCGATCCCAGCCGGACCCCCAGGCGCTGCTCGATGCGCACCAGGTGCTGGTCGTGCTCTCCATACAGCAGCGGGAGCAGGCCGTTGTCGTCGAATTGCAGCGTCACGCTGCGCTGCTCGGGGGCGGACGGGGCAGGCCGCAGCATGGCGCGACCCTCCCCCTGGCGGAGGGCGATGGCGGAGTTCAAGCGGGGGCGGGCTCCTCTTCGCGCTGGTCGTGGCGGACCGCCTCCCCGGCCGCCAGCAGGCCGGAGAGGGAGTTCGGGTGCGCCGCCGCGATGCGGACCGGCGCGATGCGGCCGATCAGCGAGGCAGGGCCACGGAGGTGCACGGGCTGCAACCAGGGCGACCGGCCGACGATCTGGCCCTCATGCCGGCCGGTGCCGGTGAACAGGACGGGCATGGTCATCCCGACCCGCGACCGGTTGAAGCCCTCCTGCTGTTCCCTGAGCAGCGCCTGCAGCGTCGCCAGCCGCGCCTCCTTCTCCACCTCGGGCACCTGATGTGGCGCGCCGGCGGCCGGCGTTCCAGGGCGGGGGGAGTATTTGAAGCTGAAGGCCTGGGCGAAGCCGACCTCGCGCACGAGGGCGAGAGTCGCCTCGAAATCGGCCGCCGTCTCCCCCGGATGGCCGACAATGAAGTCGGAGGAGAGGGCGAGGTCCGGCCGCGCCGCCCGCAGCCGCTCGGCGAGGCGGCGGTACCCCGCCGCGGTGTGGCCGCGGTTCATGGCGGCGAGCACCCGGTCGCTGCCCGACTGCACGGGGAGGTGCAGGAAGGGCATCAGCATCGGCAGGTCGCGGTGCGCCCCGATCAGCTCCTCGTCCATGTCGCGCGGATGGCTGGTGGTGTAGCGCAGGCGCGAGAGGCCCGGGATCTCGGCCAGCGCGCGCAGCAGCCGCCCCAAGCCCCAGGTGGCGCCGTCCGGCGCCTCGCCGTGGTAGGCGTTCACGTTCTGCCCGAGCAGCGTGATCTCCCGCGCGCCCTGCGCCACCAGGCGCCGCGCCTCGGCCAGCACGGCGGCGGCGGGGCGGGAGAATTCGGCGCCGCGGGTGTAGGGCACGACGCAGAAGGAGCAGAATTTGTCGCAGCCCTCCTGCACGGTGAGGAAGGCGGTGATGCCCTGGCCGCCGGCGGCCTCCGGCAGGTGGTCGAACTTGGCCTCGACCGGGAAGTCGGTCTCGATCACCGCGCCGGCGGCGCGGGCGGCGCGGGCGACCATCTCCGGCAGGCGGTGGTAGGTCTGGGGGCCGAGCACGATGTCCACCCAGGGCGCGCGGGCGGTGATCTCCGCGCCCTCGGCCTGGGCGACGCAGCCGGCCACCGCCAGCACCATGCGCCCGCCCGCCTGCTCCCTGCGCCGCTTGACGGCGCGCAGCCGCCCGAGTTCGGAGAACAGCTTCTCGCTCGCCTTCTCACGGATGTGGCAGGTGTTGAGGATGACCATGTCGGCCCCCTCCGGCGTCTCCGCCGGGGCGTAGCCGAGCGGCGCCAGCACGTCGGCCATGCGGGCGCTGTCGTAGACGTTCATCTGGCAGCCCCAGGTGCGGATGAAGAGGCGCTTGCGCGCGGGGGCGGCCGCGGTGTCGGTCATGCTCGGGTCAGGCTCCTCGCTCCCGGCGGCCAGGGAGCGCCGGGTCTCGCGCGGCAGATGCGGGGCGCGCGGGGCCGGGTCAAGCGGCGGTGGAGCCCGGGGCGGTCCCCGGATGCGGGACGAGTCGAGCCACGGTGGAAGACTCGGGCACGGAACGCTCCCTGGTCAAGCGACGATGTCGTGCAGGGAAACGCGGCGCGGGCGGCGCGGTGGCATCCGCCGGCGCGGCGGGGCGCCGGAGGGCCTTCGTCTCTCGCGCCTCTCGCATGGCGAGCCTCCCGCCCGGACGCTAGGCCTGCCCGCCCAGGTGCGGCGGCAGGGGTTCGGCGGGGCGGTTCTGGCGCAGCGCCGCGGCGCCGGCGGAGACGATGCGCCAGGTCTCGGCGGCCAGCGCCTTGCGGTCGGGCAGCAGCGCCGGGGCGAAGGGCTCGTGCAGCAGCACGGTCGCGCGCGCGCCGCTGCGCCGGGCGAGGCGCCAGAAATGGCTGGCGATGTTCATGTCGCCATACCAGGCGAAGAGCGGCCGGTCGCGCCGGCAGGCCGGCAGCCCGCCGAGGCGGTCATAGACCAGGGACACCGGCTGCACCCGCCGTGCCGTACCCGCCGTGGCGAGGAAGGCGGAGCGGAAGGGCAGCACCCGCGTGCCGTCGCTGCTGGTGCCCTCGGGGAACAGGATCAGGCTGTCCCCGGCCTCCAGCCGGCGGCGCATCTCCACCGCCTCGCGGCCGGTGGCGCCGCGGCTGCGGCTGACGAAGACGGTGCGGCCGAGCCGCGCCACGAGGCCGATCAGCGGCCAGCGCCCGACCTCCGCCTTGGAGACGAAGCAGGCCTCCAGCACGCCGCCGAGCACCAGAATGTCAAGCCAGGAGGAGTGGTTGGAGACGAACAGCACCGGCCTCTCACGCGCCGGAGTGCCGATCACCCGCACCTCGAGGCCGATCAGCCGGCACAGCACCGCGTGGTAGAGGCGCGCGAACGCCACCTTGCCCCGCCCCGGCAGGCAGACCAGCACCACCTGGACCGGGATCGCCAGCAGGGTCCAGAGCAGCGCCGCGACCATCCGCCGGACGGCGCGGAAGCGCCCGCCGAGGCGCCGCTCCGCGAAGACGTCGCCGAAGGCGCCGCCGGGCAGGGCGGGGCGGAAGCGCAGCGGCCGTCCCCGCCGCAGCCGGCGGGGGCGCAGGGCGAGGCTCGGGTCGCGGGCGAGGGCGTCCATCCGCCGCTGCGATAGCCCGCGCCCCGCGACACGGCAATGACACCGGCGCGAAGCCTTGGTGACGGATGCGCGGGAGGATCCGGCGCGGCGGATGGCGCCTTCGCCGCCCCCCCGCCAGCGGCGGCTTTCACCGCCGAACTCATGCGGCCGCCGGGCCCCGCGCGCGGATGCGCCCGGCGGCGGCGCCGGCATCAGCCTTCCCGGACGTGGTCCAGCGCCCGCAGCACGATGCCCTCGGTCAGCACCTGCGGCAGCACCTGCGGCGCGCCGCCACCCGCCGGGTAGAGCAGGTAGAGCGGCACCCCCTCCCGCCCATGGGCGCGCAGCAGCGCGCCGATCTCGCCCCCGCCATGCGTCCAGTCGCCCCTGAGGTAGGCGACGCCGCGATCCGCGAAGGCGGCGCGCACCGCCTCAGCGCGCAGCACCAGGGTCTCGTTGACCTGGCAGGTGATGCACCAGGCCGCGGTCAGGTTGACGAAGACCGGCCGCCCCTCCGCCTGCAGCGCAGCGACGCGGGCGGCGGACCAGGGCTCCACCCCCGCCTCCGCCACCGCCTCGCGCGGCGGGGCGGCGGCAAGGCCGGGCAGCAGCGCCAGCGCCCCGGCCATGGCGGCGAGCGCCCCGGCGCGGCCGAGCCGCCCGGCGCCGCCGGCGCGCTGCGCCACGCCGAGCGCCCAGGCGGCGAAGCCGATCAGCACCGCCCCCGCCAGCGCCAGCGCCAGCCCCTCCGGCCCCGCCTGCTGCGCCAGCACCCAGGCGAGCCAAGCGGCGGCGGCATACATCGGGAAGGCGAGCGCCTGGCGCAGCCGCTCCATCCAGGGGCCGGGCCGCGGCAGGAGGCGCGCCAGGCCGGGCGCCAGCCCGAGCAGCGCGTAGGGCGCGGCAAGGCCGAGGCCGAGGGCGCCGAACACCGCCAGCGCGGCGGGGGGCGGCATCGCCAGCGCCGCGCCGACCGCCGCGGCCATGAAGGGCGCCGTGCAGGGGGTGGCGACCAGCACCGCCAGCGCCCCGGTGGCGAAGCTGCCGCGATGCCCACCGCGCGCGGCGAGGGCCGATCCGGCGCCGATCGTCCCGCCCATGGCGTAGACGCCGGAAAGGTTCAGCCCCACCGCCAGCATCAGCCAGCACATCAGGGCGACGAAGGCCGGGGCGGTGAACTGGAAGCCCCAGCCCGCCACCATCCCGGCCGCGCGCAGCGCCACCAGCGCCCCGCCAAGGGCGAGGAAGGTGGCGAGCACGCCGGCCGTGTAGCTCGCCGCATGGGCCCGCACCTCGGCCCGCGCGGCGCCGGAGAGGCGGGCCAGCGCCATCGCCTTCATCGCCAGGACCGGGAAGACGCAGGGCATCAGGTTCAGGATCAGCCCGCCAAGGAAAGCCCAGGCGAGCGCCTGCCACAGCGCCAGGCCGCCCGGCGCCGCGGCCGCCGGCGGGGCGCCGAGCGGCGCCTGCATCGCATAGGCCGAGCGCACCCCCGCCCCGTCGGTGAGGGCGAGCACGCCCGCGAGCGTGGCGACGGGGGGGGCGCCCTCGGGACGGGTGAGGGCGAGGGTCAGCCGCCCCTCGCCGAGGTCGAGCCGCTGCGGCGCGGCGTTGTCGAGCAGCCCGGGCTCGGCGGGGAAGAAGAAGGCCTCGCGCACCGTGGCGGGGGAGAGCGCCTCGCCGCTCAGCGCCAGGCGCCCCTCACGCCCGCGGAAGCCGGCCTCGGCCGCCCAGGGCAGGGGCCGCGGCAGGGCGGCCTCGGCGGCGGCGAAGAGGGGGGCGAGGCGGAGGTCGGGCCGTGCCCGCTCGGCCACCGGCAGTTCCAGGCGGAAGCGCCCCTCCTCCGGGATGCAGACCTGCTCGCAGACCAGCCAGCGCGCCTCGGCCTCGACCACCAGGCGCTCGCCGGGGGCGAGGCCGGCGGGGGCGGTGGCGCGGAGCGGCAGCAGCACCTCGCCGGTGTAGCCGTAATTGACCAGGGGGCCATAGGGGATGCGCTGCGGCGCCGGCCACTCCACCGGGCTGGCTTCCGCCCCCTCGGGCAGGACCAGCGCGATCTCGGGCGGTGCGCCGGCATCGCCCGCATTCTTCCAGTAGGTGTGCCAGCCGGGGGCGAGGCGCAGGCGCAGCCCGAGGCGGAAGGCCTCGCCCGGCGCCACCGCCTCCTCCGCCGCGACCAGGGTGGCGGTGGCGCGGTCCGAGCGGACGGGCGCGCTCTCCGCCGCCCGCAGGTCCGGGGCGGCGAGCGTCAGGAGCGCCAGGGCGGCCAGGAGGCGGAGCATCGGCCCCGTATATAGGCTGCCCCGGCCGCCCGCCGGAAGCGCCCCGGCCCCGGATCACTTCCCCGCGCCTTGCCGGGAAGCCGCTTGAGGCCAGGCGGGAGGGCCGGCAGCAATCGCATATCTTCGCATCGCATACATCATTCCTGATTCCAAACCGTCCCACCCGCCGCCACCGCCCCCACGCAAGAACGAGAGCCGAAAGGTGCGGCGCGGCCGGACGGGACGCCATCAGGGGAGCCGTGGCGCATGGGCCTTGTCCGTCATCCCTTCTCCCGCGCCGGCCGGCAGGCGGACGCGCCCTTCCTCGAGACCGCCGCACGGCGTGCCCCCGCTCCCGCCCTCTCCGCCCGCGAGGAGGCGGAAAGCCGCACGCGCTGGGCCCGCGCCCTGGCCCGGCAGCGGCGCCGGCAGGCGCTCTCCGGGCGCGAGAAGCTCGGGATCGGCGCCTATGCCGCGGCACTGCTCGCCCTGCTCGGCCTCGAGCGGCTGCAGGAGGGGCCGGCGGCGGAGATCCCGGAGGCGGAGGCGCGGGGCGGCACGCCGCACCAGGCTCCCATCGCCTTCGCGGCCCTGCCCGAGACCGCCGCGGCAGCCGGCGCCGTGCCCCCCCTTCCGGGCGCCGAGGCCGGCCCGGCGCCGCCGACGCGCGGCACGACCATCCAGCCCACCACCCTGCCCGAGGCGGAGGAGGAAGCCCCGGCCGCGCCGCGCGCCCGCGCCGCCGCGGAAGCCGCCGGGGCGGAACCGGCGGTCCGCGCCGCCACGGGGCCTGAGGCTCCGCCCGAGGCGGTTCCCGCCCCGCCCCCGCCCGCCGCCGTGCCGGAGCCGGATGGGGAGGCACGGGCCGGGGACCGGGCGCCGCCGCGGGAAGGCGGCGGCACGACGGGCACGGCGCCGGCCGCCACCCGCGCAGCGGAGGCCCCCGCGGCCGCCCTCGGCGGCGACACGCCGGTACCGCCGGAGGCCGCGCCCGTCCCGCAGGATCCCGCGCCCACCGTGATCGCGGCAGCGCAGCGGGCCGCCCCGCCCCCAGCGGAGGGCGAGCCGCCCTCCCGCCTGTCCGACACCCCGGCCCTGCCATCGGCGGAGGGCGTGCAGCCGGCGCATCCCGCCAGCGCCGCCGCCCCGGCCTCGCCCCCGGCGGACTCCGGGCAGCCCGCGCACCCCATCAGCGCCGCCGCGCCTGCCCTGCCATCGGCAAGCCAGCCCTCACCCCAGCCGCCCGTCGCCATCCTCCCGGCGGAGGGCAAGGCGGCGCCGGAGCGCCCCGCCCCGCCCGTGGAGACGGCCGCCCCGACCGAGCCCGGCGGCAGCGCCCCTTCCCCGCCCGGAAAGGCGGCGCCCGCGCCGCCCCCCATCGAGGCGGCGGCACCGGCGGCGAAGCCCGTCCCGCCCCTCCCCACGCCCGGCGAGGCACCGCCGCCCTTCCTTGCCGACACCAAGCCTGGCCAGGGCGCCGGGACGACGGAGCAGGGGGCGCCGCCGGCCCTGCAGGATGCCCCCGGCTCTCCTCCGCCTGCTGCCGGGCCGATGGCGCCCGGCCTCCTGGTGGCGGGGCACAAGGTGCCCGCGCACGCGGCGGTCAAGGCCGGGATCCCGGCGATGGAGGACCATGGCGCCAGCGCGGTGGCGGTACCGGGCCTCGGCAAGGGGCCGCTGGGCCTGCTGGCCGGACCCCCACCCGGCAAGGGCGCTTCCGCTCCGCCCGGCCTTGCCCTCGGCTTGGCCAAGCAGGAACCTGCCGCCCCTCTCGCCGAGGCGACCAAGCCGCCGCCCGGTCCGGCCGCCGCGCCGGGCTTCCTGCTGGCGGGGGAGACCCTCCTGATCGCCGCGGCGGATCCTTCGCCGGGCAAGGTGGCGCCGCCCCTCCTGCCGGAGCCGGCCACGCTGGCGCCCGGCCCCGGCCATGGCTCCGGTCATGGCAAGGGCTTGGCGATGAAGGCCCTGCCGGCGGCGCTTCCGGATCCCCTCCTGGCGCTGGAGGAGGGAACGACCCAGGCCGGTACCGGAGAAGGAGGATGGTTCCTCTAAGCCGCGTGGACAAACCTGATCCACAG
>NZ_SJDM01000013.1 GCF_004761865.1 Crenalkalicoccus roseus | reverse complement strand
GATCCCCGCGCCGCCGCCGCCCGCCTGCCGCCGGGCGCGGCGGTGGTGGCGCGGGGGCTCGCGCCCGGCGTGCTGGCGGGGCTGGCGGCGCTGGCGCGGCGGCGGCGCCTGCGCCTGCTGGTGGCCGGCGATGGCCGGCTGGCGCTGCGCCACGGCGCCGGGCTGCACCTGCCGGACCGCCCTGGCGTGCCCGGCCTGCTGCCCTTCCTGCTGGCGCGGCGGCGCGGCCTGCCGCTGAGCGCCGCCGCGCACGGGCGGGCCGGCTTGGCGCGGGGACGGCGGCTGGCCGCCGATGCCGTCATCCTCTCCCCGGTCTTTCCCACCGCCAGCCATCCGGGCGCGCCGGCGCTCGGCCCCTGGCGCTGGGCGGCGCTGGCGCGGCGGGCCGGGCGGCCGGTGGTGGCGCTGGGCGGCATCGGCCCCGGCAACGCCCTGCGGCTGCCGCGCCACGCCGCGGGCCTTGCCGCCATCACGGCCCTCACGCCGCTGTGGCGGGGGCGCCACAGTGTTTCAGGGATGTCGCGGTAAGCGCCCGAGCCCCGTTGCCCGACTTCATTGCGCGGCCCCATAGTCCGGGCGGGCCCGGATCTCTCCGGGGCGATGGCCCTGCCATCCCGGGGGCGGTTTCCCTGCAGGGAGGCAGGCGGGTCGAGGGGAAGAGCCGGGACGACCGGCGGTTGAGGAGGATTGAGGATGCGTAAGATACTGCTGGCCAGCACGGCGGTGCTCGGCGCCGCGGTGTTCGCCCCGTCGGTGGCTGAGGCGCAGCAGGCGCCGACCGTCCGGATCGGCGGCTTCTTCCGGTTCCTGTACGGCTACACGCAGCAGAACAACAACCTGTCCATCGGCACGCTGCAGAACACCATCGGCGCGAGCGACCCGAGCCTGGCGCAGAACCAGGGCCTGGCCAACACCGTCTCCAACGGCAACGAGCTGCAGCGGCAGTCGGCGCGCCTCGGCCACAACGACTTCTCCGTCACCACCGGCATCAACGTCTTCGTCAACGGCAAGGCGGCGAACGGCGTGACCTACGGCGCCGTGGTGCAGCTCCAGTTCAACCAGGCCGAGGGCTCCGCGCGCGTTGCCCGCCGCGCCATCATGGCCAACACCACCGCCAGCATCGACGAGGCCTATGGCTTCATCGCCTCCCCGCGGCTCGGCCAGATCCGCTTCGGCGACGAGGACGGCCCGATGGGCGGCCTGCTGAACAGCGGCTTCATCACCAACTTCGGCACCGGCGGCGTCTATGGCGCCTGGCAGGAGTTCATGGTGCGCCCGAACCGCACCACCACCTCCCCGGGCGGTCTCGGCGACAACACCAAGATTATCTACCTCTCGCCGCAGTTCTTCGGCTTCGACTTCGGTCTGTCCTACGCCTTCAACGAGGGCGAGGGCTCCGGCGTCGGCTGCCTCAACTCCTTCGCCAGCATCAACTGCGACCGCGTCTATGCCGTCACCGGCAACCAGACCTTCGCCCGCTCCCATGCCCTGCCCGGCCGCGTCAACGAGTTCCAGGCCATGGGCCGCTGGCGCGGCAACATCGCCGGCGTCGGCCTCGCCGCCTCGATCGGCACCATGCAGTCGGGCGTGATCCGCAGCGCCAACCCGATCACCGGCGACATCACCAAGAACCTGCGCAGCCCGCAGGTCTATCAGGCCGGTGCGCAGGCGACCTGGATGGGCTTCACGGTCGGCGGTGCCTACACCTGGGGCAACACCACCTTCTTCTACATCCCGACGGTGCGCGGCGACCGCAACATGGAGCAGTTCGACGTCGGCGGCTCCTACACCTTCGGGCCGTTCACCATCGGCGCCAACGCCTTCTGGGGCAGCTACAACCGGGTGGCCGCCGGCGCGCACCGCCGCTACGGCTACTCCATCGGCGGCAACTACCGCTTCGCTCCCGGGCTCGACTTCGTGGCCGAGTTCGCCCGCCACGAGGTCAAGCAGCCGGGCAACGCCAACCTGGTCGGCACGCTCAACTATCTCGGCACCGACCGGGTGAAGGGCAGTGTCTTCCTCACCGGCGTCCGCCTCGCCTTCTGAGGACGGCGGCCGGTGCGCAACGGGGGGCGGCGGGGCGGACCCGCCGCCCCCTTGCCGCTTGCGGGCGGCCGGAAAACGGGCTTAATCCGCCCCCATCGGGCCGATGAGACGAACCCACCCATGATGCGCGCACTGCTTCCTCTCTGCCTCGCCCTGCCGCTGGTCGCCGCCTGTTCCGGCAACAACACCCGCATGGTCGGCAGCGACGAATACGGGGACTGGCAGGGCAGCATGGTGCGCAGCCGGCCCCAGGGCGCCTCCTCCGGCATCGTCGTCTTCGGCATAGACCGCGAGCGGCAGGCCCGCGAGGCGGCCGCCATGGGCGGCACCGGGCTCGGGGTGAACGCCTATCTCTGGCGCGCCACCCTCGACACCCTCTCCTTCATGCCCCTCGCCTCCGCCGACCCCTTCGGTGGCACCATCATCACCGACTGGTACGCGCCGCCCAGCGCGCCGGGGGAGCGCTTCCGTGCCCAGGCCTATGTGATGGGCCGCCAGCTCCGCTCCGACGGGGTGCGGGTGCAGGTGTTCCGCCAGGTGCAGAACGGCACCCAGTGGGTGGATGCGCCGGTGGCCGCGGCCACCAACTCCGAGCTCGAGGACAAGGTCCTCGCCCGGGCGCGGGAGCTGCGCAGCCAGTCCGCCTCGCGCTGAGCGCGGCTCGGCCGGGGCGGGACGCGCGCTGGCCGGAAGCCCGCTCCGCGAATGGCAATCAGGCGCCGCCAGGGCGGCGGCCCTGGCGCCCGATCCGCGCCGACGGGCCAGGCGGCGAATCCGCCACGCAACGAGGGGGCGTGATCCGGGGATCACGCCCCGGGCGATCCGTCCCCCGGGCCTCGCCGGTGCCGGGCGTGGCGGCCTGACGCGGCGCCCGCCCCGTGCCAGGATGGCGGGGCCGCATGTCCCGCCTTCCGCCTCCCTCTCGCAGCCATCGCCGCGGCGTCGCCGAGGCGCTCGGCGCCCCGGCCATCGCCATGGGCGTCACCTTCCTCGCCTTCGGGGCGGCGGTGCGGGAGGCGGGGCTGGCGCTGCCCTGGGCGCTCGGCGCCTCGCTCCTGGTCTATGGCATGGCCGGCCAGCTCGTGCTGCTGCAATTCGCCGCCCCCGGCGCCGCCCATGGCGGGGTGGTGCCGGCGGTGCTCGGCGCCACCGCGGCCAATGCCCGCTTCCTGCCGATGGCGGTGGCGCTGGCGCCCTGGCTCGGCGGCGCCGGCTGGCGGCGCTGGCTGGCGCTGCCCTTCATCGCCATCACCCCCTGGGCCGCGGCGATGCGCCGCCTGCCATTCCTGCCGGCGGCGGAGCGCCTGCCCTGGTTCCTCGGCTTTGCCCTCGCCTCCTGGCTGATCGCGGGGGCGGCGACGGCGGCGGGCCACCTTCTCGCCCCGCACCTCGACCCGGCGGCGCGGGCGGCCCTGCTCTTCGCCAACCCGCTCTACTTCGCGCTGCTGATGGCGGGCGACCTGCGCCTCCCCCCGGCGCGGCGGGCCATCCTGGCCGGGGTGCTGGCGGCGCCGGCGGCGCTCGTCCTGCCCGCCGCCTGGAGCCTGCTGGGCGCCGGTCTGCTGGGCGGCACCGCGGCCTTCCTGATCGGGCGGCGCCGTGGCGGCGCCTGACCTCGCCCTGCTGCTCGCCGCCCTGGCGATGCTGGCGCTGCGCGGCGCGGGGCTGCTGGTGGCGGGCGCGCTGCGGCCGGAGCACCCCTTCATCGCCTGGGCCACCGCCGTCTCCCAGGCGACGCTGGCGGCCTTCGTGGCGCTGGCGGTGCTCGCGCCCGTGGGCATCCTGGCGACGGTGCCGCTGCCGGCACGTCTGGCGGGGCTCGCCGCCGGGCTGCTCGGCTTCGCCCTGCTGCGCGGTCGGCTCCTGCCCGCGCTCGGCCTCGGCCTCGGCGCGCTGGTGGCGGTGCGGCTGGCGCTCGGCGGATGAGGCGGGACGCCGCCCCGCCCCGGCGCCTTCGCAAGACCGGCGCGCGGGGCTGATACCGGATCGAGCAAGCGCGACCCGCGAGAACTGGTCCGGGCGGCCACGGGATGCGTGGCCCCCCAAAGCGTTTGGGCGCCCCATGATGCGCCTGAAGCGATCCGCGTGCAGGCCGCCGTCAGAGCAGCCCGAGCGCGCGCAGCTCCCGCCGCATCGCCTCCGGCAGCGCCTCCGCGCCGCGCGCCGCCGTCTCCACGGCATCCGGCGGCGCCGCCTCGGGCGCCAGGTAGCGCCAGCCCTGGAAGGGCTTCACCGGCCGCGCCGCCACCGGCACCAGCGCCGGGTCGAGCACCAGCGCGGCGCAGGGGGAGCCGTCCTCCCAAGCCTCCTCGCGGATCTCGATCACCCGCTGGCGCACCTGCACGAAGCCCGCGACCACCCAGTAGATCGAGCCGCCGGCGGTGATCTCCGCGGCGCGCCGCGGCATCATGCGCGTGCGGTGGCGCAGCGGCGGGTCGGAGCGCGCCCGCCCCGCCTGGATGACGCGAAGCTCGGCCACGTCCTTCGGGCCGACCGAGAGCTTGATGAGGTGGAGCACCCCGCCCGCTTGCCCCGCCGCGGCCGGCCGGGCAAGCGAGGTTGCGCCGGCGTTCCGGCCGGGCCTATTCGATGCGGATGTTGCCCTCGCGGATCACCCGCTCCCACCGCGCCATCTCGGCCTCCAGGAAGGCGCGGAACTCCTCGGGCGCGTTGGGCCGCGTGCCAACGTTGAGCGCGCGCAGCCGCTCCGCCACCGGCGGGTGGGCGATCGCCTCGTTCAGCGCCGCGTTCAGCCGCCGCACGATTTCCCGTGGCGTGCGCGCGGGCACGAAGACGCCGTTCCACTCATAGGCCTCGAAGCCCGGCAGCGTCTCCGNCTCATAGGCCTCGAAGCCCGGCAGCGTCTCCGCCACCGCGGGCAGGTCCGGCATGGTGTCGAGCCGCCCGGCGCCGGTATGCGCGATGGCGCGTACCGCGCCGGATGCGACATGCGGCGTCGAGGCGCTGGCGTTGCTGAAGTAGAAGTTGATCTGCCCGCCGATCACGTCGTTCAGCGCCGGCCCGCCGCCGCGATAGGGCACGTGGACCAGCGGCGCGCCGCTCATCTGCCGGAACAGCTCGAGCGCCATGTGCTGCACCGAGCCGTTGCCGGAGGAGGCCCAGCTCAGCCCGCCGGGGGTGCGCTTCGCCAGCTCGATCACCTCCCCCACCGTCCGCACCGGCACCGAGGGGGTGACCACCAGCAGGTTCGGCACCACGGCGGCGAGGAACACCGTCTCGAAGTCCCGCCGCACGTCGAAGGGCATGGCCGGCATCAGGAAGGGGTTCACCGACTGCGCCGTGGCGTCGTAGAGCACGGTGTGGCCATCGGGCTCGGCCCGCGCCGCCGCCGCCGCGCCGATGGTGCCCGAGGCGCCGGGGCGGTTCTCGATGACGAATTGCTGCCCGAGCGCCTCGGAGAGGCGGGCAAAGAGGATGCGCCCCACCGTGTCCGCGCCGCCGCCCGGCGGCCAGGGCACGATCACCCGCACCGGCCGGCCTGGCCAGGCCGGCTGCGCCCGCGCCGCGCCCGCTGCCAGCAGGCCGGCCAGCCCCGCCGCCAGCGCCCGCCGGCGCCCCACCGCCGCCCGCGCCCCGCCTCCCTCGCGCATCGCCCGTCCTCCTCCCGCAGCGGCGGGAGCCTACACCGCCTCCCTTCCGCCCGCACCGCCGCGCTTGCCAGCGCCGTGACGGCGCCGCAGGCTGCCGCGCCGCCATGGGGAGGAGGAGGGATGGGCAGCCCCTACAGCATCGACCACGGCAGCAATTGGCGCCGCAGGGCGGTGGAGGACTGGCTCTGGGGCCTCGACCTGGTCTCGCCCGGGGTGCGGGAGCGGATCGTCACCGCCTGGGTCAGCGCCTGGGTCTCCTCGCCGCACGAGGCGCTGGAGGACATGGTGTTCACGCCCGGCACCCCTTCCTACCCCCTCATGGCGCATGTCAACGAGGTGACGCGGGCGGGGCTCGACCTGGCGCGGCGGGCCGAGGCGGATTGGGGCGCCGCCTTCGACCGCGACCTCCTGCTCCCGATCCTGATCCTGCACGACGTGGACAAGCCGCTGCTCTACCTGCGGGACGGCCACACCGCGCTCTACCACGAGCTGCCGCACGGGGTGGTGGGGGCGATGCTGCTCAAGGATCTCGGCTTCCCGCACCTCGTCGTCAGCACCGTCGCCACCCATGCCGGCAACGCGCCCTTCCACGGCCGGACGCCGGAGGCGCATGTGCTGCACTACGCCGACCTGTTCGCCGCCGACCACGCGCTGCGCCGCATGGGCCGGACGCCCTTCTATCTGCGCCGCGGCGGCTGAAGGCGCGTCCGCCCCGCTTCCCTCCGCCCCCGGCGCGGCCTATTGCGTAGCGCGAGAACGCGCCCCGAGCCATGAACGACAAGGACCGCACCGTGCCGACCGACGTGCCCCCCTCGGCCGCCCCCGCGGGCGATCGGGCGGCGCAGGGCCCGCGCCCCGAGCCGCGCCACGACTTCCGCACCGCCGAGCCGCGCTGGCAGGCGGAATGGGAGCGGCGCGGCTGCTTCGCCGTGCCCGACGTGCCGCCGCCCGGGGCGCGCAAGTACTACGTGCTGGAGATGTTCCCCTACCCCAGCGGCAAGATCCACATGGGGCATGTGCGGAACTACACGCTGGGCGACGTGGTGGCGCGCTACAAGCGCGCCCGCGGCCACCTGGTGATGCACCCGATGGGCTGGGACGCCTTCGGCCTGCCGGCCGAGAACGCGGCGCGGGAGCGCGGCATCCACCCCGGCAGGTGGACCTACGACAACATCGCCGCCATGCGCGCCGAGCTGAAGCGCATGGGACTCAGCCTGGACTGGGCGCGGGAATTCGCCACCTGCGACCCGGAGTACTACGGCCAGCAGCAGCGCCTGTTCCTCGACTTCTGGAAGGCCGGCCTCGTCGAGCGCAAGGAGAGCTGGGTCAACTGGGACCCGGTGGACCAGACCGTGCTGGCGAACGAGCAGGTGATCGACGGCCGCGGCTGGCGCTCCGGCGCGCCGGTCGAGAAGAAGAAGCTGGCGCAGTGGTTCTTCCGCATCACGCGCTACGCGGAGGACCTGCTGGCCGCGCTGGACGGCCTCGACCGCTGGCCCGAGCGCGTGAAGCTGATGCAGGCCAACTGGATCGGCCGCAGCGAGGGCGCGCGGGTGCGCTTCCGCCTGGCCGAGGCGGTCGCGGACATCGCCGAGGTGGAGGTGTTCACGACGCGCCCCGACACGCTGTTCGGCATGAGCTTCCTCGCCCTCGCCGCCGAGCATCCGCTGGCCCAGGCGGTGGCGGCGCGCGACCCGAAGGCGGCGGAGTTCATCGCCGAGTGCCGCCGCATGGGCACCTCCGAGGCGGCGATCGAGCAGGCGGAGAAGCGCGGCCACGACACCGGGCTGCGCGTCGCGCATCCCTTCCTGGAAGGCGTCACCTTCCCGGTCTGGATCGCCAATTTCGTGCTGATGGAATACGGCACCGGCGCCATCTTCGGCTGCCCCGGCCACGACCAGCGCGACCTGGAATTCGCCCGGAAGTACGGCCTCTCCGTGCTGCCCGTGGTGCTGCCGCCCGGCGCCGACCCGGCCCGCTTCACCATCGGCGAGGAGGCCTATGTCGAGGACGGGACGATCTTCAACTCCGGCTTCCTCGACGGGCTCTCCGTGCCCGAGGCCAAGCGCCGCGTCGTCGAGGCGCTGGAGCGCACGGGCCAGGGCGAGGGCGTGGTGAACTGGCGGCTGCGCGACTGGGGCGTCTCCCGCCAGCGCTACTGGGGCTGCCCGATCCCGGTGATCCACTGCGAGGGCTGCGGCGCCGTGCCGGTGCCGGAGGACCGGCTCCCGGTGCTGCTGCCCGAGGACGTGGACTTCTCGCGGCCCGGCAACCCGCTCGACCACCACCCCCGCTGGAAGCACGTGGACTGCCCGCGCTGCGGCCGGCCGGCGCGGCGCGAGACCGACACCTTCGACACCTTCGTGGATTCGTCGTGGTACTTCGCCCGCTTCTGCTCGCCGCGCGCGCCCGTCCCGGTGACGCGGGAGGCGGTGGACGCCTGGCTGCCGGTGGACCAGTACATCGGCGGCATCGAGCACGCGATCCTGCACCTGCTCTATTCCCGCTTCTTCGCCCGCGCCATGCGCGACACCGGGCACCTCGCCCTCGCCGAGCCCTTCGCCGGGCTGTTCACCCAGGGCATGGTGACGCATGAGAGCTACCGCGCCGCCGACGGCCGCTGGCTCTACCCCGAGGAGGTGGAGATCGTCACCGCCCCCGACGGCAGCCGCGGCGCGGTCGAAAAGGCGACACGCGCGCCGGCCACCATCGGCCGCGTCGAGGCGATGTCGAAGTCGAAGCGCAACACGGTGGATCCCGGCGCCATCATCGAGCGCTACGGCGCCGACACCGCGCGCTGGTTCATCCTCTCCGACAATCCGCCGGAGCGCGACATGGAGTGGACGGAGGCCGGGGTCGCCGGCGCCTTCCGCTTCACCCAGCGCCTGTGGCGCATGACCGCCCTGGCGCTGCCCTCCCTGCCGCCCCCCGGCACGCCGCCCGGGGACGCGGCGGGCGCGGCGCGGAGGCTGCGCCAGGCGACGCACCGCACCATCGCCGCGGTGACCGAGGCGCTGGAAGGCTTCGCCTTCAACGTCGCGGTGGCGCGCATCCACGAATTCGCCAACGCCATCGCCGAGGCGGAGGGAGCGGACTGCGCCGCGGCGCGGCGCGAGGCGCTCGAGACCATCACCCGCCTCGCCGCGCCGATGATGCCGCACCTCGCCGAGGAGCTGTGGTCCATGCTGCGCCCGGGCGAGGCGCGGCTGGTGGCCGAGCTGCCCTGGCCGGAGGCCGATCCGGCGCTGCTGAAGGCCGATACCCTCACCATCGCCGTGCAGGTGCTCGGCAGGCTGCGCGGCACCATCGAGGTGCCGGCCGGCGCCACGGAGGCGGAGGTCCTCGCCGCCGCCGAGGCGGAGCCGAACGTGCAGCGCGCCCTCGCCGGCCGCCCCATCCGGAAGCGCATCCATGTCCCGGGCCGCATCGTCAACTTCGTCGTCTGACCGCCGGCCGCGGCGCGCCCTGCTCGGCGCCGCCGGGCTGCTCGCCCTCGGCGGCTGCGGCTTCCGCCCGCTCTACGGCCCGGCCGCGGCGCCGGAGGGGCCGGCCGAGCTGCGTGCGGAGCTTGCCGCCGTGCGCGTCGCCCCGATCGGCGACCGCTTCGGCCAGCTGCTGCGCCGCGACCTGCAGCGGCGCTTCGAGGGATCGGCGCCGGGCACCCAGGCGCGCTACCTGCTGACCGTGGGCGTGGGGTTCGACACCGAGATCCTCGGCTACCGCCGCGACGGCACGATCAGCCGCGTGCGCAGCATCGCCATCGGCAACTGGACGCTGGCGACGCTCTCGGTGCCGCCGCAGCCGGTCGGGCGCAGCGCCATGCCGGTGCGGGTGATGGACGCCTTCAACGTGCCCGACCTGCAATTCTTCGCCGCCGACACCGCGCGCGACGCCATGGAGCAGCGCCTGGTCGGGATGCTGGCGCACGAGATCGCCAACGGCGTGGCGCTGGAGCTGCGCCGGCATCTCGCCCGGACCGCGGCCGAGGGGCGGCGCGCCCCGGCCTGAGCATGGCCCGGATCGACGCGCGGCGCCTCGCCGCCTTTCTCGACGATCCCGGCGCCTGTCGCGTCGTGCTGCTGCACGGCGACGACCCCGGCCTGGTGCGGGAGCGCGCGGAGCGGCTCGCCGCGCGCGTCACCGGAGGCGACGCGCTGCGCCTCGTCGAGGTGCCGAGGGAGGCGGCGCGCGATCCGGGCCTGCTCGCCGCCGAGGCCGCGACGCTCGCCCTGGTCGGCGGGCGGCGCCTGGTACGGGTGCGCGAGGCGAGCGACGCCTTCGCCGCCGCGGCGAAGGAGGCGCTGGCCGGCCCCGGCCCCGGGCTGGTGCTGCTGGAGGCCGGGGAGCTGCCGGCGCGCTCCAGGCTGCGCGCGCTGCTGGAGCCGGCACCGGAGGCGGTGGTGATCCCTTGCTACCGCGAACGGGGGGCGGAGCTTGCCGCCTCCATCGCGCGCCTGCTAGCCGAGCTGGAGGTGCAGGCGGAGCCGGCGGCGGTGGAGTGGCTGGCGCAGCGCCTGGGCGAGGACCGGCTGCTGCTGCGCCGGGAGCTCGAGAAGCTCGCCGCCTATGTCGGTGCGGGCGGACGGGTGACACAGGAGGACGCGCTCGCCTGCGTCGCCGAGGGGTCCGCCCTCGACCTCGAGGAGGCGCTGGTCGCCGCGCTCGGGGGCGAGGTGGCGGCGGCCGACCGGGCCCTGGAGACGGCGCTGGCCGAGGGCGCCTCGCCGGTGCAGGTGGTGCGGGCGGCGATGCGCCAGGTGCAGCGGCTGCACCTCGCCGCCCTGGCGGTGGCGGGCGGCACGGCACCGGGGGTGGCGCTCGAGGGGCTGCGCCCGCCGGTGTTCTTCCGCCACAAGCCGGGGCTGGAGCGCGCCCTGCGGCGCTGGCGGCCGGAGGCGCTGGAGGCCGCCGGCGCCGCCCTCCTGGAGGCGGAGCGCCGCACCAAGGCCACCGGCCTGCCCGCGGCCACCATCGCCCGCGCGGCGGTGCTCGCCCTGGCCCGCCAGGCGGCGCGGTAGGGCAAGGCAGAGCGTTTTCCGTTCGCCCTGGCGCACGGCAAACGCTCTGGCTCATTGATTGCGCGAGCATCTTCACCTGTTCGGGCGGGTCCGCCCGAACGGGATCCGCTCTAGCGCCCCTTCCACAACGGCGCGCGCTTCTCCACGAAGGCGCGCGGCCCCTCCTGGAAATCCTCCGTCTGCCGGATGCGCTGGCTGGCGGCGCGGGAGAGCTCCCACAGCGCCTCCTCGTCGAGGTCGGCGGCCTGCCGCGCCACGGCCAGGCTCTCCCGCACCGCGAGCGGAGCGTTGGCGCAGACCTTGCGCGCCAGGGCCAGCGCCGCCTCCCGCACCCGCTCCGCCGGCACCACCGCGTTCACCAGCCCGAACTGGGCGGCGCGCGCGGCGGGGATCGGCTCGCCGGTGGCGATCATCTCGAGCGCGATGGCGCGCGGCAGGGCGCGCGGCAGGCGGAACACGCCGCCCGCGCCGGCGACCAGGCTGCGCTTCACCTCGGGCAGCCCGAAGGTCGCGCCCTCCGCCGCCACGGCGAGGTCGCAGGCGAGCAGCAGTTCCAGCCCGCCCGCCAGCGCATGGCCCTGTGCCGCGGCGATCCAGAGCTTGGACCGCTTCGCGCGCACGAAGCCGGCGAAACCGCCCCGCTCGGTGGAGAGCGTGGCGCTGCGCCCCGCCGAGACCTCCTTCAGGTCGGCGCCGGCGCAGAAGGCATGCGGGCCGGCGCCGGTCAGCACCGCGGCCCAGATATCCCCGTCCCGCTCGACGCGCTCCACCGCCGCCTCCAGCCCCTGCGCGACGGCGCCGTTGACGGCGTTGCGCGCCTCCGGCCGGTTGATGGTGACGAGCGCGATGTGCGGCTCCGCCACCTCGAACAGCACGGCCTCGCCTGTCAGATCGCCCATTCCTGCAACCCCTCCCTGCCCTGGCGCAGCCTGCCCGTGAGCCCGACGGCGCTGCGCTCCTGCGCCATCAGCGCGCCGAGCGTCGCCGCATCCTCGCGCGGCACCCGCGCCATGCTGCGCGCGCCATCGGGCAGGCGCAGCACCACGGTGCCGAAATCCGGCGTGCCGTCGGCGCGGAACACCACGGTGTGCGTCTCGACCGTCGCCTCGCCCTCGCGCCCCTCGACCAGCGGCGGGGCGGGGCCGCGGCGGCGGTCGGCCTCCGCCTGCAGGTCGCGCGAGACCAGCGCGCCGTCCGGCTCGCCGCCGAGGACCAGCGTGCGGTGCTGGGTGACGAAGCCGCCCTGGCCGTAGAGCAGGCCGAGCGCCCCCGGCGCCTCGCGCAGCGCGGGGACCATGGCGCAGGCGGCGTGCAGCATGTAGGCGTTGAGCGGCGCGCCATGGAAGGTGAGGCCGCCCGCCACCGTCGGCGTCGCGTCCTCCGTCAGGCCCAGCACGCGCCGCGCCATCTTCGGCACGCAGGGAAAGCAGCTGTAGAACTCGCGCTGCGCGAAGCGGGCGGCGTCGCCGCCCGCCATCTCCGCCGCGAGTTCCAACACCACCTGCATTGCCGGCGCGTCGGTGAAGCGCGGGCGCTGCATGGTGTCCTTCGGCTCGTTCGCCGCGCCGCCGCCGCGCACGGGGACGCAGCGCCGCGCCGGGATGCCGGCGGCGCGCGCCGCGGCGAGGCTCGTCACCAGCACCGCCGAGCCCTGGTTCACCAGCGGGTTCGCCGTCATCAGCTTCGGGTAGGGCCAGGCGATCATGCGGTTGCCCGGAGAGGGGGTGGCGATCTCCTCCGGCGTGAAGGGGCGCTGCAGCCAGGAATTCGGGTTGCGCGCCGCCACCGCGGCATAGGCGGCCCAGAGGCGGGCGGATTCCGCCTGCCCCTCCGCCGGCGTCTGGCCCCAGGCGGCCTGGGTGGCGTTCTCGTAGAGCGGATAGACACGGATCGGCATGTCGAGGCCGTGCCGGCGCTGCAACTCGGCCAGGTATTCGCGCGTGCGCGGCTTCGCAGCCGGGTCGCGCGGCGTCCAGGGCAGCGCGATGCCGCGCTTCTCCGCCTGCGCGACGGTGTATTGCGCCTCGCCGCCGCAGACGGCGGCGACCTCGCTCTCGCCGCGGGCGATGCGCTCGGCCGCCTGGTGCAGGAAGGCGAGCGGCGTCTCGCCGCCGACCGGGCCGTAGTGGCGGTGGCGCGGGGCGATGCCGAGGGTTTCCGAGAGCAGCGCCGGCAGGTCGGGATAGGGCCAGGAGACCTCGTGGATCACGTCCAGCGCGTCCACCCGCGCGAGCAGGGCGGCGCCGGCATCGGCCTCGGCGCGGCGCAGCGCCTCCGCCATCAGCGCCAGCGGCTCCCTGCCCTCGGCCGGGTCGGCGGGCCGGTCCCTGACCTCGCCGACGCCGACGATCACCGGCGTGCGCTCCTCCTGCCGCATTCCGCTCCTCCCGCTGGGCGCGGACCACTCTACAGGCCCCGCGGCGGAGCGCATCCCCCTTTCAGGCGCGGTCCGCGCCCGGCACCTCCGCCTCGTGGCGCAGCGTGTCCCGCACGTAGAGCTTGGCGACGAGCACATAGGCGAGGACGGTGAGCGGCCCGGACAGGATCACGCCGGCGATCCCGAACAGGGCGCCGAAGATGACCACGGAGAACAGCATGACCGCGGGCGGGATGTGGACCATGCGCCGCTGCACCAGCGGCGTGATCATGTTGCCCTCGAGCTGCTGCACGAGCAGGATCAGCCCGACCGCCCAGAGCAGCATCTCCACCCCCCCGGTCAGCGCCAGCAGCACCACCGGCACGGCGGCCACCCAGGGCCCGACGATCGGCACGAATTCCAGCACCCCGGCGATGAGACCGAGGGCGAGCGGCGCCGGCAGGCCGATCAGCCAGGCGCCGAGTCCCATCGCCAGGCCGACCAGCACCATCCCGATCATCTGCCCGAGCAGCCAGAGCCGCAGCGCCTCCCCCACCGCGCCCGCCGTCTCCTCCACCTGCGCCTGACGCGTGCGCGGGAACAGCTTCGCCAGGCCGCGCCGGTAGAGTCCCGGCTGCGCGGCGAGATAGACGCCGCCCACCACCACCAGCACCAGGGTGAAGAAGGAGTCGAAGATCACCGTGCCGATGGTGACCGCCTGGCCGAGGAAGCCGGTGATCGCCTGGGTGGAGAGCGGCGTGCCCTCCCCGTTCTCGCCCGGGCCGAGGCGGGGGAGTTCGAGGCCGAAGCGCTGCTCCAGCATGCGCACCGCGCCGCGCACCGCCTCGGTGAACTCCGCCATCTGCGCCACCACCTGGTTGCCGACCAGGGCGAAGACCGCGGCGAGGAGGCCGAGCACCGCGAGCCCCGTGAGCGCGAGGCCCCAGCGCCGCCCGAGGCCGAGATAGCGGGTGAACAGGGCCGCGCCGGCGTCCAGCAGCACCGCCAGCAGCACCGCGGCGAAGATCATCAGCAGCGGCGCGGTGATGCGCCACAGCACCAGGGCGAGGGCGGCGATCGCGGCGGCGATCAGCACCCGGCGCAGGAAGCGGGCCTCCTCGGCCCGTTCCGCCGGCGTCGTGCTTGGGTTCATGCGTGGCTCCCCTGGCGGGCGGCGGAAGACCCGGCCGCACCGGGCCCGGACCGTTCCCGGTGGCGTGCCGCCCGGGGGTGCCAATGTCGCGGGCGCGGCAAGGATGCCATCACAATCCCGCCGCCCCGCCGGTTGCCAGCCTCCCCCGGCGCCGCTTCATTGCCCGGCGCTTCCAGGACCGGAAAGGGGGAGCATGCACCGACACCTGCCGGAGACCGGATCCGTCCCGCCCGCCCGACCGGGGCCCGAGACGCCGGAGGGCCTGCTCGCCCGCCTTGCCGCCATGGGCATCGAGGCGCGCACCACCACCCACCCGCCGGTCTTCACCGTGGCCGAATCCCGGGCGCTGCGCGGGCGGCTGGAAGGGGGGCATTCGAAGAACCTGTTCCTGCAGCCCCGCTCCGGCCCCTTCCTTCTCGTGGTGCTGGAGGAGGGGCGGCAGGTCAGCGTCAACGCCCTGGCCCGCCGGCTCGGCGCCGGGCGGGCGAGCTTCGCCCCGGCCGAGGCGCTGATGGCCGAACTCGGCGTGGCGCCCGGCTCGGTGACGCCCTTCGGGCTGGTCAACGCCGCCCCCGGCGCGGTGCGGGCGGTGTTCGACCGCCACCTGATGGAGGCGTTCGAGTGGGTGCACTTCCACCCGCTCACCAATGCCGCCACCACCGCCATCCGCCCCGGCGACCTGCTGCGCTTCCTGTGCGCCCTCGGCCACGCGCCGGAGGTGGTGGACCTCGGCCCGCCCGGGGGCGGCTGAGGGCGCGCGCCCGCCGCCCCGCCGGGCGCTTGTCTCCCGGCCGGGGCGGCGCATCTATCCCCAACAGCCCTAGGAACAGCCGCCATGGACGTGATCTTCGACCCGAACCGCCAGGGGGCACCCGCCGCCGGGGCCGCCGCGCCCGATCCGATCAGGGACGGCGACCAGCGCAGCTTCATGCAGGACGTGGTCCAGGCCAGCCGCGAGGTTCCGGTGCTGGTGGATTTCTGGGCGACCTGGTGCGGCCCCTGCAAGCAGCTCACCCCCACGCTCGAGAAGGTGGTGCGCGCCGCTGGCGGGCGGGTGCGGCTGGTGAAGATCGACATCGACAAGAACCGGGCGCTGGTCCAGCAGCTCGCGCAGATGGGCCTGCCGCTGCAGTCGGTGCCCACCGTGGTCGCCTTCTGGCAGGGCCAGATCGCCGACCTGTTCCAGGGCGCCCTGCCGGAGAGCGAGGTGAAGCGCTTCGTCGAGGGGCTGCTGAAGCTCGCCGGGGGGCAGATGCCCTCGGCCGACCTGCTGGCCGGCGCCAAGGCCGCCGCCGAGGCGGGCGATCATCAGGCGGCGCTGCAGCTCTACGGCGCGCTGGCGCAGCAGGAGCCGGAGAACGCCGAGGCCTTCGCCGGCGTCGCCCGCGCCCTGATGGCGCTCGGGGAGGAGGAGCAGGCGCGACAGGTGCTGGACAGCGTGCCGGAGAAGCTGCGCGGCCATGCCGAGATCGCCTCGGTGCGCAGCGCGCTGGAACTGGCCGCGGAGGGGCGGAAGGCGCGCGCCAGGCTCGCCGAGTTCGAGAAGCGCCTGGCTGCCGACCCTGACGACCACGCGGCGCGCATCGAGCTCGCGGTGGCGCTGAACGCCATGGGCGAGCGGGAGAAGGCGGCCGAGGCGCTGCTCGAGGCGGTCCGCCGCGACCGCGCCTGGAACGACGAGGCGGCGCGCAAGCAGCTCCTGAAATTCTTCGAGGCCTGGGGCCATGGCGACCCCGCCACCCTCGCGGCGCGACGGAAGCTCTCCTCGCTGCTGTTCCGCTGAGCGGGCGGGCGCGCCGCGCGATGGCGGCCTTCCACCCCGCCTTCGAGGCGCTGCCGCCGGAGATCCCCGTCTTCCCGCTGCCGGGCGCGCTGCTGCTGCCGCGTGGCCGGCTGCCGCTCAACATCTTCGAGCCGCGCTATCTGGCGATGACCGAAGACGCGTTGGCGGCGGGGCGGATGTTCGGCATGATCCAGCCCGAGCCCGGCGCGCCGCGCGGCCCGACCGGTCCCGGTCTCTACCGCACCGGCTGCCTCGGCCGCCTCTCCTCCTTTGCCGAGACCGAGGATGGGCGGTTCCTGATCACGCTTACCGGCGTGATCCGCTTCTCGGTCGTGGAGGAGCTGCCGATGCGCCGCGGCTACCGCCGCGTGCGCGCCGACTATGCGCCGTTCCGCGAGGACCTCGACCTCGCGCCGCCGCCGCCTCTCGACCGGGCAGCGCTGCTCGGCGCGCTGCGGGCCTATTTCCGCGCCCGCGGGATCGAGGCGAATTGGGAGGCCATCGAGCAGGCCTCGGACGCGATGCTGGTGCTGACGCTGCCCATGGTCTGCCCCTTCGAGGTGGCGGAGAAGCAGGCGCTGCTGGAGGCCAGGGGCCCGGCGGAGCGGGCGGCGATGCTGCTCGCGCTGCTCGAGATGGGGGCGCATGGCGGCATGGCCGGGGAGCCACCGCCGGGACGCAAGCCGAGCTAGGGGGGGTCCCGTCCGGGTGGCTTCACCCGGACGGGCGAAGAGGCTCGCACGCCAGGAGACCGGGGCGTCTGCCGTGCGCCGGGGCGCACGGACAACGCTCCGGCGCCTGCCCCGCGGAGGCGGAAGCGCCGGACCGGCCGCCCCATGCAGGCGCAAGCGTGATCCGCCGGGGCGGATCACGCCGTGCGGCACCCCGCGGGTTCAGAAGCGCAGCGGCGTCGCCTGCACCACCAGCGGCAGGGCGCGCACCTCGGCCAGCACCGGCTCGGGGATCGGCCCGTCGAGCGAGACCAGGCAGATCGCATCGCCCCCCGGCGCGGCGCGGCCGAGGTGGAAGGTGGCGATGTTGATGCCGGCATTCGCCAGCGCGGTGCCGAAGCGGCCGATGAAGCCCGGCCTGTCCTGGTTGGTCACGTAGAGCATGTGCGGGGCGAAATCCGCCTCCACCGCGATGCCCTTGATCTCCACCAGGCGAGGGCGGCCATGGCCGACGAGGGTGCCGGCGACGCTGCGCTCCTGCCGGTCGGTCACCACCGTCACGCGGAGCAGCGTGGCGTAGTCGCCGTGGCGCTCGTGCACCGTCTCGGCCACCTCGATGCCGCGCTCGCGCGCCAGCACCGGTGCGTTGACCATGTTCACCGCGCCCATCAGCGGCGCCAGCGTGCCGGCCAGCGCCGCGGCGGTGAGCGGACGGTGGTTCAACTCCGCCGCGTGGCCCTCGTACTCCACGCGGATGGCGCGGATGGCGCCGTCGCGCGCGGCGGTGAGCTGCCCGGCCATGCTGCCGAGGAGGCGCGCCAGCTCCATGTAGGGCTTGAGCCGCGGCGCCTCCTCCGCCGTGACGGAGGGCATGTTGATGGCGTTGGACACCGCCCCGGTCAGCAGGAAGTCCGCCATCTGGTCGGCGATCTGCAGCGCCACGTTCTCCTGCGCCTCGGCCGTGGCGGCGCCGAGATGCGGGGTGCACACCACGTTCTCGAGCGCGAAGAGCGGGCTCTCCGTCGCCGGCTCGGTCTCGAACACGTCGAGGGCGGCGCCGGCCAGGTGCCCCTCGCGCAGGGCGTCGGCGAGCGCCGCCTCGTCCACCAGCCCGCCTCGGGCGCAGTTGATGAGGCGCGCCCCCTTCTTCATGCCGAACAGCCGCTCGCGGGAGAGGATGTTGCGCGTCTGCTCGGTCAGCGGCGCGTGCAGGCTGACGAAATCCGCCCGTTCCAGCAGCTCGGCCAGCTCCACCTTCTCGACGCCGAGCTCGAGCGCCCTCCCCTCGGAGAGGAAGGGATCGAAGGCCACCACCTTCATCTTCAGCCCCAGCGCGCGGTCGGCGACGATGGAGCCGATGTTGCCGCAGCCGATCAGGCCGAGCGTCTTGCCGAACAGCTCGACGCCCATGAAGCGGTTCTTCTCCCACTTCCCGGCCTTGGTGGAGGCGGAGGCCTCCGGGATCTGGCGGGCCAGGGCGAACATCATGGCGATCGCGTGCTCGGCCGTGGTGATGGCGTTGCCGTAGGGCGTGTTCATCACCACCACGCCGCGCGCGGTGGCCGAGGTGACGTCCACGTTGTCCACGCCGATGCCGGCGCGGCCGACGACCTTGAGGTTGGGCGCCGCCTCCAGCAGCTCGCGCGTCACCTTGGTGGCGCTGCGCACCGCGAGCCCGTCATAGGGCGCGATGACGGCGCGCAGCTCGGCCGGCGACAGGCCCGGCCTGACGTCCACCGATATGCCGCGGCGGCGGAAGATCTCGACCGCGGCGGGGGAGAGCTTGTCGGAGATCAGGACCTTCGGCATCACGCGGCCACCTTCCCGAACTCCGCCTCCACCTGGGCGAAGGCCCAGTCGAGCCAGGGCAGCAGCGCCCTGATGTCGCCCGTCTCCACCGTGGCGCCGCCCCAGATGCGCAGGCCCGGCGGCGCGTCGCGGTAGGCGCCGATGTCGTAGGCGACCCCCTCCTTCTCCAGGATCGCGGCGAGCCGCTTCGCCGCCTGCGCCTGGCGCTCGGCGTCGAGGGCGCGGAACCAGGGCGCGGCGATAGTGAGGCAGATCGAGGTGCAGGAGCGCGTCTCCGGCCGCTCCGCCAGGAACGCAACCCAGGGGGTGCGCGCGACCCATTCCGCGACGGCGGCGAGGTTCGCCTCCGACCGGGCGATCAGTCCCCTGAGGCCGCCGACGCCCTCCGCCCAGCGCAGCCCGTCCAGCGCGTCCTCGACGCAGAGCATGGAGGGGGTGTTGATCGTCTCGCCGCGGAAGATGCCCTCGTTCAGCTTGCCGCCCTTGGTCAGGCGGAAGATCTTCGGCAGCGGCCAGGCGGGGGTGTGGGATTCGAGCCGCGCCACCGCGCGCGGGGAGAGCGCCAGCATGCCGTGCGCGGCCTCGCCGCCCAGCACCTTCTGCCAGGACCAGGTCACCACATCCAGCCGGTCCCAGGGCAGTTCCATCGCGAAGGCGGCCGAGGTGGCGTCGCAGATGGCGAGGCCCTCGCGGTCCGGCGCGATCCACGCGCCGTCCGGCACCCGCACGCCGCTCGTCGTGCCGTTCCAGACGAAGACCACGTCGCGCGACCAGTCCACCGCGCCGAGATCGGGCAGCCTGCCGTAGGGCGCCTCCAGCACCCGCGCATCCCGCAGCCTGAGCTGCTTCACGACGTCCGTCGCCCAGTCCTTCGAGAAGCTCTCCCAGGCCAGCACCTCGACGCCGCGCGCGCCGAGCAGCGACCACAGCGCCATCTCCACCGCGCCGGTGTCGGAGGCGGGCACGATGCCGAGGCGCCAGCCCTCCGGCATGCCGAGGATCGCCTTCGAGCGCTCGATCACCTCGGCGAGCCGCGCCTTGGGCTCGGCGGCGCGGTGGCTGCGCCCGGTGAGCGCGCCGGCGAGCGCCGCGGCCGTCCAGCCGGGACGCTTGGCGCAGGGGCCGGAGGAGAATTGGGGATTGGCCGGACGCAGCGCCGGCTTCGGGGGCGAGGTGCCCATGCGGTTGCTCCCTTCCAGAAGCAGTTGCGCCCCGGTGGGGGGGCGTGGCCCGCCGCGATGGGTACGCCACCCTCCGGCGCCGCGCAACGCCCCCCGCGGATTGACCGCCCCCGCCGCCGGCGCGAGTGTCGCCCCGCCATGCCCGACGCCCCGCCCGCCCTTCCCCCCGCCTTCCTGGACGCGCTGCGCGCCGCCCTCGGCCCCCGGGGGCTGCTGACCGACCCCGCCGACATCGCGCCCCACCTCTCCGACTGGCGCGGCCTCTACCGCGGCCGCAGCCCCTGCGTGCTGCGTCCCTCGGGCACGGCGGAGCTCGCCGAGGCGGTGCGCCTCTGCGCGGCGGCGGGCGTGGCGCTGGTGCCGCAGGGCGGCAACACCTCCATGGTCGGCGGCGCGACGCCGGACGAGGGCGGGGCGCAGCTCGTCCTCTCGCTTGCGCGGATGAACCGCATCCGCGACCTCGACCCGGTGGACATGACCATGACCGCCGAGGCGGGGGTGGTGCTGAAGGCGGCGCAGGAGGCGGCGGCCGAGGCGGGCTGCCTGTTCCCGCTCTCGCTCGGTGCCGAGGGCACGGCGACGATCGGCGGCGTGCTGTCCACCAATGCCGGGGGCAACACCACGGTGCGCTACGGCAACGCCCGCGAGCTGATGCTCGGGCTCGAGGTGGTGCTGCCGGACGGGCGGGTGTGGAACGGCCTGCGGCGCCTGCGCAAGGACAACACCGGCTACGCGCTGCGCCACCTCTTCGTCGGCGCCGAGGGCACGCTCGGCGTCATCGCCGCCGCCGTGCTGCGCCTCTTCCCCCGCCCGCGCGAGACGGAGGTGGCGTTCTGCGCCGTTGCCGACGAGGACGCGGCGCTGGCGCTATTCCGCCGCTTCAGGGACCGCGACGAGGGCGCGGTGCGCGCCTTCGAGTACATGTCGGGCACGGGGGTGGAGTTCGCGCTGCGCCACATCGAGGGCTGCACCCTGCCGCTCGCCGCGCGGGCCGGGCACTACGCGCTGGTGGACCTCGCCTCCTCCCGCCCGGATGCCGGGCTGCGGGCGCTGCTGGAGGCGGTGCTGGAGGAGGCGCTGGCGGCGGGCGAGGTGCTGGACGCCGCCATCGCAGAGAGCGAGGCGCAGCGGAGCGCGCTGTGGCGCATCCGCGAGGAGCATCCGGAGGCGCAGCGGCGCGAGGGCGCCTCGGTGAAGAACGACGTCTCGGTGCCGGTCTCGAAGGTGCCGGAGATGATCCGCCGCTGCTCCGACACCCTCCGCGCACTGATCCCGGGCAGCCGGCCGGTGCCCTTCGGGCATATCGGCGATGGCAACATCCACATGAACCTGCAGCAGCCGGAGGGGATGGACCCGGTGGCCTTCCTCGCCCGCAGCCACGACATCATGGAGGCGGTGAACGCGGTGGTGCGCGACCTCGGCGGCAGCTTCTCCGCCGAGCACGGCGTTGGCCGGCTCAAGACCGACATGATGGAGGGCTGGCGCGGCGGGGCGGAGCTCGACCTGATGCGCCGCATCAAGGCAGCGGTGGACCCCGCCGGGCTGATGAACCCGGGCAAGGTCCTGCCCTGACCGCGAGCCCCCTCCCCCGCCCGGCGCGGAGGAGGGCGCCCGACGAGGCGCTCAGCGCCCGCCCGGCCGGCCGGGGCCGCCGCCCGGTCCGGCGATCGGCGCGGTGCCGGCCCCCGGGGCGGGGCCGGTCGGGCCGGAGGCGAGGCCGCTGGAGGGGCCCGGCGCCGCCTCGCGCCGCGCATCGTCCTCGCGTCGCTCGCCGGCCGCAGCCTTCTCGTCGCGCTTCACCTCGCCCAGAGCGTCGCGCGCCTCGGCGCCGAGTTCCCGTGCCGTCTCGCGCACCGCTTGGCGCGCCTCGCGGGCGAGGTTCCCGGCCGCCGCGACGAGGCCGCCGCGATCCATCTCCTCCCGAGCCTGCCCGGCGGCCTCGCCCGCCGCCGCCTGCGCCCGCTCGAGCTGGTCCTCGGCCACATGCTTCGCCTTCTCGTAGCCCTCCTGCGCCACCTCACGTGCCCGGTCGGCCAGGGCGTCGCGGGTCTCGCCCATCAGCCGGTCCTCCGTCTCGGTGGAGGGCAGCAGCGCCCCCACCGCGGCGCCGACCGCGAGGCCGAGGGCGCCGAGCACCAGCGGCTGCTCGCGCACCAGCCAGGCAACGCCCTGCTGCGCCTCCTGCCCGAGGTGGCGGACCTGCTCCCGCGCCGCATCGGCGTAGTCCGAGGCGTGCTCCACGGCATCCGAGACGGTGGCGGAGACCTGCCGCGCCGCCGTTCCGGCCGCGTCGGCGGCCTGGTGGTAGGCGGCGCTCGCCGCCTCGCCGGCGCGGTGCGCGGCGTCGGCCACCCCGGCGCGGGCGGAGTCCGCCGCCGCGCCGATCCGCCCGCTCGCCTCTCCGGCGGCGGCGGAGGCGCGCTCGCCGAGGGAGGGGCCGGAGGAGGGCTGGCGCGCCGGTCCCACGATGGGCGCGCGCCCGGTATCGGCGAAGGAGGTGCCGACATGGGTCGGCGCCGAGCGTGCGCCGCCCGGCCCCGCCGGCAGCGGCGGCAGCGGCCGCGCCGCGGCGTGGTGGCGGGGCCGGTTGCCGCTCATCATCAGCCAGCCGATGCCGGCGCCGATCAGCAGCACCGGCAGCGGGTTGTCCCGCACCGCCTCGCCCAGGTTGCGCATGAACTCCGGCCCGCCGGAGCGGCGCGCATAGTCCATCACCTCCTCGAAGAGCTGGCCGGGGGAGGCGCGCTCGCGCAGCTCCTCCAGCGTGCCCTCGACCTGGGCGCGGGTGCGCTCGACCTCGCGCTCGATCTCCGCGCTGGAGCGGTTGCCGGGATCGGTGGTGCTGGCGCTCATCGGACCTGCTCCTTCGCCACATCGGCATCGCGCGAGAGCTGCTCGGCGGTGCGCTCGGGCACGAGGTTGGACACCTTCAGTTGCGACACGCCGCTGCGCACCAGCAGGTAGCCGATCAGCGCAAACGCCACGCCGACGATCAGCAGCGACAGGCCGGTGGCGATGCCGAACAGCCAGGTCAGCCCCGCCGCCAGGGCGAACAGCAGGATGACCAGAGAGGCCAGCAGCAGCGCGCCGCCGGCCGCGATCGGCATGACCGCGCTGGCCGCCTGGCCGAATTTCTCCCCTAGCTCGGCGCGAGCGAGCTGGATCTCCTTACGGAACAGCGTCGAGACCTGGCCGACGAGGCTGCTCAGCAGCTCGGGCACCGAGCGCCCGCCCTCGGCGGGGCGGGCGGGCTCAGGCGGCACGGCGCGGGGCATGTCGGCGGGCGGACGGTTGAGGTCCGAGGGCATCGGGCGGTCTCCTTATGCGATCTCGCCGCGCGGGCCGGACTGGTCCTGCACCATGGGCTTCGCCGCCTCGCCCGGCTTCGGGGCATGGGCCGCCGCGCCGCCGAGGCTCGCCGCGGCGACGGTCGCCGGGCGGGCAGGGGGAATGGCGTCGTCGCTGCGCCGACCGGGCTCGGGCACCCAGCCCGGAGCGCCCATCGCGGCCGGGCGGGGGGTTGCGATGCTGGCCGCCGCGGGCGCGGGCCGGCCGCTCCCCTCCCTGCCATGGGCGGGGGCGGCATGGCGGGCCGAGCTGCGGGCGAAGCGGGCGAGCGCGAAGCCGGCCAGCACCGCGGCGCCGAAGAAGGCCACCGGCTGGCGGCGGGCGAACTCCTCCACCTGCCCCATCAGCTCGCCCGGGCTGCGCTCGCGCAGCGCCCGCGCCACGCCTTCGAGGGAGGAGGCGGCCTCGTGGACGTAGTGCGCGATCTGAGGCGAGGCGTCCTTGAGCTGGTCGGCGGCGCGGTGCACCGCGCCGGCAATGTCCTCGGCCCGCTCGGCGCCCGCCTGGCGCTGCTCTTCGGCGAGATCCATCGCCCGTTCCTTCGCCGCCTCGACGACGCCGGCGGCCTCCGCCTTCACGTCCTCGACGGCGCCCTCGGCCTCGCGGCGCGCTTCCGAGGCGGCGGCGCCGGCCTCGGCCCGCGCCTCCCGGCCGGCGCGGCGCAGCCCCTCGGCGGCGTCGCGGCCCGGATCTCCTGTCTTCGTGGCGTCGCTCATGCGCGCCTTCTCCTTTTCTGTGCGAGCGTGCTGCGCAATGCTGGCTGCGGCGGGACGGCGCCGCGCGGCGGGGAGACAACAGCCGGCGGGCGCGCCCGTTCCGCGCCGCGCCTCACCGATCCGGTGCCGCATCGGCCCGGCGGGGCGCTGGCGTCCGCCCTGCCCGGTGGCTAGGGTGCGGCGCCCGCATGGATCCGCGATGACCCGCCTCGACCGTTACGTCTTCCGCCAGCTCCTGCTCGCCCTGCTCGCCGTCACCGTCGGCCTCGCGGCGCTGGTCTGGCTCACCCAGTCGCTGCGCTTCATCGAGCTGGTGCTCGACCGCGGCCTGTCCTTCCTGGTGTTCCTGGAGCTGACGGGCCTGCTGCTGCCGAGCTTCTTCGCCGTGATCCTGCCGATCACCACCTTCGTGGTGATCCTGTTCACCTATGCGCGCCTCTCGGCGGACCGGGAGCTCGTGGTGATGCGCGCCGCGGGCCTGTCGCACTGGCGGCTCGCCCGGCCGGCAGTGGCGCTGGCGCTGCTCTCGGTCGGCCTCTGCTACGCGCTGAACCTCTGGCTGGTGCCGGCGAGCCAGGCCGCCTTCCGCGCCTGGCAGTTCGAGATCCGCAACCAGCTTGCCGCCATCCTGCTGCAGGAGGGGGTGTTCAGCTCGATCGGCGACGAGCTGACGGTCTATGCCCGCTACCGCGACCGCGACGGCACGCTGCGCGGCATCCTGATCCACGACGCGCGGGAGAAGGGGGCGCCGGTCACCATCCTGGCCGAGGCGGGGCGCATCACCCCCACCCCGCACGGCCCCCGCGTCACGCTGGAGAACGGCGTGCGCCAGCAGCTCGAGCGCGTGCCCCCCGCCGCCGACGCCCCGCCCGGCGCGCCGCCCGCCATGCGGCTCAACGTGCTGAGCTTCCGCGAGAACAGCGTCGAGCTCGCCCGCACCGCGCGCGAGGAGGGGGAGCGCTACCGCAACGCCCAGGAGCGCACCCTCTCCGAGCTGCTCCACCCCGCCCCCGAGGAACGGATCCCCGAGCGCGACCTGCGCCGCTTCCGCGCCGAGGCGCACCAGCGCCTGGCCGGGCCGCTGCAGGCGCTCGGCTTCGCGCTGATCGCCCTGGCGACGGTGCTGACCGGCCAGTTCCAGCGCCATGGCGGCGCGGCGCGGCTGTTCGCCGGCGTCGCCGTCGTGGTGGTGGTGCTCGCGCTCGGGCTGATGGTGGGCAACCTGGCGGCGCGCCAGCCCGCCATGATCCCGCTGATCTGGGCCAACGCCCTGCTGCCGGGCCTCGCCGCCCTCTGGGTGCTGGCGGGCACGCCCGGCCTGCCGCGCGGCCTGCGGCCCGGCCGGCGCGGGCGCCGCCCCGCGGCGGAGGCGGCGCGGTGACCCTCGCCCCCACCCTCAGCCGCTACGTCGCGCGGCGCTTCCTCGCCGCCACGGCGGCGATGCTCCTCGGGCTGACGCTGCTGGTCTCGCTGTTCGACTTCATCGAGCTCCTGCGCCGCGCCGCGACACGGCCGGAGGCCGGCTTCGCCCTGGTGGCGCAGATCGCGGGGCTGCGCCTGCCCTTCGTGGCGCTGCAGATCCTGCCCTTCGCCATCCTGCTCGGCGGCATCCTCGCCTTCTGGCGGCTCAGCCGCTCCTCGGAGCTGGTGGTGGCGCGCGCCGCCGGCATCTCCGCCTGGGGGTTCCTCTCGGGGCCGGTGCTGGTGGCGCTGGCCTTCGGCGTGCTCGGCACGGTGGCGATCTCGCCGCTCTCCTCGGCCATGCTCGCGCGCGCCGAACGGCTCGACTACGCCTATCTCCGCACCAGCGCCGGGCTGAGCGCGCTGGCCGGCGGGCGGCTGTGGCTGCGCCAGGCCGACCGGGGGCTGGAGCCCGGAGGGGTGGCGATCCTCTCCGGCCGCCCCGTCAGCGGCTCCGGCCTGCCGCCACAGCAAGAGTTCGTGCTGGCCGAGGTCAGCCTGTGGCGGCTCTCCGCCAGCGACCGGCCGCTCGCGCGCATCGAGGCGCCGCGGGCGCGGCTGCTGCCCGGGCGCTGGGTGTTGGAGGACGCCGTGGTCTTCGGCCCGGACCGGGTGCCGAGCCCGCCCGCCGCCATCGCCTTCCCAACCGAGCTGACGCCGGACCGCATCGAGACCAGCTTCGCCTCCCCCGACACGCTGAGCTTCTGGGCCCTGCCCGGCTTCATCCGGGTGCTGGAGCAGGCGGGCTTCTCGGCGGTGCGCCACCGGATGCACTTCCAGGGGCTGCTCGCCCTGCCGGTGCTCGCGGTGGGAATGGCGCTGCTCGCCGCCGGCTTCTCCATGCGCCAAGCGCGCCGCGGCGGGGTGGCGCAGATGATCGGCGCCGGCGTCGCCGCCGGCTTCGCCCTCTTCGTGCTCGACAAGATCACGGGCGAGTTCGGCGAGGCCGGCACCCTGCCGGTGGCGCTGGCGGCCTGGGCGCCCACCCTGGCCGGCCTGCTGCTGGCCCTGACGCTGCTCCTGCACCTGGAGGATGGATGAGCGCCTTCCGGCCCGCCCTCGCCGCGACCGCGCTGCTCGCGGCCCTCGCCCCCGCGCGGCCGGCCCTGGCGCAGGCCGAGCCGACCGTCACGCCGGCCGACCCCGCGCCGCGCGGCCTGTTCGCGCCGGCGCGCGAGGACCCGCTCTCCGCCCGCGCGCGGCCCGACACGGACCGCCCGGTGACCTTCACCGCCGACGAGGTGGAGTACGACCGCACCCGCGGCGTCGTCACCGCCCGCGGCCGCGTCGAGGCCTGGCAGGGCGAGCGCTTCATGCGCGCCGACGAGTTCAGCTACGACCGCAACACCGGCATCGCCCGCGCCCGCGGCAACGTCCAGCTCCTGGAACCGGACGGGCAGGTGGTGTTCGCCGACGACGTGGAGCTGCGCAACGAGTTCCGCGACGGCGTGCTGCACGGGGTGCGCGCCCTGCTCGCCGGCAACGCCCGCCTGGCCGCCACCGGGGCGCGGCGCACCAGCGGCACGGTGAACGAACTCGCGCGCGTGGTCTATTCCGCCTGCGACCTCTGCCCCACCGACCCGACGGCGCCGCCGCTCTGGCAGCTCCAGGCCCGCCGCGCCATCCAGGACAAGGAGGCGCAGCGCATCACCTACCGGGACGCGCAGGTGCGGATGTTCGGCGTGCCGGTGCTCTACACTCCCTACCTCTCGCATCCGGACCCGACGGCGCCGCGCGCCTCGGGCTTCCTGTTCCCGACCCTCGGCTACACCCGCTTCCTCGGCGCCTTCATCGAGACGCCCTACTTCTGGGCGATCGACCGCAGCTCCGACCTGACCGTCACGCCGCTCTTCTCGCAGCGGCAGTACCCGAACCTCGGCCTCGAATACCGGAAGCTGTTCAACTTCGGCGAGATCGCCGCCAACGCCTCGATCGGCGCCTTCGACGAGCAGGAGCGGCGCCGGGGCGAGAGCCTCGCCGGCCACATCTTCGCCCGCGGCCGCTTCTCGATAGACGAGAACTGGCGCGCCGGCTTCGACCTGAACCGGGCGAGCAGCGAGCTCTACCTCCGCACCTTCCGCTACGAGTACCGCCGCGTCCTGACCAGCCAGGCCTTCGCCGAGGGCTTCTGGGGCACCGAGGGCTACGCCCGCGCCGACGCCCGCGCCTATCAGGGGCTGCGCGCCATCGACGACACGCGGCTGATCCCCTTCGTGCTGCCCAACCTCTACTACGAGCACGCGCCGCGCGAGCGGGTACTCGGCGGCTGGGTCACCGCCGATGCCGGGCTGCTCGGCCTCTGGCGCGAGGTCGGCAGCGAGAGCCAGCGCCTCGCCACCCGGCTGCGCTGGGAGCGGCCGGAGATCGGGCCGATCGGCGATCTCTGGACCTTCCGCCTGCAGGCCGAGGCGCTCGGCTACCGCGCCCGCGGCCAGCAGGAGCCGCCCGGCTTCCTGCCCGACGCCAACGGCACCCAGGCGGTGGGCAATGTCCGCCTCGCGGTGGACTGGCGGCTGCCGCTGGTGCGCAGCGCCGGCGCCTGGGGCACCCAGACCATCGAGCCGCGCCTGCAGCTCGTCACCGGCCCCGCCACCGGCCGCCAGCGCGACGTGCCGAACGAGGACAGCGTGGATTTCGAGTTCACCGACGCCAACCTCTTCGCCCTCAACCGCTTCACCGGGCGCGACCGGCAGGAGGGCGGCACCCGCCTCGACACCGCCTTCCGCGCCGCCTGGAACTTCCCGAACGGGGGCCAGGTGGAGGGGCTGCTCGGCCGCTCCTTCAGCCTCACCGACCCGCGCTGGAACCCCTACCCCGGCTCGGGGCTGGAGCGGCGCGCCTCCGACTGGGTGGCGCGGGCGCGGATCGCGCCCGTCTCCTGGTTCGACGTGACGGGGCGGGTGCGCCTCGACGGCGAGCGCCCGACCGAGGTGCGCTTCGCCGACGCGGTGGCGAGCCTCTCGCTCGGCCCGATCACCCTCTCGGCCGGCTACCTGGAATCCCCCTCCCTCCCTTACCTCGCGCCGGCCCGGCGGCGCGAGGAGGTGGGCGCGGGCCTCGCCGCCCGCATCGGCCGGCACTGGCGCCTCGGGGTCAGCGGCAAGTACGACCTGGTGCTCGACCGCCCCGCCGTGCTGCAGGGGGTGGCCGGCTATGAGGACGAGTGCTTCATCCTGGAAGGCCGCTTCATGCGCCGCTTCGCCCAGGACCCGGCGGCGCAGGCGCTCTACCCTGCCAACACCGTCTTCCTGGTGCGCATCGGCTTCAAGACCATCGGCGAATACCTGTTCCGGGCGATCTGACGCCGGGGGCCACCGGGCGCGGAGACCCGCGCCGCCGGCGCATGGGCGCTCACAGCCCGCCCATGCGCGCCACCAGCCCGCCGATGAACAGGCCGAGCATCAGGTCCAGCACCACCACCCCCGCGGCGCGGCCGCCGCCGACGCCGAGCGCGAGCCGCGCCACGAACCATTCCAGCCACAGCGCGTAGCCGAGGCCGGCGAGCGCCAGCGCGTTCGGCACCGCCCCGGTGGCGCCGAGCGCCACCGGCACGGTCATCAGCAGCAGCACCAGGTACTGGACGACGTTGGTGTAGTTCCAGGCGGCGATGAAGTGCGGCCAGCGCGCCTGCCGCCCCATCGCCTCGGCGACCAGCAGCGAGGCGAGGGCGAAGCCGGTCCAGGCGCAGACATAGCCGATCAGCTCCGCGGTGAGCGCCCGCGCCACGCCCCCGTCCGGACCCGCGGCGGCCGACCACGCGATCAGGCGCAGCGCCATGAAGCCCGGCAGGCACAGCACCGCCGCCCAGAAGCTGCGCAGCGCCCCCTCCGGGCTGGCCTCGATCAGCGCGAGGCCATCGGCGTCGCCGCGCGCCAGGCGGAACGCGCCCTGCAGTCCGCGCGCCACCGCGGCTTGGCCGGGCCCGAGGGGCGGGGGAGCCGAGCCGCTCAGGCGAGAACCTCCTCCAGCACCCTCCGGTAAAGCCCGGCGAGCGCGCGCAGTTCCGTCACCGGCACGCACTCGTCGGCCTGATGCATGGTGGCGCCGACGCCGCCCAGCTCCGCCACCGGGCAGTGGCGGGCGATGAAGCGCGCATCCGAGGTGCCGCCGCCGGTGTCGAGCACGGGCTCCTGCCCGGTTTCCGCCGCCACGGCGCGGCGCAGCGCCGCGACGAAGGGGCCGGGCGGGGTGAGGAAGCTCTCGCCGGAGCATTCCACGCGCATCTCGTAGCGCGCCCCCTCGGCGCGCAGCGCGGCGTGCAGCATCGCGGCCAGGCCTTCGGCCGTGTGCCGGTCGTTGAAGCGGATGTTCAGCATCGCCCGTGCCTCGCCGGGGATGACGTTGCTCGCGGCGTTGCCGACGTCGAAGCCGGTCACCTGCAGGGTCGAGGGCTCGAAGAACTCGGTGCCGGAATCGAGCGGCTCCGCGGTCAGCCGGTGCAGCACCCGCACCAGGCGGTGGATCGGGTTGTCGGCGCGCTGCGGATAGGCGGAATGGCCCTGGATGCCGCGCAGCGCGATCCAGGCGGTGAGGCTGCCGCGCCGCCCGACCTTGATGACGTCGCCGGGGCGGGCGCGCGAGGTCGGCTCGCCGACCAGGGCCATGTCCGGGAGGTGGCCATGCGCCGCCATCCACTCCAGCACGCGCGCGGTGCCGTCCCTCGCCGGCCCCTCCTCGTCGCCGGTGATGAGCAGGCTGATGCTGCCGCGGTGGTCCGGCCTGGCGGCGAGAAAGTTGGAGAGGCCGGCGACGAAGGCGGCGATGCCGCCCTTCATGTCGCAGGCGCCGCGGCCGTAGAGCACGCCCTCCGCCACCTCGGCGCCGAAGGGGTCGCGCGTCCAGGCCTCGCGCGGCCCGGGCGGCACCACGTCGGTGTGGCCGGCGTAGCAGAAATGCGGCCCCGCCCCGCCGCGGCGGGCGAACAGGTTCTCCACCTCGCCGAAGCGCAGGCGGTGGCAGGCGAAGCCGAGCGGGGCCAGCGCCCGCTCCAGCACCGCGAGCGCGCCGTCATCGGCCGGGGTGACGCTGCGGCAGCGGATCAGCGCCTGCGCCAGCGGCAGCGGATCGGCCGGGAGGGGCGGCACGGCTCCGCTCAGTCCCGCAGCAGCTCGTTGATGGAGGTCTTGGCGCGGGTCTGCGCATCCACCGTCTTGACGATGACGGCGCAGTAGAGCGAGGGGCTGGGCGAGCCGTCGGGCAGCGGCCTGCCGGGCAGCGAGCCCGGCACCACCACCGAATAGGCCGGCACGCGGCCGACATGCACCTCGCCCGTCGCGCGGTTGACGATCTTCGTCGAGGCGCCGATGAACACGCCCATGGAGAGCACCGCGCCGCGCTCCACCACCACGCCCTCCGCGACCTCGGAGCGGGCGCCGATGAAGCAGTCATCCTCGATGATGACGGGGTTCGCCTGCAGCGGCTCCAGCACGCCCCCGATGCCGACCCCGCCCGAGAGGTGCACGTTCTTGCCGATCTGCGCGCAGGAGCCGACGGTGGCCCAGGTGTCCACCATGGTGTTGCGGTCCACATAGGCGCCGACGTTGACGAAGCTCGGCATCAGCACCACGCCCGGGGCGATGTAGGCGGAGCGGCGCACCACCGCGCCCGGCACCGCGCGGAAGCCGGCCTCCCTGAACCGGTCCGGCCCCCAGCCGTCGAATTTCAGCGGCACCTTGTCGTAGGCGCCCGCCGCCGTGTCCATGGGCACGGACTCGGTCAGGCGGAAGGAGAGCAGCACCGCCTGCTTCAACCACTGGTTCACCCGCCAGCCGCCCTGCCCGTCCGGCTCGGCGACGCGGGCGCGGCCGGCGTCGAGCGCCTCCAGCGCCGCCTCCACCGCGGCGCGGTCCTCGCCGCCGCTCGAGGGGGAGAGCGTGTCGCGCCGCTCCCACAGGGCCTCGATGCGTGTCCTGAGCGTGCTGACATCCATTGCCGCCGATCCCCCGGGTGCAGAGCGGGCGGACCATGCCGAGGCCCCGGCGCCGCGTCAACGCGCCCAGGCCCGGCCTGTGCCGGAACCGAACCGAACGGGTTCCCGTGCTAACGGCGCATTCATCGGGCCGCCCGCAAGGTCGCGTCCATGCAGCCCGCCCCGCTCGCCATGACGCATCCCGCTTTGGAAGAGCAGCCCATGACGGCCACGGCACCGCCCCCCCGCGCCGGCCTGCCGCCGGCGGCGCACGGAACCCTGCTCGAATCGCGCCAGCGCTGGCGCGACTTCGCCGCCCTCTCCGCCGACTTCGCCTTCGAGACCGATACCGAGGGCAGGATCACCTTCGCCATGCCGGAGGCCGTGCTGGGCTGGCCCTCCTCGGCGCTGCTCGGCCACCCGGCGAACTGGCTGCTGCTGCAGCCCGAGCCCGACCCCTTCGCCCTCACCCACGAGGTGCGCGACCTGCGCGCCTGGCTGCGCCGCGCCGACGGGGAGGCCGCCTGCCTCAGCTTCAACGTCGCCCCGCTCGCCACGCTGGAGGGCGGCTTCGCCGGGCTGCGCGGCACCGCCCGGGACGTGACGGCGGAGATGCGCGAGATCGAGGCGCAGGCGAGCGCGCTGCGCCGGGCGCTCGCCGTGCAGGCGCTGGTGCGGCGGGTGCGCGAGGCGGCGCTCGCCCCGCGCATGCTGCCGGCGCTGATGCGCCTGCTGCCGGCCGCGATCGGCTGCGTCGGCGCGGCGGTGATCGCCTATGACGCGGACGGCCAGATCCGCGTCACCCACAGGGAGGACGGGGACCCGAGCGGCCTCCTGGCCTGCCTGCCGCGGCTCGAGGGCACGCGGCCGATCTTCGCCGAGGGGCCGGAGGGCGAGCGGCTCGCCCTGGTCGCCCAGCCGGTCGGCGCCAAGGACACCCAGGCGCTGCTGGTCTGGCGCGAGCCCGGCGCGCCGCCCTTCGACGAGGACGAGCGCCACCTGCTCTCCGTGCTGTCCGACCTGCTCGCCGTGGTGCTCGGCAACCACGTCCTGCTGCGCGAGCTCGAGCGCCAGGCGCGGACCGAGCCGCTGACGGGGCTGCTGAACCGGCGCAGCTTCCTCGAGGAGCTGAGCCGCCGCCTGGGCGGCCCGCGCCGCGGCGGGCGGGGCGGCGTGCTGCTGTTCCTCGACCTCGACAACCTCAAGCCGATCAACGACCGCCTCGGGCACGATGCGGGGGATGCCGCCCTCGTCGCCCTGGCCGGGCTGCTGGCCCGCTCCTTCCGCCCCTGCGACCTCGCGGCGCGCTGCGGAGGGGACGAGTTCGCCGTCTGGCTCGACGGGGCCGGGGAGGGGGTGGGCACCGCGCGCGCCGCCGCCCTCTGCCAGGAGATCGCCAGGCTGCAGGAGGTGCCGGCGCGCCTCAGCGTCAGCATCGGCTGCGCCGTGGTTCCGCCGGGGGTGCCGGAAACGCCGGAGGCGCTGCTCGCCCGTGCCGACGTGGCGATGTACGCGGCCAAGCACGACGGGGGCAATGGCTGGCGCCTCGCCGCCCCCGTCGGCGGCAGGGAGGCCGACCGGGCATGACGGCGGAGAACCAGCGCGACGCGAAGCGGATCGCCCGCAGCGGCACGCAGGCCGAGCGTGCCGCCCTGGCCGGCGAGGCGGAGACCGCGCCGGAGCTGCTCTACTACCTCGCGCGCGACCCGGACCGGGCGGTGCGCGCCGCGGTCGCGGCCAATACGGCGACGCCGCCGCAGGCCGACCGGCTGCTGGCGGGAGACGAGGACACGGCGGTGCGGGAGGCGCTGGGGCGCAAGCTCGCCCCCCTTGCGCCGGTGCTCTCCCAGACGCACCGGGACCGGCTGCAGCGCATGGCGTGGGAGACGCTCTGCCGCCTCGTCAGCGACGCGGCGGTGACGGTGCGCGCGGCGATCGCCGAGGCGCTGAAGGCGATGCCGGACGCGCCGCGGGAGACCATCCTGAAGCTCGCGCGCGACGCCTCGATGGAGGTGGCGGAGCCGGTGATCCGCTTCTCCCCCCTGCTGACCGAGGCCGACCTCACCGCGCTGGTGATGGGGCCGCCGGTGCCGGAGACGGTGGTGGCGGTGGCGCGCCGACCCGATCTGAGCGAGGCGGTCTCGGACGCGATCGCCGAGGCGGGGGACCCGGTCGCCATCACGGCGCTGCTCGGCAATTCCTCGGCCGCGATCCGCGAGGCGACGCTCGATGCGCTGATCGCCGGGGCCGGCCAGCAGGTCGCCTGGCAGGAGAAGCTGGTGGCGCGCCCCGGCCTGCCGAAGGGCGCGGCCCAGGCGCTGGTGATGATCGTCGCCGACCACCTGCTCGGCGCGCTCGCCGCGCGGCCCGATCTCGACCCGGCCGTGACCGCCTCGATCCGCCAGAGGGTGGCGGCCCGGCTCGCCGAGCAGGCGAACCCGCCCCCGCCCACCGCCGCGCGCTCGCCGGCGGAGAGCTTCGCCGAGGCGGCCCGGCTGGGCGACCGCGCCACCATGGTGCGCCTCCTCAGCGAGGGCGCGGCGGTGCCGGTCGCGGCGGTGCAGCGGGCGGTGCGCCTGCGCAGTGGCAAGACGCTGGTCAGCCTGTGCTGGAAGGCGGGGCTGACGCCGCGCTGCGCCCTGCTCGCCCAGACCGTGCTGGCCGGCATGCAGCCGAGCCTGAGCCTGGCGCCGCATGGCGGCTGGCCCTATCCGCCCGAGGAGATGAAGTGGCAGCTCGAACTGCTGGTCGAGGCCGCGTGCTGAAGGCCGCGGCCCTCAGGGCTTGATCAGCGTGCCCGCGCCGCGGTCGGTGAACAGCTCGCGCAGCACCGCGTGCGGCACCCGCCCGTCCAGGATCACCGCGCCCTTCACCCCGCGCTCGATGGCGTAGATGCAGGTCTCGACCTTCGGGATCATGCCGCCCGAGATCCAGCCGGCCTCGATCCCGGCGCGCACCTCGGCCACCGTCATCTCCGGGATCAGCCGCTCGTCGGGGCCGAGCACGCCGCGCACGTCGGTCAGCATCAGCAGCCGCTCGGCGCCGAGCGCGCCGGCGATGGCGCCGGCCACCGTGTCGGCGTTGATGTTGTAGGTCTGCCCGTCCGCCCCCACCCCCACCGGGGCGACCACGGGCACGATGTCGGCGCCGATCAGCAGGTGCAGCAGGCGCGTGTCCACCTGCTCCGGCTCGCCGACGAAGCCGAGGTCGAGCACCTGCTCGATGTTCGAGCCCGGGTCGCGCACCGTCCGGGTCAGCTTGCGGGCCCGGATCAGCCCGCCATCCTTGCCCGAGATGCCGACGGCGATGGCGCCGGCGCGGGTGATCGCCTCCGCCACCTGCTTGTTGACCGGGCCGGCGAGGACCATCTCGACCACGTCGAGCATCTCCGCATCCGTCACCCGCAGGCCCTGCACGAAGCTCGACTTCACGTTCAGCCGCTTGAGCATGGCGTTGATCTGCGGCCCGCCGCCATGCACCACCACGGGGTTCACCCCCACCTGTTCCAGCAGCGCGATGTCGCGGCCGAAGCGCAGCGCCGTCTCCTCCTCGCCCATGGCGTGGCCGCCGTACTTCACCACGATGATCTGGTCGTCGTAGCGCTTCAGGAAGGGCAGCGCGCCGGCGAGGATCTGCATCGGGTCGGGCGTGTCGGTCATCGGCGGGGATCCGGTGCGCGGGCAGGCGACCGGCCTCTAGAAGCGGGGGGGGTCGGGGTCAAGCGGGCGCGGCCAGGGCGGCGATCTCGGCGCGGATGTCGGGGATGCCCTCCCCGGTCTCGGCGCTGCTCACCAGCACCAGAGGGTGGCCTGCGGTGTGGGCGCGCGCCAAGCGCTCCGCCTCCTCCCGCCGCTGCCGCAGCCAGAAGGGCTTGGCGCCGTCCGCCTTGGTCAGCACGATCTGGAAGGGGACGGCGGCGTCGGTCAGCAGCTGCATCGCCGTGCGGTCGGCCGGCTTGGTCTCGATCCGCGCGTCCATCAGCAGCATCACGCGCCGGAGCGTCGGGCGGCCGCGCAGGTAGTCGAACATCAGCCCCTGCCAGTCCGCCTTCACGCTCTTCGGCGCCTGGGCGTAGCCGTAGCCCGGCATGTCCACGAGCACGAGCCGCCCGCCGAGGTCGAAGAAGTTGAGCTGCCGCGTCCGCCCCGGCGTGTGGGAGACGCGGGCGAGCGCCCGCTGCCCGGTCAGGGCATTGACCAGGGAGGACTTGCCCACGTTGGAGCGGCCGCAGAACGCCACCTCCGGCAGGCCGGGCGGGGGAAGCTGGTCGAGGCGCTGCGCCGCGTGGAAGAAGCGGCAGGGCCGGGCGAAGAGCAGCCGCCCGGCCTCCAGCAGCGCCGCCCGCTCCGCCGCGTCGGCGGCCTCGGCGAGGCCGCCCGGGGGCAGCGGCGCCGGCGGCGGCCGCGTCACCCCTTCTTCGGCTTCGCCGCCGCGGCGGGAGGCGGCGCCTCGGGCACCCCCGCCTTGGCATTGCGCTGCCGCTCCAGCCGCATGATCCACCACTGCTGCGCGATGGAGAGGATGTTGTTCCAGGTCCAGTAGATGATCAGCCCGGCCGGGAAGCTCGCCAGCATGAAGGTGAAGATCAGCGGCATCCAGGCGAAGATCTTGGCCTGGATCGGGTCCGGTGGCGTCGGGTTCAGCTTGAACTGCAGCCACATCGTGATGCCCATGAAGATCGCCCAGGCGGGCATGTGGAGGAAGGTGCTCCACGCCGCCGGGTCGAAGGGCAGCAGCCCGAACAGGTTGAACAGGTTGGTCGGGTCGGGCGCCGAGAGGTCGCGCACCCAGCCGAAGAAGGGCTGGTGGCGCATCTCGATCGTCACGAACAGCACCTTGTAGAGCGCGAAGAAGACCGGGATCTGGATCAGGATCGGCAGGCAACCGGAGGCCGGATTGATCTTCTCGGCGCGGTAGAGCGCCATCATCTCCGCCTGTGCCTTGGCCGGGTCGTCCTTGTAGCGCTCCTTGATCTCCTGCATCTTCGGCGCCAGCACCTTCATCCGGCTCATGGACTTGTAGGCCTTGTTGGCCAGCGGGAAGAAGGCGAGCTTCAGCGCCACGGTGAAGACCAGGATGGCGACGCCGAAATTGCCGAAGATCTCGGCCAGCCAGTGCAGCGCGTAGAAGAACGGCTTGGTCAGGAAGTAGAACCAGCCGAAATCCACCGCCTTGTCGAAGTCGGGAATGCCCAGCCGGTCGCGGTAGCTGTCGAGCAGGTGCACCTCCTTCGCCCCGGCGAAGAGCCGGGTCGAGAGCGCGGCCTGCCCGCCCGCCGGCACCGGCTGCGCCGAGGCGGGGGCGAGGTCCACCTGCCAGCGGTCGCGCCCGCCCTCGGGCACGTGGCGGTAGGCGGCGCGGTGGCGCAGGGAGGGGTCCACGGCGGTCAGCGCCGCCAGCCAGTACTTGTCGGTGATGCCGAGCCAGCCCGCACCCGTTTCCTGCTCCAGCGCCGGGCCGCGGCGCTTCTCCGCCTCGCTGCGCGCGTCGCTGTAGGTCATCTCGCGCAGGCGGCCGTCGAGCACGCCGGTGAAGCCCTCGTGCAGGATGAAGAAGCCCGCGGTCTGCGGCGTATGCTCGCGCCGCACCCGCGCCCAGGGCAGCACCTGCACCGGCTCGGGGCCGCGGTTGATCACCTGCTGCTCGGCGGTGAACATGAAGTTGTCGTCCACCGAGAGGATGATCCGGAACTCCTGCCCCTGCCCGTTCTCCCAGGATAGGGTGACCGGCCGCCCCGGTGCCAGCGGGCCGCCGCTCGCGCTCCACTCCGTCTCCAGACCCGGCACCGGGGTGCGGCCGTCGGCAGCGGTCCATCCCCATTGCGCGAAGTAGCCGGCCGGCGCGTAGCGCGGCGCGAGCAGGCGCACCTGCGGCGAGTCAGGGCGCACCGTCTCACGGTAGTCCTTCAGGATCAGGTCGTCGATCGCGGCGCCGCGCAGGTTCAGGGTGCCGGACAGGCGCGGCGTCTCGATGCGCAGCCGCGGCGCCTCGCGCTGCGGCTCGCCGATCGCGGCCGAGCGCTCGCCGGTGGGCGGCGTGATCAGGCCGGAGATCGGCCCGGGCGTCGGCACCTCCGGTGCCGCCGGCTGGGGGGTGACCTGCGCCATCTCCTGCTGGCGGCGCAGCTGCGCTTCCCGCGCCGGCTGGTTCCAGAGGATTTCGAAGATCAGCAGGATGCCGATCGAGATGGCGATCGCCGCGATGAGGCGCTTCTGGTCCATGGAGCGTGTTCAGCTTTCCGAGGCCGCCCGGCCGGGCCGGGCGGCGGGCGCGGGGGCGCCCCGGGGGGAGGCCGGAGGCACCGGGTCGTAGCCGCCCGGATGCCAGGGGTTGCAGCGCAGGATGCGCCGCCCGGCGAGCCAAGTGCCGCGCAGCGCACCGTGGGCCGAGAGTGCCTCCAGCGCGTAGTCGCTGCAGGAGGGGTAAAAGCGGCAATTGCAGCCGAGGACCGGCCGCAGGGTCCACTGGTAGGCGATGACGGCGCCCCGCAGCGCCAGGGTCGCAGGCCTCATGCGTCCTCTCCCTTCGCCTCCCGCCGGGGCGGCGTCACCCCCGCCTGGCGCAGCGCCGCGGCGAGGTCGGCGAGCAGCGCCGCGAAGGGCCGGGTCGCCGTCGCCTCGCGCGCCACCAGCACCAGGTCCCACCCTTCGGGGGGCGCGGCGCCGAGGGTCAGCCGCGCCGCCTCGCGCAGGCGGCGCTTGGCGCGGTTGCGCACCACCGCCCCGCCGATGCGCTTCGTGGCGGTGAAGCCGAGGCGCAGCGGTCCGCCCGTGCCGGGCAGCGCCTGCAGCAGCAGCCCCGGCCGCGCAATCTTGCGGCCCCGCCCGGCGACCCTCAGGAACTCGCGCCGCCGGGTCAGCCGTGGCGGACGGCCGGGCATCGCCCGCGCCCTCCTGCCTGCCCTCAGGCGGACAGGCGCTTGCGGCCTTTGGCCCGGCGGTTGGCGAGCACCTTGCGGCCGGCCGTCGTCGCCATGCGGCTGCGGAAGCCATGCCGGCGCTTCCGGACGAGCTTGGAGGGCTGGTAGGTACGCTTCACGGTCGGTCTCCGTCTGGGAAGGTGCCCGGCCCTGCCCGATCCGGGGCGATGGTGCGCGGACGGCCGGCGGCCACCCGGCGGCGCCCCGGCACAGGCCGGGACGTATAGGTATCCGGCGGGAGGCGCGTCAACCGCGGCCGGCGTAACGGCACCGCCGCCCGCGGCGAAGGAGGCCCGCTTGTCCCTGCCGCATGCCTGGCGCCGCCTCTGGCCGCTCGCCCTGGTGCTGGGCGGCCTGCTGCTCGCCCTGGCGCTCGGCCTGCACCGGGGGCTCAGCCTCGAGGCGCTGGCGGCGCACCGCGCGGCGCTGCTGGCGGCGGTGGCGGAGCGGCCGGTGCTGGCCGCGCTCGCCTATCTCGGCGCCTATGTCGCCGTCGTCGCCCTCTCCCTGCCCGGGGGAGCGGTGATGACGCTCGCCGGCGGCTTCCTGTTCGGCCCCCTGCTCGGCACCCTGCTCGCGGCGCTGGGGGCGACGGCGGGGGCCTGCCTGCTGTTCCTCGCCGCCCGGCACGCCCTGGCGGAGGCGCTGGCGGCCAGGGGCGGGGCGCTGCTCGCGCGGCTGCGGGAGGCGCTGCGGCGGGAGGGGTTCTGGTACCTGCTCGCCATCCGGCTGCTGCCGGTGGTGCCGTTCTGGCTGGCCAACCTCGCCCCGGCCCTGGCGGGGATGCCCTTCCGCAGCTATGCGCTGGCGACGCTGGTGGGGATCCTCCCCGCCACCGCGGTCTTCGCCGGGATCGGCGCCGGCCTCGGCCAGGTGTTCGAGGCCGGCGGGCGGCCCGAGCCCGGCCTGCTCCTCTCGCCCGGCATCCTGCTGCCGCTGGCCGGCCTCGCGGCGCTGTCGCTGCTCGGCGCCTGGTGGCGGAGGCGGCGGCGGATGGCGGGGCGGGGCCGGGGCGACGCGGGCGAGGAAGGGGGCGGAAGAGGGCATGGCTGACGTTGACGTGGCGGTGATCGGCGCCGGCGCCGCCGGCCTCTCGGTGGCGGCGATCTCGGCCGCGCTCGGGCGGAGGGTGGCGCTGATCGAGCGCGGGCGGATGGGGGGCGAGTGCCTGAACCACGGCTGCGTGCCCTCCAAGGCGCTGCTCGCTGCCGCCCATGCCGCCGCCGCCGCCCGCCGCGCCCCGCGCCTCGGCCTCCGCCTGCCCGAGCCGGAGATAGACTGGGGCGGGGTGCGCGCGCATGTGCAGGGCGCCATCGCCCGCATCGCGCCGAACGATTCCGCTGCCCGCTATCGCGGCATGGGGGTGGAGGTGATCGAGGCCCCGGCGCATTTCCTCGCCCCCGACACCCTCGCCGTCGGGGCGCGGCGCCTGCGCTTCCGCCACGCGGTCATCGCCGCCGGCTCGACGCCGGCGATCCCCGACCTGCCCGGTCTCGACCGCGTGCCCTACCTCACCAACGAGACGCTGTTCGGGCTGGAGGAGCCGCCCGGCCACCTGCTGGTCCTGGGCGGCGGGCCGCTCGGGCTCGAGATGGCGCAGGCCCATGCCCGGCTCGGTTGCCTGGTGACGGTGCTGGAGGCGGCGCCGCGCATCGCCGGGGGCGAGGATGAGGAGCTGGCCGAAGGGCTGCGCCTCGCGCTCCGCCGCGACGGGGTGGAGATCCGCGAGGGCGCGCGCGTGGCGCGGGTGGAGCCGCTCGACCCCGCCGCGCCGCCCGAGGCGCGGGGCGTCGTCGCCGTGCTCGCCGACGGCAGCCGCATCAGCGGCACCCATCTGCTGCTCGCGGTGGGGCGGGTGCCGCGCCTCGCCGGGCTCGACCTGCCGGCCGGCGGGGTGGAGGCCGGGCCGCGGGGCATCCGCACCCGGACCGACCTGCGCTCCGTCTCCAACCGCCGGGTCTGGGCGGCGGGCGACATCGCCGATCCGGAGGGGCTCGGGCCGCGCGCCTTCACCCATGTGGCGAGCCAGCACGCCGCCATCCTGGTCCGCGCCATGCTGTTCCGCCTGCCGGCGCGGCTCGACTACGCCGCCCTGCCGCGCGTCACCTACACCGACCCCGAGCTGGCCCAGATCGGGCTGACGGAGGAGGAGGCGCTGGCGCGGGGGGAGCGTGGCCTCCGCATCCACCGCTGGCCGCTGTCCGAGAACGACCGCGCCGTGGCCGAGGGGCGGCCGGAGGGGCTGGTGAAGCTGGTGGCGACCGCCCGGGGCCGGCTGCTCGGCGCCGGCATCCTCGCCCCCCATGCCGGGGAGATGGCGGGCGCCTACGGGCTGATGATCGGGCGGCGGATCCCGCTCTCCGCCCTCGCCACGGCGGTGCTGCCCTATCCGACCCTGGCCGAGGCCGGCAAGCGAGCGGCGGGCGAGTTCTACGCTCCCCGATTGTTGTCGCCCTTCGCGAAAGGTCTTATCCGCTTTCTCCAATGGCTGCCCTAGGCGTTGGGCCCGGGGGCGGAGGAACACGGCGCATGGAACGCGTACTTGAGGGGCGCTGCGCGCTCGTCACCGGCAGCACGAGCGGCATCGGCCTCGGCATCGCCCTGCTCTACGCGCAGGCGGGGGCGCGGGTGATGCTGAACGGCTTCGGCCGGCCGCAGGACATCGCCCGCGCCCGCGCCGAGGTCGGCGCGGCCCAGGGCGGCGGCGAGGCCCCCTATTCGGATGCCGACATCGCCGACCCGGCGGCGGTGCGGCGCATGGTCGCCGAGGCGGAGGCGACGCTCGGCAGGGTGGACATCCTCGTCAACAACGCCGGCATCCAGCATGTCAGCCCCGTGGAGGAGTTCCCCGAGGCGAAGTGGGATGCGATCCTCGCGGTGAACCTCTCCTCCAACTTCCACGCCATCAAGGCGGCGCTGCCGGGGATGAAGGCGCGGAACTGGGGGCGCATCGTCAACATCGCCTCGGCGCACGGCCTCGTCGCCTCCCCCTACAAGACCGCCTACGTGGCGGCGAAACACGGCGTGGTCGGGCTGACCAAGGCCGTGGCGCTCGAGGTGGCGCGCACCCCGATCACCTGCAACGCCATCTGCCCCGGCTTCGTCCGCACGCCCCTCGCCGAGGCGCAGGTGAAGCCGCTCGCCGAGAAGCACGGCGTCTCCGAGGAGGCGGCGCTGACCGACTACCTGCTGGAGAAGCAGCCCTCCAAGCGCTGGGTCGAGGTGGAGGAGGTGGCGCGGATGGCGCTCTATCTCTGCGGGCCGGACAGCGGCGCGGTGAACGGCGCGGCGCTGTCCATCGACGGGGGCTGGCTCGCCGCGTGACCGACCTCTCCCCTCCCGAGGCGCCCTCCCCCGCCGCCGCCCGGGAGACGGCGGGGCAGGCCGCACCGCTCTCCCGCCCCGCCGTGGCGCGCCCCGCCACCGTCCGGCGCGTGAACCTGGCGCTGCAGGGCGGCGGCACGCACGGGGCCTTCACCTGGGGGGTGCTGGAGCGCCTCCTGGAGGATGAGCGGCTGGAGGTGGACGCCGTCTCCGGCACCTCGGCCGGGGCGATCAACGGCACCATCCTGGTGCAGGGCCTGGCCGCGGGCGGGCGGCGGGGTGCGATCGCGGCGCTGGAGCGGCTGTGGACCGATGTCGGCCACCGCCTCGCCTTCAGCCCGCTGCGCAACACGCCGATCGAGAAGGCGATCTGGGGCTACGACCTCACCTACTCCTTCGCCTATCAGGCCTTCGACACGCTGACCCGCGTGCTCTCCCCCTACCAGTTCAACCCCTTCCCGGTGGAGTTCAACCCGCTGCGGCAGGTGCTGCAGGACAACCTCGACATCGAGCGGCTGCGCCAGGACCCGAAGGCGCTGCGGCTGTTCGTCTCGGCCACCAACGTGCGCACCGGCAAGCCCCGCGTCTTCTCCCGCCGGGAGATGAGCGTCGAGGTGCTGCTCGCCTCCGCCTGCCTGCCCAACATCTTCCGCGCGGTGGAGATCGAGGGCGAGCACTACTGGGACGGCGGCTATCTCGGCAACCCGGCGCTGTGGCCGCTCTATCACGAGCGCGGCGCGCCGGACATCGTGCTGGTGCAGATCAACGCCCTGCTGCGGCCGGAGCTGCCCACCACGCCGTCGGACATCATGAACCGGCTGAACGAGATCAGCTTCAACGCCTCGCTGATGGCGGAGATCCGCGCCATAGACTTCGTGCAGCGCCTGCTCGACGCCGGGCGGCTGGAACAGCCGCGCTACCGCCGCATCTTCCTGCACCTGATCGAGGACGAGGAGCGGATGCGGGAGTTCAAGCTCTCCACCAAGCTGAACGGGGATTGGGAGTTCCTGCAGCGGCTGCGCCGCTTCGGGCGCGAGGCGGCGGAACGCTTCCTCGCCGGCAGCCTGGAGGCGCTCGGCCGCGAGAGCACGCTCGACATCCGCCGGTTCCTGTAGGGGGTCGCGCCCGGCCGGAGCGGGGCGCCGGCGGCCGCCTTCGCGGCGCGGCAGGGGAGAGCCATACTGCGCCGCGCACACCCCGCGGCAAGGAGCAGAGCCCCATGAGCGGCAATCCCGGCTGGGATCCGAACCAGTATCTCCGCTTCGGCGAGGAGCGCCTGCGCCCCGCGCTCGACCTGATCGCCCGCATCCCGCATCCCGGCCCGCGCCGGGTGGTGGACCTCGGCTGCGGGGCGGGCAACGCGCTGCCGGCCCTCGCGGCGCGCTTCCCCGGCGCCACGGTGCGGGGCGTGGACGGCTCGGCCGAGATGCTGGCCAGGGCCGCCGCCACCGGCTTCGCCACCGAGCGCGCGGACATCGCGGACTGGGCGCCGGCCGAGCCGGTGGACGTGCTGTTCAGCAACGCCGCGCTGCACTGGCTGCCCGACCACGCGGCGCTGTTCCCCCGCCTGCTCGGCTGCCTCGCGCCCGGCGGGTGGCTCGCGGTGCAGATGCCGGCGATGCACGCCGCCCCCGTGCGCGCCGTGCAGGACCGGCTGGCCCAGGAAGGACCGTGGGCGGCGCGCCTGGCCGGCATCCGCAGCGCGCCGCCGATCCTCGACCCGGGCGGCTACTACGACCTGCTGGCGCCACGCTGCGCCGCGCTCGACCTCTGGGTCACCGAATACCTGCACGTGCTGCGCGGGCCGGATCCTGTGGCGCAGTGGGCGATGGGCAGCAGCCTGCGCCCCTATCTCGACGCGCTGGAGGGCGAGCCGGGGCTGCGCGAGGGCTTCCTCGCCGCCTATGCCGCGGCGATGCGCGAGGCCTATCCGCCGCGCGCCGACGGCGCGGTGCTGCTGCCCTTCCGCCGGCAGTTCATCCTGGCGCAGCCGCGCGCCTGAAGGGCGCGCCGCAAAGGGGGAGGAGACGCGCATGACCACGAAGGCACTGGCCGAGTTCGTCGCCGGGCTGCGCTGCGAGGACCTGCCGGATGCGGTCGTGGCGCAGGCCTGCCGCGTGGTGCTCGACGCCGTCGGCTGCGCCGTCGCCGCCTGGGCCGAGGATCCGGAGAAGGCGCGGGTGGCGCGGGGGATCGCCGCGCTCCACCCGGCCTCCCCCGGCGCGCGGGTGATCGGCGCCGCCGGCGTCGCGGCGCAGCCCGCCTTCGCGGCGCTGGCCAACGGCATCCTCGTCAACGCCGCCGACAACGACGACACGCACAAGCGCGCGCTGCTGCATGTCGGCTCGGTCGTGGTGCCGACCGTGCTCGCGCTCGCGGAGACGGAGCGGCTGAGCGGCCGGCAGGCGATCCTCGCCCTGGTCGCCGGCTACGAGGTGGCGGTGCGGGTCGGCATGGCGGTGATGCCGACGCATTACCGCTTCTGGCACTCGACCGCGACCAACGGCACCTTCGGCGCGGCGGCGGCGGCGGCGAAGGCGCTCGGCCTCGATGCGGAGGGCGTGCGGCGGACGCTCGGCCTAGCCGGGACGCAGGCGGCCGGCCTCAACGCCTTCTTCGAATCCGGCGACATGACGAAGAGCATCCATCCGGGGAAGGCGGCGCTGAACGGCGTGCTGTCGGCACAGCTCGCGCGGCTCGGCGCCACCAGCCCGCCGGACATACTGGAGCACCCGAAGGGCTACCTCGCCGCCTTCTCGCTGGAGCCGAAGCCGCAGGCGCTGGCCGCGGGCCTCGGCACGGAGTGGGAGATCCTGCAGAACGGCTTCAAATTCTTCCCCTCCATCCTCGCCAGCCACTCCCCCGTCCAGGCGACGCTCGCCCTGGTCCGCCGCCATCGCATCGACCCGCGGCGCATCGCCCGCATCACCAACGAGACCTACCGCACGGTGGCGACGCACTTCTCGAGCAAGGAGGTCGGCTCGGCCATGGCGGCGCGCGTCTCGGTGCCCTACTGCATCGCCGTCGCGGCGGTGGACGGCGCGCTGGGCCAGGCGCAATTCGCCCCGGCGCGCATCAACGACCCGCTGGTGCGACAGGTGCTGGCGCGGACCGAGGTGGTCGGGGACGAGGCGCTGGACAGGCTCTACCCCGACAATTTCCCGGCGCGGGTCACCATCGTCCTCGATGGCGGCGAGTCCTTCACCGAGACGGTGCTGCTGCCGAAGGGCGATCCCGGCGCGCCGCTGACCGAGGAGGAGCTGGCCGCGAAGTTCCGGGCCAATTGTGCGGCGCTGCTGCGGGAGGAGGAGGCCGAGCGGCTGCGCGGGGCGATCCTCCGCCTGCCCGAGGCCGGGTCGGTGGCGGAGGTGATGGGGCTGCTCGCGCCCGGTGCCCAGGGCCGATCCCCTTCAGGTGGACCCGCCTGAAGGGGTGACGATGCCCGCACATCGGGGGCGAAGCCTCTGCCGTGAGCCAGGGCGGGCGGAGAACGCTCTCGCCTCGCGCCGGCCGCCCGCGCAGCAGGAGGAGCCGCGCCGGCGCGCCCGCGCGCACCACCACGATCGCGTTCTGCCGGAAGCGCCGCCCGAGCACGGCGAGGCGGCGCGGATCGGCGCCGATCAGCAGGTGCCGCTCGCGCCAGCCGCGCCCGCGCCCCTCGCCCTCGGCCATCGGCAGGCGCCGCGCCGCCGCGCGCAGCCGCGCCAGCATCCGCGCGTTCCAGCCCTCGGGCATCCGGCGGCTCCACGGGTTCCAGGCGGTGACGAAGCCGCCCTGGCGCGCGCCGAGGCGGCGCAGCAGCGCGTCCACCGCGGCGTCGCGCCGGCCGATCCGCGCCACCGCACCTGCCGCCTCGTAGCCGGTGCGGCGATAGGCGGCGAGCAGGGCGCGGTTCATGCCAGGTGGAACAGCATCGCCTTGAGGTAGGCGCTTTCGGGCAGCAGCGGATGCACCGGGTGGTCCGGCCCGGCGCCGCCCTGGAACAGGATGCGCCCCTCCCGCCGGGCGCGGCCGATGCCCCACGCCGCCGCCTCGGCGAACTCCCCCGGCGCGACATGGTGGCTGCAGGAGGCGAGGAAGAGGAAGCCCCCCGGCGCCACCAGCGCCGCGGCGAGCCGCGCGAGCTTCGCATAGCCGCGCAGCGCCGCCCCCTGGTCCTTGCGGCTCTTGGCGAAGGCGGGCGGGTCGGCGACGACGATGTCGAAGCGCGCGCCCGTGCCGGCCAGGCGCTCCATCTCCTCCATCGCCTCGGCGCGGCGCGCCTCGACGCGCCCCGCGATCCCGTTCGCCGCCGCCGTGCGGAGCGCGAGGTCGAGCGCCGGCGCGCTGCGGTCGAGCAGCGTGACGCGCGCCGCCCCGGCGGCGGCGCAGCGCAGGCCGAAGCCGCCGGTGTGGCAGAAGGCATCGAGCACCGCCGCGCCGGTGGCGAGCCGCGCCACGCGGTCGCGGTTCTCGCGCTGGTCGTAGAACCAGCCGGTCTTCTGCCCGCCGAGCAGGTCCACGGCGAAGGCGAGGCCGCCCTCCTCCACCCGCGCCTCGCCGCCCTCGCCGAGCAGCGGGCGCACCTCCTCCGCCAGCCCCTCCAGCCGGCGCACCGCGGCGTCGTTGCGCGCCACGACGAGGCGGGGGGAGAGCAGCCCCCGCAGCGCCGCGAGCAGCGCGGGGGTCAGCCGCTCCATGCCCGCCGTGTTGGCCTGCAGGGCGATGGCGTCGCCGTAGCGGTCGAGGACGAGGCCGGGCAGCCCGTCCGCCTCGGCATGGACCAGGCGGTAATAGGGCGCGCCGAACAGCCTCTCGCGCAGCGCCAGCGCCTCCGCGAGCCGGGCGCGCGCCCAGGCGGCGTCGACCGCCGCGTCCGGGTCGCGGTCGAGGCGGCGGGCGGCGATCAGGCTGTGCGGGTTGAACTGCCAGGTGCCGTGCCGCGCCCCGTCATCGCCCTCGAGGCGCACCAGCGTCCCGGGCGGCAGCGCCCGCGCCGCCGGGGTCATGGCGATCTCGTTGGAGAAGGCCCAGGGGTGGCCGGCCTTCACCCGCCGGTCGCGGCCGGGCAGCAGGCGGATCAGGGGGCGGTCCGAAGGCGCGGGGTCGGGCATGGCGGCGCCAGATGGCGCGCGCGGGCTTGCCGTGCAATGCGCGGGAGGGGATTGTCTCGCCGCCATGCGCATCGCCCGTGACCTCCCGACCCTGCGCGCCGAGGTGGCGCGGCTCGGCCGCCTCGCCCTGGTGCCCACCATGGGGGCGCTGCACGAGGGTCACCTTTCCCTGCTCGCCGCGGCGCGGCGGGAGGGGGAGGCCGTCGCCGCCTCCATCTTCGTCAACCCGCTGCAATTCGGCCCGCAGGAGGATTTCGCCCGCTACCCCCGCGACGAGGCGGGCGACCTCGCCAAGCTGGAACGGGCGGGCTGCGACCTGGTCTGGATGCCCTCGGTCGAGGTCATGTACCCCCCCGGCCGCGCCACCACGATCGAGGTCGGCGGCCCGGCCGAGGGCTGGGAGGGCGAGGCGCGGCCCGGGCATTTCCGCGGCGTCGCCACGGTCTGCGCCAAGCTGTTCCTGCAGACCGGCGCGGCGGTGGCGGTGTTCGGGGAGAAGGACTGGCAGCAGCTCCAGGTGATCCGCCGCATGGTGACCGATCTCGACCTGCCTGTCCGGATCGTCGGCTGCCCGACGGTGCGCGAGGCGGACGGCCTCGCCCTCTCCTCGCGCAACCGGTTCCTCTCGGCCGAGGAGCGCGCCCGGGCCCCGGCGCTGCACGCGGTGCTGCGCCGGGTGGCCGGGGAACTCGCCGCCGGGGCGCTGGTCGAGGCGGCGCTGGCGGCGGCGCGGACCGATCTCGCGGCGCAGGGCTTCGCCGTGGACTATCTGGCGCTGGTCGCGCCGGAGACGCTCCGCCCCGCCGCCACCCTGCCCGGGCGGCTGATCGCCGCCGCCCGCCTCGGCAGCGTACGCCTGCTCGACAACATCGCCGCGCCCTGAGGCGCCGCCTCACCCCCTGGCCGCCAGCGCCACGCCGCCGAGGGTGAGGCCGAGCGCCGCCGCCTCCCGCCCCCCGAAGGGCTCGCCGAGCAGCAGCGCCGAGCCGAGCACCCCGACCACCGGCGCGATCAGCGTCCCCGTGGTGGCGAGCGTCGCCGGCAGGCGCCGGAGCGCGGCGAACCAAGCGAGGTAGCAGAGGCAGAGCGGCACCAGCGCGCCGTAGAGCAGCGCCGCCCAGCCGGTGGCGGAGAGGCCGGCGATGTCCGGCCGGTCGAACGCCAGCGCCGCCAGGCCGAGCGGCGCCATGCCGATCAGGAGCTGCCAGGCGACGCCCGCCGGCGGCGGCATCGGCAGCGGCCGCCGCTTGGTCAGCACCGTGCCGAGGGCGAAGAGCACCGCGCTGCCGAGCGCGAGCCCCACCCCCGGCAGCTTGGCGAGGCCGAGATCGAGCCCCCGCCCGGCGATCACCACCACGAGCCCCGCCAGGCCGAGGCCGAGCGCCAGCAGCCGCCGCCGCGTCGGCCGCTCCCCCAGCAGCGGCCAGGCGAGCAGCGCCGCCCAGATCGGCATGGTGTAGCAGACGAGGCAGGCCTCGCTGGCGTTCAGCCACAGCAGCGCGAAGCCCGCGAGCCCCATCCAGGCGGTGATGTTGAGCGCCGAGACCAGGAACAGCCGCGGCCACAGGCCGCGCGGCACGCGAAGGTCGGCCCCGGCGGCGCGCAGCGCCAGCGCCAGCGCCACGGCGCCCAGCACGCCCGGCCAGCCGCGCGCGGTCAGCACCGGCAGCTCCTCGATCAGCAGCTTCATCGGCGGCCAGTTGGAGCCCCAGCCCGCCACGGCCAGGACCAGCAGGAGCAGCCCGGTCGTCTCGGGTCGTTGATCGGCGGTACCGTTCGGCATGGGGCAAGACCTACCATCTGAACGGTGGCAAGCGGAAACGGAGCCTCCCGCCATGCATCTCTCCGCCGCCGATGCCCGGCTCGGCGACCCCCGTCTCGTGCGCCTGTTCGAGGAGGCGGTCGGCACCCCCTTCACCACGGGCAACCGGATCGAGCGGCTGCGCAACGGCGACCAGATCTTCCCCGCCATGCTGGAGGCGATCGCCGCGGCCGAGGGCTGCGTCGAGCTGCTCACCTACGTCTACTGGCACGGCGACATCGCCTGGCGCTTCGCCGAGGCGCTGGCGGCGAAGGCGCGCGAGGGGGTGACAGTGCGGGTGCTGCTCGACGCCTGGGGCGCGGCCACCATGTCGCGCGACCTGGTGCGGCACATGGAGGCGGGCGGCGTGCAGCTCCGCTGGTTCCGCCCGCTGCGGCGGCTGCGCCTGCACCGCAACCTGCGCCGCACCCACCGCAAGGTGCTGGTGGTGGACGGGCGCGTCGGCTTCACCGGCGGCGTCGGCATCGCCGAGGAGTGGTGCGGGGACGCGCGCAACGAGCGGGAGTGGCGCGAATCGCATTTCCGCGTGCGCGGCCCGGCGGTGCGCGGCCTGCGCGGCGCCTTCTACGGCAACTGGGCCGAGGCGGTGGCGGAGGAGGAGGGCGCGGCGTGCCTCGCCGAGGCGCTCGCCTGCGGCGAGGACCGGATCGAGCGCGCCGGCGAGGCCCCGGTGCAGGTGGTGCGCTCCTCGGCGAGCTACGGCTGGTCCGACGTGGCGGCGATGACCGACGTGGCGATCGCCGCGGCGCGGCGCTCCCTGCGCATCGGCACCGCCTACTTCACCCCGGACGCCGCCACCACGGGGCGGCTGATCGAGGCGGCGCGGCGCGGCGTGGCGGTGGAGATCCTGCTGCCCTGGCCGCAGATGGACGCGCGGATCAGCCAGCTCGCGGGGGCGGAGGCGATCGCGCCGCTGCTCGAGGCCGGGATCACCATCCACGTCTTCCAGCCCACCATGTACCACGCGAAGCTGATGGTGCTGGACGAGGCGGTCGCCATCATCGGCAGCGCCAATTTCAACCGACGCTCCGCCTGGCAGGACGAGGAGGTGTGCCTGGTCTGCCTCGACCCCGCGCTCGCCGCCGTGCTGCTGGCGGACTGGGAGGAGGACGTGGCGCGCTCCGAGCCGATCGTGCTGTCCCGCTGGCGCCGGCGCGGCCTGTGGCGGCGCGTGCAGGAGGCGGCGGCGCGGCTGCTGCACCCGATGGTCTAGCGCCCGATCCGCGAGGGCGGGAGCGGCGGATCGCGGCGCGGCCCCCGCCCGGCCCCGCGGGACCGGTCCGGGATCGCATCCTGGCCGCCCCATGCCCTAACCTTCCCCGCATCCGCCGAAGGAAGGCATCGCAGGTCCGGGAGCCGCATGACGCCGGAGCAGTTCATCGCCAAGTGGCAGGCGAACACGCGCAGCGAGCGCGCCGCTTGTCAGGAGCACTTCATCGACCTGTGCCACCTACTGGACGAGCCGACCCCCAACACCGACCCGACCGGCGCGACCTACGCCTTCGAGAAGGGCGCCACCAAGGCGACCGGCGAGGACGGCTGGGCCGATGTGTGGCGCAGGGAGCGCTTCGCCTGGGAATACAAGGGCAAGCGCAAGGACCTGGACGCCGCCCACCGCCAGCTCCTGCTCTATGCCGGCGCGCTCGGCAACCCGCCGCTGCTCGTGGTCTCCGACATCGCGCGCATCGTGATCCGCACCAACTGGACCAACGCGGTCTCCGAGCGCCACGACATCCTGCTGCCCGAGCTGGCCGACCCGGCGAAGCGGCAGCTCCTCAAGCACGTCTTCTCCGACCCCGAGCGTCTGCGGCCCGGCAAGACGCGCGAGGCCCTGACCGCCCAGGCGGCCGGGGAGTTCGCGGAGCTGGCGGCGCGGCTGCGCCGGCGGGGGCACGACCCCCAGGCGGTGGCGCATTTCGTCAACCGCCTGGTGTTCTGCCTGTTCGCGGACGATGTGGGGCTGCTGCCGCCGGGGCTGTTCGAGCGGATGCTGGCCGCCGCCCGCAAGGCCCCGGCGCGCTTCACGGACTATGCGCGGCGCCTGTTCCGCGCCATGGCGGAGCGGGGCGGGGAGGTGGACTTCACCCCCATCCCCTGGTTCAACGGCGGCCTGTTCGACGACGACGCGGCGCTGCCCCTGGACGCGGAGGACATCGCGGCGGTCGCGCGCGCCGCGGCGCTGGACTGGGCGGAGATCGACCCCTCCATCATGGGCACGCTGTTCGAGCGCGGGCTCGACCCCGAGAAGCGCGGCCAGCTCGGCGCCCACTACACCGATCGCGACAAGATCATGCGCCTGGTCGAGCCGGTGGTGCTGCGCCCGCTGGCGGAGGAGTGGGAACAGGCGAGGGCCGAGATCGCGGCGCTGATGGAGAAGGCCGGCGCGGCGCGCGGCCCCGCCGCCCGCGCCAGGGCGGGGCGGGAGGCCGCCGCGCGCTTCCGCGCCTTCCTCGACCGGCTGCGCGGCGTGCGGGTGCTGGACCCCGCCTGCGGCTCGGGCAATTTCCTCTATGTGTCGCTGCTGGCGCTGAAGGACCTGGAGCACCGGGCGATGATCGAGGCCGAGGCGCTCGGCCTGCAGCGGGAATTCCCGCAGATCGGCCCCGAGGCGGTGCTCGGGATCGAGGTGAACCCCTACGCGGCGGAGCTGGCCCGCGTCTCGGCCTGGATCGGGCACATCCAGTGGGCGCGCCGGCACGGCTATCCGCCGCCCTCCGACCCGGTGCTGCGCCCGCTCGCCACCATCGCCTGCCGCGACGCGCTGCTGGACCCGGACGGCGCCGAGGCGGCGTGGCCGGAGGCGGAGTGCATCCTCGGCAACCCGCCCTTCCTGGGCGGCAAGATGCTGCGCCGCTCCCTCGGCGATGCGGCGGTGGACCGGCTCTTCGCCGCCTATGACGGCCGCGTGCCGCGCGAGGCCGACCTCGTCTGCTACTGGTTCGAGAAGGCGCGGGCCGCGATCGCCGCCGGCAGGGCGCGGCGCGCCGGCCTCGTCGCCACCAACTCCATCCGCGGCGGCGCCAACCGCCGCGTGCTCGACCGCATCGCGGAGACGCCGGGCCAGGCGATCTTCGAGGCGTGGTCCGACGAGGACTGGGTGAATGAGGGCGCCGCCGTGCGCGTCTCCCTCCTCTGCTTCGGCGCGGCGCCGGGCGCGCCGCGCCGCCTCGACGGCCGCGCCGTGCAGGCGATCGGCACCGACCTGACCGGTGGCGGCCTCGACCTGACGCGGGCGCGGCGGCTGCGGGAGAACGCGAACGTCGCCTTCATGGGCGACACCAAGGGCGGCGCCTTCGACATCCCCGGCGAGACGGCGCGGGCGTGGCTGCGCCTGCCGCTGAACCCGAACGGCCGGCCGAACGCGGATGTGCTCCGCCCCTGGGTGAACGGCCTCGACGTGACGCGCCGGCCGCGCGACATGTGGATCGTGGATTTCGGCTGGACCATGGGCGAGGCCGAGGCGGCGCTGTTCGAGGCGCCGTTCGCGCATGTCGAGGCCGCGGTGAAGCCCGAGCGCGCGAAGAACAACCGCGAAGCCTATCGCCGCTTCTGGTGGCGGCATGTCGAACCGCGTCCTGGTATGGCAGCAGCGGTTCGGAAACTCCCACGCTTCATCGCTACACCTCGCGTTGCGAAGCACCGGATCTTTGTATGGCTCTCAAACCCCACATTGCCGGACAGCCGCATCTTTGTATTTGCGAGCGACGACGACACCATTTTTGGCATCCTGCACAGCCGTTTCCACGAGGCTTGGACGCTGCGTACCTGCCAGTGGCACGGCGTGGGCAACGATCCGCAGTACTCCCTGGATGCCTGCTTCGAGACCTTCCCCTTCCCGGACGGCCTCACCCCCGACCGCCCCGCCGCCGCCTATGCCGAGGACCCCCGCGCCCGGGCCATCGCCGCCGCCGCCCGGCGCCTCGACGAGTTGCGCGCCCAGTGGCTCAACCCGCCCGACCTGATCCGCCGCGAGCCCGAGGTGGTGCCCGGCTTCCCCGACCGCCTGCTGCCGAGGGACGCGGCGGCGGCGAAGGAACTCGCCAAGCGCACCCTCACCGCCCTCTACAACGCCCGCCCCCGCTGGCTGGCCGATGCCCATGCGGCGCTGGATGCGGCGGTGGCCGCCGCCTATGGCTGGCCCGCCGACATCCCCGGGGAGGAGGCGCTGGCGCGGCTGCTGGCGCTCAACCTCGCCCGCGCCGGGACGTGAGCGGGCTCAGCAGGGCGGCGGCGCCGGCCGGTCGGCAGGGCCGATCAGGCGGAAGCGGAAGGGCTCGGCCGCATCGGGATCGGCCGTCACCAGCACGGCGCGGGTGTCGCCGTCGCCCGGCACGACGATGCGCGTGAGGTTGGGCAGGTCGGGCTCCGGCCGGTCATGCCACCAGGAATGGCTGTCTCCCTGCAGCAGCAGCACCGGCCGGCCGAGGCGCCGCGCGCCCTCGGCCAGGGCGCGGCGGGTGTCCAGGTAGCCCTCCACCCAGCCCCGGCCGCAGCGGTCGCGGTAGTAGAGGTCGGCCTGCATCGCCACCACCACGGCGCGGTGCCCCTCCCGCGCCGCCAGGGCGAAGCCCTCCGCGATCCAGGCCAGGTTGGCGCGGTTGCGCGCCGCGTATTCCGCCGCCGCCTCGGGGCGGGCGGGGCCGCCCTCCAGCGGCAGGTTGTTGTTCGAGCCGGGCACGTGGACGGTCAGGAACAGCACGCCGTTCCGCTCCCAGCGGGCATTCTCGACGTAGAGGCGATGCTCCGGCATGACATCCGCCTGCCGGATGAGCGGGATGGGCGCTTGGCCGAGGCTCTGGGGGCCGGGGAAGAAGCGCTCGCGGATGCCGGCGAGCAGGGCGAGGGGGTCGTGCCCGCCGGCGCGCGCCTGCCAGCAATCGGTCCATTCGTTGTCGCCGGGGGTGTAGATCAGCGCCCCTTCCACCTGGCCCATCCAGGCGAGGGTGCGGCCGAAGACGATCGCCTCCGTGCAGGGCTCGCCGCCGCCCTTGGTGTCGCCGAGGAAGATGGAGAAGGCCGGGCGGGCGGCGTTGATCTCCGCGATCAGCGCCGTGACGCGCGCCACCTCGCCCGGGCAGGCCTCGGGGGCGCGGGGGCTGCAATAGGGCATGTCGCCGAAGGCCACGAACTCGAAGGGCTGGGCCGGGGCGGCCCGCGGCAGGGCGAGGGCGAGCAGGGCGGCGAGCAGCAGGCCGGGCAGGCGCATCGGCGGGGTCCCTCCTTCGGGTGGCCGGGCCGGGCGCTAGCGCAGGCGGCGGGGTTCTTCCACCTCGCCCCCGTTGCATCGGGGGGAGGGAGGGGCTACCGACCGCCATGCCCGACATGCCCGCCCCGGCGGACCCGCCCGCCCTGCGGACGGAGGATTTCGACTTCGCCCTGCCCGAGGCGCTGATCGCCCAGGCCCCGGCCCGGCCGCGCGACGCCGCGCGGATGCTGGTGCTCGGCCCGGACGGGCCGCCGCAGGACCGGGGCGTGCGCGACCTGCCCGCCCTGCTCGGCCCCGGCGACGTGATGGTGGTGAACGACACGCGGGTGATCCCGGCGCGGCTGCGCGGCCGGCGCGGCGCGGCGCGGGTGGAGATCCTGCTGAACCGCGCCGAGGGGGGCGGGCTGTGGCAGGCGCTGGTGCGCAACGCCCGCCGCCTCCGCCCCGGCGACGCGGTGGCGATCGAGGGGGCGGAGGGGCTCGCCGCGCGCGTGGTGGAGAATGCCGGGGACGGCACGGTCACGCTCGATTTCGGCCCCGACCAGGCGGCGCTGGCCGCGGCGCTGGAGCGGGCGGGGGAGGTGCCGCTGCCCCCCTACATCGCCCGCCCCGAAGGCCCGCGCCCGGAGGACCGGGAGGACTACCAGACCGTCTTCGCCCGCCGCCCCGGCGCCGTCGCCGCCCCCACCGCCAGCCTGCACTTCACCCCGGCCCTGCTGGCGGCGCTGGAGGCGCGCGGGGTGCGGCGCGCCACCGTCACCCTGCATGTCGGCGCCGGCACCTTCCTGCCGTTGCGCACCGAGGACCCGCGCGCGCACCGCCTGCACGCCGAATGGGGCGAGGTGACGGAGGAGGCGGCGGCCCTGATCAACGCCGCGCGGCCGGCGGGCGGGCGCATCCTCGCCGTCGGCACCACCGCGCTGCGCCTGCTGGAGACGGCGGCGCAGGGCGTGGAGGACCCGGCGCGGCCGGTGCGCCCCTTCCGCGGCCTGACCGACCTCTACCTGCTGCCCGGCCACCGCTTCCGCGCCGCCGACCTGCTGATGACCAATTTCCACCTGCCGAGGAGTACGCTGTTCATGCTGGCCTGCGCCTTCGCCGGCACCGCGCGGGTGAAGGCCGCCTACGCCCATGCGGTGGCGGCGGGCTACCGCTTCTACAGCTACGGCGACGCGACCCTGCTCGCCCACGGGCCGGAGGCCGCGCCGTGACGCTGCGCTGGACGCTTCTGGCGCGGGACGGCGCCGCCCGCGCCGGGGTGCTGCACACCGCCCATGGCGCGGTGGAGACGCCGGTGTTCATGCCCGTCGGCACCGCCGGCACGGTGAAGGCGATGACGGCGGATGCGGTGCGCGCCACCGGGGCGCGCATGGTGCTCGGCAACACCTACCACCTGATGCTGCGCCCGGGGGCGGAGCGGGTGGCGCGGCTCGGCGGCCTGCACCGCTTCATGGACTGGCACGGGCCGATCCTGACCGATTCCGGCGGCTACCAGGTGATGAGCCTCTCCGAGCTGCGGGAGATGGACGAGGGCGGCGTCACCTTCCGCAGCCATGTGGACGGCTCGCGCCACCGCCTGACGCCCGAGCGCAGCGTGGAGATCCAGCGCCTGCTCGGCGCCGACGTCACCATGTGCCTCGACGAGTGCACGCCATACCCGGCGACGGAGGCGGAGGCCGCCGCCTCCATGCGCCTGTCCATGCGCTGGGCGGCGCGCTGCCGGGAGGCGTTCCTGCCGCGCGAGGGGCACGGGCTGTTCGGCATCGTCCAGGGCGGGGTCCATCCCGCGCTCCGGGCGGAGAGCGTGGCGGCGCTGACCGCGATCGGCTTCGAGGGCTACGCCATCGGCGGCCTCGCCGTGGGCGAGGGGCAGGCAGCGATGTTCGCGGTGCTGGACGCGACGGCGCCGCTGCTGCCCGAGGGGGCGCCGCGCTACCTGATGGGGGTGGGCACGCCGCAGGACCTGCTCGGCGCGGTCAGGCGGGGCGTGGACATGTTCGACTGCGTGATCCCGACGCGCTCCGGCCGCACCGGCCGCGCCTATACCAGCCGCGGCGTGCTGAACCTGCGCAACGCCCGCCACGCCGAGGACCCCCGCCCGCTCGACCCGGACTGCGCCTGCCCCGCCTGCGCGCGGCATTCGCGGGCCTATCTCCATCACCTGTTCAAGGCGGAGGAGATGCTGGGGCCGATGCTGCTGACCTGGCACAATCTCCACTACTACCAGACCCTGATGCGCGGCCTGCGCGAGGCCATATGCCAGGGACGGCTGGAGGCGCAGGCGGCGGCGCTCGAGGCCGGCTGGGCGGCGGGGGACACGCCGTCGGACGCCGCCGCCGCGGCGGAGCGCGCCGAGGATCGCGAGGCACTGGCATGAGCGGCAGCCCCGAAACCGACACCTCCGGCCTGACCCTGCTCGGCCGCCCCGCCCGCCTGCCGCGCAGCCCCGAGGAGGCGGTGCTGGAGCGGGTGCCGAACCCGCATCCCGGCCACCGCTACTGCGTGCGCTTCACCGCCCCCGAGTTCACCTCGCTCTGCCCGCTGACCGGGCAGCCGGATTTCGCCCATCTCGTTCTCGACTACGTGCCGGGGGAGTGGCTGGTGGAGAGCAAGTCGCTGAAGCTCTACCTCTCCGCCTTCCGCAACCACGGCGCCTTCCACGAGGCCTGCACCGTGGCGATCGCGCGGCGGCTGATCGGGGAGATCGCGCCGGTCTGGCTGCGCATCGGCGGCTACTGGTATCCGCGCGGCGGCATGCCGATCGACGTCTTCTACCAGAGCGGGGAGCCGCCCGCCGGGGTGTGGATCCCGCCGCAGGAGGTGCAGCCCTACCGTGGACGGGGGTAGCGTCGCGACCGCGAAGGAAGCCATCCGCGCCGAGGCGCTGCGCCTCGGCTTCGACGCCGTCGGCTTCGCCGAGGCGCACCTGCCGGAGGAGGCGCGGGCGCGGCTCGACGCCTTCCTCGACGCGGGGATGCATGGCGAGATGGGCTGGATGGCGGCGCGGGCCGACCAGCGCGCCCATCCGCGCGCGCTCTGGCCGGAGGCGGTGAGCGTGATCTCGCTCGGCCTCAGCTACGCGCCGGAAGAGGACCCGCTGGCGGCACTGGCGCGGCGCGACCGCGGCACGATCAGCGTCTATGCGAAGGGCCGCGACTACCACGACGTGGTGAAGTCGCGCCTGAAGGCGCTGGCGCGCTGGATGGTGGCGCGCTGGCAGGGCACCGACCTCAAGGTGTTCGTGGACACGGCGCCGGTGATGGAGAAGCCGCTGGCGCAGCGCGCCGGGCTCGGCTGGCAGGGCAAGCACACCAACCTGGTCTCGCGCACGCACGGCTCCTGGCTGTTCCTGGGCGAGATCTTCTGCACCCTGCCGCTGGAGCCGGACCCGCCCGAGGCGGACCATTGCGGCTCCTGCCGGCGCTGCCTGGACATCTGCCCGACGGATGCCTTCCCCGCGCCCTACCGCCTCGATGCGCGGCGCTGCATCAGCTACCTCACCATCGAGCACAGGGGGCCGATCCCGGAGGCGCTCCGCCCCGCCATGGGCAACCGCATCTATGGCTGCGACGACTGCCTCGCGGTCTGCCCCTGGAACAAATTCGCCCGTGCCCATGCCGAGCCCGCCTTCGCCCCGCGCGCCGCGCTGACCGCGCCGCGCCTGGCGGCGCTCGCCGCGCTGGACGATGCCGGCTTCCGCGCCCTGTTCAGCGGCAGCCCGGTCAAACGCATCGGCCGCGGCCGCTTCGTGCGCAACGTGCTGGTGGCGATCGGCAACTCCGCCGATGCCTCGCTGCGCCCCGCCGCGCAGGCGCTGGCGGAGGACCCCGACCCGGTGGTGGCGGAGGCGGCGCGCTGGGCGGCGGCGCGGCTTCCGGCATGAGCGAGGGCGCGCTGGTGCTGTTCTCCGGCGGGCAGGATTCCGCCACCTGCCTCGCCTGGGCGCTGGCACGGTTCGGGCGCGTCGAGACGGTGGGCTTCGACTACGGCCAGCGCCACCGCGTGGAGCTGGCGTGCCGCGACGCCTTCCGCGCCCGACTCGCCGCCGCCTTCCCGGCCTGGGCGGCGCGGCTCGGCGAGGACCACCTGCTGCGCCTCGACGCGCTCGGCGCCATTTCCGACACCGCCCTGACGCGGGAAGCGGAGATCGCGCTCCGCGCGGATGGGCTGCCCAACACCTTCGTCCCCGGGCGCAACCTGATCTTCCTCGCCTTCGCCGCCGCCCTCGCCCACCGCCGCGGCCTGCGCCACCTGGTCGGCGGCATGTGCGAGACCGACTATTCCGGCTATCCGGACTGCCGCGACGACACGCTCAAGGCGATGCAGGTGGCGCTCAACCTCGGCATGGCGAGCCGCTTCGTGCTGCACACGCCGCTGATGTGGCGCGACAAGGCCGCCACCTGGGCACTGGCCGAGCGGCTCGGCGGCGCGGCGCTGGTCGAGGCCATCGCCGAGGACACGCACAGCTGCTATCTCGGCGAGCGCGGCCGGCGCCATCCCTGGGGCCATGGCTGCGGCACCTGCCCCGCCTGCGCGCTGCGGCGCCGGGGCTGGGAGGCCTGGCAGGGCGGCGCTTCGGAGTGAGTGGGATGGATCGTCTGGCGGCGCGGCGCCGGTGGGAGGGCGCGCTGTTCCTTCTCGGCTTCGGCCTCTGCATCCCGGCGGCCAATTGGCTGATCGGCAATGCCGGCACGGTCTGCGTGCCGGACGGCCCCTGCCTGATCCCGGTGGCGCCGGGGGTGATGGCGCCCTCGGGCGTGCTGATGATCGGCCTCGCCCTGGTGCTGCGCGACCTGGTGCAGCGGCGCCTCGGCGTCGCCTGGGGGCTGCTGGCGATCCTGGCGGGGACGGCGATCTCGGCGCTCTACGCGCCGCCCGCCCTGGTCGTGGCCTCGGCGCTCGCCTTCCTGCTGAGCGAGACGGCGGATTTCGCCGTCTACACCCCGCTGCAGCGCCGCGGTCTGGTGCGCGCCGTCGCCGCCAGCAGCGTGGTGGGGCTGGTGGTGGACAGCATCGTGTTTCTGTGGGTGGCCTTCGGCAGTCTCGACTACCTGGCGGGCCAAGTGATCGGCAAGGCCTGGATGGTGCTGCTGGCCCTGCCGCTGGTGCATTGGCTGCGCCGCCGCGACGCCCGTCTCGGCCTTGCCCCGGCCTGACTCCTCAGCCGAAGGTCCAGTCCGCAAGGCCCGGCATGGCGCCGTTGGCGAGGGTGATCACGTCCACGATCAGGCCGTCCCAGGAGCGGATTTCCCAGGCGAAGCCGCCGATGTGCTCGAACCGCGCGCCGCCCGCGAGGCTGCCATAGCCGAGGAACAGCAGTCGGTCGCCTTCCAGCGCGTTGAAGTCGGTGACGATGTCGCCCTGCGCCTGTCCGGCGTGGAAGACGAACAGGTCGGCGCCCGTCCCGCCGGTCAGCACGTTCTCGCCCGCGCCGCCGACCAGGGTGTCGTTGCCGCCGCCGCCCTCGATGTAGTCGTCGCCGTCGCCGCCGAACAGCCAGTTGGCGCCGGCATCGCCGATCAGCACGTCGTCGAAGGAGGAACCGATCAGGCTGTGGATGTTGAGCAGCCGCGTGCCGCTGCCAAGCTCGAGCCCGGCCTCGAGCAGCACCGTCACCCCCGCCTCGCGCCCGGCGAAGCTCGCGGTGTTGCGCCCCGCCCCGCCGTCCAGCGTGTCCTGCCCCGCCGCGCTCACCAGCGTGTCGTTGCCGCCGCCGCCGGTGATCTCGTCATCCTCTGGCGTGTCCCACAGCATGTCGTCGGCGGACGTACCGATGATGAGCATGCCAGCTTCTCCGGGCGATCTCCGGCGGCCCTGCGGGGGCGGCCTACCTCTGGGCGATTTTCATATTTGCTTTACAACTTATGGTGAAGTCGCCACACTGTCTTGAAATGTTGCGCCTCCGGAGTCGCGGCACGGCCGCAACCGACCAGGGTGCGGCCCGAACTCGTAATGAGTTGTTAAACCCCAACGGGTTGAGATTGACCTGAATACAACCATTGGTTAGCAAGAGGTCAAACCGAGGCATCTGTCGGGTGCCTCCCTCAACCGTGAGGCAAGGCCCATGTCCGACTACGCATCCCTCATTGGTGGCGGCTCCGACACGATTCCCATCACCGGCGTGGATCCGAACGGATCCTACGCCTACTTCTGGTCGAGCGGGGACATCTTCATCGACCTCGGCAATGGCAGCGACCAGTGGATCAGCTCCAACACCACCGGCAACGAGACGGTGCTCGGCGGCAACGGCGACGACTCGATCTTCTCCGGCACCGGCGATGACGTACTCGGCGGCGGCAACGGCAACGACCTGATCAGCACCGCCGGCGGCAACAACACGATCAGCGGCGGCAACGGCGACGACACGCTGGTCGGCGGCGGCGGCAACGACCTGATCAGCGGCGACAACGGCAACGACAGCATCGCCGGCGGCGGCGGCAACGACACCCTGATCGGCGGCAACGGCGACGACCAGCTCTTCGGCGGCGACGGCCAGGACGTGCTGTTCGGAGGCAGCGGCAACGACACCCTCTGGGGCGGGGACGGCGACGACGTCCTCTACGGCGGCAGCGGCAACGACTTCCTGGTCGGTGGCGCCGGCAACGACACCCTCTGGGGCGGCTCGGGCAACGACGTCTTCTTCTTCGACAGCAATTTCGGCAACGACGTGATCGCGGACCTCGCGGCCGGCGACCAGATCTGGCTGAAGGCCGACATCAACGGCTCGGGCATCGCCAGCGCCAGCGACCTGGTGACCCAGGGCCTGGTGAGCGGCGGCGTCGAGAACGGCAAGGCCTACACCCTGATCCAGATAGGCTCCGACTCGATCCGTATCGAGAACATGGACGCCGAGGCCTTCAAGGCTGCGATCGCCACCTGGGTGAAGATCCAGTTCTAGACGTGATGGCGCCCGCCCCGCCGGGGCGGGAAGGAGCGGAGCCTGGACACGATCCTGCACAGCGCGGCGGCATCCTCCGGTGCCGACGCGGCCGCCGCGGCGGAGCTGATCGCGCTGTCGCCGGGCATCGTGCTGATCTGTTTCGCAGGCGAAGCATCCGGCCTCGACCCTGCCGGGGTCTTCCTCCGCCCCGACTCCGAGCCGGTCCGCCCGCCGCTTTCCTGGCACCGCCTCGCCACCGCGCGCGGCCCCGCCCTGCTGCTGCTCTGCCGCGCCCAGCCCTGCGTCCGCCCCGGCGCCGCGCTCGAACTCGGCAGCGGCGACGGCCGCTCGCTGCGCCTGCGCCTCGGTGCCCCCGCCCCGCTCGACGCCCTGGCCGGGGGCCTGCCGCCATCCGCGGTGCAGGAGCTGCTCCGCTTCATCGCCGCGAAGGCCACGGGCATTCTGCGCCACAGCGAGGATGACGGCCTCGCCGAGGCCTGCCACCGCGTGGCCGAGGCGGTGATGGCCCCGGACCGCTGCGCCCTGCCCGTGGCGCTCTGCGGGCACGACATGGTGATGTGGGCGCTGCCCAGGGGCGTGACGGCCGAGGGCGCCTGCTACGCCCTCAGCCGCCGCCGGCTGCGCCGCGTGACGGTCTCCGGCGGGGTGGTGGCGCTGCGCGACCGCCAGTTTGAGGGCGGCTACCTCCTCGCCCCGGATGGCGGCGGGCCGATCCACCTCGCCCCCGCCGGCGGCCCCCTGCCCTCCCTCGCCGAGCTCGGCCGGCGCAAGGACGCGCGGAGCCGCGCCTGGTACCGCAGCGGCCTCGCCGAGCTCTCGCGCCGCGCCGCGGCGGACCCCGAGGCCAGGCGGCGGCTGCGCGACCTGCAGCTCCTCCTTCCCACCGGGCGCCCGCACCACCTGGCCCAGCCGGACCGGCCGCTTGGCGCCTCGCTGGAGATGGCGGTGTGCGACCACGGGGGCGGCGTCTTCCTCCGCGGCTGGATCCGCGACCCGCTCGGCCTCGTCGCGGCGCTCGCGCTGCGCGGCCCGCATGGCGAGCAGCCGCTGCCCATGGCGGCGCTGGAGCGGTTCGGCCGGCCCGACCTCGCCGAGCAGTTCGCCGGCGCGCCGCATGGCGGAGCGGGCCCGAAGCCGGGCTTCGCCCTGCACCTGCCCGAAGCGGCGCGCCGCCCGGTGGCGCAGTGGTCGCTGCGCGTCGCCCTGACCACGGGCGATTCCCTCACCCTGGTCGCGCCGCCCGCCATCATGCACCCGCAGGGGGCGCGCGACGCGGTGCTCTCCGCCATCGCCCCGGCGGAGGTGACGCCGGCGCTGATGGAGCGCTGCATCGCCCCGGCGGTGGAGCGGCTGCACCGCGCCGCGCTCGCCGGCCGGCCGGAGCCCGAGGTGGTGCGCATCGGCACGCCGCCGCGGGCGCCCGCCGCCTCCATCGTGGTGCCGCTCTACCGCAACCTGCGCTTCCTGCGGCCGCAATACGCGAGCTTCGCGCGCGACCCCTCGCTCGGCGGGGCGGAGCTGATCTACGTGCTGGATTCGCCCGAGCAGCGGCGGGAGGTGGAGCACCTGCTGCGCGGCCTGCACGGGCTCTATGCCCGGCCGCTCACCCTGCTCGTGCAGGGCGGCAATTACGGCTACGCCGCCGCCTGCAACGCCGGCGCCGCCGCGGCGCAGGGCGGCGTGCTGGTGATGCTGAACTCCGACGTGGTGCCGGCGGCGCGCGGCTGGATCCGCCCCCTGCTCGGCGCCCTGGCGCGGCGGCGCCTCGCCGCGGTCGGGCCGAAGCTGCTGTTCGAGGACGGCTCGCTGCAGCACGCCGGGCTGTTCTTCGAGCGCGGCCCCGAGGGCGAGTGGCACAACAGCCACTACTGGAAGGGCTGCCCCCGCCACTTCCCGCCGGCGCAGCGGGCGCGGCCGGTGCCCGCCGTCACCGGCGCCGCGCTCTGCGTCCGCCGCGCCGCCTTCGAGGCGGTCGGCGGCTTCAGCACCGACTACGTGATCGGCGACTACGAGGATTCCGACCTCTGCCTGAAGCTGCGCGAGGCGGGCGGGGAGATCGCCTACGTGCCCGGGGCGGAGCTCTACCACTTCGAACGGCAGTCCATCCGCGACCACGCGGGCTACGCCCGCACCCTCGCCGCCGCCTACAACCGCCGCCTGCACCACCGCCGCTGGTCCGAGGCCATCGCGCGGCTGATGGCGCGGGGGTCGCCCCACGCCGCGAGGGAGGGCTGAGGCGGTGCGCCTGCTCTTCCTCTGCCACAACCACCCCGCCCTGCAGCCCGGCGGCACCGAGACGGTGGCCCGCCTGCTGTTCCGCGAGCTGCGCGACCGGCACGGGGCGGAGGGGCTGTTCCTCGCCGCCGTCACCGGCGCGCACCGCGAGCGCCGGCCCGGCACGCTGCTGCAGGCGCTGGACGGGGCGGCGGACGAGATGCTGGTCTGGCTCGGCCATTTCGACCGCTTCTTCCTCTCCCAGCCGGACACCTACGGCCTCGCCACCCTCGCCCCGGTGATTACGCAGGCGAGGCCCGAGGTGGTGCACATCCATCACCCGCTGCTGTTCGGGCTGGAGACGCTGGACCTGATCCGCCGCGTCGCGCCGCGGGCGCGGATCCTGTTCACCGCGCACGACTTCTTCCCGCTCTGCCCGCAGGAGGGCCAGCTCCTCACCACCGACGGGCGGCTCTGCCACGGCCCCTCGCTCGACGCCTGCCGGCGCTGCTTCCCCGCCCGGCACGGCGCCGACTTCGTGCTGCGCGACCTCGCGGTGCGCGACGCCTTCCGCGCGGTGGAGCGCATCCTGCTGCCGAGCGCCTTCGCGCGCGACCGCTACCTGGCCGCGGGCTGGCCGGCGGAGCGCCTCGCCGTGGTGCCGAACGGTGTCCCCGAGGCGGCGCCCGCCCCGCACCGCCCGGCGCCGGACGGGCGACGCGACCGCTTCGGCTTCTTCGGCCACATCAACCGCTTCAAGGGCAGCGTGGTGCTGCTGCAGGCCTCGCGCCTGCTGAGCGCGCAGGGGGTGGAGCACGGCGTGGCGCTGAACGGCGGCAGCGCCCACCAGTCCGAGGCCTTCATGCAGGAGTTCGAGGCCGCGCTCGCCGCCGCGCCGGCGGCGCGCCGCCAGGGGCCCTACGCGCCGGACGGGCTGCCGGGGCTGATGGCGCAGGTGGACTGGGTGGTGGTGCCCTCCGTCTGGTGGGAGAACGCGCCGCTGGTGATCCTCGAGGCCTTCCGCCACCGCCGCCCGGTGATCTGCGGCGGCGTCGGCGGCATGGCCGAGCTGGTGCGCGACGGCGTGGACGGGCTGTACGCCCCGGTGGGCGACCCGGCGGGCCTCGCCCGCGTGATGCGCCGCGCCGCCGAGACCGAGGGGCTTTGGGAACGGCTGGTGGCGGGCATCCGCCCGCCGCCCGCCATCGCCGAGATCGCAGAACGACATCTGAGGCTCTACCGCGATTCGAGGACGGCGCTCGCCGCCTGAGCGGGCGGGAGCGCCGATGGGAAGATGGAACGCATGAAGCTCAGGCCGGTCCCCACCGTCGGGCGGGCGCCCCGTCCCGCGCCGCGCGCGGCCCCCGCCGCCCGCGCCGCGCCCTCCGAGGTGCGCGGACTCGTGGACAACGCCACCGCCGAACGGCTTTACGGCTGGGCCTGGGATGCCGCGCACCCCGCGCGCCGGCTGCGGGTGGAGCTGCGCCTGGCCGGCGAGGCGGTGGCGAGCGCCGTCGCCGACCTGGCGCGGCCCGACCTCGCCGGCAACGGCGTCGGCGACGGGCGGCACGCCTTCGAGTTCCCGCTCGATCCCGCCTGGCTCGAGCGCCGCGGCGAGCTCAGCGTGGTCGCCTTCGGCGCCGACGGGGCGGAGGCGCCGATCGCCATGCGCATCCGCCGCGCCGAGGACGCGCAGGCGGCGGCGCAGCTCCGCCGCGCGGTGGAGGAGCTGGCCGAGGAGCAGCGCGACCTCCGCGCCGGGCTCGCCCTGCTGCGCGAGCGCGCGGCGGCGCTGCCCGAGGCCGCCGCGGTGGCGGCGATCGGCGCGGCGCAGGAGGAGCTCGCGCGCAAGGTCCAGGCGCTCGAACTCTGGCTCACCCGGCTGGACGGCAGGCTCGGCGAGGCCGCCTCCGCCCGCGAGGCCCGCGGCGAGGGCCGGCTCGACGGCTGGGAGGCGGCGCTGATCGCGGTGCTGGCCGCCGCCGCCGCCGCGGCCCTCGCCGTCGCCGCCGCCTTCCACTGGATGGCCTGACCGGGATGGCCGCGACGGGCAGCAGGACCGGCAGCGAGGCGCTGCTCCAGGCCGCGATCGGGGAGGTGCGCGAGACGGTGCGGCGCTGGCTGTGGCTGCTGCTCGGCCTCGGCCTGATGGCCACCCTGCTCGCCCTCGGCGTGCTGATGACGCGGCTGTTCCTGATCGCCTTCGTCGCCTACACCCATGACGAGGCCTCGCTGCGCTCCGCCGTCGTCTACTGGACGCTGGCGACGGTCGGCGTCGTCGCGCTGGGCAGCCTGCAGGCGGGCGCGGTGGCGCGCATCGCCCGCTACGCGGCCGAGCGCCTGGCGGTGCCGGCGGTGCTGGCCACGGCGCAGCGCGCCGGGCGGCCGGAGACGCTCGCCAACCAGGCGATCCGCGAGGTGGAGACGATCCGCGCCACCCTCTCGGGCCAGGCCACCTCGGTGCTGCTGCACGCGGTGCTGACGCCGGTCTACCTCGCCTTCGCCTTCGCCATCCACTGGGCGCTCGGGGTGGTCTCGCTGGCGTTCTGCGCGCTCGCCGCCGTGGTCAGCCTGCTCGTCACCCGCGCGCGCGGACGCGCGGCGGCGCTCGGCGGTGAGGACCGCGCCCGCGCCTTCGGCCTCGCCGCCGACGCCATGCGCGCGGGCGAGGCGGTGCTGGCGATGGGGATGCTGCCGCGCCTGGTGCGGGAGTGGATCGCCGTCGGCACCGCCTCCGCCGCCGAGGCTTGGCAGCACGAGCGCCGCGCCTCGCTGCTGCGCAGCTTCCTCGACGCGGTGATGAGCAAGTACCGGCTGATCCTGATCATCACCGGCACGGCGCTGATGCTCGCGGGCGAGGAGCGGTCCTTCTGGATGATCGGCTGCACCTTCGTCCTGATGCGCATCCCGGAGCCCTTCGCGCTGATCGGGGAGCACTCGCAGGATCTGGCCGAGGGGTTCGGCGCCTGGCGGCGGCTGCGCGCGCTGGTGCGCGCCAGCCCGGCGCCCTCCGAGGGGCTCGCCTTCCCCTGCCCGCGCGGGCGGCTGGTGGCGGAGCGGCTGAGCTTCGGCTTCCGCGGCCCGCAGCCGCCGCTGTTCCGCGGCCTCGACCTCGCCGTGGAGCCGGGGGAGGTGGTCGGCATCGTCGGCGCCTCGGGCAGCGGCAAGTCGACGCTGCTGCGGCTGCTGATCGGCATGTACGCGCCGGGCGGCGGCGGGGTCTATCTCGACGGCCAGGCGACGCACCAGTGGGACCGCCAGGCGCTGGCGCGGCATGTCGGCTTCCTGCCGCAGGAGCCGCTGCTCTCCCGCGGCAGCGCCGCCGAGGTGATCGCGCGGCTCGAGGAGCCGGACATGGACCTGGTGCTGGACGCGGCGCGCCGCGCCGGCGCGCACGAGGCGATCGTCGGCCTGCCGCTCGGCTACGCCACGCCGCTCGCGGGCGGCCACCAGCTCTCGACCGGGCAGCGCCACCGCATCGCGCTGGCCCGCGCCCTCTACGGCCGGCCGCGGCTGCTGGTGCTGGACGAGCTCGCCGCCTCCCTCGACGCGGAGGGGGAGGCGCATGTCGCCCGCCTGCTCGCGGCGCTGCGCGAGGAGGGGAGCGCGGTGGTCTTCACCACCCACCGCCCCGCCCTGCTCGCGGTGGCGGACCGGGTGCTGGCGCTGCGGGGCGGCGTGCTGGTCCCGGCGGCGGAGGAGCCGGCGCCGCGCCTGGCCCGGCCGCAGCCGCGCCTGGCCCGCGCGCCGGAGGAGGCGCGGGCATGAGCGCGGCGGCGCAGGCCATGGCCGGGCTCAGGCTGCGCGACCACGGCGCGACGCCGCTCTGCCTGCTCGCCCTGCTGCTGCTCACCCTGGGCGGCCAGCTCGGGCTGCTCAGCTTCGTGCTGCTGCTGCTGCACGTCGCCGACGGCGTCGCCGAGACGCGCAACGTGGACACGCTGATCGGCTTCGTGCTGCTGTTCCTGTTCTTCACCGTCCTGTCCTGGATCTTCCACCACCTGCGCACGGTGATCCTGGCGGCGATGGCGGAACGCCTCGGGCTGCGGCTGCAGGCGATGGCGCTGCAGGCGGCGGTCCGCACCGCGGTGCGGCAGGACGCGGTGGAGGGCGCGGCGGTGCTGCAGGACATCGCCACGGTGCAGTCCTTCCTGCGCGGCCCCGGCCCCGCCGCCCTCCTCGACCTCTCGGTGTCGCTGACGGCGCTCGGGGTGATGTTCTACATGGACAGGACGCTCGGGCTGATCGGCACGGGCGGCATCCTCGCCGCGCTGCTGCTCGGCCTGCTGCTGCACCTCGCCACCCGGCGCGTGACGGCGGAGGCGAAGCGGCGCCTCGCCGCCACCTCGGCCGAGCTTGGCGGCCAGCTCGTGCATCCCGACCTGGTGCGCGGCCTCGGCATGCTGCGCCCGACCATGCTGCGCTGGCAGCGCCGCTACGCCGGCGCGCTCGCCAGCCTCTACCGCGTCAACCGGCGCACCAGGGCGCTGAACGGCCTCGATGAGCTGGTCTTCGCCGCCTACTTCATCGCCGCCAAGGTCTACATCCTCTACCTGATCTTCGACCATGTCGGCACGCTCGGCATGCTGGTCGCGGCCTACCTGATCTGCGGGGTGGCGGTGATGCCCTTCGGCGCGCTGGCCCGCAGCTGGCAGGGGACGGGCTTCGCCCTGCAGTCCTGGCGGCGCCTGCGCGAGGTGCTGCGCGACCAGGCGGAGCCGGCGGCGCTGCCGCCCGACCCCGAGGCGCCGCCGGGGCTGCTGGCGGAGGCGCTCTCCTTCCACCCGCCGGGGCGGGAGCGGCCGATCATCGGCGCGCTGACGCTCCGCCTCGCCCCCGGCACGGTGGCGACCGTCGAGGGGCCGAACGGCGCCGGCAAGAGCACGCTCGTGCGCCTGCTCCTCGGGCTGATGCCGCCGACCGCGGGGCGGGTGCTGCTCGACGGGCAGGACACCTGGCGCTGCGACCGCGGCGCGCTCGGCGCGCGCATCGGCTACCTGCCGCAGGACGTGCAGCTCCTCGACGCGAGCGTGCTGCACAACATCGGCCGCGGCCCCGACGCGGCGCCGGAGGCGGTGGTGGAGGCCGCCCGCGCCGCCGGGGCGCACGAGATGATCGGCCGCCTGCCGCTCGGCTACCAGACGCCCTCCGGCGCCACCTCCGGCCTCTCGGCCGGGCAGCGGCGGCTGATCGGCCTCGCCCGCGCCCTCTACGGCCGGCCGCGGCTGCTGGTGCTGGACGAGCCGGAGGTGGGCCTCGACGGTCAGGCGCGCCTCGCCCTCCGCGCCGCCGTCGCGGCGCTGCGCGAGGCGGGCGGGGTGGCGCTGGTCGTCACGCACGAGCCCGGCACCTGGCGCGACCTCGCCGACCTGCGGCTGCTGCTGGAACCGGGCGGCGCCTGGCAGGTGCGCCCGGCGCGCGACGCCGACGAGACCATGGGAGCCCCCCTTGCCGCCCTCGACTGATCCTGCCGGCCGCGCGCCGGCGCTGCCCGGCGCCGCGCCCCCCTCCCCCCCGCCGATCGGGGCGCAGCTCGAGGCCGCGGTGGCCGCGCCGCCGATCGGGCGGGTGGTGCGCACCTCGCTCCTCGTGATGGCGCTGACGCTGACACCCTTCTTCGGCTGGGCGACGATGACGACGCTCGAGCGCGCGGTGATCGCGCCCGGCCAGCTCATCCCGGAGAGCCGGCGCAAGACCGTCAACCTGCTCGAACCCGGCATCCTGCGCCGGCTGCTGGTGCGGGAGGGCGAGGCGGTGGAGGCCGGCCAGCCGCTGCTGCAGCTCGACGTCACCCAGGCGGAGGCGCTGGCCGAGCAGGCGCGCGCCCAGGTGTGGAGCGGGCGGGCGCGCATCGCCCGGCTGCGCGCCGAGCAGGCGGAGAGCCGCGACCTCGCCTTCCCCGAGGAGCTGCGCCGCGCCGGGACCGCCGACCCGGCGGTGCGCGTCTTCCTCGAGGCCGAGGAGGCGCTGTTCGCCGCCCGCTGGCAGGCCTTCGACGGCCAGGTGGCGGTGCAGGAGCGGCAGATCGCGCAGTTCCAGGAGCAGATCGCGGGCGCCCGCGCGCAGCGCCAGGCGGCGGAGCGCCAGCTCCGCTCGGCGCGCGAGCAGGTGGCCAGCCTGCAGGAGCTGCTGAAGCAGGGCTTCGCCGCCCGCTTCCGGGTGCTCGAGATGCAGCGGGTGGAGCAGGGCTACATCGCCGCCGCCGGCCAGGCCGCGGCGCAGGAGGCGCAGTTCCGCGAGGCGGTGGCCGGGGCGGAGAAGCAGCTCGCCACGCTCCGCCTCGCCCGGCTGTCGGAGATCGCGGCCGATCTGCAGGCGGCGGAGACGCAGGTGGCGACCGCGGCGCAGCAGCTCCGCGCCGCCGAGGACGTGCTGGCCCGCCGCGAGGTGCTGGCGCCGGAAGCCGGCAGGGTCACCGCGATCCGCGCCTTTACCCCGGGCAGCAGCATCGCCTCCGGCGAGGCGATCCTCGATCTGGTGCCGCTGCGCGACCGCTTCGTGGTCGAGGCGCAGATCAGCCCGACGGACATCGAGCAGGTGGCGGTGGGGCAGCGGGTGAACGTCCGCCTGGTTCCCTTCCGGGTGCGGCATGTCCCCCTGATCCCGGGCCGGATCATCCATGTCGCGCCCGACGCCGCGGCCGACCCGGCGGGGCGGAGCTACTACCTCGCGCGCGCCGAGCTCGACCCCGAGGTGCTCGACAGGGTGCCGGAGGTGGTGCTGCACGCCGGCATGCCCGCGGAGGTCTTCGTGCTGGGCGAGGAGCGGACGCCGCTCTCCTATCTGTGGTCGCCGATCCGCAACGCCTCCCGCCGCGCCTTCCGCGACTGACGCCGGATCCCGTCAGGCACGGCCGCGCCCGCCGCGGATCGGGCGCTCCTGCGGCGCAGCCGGGCCGCGCGCCGGCGCCCGAGGGCGGATCGGCCGCGATCCGCGGGGCCCGGCGTGACGCCCCCGGCGGCGCGGCCGCGCCGGGGGCCGTCCGCCCCGCCCGTCAGGCGCCGAGGGCGCTCGCGGCCCCGCCCCTGGCCTTCACCGGAATGCGCAGGTAGCGCACGCCGTTCTCCTCCGCCTCCGGGAAGCGGCCGGCGCGGATGTTGACCTGGATCGAGGGCAGCAGCAGCAGCGGCGCGGCGAGCTTGGCGTCGCGCTCGGTGCGGAAGCGCACGAACTCCTCCTCCGTCACGCCGTCCTTCACGTGCGGGTTGTGGGCGCGCTGCTCGGCCACCGTGCTCTGCCAGGCGTAGTGGTCGCGCCCCGGCGCCTTGTAGTCGTGGCACATCCAGAGGCGGGTCTCCGGCGGCAGGGCCAGCAGGCGCCGGATCGAGCGGTAGAGCGCCCGCGCGTCGCCGCCCGGGAAGTCGGCGCGCGCCGTGCCGTAGTCGTGCATGAACAGCGTGTCGCCGACGAACACGTCGTCGCCGATCCTGTAGGCGACATCGGCCGGGGTGTGGCCGGGGACGTGCAGCACCTCCACCTCCAGGGAGCCGAGGGGGAAGCGCTCGCCATCCTTGAACAGCCGGTCGAAGTCCCCGCCCTCGGGCTTCAGGTCGCGGGCGTCGAAGACCGGGCGGAAGATGCGCTGCACCTCCTTGATGTGCTCGCCGATGCCGATCGGCGCGCCGGTCTTGGCCTTGATGTAGGGGGCGGCGGTCAGGTGGTCGGCATGGGCGTGGGTCTCCAGCACCCAGGCGATGCGCACCCCCTCCTCCTCGGCGGCCTTGAGGATGCGGTCGGCGAAGGCGGTGTCGGCCTCGCCGGAGCGGTGGTCGTAGTCGAGCACCGGGTCGATGACCGCGCCCTCCCGCGTCGCCGGGTCCCAGACCAGGTAGCTGACGGTGTTGGTCGGCTCGTCGAAGAAGGCGCGGATCCTGGGGGTTCCGTTCTGCATCTCGTCCTCCGCTTGGGTGGCCCCGGTGGGGGCTTGACGGCAATATAAGGCGATACTTAATAAGCGCAAGCTTATCGAACGGCGGATACGGAGATGGTCGCACCGGCGGGAATGATAGCCACGGACCTCGCGGCGCTGCAGGCACAGGCGGCGGAGGCGGCGCGGATGCTGCGCCTCCTCGCCAACGAGAACCGGCTGCTGCTGCTCTGCCACCTGGCGGGCGAGGGCGAGATGACGGTGGGGCGGCTGGCGGAGGCGATCGGCCTCTCCCAGCCCGCGCTCTCCCAGCACCTCGCCCGGCTGCGCGAGGACGGGCTGGTGGCCACCCGCAGGGAGGCGCAGGCGGTGTTCTACCGCCTGGCCGACCCGAAGGCCGCCCGGCTGCTCGCCGTGCTGCGCGACCTCTACTGCCCGCCCGAAGCCTGACCCCCATGCCGCAGGAGACCGACATGCTGAAGACCGTAACCCCCGAGGAGGCCGCCCGGATGCTGCGCGAGGGCGCGACGCTCGTGGATGTGCGCGAGCCCGACGAGCACGCGCGCGAGCGCATCCCCGGCGCGCGCAACCTGCCGCTGTCGCGGCTGGAGGAGGCGGAACTCGCCGTCCAGCAGGGCCGGCCGGTGCTGTTCCACTGCCGCTCCGGCGCCCGCACCGAGGGCAATGCCGCACGGCTCGCCGCCAAGGCGGGCGGCTGCGAGGCCTATGTGGTCGCGGGCGGGCTCGAGGCCTGGAAGCGCGCCGGCCTGCCGGTGGCCGAGGACCGGCGCCAGCCGCTCGAGCTGATGCGCCAGGTGCAGATCGCCGCCGGCTCGCTGGTGCTGCTCGGCGTGCTGCTCGGCGCGCTGGTCTCGCCCTGGCTCTACGGGCTTTCCGCCTTCGTCGGCGCCGGGCTGGTCTTCGCCGGCCTGACCGGCACCTGCGGCCTGGCGCGGCTGCTGCGGCTCATGCCCTGGAACCGCGCCCTGGCCGCCGCCTGATCCCACCCCGGTCGCGCCGCGGCCGGGATCCCGCCCCGATGCCCATCGCCCGCCGCGCCCGCCGCGGCGGGAAGGAGCCTTCGTGCCATGCACAGCCTCTCGCTGCTCCAGGGCCTGCTCGGCGCCGCCTCCGGCGTGCTGGTCGGCTTCTCGCTCGGCCTGGTCGGCGGCGGCGGCTCGATCCTCGCGGTGCCGCTGCTGGTCTATCTGGTCGGCGTGCCGGTGCCGCACCTCGCGATCGGCACCAGCGCGGTGGCCGTCGCGGCGAATGCGGCGATGAGCCTGATGAACCACGCCCGCGCCGGCAATGTGCGCTGGCCCTGCGCTGCGGTCTTTGCCGGCGCCGGCGTGCTCGGCGCCTTCGCCGGGGCGCAGCTCGGCAAGCGGGTGGACGGGCAGGCGCTGCTCGCCGCCTTCGCGGTGATGATGGTGGTGGTCGCCCTGCTCATGCTGCGCCGGCGCGAGCCGGGGCAGGACCGGCGGGTGCGGCTGAACCGCGGCAACGCGCCGGCGCTGGTCGGCACCGGCCTCGCGGTGGGGGCGCTTTCCGGCTTCTTCGGCATCGGCGGCGGCTTCCTGATCGTGCCCGGGCTGATCCTGGCGACGGGGATGCCGATGCTGCAGGCGGTCGGCACCTCGCTGGTCGCGGTCACCGCCTTCGGCCTGACCACGGCGACGAGCTACGCCTGGGCGGGGCTCGTGGACTGGACGCTGGCCGCCGTCTTCGTCGGCGGCGGCGTGCTCGGCAGCCTGCTCGGCGCCCGCGCGGCGCGGGCGCTGTCGCGCCGGCGCGGCCTGCTCACCAAGGTCTTCGCCGGGCTGATCATCCTGGTCGCCGCCTACATGCTGGCGCGCAGCCTCGGCCTGGCCGGCTGAGGCCGCGGCCCCTTTCCGGCAACGGAGCCATGACCATGCACCGCAGGACCGCCCTCGCGCTTTCCCTCGCCCTGCCGGCCATCGCCCGGCATGCCGCCGCCGCCGAGCCGGTGCGCGCCTACGGCCCGGGCGGCCCGGCGCCGGCGATGCGCGCCGCCGCATCCGCCTTCCGGCAGGCGAGCGGCATCGCCGTGGAGGTGACCGCCGGACCGACACCGCAATGGAGGGAGCGTGCGCAGGGCGACGCCGACCTGCTGTTCTCCGGCGCCGAGTACATGATGAGCGAGTTTTTGGCGCAGTTCCGGGATCAGGTGGACACCACGACCGTGACGACGCTCTACCTCCGCCCCTCGGCGCTTCTGGTGCGCAAGGGCAACCCGCGCCGCTTCGCCGGCCTGCGCGATTTGCTCGCGCGCCCGCGGGAGGAGTCGCGCCTGATCGTCACCCAGGGCGCCGGCCAGGTGGCGATGTGGGAGGACGTCGCCGGCCGCACCGGCGAGGTGGCGCTGGTGCGCGCCATGCGCGAGCGCATCGCCCTCCTCGCCCCGAACAGCGCCGCCGCGCTGCAGGCGTGGCGCGGCAGGCCGGAGGCCTACGACGCCTGGCTCATCTGGAACATCTGGCAGGTCGCCAACCCCGACGACGCCGATCTGGTGGAGATCGAGGAGCCCCTGCGCATCTGGCGCTCCACCGGAACGGTGCTCACCCGCCGCGGCGCCGCGCGCGAGGAAGCGCAGCGCTTCGTCGCCTTCCTCGCCGCGCCCGAGGGTGCGGCCATCTTCCGCCGCTTCGGCTGGAGCGGGTAGGCATCCCGGGCGCGGCGTGCCAGCCTCGGCGCGCAGGATGAGGGCGGGGCCCCGCAGACCACGTGCGAATTCGGGCGAAGGAGCCGGGATGTGACCGACGACGAGATCCGCGACCTTCTTCTCGCCACGCGGCGCATCGCCGTGGTCGGCGCCTCGGACCGCCCCGACCGGCCGAGCTTCGGCGTCGCCCGCTTCCTGGTGGAGCGCGGCTACGATGTCACCCCCGTCAACCCCGCCCTGGCCGGGCGGGCGCTGCACGGCCGCCCCGTCGCCGCGGACCTCGCCGCGGCGGCGCCGCTCGACCTCGTGGACGTGTTCCGCCGCAGCGAGCTGGCCGGCGCGGTGGTGGACGAGGCGATCCGCCTCGGCGCCCGCGCCGTGTGGCTGCAGCTCGGCGTGGTGGACGAGGCGGCGGGGGCGCGGGCGCGTGCGGCGGGGCTGCGCTTCGTGCAGGACCGCTGCCCGGTGATCGAGTGGCGCCGCCTCGGCCTGCCCGCGCGTCTTGCCTGATCCCGCCCCGCCCGCTTGAAAGCCCGCGCGGTCCGGGCCACCTCGCGCCGTGGCCTCAGGCCCGGAACGTCCGCCGCGCGGGCGGCCGGATCGGGGGGCTTCGGGCCAAGGGAGACGGAGACATCATGACCGACGAAGAGCGCCGGATCATCACCGAGTTCGTGCAGCGCGTGGCGGGCGCCTCCGCCCCCGCCCGGGCGGCCGGACCCTGGGGCGGCAGCGTGCCGAGCACCCAGGCACGCCCGCCCCTGCCGCCGGTGGACCCGGAGGCGGACGCGCTGATCGCCGACCTCTTCAGCCGCTACCCGGAGGCGCGCTACCGCCTCACCCAGACCGCCTTCGTGCAGGAGCACGCGCTGACCCAGGCGCAGAACCGCATCCAGGAGCTGGAGTGGGAGCTGGAGAACGCCCGCCGCCAGGCCCAGGCGGCGCAGGGCCGGGGCGGGCTGCTCGGCGGGATGTTCGGCGGCGGCGCCGGCCGCGCGGCGCCGATGCCGCCCCGCCCGCAGCCCCTGCCCCCGCCGGGCGGGGTGAACCCGGCGGCGATGCAGCCCGGCCGCAGCGGCCCCGGTTTCCTCGCCACCGCGGCGATGACCGCGGCCGGCGTCGCCGGCGGCATGGTGCTCGGCAACATGCTGATGAACGCCTTCTCCGGCGGCGGCATGGCGCAGGCCGCGGGCATGGATGCCGGCGCCTTCGGGCAGGAGGCGGTGCCGGCCTCCTCCCCCTGGACCGATCCGGGTGCGGCCGCGGCCGAGCCGGGCTTCCAGCCCGCCGGCGGCCAGGACGCCTGGGGCGGCTACGAGGACGAGGGCGGCGCCGGCTACGACGATGCCGGGGGCTTCGACGAGGAGATCTGACACCCGCGCGGCGGCGGCCCCTGCGGCGTGATCCGCACCGGCGGATCGCGCCCGCTTCCCGCCGGGCGGCCGGGGCGCCGCTCCGGCGGGCCTGCCTCGGGCGCCGGAGCGTTTGCCGTGAGCCCCGGCTCGTGGCGAAGGCTCCGGCCGTCTCCCATGAAGGCGCCTCATTGATGCTGCGCGAGCCATGGGCCAGATCCATGGCATGCGCATTCCGGACCTCGACCTCGACATGCTGCGCTGCTTCGTCACCGTGGCGGAGCAGGGCGGCTTCACCGCCGCGGGCGGCGTGCTGGGCCTCACCCAGTCCGCCGTCAGCCTGAAGATCAAGCGGCTGGAGGAGCTGGTGGGGCGGCGGGTGCTGGAGCGCACCAGCCGCAGCATCGCCCTCACGCCCGAGGGCGAGACGCTGCTCGCCTATGCCCGCCGCATCCTGGCGCTGAACGACGAGGCGGTGCGCCGCCTGGTCGCCCCGCCCCTCGCCGGGCGGCTGCGCCTCGGCGTCGCCGACCATTTCGTGCCGCGCAGCCTGGCGCCGCTGCTCGCCCGCTTCGCCCGCACCTATCCCGCGGTGCGGCTGGAGGTGGAGGTCGGGCGCAGCCACGAGCTGCGTGCGGCGCTGGAGCGCGGGGCGCTCGACCTCGTGCTCGGCAAGCGCCGCGACGGGGAGAGGGAGGGCCGCCCGATCTGGACCGAGCATGTCGCCTGGGTCGCGGCGCCGGGCTGGACCCCGCCCGAGGACCGGCCGATCCCGCTCGCCATGCTGCCCGCGGGCTGCATGTTCCGCGACCGCGCGCTCGCCGCGCTGGCCCGTGCCAACCTGGCCTTCGAGGTGGTCTATACCTCGGCCAGCCTGCTCGGCGTGGCGGCGGCGGCGCAGGCGGGGCTGGCGCTGACCGTGCTCGGCCGCAGCGGCCTGCCGCCGGGCCTCGTGGAAGTGCCGGGCCTGCCGGAGCTCGGCACGGCGGAGATGTGCGTGTTCGGCGACCTCGCCGGCCGCGGCCAGCTCGTCGAGCCGCTGATCCGCATGATCCGCGAGACGCTGACGGGGCCGGAGCAGGCGGCGGCCTGACGGCCCCGCCCTCAGCGCAGCAGCGCCGGCAGCAGCGCGTCCAGCCGGAGGCGCCCCTCCTCCGTCGCCCGCAGCCGGCCCTCGGGGGTCCAGGCGAGGTAGCCCTCCTCCAGGCAGGCGGCGAGGATCGCGGGGTCCACCGCCTCCTCGAGCGCGCGGCCGCTGCGCGCGCGCAGCCGGGCCGGGTCCACCCCCTCCGCGAGGCGCAGCCCCATCAGCAGCGCCTCCCGCGCCCGCTCCTCGGGAGAGAGCGCCTCCTCGGCGGTGATGGCGTGGCCCTGCCGCTCCACCCGCGCCAGCCATTCCTCCGGCGCGCGGTGGCGGCGGGCGGCGCGCAGCGTCCCCCCGAGCGTCAGGCGCTGATGCGCCCCCGGGCCGATGCCGAGATAGTCGCCGTAGCGCCAGTACTGCAGGTTGTGCCGGCTCTCCGCCCCCGGCCGGGCGTAGTTGGAGACCTCGTAGGGCAGCAGGCCGAAGCGCGCCGCCTCCTCCGCGGTCGCGGCGTAGAGCCGCGCGGCGGCCTCGCCATCGGGCAGGGCGAAGGCGCCGCGCGCGTGCTCGGCGGCGAAGCGCGTGCCCGGCTCGATGGTGAGCTGGTAGAGGGAAAGGTGGTCGGCGGCCAGCGCCAGCGCCTCGCGCAGCTCGGCCCGCCACGCCGCCTCCGCCTGGCCGGGGCGGGCGTAGATCAGGTCGAAGGAGAGGCGGGGGAACAGGCCGCGCGCCAGCTCCAGCGCCGCCACCGCCTCGGCCGCGCCGTGGCGGCGGCCGAGGAAGCGGAGTTGGTCCTCGCGCAGCGACTGCACGCCGAGCGAGAGGCGGTTCACCCCGGCGGCGCGGAAGGCGGCGAGCGTCCCGGCTTCGGCGCTGGTCGGATTGGCCTCGAGGGTGATCTCGACCTCTGGCAGGGGGTCGAACAGGGCGCGCGCATCCGCGATCAGCGCCGCCGCCGTCTCGGGCTCCATCAGGCTCGGCGTGCCGCCGCCGAAGAAGATGCTGGCCAGCGGCCGGCGGCCGGCGCGGGCGGCCTCGAAGGCCAGTTCGCGGCGCAGCGCGGCGCGGAAGCGGCCCTGGTCCACCCGCTCCCGCACATGGCTGTTGAAGTCGCAATAGGGGCACTTCGCGGCGCAGAAGGGCCAGTGGATGTAGAGCGCCAGGGGTTCGGCCATGGCGGGGATATGGGGCGCCGGCGGGGCGGGCGTCGAGCGCGCTGCTTGACCCGGCCCGGCCGGCATCCCCATAACCCGCCCGATGGCCCAGATGGCGATCCTGCGAATTAGCGGCCCGGCCTTCGCCCGCGCCGGCCGGTAGCGGACCACCGCCCGAGGCCGGGGCGAGGGCCGGGGACCCCTGCCCGCGCCACGCCCGCACGACCCGCCGCCGCCCCGCCGGCCGCCCGGAACCGCACCGATGACCGACAGCCCCGCCGACGCCGAGACCCGCGACTATCGCGGCACCGTCTTCCTGCCCCGGACCTCCTTCCCCATGAAGGGCGACCTGCCGCGGCGCGAGCCGCACTGGCTGGAGCGCTGGCAGCGCCTCGGCCTGTGGGAGCGGCTGCGCGAGCGGTCGCGGGGGCGGGAGAAGTTCGTGCTGCACGACGGACCGCCCTACGCCAACGGGCCGCTGCACATCGGCCACGCGCTGAACAAGATCCTGAAGGACGTGATCAACCGCGCCGCGCAGATGGCAGGCAAGGACGCGGACTACGTCCCCGGCTGGGACTGCCACGGCCTGCCGATCGAGTGGAAGGTCGAGGAGGAGTACCGGGCCAGGGGCCAGGACAAGGATGCGGTGCCGGTGCTCGACTTCCGCGCCGAGTGCCGCGCCTATGCCGAGCACTGGCTCGGCGTGCAGCGGCAGGAGTTCATCCGCCTCGGCGTCGCCGGCGACTGGTGGCGGCCCTACGCCACCATGGACTTCGCGGCGGAGGCGGCGATCGCGGCCGAGATCGGCAAGTTCCTGATGAACGGCTCGCTCTATCGCGGCCTGCGCCCGGTGATGTGGAGCCCGGTCGAGAAGACCGCGCTGGCCGAGGCGGAGATCGAGTACCACGATCACGTCTCCCCCACCCTCTGGGCGCGCTTCCCGCTGCTGCGCGCCGCCGCGGCGGACCTGGTGGGCGCGAGCGTGGTGATCTGGACCACCACCCCCTGGACCATCCCCGGCAACCGCGCCGTCGCCTACGGGGAGGAGATCGACTACGCGCTCGTGCATGTGGAGGGGGTGGCGGAGGGCAGCCAGCTGCGCGTGGGCGAGCGGCTGCTCGTCGCGCTGCCGCTGCTGCCGCAATTCGAGAAGGACGCGGGCCTCGGCGCCCATACCATCCGGCGCGTGCTGAAGGGGGCGGAACTCGCCGGCGCCGTCGCGGCGCACCCGCTGCGCGGGCGCGGCTACGAGTTCGAGGTGCCCCTGCTGGCGGGCGACTTCGTCACCACCGAGGCCGGCACCGGCTTCGTCCACATCGCCCCCGGCCATGGCGAGGACGACTTCGCCCTCGGCCGCGCCCACGGCCTGCCGGTTCCGGAGACGGTGAACGACGACGGCACCTTCACCGACCAGGCGCCGGGCTTCGCCGGGCTGCACGTGTTCAGGGCGCATGAGGCCATCTACGCCGCCTGCGAGGCGGCCGGGACGCTGGTGGCGAAGGGCAGGCTGACGCACAGCTACCCGCATTCCTGGCGCTCCAAGAAGCCGGTGATCTTCCGCGCGACGCCCCAGTGGTTCATCGCCATGGACGACGCCAACCGCATCCGCGAGAAGGCGCTGGCGGCGATCGCGGCGACGCGCTTCGTCCCCGAGGCGGGGCGGAACCGCATCGGCAGCATGGTGGCGGCGCGGCCGGACTGGTGCATCAGCCGCCAGCGCGCCTGGGGCGTGCCGATCGCCGTCTTCGTCGAGCGGCGCACCGGCGAGCCGCTGCGCGACGAGGCGGTGATGGCGCGCATCGTCGCCGCCTTCCGCGAGGAGGGCGCCGATGCCTGGTACAAGCCGGGCGCCGCGGCGCGCTTCCTCGGGCCGGGCCGGAACCCGGACGAGTACGAGCAGGTGACGGACATCGTGGACGTGTGGTTCGAGAGCGGCTCGACCCATGCCTTCGTGCTGGGCGAGGCGGGCGGGCGCGGCCTGCCCTTCCCGGCCGACCTCTACCTGGAGGGCTCGGACCAGCACCGCGGCTGGTTCCACTCCTCGCTGCTGGAGAGCGTCGGCACCAACGGCGTCGCGCCCTTCCGCGCGGTGCTGACGCACGGCTTCACGCTCGACGAGCAGGGGCGGAAGATGTCGAAGTCGCTCGGCAACGTCACCGCGCCGCAGGAGGTGCTGAGGCAGTACGGCGCCGACATCCTGCGCCTGTGGGTGATGAACACCGAGTTCACCGAGGACCAGCGCATCGGGCCGGAGATCCTGAAGCAGCAGGCGGAGCTCTACCGCCGCATCCGCAACACGCTGCGCTGGCTGCTCGGCAACCTCGACGGCTTCACCGATGCCGAGACGGTGCCCTACGCCGCGCTGCCGGAGCTGGAGCGCTGGGTGCTGCACCGCCTGACCGAGCTCGACGCGCGCCTCCGCCGCGCGGTCGAGACGCATGACTGGACCGGCGTCTATCCCGAGATCCACGCCTTCTGCGCCACCGACCTCTCGGCCTTCTACTTCGACATCCGCAAGGACGCGCTCTACTGCGACGCGCCGGACAGCCCGCGCCGGCGCGCCGCGCGCACGGTGCTCGACGTGCTGCACCGCTGCCTCTGCGCCTGGCTCGCCCCGGCGCTGGTGTTCACCGCGGAGGAGGCGTGGCTCGCGCGCTTCCCGGACGAGGAGGGGTCGGTCCACCTGCTCGACTTCCCCCTGGTGCCGGAGGGGTGGAAGGACGCGGCGCTGGCGGAGCGGTGGGCACGCATCCGCGCGCTGCGCGGCCTGGTGACGGCGGAGCTGGAACGGGCGCGGGCGGCGGGGGAGATGGGCGCCAGCCTGCAGGCGGCGCCGGTGCTCCACCTGCCTGCCCCCGACCGGGCGCTGCTGGCGCCGGAGGAATGGGCGGAGGTCTGCATCGTCTCCGGCTTCGCCCTGGCCGAGGCCGAGACGGAGCCGAGGGCGGTGTTCCGCCCCGCCCCCGGCGCCAAGTGCGAGCGCTGCTGGCGCGTGCTGCCCGAGGTCGGCGCCTCCCCCCGCCATCCCGGCCTGTGCCGCCGCTGCGAGGCGGTGGTCGAGGCGCTGCCCCGGCAGGCGGCGTGAGCGGCGCGGCGATGCGGGCGGCGGTGGGCGCGCGGGGCCGGCTCGGCCTCGGCCTCGCCGTGGCGCTCGCCCTGCTGGTCGCCGACCAGCTCAGCAAGTGGTGGATCCTGGAGGTGGCGCGGCTGCCGGAGGTGCGGCACATCCCCCTCCTCTCCCTCGGGCCGGTCGGGCTCGACCTCACCATGGTCTGGAACCGCGGCGTCACCTTCGGGCTGCTGGCCGGGGAGGGGCCGCTGAACCACCTGATCCTGGCCGTGCTCGCCGCCGCCATCGCCCTGTTCCTGCTGCGCTGGATGGCGCGGGCGGAGACGCGGCTGGTCGCCGCCGCCCTCGGCGCCGTCATCGGCGGCGCGGTCGGCAACATCATCGACCGGCTCCGCTTCGGGGCGGTGGTGGACTTCGTGGATGTCCACGCCTGGGGCTGGCACTGGTACGTCTTCAACCTGGCCGACGCGGCCATCGTCTGCGGGGTCGCGGTGCTGCTGGCCGATGCCTTGTTCGGCCGCCGGGCGCAGACTAAGGATTCGCCATGACCCTACGCCGCCCCCTGCACGGGCTCCTGGCCCTGGCCGCGCTGGCCGCGCTCGCCGCCTGCGGGCCGAACACGGCGCGCCAGTTCGGCTTCACCCGCGACGCGCCGGACGAGTTCCAGGTGACGACGCGCGCGCCGCTCTCCATGCCGCCCTCGCTCGGCGATCTGCCCTCGCCGCGCCCCGGCGCCGCCCGCCCGCAGGAATACACCCCCCGCCAGGCGGCGGAGGCGACCCTGGCGCCGGGCGCCCTGCTTGGCGGCAGCCAGGTGCCGACGGCGGGCGAGGCGGCGCTGCTCGCCCAGGCCGGCGGGCCGGTCTCCTCCGACATCCGCCGCCGGGTGGACGAGGAGAGCCTGCGGCTCGAACGCGGCGACCGGGCGCTCGTGGACCGGCTGATGTTCTGGCGCGAGCCCGAGCCGCCCGGCATCGCCGTGGATGCGCGGCGGGAGAGCCAGCGGCTGCGCGAGAACGCCGCCCTCGGCCGCGACCCGACCGAGGGCGAGACGCCGGTGGTGCAGCCGCGCCGCAGCAGCAACCCGATCACCCGCCTGTTCGAGAGCATCTTCTGACCCGGCCGGGGCGCGCCCCCACCCTTTGCGCCGCGGGACGCGCGGCCCATCTGGAGGCGATGCCGCCGATGACACGCCGCACCGCCCTCCGCACCGCCGCCGCCCTGCCCGCGGCGCTGGCGATGCCCGCCATCGCCGACCCCGCCCTCGCCCCCGACCGCCAGGCGGAGGCGCTCGCCGAGCGCCCGCTGTTCGGCGCCCTCGCCTGGACCGAGGCGAACGGGCTGCGCGTGGTGCTGGCGGAGAGCCGCCGGGTGCCCGTGGCCGCGCAGTACCTGTTCTACGCCGCCGGCGGGGGGGAGGACCCGCCGGGCCGCTCGGGGCTCGCGCATTTCCTCGAGCACATGATGTTCAAGGGCAGCCGCAACGTCCCCCCCGGCGCCTTCTCCCTCGCCGTGGCGCGCGAAGGCGGGCAGGACAACGCCTTCACCTCCCGCGACGTCACCGCCTACCACCAGCATGTCGAGGCCTCCCGCCTGCCCCTGGTGATGCGCATGGAGGCCGACCGCTTCGCCGCCCCGCTGATCCCCGAGGACCAGGTGGAGCCCGAGCGCGCCGTGGTGCTGGAGGAGCGCCGCCAGCGCACCGACAGCAACCCCCGCGCCCGCTTCGTCGAGGCCTTCGACGCCGCCCTCTGGGGCCCGCAGCACTGGCGCGGCCGGCCGATCATCGGCTGGGAGGAGGAGATCCGCGCCATCACGCGCGAGGACATGCTCGCCTTCTTCGAGCAGCGCTACGCCCCCGCCAACGCCGTGCTGGTGGTGGCCGGGGACGTGCGGGAGGCGGAGCTGCGCCGCCTCGTCGAGCAGTTCTACGCCCCCGTCCCCGCCCGCCCCCACCGCGCCCGCGACCGCGCCCCGCCCCCCGCCGCGCCGCTCGAGCCCCGCCTGGTGCGCGAGGACCCGCTGGTGCGCGAGGCGCTGCTGCTGCGCAGCTTCGCCGCGCCGAGCCTGACCTGGGGCGATCCGGACCAGGCCTGGGCGCTCGAGGTGCTGGCGCATCTCCTCGGCGGCGGGCCGGGCAGCCGGATGCATGCGGCGCTGGTCGAGACCGGCCTCGCCACCACCGCCGCCTGCTCCTACCACGGCGAGGTGGCGGGGGCGGCGACCTTCGCCCTCTCCGCCACCCCCCGCCCCGGCGTCGCGCCCGACCGGCTGGAGGCGGCGCTCGATGCGGTGCTGGAGCGGCTGCTGCAGGAGGGACCGACCGCGGCGGAGCTGTCGCGCGCGGTGCGCCAGATCACCGCCGGCGCGGTGCTGACCCTCGATTCCATCGGTGCCGTGCCGCGGCTGATCGGCAGCGCGCTCGCCATTGGCCTGCCGCTCGAACTGGTGGAGTTCTGGCCGCGCCGGCTGCGCGAGGTGACGCTCCCGCAGGTGACGGAGGCCGGGCGCGCCGTGCTCGGCAACGGGCTGCACGCCACCGGCTGGCTGCTGCCCGGCCCGGCCGCCCCGCAGCGGGGAGGCCCGGCGTGAGCGGGCGCGGCTTCACCCTGCCGATCCAGGAGGTCCGCGCCGCCGGCCTGACCGCCTGGCTGGTCGAGGACCACGCGATTCCGGTGGTCGCCCTCTCCTGGTCCTGGCGCGGCGGCGCCGCGCTCGACCCGGAGGGGCAGGAGGGCACGGCCGGCATGGCCGCCGCCCTGCTGACCGAGGGGGCGGGACCGCTCGGCGCCGTCGCCTTCGCCGATGCGCTGCGCGACGCCGCGATCGGGCTCACCTTCTCCGCCGGGCGCGACAGCTTCGACGGCGGCTTCCGCACCCTGGCCGACGCGCTGCCCGAGGCGGTGCGGCTGGCGCGCCTCGCCATGGCCGAGCCGCGGCTCGACGAGGACGCGGTGGAGCGGGTGCGCGCCCGCGCCATGGCGGCGGCGCGGCGCACGCTGGAGACGCCGCGCGGCCAGGCCGGCCGCGCCTTCTGGGCCCATGCCTTCCCCGCCCACCCGGCCGGGCGGCAGAGCGGCGGCACCGAGGAGAGCCTCGCCGGCGTCACCATCCCGGCGCTGCGCGCGGCGCTGGACCGCCAGATCCACCGCGAGGGGCTGCTGATCGGCGCCGCCGGCGCCATCACCCCCGCTCGCCTCGCCGAGGCGATGGAGGCGCTGTTCGCCCCCCTGCCGCCCGGCGCGCCGCCCGCCCTGCCGCCCCTGCCGCCCTTCCGCCCCTTCGGGCAGGAGGTGATCGGCCTCGCCTCCCCGCAATCCGCCGTGGTGTTCGGCCAGGACGGGCTGCCGGTGCGCGACCCGGAGTGGGAGGCGGCGCAGGTGGCGCTGCGGGTGCTGGCGGGGGGCGGCTTCACCTCCCGCCTGATGCAGGCGGTGCGGGAGCGGCGCGGCCTCGCCTACGGCATCGGCGCCGGGCTCAGCGTGCTGTTCGGCCACGCCGTCATCGCCGGCAGCGTCGCCACCGAGAATGCCCGCGTCGCCGAGACGCTCGCGGTGCTGCGCGAGGAATGGGCGCTGATGGCGGCGAACGGCCCCTCGGAGGCGGAGCTCGCCGACGCCGTCGCCTTCCTCACCGGCTCCATGCCGCTGCAGTTCAGCGACAGCCGGCGCATCGCCGACACGCTGGTCGCCATGCGCCAGAACGGCCGGCCGCTCGACTGGCTGGAGGGGCGCGCGGCGCGCCTCGCGGCGCTGACCCGGGGGCGGGTGGCGGCGGTCTCGGCGCGGCTGCTGCGGCCGGAGACGCTCTCGGCGGTGGTGGCGGGGCAGCCGGTCGGGCTGTAGGGGGAGGGCCGGGGGCGCGGATCCGCCCCCCGGCATGGTGCCGCCACGGGCGGAACGGGCCCGGGCGCGGCCCCGCAGGCGCTTGATCGGCCCCTCTCCCGGGGCCGCTGGTATAAGCGACCGGACAGGGAGAAGGAGGAGCGCGGGCGATGGCGGAGAGCGTGGCGGCGTGCTGGGCACGGATCGGCGCCCTGGCGGGCACCCCTCGGCGGGACGGCTCGGCGCCGGGCGCCATCCGCCCGCTCTTCGCGGCCGATCCGGAGCGCTTCGCCCGCTTCTCCCGCCGCGCCGGCGAGCTGCTGCTCGACCTCTCCAAGACCTCGCTGACCGAGGAGGTGCTGGCCGCGCTCCTCGACCTCGCCCGCGCCGCCGAGCTGGAGGGCAAGCGTGCCGCCATGGCGGCGGGGAAGAAGGTGAACGCCACCGAGGACCGCGCGGTGCTGCACATGGCGCTGCGCGCCCCGCGCCGGGCCGCCTTCCGCGCCGGGGAGGAGGACGCCTCGAAGGAGGTGCACGCCACCCTCGCGCGCATGCGCGCCTTCACCGAGGGCGTGCACGGCGGCGCCATCCGCGGCGCCACCGGGGAGCGCTTCACCGATGTGCTGAACATCGGCATCGGCGGCTCCGACCTCGGCCCGGCCATGGTGGCCCGCGCGCTGTGGACCCCGGCCTGCCCGATGCGCGCCCACTACCTCGCCAATGTGGACGCCCATGCCTGGGAGGAGGTGCGGCCCCGCCTCGACCCGCGGCGCACCCTGGTGCTGGTGGCCTCCAAGACCTTCACCACCCAGGAGACCATGACCAACGCCGCGCTGGTGCGGGAGTGGCTGCGCGCCGCGCTCGGGCCGCAGGCGGTGGCGGAGCACATGGCGGCGCTGTCCACCAACCTGCACGCCACCTCGGCCTTCGGCATCCGCTCCGACCGCGTCTTCCCCTTCCGCGACTGGGTGGGCGGGCGGTTCTCCCTGTGGTCCTCGATCGGCCTTTCCCTCGCGCTGGCGCTCGGTTGGGAGGGGTTCGCCCGGCTGCTTGCCGGGGCGCGGGCGATGGACGAGCATTTCCTGTCCGCGCCGCTCGCCGACAACCTGCCGGCGCTGCTGGCGCTGGCGGAGGTGTGGCACGTCAACGGCCTCGGCTACCCGGCCCGCGCCGTGCTGCCCTATGACGAGCGGCTGGCGCGGCTGCCCGCGCATCTGCAGCAGCTCGAGATGGAATCCCTCGGCAAGCGGGTCACCCTCGCGGGCACGCTGGTGGCGCACGCCACCGGCCCGGTGGTGTTCGGTGAGCCGGGGACCAACGCGCAGCACAGCTTCATGCAGCTGATCCACCAGGGCACCACGCCGGTGCCCTGCGATATCATCCTGGTGGCGCGCCCCGACCACCCCCACGCCGACAGCCACCGCAAGCTGCTCGCCAACGGCCTCGCCCAGGCCGAGGCGCTGATGCGCGGCAAGACCGCGGCCGAGGCGAAGGCGGAGATGCAGAAGGCGGGGCTGGCGGAGGCCGAGGTGGCGCGCCTCCTGCCGCACCGCGTCTTTCCCGGCGACCGGCCGAGCGCGGCCATCCTGCTGCCGCACCTCGACGCCTTCACCCTCGGCCAGCTTGTCGCGCTCTACGAGCACAAGGTGTTCTGCCTCGGCGCGCTCTGGAACATCAACGCCTTCGACCAGTGGGGGGTGGAGCTCGGCAAGCAGCTCGCCGGCGCCATCCTGCCGGAGCTGGAGGCGGGCGCGCCCCGGCCCGGCGCGCACGACGCCTCGACCGAGGGGCTGATGCGGGAGATCCTGGCCGCGGCCCAGGGCGGCTGAAACGGCCCTTCCCGCCGCACGCATGGGCGCCATCCGCATCCTCCCCGAGACCACCGCCAACCGCATCGCCGCCGGCGAGGTGGTGGAGCGGCCGGCGGCGGTGGTGAAGGAGCTGGTGGAGAACGCCCTCGACGCCGGCGCGACCCGCATCGCGGTGACGCTGGAGGAGGGCGGCATCGGCCGCATCCTCGTGGAGGATGACGGCGCCGGCATGGGGCCGGAGGACCTCGCCCTCGCCGTGGAGCGGCACGCCACCTCCAAGCTGCCGGAGGAGGCGGCGCTGTTCCGCATCGCCACCCTCGGCTTCCGCGGCGAGGCGCTGCCCTCGATCGGCGCGGTGGCGCGGCTTGCCATCACCTCCCGCCCGAGGGGGGGCGATGCGCACGCCATCCTGGTCGAGGGCGGGCGCAAGGGGGCGGTGGCGCCCGCCTCCGGCGCTCCCGGCACGCGGGTCGAGATGCGCGACCTGTTCCACGCCGTGCCGGCGCGGCGGAAATTCCTGCGCTCCCCGCGCGCCGAGGCGGAGCAGGCGGTGGAGGCGGTGCGCCGTCTGGCGCTGGCCTGGCCCGGCGTCGCCTTCCGCGTCGAGAGCGAGGGGCGGGAGGTGCTCGCCCTCGCCCCCGCCGACCGCGAGGGGCGCATCCGCGACCTGCTCGGCTCCGATTTCGCCGCCGCCGCGGTGCCGGTGGCGGCCGAGGCGGGGGGGATGGCGCTCTCCGGCCTCGCCGCGCAGCCCGCCTACACCCGCGCCACCGGGGCGGAGCAGCACCTGGTGGTGAACCGCCGTCCGGTGCGCGACCCGCTGCTGCGCACGGCGCTGCGCGTCGCCTACCGCGACCTGATCGCCGCCGGCCGCCACCCGGTCGCGGCCCTGTTCCTCGAGATCCCGCCCGAGGCGGTGGACGTGAACGTCCACCCGATGAAGACCGAGCTGCGCTTCCGCGACGAGGCGGCGGTGCGCGGGCTGCTGATCGCGGCGCTGCGCCGCGCCCTGGCGGCGGGGGCGGGCGGGGCGGTGCCGGCGCCCTCCCTCCCCCGCCCTGGCGCCTGGCGCCGCCCCCCGCCCGCCGCGCCGCT
>NZ_SJDM01000127.1 GCF_004761865.1 Crenalkalicoccus roseus | reverse complement strand
TCTATCGAATATGCCAAAAAATTGACGGTTTTGAATATCTGACGAGATTCAATTGCAACACAGCGCAGACTTTGCGAGATAAACGCGAATAGAGATTTTCAGTGAATATTTGAAAAACGAAGAGACGGGGTTAATAATCCTAATTAACGACGAATGCCAATATCCAAATCCGTCAGATGCCTTCAAAATCGGAGGCTTCCGTAGCGAAATCAAGAACCTCCGTAATCAGAGAGAAGTACGTCGTCGATATCAATGTAAGGAGAGCGAGACAAAAGCGCCACAGGCTGACTTCAACTTAGGCTCAGGCTGAGGCTTAGATTCGGGTTTCAGCTTAGGCTTAGAC
>NZ_SJDM01000126.1 GCF_004761865.1 Crenalkalicoccus roseus | reverse complement strand
CACCGCGACGGAGAGCGTGGCCGGGCCGAAGTCGAAGCTCGCCGTGGGCGAGATGTTGCGTGCCATCACCTGGACCGTGTTGGTGGTCCAGGTGGCGGCGTCGAGCTCGATGAAGCGGGTCGATGAGGCCAGCGAGGCATGGGCGCCATCTCCCTGCCGGCAGCCGGTGACCGCCACGTCGAGCAGGCTGGTGGCACTCAGCGCCAGGTTGGGCAGGTCCCAGGAGACCTCGGCGGCAAACTCCCGCTGGCCCACCGGCAGGGTGGGCGTGCCGCAGAGCAGCGCCGGGGCGTGCTCCGGCAGGCCGTAGAGCCGCAACGCCTCGAGCTCGATCTGCCCGTCGAAGC
>NZ_SJDM01000125.1 GCF_004761865.1 Crenalkalicoccus roseus | reverse complement strand
GCCGCGCGCGCCTCCGCCGCCGCGGCCCCGGCGCGGGCGGCCTCGGCGGCCTCCGGCGCCGGCAGGGCGGCGAGCGCGGCCTCGGCCGCGGCGGCGGCCTCGGCGGCCTGACGCGCCTCGGCGGCGAGGCGCTCGCGCTCCGGCTCCAGCGCGCCGAGCCGGCTCTCCGCCTCGGCGGCGGCGGCGGCGAGCTGCGCCGCCCCGTCGCGCGCCGCGGCGAGCGCCGCCTCCGCCGCGGCGCGGGCCTCGCGCGCCGCCGCCTCCCGCGCCAGCGCCGCCGCCTCGGCGCCGCCCGCCGCCTCCGCCGCCGCGCGCAGGGCGGCGAGGTCGGGCAGCGCGGCGACGGCGGCCTCGGCGGCGGCGAGGGCGGCCTCGGCCTCCGCCGCCTCGGCCCCCACCCGTTC
>NZ_SJDM01000124.1 GCF_004761865.1 Crenalkalicoccus roseus | reverse complement strand
GGCGGCCTCGCGGGCGGCGACGGCCTGGGCAGCGGCCTTCGCCTGCGCCTGGCGCAGCGCCGGCAGGGCGCGGGCGGCGGCCTCCGCCTCGCGCAGCGCGGCGCGGGCCGCCTGCAGCGCCTCCGCCGGGCCGGGCCGCGCCGCCGCCTCGCCCAGCCGCTCGCGCAGCGTCGCCTCCGCCTGCTCCGCCAGGCGCAGCGCCGCCCCGGCCTCGGCCTCGGCGGCACGGGCCGCGTCCAGGAGGCGCGCCGCCTCGGCCTCGGCGGCGTCCAGCGCGGCGAGGTCGGGCAGCGGGTCCTCCGCGGGACGGGCGGGAGCCGGGTGGTGGGTGCCGCCGCAGACCGGGCAGGGCGCGCCGGGGCGGAGGGCGGCGGCCAGCGCCGCGGCGTGGCCGGCGGCGAGGCGCCG
>NZ_SJDM01000123.1 GCF_004761865.1 Crenalkalicoccus roseus | reverse complement strand
GATAGAAGGCGATGCGCTGCGAATCGGGAGCGGCGATACCGTAAAGCACGAGGAAGCGGTCAGCCCATTCGCCGCCAAGCTCTTCAGCAATATCACGGGTAGCCAACGCTATGTCCTGATAGCGGTCCGCCACACCCAGCCGGCCACAGTCGATGAATCCAGAAAAGCGGCCATTTTCCACCATGATATTCGGCAAGCAGGCATCGCCGTGGGTCACGACGAGATCCTCGCCGTCGGGCATGCGCGCCTTGAGCCTGGCGAACAGTTCGGCTGGCGCGAGCCCCTGATGCTCTTCGTCCAGATCATCCTGATCGACAAGACCGGCTTCCATCCGAGTACGTGCTCGCTCGATGCGATGTTTCGCTTGGTGGTCGAATGGGCAGGTAGCCGGATCAAGCGTATGCAGCCGCCGCATTGCA
>NZ_SJDM01000122.1 GCF_004761865.1 Crenalkalicoccus roseus | reverse complement strand
CCTTTTCTTTTTATGGTGTTGGCGGAGCTGAATCGTGCTCCCTTTGATTTTGCGGAGGGGGAGAGGGAGCTTGTTAGAGGTTATAATGTTGAGTATTCTAGAGTGGCCTTTGTTCTTTTGTTTTTGGGTGAGTATGGGGCTCTTTTGTTTTTTAGAACTTTGACCTCAGTCTTGTTTTTTGGTTTTAGTTTTGTGGTTATCTACCTTGTGTTTTCTATTTTAGTTTTTGTGCGTAGTTCGTACCCACGTTTTCGTTATGATTTGATAATGAGTTTTTTTTGGTTTAAGTTGTTGCCTGTGTCTTTAATTTTTTTGGGTTATTTTGTTATTGTATTTTTCGGTTTTTATTAATAACGTGTATTTTTTGGATATTTTAATGTTTGTTTACGTGTTGCAGTTTCTTTTTTATTTTAAGGAGAGTATACTCGGGTCTTTGGTAAAAAGTTTTTTGGGTG
>NZ_SJDM01000121.1 GCF_004761865.1 Crenalkalicoccus roseus | reverse complement strand
CGAGTTCTTCTGAATTGAAAAAGGAAGAGTATGAGTATTCAACATTTCCGTGTCGCCCTTATTCCCTTTTTTGCGGCATTTTGCCTTCCTGTTTTTGCTCACCCAGAAACGCTGGTGAAAGTAAAAGATGCTGAAGATCAGTTGGGTGCACGAGTGGGTTACATCGAACTGGATCTCAACAGCGGTAAGATCCTTGAGAGTTTTCGCCCCGAAGAACGTTTTCCAATGATGAGCACTTTTAAAGTTCTGCTATGTGGCGCGGTATTATCCCGTATTGACGCCGGGCAAGAGCAACTCGGTCGCCGCATACACTATTCTCAGAATGACTTGGTTGAGTACTCACCAGTCACAGAAAAGCATCTTACGGATGGCATGACAGTAAGAGAATTATGCAGTGCTGCCATAACCATGAGTGATAACACTGCGGCCAACTTACTTCTGACAACGATCGGAGGACCGAAGGAG
>NZ_SJDM01000120.1 GCF_004761865.1 Crenalkalicoccus roseus | reverse complement strand
CTGTGGATCAGGTTTGTCCACGCGGCTTAAGCCTAGAATATATTATGCAACCTCAACTATATTTAGATCAAAATGATTTTGGGGGGGGTTGCAAAAGCAAAGCACCTTGCTAAAAGGAGACACAGCCTCAGTGGTCTTACGCGGGCGTAGCTCAGGGGTAGAGCACAACCTTGCCAAGGTTGGGGTCGAGGGTTCGAATCCCTTCGCCCGCTCCAGTCGCCGCTTTCCTCAACGCTCTCCGCCAAAGTCGCCGCCGCGCTGAGGCGCAGGTTTGGCCGGGGGTGGCGCGGTGAGGTTGATACTTCGCGGGCGCAACGAGCGGCTTTTAGGTCGCTCTCTCCGCGCTTTTCTCTCTGGACCTTGGGGCTTGGCCGATCCAGTCTACAAGGGTCAGGCTCTTGATATTCCATCGCTTTGTGGCGGGCGGGATGGGTCGGATTCGCTAGGCCGCGTGGACAAACCGGTAGGCT
>NZ_SJDM01000012.1 GCF_004761865.1 Crenalkalicoccus roseus | reverse complement strand
CCGCAGCGGCACGCGAGGCCGCGGAAGCGGCCGCCCGCGCCGCCGCGGAGGCGGCGGAGGAGGAGCGGCTGCTGGCCGAGCGGCGGGTCGCCGCGGCGCGGCGCGTGCAGGCCGCCGAGCAGCGTCTGCAGGAGGCCGAGGCCCGCACCCGCGAGGCCCGGGAGGCCGCGGCGGCGGCGCGCGAGGCGCTGGAGGCGCGCGCCGCGGCGCTGGCGCCGATGCTGCCGGTGATGCGCGCCCTGGCGCTGTGGCCGGCGGAATCCCTGCTCGCCGTCCCGGCCCCGCCGGAGGAGGCGCTGCGCGGTCTGCTCGTGCTGCAGGGGCTTTCCCGCAACCTCGCCGCCGAGGCGGCCTCGCTGCAGGCGGCCGGGGCCGAGGCGCGGCGCCGCGCCGCCGAGGCGGCACGCCAGGCGGAGGCGCTGGCGGCGGCGGAGGAGGCGGCGCGGGCCGCCGTCGCCGCGCTGGAGGAGGAGTTGCGCACGGCCCGCCAGCGCCGCGCCAGGGCCGCGGACGCCGAGACCGAAGCGGCCCGGCGTGCCGAGGCCAGCGCCGCGCGGGCACGCACGCTGGAGGCGGCGCTCGCGCGGCTCCTGCGCGAGCAGGCGGCGGCCAGGGCCCGCGAGGAGGCCGAGGCGCGCCGCCGCGCTGCGCAGGAACGCGCCGCCGCCGCCCAGGCGGCTTCCCGGGCGCCGCCGCCACCGCCGGCGCGCGGTGGACGCGCCCTTCCCGTGGTCGGGCGGGTGGTGCGGGATTTCGGCGCGGCCGGGGAGGGCGGTCCGGCACGGGGCCTCACCTGGCAGGCGGCGCCCGGCGCGCGCGTGGTCAGCCCCTGCGCCGGCCGCGTCGCCTTCGCCGCTCCCTTCCGCAGCTACGGCCTCCTGTTGATCGTGGATTGCGGCGGGGGTTACCATTTCGTCCTGGCCGGCCTCGACCGGCTGGATGCCTCGGCGGGCCAGCGCGTGCTGGCGGGCGAGCCCGTCGGCGTGCTCGGAGCGGATGGCCGTGGAGGAGCCACCCTCTATGGCGAGTTGCGGCGCAACGGCCAAGTGGTGGATCCGCGGCCCTGGCTCTCGGCCCGCGGGTAGCGGCTCCGGGCGGCGGGGAGCGACCTTGGGGGAACGGGTCCGCCACCGGGATGGCGCTCACGACGAGTTGTAACGCGATGCGATTTACCAGCGCAAAAGCCGCGGGCGGCACTATCATCAAGGCCTGCGGCGGCCACGGGTTGGCAGCGAAGGGACAGGGTGGCGCATGAAGCGTGGGCTTGGGACGGCGGCAGGGCTGGCGGCGGCATTCGCGGCGGGGATCATGGTCGGCCCCATGGTCGCCGCCTGGGCGCAGGACGGGGGGAGGGCGGAAACCTAACGGCTGCTCAACCTGTTCGGCGACGTCTTCGAGCGCGTCCGCGCCGAGTACGTGGAGCCGATCAACGACCGCGAGGCGATCGAGAACGCCATCAACGGCATGCTGAACGGGCTCGACCCGCACAGCTCCTACCTGAATCAGCGCAGCTTCCGCGACATGCAGGTCTCGACGCGGGGCGAGTTCGGCGGCCTCGGCATCGAGGTGACGCAGGAGAACGGCTACATCAAGGTCGTCTCCCCGATCGACGACACGCCGGCCTTCCGCGCCGGGGTGAAGCCGGGCGATCTGATCACCCACCTCAACGGCACCTCCACCCAGGGCCTCTCGCTGCAGGAGGCGGTGGAGCAGATGCGCGGCGAGCGTGGCACCTCCATCCGCATCACCATCCGCCGCGAGGGCGCGGAGCGGCCGATCGACCTCACCATCACCCGCGACATCATCCGCCCGCAGGTGGTGCGCTTCCGCCTGGAGGGGAACGACATCGGCTACATCCGCCTCACCTCCTTCAACGAGCAGACCGAGACCAACCTGCGCCGCGCCATGCAGGCCATCCGCCAGCAGGCCGGCAACAATCTGAGGGGGCTGGTGCTGGATCTGCGCAACAACCCGGGCGGGCTGCTCGACCAGGCGGTGCAGGTGACGGACGACTTCCTGGACCAGGGCGAGATCGTCTCCACCCGCGCCCGGCGGCCCGAGGACGCGCAGCGCTGGAACGCGCGCGCCGGAGACATTGCCCAGGGGCTGCCCATGGTGGTGCTGATCAACGGCGGCTCCGCCTCGGCCTCCGAGATCGTCGCCGGGGCGCTGCAGGACCACCGCCGCGCCATCGTCATGGGCGTGAAGTCCTTCGGCAAGGGCAGCGTGCAGACGGTGATGCCGATCCCCGGGCAGGGCGCCATCCGCCTGACCACGGCGCGCTACTACACGCCCTCCGGCCGTTCCATCCAGGCCATGGGAATCGAGCCCGACATCGAGGTGCTGGCGCAGCGCGAGACCGCCGAGGCGCGGCGCGAGCGGGGCGAGGCCGAGCTGCGTCGCGCGCTGCGCAACGACAGCAGCAGCGCCCAGCAGCAGCCGCGCATCCCGCCGCCGCCGCTGAATCTGCCATCACACATTGTGGAGAGCGTGCAGCGCCTGCCGCCGGAGGGGGCGCCCGCCTTCGATCCGGCGAAGCCGGAGACCGACCACCAGCTCCAGCAGGCGGTGCAGCTCCTGCGGGCCATGGCCGCGGCGCAGGTCCAGACACCGACCCGCCGCGCCGCCCGCTAGAACGGATCGCGGCGGACGGGAAACGGCCGGGAGCGTGCTTCCGCCCTGCAGACAAAGGGCCGGAGGCGTTGCCGCGAGCCCGGCCGGGCGGAGACGGCTCCAGCGCCCGCTTCGCGGAGGCGGGATCGCCGGAGCGGCGGGCCGCTCGCCCGGCAAGGGCGGAAGCGCGATTCGCCAGGGTGGATCACGCCGCGGCGCCCGATCCGCGAAGGCAGTGCCGCCGGAGCGGAGGGGCGAAGGCGTGACCCGTGGCAATGGTTCACGCCGCGGGGCGGAGCGCGGTTCCGCTCCGCAGGCGAAGGGTTGGAGCCGCCGCGGCGGGCCCGGGCACCCCGCGGCGGCCCGGACGCCTCTTCCACGCCAGGCCGGGCGCGCCGCGGCGGGAAGGGCGGAAGGCGGCGAACGGGAAGGAGCGATGTGGGGGAGGGCCCCGCAGCGCTCCCGGCCCGACGGGAGGCATCCTTGTCCACACACCGTGGCTGGCGGCTGCTGATCGCCACCTGGCTGGTGATCGGTCTCGGCACCGTCGGCACGCTCGGCTGGCTGGCCTGGCAGGGGCCGCTGCCCGAACCCGCCAGGGCCGAGGCGGAGGCGCCCGAAACCGTGCCCGACGCCGGCCAGACTCCGGCGGCGTCCCACCCTGCGGCGGCCCTGCTGTCCGAGCCGCCGCCGCTGGCGGCGGTGGAGCGCGCCGCCGCCTCCTCCGGCCACGCCATCGCCGCGCCCGACCCTTCCCTGCTCGAGGACGGGCCGCATGGGCCGTTGCCGATGATCGGCCCCGGCGGGCGCAGCTCCATCCGCGCCTATGCCCGACCCTTCGACCGGCAGGATCGCCGGCCGCGCGTGGGTCTCGTCATCGGCGGCCTCGGCCTCAACGCGGCGCTGACGGAGGAGGCGATCCGCCGCCTGCCGGGCGGCGTGACCCTGGCCTTCAGCCCCTACGCGCCGCGCCCCGGCCCGCTGCTCGACCAGGCCCGCGCCAAGGGGATGGAACTGCTGGTGGCGCTGCCGATGGAGCCCACCGGCTACCCCCTGAACAATCCGGGCGACCGGGCGCTGCTGACTGGCCTTCCCATGACGGAGAACCAGGACCGGCTGGACTGGGTGCTGTCCCGCTTCGCCGGCTATGTCGGGGTGATCGGGGCGCACGGGCCGATGCGGGGCGAGCGCTTCGCCCTGCTCGGCGACCGGCTGGGCATGGTGCAGCAGGCGCTGCACGGCAGGGGGCTGCTCTACATAGATCCCCGTCCCAATGCCCGCGGGCCGGAACGGGCCTGGGGGCGAACCGTGGATCTGGTGGTGGACGAGCCGGCGACCCGCGGCGAGATCGAGCTGCGCCTGCAGATGCTGGAGCGGCTGGCGCGGGAGCGGGGCTCGGCCCTCGGCTATGGCGGGGAGGCCTCGCCGGTGCTGGTCGAGCGGGTGGCCGCCTGGGCGACAGGGCTGGAGGAGCGCGGCCTGGTGCTGGCGCCGGTCTCGGTTCTGATCCGGCCGCCCGAGGGCATGGCCCAGCCCCTGCCGGCGCGCGCGCGCGCCGAGTAGGGTGATCGCGGAGGGCGGGAAACGGCTCTGGCGGCCATTCCACGCCTCGTCGCGCGGACAGGTCCGGCGATGTCGCCGGGCAGATCAGGCGGTCCGGCGCCGCGACAGGCTGAGCGCGCCGGCGGCGAGAGCGAAGCCGATCCCGGCCAGCAGCGCCACCCGCGCGCCGTCCGCCCCCGCCGCCTGGAAGCAGAGCGCCACCGTGGTGGTGCCAAGCGTGGTGCCGAGCAGCCGCGCCGTCGCCTGCATCCCTCCGGCGCTGCCGCTGCGCGTCCTGGGGGCGGAGCCGATCATGGTGCGGTTGTTCGGGGTCTGGAAGAAGCCGAAGCCGGCGCCGCACAGCGCCATCATGCCGGCGAGCAGCAGCCCCTGGCCGAGCGGCGGCACGGCGGCGATCACCCCGAGCCCGGCGGCCATCGCCGTCATCCCGATCGCGCAGAGCAGCGCCGTCGGCACCCGGTCCGAGAGGCGGCCGGCGAGCGGCGCCGCGACCGCCATGCCGAGCGGCCAGGGCGTCATCAGCAGGCCGGTCTCCACCTGGCTGTAGCCCGCCCCCTGCAGCAGGAAGGGGAGGGAGACGAAGCTCGCATGCCAGGCCGAGAAGCCGCAGACCGAGGCGGCGACGGCGAGCGCGATCGTGCGGATGCGCAGCAGGTCCACCGGCAGCAGCGGCGCCGGCTGGCTGAGCTGGCGCTGCACCAGGAGCCAGCCCGCCGCGACGCCCCCCGCCATCAGCAGCACCGCCGGCAGCGTCGCCTGCAGGACCAGGTCGAGGCCGAGGAAGAACAGCCCGAAGGCCAGCACGTTCAGCGCCGCCCCGGCGGCGTCGAAGCGGCGCGGCGCGCGCTCCGGATCGGGCAGGCTGCGCAGGCCGATCAGGATGCCGAGGAGGCTGATCGGCACATGCACCAGGAACAGCGCCGGCCAGGACGCGACGGCGAGGATCGCCGCGGCAAGGGAGGGGGCGGAGGCGCCCGAGACCGCGACCACGATGGCGTTGATCCCCATGGCGCGGCCGAGCTGGCGCAGCGGATAGGCGTGGCGGATCAGGCCCGCGGTCAGGCTCATCACCGCCGAGGCGCCGAGCCCCTGCAGCACCCGCCAGGCGAGCAGCGCCTCGAAGCCGGGCGCCAGCGCGGCGCCGAGCGAGGCGAGGCCGAACACCGCGAAACCGGAGAGGAAGATGCGGCGGAAGCCGACCACCTCGCCGAGCGAGGCCAGGGGCAGCAGCGTGGTGACGACAGTGAGCTGGTAGGCGATCTGCAGCCAGGCGACGGAGGCCGGCGCGATGCCGAGGTCGCGGGCGATGCCGGGCAGGGCCACGTTCAGCATGGCGCTGTCCAGCACCGTGGCGGCGATGGAGATCAGCACCGCGGCGACCGCCCAGTAGCGGCGCGGCACCGGCAGCCCGTCGGCCGGATCCGGCATCGGCGCGGGCCGGGCGGCGTCCTGCGGCAGGCGGGGAGCGTCCTTCGGCGACATGGGAGGCGGTCAGCGGCGGCGTTGCGGGGGAAGGCGAGCGGCACCCGCCGCGACGCGCGCCGGCCAGGGCGGTCCGGCGCGGCCCCGTCGGGTCACCGGCGGCGCACCCTCCGGAAGGTCACGGGCGGCGCGCTGGGGCGGGGCACGTCTTCATGGCCCGCGCCTCCGCCCCTGTCGAGCGGCCGCCGCACCGCTTCGGCGGGCTCGCCGGAGCGGGCGCTATTCGGCGGCGGCGGCGACCGGCGGCTGCGGCAGCGCCACGCCCACCAGCACGTCGCGCGTGACCAGCGCGGCAAGCCGCCCCTCGCTCCACCCCTCCGTGCCCGCGGGGCGGAGCGGCAGCACCATCCAGCGGTAATCCGCGGTGCTGTCCACCACCCGTACCTCCACGCCGGGCGGCAGCACCGTGCCCCATTCGGCCAGCACCGCGCGCGGCTCCCGCACCACGCGGGCGCGGTAGGCGAAGCTCTTGTACCAGGGCGGTGGGTAGCCGAGCACGGCGCGCGGGTAGCAGGAGCAGAGGGTACAGACGATGACGTGGTGGCGCGTCGGCGTGTCCTCGAGCACGCCGAGCGGCGGCGCACCGGCCATGGAGACGCCCATCGCCTCCGCCGCCGCGGTGCCGTCGCGGAGCAAGAGCGCGCGGTATGCGGGGTCCACCCAGGCGCGGGCGACCATGCGCGCGCCGGTCTCGGGGCTCGCCTTGTCGGTCTGGGCCTGGCGCGCGGCGAGTTCCTCCTCGGTGACGATCCCCTTCGCCTTTAGCGCGGCGATCAGGCGCTCGAGCCCGGCGATGGAGTCGGGGCGGGGGGGTGGGCTCATGCGGCCTCCTTCGCCGGCGCGGCGGCCGGCTCCAGCCAGTGCTCGAAGATCTCGACCAGCACCTGGTCGCCGGGCTCGCCCTCCCGCCACAGGGGCGGCTGGTCGAACAGCACGTGGTAGAGCACGCGGCGCGGCGCCGGCCGGGCGAAGGCGAGGTCCTCCGGGTTGGGGAAGGCGCCGAGCACGCGCTCCACCGTGCCGGTGCGGCCGCGCAGGTAGTGCGGCGTGCGGATGTGGCAGGGGCCGCGACGCTCCGGCCAGTCGTCGCGGACCTGGACGCGGTCGCCGGGGGAGAAGCGGGGCGCGGCGTCGTCGCTCATCCCCTCAGCTCCTCTTCCGTCACCACGCCCTTCTCCAGCATCAGCGCGGTGATCGAGCGCAGCCAGCGCTCGTAGTAGGTGAGGGCGAAGTACTCGTCCTCGGGGATGGATTCGATGCCCCGGCGCAGCTCGTCCACCGTCATCAGCCTCTTGGCGGCGAGAAGCTGGCGCAGCGCGTCCACGCGCTTGCCGAAGGCATCCGGCGGCGACTCGTCGTGCTCCACCGGGGTGCAGCGGAACCGGCTCAGGCCGCCGATGTCATGGGTGGCGGGGGTCCTGTCGGGGTCGCTCATGCGCCCAGGCTAGGACCGGCCGGGGGCGATCGTCCAGCGGGGAGCCAGGGCGGCCCTCGTGCCGGCGGCCGCGCGCGGACATGCCCGGCGACGCCGCCGGGCGCATCAGTTCACCGCCTCGTCCGGCGCCACGCCCCAGATCTCGCTGCGCTTCAGCCAGCCGCGATAATCCCCGACCTGCACCTCGCACCAGGCGCTGGCCTCGGGGCAGCGGCGCAGGCGGCCGATCACGCCGGGCTTGAGGCGGGCGACCGGCGCGGCCTCCTCCTCGGCGCGGCGACGCAGCACGCGCTCCTCGCCGCGCACCAGGAAGGTGCGGCGGCTGCTGAGCAGGGGGCGTTGGACCCAGCCCTCGGTCCCCTCCGGGTCGCGGATCCGGCGCCAGATCTGGTGCTCGTCGATGATCAGCACCGGCAGGTCCCTGCGCTGGTAGGTCCACTCGACGGGATAGCGGAGGTCGGGGCCGATGCGCAGGTTCACCTGGTTGGAGCCGAGGGCGGCATAGCGCGGCAGCGGCAGGCCGGTGGCGCTGCCAAGCCGCGGCGGGGCAGGCTCGGCCGGGGCGCTGGCGCCTGGGCGGGCGGCGGCGACGGCACCCGCGGCGACGGCGCCTGCCGCCGCCGCGCCGGCGGCCGGGGCGGCGCGCGGCCGCGGCTGCCCGGCCTGCGGTCCCTGGGGCGCGGCCGGGCGCTGCGTCGCCGTGCCCTGCGGCGGCGCGGGCGCCGGGGCGGCGGGGCGCTGCGCGGCAGCAGGGGCGCGCGGCGGCGCGGCGGGCCGCGCGGGGGCGGTGGCCTGGGGCGCGGGGCGCTGGGGGGCGGCTCCCTGCTGCGCCGGGCGCGCCGGCGGCGGCGCGGGTGGCGCGGCCTGGGGGCGCTGCGGCGGCGGCACGGGGGTCTGCGCGCCGAGGCTGCTCTGCGCCATGGCGGAAGGCGCGGCCAGCAGGGCGCAGAGGGGCAGGATGGCGAGGAAGGAGCGGTGCACGGGCAAGGGCATGCCAAGCCCGGCCGGTCGCGGTCAAGCGCGCGTTACAGCGCGACGATCTGCCCCTCGCCGACCGCGGCGAGGAAGCTCGCCACCCCGGCCACCTCCACCCCCGGCGCGAGCGCGGCGGCGCCGAGATCCTCGGCGCGCAGCCCGGCCTCGCAGGCGATGCGCCGCACGCCGAGCTCCGCGGCGGCGGGCAGCAGCGTGGCAATGGGGGCGACGCCGCGCGCCGCAAGCAGCGCCTCCCGCGAATCGGCGAGCAGCGGCGTCGGGTCGAGGAACAGGCGGCAGCCGGCGTTGGTGGCGAAGAGCGTCACCGCGCGGCCGAGCGCCGCCGCGCCGGTGGCGAGCACCAGCGCGTAGTGCGCCGCCTCGTGCCCGCCGGAGCGCAGCAGGATGCCGAGGGGGCGCGCCATCAGGCGGCGGCGCAGGCCGGCGCGGGCGCGGCACGGTGGGCGGAGAGGTCGCGTATCGTCGCCGCCTCGCCGCAGAGCGGGCAGGCCGGGTCGCGGCGCAGCGTCACGGTGCGGAAGCGCGCGTCCAGCGCGTCCCACAGCAGCAGCCGGCCGGCGAGGGGCGTGCCGATGCCGAGGAGCAGCTTCAGCACCTCCGTCGCCTGCAGCGTGCCCATCACGCCGGTGACGGCGCCGAGCACCCCGGCCTCGGAGCAGCTCGGCACCAGCCCCTCGGGCGGCATCTCCGGGTGCAGGCAGCGGTGGCAGGGATGGGGCGCGCCGAGATGGGACTGGAAGACCGAGAGCTGACCCTCGAAGCGCAGCACCGCCGCCGAGACCAGGGGGCGGGCGAGCAGGTGGCAGGCGTCGCCGAGCAGGAAGCGCGTGGGGAAGTTGTCGGTGCCGTCGCAGACGATGTCGTAGCGCGGGATCAGCGCCTCGGCGGCGGCGGCGTCCATGCGCAGCGCGTGGGTCTCGACGCGCACCTCGGGATTCAGGGCGGCGATCGTCTCCGCCGCGCTCTCCGCCTTGTTGCGGCCGAGCCGGGCGGTGGTGTGGGCCACCTGGCGCTGCAGGTTGGAGAGCTCCAGCGCGTCATGGTCCACGAGGCCGATGGTGCCGACCCCCGCCGCCGCCAGGTAGAGCGCGAGCGGCGAGCCGAGGCCGCCCGCGCCCACCACCAGCACCCGCGCGGCGCGCAGCCTGGCCTGCCCGACCGCGCCGACCTCGGCCAGCAGGATGTGGCGGGAGTAGCGGTGCAGCTCGGCATCGGTGAAGTCGAGGTCCATCCGCCGGATATGGGCGCGGCGGCCCGGCCGGCGCAAGCCGCGGGGGCCTACTGGCTCGCCCAGACGATGCGATGCATCCAGGCGATCTCGGCGAGATCGAAGGCGAGGTCGGGGTGCTGCGGGTTGAGGCTGCGCAGCTCGATCCGGCGGGCGGACTGGCGCTTCAGCTCCTTGGCCATCACCTCCCCCCTTTGGGTGCGCACCACCACGCGGTCGCCGCGGCGCACCGGGGCGCCGGGGGCGACGATGACGATGTCGCCGTCGCGGAACACCGGCTCCATCGAATCGCCCGAGATCTCGAGGGCGTAGGCGTTGGGGTCGCCCACCTCCGGCAGCGCGATCTCGTCCCAGCCGCCGCCGACCGGGTAGCCGCCATCGTCGAAATAGCCCTCGCTGCCGGCCTGGGCGAGGCCGATGAGGGGGATGCGCCGCGCCGCGGGGGCGCGGCCGGCGCCGCGCGGCAGGGCCGGGGCGCCGGTGACGAGGGCGGCGAATTCCTCGATGCCGGTGGCGGTGGCGGAGAGCACCTTGGCGATGCTCTCGGTGGAGGGCCAGCGCGCCCGGCCGTCGGCGCCGATGCGCTTGGAGGGGTTGAAGGCGGTGGGGTCGAGCCCGGCCTTCCTGGCGAGGCCGGAGGCGGACAGGCCGCGCTCCGCCGCCAGGGCGTCTATGGCTCGCCAAACATCGTCGTGCCGCATGGCTGTTCCCGTGCCGCGCCGCCGCGGCCTGCCGCCCTGGGGGCGGGGCCGGGCCTGCCGGATCTGGCGGTTGGCTTGGGGATAACATCCTAGGTCTTGAGTCGGAGCGCAATAGGCTTGTTTTCTTATTAACCCTTGCCGGTCATACAACCACAGGTGTATGTTCCTGGAACGTTCCGCAACGATGGAGCTGTTCCGATGCCAGTCGCCCTCCGCCCCAGCCACGTGCCGGTCCACGCCCCCCTGGCCCGCACCGAGCCCTTCCGCAGCGTCGAGGAGGCCTGGTTCTGGACCATGGCCGCCCTGATCGCCCGCGGCGACGGCGCCCGCATCGTCGCCGGTCGTGGCCAGGTCAGCCGCCCCTGCGAGCCCGACGACGTCGTGAAGTGCCTGGACCGCCTCTATCGCCAGCGTCGCATCGACCTGACGCATGTGCGCATCATGCGCATCTGGGGCGAGCGCGGCGCGGCGCCCGACCCGCGCTATCCGCGCGAGCGCGGCGACTGGCGGCTGTGGCGGGAGGCGATGTCGCGGCTGGAATGGCCGCTGCGGGTCAAAGGCATCGTCGTCGGGCCCGAATTCCAGCCCCCTGCGGCGGCCGAGCCCGTGCCGCTGCGGCGGCCCGGGGAGGGGGAGGCGCCGTGACCCGGGCGGCCCGCCCCGCGCACCGCCGCGCCGCCGAGGAGGAGGCGCAGCGGGTCTGGATCGTCTTCGGCGGCAGGGCGGACCAGCCCTGGCTGCGCCCGCTGCGGCCGGGCTTCCGCCACTGCTTCGCGGCGCTTGCCGACGCTTCCGGCTGGACGGTTCTGGACCCGCTTTCGGGGCGGCTGGTGGTGGCGCGGCTGGCCCTGCCGCCGGGCTTCGACCTGCCCGGCTTCTACCGCCGCGCCGGCTTCGCGGTGCTCGGGCCGTTCCGGCCGGGGGCGCCGCGCCGGCGCCTGCTGCCGCCGCTCACCCCCTTCTCCTGCGTGGCGCTGTGCCGGGCCGTGCTGGGCGGCGCCGCGCCCTTCGCGCTGACCCCCTTCGGCCTCTACAGCAAGCTTCGGAATCGGAACGGGATTAGGAAAAACTTCTTGACTGATGGTGCCGTGCCGGAATAGAAGGGTCTTGCCAACGGGCGAACTGTGCCCGGAGGTCTTCCTCCCTTCCCCATCCGGACTGCGCGGGCCCGGCTCTCCCAGGAGCCGGGCCCGCTCCTTTTCCGGAGGGAACATCCCCGAACCCAGACGAGAGGTGCCGCGCATGGGTGGCCTGTTCCGTGCCCCGAAACCCGTGATCGTCGCCCCGGCCCCGACCCAGCCCGAACCCGCACCGACCGCGGAGGCCGAGACGGTCGGCGAGGCGGCGCGCGCCGAGGCCCGGGCCCGCAGCCTGCGCGGCCGGCCGGGCACCATCGCCACCTCCGCCCGCGGCGTGCTCGCCCCGCTGCCGGCGGCGCGGCGCAAGACCCTGCTCGGGGAATGACCATGCGCCCCGCGGAGATCCTCTCCCGCTACGCCGCGGCGCTGGAGCGCCGGCGGCCGATCGAGCCGGTCTGGCACTCCTGCTATGACCACGCGCTGCCGCCCGCCGCCGGTGCGCCGGCGCTGTTCGACGCCACCGCCGCCGACGCCGCCGAGCAACTCGCCGCCTCCCTGCTCGCCGAGCTGACGCCGCCCTGGTCGCGCTGGTTCGGCCTCTCGCCCGGCCGACCGGTGCAGGATTCGGCCGAGGCGCAGGCGGTGGCCGCGGCGCTCGAGGACGCGGCCGCCGTGCTGCAGGGGCATTTCGACCGCTCCAACTTCGCCATCGAGATGCACCAGGCCTTCCTCGACCTGGTGATCGCCGGCACCGGCGTACTGCTGGTGGAGGAGGCGCCGCTCGGCGAGGCCTCCGCCTTCCGCTTCACCGCCGTACCGCTGCGCGCCGCGGTGCTGGAGGAGGGGCCGGACGGGCGCCTGAGCACGATCTTCCGCGAGGCGCGTCTGACCGCAGAGGAACTCCGCGCCCGCTTCCCCGCCGCCACCCTGCCCCGCGACCTGCCGCAGGACCGGCCCCTGCCGCTGCTCGAGGCGATCTGGCCGGAGCAGGGCGCGGTGCGGCACATGGTGCTGCTCGCCGCCGATCCCGACCGGCCGCTGCGCCTGGCCGAGGGGCGCTTCGCCGACAGCCCCTGCATCGCCTTCCGCTGGCTGAAGGCGCCGGGCGAGACCTACGGCCGCAGCCCGGTGATGAAGGCGCTGCCGGACATCCGCACCGCCAACAAGGTGGTGGAGCTGGTCCTGAAGAACGCCTCCATCGCGGTGACCGGCATCTGGCAGGCCGAGGATGACGGCGTGCTGAACCCGGCGACGATCAAGCTCGTGCCCGGCGCGATCATCCCGAAGGCGCCGGGCAGCAGCGGGCTGACGCCGCTCGCCGCGCCCGGCAATTTCGACGTCTCCCAGATCGTGCTGCAGGACCTGCGGGCGCGCATCCGCGCCGCGCTGATGGCCGACCGCATCGGCATGCCGCAGGACGCGCGGCGCACCGCGACCGAGGTGCTCGAGCGCGCGGCCGAGACGGCGCGCCTGCTCGGCGCCACCTATGGCCGCCTGCAGGCCGAGCTGCTGACGCCGCTCGTCACGCGCTGCCTCGGCATCCTGCGCCGGCGCGGCGAGATCCCGCCCCTGCTGCTCGACGGGCGGGAGGCGGTGCTGCGCTACGAGAGCCCGCTCGCCCGCGTGCAGGGCCGCGCCGACGCGGCGAACACGCTGCTGTTCCTCCAGGCCGTCGGCGCCATGGGGCCGGCCGCCGCCGCGCAGGTGGATGCCGCCGCGGCGACGCGCTGGCTCGCCCGCACCCTCGGCGCCCCCGCCGAGGTCCTGGTTCCCCCCGCCCCTCCCGCCAACCCGGAGTGATCCCGAGCATGCCCGAGAACCTGCTGCAGCCGGAGACGGACAAGGCGACGCCCGAGCGTCCGCAGGACGTCCCGGAGAAGTTCTGGGACCCGGAGCGCCGCGCCATCCGCGTGGAGGCGCTGCTGAAGTCCTATCGCGAGCTGGAGCGGCGCCTCTCCCAGCGCGAGCGTCCGCCGGGCCCCGACGCGGCGCCGGAGGAGCTCGCCCGCTTCCGCGCCCTGCTCGGCGTGCCGGAGAGCCCCGACGCCTACCAGATCCGCGCCCCCCACGACCTCTGCTGCGCCGATCCGGAGGTGAACCGCCGCCTGCACGCGGCCAACTTCACGAACGAGCAGGCCCAGCTCGTCTACGAGCTGGCCGCCGAGCGCCTGCTGCCGCTGATCGCCGAGGCCGCCGCCGAGTTCGAGGCGGAGCGCCAGCGCGAGAAGCTGCACGCCCATTTCGGCGGGCCCGAGCGCTTCCGCAAGGTGGCGGCGCAGCTCGCGGCCTGGGGGCGCGCCAACCTGCCGCCGCCGGTGTTCGAGGCGCTTTCCTCCACCGCCGAGGGCGTGCTCGCGCTCGAGCAGATGATGCGCAAGGGCGAGCCGACGCTGTCGCGCGAGGCGGTGCCGCCCAAGGCCGAGAGCGAGCAGGAGCTGCGCGCCATGATGCGCGACCCGCGCTACTGGCGCACCCGCGAGCCCGAATTCGTCCGCCGCGTCACCGAGGGCTTCCGCCGCCTGGTGAACGGCTGACGGGGCGGCGGGGCTGGAGCGTCGCCTGCCCCTCCTCCGACGCTCGCTCCGCCGCCGGCACCCGCGAGGCAGGTCGCGGGTGCCCCCGGCGCGGGGCGGGAGGCGCCCGAACGGCCGCCTCCCGCCCCCGCCTTCCCGATCCGCGCCGCGACCAACCCGCTCCCGCCCGGGGGCGGGCTCGCGGCGCGCGCGCCGCGGCGGCCCCGAGCGGCCAACCGACCGCGGCGCGCACCTCCAACCCCAGCCCAAGGACAAGAGCATGTCCGCTTCGATCGACCAGGCCTTCGTCAAGCAGTACCAGGCCGAGGTGCAGGAGGCCTACCAGCGCCAGGGCAGCAAGCTGCGCCCGACCGTGCGCAGCAAGACCGACGTGCGCGGCGCCTCCACCGTGTTCCAGAAGGTCGGCCGCGGCACCGCCGGCGCCAAGGCGCGCAACGGCGTGGTGCCGGTGATGAACCTCGACCACACCACCGTCGAGTGCTTCCTGCAGGACTACTACGCCGGCGACTGGATCGACCGGATGGACGAGCTGAAGATCAACCACGACGAGCGCGCCGTGGTGGCGAATGCCGGCGCCTACGCGCTCGGCCGCAAGACCGACGAGCTGATCATCGCCGCGCTCGATGCCGGCACGCGCGAGGCGACGGGCACCGCCAGCGGCACCACGGACAATGACGGGCTGACGCGGGCCAAGGTGCTGCTGGCCTTCGAGATGCTGGGCATGGCCGATGTGCCGGACGATGGCCAGCGCTTCGCCGTTGTCGGCTGGAAGCAGTGGAGCGAGCTGCTGACCATCCAGGAGTTCGCCAATGCGGACTACGTGGGCGACGACCAGCTTCCCTGGAAGGGCGCGCAGGCGAAGCGATGGCTCGGCGCGCTGTGGATCCCGCACAGCGGGCTGACGCTGAACGGCTCGCTCCGCTACTGCTACTTCTACCACAAGACCGCGATCGGCCACGCGGTGGCGAGCGAGATCACCACCGACATCACCTGGCACGGCGATCGCGCAGCCTGGTTCGTCAACACCATGATGAGCCAGGGTGCGGTGCTGGTGGACAACACCGGCGTCGTGCGGATGCGCGCCAAGGAATGAGACGCGGATGCGCGCGAAGGAATGAGATGCGGATGCGCGCCAAGGAATGAGACGCGGATGCGCGCCAAGGAATAACGTCCAGCCGCGCGCGCAAGGCCCGCATCGCGCGCATCCGCGCGCGGCGCCTTCGCGCGCCCCCCGCACCCCGGCCGGCGGTACCGCCGGCCGGGTCTTCCGCAAACCCTCGCCCTGGAATCTCCGATGGTCCTTTCCGCGCTCGCGCTCTGCTCGCGCGCCCTCCTGAAGATCGGCGCGCAGCCCGTCGCCTCCCTCGACGAGGGCACCGCCGAGGCCGAGGTGGCCGCCGCGCTCTACCCTTCGGTGCGCGACGCGCTGCTCTCGGTGCATCCCTGGAGCTTCGCCACGGCACAGGCGACGCTGCCGCGCCTCGCCGCGCGGCCGGCGGCGGACTTCGCCCACGCCTTCCAGCTTCCGCCCGGCTTCCTGCGCGCCCTCTCGGCCGGCGGACCGGGCAGCGGCCGCGGCCTCGCCTACCGCATCCTGGAAGGCAGGCTGCACACCGACGCGCCGCAGGTGACGCTGACCTACATCTTCCGCCCCGAGGAGAGCGCCTTCCCGCCCTTCTTCGCCGCCGCGCTGGTGGCGCGCCTCGCCGCCGAGTTCTGCATCCCGCTGACCGAGAACGCCTCCCGCACCGAGGTGCTGTTCCGCCAGGCGGAGGCGGAGCTGCGCGCGGCGCGGCAGGCCGACAGCCAGCAGGCGACGCCGCGCGCGATCGGCGACTTCCCGCTGCTGGCGGTGCGGGGCTGAGCCATGGCGCAGTCCCGCACGCTCAAGACCAGCTTCACCGCAGGAGAGCTGGCGCCGGAGCTGCTCGGCCGGCCTGACCTGCGCGCCTGGGCGAACGGCGCGCGGCGCCTGCGCAACGTCTTCATCCAGCCGACCGGCGGCGTGACGCGCCGGCCCGGGCTGCGCCACGTCGCGATGCTGCCGGGGCCCGCGCGGCTGATCCCCTTCGAGTTCAACACCGAGCAGACCTATCTGCTGGTGCTGACCGCCGGGGCGATGCGCGTCTTCGTCGGCGACGCCGAGGTGGCGCAGCTCGCCGGACCCTGGACCGAGGCGATGCTGCCCCAGCTCGCCTGGACGCAGAGCGCCGACACGCTGCTGCTGGTGCACCCGGAGATGCCGCCGCAGCGCATCACCCGCACCGGCCATGCCGACTGGCAGGTCGCGCCCTGGAGCTTCCTGCGCGAGCCGAGCTTCCGCTTCGCCCCGCCCGAGGTGACGCTGACGCCGGGGGGTACGAGCGGGGTCATCACGCTCCTCGCCTCGGCGCCGGTGTTCCAGCCGGGCCATGCCGGCCAGCCCTTCCGCATCGCCGGCAGGCGCGTGCGCATCAGCGGCGTGGGCTCGCCCGTCGCCGCCACCGCGGTGGTGGAGGAGGGGCCGCTCGAGAGCGCGGCGCCGACCACGATGTGGGAGGAGCCTGCCTTCTCCCCCGTGCGCGGCTGGCCGGTGACGCTGTGCTTCCACCAGGACCGGCTGGTGATCGGCGGCTCGCGCGACCTGCCGAACCGGCTGTGGCTGTCGCGCTCGGGCGACCTGTTCAACTTCGACCTCGGCACCGGGCTCGACGACGAGGCGATCGAGTTCGGCCTGGTCTCCGACCAGGTGAACGCGATCCGAGGCCTGTTCTCGGGCCAGCACCTGCAGGTCTTCACCTCGGGGGCGGAGTGGATGGTGAGCGGCATGCCGCTGACGCCCGGCAGCATCCAGCTCCATCGCCAGACGCGCATCGGCTCTCCGGTCGCGCGCATGGTGCCGCCGGTGGACGTGGACGGCGCCACCATCTTCGTCGCCCGCAGCGGCCGCAGCGTCCACGAGTTCGTCTACACCGACCTGCAGCAGGCCTACCAGGCCAACGACCTCGCCCTGGTGGCGCGGCATCTGGTCCGTGACCCGGTGGCGCTCTGCTACGACCAGGTCCGCCGGCTGCTGCACGTGGCGATGGCGGACGGCTCCCTGGCGACGCTGACGCTCTACCGCGCCGAGGAGGTCACCGCCTGGACGCGGCAGGAGACCGACGGTGCCTTCCGCGCCCTGGCCGAGATCGAGGGCCAGGTCTGGGCCGCGGTCGAGCGCGACGGCACCATGCGGCTCGAGCGCTTCGACGAGGCGCTGGCGACCGACGCCGCGCTGACCGGCGCCGCCGCCGCGCCGCGGGAGCGCTGGAGCGGCCTCTCCCATCTCGAAGGGCGGGAGGTGACGGTGGTGGCGGACGGCGCGCCGCATGGCGGCGCCACCGTCTCGGGTGGCGCGGTCACGCTCGACCCGCCGGCGCGGGAGGTGCAGGTGGGCCTCGGCTTCCGCCATGTCGTCGAGCCGCTGCCGCCCGACCTCGCCACCGCGATCGGGGTGCGCGCGGCGCCGCTGCGCCTCGTCTCCGTCACCTTCCGGCTGCTGGAGACGGGCTCGCTCGCGGTGGATCTCGGCCACGGCCCGAACCCGGTGCCGTTCCGCCGGCTCGACACGCCGCTGCTCGACTCCGCGCCGGGCCGCTTCACCGGCGACGTGCGGCTGCGCGCGCTCGGCTGGCGGCGCGACGCCCTCGCCTCGCTCTGGCGGATCGAGGACGCGACGCCGCTGCCCATGACCCTGCTTTCCGTCACCACCGAGACGAGGATCACCGACTGATGGGAGCACTTGCCTCTTTCGCCACCGTGCTGGGCGCCGGCGCGAGCCTCTACGGCACCGTGCGCCAGGCGCAGGCGCAGAGCGCGATGAGCCGCGCCCAGGCCGAGATCGCGAAGTCCCAGGAGGAGGCGCGCCAGCAGGAGCTGCTGGCGCAGCGCGAGGCCGAGCGGGCATCGCGGCAGCAGACGCTCTCCCGCACCGTGGCCGCGGCCCGCGCGCGCCTCGCCGCCTCCGGCGTCGCGCCGGATGACGGCAGTGCCGGCGCGCTTACCGCCGGCTTCGAGCGCGTGGCCGCGGAGGCGGAGGGCGCGAGCGAGGAGGCGCTGCGCGCGCGCCTCGCGCGCGGCCGCGCCAGCCTGCTGAATCCGGACGGCACGCTCACCGCGATGCTGCAGTCCGGTCGCAGCTTCGGCGCGCTGGCGAGAAGCCTTCTGGATTAGCCGGCCGCGCAACCGGTCGCCCCACCGACCCCGGTTGCGCGGCCGAAGGGGGCATGGCCCCCCCCAGCCCCCCTTTCGGGAGTTCCAGCGAGCGATGGACGAGCACATCCGCATCGGCGACGTCGCGCCGCGAGTGCAGTACGTGGCCGACGGCGTACAGACCGACTTCTCCTTCCCCTTCCCGATCTTCGAGGCCGCGAATCTCGAGGTGCGCATCGGCGAGCTGGTGCAGCAGACGGGCTTCGCCATCCTCGGCGCCGGCGCCTCGGGCGGCGGCCTGGTGCGCTTCGACCAGCCGCCGGAGGCGGGGCGGCGCGTGACGCTGCGCCGCAACCTGGTGGTGGCGCGCACCAGCGACTTCCAGGAGAACGGCATCCTCCGCAGCCGCGTGCTGAACGACGAGCTGGACTACCAGGTCGCCGCGCTGCAGGAGGTGAAGGAGGAGCTCTCCGCCACCCTGCGCCTCGCGCCCTCCGAGGTCGGGTCGCTGGCGCCGCTGCCGTCGCGCGAGGTGCGGGCGAACCGGCTGATCGGCTTCGACAGCGTCGGCGGCCTCGCGGTGTTCGAGCGCGGGGAGGGGCTGCTGACCGCGCCCTTCCCGGGCGGCGTGCCGCGCACGGTCGAGGACAAGCTCGGCGAGCGGCTCTCGGCGCGCGACTTCGGCGCGGTCGGGGACGGCGTGACGGACGACGGGCCGGCGCTGCAGGCGGCGATGCACGCGGCCGCGGCCAGCGGCAAGGTGCTGGAGATCGGCGAGGGCACCTTCCGCACCACCATGGGCCTGACGCTGCTCAGCGCCGCCGCCGGCCTCGCCATGCGCGGCACCATCCTCTACGACGGGCCGCCGGGCCGCACCGCGCTGGCGATCGGCGACGGCGGCGCCATCCGCGCCCAGGCGCGGCGCTACACCGGCCTCAGCGTGGTGCGCGCGGCGCAGAGCGACTGGACCGACGAGGCCGACATCGGCATCCAGCTCCGCAACATAGACGCCTGCCATGTCGAGATCCGCCGCGCCGAGCGCTTCACCATCGGCGTGCAGGTGGTGGGCGACCAGCTCGGCGCCGAGGACAGCGAGCTGTTCTACGGCCGGCTGATCGACAACCGCATCGGGCTCGATCTGCGTACCCTGACCGCTGCGGGCTGGTGCAACAGCCTGCGCCACCATGGCGGGCACTTCGCCTGCAGCTCCGCCACCAACCCGACGAAGGCGCGCTTCGGCGTGCGCTTCTCCAACGCCCCTGGCGCCTACGACCGGCACAACGCGCACCTGTTCCTCGGCCCGGCCTTCGAGCTGCAGCGCCAGGGCACGCCGGGCACGGTGGACGCCATCCCCTTCCTGCTGGAGGCGGCGGACGGGCGCGGGTTGACGGCGCTCGGCATCCGCATGGAGCAGTGCTCGCCCTACGTCGCGCGCCACACCGGCGGCTTCAACGACGCGGTGTACGAGGTGAGCTTCGTCGGCACCTACGGCTTCCTCGGCTGCGACATCCACTACCCGCCGGGGGCGACGCGCGCCGGCGGCACCGTCATTCCCCGCCACCAGGCGGCGGCGGCGATCGGCACGCCGCGCCTGATCGCCGCGGCGGAGAGCGTGCGCGCCCGCGCCTTCCGCTGGAGGGCGGGGGAGACTGGATTCGAGGGGATGGCGGTGCTGTCGGGCAATCCGGCGGGGCCGCCCGGCACGCTGAACGGCTTCTGCTTCCCGGGCCTGCCCGACATCGGGCTGAACGCCGACAGCGTCACCCTGCCCACCTCGCGCGCCCTCGCCTTCGTGGTGGATGCGGAGCGGTGCAAGGAGTTCTTCCTCGCCGCCGAGGGGACCGACCTGCGCCCCGTGGTGATGCAGTTCGGCGCGACGGAGATCGTGCTCGGGCCGGAGGCGCCGGCGCTGCTGTCCAACATGAACATCACCTGGGCCGGCGCCCCGGCCTTCTGGTGGGAGGGCAACGCCAACCTCGACAGCCTGACCGGCGGGCTGGCGCTGAACCGGCTGCAGCGGGTGACGCTGCATCCCGCCTGCCGCTACGCCGTGATCGGCGTGCGCGGCGGCTCGGCCGGCGCCACCCTGCGGGCGCTGCGCCTCTACGGCCCGGCGCAGCACGCGCCGGCGGTGCTGGCCGGCGGCGGGCGGCGCTGGGGCACGCGGGAGCTCGCCACCACCGCCGCGCTCACCCCGCCCCCGATCGCCGCCGGCGGATCCTTCGCCCACACCGTGCCGCTGCCGGATGCGGCGCCCGGCGACTTCGCGCAGGCCGCCTGGTCGAACGCGACCCTGCTGCCCTTCCTCGCGCAGGTCAACGCCACCGCGCCCGCCAGCGTCAGCCTGCGCATCTGGAACCCGACCGGTGCAGCGGTGGAGCTGGCGCCGGGCACGGCCTTCCTGCGCGTCGTCAAACCCAAGCTCTAGGAGAACCGCATGAGCAAGGAGTTCCCGCGGGCGGCAGAGGCGCCGGTGCGGTCCGGCGGGGCGGTGGCGCGATGAGGAGGCGCGCGCGGCCGCCGCTCGAGAGCACCGACTTCGCCGCCGCCGCCCGCCGCGTGCTGGCCGATTACGAGGGGTTCGTCGCCGCCTCGGCCGAGGCGGGCGACGCCGCCGACGCCCGCGCCTTCGCCGCCCGCCACGCCGCGGCGCGCGCGGCGCTCGCGCATCTCGAGCAGCTCCTCAAGCTCGCCGGCGACGGCGGGCGGGAGGAGGAGGTGCAGGACATCGCGCACTGCCTCGGCGAGACCCGCCGGCAGATCGCGGCGCTGGCGGAGGAGGAGGCGGCGGATGACGAGGGCGGCTGAGGCCGGCTTCCTGGAGTTCGTCTGGTCCTGGAACGCCCTGCAGGGGCAGGCGACGCCCGCCGTGCACCGGCGCGTCGCGCGCTGGCTGGAGGCGCGGCGCGAGGCCGGCGACCGGCGGCTGCTGCTGATGGCGTTCCGCGGCTGCGGCAAGTCCACCCTGGTCGGGCTCTACTGCGCCTGGTGGCTGCTGCGCGAGCCGGAGGCGCGCATCCTGGTGCTCGCCGCCGAGCAGACGCTGGCGGTGAAGATGGTGGCGACGGTGCGCCGCATCCTGGAGCGGCACCCGCTCTGCCGGCACCTGCTGCCGGAGGGGCCGGACTCCTGGGCGATGGACCGCTTCACCGTCGCCCGCCGCACGGTGCTGCGCGATCCCTCCATGCTGGCGCAGGGCCTGGCCGGCAACATCACCGGCGCGCGGGCGGAGCTGATCGTCTGCGACGACGTCGAGGTGGCCGGGAATTGCGACACGCCGGGCAAGCGCGCCGAGCTGCGCGAGCGGCTGCGCGAGACCGAGTTCGTGCTGACCCCGGGCGGCACCATCCTCTACGTCGGCACGCCGCACTGCGCGGAGAGCCTCTACCTGCATCCCGCGCAGGGCGAGGCCTTCCTCGCCGGCTACCGGCGCCTCGTCGTGCCGCTGCTCGACGCGGCGGGGCGCAGCGCCTGGCCGGAGCGCTTCCCGCCCGAGGCGGTGGCGGCGCTGCGCGCGCGCGTCGGACCGCTGCACTTCGCGCGGCAGATGCAGCTCCAGCCGGTGGAGGAGCGGGCGGCGCGGCTCGATCCGGCGCTGATCGTGCGCTACGCCGAGCAGCCGGAGTACCGGGAGGCAGGCGGACGCCCGCAGCTCTGGCTGCTCGGCCGGCGCCTGGTCTCGGGCGGCGGCTTCTGGGACCCGGCCTATGGGCGCCCGGCGGCGCGCGGCGAGGCGGGCGACGGTTCCGTCCTCGCCTGCTGCTACGCGGACGGGGAGGGCAACCACTACCTGCACCGCATCGCCTGGCTGCGGCACGACCCGGACGGCGCCGACGACCCGGCGACGCAGCAGTGCCGCGCCGTCGCCGCCATCGCGCGCGAGCTGATGCTGCCCGTGGTGCGCGTCGAGACCAACGGGATCGGCCGCTTCCTGCCCGCCCTGCTCAGGCGGGAGATGGCGCGCGCCGGCGCCGCCTGCGCCGTGGTGGAGCATGCGAGCCGCCGGGCGAAGGCGGAGCGCATCCTCGCCGCGCTCGATCCCGCCCTCGCCGCCCGCCGCCTGCACGCGCATGAGGGGGTGTTCCGCACCCCCTTCCCGCAGGAGATGGCCGCCTGGCGGCCGGAGGCGGCGGGCGGCCGGGACGACGCGCTGGACGCGCTGGCCGGCTGCCTGCTGGCCGAGCCGGTGCGCCTGCCCGGCGCGCCCGCCGTGCCGCGCCACGCCGCCTGGCATGGGGCGGGATGAGCGCCGCGGCCGGGGGGCGCCCAGCGCCGCCTCCGGCCGTCCGCGATCCGCCCTACGCCGCCGGCCGGCGCAGGATCTCCCGCGCGTGCCGGTCCTCGCCGGCCGCGGTGGCGACGAAGCGTCCATCCTCGCGCCGCCGCGCCAGACCCATGCCCTGCAGCCGCTTCAGGCAGGGCTCGTCCTGCAGCCCCTCCGGACGGCCGATCGCGCCCACCAGCATCAGCCGGTGCAGCGCCGATCGGCAGCAGGTCTCGAGATAGGGCTCGTTCCACATCGCAACCGTTCCATCCCGCGCGGACCGCCCGAGAGGGTGGGGCCGCCGCCGGGGGCCTGCAAGGAGGCCATGAGGAGGCAAGCATGCAGATCGAACCCACCTGGTGGATCACGGCGGTGGAGGCGCCGATCGTCGGCGCCCTGTTCTGGATGATCCACGGCCTGCGCCGCGACCTGCACGAGCGCATGGAGCGGGCCGACCAGCGGGAGAGCGAGGCCGTCGCCCGCACCCGCGAGGATCTGGCGGAGTTCAAGCTGGAAGTGGCGCGCACCTACGTGCCCCTCTCGCTGATCCGCGAGGTGGACCGCCGGCTCTCGGCGCAGCTCCTGCGCATCGAGGAGAAGCTCGAGGCGGTGAACCGCGCCGCCGCCAGCCGCCCGCGCGCCGGCCTCGGCCTGGGAGACGAGCGGTGAGGCGCGCGGCGGGCGCGCCGGCGGCGGAGACCCTGGCGCTCACCCTCTGGGCCGAGGCCGGCACGCGGCCGGTGCGGGCGATCGAGGCCCTGGCCGCGCTCGTGGTGAACCGCGCCAAGCTGGCGGCCGAGGCGGCGGCGGCGCGGCTGCGCTTCGCCCCGCCCTGGCGGGGCGCGCCCGCCTCCGGCGCCTGGCCCGGCCTGATCGGGCCGGTGTGCCGCGCGCCCTTCCTCTTCGCCTGCTGGAACCCCCGCCATCCGCGCCATGCCGCGCTGGGCACGGTGCCGGAGGGGGATGCGGCGCTCGCCATCTGCCGCCGCGTCGCCGCGCGTGCCGTCGCGGGCAGCCTGCCCGACCCGACGGGTGGGGCGACGCACTGGCATGAGGCGGGATCGCTGCCGGGCTGGGCGCTGACCCTGGCGCCCACCGCCGAGATCGGCGGCCTGGTGTTCTACCGGCCGGAGGCGCCGCCGCGGCGGGGGAGGGCGCGCCGCGCGGCGCCGGCCCCCGTGCCCCTGGCCGTGCTGTAACCGTTCCGGCTTGGCGGCTCCCGCCTTCCCCCCTAGGCTGGGCGCAACAGGACCGGGAGGAAGGATGTCCATCAGGAAAGGCGTGCGGCGGCATGCCGTGCTCGTGGTCGCCCTGCTGGCGCCGGCTCTTCCCGCGCAGGCCCAGCTCGCCCGGCCGGGCTGCCCCGCCCTCGCCGCCTGGGCGGAGGGTTTCGACCGCGCCGCGCGCTGGCGGCCGAACGATCTCGGCGGCCGCGACCGCTTCCACCCGCTGTTCGCGGCGCCGCGCACCGCCGCCCTATTCGGCAAGCCGGTGCTGTCCTGGACGCCGGAGGAGGCGCAGGCGCTTGCCCCCCTTCTCGCCGAATGCGCCGAGGCGGCGCGCCGCGGCAACCGGCGCGAGACGCAGGCGGCGCTGAACGCGCTGCGCCTGCAGGCCGCGCGGGAGGTGCCCACCTACCTCTCCGCCCTGGCCGAGGCGCGCGCCGCGGCGCCGCGCGCCCTTGCCGAACTCGGGGAGGCGCCGGCCTCGCCGCCCCTGCTGCGCCTCCACGCGGCGCTGGCCGGGATCGGCACCGAGGAGGGGGCCTTCGCGCGCGCCGGACAGGCCGCCGGGCTCCTCGCCGGCCCGGCCCAGGCCGCGGCCCGCACCCTGCTCGGCGCCCTGCGCGACCTGCCGGAGGAGGAAGGGCGGCAGGCCCTCCGCCCGGCGGCGGCGCGCCTCCCCGCGCTCCGCGAGGCGGTGCGGGACGGGCTGGTGGCGGAGATCGCGCGGGCCGAGCCCTCCGCCGCCGGGCTGCGCGCCCTCGACCGTCAGGCGCAGCAGACGGCGCAGGACCACGCCCCGGTCCTCGGGGCGGAAGCGACGCGGGCGGTGGAGGCGGCGATCGCCGCGCGCCGCGCCGAGATCGGCGCCGCCCTCCGCGACGGGATGCTGCGCGAGGTGCGGGCGGCGCCGCTTTCTCCCGAGGGGGCGCAGGCGCTCGACCGTTTCCGCCGGCAGGCGCTGCCGTCCCAGGCGGCGGCGATCGGCGCGGAGGGGGTGCAGGCGGTGGAGGCGGCGATCGCCGCGCGCCGCGCCGAGATCGGCGCCGCCCTCCGCGACGGGCTGCTCGGCACGATCGCGCGCCTGCCGCCCGACCTCTCCTCGCTGCAGATGCTGCGGGGAATGGCCTCCCAGGTGCCGCCGCACCTGCTCGACCTGGCCGGGGTGGAGGGGGTGCGGGCCGTGCAGCAGGCGGCGGAGGCGCGCCGCGCCGCACTGGCCGGCATGGTGGCGGAGCGGCTGGCGCAGGAGATCGCCGCCGTCCCACCCAATGCCGAGGCCTTCGGCCGGCTCGACCGGCTTGCCGCGGAGGGAGTGCTGCGGCTGCTGGAGCCGGAGGGCGCCGGCCGGGTGCAGGAGGCCGCCGCCGCGCGCCGCCGGTCGGTGGCGGAGGCGCTGCTGCCGGCCTTCCGCCGCGAGCTTGCGGCCCTGCCGCAGACCGAGGAGGGCATGGCGGCGATAGACGACCTCCTGCTGCCCGGCATCGCCGCCTGGCCGGCCTCGGCCGCCGCCGAGAAGGCGCAGTTCGCCGAGCTGGCCGGGGCGCACCGCGCCGTCATCCTGGCCGCGATCGAGCGTGCCGAGGCGGGACCGCTGCGCGGGCGGATCTATGAGGGGGAGCTGCTGCGCATCGAGTTCGTGGACCGCTCGCGGGTGGTGGTGACGCCGACGGGCGGGGTGCCCGCCGCCGGCACCTACACCGAGGAGGGCAACCGGGTCTTCGTGACGGTGAACGCCCTCTCCACCGTGTTCTCGCGCGAGGGCAGGCGCCTGGTCGGCGGCCCGCTGGCCTTGCGGCGGGTGCGCTGAACTCCGGGAAGGGGGCGCCCTACGCCCCCCGCCGCCGGAACCGCTCCACCGCGCCGACCAGCGCCGTGCGCACGCCGGGCTCGAGCGCCGAGTGGCCGGCATCCGGCACCACCGTCAGCCGGGCCCGCGGCCAGGCGGCGGCGAGTTCGAAGGCGGTCTCCGGCGGGCAGACCATGTCGTAGCGGCCCTGCACGATCTCGGCCGGGATGTGGGCGATGCGCCCCATGCGGCCGAGCAGCCCCTCGGGCGGCAGGAACAGGTCGTTGGCGAAGTACCAGGCCTCGATCCGGGCGAGGCCGAGGGCGGTACGGTCCTGGGCGAAGCTCGCCACCGTGTCCGGGCTCGGCAGCAGGGTGGAGCAGGAGCCCTCGTACTGGCTCCAGGCCCGCGCCGCCGGCAGGTGCACCATCGGGTCGGGGTCGCAGAGGCGGCGGAGGTAGGAGCCGAGCAGGTCGCTCCGCTCCTCGGGCGGCAGGTGCTCGACGAATTGCGCCCAGGCATCGGGGAAGACGCGGCGCAGGCCGTGGAGGAACCAGTCCACCTCGCTGCGGCGGCCGAGGAACACGCCGCGCAGCACGCAGCCGGTGACGCGGTTCGGGTGTTCCTGCGCGTAGGCGAGGGCGAGGGTGCTGCCCCAGCTGCCGCCGAACAGCAGCCAGCGCTCGATGCCGAGGAAGCGGCGCAGCGCCTCGATGTCGGCGACGAGGTGGGGGGTGGAGTTCTCGCGCAGCTCGCCGAGGGGGCGGGAACGGCCGGCGCCGCGCTGGTCGAAGATCACCACGCGCCAGTGGCCGGGGTCGAAGAAGCGCCGATGCACCGCGCCGGCCCCGGCGCCCGGGCCCCCGTGCAGGAACAGCACCGGCTGCCCGCGCGGGTTGCCCACCTGCTCCCAGTACATCACGTGGCCGCCCGACAGGGGCAGCAGGCCGGTCTCATAGGGTGCGATATCGGGGAACAGGTCGCCGCGGGGCATCGGCCTATTTTCCCCAGCCGGCCGGCTTCGGGCAACACGCTGCTGCGCGGCCCCTCATCCCCCCTTCGCCTTTCCGGCCGCTGCGCCTACCTTTGGCACGATGCCCGCTCCGTCCTCCGCCAGCTCCCGCCCCAACGCGGCCGACCCGCAGCCGGTCTGCGCCGTCTGCGGCACCGGCAGCCGGCAGGTGCCGTTCCGGCCGATGCCGCCCGAGCAGGCGCCGGATCTCGATCTCCGCCCCGGCGAGCCGGTGCGCAGCAGCATGGCCCGCTGGCTGCAGCAATGCCCCTCCTGCGGCTACGCGGCGCCGGACATCGCCAAGGCGCACCCGGCCGCGGCGCAGGCGGTGGCGGCGGCGCCCTTCCGCGCCCTGCTGGCCGAGACCGGCCACCCGCCGCTGGCCCGCCGCTTCCTCGCCTGGGCGCATGTGCTGGAGGAGACCGGGGCGCTGCACGCCGCCGCCGAGGCGACGCTGCAGGCCGCCTGGGTGGCCGACGATCTCGGCCGCGCCGACCTCGCCCGGCAATGGCGGCTGGAGGCGGTGGCGCTGTGGCGCGCCGGCCCGCCGCTCGATCCGGAGCAGACGGTGCGTGTGGTGGACGCGCTGCGCCGGGCCGAGGCCTGGGACGATGCCGCGGCGACGGCCGAGGCGCTGCGCCGCTCCAACCCGCCGGAGGCGGTGGCGCAGGTGATCGGCCTCGAGATCCGCCTGATCGCGGCGCGGGATGCCGGGCGCCATACCGTGGCCACCGCCCTGCCGCCGCCGGCCAGGCGGCCGCATGTGACGCATCAGCGCCTGTCCGAGCGCGGCGAATCCCTGCTCGACCGCCTCCGCCGCTGGCTGCGCGGGGGGTGAGCCCCTCTCGGGGGAGGTTGCCGTTTTTCCGGGGGCTGGTAGTGTTATAGTATAACATCACGGGAGCCGCCCGATGCGCCGCCGCCTCCTGCTTGCCCTCCCGCTCGCCGCCCTCGCCCCCCGCGCCGCCGCGGGCCAGACCGGCGGCGCCGTGCCGGTCGTCGCCTCCTTCAGCATCCTCGGCGACATGGTCCGCCAGCTCGGCGGCGAGAGGCTGGCGCTGCGCGTCATCGCCGGGCCGGATGTGGACGCCCACAGCTTCCAGCCCCGCCCCTCGGATGCCGAGGCGATCCGCGGCGCGGCGCTGCTGGTCAGGAACGGCCTCGGCTTCGATGCCTGGTTCGACCGCCTCGCCCGCGCCGCCGCGCCCGGGGCGCGGATGGTGACGGCGACCGAGGGGATCACGCCCCGCACCATGGAGGGGCATCACCACCACGGGCACGGCCATGCCCACGACCACGGCCATGCCGGCACGGAGCGGCGGCGCCAGCACGCCGTGCCGCCGCGCCGGGTAGCCGACCCCCATGCCTGGCAGGACCTCCGGCTCGGGCAGGCCTATGTGCGCACCATCGCCGAGGGGCTGGCCGCCGCCGACCCGGCCGGCGCCGAGGCCTACCGCCGCAACGCCGCCGCCTATCTCGGGCGCCTCGCCGCGCTCGACGCCTGGGTGCGCGAGCAGATCGCCACCGTGCCGCCGGCGCGGCGCAAGGTGGTCACCAGCCACGACGCCTTCGGCTATTTCGGCGAGGCCTATGGCGTCGAGTTCCTGGCGCCGCAGGGCGTCTCCACCGCCGCCGAGCCCTCGGCGGCCGAGGTGGCGCGGCTGATCCGCCAGGTGCGGGCCGAGGGCATCACCGCCGTCTTCGTGGAGAACATGGCGAGCCCCGCCGCGCTGGAGCGCCTGGCGCGGGAGGCGGGGGTGCGGGTGCGCGGCCGGCTCTACGCCGACGCGCTGTCGCCGCCCGACGGCCCGGCGCCGACTTACGAGGCGATGTTCCGCCACAATGTCGGGCTGATGGTGCCGGCGATGCGGGGAGAGGCGTGAGGATCCGCGCGGCAGGGTGGGGCGCGCTCGCCGCGCTGGCGCTTGCCGCGGCGCCGGCGGCGGCGCGGGAGGAGGGGGCGGCGGCCGCCTTCCCGCAGATCGCCGGCGAGATCGACATGGGGCTGTTCGGCATCGGCACCTTCCGCGCCGGCGACCGGGAGCGCCGCGGCAGCACCACCTTCCTGTTCGGCGAGATGGCGGCGGGGCTGCACCTTTCGCCGCGCTTCTCGCTCCAGGGCCTGCTGAAATTCGAGCCGGCGGGGGAGGTGGAGCCCGGCGGCACCCACACCTTCCTCCGCCACCAGGCCGCCTTCCTGAAGGCGCTGTACCTCGACTGGCGGCCGCACGACCGGCTCGGCCTCTTCGCCGGCAAGTTCGGCGCGCCCTTCGGCTATGGCCACCACGACTTCCCCGGCGTGCTCACCGCGTTCCGGGCGCACGAGACCTATGCAGTGGACGAGGCGCTCGGCTTCGGCGCCACCTGGACCTGGCTCGCCGATCCGCGCTTCGGCGAGCACGACATCTCCGCCGCGGTCTTCACCCTCGACACCACGCCGCTGTCCAACACCGTCCTCACCCGCCGCCGCTGCTGCGAGGAGGGGTTCGACCGCTTCCGGCGCAACACGCTGCACCAGGGCGGGGCGGGGAACACCGGGCGCCTCGACAACCTCGCCATCGCGCTCGACGGCGAGCGCATGCCGTTCCTGCCGAATGTCAGCTACCACCTGGCGCTGCTCTCGCGCGGGCCCGGCAAGGACGGCACGCGGCGCGAATGGGGCTTCGCCGTCGGCGCACGCTACGAGGTGCGCTGGACGGCGGAGCTGCGCACGCTGTTCTTCGGCGAGCACGTGGAGTTCCGCAACGCCGACGGCAGGCCGCTGGCCGAGCCGCACGGCCACGAGGCCGAGGCGGCCGCTGCCCCGCTACGCGAGACGCGGCGCTTCTCCACCCTCGGCGCGCAGACCAGCCACGGGCCCTGGCGCGCCACCCTCGCCTGGCAGCGGGACGAGCGGAAGCGTTCCTTCAACACGCTACCGACCGAGAACCACCTGGAGATCTCGGTCGGGCGGTCGCTGGGATGGGGCTTCGGCCTGGATGCCGGCTACCAGTACGCGCGCTACGCGCGGGAGGACGGCACGGCAGGGCATTCCAGCGCCCTGATCGGCCGGCTCGGCTTCCGGCGGGAGTTCTGAGGGCGGGGGCAACCCGCGCCGCTGCCGGCCGTTGCGCGGGGGCCTTGCGCAAGGCCCCCTCCCGCGACAGGCAGCGCCGATGCCGCCCGCCACCGCCATCCCACCCGAATGGCTGCGCCCGCCCGATCTTGCCGCGGCGCGGGCGGCGCAGGCGGCGCTGGCGGCGCGGGTGATCCGGCAGGACGCGCACGGCCCGGTGCGGCTGCTCGGCGGGGTGGACATCAGCAGCAACCGCTTCGACCCCGAGGACATGGTCTATGCCGCCGTGGTCGTGCTCTCCCTGCCCGACCTCGCCGTGGTGGGGCAGGCCGTGGCGGCGGCGCGCGCCGCCATGCCCTACATCCCGGGCTTCCTCGGCTTCCGCGAGGTGCCGGCGCTGCTCGAGGCGTGGGAGGGGCTGGCGGTGAAGCCCGACCTCGTCCTGGTGGACGGGCACGGCATCGCGCATCCGCGCGGCCTCGGCATCGCCGCGCATCTCGGCGTGCTGCTCGACGTGCCGAGCATCGGCGTCGCCAAGTCGCTGCTGGTCGGCGCGCCGGCCTGGCCGGTGGGAGAGGCGCCGGGCGCCGAGGCGCCGATCCTGTGGCGCGGCGAGCGCCTCGGCACCGCGCTGCGCACCCGCCGGGGGTCCCGCCCGCTCTACCTCTCGGTCGGCCATCGCGTCTCCGAGGCGGCGGCGGTGGCCTGGGTGCGCCGCGCCGGCGCCGGCTACCGCCTGCCGGAGCCGACGCGGCGGGCGCATGAGGCGGCGAACGCCTTCCGGCGGCGCCGGATGGCGGCGGGCCAGGCCGGCGCCTGATCCGCGCCGCCGCCGGCGCCGGAATGAGGATCCGGCCGTGCTGGCCCGGCCACGCCCCGCGCGGTAAGGAGGCGCATGCACCGCCTCTGGATCGCCCTCGGCGCCCTGCTCGGCCTCGGCGCCGTCGCGCTCTCCGCCTGGGCCGCGCACGCGGCGCCGCGCCTGCTCGACCCGGCGCGGCTGGAGGCGCTCGGCAACGGCATCACCATGCAGGGCTGGCACGCCCTGGCGCTGCTCGGCACCGGGCTGTGGGCGGAGCGGCGCGGCGGCCGGCTGCCGCACGGGGCCGCCGCCTGCTTCGCGCTTGGCGCGCTGCTGTTCTGCGGCGCCGTCTATGCCGCGGCGGTGGCGGGGGTCTCGCTCGGGCCGGTGGCGCCGACTGGCGGCGTGCTGATGATGGCGGGGTGGGCGCTGCTGTTCCTCTCCGCCGCCCGCCGGCGGTGAGCGAAGCGCCGGTTGCCGCCGCCTATCTCGCCGCGGAAGGCTTCGAGGCGGAGGTGGCGGAGGAGCTGCGCCGCGCCGGGCGCCGCGTCGCCGCCTGGCACGGGCGCCTCGCCCTCTCCCCGGATCCGCCCGCACCCTGCGCCTGGGCGCTCGACATCTGGACCGCGCCGGTGGAGCTGCCCGCGCCCTCGGTGAAGGCGGCGGCGGACGCGCTGCGCGCCATCCAGCGCAATTGGAGCCTCTACGCCGCCGCGCACCACCGCCGCGCGGCGCTGATCGAGGCCAGGCTGCCGCCGGTGAAGGCCCGCCCGCTGGTCTTCCCCGAACCGCCGCCCGCCTCGCATCTCGGCGCCTGGACGCTGCTCGCCCCCGACCGGCTGCTGGCGAGCCCCACCAAGTCCAGCCCCTTCGTCGGCGGCGCGCCGCGCTTCGTCGAGGACCGCGAAGGCCCGCCCTCGCGCGCCTATCTGAAGCTGTGGGAGGCGCTGACCCGCCTCGGCCGCTGGCCGGCGCCGGGCGAGACCTGCCTCGACCTCGGCGCCGCGCCGGGCGGGTGGAGCTGGGCGCTGGCGCGGCTCGGCGCGCGCGTGACGGCGGTGGACAAGGCACCACTCGATCCGGCGGTGGCCGCCCTGCCCGGCGTGACCTGGCGGCGGGAGAGCGCCTTCGCCCTCGACCCGCGGCGGGAGGCGCCGGTGGACTGGCTGTTCAGCGACGTGATCTGCTACCCGGCGCGGCTGCTCGCCCTGGTGCGGCGCTGGATCGAGGCCGGGACGGCGCGGCGCCTGGTCTGCACCATCAAGTTCCAGGGCGCGACCGACCACGACGCGGCGGCGCAATTCGCCGCCATTCCCGGCGCCGTGCTGTTCCACGGGGCGTACAACCGGCACGAGCTGACCTTCGCCCGGCTCTAGAGTGGATCGCGGACGGCCGGAAACGGCCGGGAGCGTGACTCTGCTCCACAAACACTGGGCTGAAGCCGTTTCCGCGTTCATGGCCGAGTGGAAACGGCTCTAGGACGGACCCCGTTCGGGGGGCCTCACCGGCACGGGTGAAGAGGCTCGCACGACCAGCGGGCCAGGGCATGTGCCGCGATCCGCCGGCGCGGATCGCGCCACAGGGCCGTCTCCGCCCGGCGCCGGGGCCGCAACGGCTTCAATGTCTTTTCATTTCCTGCGCCACGCGCCCCCCGCCATGGTCAGGGACCAGACTTCGGAACCGGGACGCCCATGCCCGACGACCAGCCAGCCCCCTCCCGCCTCCGTCCCGCGCGGAGCCGCCGCCCGTGATCTTCCACGAGACGCCGGTGCGGGGCGCCTTCCTCATCGAGCCGCAGAAGCGGGAGGACGAGCGCGGCTTCTTCGCCCGCGTGTTCTGCGAGCGCGAATTCGCCGCCGCCGGGCTGGAGACGCGCTTCGTGCAGGCGAACAACTCCCTGACCGGCCGCCGCCTCACCCTGCGCGGCATGCACTACCAGCTTCCGCCGGCGGCGGAGGTGAAGCTGGTGCGCTGCGTCGGCGGCGCGCTCTACGACGTGGTGGTGGATCTGCGGCCGGACAGCCCGAGCTTCGGCCGCTGGTTCGGCGCCGAGCTGAGCGCCGCGAACCGCCTGATGATGTACGTCCCGCGCGGCTGCGCGCACGGCTTCGTCACGCTGGCCGAGGACACCGAGGCGCTCTACCTGGTCAGCGCCTTCTACGCCCCGGAGCAGGAGCGGGGCCTGCGCTACGACGACCCCTGGATGGGGATCGAATGGCCGGTGGCGCCGCAGGACCTCTCCGCCAAGGATGCCGGCTGGCCGGCCTTCGACGCCGGGTTCCACGGCATCGAGCGAATGCGCGGCCTGCTCTGACGCGCCGCGCTCCGGCGGGCCGCCCGCCGGAGCGGATCGCGGAGGCCTGGAAACAGCCGGGAGTGCGACCCTGCTCCACGAACGATGACCCAGAGCCGTTTCCGCACCCGCGGCCAGGGGGAAACGGCCCCGGCAGGGCGGGCCGCACCCCCGGGCCCTCAGGCGGCGGTCTCCGGCAGCGCGGCCTGCGGCGCCTCCGCCGCTTCGTCCAGCGGGCGCCAGGCGCCGGCGATCAGGATCTCGCTCGGGCGGAAGCGGCTCTTGTAGGACATCTTGCGGCTGTCGGGCACCCAGTAGCCGAGATAGACGAAGGGCAGCCCCAGCGCCTGCGCCCGCGCCACCAGCCAGAGGATCGCCCAGGTGCCGAGGGAGCGCCGCGCCTCCGCCGGGTCGAAGAAGGAATAGACGGCGGACAGCCCGTCCGACAGCCAGTCGGTCAGACAGGCGCCGAGCAGCCGGTCCCGGCCGTCGCGGAACTCCACCACGCCGGTGGTGATCGGGGTGTCCTCGATCATGGCGCGGTAGTCGTAGAAGCCCATCGCCGCCATGTCCCCCTCGCCGTGCCGCGCCTGCTGGTAGCGCTGGAACAGGGCGAACTGCTCGGCGGTGGCGCGCGCCGGCGCCTCGCGCACGCCGAGATCGGCGTTGATGCGCTGCAGCTTGCGCTGGGCCCGGTTCGGCTCGAAGGCGCCGGCCAGGATGCGGATGGGAATGCAGGCGTTGCAGCCGGGGCAGACCGGCGAATAGGCGATGTTGTGGCTGCGGCGGAACCCGGCGCGGGAGAGGCGGTCGTGCAGCGCTTCGGCCTCGGGACCGGAGAGTTCGGTCACGATCTTCCGCTCCGTCCGGCCCGGCAGGTAGGGGCAGGGCAGCGGCGCGGTCGTGTAGAAGAACTGCGGTCGGCGAGTCGGGCGGTGCAACATGTATCGTGACAGTTTTGGCGGTGTGGGCCCGGGAATCAACCGCTGGCGTGCGGTGCGGTTCTCTCCGGCCGGAGCGGCTGTCGCGGAGGTGTGGCGGGGCCGCGCCTTCCCCTTCTACTCCGCCGCCGCAAGGGACGAGTCCCGGGACAGGCCGAAGGCCTCCGCGAGCAGCGCATAGCTGCGCTGCCGCGCCAGCGGGTCGTGGCACGCCGTCAGCACCGCCACCTCGGCCGCCCCAAGCTCCCGCGCCAGGGCCTCGAGCCTCGCCCGCACCTGTTCCGGCGCGCCGAGGATGGCGCGGGCGCGCAGCCGCTCCACCCATGCCCGCTCCGCCTCGGTGTAGGGGTAGGCCTCGGCCTCCTCCACGCTCGGCAGGGGCGGGTAGCGGCCGCTGTCGCGGTGGAGGCGCCACAGCGCACGCGAGCGGAACAGCCGCTCCGCCTCCGCCTCCGTCTCCGCGGCCAGGGCGAAGACGCCGATCGCCGCGTGCGGCGCCGCCAGCCTGCCGGGGCGGCCGGGATGCGGGCGGAAGGCCTGGCGGTACAGCGCCAGTGCCTCCGCCGCGCCATGGCCGTCGGTGATGAAGTGGGCGAAGCAGTAGGGCAGGCCGAAATGCGCCGCGACCTGCGCCCCGTAGTCGCTGCTGCCGAGGATCCACACCTCCGGCCGCGTCGGCCCCTCGGGCTGGGCGCGGACGGCGCGGAAGGGATGGCTCTCCGGCAGGCCGTCGCCGAGCCAGCCGAGCAGCTCCATCACCTGGGCGGGAAAGCGCTCCGCCGCCTCCGCGGCGTTGGGATTGAGGGCGAAGGCGGTCCGCCCGTCCGAGCCGGGGGCGCGGCCGAGGCCGAGATCGATCCGCCCCGGCGCGATCGCCTCCGCCACCCGGAACTGCTCGGCCACCTTCAGCGCTGAGTAGTGCGGCAGCATCACCCCCGCGGTGCCGACACGGATGCGCCGCGTGGTGGCCGCGATCGCCGCCACCAGCATCTCCGGCGCCGCCCCGGCATGGGCTTCCGAATTGTGGTGCTCGGCCAGCCAGTAGCGGCGGTAGCCCCAGGCATCGGCCAGGCGGGCGAGCGCCAGCGTCTCCCGGATCGCCTGGTCGGCGCCGCGGCCGGAGGCGATCGTGGACTGGTCGAGGATGGAAAGGCCAGGCGTCATGGCGTGTTCCGGGTCGGGTCCCGCGCACCCTATCGGCCGCGGCGCCACGGTCCAAGCCGCGCCTCAGGCCGCGAGCGGGCGCAGGGCGGGGCCGGGGAGGGCGGCCAGCAGCGCCTCCACGCTCTGCCCGAGCACGGGGTGGCGCCAGCCTGGAGCGACATCGGCCAGAGGCTGCAGCACGAAGCGGCGCAGATGTGCGCGCGGATGCGGCAGCACCGGATCCGGCGCCGGCCGCACCAGCCCGCCGAGCGCGATCAGGTCGAGGTCCAGGCTGCGCGGCGCGTTGGGGAAGGGGCGGCTGCGCCCGGCCTCCGCCTCGATCGCATGCAGCGCCCGCAGCAGGGCCGCCGGATCCCACGCCGCGCCCTCGAGCCGGGCGAGGCCGTTGACGAAGGCGGGCGCGCCCGGCATGGGCGGCTCGGGATCGGAGCGGTACCAGGGCGAAAGGGCGACGAGGCGCAGGCCCGGCAGCGCGGCCAGCGCCCGGGCGGCGCGCCGGCAGGTTTCGAGGGGCGGGGCGCCGTCGGGTCCCGGAAGATTCGCCCCGATCGCCACGAGGGCGACATTTTCATCCTTACTGTCGCGCATTTTTTACGATAACAGGACGGATATGGTCATGGCGCATATTTCAAAGGCCACCCCTTTGCACTCCGAACGCATCGAGCGGCTCGCCCTCTTCATCGACGGTGCCAACCTCTACGCCGCCTCCCGCACGCTGGGCTTCGACGTGGACTACAAGAACCTGCTGGCGCATTTCCGCCGTCAGGGCTACCTGATCCGCGCCTACTACTACACCGCGCTGCTGGAGACGGAGGAGTACTCGCCGCTGCGGCCGCTGGTGGACTGGCTCGGCTACAACGGCTACGCGGTGGTGACCAAGCCGGCGAAGGAGTTCACCGACGCCACCGGCCGCCGCCGCGTCAAGGGCAGCGTGGACATCGAGATGGCGGTGGACGTGCTCGACCTCGCCTCCCGCCTCGATCATGCCGTGATCTTCTCCGGCGATGGCGACCTTCGCCGCCTGGTGGAGGCGGTGCAGCGCCGCGGCGTGCGCGTCACCGTCGTCTCCACCATCCGCACCCAGCCGGCGATGATCGCGGACGAGCTGCGCCGGCAGGCCGATGCCTTCCTCGACCTCGCCGACCTCGCCGAGCATGTGACGCGCCGGCAGGTGGAGCCGCGCCCGCGCACCGCCCCGCCGCGCCCCGCCGCGCCCCGCGCCACCCCGGCCGAGCCCTTCCGCGAGACGGCGGGGGACCTGCCGGAGTGAGTGGCGCCGCGCCGGAGCAGCCGGCGCGGGACTGCCCGCTCTGTCCGCGCCTGGTCGCCTTCCGCGAAGCCAACCGTGCCGCCTGGCCGGACTGGCACAACGCCCCGGTTCCGGCCTGGGGGCCGCTCGAGGCCCCGCTGCTGATCGTCGGCCTCGCCCCCGGCCTGCGCGGGGCGAACCGCACCGGGCGGCCCTTCACCGGCGACTTCGCCGGGCGGTTGCTCTACGGCACGCTGCTGCGCTTCGGCCTCGCCGCCGGCACCTACGGCGAGGATCCGGCGGACGGATTGGCGCTGACCGGCGTCAGGATCGCCAATGCGGTGCGTTGCGTGCCGCCCGAGAACCTGCCCCAGCCGCGCGAGATCGCCACCTGCAACCGCTTCCTGCAGGCGGAGCTCCGCGCCATGCCGCGGCTGCGCGGCGTGCTCGCCCTCGGCGTGGTGGCACATGCGGCGGCGCTGCGCGCGCTCGGGCTGAAGCCCTCGCGCCTGCGCTTCGCCCACGGCGCCCTGCACGAACTGCCCGGCGGGCTGCTGCTGGCCGACAGCTACCATGTCAGCCGCTACAACACCCAGACCGGGCGGCTGACCGCGGCGATGTTCGAGGCGGTGGTGGCGGCGCTGTTGCGCCGCACCGGAGGGGCGGTCCCGCCTCAGCAGTAGCCCTGCAGCGTGCCGCGCCGGCGGATGTCGAGCGTGGCGCAGTGGAAGGCGCCGCCGAACGGGCCGTAGGCGAGGAAGGGGATCGGCATCGGCTCGAAGCCCCATTCGCGCAGCCTGCGGTGCAGGGTGGGCTGGGTGGCGTCCACCACCACCCGCCGCTCGTCGAGGCTCAGCACGTTGATGCTGATCCAGGCGCTGCACATGGTGATGCGCTCGAGGCGCCCCTCCACCGGGTCGGGGCGCGGCGCCACCAGCACCTCCCACTTCTTCAGCACCGGCGGCAGGCGCTCGAGGTCCACGTAGTCGGGGTTGACCATCACCCGCCCGGGCGCGAGCGGGACGAAGCTGCTGTCGATATGCATCGGCTGGCGGCAGGTGGAGACGATCTCGTGCACCCGGATGCCGCGATCGGCGAGGTGGCGGCGCAGCCACTCGATGCCGGCCTGGTTGGTGACGTTGCTGCGCGTCACGAACAGGTCGCGGCCGCAGCGGGCGAAGTCGGCGGCGTCGAACACCGGCTCGAACTCGTTCACCACGTAGCGGAGCGGCTCTCCCGGTGCGGGGATGCGGTAGTCGCGCTCGTAGAGTTCGTCGGTGAGCTGCGGGCGCGGCGCCGCGGTCCAGCGGGCGCCGGCGTGGAAATACTCCTTGAACAGGCGGCGATAGGCGTCGCCCTCGAAGTAGCGGCTGCGCCAGGCCATCGGCGTCTCGATGATCTCGTCGCCGATCACCAGGAAGCCGTCGCGCGGGCAGGCGATGCAGAAGCCGCGCGAGGACCAGGCAGGGGTGCGGAAGCGCCGCGCGTGCGGGATCGGGTCGGGGCGGCGCACCGTGATGCCCTCCCCCTCCAGCAGCCGGATGAAGCCGTCGAGCTGTTCCTGGGCGCGGCGTACCATCCATTTCGGATAGCGCATGCCGGCGGTGAAGCGGTGCAGCCGGCGGGCGAGCGCCGGCATGTTGAAGGTGACGGCGACGTGATGCGGCGGGATCACCGCCCCCTCCAGCCGGCCGACGATCACCTCCTCCAGCGGATCCCACTCGTTCCAGGAGTTGACGGGGCAGGGCTGGCGGAGATCGGCTGCGCCGAGGGCGGCGCCATCCACGTGCTGGTCCATTCCTTTGCGGTCTCCTGGCGGGGGCCGGCGCGCGCGGCGCGGCGGAAGATCCGGGCCCCCTGGCGTTCCTGTAGGGGGCGTACCATCGCCGCTCCGCGCCGCGACGGCAATCGCCCGCGGCCGGCGGCCCGGCACGACCGGGCTTGACAGCGGCGGCCATGGGCAGAACCCTGAGGTTAACGTCCGTACAGAGACGCGTCCGGAAACGGAAGATGCGCCCGCCGCCGGGTCCGGCGGGCCGGACAGGGAGGAGAGGACCGTGCCGAATCGCACCCCAGGCTCCGCCATGGGCGCCGCGCCGCTGCCGTCAGGCCCGGCGCGCCGCTGAGGCGGGCGGCCGCCCGCAGCGCGCCGCAACAGAACCCCCGCGGGGAGGATCGCAGTGCTGTCCTACATCATCCGGCGCTTCCTGCTGATGATCGTGACGCTGTTCGGCATGTCGGTGCTGATCTTCCTGCTGCTCCGGCTGATGCCCGGCAACGTCGCCGACATCCTGTTCGACGCGGGCGGCTACATAGATCCGGCGGAGCGGGCGCAGATCGAGGCGGAACTCGGGCTCGACCAGCCGATCGTCGTGCAGTACGTGAACTGGATCGGCTCGCTGCTGCGCGGCGACCTCGGCTATTCCTACATCACCGAGCGCCCGGCGATCGAGGAGATCGCGCCGCGCATCCCCGTCACCGCGCAGCTCGCCCTGTGGGCGCTGGTGTTCTCGGTGGTGTTCGGGGTGCCGCTCGGCGTGATCAGCGCGGTGCGGCAGAACACCGCGCTCGACTACGTGCTGCGGCTGATCAGCCTCAGCGGCCTGTCCATGCCCTCCTTCTGGCTGGCGCTGCTGATCATCATGTTCACGGTGCAGTACTTCGGCTACATCCCGATCTACACCGCGACGCCGCAGAGCGTGTGGGAGAGCCTGGCGATGTACGCCATACCGGCGGCGGCGGTCGGCTTCCGCAGCTCGGCGCTGATCATGCGCCTCACGCGCTCCTCGATGCTGGAAGTGCTGCGGCAGGACTACATCCGCACCGCGCGCTCCAAGGGCGCGTCCGAGAACGCGGTCAACTACCACCACGCGCTGCGCAACGCCGTGCTGCCGGTGGTCACCATCATCGGCATCGAGGCCGCCTTCCTGATCGGCGGGCTGATCGTGACCGAGACGGTGTTCAACATCCCCGGCGTGGCGCGCTTCCTGGTGGAGTCCATCCTGTGGCGCGACTACCCGATCGTGCAGAACCTGGTGATGTTCATCGCGGTGGTCGTCGTGGTGGTGAATTTCGTCGTGGACATGCTCTACGCGGTGCTCGATCCGCGCATCAAGTACTCGGATTGAGGGGGAAGTCGGAATGTCCTACGCGGGCCCCCAGGCGCAGGCGGTGGATCACGGGGCGGAGCTCGCCCGCGCCGGCGCCCATGTCCAGGGCTGGGGAGGCTCCGTCCTCTACCAGGCGCGGCGGCACCCGCTGGGCGCGCTCGGCCTCCTCATCGTCGCGGCCTTCGTGCTGGTCGCGCTGTTCGCGCCCTTCATCGCCACGCACGACCCCCTGGCCACCAACGCGGCCTCCTCCCTCGCTAGGCCGGGCGGGGAGCACCTGCTCGGCGCCGACTTCATGGGGCGGGACATGTGGAGCCGCATCATCTACGGCGCGCGCATCTCGCTCATCGTCGGCATCGCCTCGACGCTGCTCGGCTGCCTGCTCGGCGTCGCCGTGGGGCTGATCTCCGGCTTCTGGGGCGGGTGGGTGGACCTGGTGACGCAGCGCGTCAACGACGTGCTGCAGGCCCTGCCGCTGCTCGTGCTGGCGCTGGTGATGGCCGCGGCCCTCGGCCCCTCGCTGCAGAACGTGATCATCGCCATCTCGATCCCGGTGATCCCGAACGTGGCGCGCGTGATCCGTTCCAACACGCTGGCGCTGCGCGAGATGCCTTTCGTCGAGGCGGCGCGGGCGCAGGGCATGAGCGAGCTGCGCATCGCCGTGCTGCACGTGCTGCCGAACACGCTGGCGCCGGTGATCGTGCTCGCCACCGCCCAGCTCGGATCGGCCATCCTCACCGAGGCGTCGCTTTCGTTCCTCGGCCTCGGCATCCCGGAGCCCTACCCCTCCTGGGGACGGATGCTCTCGGAATCCGCCGCGGAGTACGTGCGCACGGCGCCCTGGCTGGTGATCTTCCCGGGGCTCGCCATCAGCCTGGTGATCTTCGGGACCAACCTGCTCGGCGACGCGATCCGCGACATACTGGACCCGCGGGAGCGGAGCTGAGGAACCGGGCGGGGGAGGGAGGGAACGGAGTGACCCAGACGGCAGCGGCCCGGTTGGCGACAGGAGCGGAGGCGGCGCCGGCGCCCGCGGCGGAGCCGGTGCTGGCTGTGGAGGACCTGCAGACCTACTTCTACACGCGGCGCGGCCTGCTGAAGGCGGTGGACCGGGTCTCCTTCTCCGTCGGCGCCGGCGAGACGCTGGCCATCGTGGGCGAATCCGGCTGCGGCAAGAGCATCACCGCGCTTTCCGTCATGCGCCTGGTGCCGAGCCCGCCGGGGCGCATCGTCGGCGGTTCGGTGCGGCTGCGCGGGCGCGACCTGCTGCGCCTCTCCGAGGAGGAGATGCGCCAGATCCGCGGCAACGAGATCTCCATGATCTTCCAGGAGCCGATGACCTCGCTGAACCCGGTGCTGACCATCGGCAATCAGATCAGCGAGGCGCTGATCCTGCACCAGGACGTGTCCAGGAAGGCGGCGATGGAGCGCGCGGTCGAGATGCTGCGCCTGGTGCGGATCCCGGAGCCGGAGCGGCGCGCGCGCGAATACCCCCACCAGCTCTCGGGCGGCATGCGCCAGCGGGCGATGATCGCCATGGCGCTCGCCTGCAACCCCAAGGTGCTGCTGGCGGACGAGCCGACCACGGCGCTCGACGTCACCATCCAGGCGCAGATCCTGGAGCTGATCCTCGAGCTGCAGCAGCGGCTCGGCACGGCGGTGGTGCTGATCACCCACGATCTCGGCGTGGTGGCGGAGACGGCGCAGCGCGTCATCGTCATGTACGCCGGCCGCAAGGTGGAAGAGGCGGACGTCACCTCCCTCTTCGACGAGCCGCTGCACCCCTACACCCGGGGCCTGATGGGCTCGATCCCCCGCCTCGACATGCCGGAGACCGGCACCAAGGGCGCCGACCGGCTGCAGGAGATTCCCGGCATGGTGCCGCCGCTGAACGCGCTGCCGCCCGGCTGCGCCTTCGCGCCGCGCTGCGCCATGGCCACCGAGAAGTGCCAGGCCGAGTACCCGCCCTACCGCGAGCTGCGGCCCGGCCACTGGTCGGCCTGCTGGCATGCGGAGCGGCTCATGGCGGGAGGCGCGTGATGTCCGGAAGCCTGCTGCAGGAACGGCGGCCCGGAGGCGGCGCCAACCTCGCCGCCGAGCCGGTGCTCGAGGTGAAGGAGCTGAAGAAGCACTTCCCCGTCCGCAAGGGCATCCTCAGGCGCACCGTCGGCCATGTCTATGCCGTGGACGGCGTCAGCTTCTCGATCGCGCAGGGCGAGACGCTCGGCCTCGTGGGCGAGAGCGGCTGCGGCAAGTCCACGGTCGGGCGCGCGGTCATGCGCCTGGTCGAGCCGACGTCGGGCCGGATCCGCCTGAACGGGCACGACATCACGCGCCTGTCCAAGGCCGAGATGCGGCCGCACCGGCGCGAGATGCAGATCATCTTCCAGGATCCCTACTCCTCGCTCAATCCGCGCATGCCGGTGGGGCGGATCGTGGGCGAGCCGCTCTACGTGCACGGCATCGGCACCGCGAAGGAACGGGAGGAGCGGGTCGCGGCGCTCTTCGAGCGCGTCGGGCTGCGCGCGGCGCAGATGAAGAACTATCCGCACGAATTCTCGGGCGGACAGCGCCAGCGCATCGGCATCGCCCGCGCCCTCACGCTCGACCCGAAGCTGATCATCGGCGACGAGCCGGTCTCCGCGCTCGACGTCTCGATCCAGGCGCAGGTGATCAACCTGCTGATGGACCTGCAGCAGGAGAAGCGCCTCTCCTATCTGTTCATCGCCCACGACCTCGCGGTGGTGAAGCACATAAGCCACCGCATCGCGGTGATGTATCTCGGCCGCATCGTCGAGCTGGCCGACACGCGGACGCTGTTCACCGACCCGCAGCACCCCTACACCGAGGCCCTGCTCGCGGCGGTGCCGGTGCCGAACCCGCGGCAGAAGCGCAAGCGGCGCATCCTGCAGGGCGACGTGCCGAGCCCGATCCGCCCGCCGCCGGGCTGCCACTTCCACACCCGCTGCCCCTACGCCGAGGAACGCTGCCGGCGCGAGGTGCCGGTGGCGAAGGAAGTCGCCCCCGGCCACGTCGTCGCGTGCCACCTGCGTTAGCCCATGCACCTTCCACCCACAGCGCGAGTCCTTCCATGAACGAGAGCGGGCAGTTCACCAGCATCGGCGTCGCCGCCAAGGGGCATGTCCTCACCGTCGAGATCCGCCGGCCGCCGCACAATTTCTTCGACGTGCAGATGATCCGGGAGATCGCCGCCGCCTTCGAGGCGGCGGACGCCGACCCCGCCATCCGCGCCCTCGTGCTGGCGGCGCAGGGCAAGGCGTTCTGCGCCGGCGCCGACTTCTCGCGCCGCGACGAGCAGGGGAACGAGCCGCGCACGGGCGCGCAGAAGCACCTTTACAAGGAGGCGATCCGGCTGTTCCGCACCCGCAAGCCGGTGGTCGCCGCGGTGCAGGGGCCGGCGATCGGCGGCGGCCTCGGCCTCGCCTGCATGGCGGATTTCCGGGTGGCCTGCCCGGAGGCGCGCTTCAGCGCCAACTTCACCCGCCTCGGCTTCCATCCCGGCTTCGGGCTGACCGCCACTCTGCCGCGCCTGGTCGGCGCGCAGCAGGCGGCGCTGCTGTTCTACACCAGCCGGCGCATCAACGGCGAGGAGGCGGTGCGCATCGGCCTCGCCGACATGCTGGTGCCGCTCGAGGAGGTGCGGGGAGCGGCGGAGGCGCTGGCGACGGAGATCGCACAGTCGGCGCCGCTCGCAGTTTTGTCCACCCGCGAGACGGTGCGCCGCGGCCTCGCCGACGCGGTGGAGGCGGCGACGGAGCGCGAACTCGTCGAGCAGGAATGGCTGCGCCGCACCGAGGATTTCCGCGAGGGCGTGAAGGCCATGGCCGAGCGGCGGCTGCCGGACTTCGCGGGGCGCTAGGGCGATGCCGGACCTGGACGCGCTGCTGGCGCCGCGAAGCATCGCCATCATCGGCGCCTCCCCGGACACGACGATCATCCGCGGGAAGATCCAGCACGTGCTCCAGGCGCGCGGCTTCCCCGGCCCGGTTCATCCCATCAGCCGCAGCCACGCCGAGATCCAGGGCCGCAGGGCCTATCGCAGCATCGCCGAGGTGCCGGAGCGGGTGGACCTCGCCGTCGTCGTCATCCCCGCCGCCGCGGTGCCGGAGGCGCTGGAGGAGTGCGGCCGGGCCGGCGTGAAGGCCGCCTACATCATCAGCTCCGGCTTCGCGGAGGAGGCGAGCGAGTCGGGGCCGGCGCTGCAGCGGGCGGTGCGCGAGATCGCCGCCCGCTACGACATGGCGGTGTGCGGCCCGAACGCCGAAGGCTTCTTCAACGCCCCGGCGCAGGTGGTCGCCACCTTCAGCCCGGCGGTCGAGGACTACGCGCAGCCCCTGCTGCCGGACGTCACGCGGGGCCGGCGCATCGCCGTGGCGGCGCAGAGCGGCGGCATCGGCTTCGCCTTCTTCCACCGTGGCCGGCCGCGGCAGCTCCGCTTCGAGGTGCTCGCCAGCACCGGCAACGAGGCGGCGCTCGAGGGCTTCGACCTGGTCGAGCACCTGATCGACGCCGACCGCGCCGACATCTTCCTCCTCTATCTGGAGGCGGTGCGGAATCCGCAGACCTTCCTGCGCGCCGCCACCAAGGCGGCCGAGCGCGGCAAGCCGCTGATCGTCGCCAAGATGGGCCGCTCGGAGGTGGCGCGCCGCGCCGCGGCCTCGCACACCGGCGCGCTGGCCGGCTCGGACGCCGCCTATGAGGCGGTGTTCCGCCGCCACGGCGTCATCCGCGGCGAGGACATGGACCAGATGCTCGACATCGCGGCGGGCTTCGCCTTCTGCCCGCTGCCGAGGGGACGGCGCGTCGCCGTCATGTCGGGCTCGGGCGGCGCCGCGGTGTGGATGGCGGAGACGCTGGTCGCACACGGGCTGGAGGTCCCGCCGCTCGACGAGGCGACGCGGCGCGAGATCGCGGCGCTGATGCCTTCCTACGGCACGGCGGCGAATCCGGTAGACCTCACTGCGGGGGCGATCGGCAAGGTGGGCTACGCGCATGTGGTCGGCATCCTGCAGCGCTCGCCGGTCGTCGATGCCGTGGTGATCGTCGGCTCCGTCGCCAACGCGCATCGGCTGCGCGAGGACCAGGAGAAGCTGGCGCAGGTCGCCTCCCATCCCGAGAAGCCGGTGCTGTTCTGCGCTTACACGCGGGCGGTGCAGGAGGCGGTGGATCTGGCGGCGGCGTGCGGCGTGCCGATCTTCACCAGCATGCCGAACTGCGCCCGGGCGATCCGTGCCATGGCCGACTACCGACGGTTCCGAGAAGGTCTGGGCGCGCGCCTCCCGGAGCCGACACCGCCCCCCGCGGCCGGGGTCGGGGAGCGGCTGCGCGGGGCGGGGCGGATCCTCTGCGAGCACGAGGCGAAGGAATTGCTCGAGGCCTACGGGGTGCCGCGCCCGCCCGAGAGCCTGGCCGCCGGCCCGGAGGAGGCGGCCGCGGTCGCGGCGCGCCTCGGCTTCCCTGTGGCGCTGAAGATCCAGTCCCCGGAGATCCCGCACAAGACCGAGATCGGCGGCGTGGCGCTGAACCTCGCCTCGGCGGAGGCGGTGCGCGCCGCCTGCCGCGACATGCTGGAACGCGCCCGCGCCGCCCGCCCGGATGCCACGATCCGCGGCGTGCTGGTGCAGAGGATGGCGCCGCCCGGCCAGGAGATCATCCTCGGCGTCAGCCGCGACCGGGATTTCGGGCCGATGCTGATGGTCGGCCTGGGCGGCATTCATGTCGAGGTGCTGCGCGACGTCGCCTTCGCTCCCGCGCCCCTCGGCGCGGAGGAGGCGCGGGCGCTGCTGGCCGGACTGAAGGGCGCGGCGCTGCTGAAGGGGGTGCGCGGCGCGCCACCGGCCGATGTCGAGGCGCTGGTCGGGCTGATGGTGCGGCTCGGGCGCTTCGCCGGCGACTTCGCCGAGGATATCGAGGAAATAGACCTCAACCCCGTGATCGTTCATCCTGCCGGAGAGGGGCTGACGGTCGTGGATGCCCTGGTGGTCCGCAGGGAGGAGCGGAACCGGGCGAAGCAGAGCAGGGAGGAAACGGAGCAATGACATCCTTCATCGGCAAGCTGGCCCTCGGGGCCATGCTGGGCTCGGTCCTCGTGATGAGCGTGGCCTCGGCCCAGACCAGGGGCGGGACCTTGCGGATCTACCACCGCGATAGCCCGCCCAGCGCCTCGATCCATGAGGAGGCGACGATCTCCACCGCCGCGCCCTTCATGGCCGTGTTCAACAACCTCTTCGTGTTCAACCAGCACTCCGAGACGGCGAGCCCGGACGACATCGTGCCCGAGCTCGCCACCGAGTGGCGCTGGAACGAGGACAACACCAGACTCACCCTGCGTCTGCGCGAGGGGGTGAAGTGGCATGACGGGAAGCCCTTCACCAGCGCCGACGTGAAGTGCACCTGGGACACGATCCGCGGCGAGCGGAACGCCGGCTGGCGGAAGAACGTGCGCCGGCCCTGGTATTTCAACCTGCAGGACGTGACCACCAACGGCGATCACGAGGTCACCTTCCATCTGGGCCGGCCGCAGCCCTCCTTCATCAGCTTCCTCGCCACCGGCATGTCGCCGGTCTATCCCTGCCACGTGGACGGGCGGGTGATGCGCCAGCGACCGATCGGCACGGGGCCGTTCCGCGTGGTGGAGTTCCGGCCGAACTCGCATATCCGCCTGGCGCGCAACCCCGACTACTGGAAGCCGGACCGGCCCTTCCTCGACGCGATCGAGTGGCGGATCATCCCGAGCCGCTCCACCCGCATCCTCGCCTTTACCGCCGGCGAGTTCGACATGACCTTCCCCTGGGACGTGACAATCCCGCTGGTGCGCGACGTGCGCAGCCAGGCCCCGACGGCGCAGTGCGAGGTGAAGCCCTCCAACGTCGCCGCCCAGCTCCTGATCAACCGCGAGGCAGAGCCCTTCAACAGGCCCGAGGTCCGGCGCGCCGTGGCGCTGACGCTCGACCGCAACGCGTTCAACACCATCCTCGGCGAGGGCCAGCTCGCGCTTGGCGGGGTGATGCTGCCGCCACCGCACGGGCAGTGGGGGCTGACGGCGGAGGATCTGGCCGAGGCCGGCGTTCCCGGCTACGGCAACAATGTCGAGCAGAACCGGGAGGAGGCGCGCCGGATCATGGGCGGGCTCGGCTACGGCCCGAACAACCCGCTGCGCATCAAGGTCTCGACCAGGGACATCGCGATCTACCGCGACCCCGCCGTGATCCTCATTGATCACCTGAAGCACGCCTTCATCGAGGCCGAGCTGGAGATCCATGACACCACGGTGTGGTACACCGTCATGGCACGGCGCAATTTCTCCCTCGCCATGAACCTGGTGGGCCGCGGCATCGACGATCCGGATGTGGGCTTCTATGAGAGCTACGCCTGCGGCAGCGAGCGGAACTACGAGAACTACTGCAACGAGGAGATGCAGCGCCGCTTCGACGCCCAGTCGGCCGAGACGGATCCGCAGAAGCGCCTGCAGCTCGTGCGGGAAACCGACCTCGCGCTGCAGCAGGACATTGCGCGGCCGATGCTCTACCACACGGCGGGCGGCACCTGCTGGTATCCGCATGTCAAGGGTCTGACCATCGCCGGCAACAGCATCTACAACCACTGGCGTATGGAGGATGTGTGGCTCGATCGTAGATAGCGAGCCGCCCCGGGACGTCCCGCCGCGCCGGCGGGACGTCTCGGCCGCCGCTTCCGCCCGGCGGAAGCGGCCGGCCCCTTCACGAAGCGCTTGGATTGCCGACCGTCTGCCCCTAATTGCTGCCGGGCACGAACCCTGGCCGGCAACCCCGTGTCGCCTCGGCCTTTTCAGCCAGACGGATGACCTTGCAGCCCTTTCGCCTGCCGCGTCCCGACGCGTCGCCTGATCCTGGCCGAGCCGGCCGCCGCTTCCGCGTGCCCGGCGCGGCGGCACGCGACCTCCTCTGGGAGGCCAACCGCCCCGTCATCCGCCACGGTCCGTCGGGGGCGCGGCGGGAGGGCGACCTGCGGGTCGCCTCCTACAACATCCACAAATGCGTCGGCACGGATGGCCGTTTCGATCCCGGCCGCATCGCCGCCGTGGTGGGCGAGCTTCGCGCCGATCTCGTGGCGCTGCAGGAGGTGGACCGGCGCTTCGGGCGGCGCACCGGCCTGCTCGACATCGCGGCGATCGAGCGCGAGAGCGGCCTGGTGCCGCTGCGCGTCTCCGACCTGCCGGACGGGCTCGGCTGGCACGGCAACGGCCTGCTGGTGCGGCCCGGCACCAGGGCCCGGCTGCACCGCATGGCCCTGCCGGGGGCGGAACCCCGGGGCGCCGTGGTGGCCGAGCTGACGCTGCCCTGCGGCCGCGGCCCGATCCGGGTGGTGGCGGCCCATCTCGGCCTGCTGCGCCGCTGCCGCCTGCGCCAGGCCGCCTGCATTCTCGAGACCATTACCCAGGGTCCCGACATGCCGACCCTGCTGCTCGGCGACCTGAACGAGTGGCGCCCCGGCGGGCGTTCGGTGCTGCAGGCGCTGTCGCCGGTCTTCGGCCCGGTGCCGGATGGCCCGCCCAGCTTCCCCGCCCGGCTGCCGGTGCTGGCGCTCGACCGCATTCTCGGCTGCCGGCGCCTCGTGGTGGGGCCGGTGGAGGTGCATGACAGCCCGCTGGCCCGGGTCGCCTCCGACCACCTGCCCCTGAAGGCGTGGGTGCGGCTGGAAGCCGGGGCGACGGCGCTGGCCAGCGCCGCCTGAGCGCCCGGCCGCGGCGTCAGAGCGCCGCCAGCCGCTCCGGCACCGCCTCGATCGCCGCCTCCTCCACATTTGCGAAGGCGAGCCGCAGGTGCCGCTCCTGTCCGGGGCCGAAGAACGGGCCGGGCAGGCAGAGCAGCCCGCGCTCCACCGCCAGCCTTTCGGCCGCAGCCATCGCGCCGGGCGCTTCCTCGGGCAGGCGCAGATAGGCGAAATAGGCACCGAGCGCATCGAGCCGCCATCCCGGCAGGCGTTCCGCGGCGCGGCGGAACGCCGCCGCCCGCGCCGCCATGAGGAGGCGGTTCTCCTCCCGCCAGCCGCGCAGCGCCTCCACCGCCCAGGCGAGCGCTATCTGCGCCGCGCGGGGGGCGCAGATCTGCAGCGTGTCGAGCGCCTTCATCAGCTCCGCCCGGAAGCCGGGGCCGGCGAGGATGGCCCCCACCCTGTGCCCCGGCACGCAATAGGCCTTCGAGAAGGAGTAGAGCTGCACCACCCCCTCCCGCCAGGCGGGATCCCGGAACAGGGGGTGCGGCGGGTCCTCCCCGGCCGGCAGGAAGTCCCTGTAGGTCTCGTCCAGCACCAGCCAGGCACCGGCGGCGCGACAGAGCGCCGCGCAGCGCGCGATCACCGCCGGCGGGCAGGTGGCGCCGGTCGGATTGTTGGGCGAGACCAGGACCATCGCCCGCGCGCCCTCGCGCAGCAGCGCCGCCACGCGGTCCGGATCCGGCACGAAGCCGTCCTCGGCGCGGCAGGGGAGGGGAATGGCGCGGATGCCCTGCATGGCGAGGGCCATGCGATGGTTGAAATACCACGGGGTGGGCAGCAGCACGGCGTCGCCCGGCCCGGCCAGGACGGCCATGGTCATGGCGAAGGCGAGGTTGCCGCCGGCGGTGATGGCGACATCGCCGGCCCCGACCGGCGCGTCATAGGCGCGGGCGATGTCGGCGGCGAGCGCCTCGCGCAGCGCCGGCTCGCCGTCGATCGGCCCGTAGCCGGCGCTGGCGCGGCGTCCGGCCGCCTCCGCCAGGCGGGCGAGCAGCGCCGGATGCGGCGGATAGCCCGGCACCGCCTGGGTAAGGTCGAGCGGCGGCCCTGCCCTTCCGTCATAGGCGGCGGCCCAGGCGCGGGCAGTGGGGATCGGCGGCGCGTCCGTGGCGCGGATGTGGGGGGAGAGCGGGACCATGCCCCACCCTATCGCCCTTCCCGCCGCGCCTGAACCGTCAGCCGAGCCTGACCACGCCCCGCGCCGCCAGGTCGCGGATCGCCTCCTCCCCGTAGCCGAGCTCGGCGAGCAGCTCCGCGGTGTGCTCGCCGAGGCGCGGCGCGGGGCGGCGCACATCGGCGGGGGTCCTGGCGAAGCGCGTCGGGGGGCGGGCGTAGCGCAGCCTGCCCTCGCTCGGGTGCTGCATGGTCTGGAACATGCCGACCGCCTTCAGGTGCGGATGCTCCGGCACCTCGTCGAGGCGCGAGAAGGCGGTGGCGGGGATGTCCAGCTCCTCGCACAGCCGCAGCCATTCCGCGGTGGTGCGGGTGCGCGCGATCTCCGCCGTGGCCTCGTAGACCTTGTCGATGTTGGCGTTGCGCCTCACCGGGTCGTCCACGGCGAGCGCCTCGATCAGCTCCGGCCGCCCGGCGGCGGTGAAGAAGGCGCGCCAGTGCGCCGCGGTGTAGGGCAGCAGCGTCATCCACCCGTCCGCGGTCGGCACCGGCTTGCGGTGGCGCAGGCGCTTGTAGCCCGCCCCGCCCTCCGGCGGGTCGAAGGCGAGGCCGCCGAGATGCTCGACGCTGACGAAGGCGGTCAGCGTTTCGAGCATCGGCACCTCGACGAGCTGGCCCTCCCCGGTGCGCTCGCGGTGCAGCAGCGCGGCGAGGATGGCGGAGAGCAGCGCCATGCCGGTGATCTTGTCGGCGACCAGGGAGGGGACGAACATCGGCCGCCCCGCCTCCTCGCCCACGATGTCGGCAAGACCGCTCGCCGCCTGGATGATCTCGTCGAAGGCCGGGCGGGCGCGGTGCGGTCCGTCCTGTCCGAAGCCGGTGGCGACGGCATAGACCAGCCGCGGGTTCAGCGCCGCGCACTCCTCCCAGCCGAAGCCGGCACGCGCCATGCCGGCGGGGCGGATGTTGCTGGCCAGCACGTCCACGCGCGGGATCAGCCGGCGCAGCACCTCCGCCCCCTCGGGCTTTTTGATGTCGAGGCAGAGGGAGCGCTTGTTGCGGTTGATGCTGAGGAAGACCGAGGCCATGCCGCGATGGCGCGCGACGCCGGAGTTGCGCACCAGGTCGCCTTGCGGCGGCTCGACCTTGATGATGTCGGCGCCCCAGTCGCCCAGCATCTGCGTGGCGAAGGGGCCGAGCACCACGCCGGTGAGGTCGAGCACGCGGAGGCCCTTCAGCGGGCCGGTGGGCGGTGGCGTCGCGGTCATGGCTGTCGGCGCGGCTGCATGTCTCGGCCTTCCTCTGCGGCGGATGGGGCCGGCACGGCCCGTCCTGTCAGCTTATGGCGACGATCTGCGCGGGATCGAAGCGCACCCACACCGCCTCGCCCGGCTGGTGGCGCTGCGCAGGGGCGGCGGTGACGCGCAGCCTGGTGCCGCTGCCCTGCGGCACCACCACATAGTCCCAGTGCTCGCCGAGATAGGCGCACTCCACCACCTGCGCCGGCACCGAGACCCTGTCGCCGTCGTCCGGCGGCGGGGCGTGGTGCAGGGTGATGCTCTGCGGCCGCACCGAGAGCAGCACCCTCTCCCCCGGTCCCGCGGCGCTCTGCACCATGGCGGCAGGCAGCTCGAAGCCGTCGAGGCCGAGCCGGTCGCCGACCAGACGCGCCTCGAGAAAGTTGGTGCGCCCGATGAAGCCGGCGACGAAGCGCGTACGCGGCCGGTTGTAGAGCGAGAAGGGATCGTCCACCTGCTCGATCTTGCCGGCGTTCATCACCGCGATGCGGTCGGAGGTGACCATCGCCTCCGCCTGGTCGTGGGTGACGTAGACGGTGGTGATGCGGAACTCGTCGTGCAGGCGGCGGATCTCGAAGCGCATCTCCTCGCGCAGATTGGCGTCGAGGTTGGACAGCGGCTCGTCCAGCAGGAGGACGGAGGGCTTGACCACGATGGCGCGCGCCAGCGCCACGCGCTGCTGCTGCCCGCCTGAAAGCTCGGCCGGGTAGCGGCCGGCGAGGTGGGACATCTGCACCACCTCCAGGATCTCTCCGGTGCGGCGGCGCACCTCCTCCGCCGGCAGCTTGCGCAGCTTCAGGCCGAAGGAGACGTTCTCCGCCACCGTCATGTTCGGCCAGATGGCGTAGGACTGGAAGATCATGGACATGCGCCGCCGTTCGGGCGGCATCACCGCCTGCGGCGAGGAGAGGATCTCGCCGTCCATCTCGATCGTGCCGTCGGAGGGCGGGATGAAGCCCGCGATCATGCGCAGCGTGGTGGTCTTGCCGCAGCCCGAGGGGCCGAGCAGGGAGACGAACTCCCCTTCCTGCAGCGCCAGGTCCACGCCGTCCACCGCGGCGAAGCTGCCGAAGCGCCGGTGCAGGTTGCGCAGGACCAGCTTGCTCACTCGGAACTCCTCCGCAGCATGAAGTCGCGGCCGATCAGCCTCATGCCGATGCCGACGAAGACCAGGGTGATGACCAGCAGGATGCCGCCGAGCGCGGACAGTACCTCGAAATTGCCCTCCTCGCTCAGGTCGTAGAGAAGGACGGAGATGGTGCGGGTGTGCGGGCCGATCAGGAAGATCGCGGCGGAGAGCTCGCGTGTCGCCAGGATGAACACCAGCAGCCAGCCGCCGAGCAGCGCCTTCTTCAGCAGCGGCGCCACCACGGAGCGGATGGCGGTGAGCCGCCCGCCGCCGAGGATGCGCACCGCCTCCTCCATCTCCGGATGGATCATCTGCATCCCCGCCGCGCCGTTGGCGTAGGCGATCGGCAGGAAGCGCGTGGTGAAGGCGAGGATCATCAGCGTCGCCGTGCCGTAGAGCAGCAGCGGCGGCCCGGCATAGGCGGCGTAGAAGCCGATCGCCATCACGATCCCCGGGATGACGAAGGGCGCCATGCACAGGAAGGCGAGGGCGGTGCCGAAGGGCAGCAGGTTGCGCCGGACGACGTAGGCGATGGCGAGCGCCAGCGCCATCGCCAGCGTCGCCGAGGCGGCGGAGAAGACGAAGGTGTTGACGATCGCGCCGCGGGCGGCGTCGTGCCCGAACAGCAGAAACTCGTAATTGGCGAGCGTCAGGTTGTCGAGCGAGAAGCCGCGCCCCCAGGCCCTGGAGAAGGAGGCTTGGACCAGGGCGATCATCGGCGCCACCACCGAGAGCACGCAGACGACGACGCACCAGCCGAACAGCACCCAGCGCCAGGGACCGAGGTTGATGACCCGCCGCTCGCCGCCCTTGCCGGTCTGCGAGACGTAGCCCTTGCGCGACAGCAGCAGCTTCTGCAGCCCAATCAGCGCCGCGGTGATCAGCAGCAGCGGCATGGCGTAGGCGGCGGCCACCTCGGCGCGCACCGGCGCCTCGAAGAACTGCCAGAGCTGCGTCGTCACCACGTTGATGCGGGCCGGGATGCCGATGATCGCCGGCGTGCCGAACAGCGCGATGGTCTCGAGGAACACCAGGATGATGCCCGCGAGCATCATCGGCCAGACCAGGGGCAGCGTGACCTTCAGGGTGGTGGTCCAGGTGCCGGCGCCGAGGATGTTCGCCGCATCCTCCATCTCGGAGGAGATCAGGTCGAGCGCCGACTTGGTGAAGATGAAGATGAAGGGGTAGGAGTTCAGCGCGATGACCAGCGCCAGGCCCCAGAAGGTGTAGACGTTGACGAGGCTCGCCTCGGAGCCGGTGAGCAGGCTCCAGGTCTGATTGATCCAGCCGGAATTCGGCCCCGCCAGGAGGATCCAGCCGATGGCGCCGAGGTAGGGCGGGATGATGAAGGCGGCGAGCACGGTGAGCCAGGCGAAGCCGCGCCCCGGCATGTTGGTGCGCGAGCAGGCCCAGGCCATCGGCACCGCCATCACCGCGGAGATCGCGGCGGCGAGGGCGCCGAGCGCCAGCGAGTTCAGCAGCGCGTCCACGTAGCGCTGCCGCCCGTAGGCGGCGGCGTAGTTGGACAGGGTGAACTCACCCGTCCGGCGCGCCTGGAAGCTGGTGATCAGCAGTTCGGCGACCGGCCAGACGACCAGGAAGAACAGCGCGCCGACCAGCAGGAGCCAGAGCAGCGTCGCCGGCTCCAGGTAGCGGAGCCGGCGCAGCAGGCCGCCCGAGGGCGCGACCGGGCCCGCGGCGACCTTCGGAGCGACGGTGGTGCTCATGCTGCGGCTCCCGCCGGCCGGCCGTTCAGGACGCTAGACCCCGAAGGTGTCGCGCCAGAGCTCCCGCACCTCCGGGATGCCCCGCTCGATCTCCTCGTCGGTCGGGCGGATGATCTTCACCGTGGCGAGGTCCCGCGCGCCGGGGAAGGAGGGCACGTCGCTGCGCACGATCTCGCTGAAATTCTCCGCCTGGATCTCGCAGGAGCGCTTGCTGAGCAGGAACTCGACGAACAGCCGCGCCGCGTTGGGGTTGCGCGTGCCTTTCATGATCGCGGTCGGGGAGATCATCAGCACCGTCCCGTCCTCGGGGTAGTTCACGGCCAGAGGGTTGCCGCGCGAGGCGCTGCGCAGCGTGGTCGCGCCGGGTCCGGCGCCGACCCAGCGCTCGCCGGCGTTCAGCATGGTGACGGTGTCGTTGATCGAGCGGCCGATCTGCGGCCTGTTCCGCTCCAGGCGCTTGAAGAAGTCCCAGCCGTAGAGCTTGCGCATCGTCACCACCCAGGTCCCGACATAGCCGGAGAAGGCGGGGTGGCCGACCGTGACACGGTTCTCCCACTTCGGGTCGAGCAGGTCGGTCCACTTCACCGGCGCCTCCTCGCGGCTGACCCGGTTGGTGTTGAAGTTGATCAGCACCGTGCCGATGGAGGTGGTGTGGTAGTAGCCGTCCTTGTCGATGTCGCGCAGCGAGGGGATCACGTGCTGGATGTTCTCCGGCACGTACTTCTCGAAGCGCCCGTCCTCCTTCAGCCGGATGTAGTGGCCGACGTCGGTGGAGCTGAACACGTCGCAATTCTGCACCCGCGCGCGCAGGTCCTGCGACAGGCGCTGGAAGGCGACCTGCGCGGTGGTGCGCACCACGTTCGCCTTCACGCCGGGGAAGGCCTCGTCGAAGGCGCGGCCGAGCGCCTCGGCGGTCTCGCTGTTGTAGTGCGCGACGTACCAGGTGGCCTGCTCGTTGCGGGCGCGCGCCGCCTCGTAGAGCTTGCGCTGGTGCTCGGTGATCTCGTCCGGCTGCCGGGCGCGCGCGATCGCCGGCGCCGCGAGCGCCGCCATCCCCAGCATTGCGAAGCCGCGCCTGCCGATGTGCCCGTTCTCGGACATGGCTTTCCTCCCGGATTATGGTTTGACGGAATGGTGGCACCGGCCTCGCGGAGGCGTCAACCGCCCCCCCCCCCGGCCGTCAGTATCCCGCGGCGCGGTCCACCACCTCCCGCAGCGGCCGCCCGTCGAGGAAGCGGGCGAGGTTGTCGGCGAGCAGCGCGGCGACGATCGCGTCGCGTTCGGGATGCAGGCCGCCGATGTGCGGCAGCACCATGATGCCCTCCGTGGTCCAGAAGGGATGGTCCGGCGGCAGCGGCTCCTCGCGGAACACGTCGAGCACCGCGCCGGCGATGCGCCGCTCCCGCACCGCCGCCACCAGGTCCTCGTCCACGATCAGCGCGCCACGGCCGAAATTGAGCAGCCACGCCTCGCGCCGCATCCGCGCCAGGCGGCGCGCATCCATCATGTTCTCGGTCTCCGGCGTCGCCGGCAGCAGCAGCAGCACGAAGTCGGACTGCGCCAGCACCTCCTCCGTGCGGTCGGGCGGGAACACCTCGGCGAGGCCGGGCAGGGGCGCGCCGCCGCGCCGCGTGCCGATGACGCGCATCCCGAGCGCCCGCGCGAGCCGCGCCACCTCCTGGCCGATGGCGCCGAGGCCGAGGATGCCGAGCGTCTTTCCGCCGAGCGGGACGGAGACGCGCCGCGTCCAGCGCCGCTCCCGCTGGTCGAGCGCGATGGCGTGGTAGGGCTTGGTGATGTGGAACAGCGCGCCCAGGATGTTCTCGGGCATCGAGCTGCGATGCGTGCCGCGCGCGCAGGTGAGCACGATCTCCGGGCGCAGGTCGGGCAGGGCGAGCCACCCTTCCACGCCCGCGGTCAGCGCCTGGATCCAGCGCAGCCGCGGCATCCGCCCGATCAGGCCGGGCGGCGCGCCCCAGGCGAGCATCGCCTCCGTTCCGGCGAGCGTCTCCTCCGAAGGCATGGCCTTGCGCGGCAGCGCCTCGATCGCGACGCGGCCCTCGAGGCCGGCGGCGGCGATGGCGGCGCGGTAGGGCTCCGCCTGGTCGGTCCAGAGCAGCAGGCGCGGCGGCATTCCGATCCTCCCCGGGTGTCCCGGCGCGCAGCCTAGGCCGGGCGGGCGGGTCCGGCCATGGGCGGCGTGGGGTTGCGCGCCCGGCCATCCCCCCGGCAAGCTTCCCGGAGGCGGAGAGGAGACGCGCATGGCGCCACCCATCCAGGTCTGGACCTGGCCCACCCCCAACGGGCACAAGGTCCACATCATGCTCGAGGAACTCGGGCTGCCCTACGAGGTGATCCCGGTGGACATCGGCAAGGGCGAGCAGTTCAGGCCGGAATTCCTCGCCATCACGCCGAATCACCGCATCCCCGCGATCGTGGACCCGGAGGGGCCGGAAGGCCGCCCGCTGGCGCTGTTCGAGAGCGCGGCGATCCTGATCTACCTCGCGGAGAAGACCGGCAGCGCCCTGCTGCCGAGGGAGGGGGAGGCGCGCTACCGCTGCCTGCAGTGGACCATGTTCCAGATGGGCGGCATCGGCCCCATGTTCGGCCAGTACAACCACTTCGCCAATTACGCGGCGGAGAAGCTGCCCTACGCCATCGAGCGCTACGGCAACGAGGTGCGGCGCCTGCACCGGGTGCTGGAGAAGCGCCTGGCCGAGAGCGCCTATCTCGCGGGGCCGGACTACAGCATCGCCGACATCTGCACCTTCCCCTGGATCCGCAACGCCGACCGGCGCGGCATAGACCTTGGCGAGTTCCCGGCGGTGCGGCGCTGGCACGATGCCATCGCGGCGCGTCCCGCGGTGCGGCGCGGCGTCGCCGTGCTGGCCGACCGCCAGCGCCGCGCGCCGATCACCGACGCGGAGCGGGAGGTGCTGTTCGGCAGGACCCAGTTCGCCCCGCGCTAGGCAGCTCGCGGAAGGGAGGGAAACAGCCAGGAACGAGAAACCACAAGGCTTGGCAGGGATCGCCGCCGGCGGGTGAGATGCCCGTGAGGATGATGCCGGGGCATTCGCCCGGAGGCCCGGCCAAGCAAAGAATGCCCACGGGGGAGGACAGGGGGGCAGGGCGGCGCCGGGCATGCGGCTCCGTCCCGGCACCACGGGAAGGAGAAGGAAAGGCCGCATGGCGGAGATCGACCACATCGTCCTCGGTGCCAGGACCCTGGAGGAGGGGGCCGAGTACATCGAGCGCCATCTCGGCGTCCGGCCGGATCCCGGCGGGGCGCATGAGGGCTTCGGCACGCACAACCTGCTGCTGGGTCTCGGGCCTGCCTGCTACCTGGAGGTGATCGCCCCCGACCCCAGCCAGCCGGAGCCGGAACACCCCCGGCCCTTCGACCTCGACGACCCCGCGATGCGCACGCGCCTCGAGGCGGAGCCCTCGCTGATCGCCTGGGTCGCCCGCACCCCGGTGCTGGATGCGGTGGTGGCGCGCCTCGGCCCGCGCGGCGGGGAGATGAGGGCGATGCGCCGCGGCCGGCTCTCCTGGCGCATGGCCTTCCCGCCTCAGCGGCAGGACATGGACAACCTGATCCCCGCCCTGATCCAGTGGGACGGCCCCGGCGCCGCCTCGCAGATCAGGGACAGCGGCTGCCGCCTGCTGGCGCTCGAGGCCGAGCACCCCGAGGCGGAGGCGCTGCGCGCCGCCCTCGCCGAGCGGGGGCTGGAGGAGGCGCTGCGGGTGCGACGCAGCCCTCATGCGCGGCTGGTGGCCCGGCTGCGGCGCCCCGACGGGGGGGAGGTGGCCCTGACCTCCGGCTGAAGGCGGAAGCGGCGTGTGCCCGGCCCCGCAGGCGCAATCGCTTCTTATCGGGCCGGCGCTGTGCTATGCGTCACAGCGTGAGCGGTCATGGCGGAGTACCACCCCTGCGCGACTCCCCGGCGGAGGTGTCATGGGCTCCCTAGCGGGCAGGTTGGTAGCGCCACACGCTTGCAGGCGGGAAGTTGAGCGGCGTCCACGCCTCGCGCCGGGCCGTCAGGCCGAGGGCTCGGTAGGGCAGGGGCGACGTGATGCAATAGGTATAGAGCAGGAAGCCGCGGCCCGGCGCCACCGCCTCCACCGCCTCGACGAAGCGACGCTGCTGGGCGAGCGGCAGCAGCACCAGGGGGATGCCGCAGATCGCGGTGCCGACCTTGCCGTGCCAGCGCGAGGGGAGCATCCGGGGCAGTTCGAAGGCGTCGCCCGTGATCACCGTGGCGCCGGGCAGGACACGGCGCAGATGCGCCGCCATGTCGGGCACGATCTCCAGCACCACCAGCCGTTCGGGCGGCACCCCTGCGGCGATCAGGGCGCGGGAGACCACGCCGGTTCCGGCACCGAGTTCGACCACGACCTCATCCTCCGCCCGCGTCACCAGCGCGGCAATGCGGCGGCACAGGCTGGGGGAGGAGGGGATGATCGAGCCCATCTGCAGGGGGTTCGCCATCCACCGCCGGAAGAACAGGGCGATGTTGGCCACGCCCCTGCGGTCCTCGCGTTCGCTTGCCGTGATGTCGGACATGCCGTGCTCCTTCCACACGTCCTGGCCTCTCTAGGCGCTGCCGTGCAGCGGACGAACCCCCGCGGAGGTTCCGGCGCCATGCCTGCGCCCACTCTTCACGGAGCCGTCACATGACGGCCCGCATCCTGGTGGTGGACGACATCGCCACCAACCTGCGGCTGCTCGAGGTCAAGCTGCAGGCGGAATATTACGAGGTGGCGCTCGCGGGCTCGGGGGCGGAGGCGCTAGCCCTGGCCCGCACCTGGTCGCCGGACGTGATCCTGCTCGACGTCATGATGCCCGGGATGGACGGCTACGAGGTCTGCCGGCGCCTGAAGGGCGACCCGGCGACCGCCCATATCCCCGTGGTCATGGTCACCGCGCTCGCCGACCAGTCCGAGCGGGTGCGCGGCCTGGAGGCCGGGGCCGACGACTTCCTCTCCAAGCCCATCGACGATGCGACGCTGTTCGCCCGCCTGCGTGCCCTGCTGCGCGTCAAGCAGGTGCAGGACGCTTGGCGGCGCGGCGTGGCGGCGGTGCAGGAGCTCGGGATCGAGGCGCCCTGCGACCCCGCGCTCGACCTCGGCGGCGCCCGCGCCCTGGTGGTGGGGGGCGATGCCGGGGAGGCGGCGCGCATCCAGGCCGCGCTGGCCGCCGACGGGCTGTCGGCGCGCCGCGCCGCCGAGCCCGAGCACGCGCTCCGCCTGCTCTCCGAGGGCGGCTTCGACCTTGCCCTGCTCTGCCTCGCGGCGGAGGGGGGCGAGACGCTGCGCCTCGCCTCCCGCCTGCGCGCCCAGGCGACGACGCGCGACCTGCCGGTGCTGCTGGTCGCGGACCCGGACCAGCGCCGGCTGGTGCTCCGCGGCTTCGACCTCGGCGTGAGCGACCACCTGTTCCGCCCGCTCGACCTGCACGAGCTGCGCGCGCGGGTCCGCAACCAGATCCGCCGCAAGCGCTACCAGGACGGGATGCGGGACATCCTGGACCGGTCGCTGAAGATGGCGGTGACCGACCAGCTCACCGGGCTGCGCAACCGCCACTACGCCAGCCGCTACCTGGAACAGCTCCTGCGCGGCAGCGACGCGGCGGTGCTGCTGCTCGACGTGGACCGGTTCAAGGCGGTCAATGACGGCTTCGGGCACGAGACGGGCGATGCGGTGCTGCGCGAGGTCGCGCGGCGGCTGCAGGCGCAGCTTCGCGGCGCGGATGTGGTGGCCCGCTACGGGGGGGAGGAGTTCCTGGTCGCGCTCGCCGCCGAATCCGCGGACTATGCCGCCATGGTGGCGGAAAGGCTGCGCCAGGCGATCAGCAGCGAGCCCTGCCTGGTCGGGCCGCTCAGCATCGCCGTCTCCGCCAGCATCGGCCTCGCCATCGCCCCCATCGGCACCCCGGTCGCGGCCGCCATCGGGGCGGCGGACGCCGCGCTCTACCGCGCCAAGGCGCGCGGGCGGGACTGCGTGGTGATGGCGACCGCCGCGGATCTGGTGCCCCAGCCGGCCTGAGGTGGATCGCGGGCGGCCGGAAACGGCCAGGTGGAAACGGCCCTGCGGCCCCAAGGGAAGGGGGCGCGGCTACTTGATCTTGGCCTCGCGGAAGACGACGTGCTTGCGCACCACGGGGTCGTACTTCTTCTTCTCGAGCTTGCCGGTGGTGTTCCGGACGTTCTTCTTGGTCACGTAGAAGAAGCCGGTGTCGGCACTGCTCACCAGCTTGATCTGGATGGTATTCGCTTTGGCCATGGCGAAGCCTTCTGTCCCTGGGGTTCGGGGCGCTCAAGGGCGGGGACACTAGCGGCGGAGCCGGGCGCGTCAAGCGGAACCGGACAGGGGGGTCAGCGCGCCCGGGCCGCCTCGTAGGCGGGCGGGGAGTCGAGCAGCGCCTGGGCGGCGGCGAGGTCCGCCTCCCGCCCTTCAGCCGGCGGGCAGGCCTCGCGCAGCGCCACCTGCTCGCTCGCCGGCACCGGCGGGCGGGCGGCGCGCAGGCGGGCGAGCAGCGGAGCCATCGGCGACTCGCCCCGGCGCAGCCGCGCCAGCGTCTCGGCCAGGGCCTCGGCGCCGAGGCTGGTGCACAGCGCCGGCACCACGCCGAGCCCCTGGATCGGCCAGCCCCCGGGCGCGAGCACCCGGGCCCAGGTGACCAGCAGCTCGCCCCCGTTCGGCAGCGGCGCCACCACCTGGATCAGCCCCTTGCCCATGGTGGTGCTGCCCGCCACCACCGCCCGGCCGCGGTCGGAGAGCGAGGCGGCCACGATCTCCGCCGCCGAGGCGGAGCGCCCGTCCACCAGCAGCACCATCGGCAGCCCGGCGGCGATGTCGGCCTCGTCGGCGAGGTAGAGGCGCTCCGCCTCCGGGTGCCGCCCCGAGGTGCGGATCACGACGCCCCCCGGCAGGAAGGCCGAGGCCACCGCCACCGCCTGGCCGAGCAGCCCGCCCCGATTGCCGCGCAGGTCGAGCACCAGGCCGCGCAGCGCCCCCGCCCGCCGCGCCTCGGCCAGCGCCTCGGCCAGGCGCCGGTCGGTGTCGTTGGCGAAGACCTCCAGCGTCAGCCACAGGATCTCCTGCCGCCGTTCCGCCCGCAGCGCCGGGGGCTGCGCGGCGAGGCGCGGCAGCACCACCTCGAGGCGCCGGCCGGCGCGCTGCAGGGTCAGCCGCACCTGGCTGCCCGGCGGCCCCTCCAGCAGGGCGACGGCCGCGCCAAGGTCATGCGCCGACACCGCCACCCCGTCCACCGCCAGAAGCCGGTCGCCGGCGCGCAGCCCCGCCTCCTCCGCCGGCCCCCCTTCCTCCACCCGTGCCACCACCACCGCGCCGCCCCGCCCGGCGCCGAGCCGCAGGCCGAGACCGGACTGGCCGACGCGACGCGCCCGCGCCGCCCGCGCCTCCGCCGCGCTCAGGTAGCGGCTGTAGGGGTCGAGGTGGTTGAACAGCTCCTCGAAGGCGCTGCGCAGCATCCCCTCCGCCCCGGCCCGCCGCAGCGCGGGAGAGGCGCGCCAAGCCGCCTCGAACAGCGCCGCCAGGGCGGTGGCGAGCTGGCCCGCCGCGGCCGGAGGCGGCCCGCCCGGCACCGGGCGGGCGCCGAGCAGCCGCTCCGGGTCCGAGAGCAGCAGCGTGCCGGCGCTGAGTTCGGGCCGCAGGCCGGGGTCCAGCACCTCGAGGCCGCGCAGGCTCCACAGGCCGAGCTCGGCCGGCGCCGCCGCCTCCAGGTGGCGCTCAAGCACCACCTCGAAGGCGGAGGCGAAGACCGCCTGCACCAGGTCGCGCGGGAATTCCCGCTCCACCGCCCGTGCCGAGGCGGCGAGCAGCATCAGCAGCGCGCCGAGCAGGCCCGCGCCCGCCCGCCGCCTCGCCACCCTCCCGCCGGATCCGGGGCGGGGCGCCCTCAGCCGCGGCGCCCGCGCCCCGCGCCTCTCGGGCCCCGCCGCGCCACCCCCTGCATCAGGTGGAACACCATGCCGCCGGTGCGCGGCGTCGCCTCCACCAGCCGCGCCTCCACCGCCTGGCCCAGGCGGAAGCGCAGCCCCGTCCTCTGGCCTGCCAGCGAATGCGTGGCCTGGTCCTCGGTCCATCGGTCGTCCGGCAGGGATCCGAGCGGGACGATTCCGCTCGCGCCATTCGCCTCGACGGTGACGAAGAGGCCGAAGCGTGTCACGCCCGAAATGCGCGCCTCGAACACCTCGCCCACATGCTGTGCCATGTATGCCGCAAGGTAGCGGTCCACCGCGTCGCGCTCGGCCGCCGCCGCCCGGCGCTCGGTCTGGGTGACGTGCTCGGCGGTGTCGGGGAAGCGCGCCGCCTCCGTCTCCTCCAGCGCCCCGGCGCCGAGCTTGAGGCCGCGGATCAGCGCGCGGTGCACGAGAAGGTCGGCGTAGCGGCGGATCGGGCTGGTGAAGTGGGCGTAGCGCGGCAGGCCGAGGCCGAAATGCCCGATGTTGTCCGGGCTGTAGGCGGCCTGGGACTGGCTGCGCAGCACCGTCTCGTGCACCAAGCGCTCCTCCGGCCGCCCGCGCGCCTGGTCGAGCACGCCGGCGAAGTCGCGTGGGCGCAGGCGGTCCGCGGGCGGCAGGGAGAGGCCGAGGCCGGAGAGGAATTGCCTGAGCGATTCCAGCTTCTCGTCCGAGGGGCGGTCGTGGATGCGGTACATGCAGGGGGCGCCGAGCCGCTCCAGCTCCTCCGCCGCGCAGACATTGGCGGCGATCATGAACTCCTCGATCAGCCGGTGGCTGTCGAGGCGGGCGCGCGGCACCACGCCGGCGACATGGCCGCGGGCATCGAGCAGCACCCGCCGCTCCGGCAGCTCGAGGTCGAGCGTGCCGCGCCGCTCCCGCGCCGCGAGCAGGGCGCGGAAGGCGCCGTAGAGCCGCGCCGTGTGGCCCTGCGCCAGCCCCTCCGGCTCGGTACCGGCATCGGCCGCCGCCTGCACCTGCTCGTAGGTGAGGCGCGCGGCGCTCCGCATCACCCCGCGGCCGAAGCGGTGGCGGAGCTTGGTGCCGGAGCGGTCGAACCACATCTCGACGAACAGGCAGCCGCGCCTCTCCCGCGGGCGCAGGCTGCACCAGCCGTTGGACAGCGCCTCGGGCAGCATCGGCACCACCCGGTCGGGGAAGTAGACGCTGTTGCCCCGCGCCCAGGCCTCGCGGTCGAGCGCGCTGCCGGGGCGGACATAGTGGGCGACATCGGCGATGGCGACGATGACGCGCCAGCCCTCGCCCTCCGGCTCCGCCCACACCGCGTCGTCGAAGTCGCGCGCGTCCTCGCCGTCTATGGTGACGAGGGGGATGGCGGTCAGGTCCTCCCGCCCCCGCGCCGCCACGCCGCGGGCGCGCTCGGCCTCGCGCACCGCCTCGGCGGGGAAGATGTCGGGGATGCCATGGGCGTGGATGCAGACGAGGGAGACCGAGCGCGGCTCCCCCATCACCCCCAGCCGCTCGACGATGCGCGCCGGGCGCAGGCCGAGGTGGCGGTGCGCGGGCAGGGGCTCGGCCAGCACGATCTCGCCGGGCTTCGCCTCCCCCGCCTGGCCGGGCGGCACCGCCCATTCCGCCTTGTGGCGGCGGTCGGTCGGGATGATGCGCCCCTCCTCGTAGACGCCGAGCACCCGCGCCGGCGCCGCGCCGCCGAGGCGCTTCAGCGTGCGCCCCTCGTACTTCCCGGCGCCGAGGCGCCTGAGGCGCGCCAGCACCCGCTCCCCGGGCGCGAGCGCCGGCTGCCCCTTCGCCTCGGGGTGCATGTGGATCACCGGCGGCCGGCCCCGCTCCGCCTTCCAGCCGAGGGGGCGGGCGATCGGGTCGCCGTCCGGATCGGTGCCGGTGACCTCGACCACCGCCGTCTCCGGCAGCCGGGCCGGGACGGCGGCGGAGAGGCCCCGCCGGCCCGCGGGGGCGGCGGCGCCTTCGGCCTTCAGCTCGGCGAGGAGGCGGCGCAGCGCCGGGCGCTGCCCGGGGGCGAGGCCGAAATGCCGGATGATCTCCGCCCTGCCGACCCGGCCGGGCGCGGCGGCGAGGAAGCGGCGCAGCGCCTCCTTCGAGGGCAGGGGCGGCGGTTCCGCCGCGCGGGCGCGGGCGCGCCGCGCCGGGCGCTCCGGCGCCGGCGCCGCGTTCCTGGCCGGGGCCCCCTCCCGCCCGTCCTTGCCGCGCCGCGACGCCGAGCCGGGGAGGCGGGCCATCTCAGCCCTCGCCCTTGCGCCGGCCGCCGGATTTGGCAGCCGGCCGCTTCTTCCTCGTCGCGGCGGCGGTCGTCTTGGCGCCGCGCCGCGCCGCCGGCTTGGGCTTGGCCGCGGCCCGCACCGCCGGGGCGCGCTTCCGGGCAGCGGGGGCGGGCGCCTCGGCGCCCTCCGCCGGCGCCGCCGCCGCGCGGGCGGCGCCGCGCTTCGCCGCCGTGGCCTTGGTGCCCTTCCGGCCGCGCGGGGCCAGCTCCTTCCCCTTCTCCCGCAGCAGCGCGACCGCCTGCTCGAGCGTCACCTCCTCCATGTCGGTGTCGCGCGGCAGGCTGGCGACGGTCTTGCCGTGCTGGACGAAGGGGCCGAAGCGGCCCTTGCGCACCTCGACCGGCGCGCCATCCGCCGGGTGCGGGCCGAGCAGCCGCACCTTGGCGCGCGCCTTGGCCAGCAGGTCCATGGCGCGGTTCATGCCGAGCGTCAGCACGTCGTCGCCCGGCTCCAGCGACTGGTAGGTGTTGCCGAGGCGGACATAAGGGCCGAAGCGGCCGATGCCGGCGGTGATCTCCCCCCCTGTCTCCGGGTCGAGCCCGATCACCCGCGGCAGGGAGAGCAGCGCCAGCGCCCGGTCGAGGTCCAGCGCCTCGGGGTCCATGTCGCGCGGCAGGCTGGCGCGGCGGGGCTTCAGCTTCTTTCCCTTCTCGTCCTCCGTCTCCTCGCCGAGCTGGAGGTAGAGGCCGTAGGGGCCGCGGCGCAGCGTCACCGCCTGGCCGGTGGCCGGGTCGGTGCCGAGCTCGCGCGGCCCTTCCTGCAGGGCGCTCGCCGTGTCGCCCTCGGCGCCGGGGACGGCGAGGGGGCGCGTGTAGCGGCATTCGGGGTAGTTGGAGCAGCCGATGAAGGCGCCCTGCCGCCCGAGCTTCAGCCCGAGCCGGCCGGCGGCGCAGGCCGGGCAGGCGCGCGGGTCGGCCCCGTCCTCGCGGGCGGGGAAGAAGTGCGGCCCCAGCTCCTCGTCCAGCGCCTCGATCACGTCGCTGATCTTGAGGTCCCTGGTGGCGTCCACCGCGCGGCGGAACTCTTCCCAGAAGGCGCGCATCACCGCCCGCCAGTCCGCCCGCCCGCCGGAGATGTCGTCGAGCTGTTCCTCGAGCGCGGCGGTGAAGCCGGTGTCCACGTAGCGCTCGAAGAAGGCGACCAGGAAGGCGGTGACGAGGCGCCCGCGATCCTCCGGGACGAAGCGGCGCCGCTCCAGGCGCACATACTCCCGGTCCTGCAGCACCTGCAGGATGGAGGCGTAGGTGGAGGGGCGGCCGATGCCGAGCTCCTCGAGCTTCTTCACGAGCGAGGCTTCGGAGTAGCGCGGCGGCGGCTGGGTGAAGTGCTGGTCCGCCGTCACCTCCTGGGTCTTCAGCGGGTCGCGCTCGGCCATGGGGGGCAGGGTGCGGCCCTCCTCGTCCTCGGCGCCGGTCGGGTCGTCGAGGTCCTCGCGGTAGAGCTTGAGGAAGCCGTCGAAGGCGATGACCGAGCCGGTGGCGCGCAGCCTGGTGCGGTCGGCCTCGTCGGCCAGCTCCACCGTGGTCTGGTCGAGCTCGGCCGAGGCCATCTGACTGGCCACGGCGCGCTTCCAGATCAGCTCGTAGAGGCGGCGCTGGCGCTCGTCGAGGAAGCGGGCGACCCGCTCCGGGGTGTTGCGCACGTCGGTCGGGCGGATCGCCTCATGCGCCTCCTGGGCGTTCTTGGCGCGGGAGGCGTACTCGCGCGGCCCGGGCGGCAGGTAGTCGCCCCCGAACGCCTCCTTCACGTGGTCGCGGATCGCGACCATCGCCTCGCGCGCCATCTGCACGCCGTCGGTCCGCATGTAGGTGATGAGGCCGACCGTGTCGCCCCCGATGTCCACCCCCTCGTAGAGCTGCTGCGCAAGGCGCATGGTCTGCTGGGCGCCGAGGCCGAGCTTGCGGCTGGCCTCCTGCTGCAGGGTGGAGGTGGTGAAGGGCGGGGGCGGGTTGCGCCGCACCCGCTTCCGCTCGACCGAGGCGACCGAGAAGGCGCCGGCCTCGACCGCCGCCTTGGCGCGCATCGCCGCCGCCTCGTCGGGCAGGTCGAACTGTTCGAGCCTGCGGCCGTCGAGATGCGTCAGCCGGGCGGTGAAGGGGGCGCCTGCCGGGGTCAGGAACCGCCCCTCCACGGTCCAGTACTCGCGCGGGCGGAACGCCTCGATCTCCGCCTCGCGCTCGCAGATGAGGCGGAGCGCGACCGACTGCACCCGCCCGGCCGAGCGGCTGCCCGGCAGCTTGCGCCACAGCACCGGGGAGAGGGTGAAGCCCACCAGGTAGTCGAGCGCCCGCCGCGCCAAGTAGGCGTCGATCAGCGCCCGGTCGAGGTCGCGCGGGCTGGCGAGTGCCTGCTGCACCGCGCGCTTGGTGATCTCGTTGAAGGTGATGCGCCGGACCTCGAGCCCCTTCAGCGCGCCCTTGCGCGCCAGCATCTCCCGCACGTGCCAGGAGATCGCCTCCCCCTCCCGGTCGGGGTCGGTGGCGAGGAAGAGGCGGCGGGCGCCGCGCAGCGCGCGGGCGATCTCGTTCACCTGCCGCTCGCCGCGCTCCTCCGCCTCCCAGTCCATGGCGAAGTCCTCCTCCGGCCGCACGCTGCCGTCCTTGGGCGGCAGGTCGCGGACGTGGCCGAGGCTCGCCAGCACCGTGAAGTCGCGGCCGAGATACTTGTTGATCGTCTTGGCCTTGGCGGGCGATTCGACGACGACGACGTCGGGCATGGATCCTCGATCCGCAGGGCTCCGTGACGGGAAGCTACGCCAGGGAAGCCGATTCGTTGCACTCCGGCATCCGGGGCGCGCCCCCCGCCGCCCGGCCTGTCCCGCTCAGCCCCGGCCGGTCAGGGCCACGCGGTTGCCGGGCAGCATCTCCACGCTGCCTGCCAGTTCGAGCTCGAGCAGGACCGCCTGGACGGCGGCCGGCGAGAGGTGGCAGCGCCGCAGGAGATCGTCAACCGCGATCGGGCTCGGGCCAAGCAATTCAAGAACTTGGCCGTGGGCACCGGCGGGGGGCGGGGGCTCCTCCGCCGCCGGGCGCGGGGGCGGGGCGCGCCGGGGGGCGAGCGGCGGCGCCGCGCGGGGCGCCTGCGGCAGGTGCGCCAGCACGTCCTCCGCCGTCTCGGTCAGGTGCGCGCCCTGGCGGATCAGGTCGTTGGAGCCGCGGCAGCGGGGGTCGAGCGGGCTGCCGGGCACGGCGAACAGCTCCCGCCCCGCCTCCAGCGCCAGCCGCGCCGTGATCAGGCTGCCGGAGCGCGGCGCCGCCTCCACCACCACGACGCCGAGGGCGAGGCCGGCGACGATGCGGTTGCGCCGGGGGAAGTGGCGGGCCAGCGGCGCGGTGCCGAGCGGCGCCTCCGCCACCACCGCGCCGCCCTCGGCGGCGATGCGCGCCTGCAGCGCCGCGTTCTCCGGCGGGTAGGGGCGGTCGAGCCCGCCGGCGATCGCCGCCACGGTGCGCCCCGCGCGCAGCGCGCCGAGATGCGCCGCGGCATCCACCCCGCGCGCCAGGCCGGAGACGACGACCAGCCCCGCCCGCGCCAGCGCTCCGGCCAGCTCCTCGGCGATGCGCCGCCCGGCGGCGGAGGCGTTGCGCGCCCCGACCAGGGCGACGGCGCGGGGCGCGAGCGCCGCCGGGTCGCCGAGCACGGCGAGGGCGGGCGGCGCGTCCTCCAGGAGGTCGAGCAGGGGCGGATAGCCCGGGGTGCCGGCGAAGAGGAACCGACCGCCGAGCCGCGCCAGCGCCTCCATCTCGCGCGCCGCCCCGGCCTCCGGCGCCGGGGCGAGGGGGCGGCCGCCGAGGCGGGGCAGCGCCGCCAGCGCCCGCTCGGCGCTGCCGTGGCGGGCGAGCAGGCGCCGCACCATCACCGGCCCGACCCCCTCGGTGCGGGCGAGGCGGAGCCGCGCCAGCGCCTCGGCCGGGGTCACGTCTTCTTCTGGCCGATGCGCGGCTCGGTGCCGGCGCGCAGGCGGGCGATGTTGGGGCGGTGGCGCCAGACCACGAGGGCGGCGATGCCGGCGGCGAAGAGGGCGAGGTCGCCCCGCCCCGCCGCCAGCGCGATCAGCGGTGCCGCGGCGCAGGCGGCGAGCGCCCCGGCCGAGGAGATGCGCGTCGCCGCCACCGTGGCCAGCCATACCGCCAGCGCCGCGAGGCCGAGCCACCAGGCGGCGGCGAGCAGCACCCCGCCCCCCGTCGCCACCCCCTTGCCGCCCCTGAAGCCGAGCCAGACCGGGAAGGCATGGCCGAGCATGGCGCCGAAGCCCGCCACCAGCCCCGCCGCCTCCCCCCACAGCCAGCCCGCCAGCAGCAGCGCCGCCACCCCCTTGCCGAGGTCGAGCGCCAGCGTCGCCGCCGCCAGCGCCTTGTTGCCGGTGCGCAGCACGTTGGTGGCGCCGATATTGCCCGAGCCGATCTGGCGGATGTCGCCGAGCCCGGCGGCGCGGGTCAGCAGCAGCCCCCAGGGCACCGAGCCCAGCAGGTAGCCGAGGGCGAGAGCGAGGAGCGCGCTCATGCGCCGAACACCCGCCGCCCGGCCTTCCAGGTGCCGACCACCCGCCCCTCGAGCGCGCGGCCGTCGAAGGGAGAGTTCTGCGCCTTGCCCGGAAGCTGCCCGGCCTTCACCTGCCAGCCGCGCTCGGGGTCGAACAGCACGAGGTCGGCCGGCGCGCCCCTGGAGAGCCGCCCGACGGGCAGGCCGAGCAGCCGCGCCGGGCGGGCGGTGAGCAGGTCGAGCGCGTGCAGCAGGGAAAGCTCCCCGGCATGGACCCGCGCCAGCGTCACCGCGAGCAGGGTGGCAAGGCCCGCACCCCCGGCCTCGGCCTGGGCGAAGGGCTGGCGCTTGTCGTCGGCGTCGCGCGGCTGGTGGTCGGAGGCGATGGCGTCCACCGTGCCGTCGGCGAGCGCCGCCGCCACCGCCTGCCGGTCGTCCTCCGGCCGCAGCGGCGGGGAGAGCTTGGCGTAGGTCCGCCAATCGCCGATCGCCGTCTCGTTGAGGTCGAAATAGGGCGGCGCGGTGTCGCAGGTGACGGCGAGGCCCTCCGCCTTGGCGGCGCGGATCTCGGCCAGCGCGGCGGCGGTCGAGACATGGGCGAAGTGGACATGCCCGCCGGTGAGGCGGGCGAGGGCGATGTCGCGGCGGACCATCAGCGCCTCCGCCATCGCCGGGATGCCGGGCAGGCCGAGGCGGGTGGCGAGCTCGCCCTCCGTCGCCGCGCCGCCGGCGGCGAGCGTCGGCTCCTCCGGGTGCTGCACGACGAAGCTGCCGAAGGCGCGGGCGTAGGAGAGGGCGAGGCGCATCACGCGGGCCGAGGCGATGGCGCGCCTGCCGTCGGTGAAGGCGACGGCGCCGGCCTCGCGCAGCAGGCCGTATTCGGCGATCTCCTTCCCCTCGCAGCCGCGGGTGGCGGCGGCGTAGGGCAGGAGGGCGATGCTGCCCGTCGCCTCGCCGCGGCGCAGGATGAACTGCACCAGCGCCGGGTCGTCGAGCGGCGGGTCGGTGTCGGGCAGGGCGCAGAGGGTGGTGATGCCGCCGGCGGCGGCGGCCTCGGCGAGGGAGGCGATGGTCTCGCGGTACTCCGCCCCCGGCTCCCCGGTGGCGGCGCGCAGGTCCACGAGGCCGGGGGCGAGGCAGAGGCCGGCGGCCTCCACCACCTCGGCGCCGTCCGGCCGGCCGAGCGCCTGGCCGAGATCGGCGATGGCGCCGTCGCGCACCAGCAGCTCGCCCGTGGTGTCGAGGCCGCTCGCCGGGTCGAGCAGCCGCGCGCCGCGGAACAGGGTCTCGGTCACGGCAGGCGCTTCTCCATGTAAATACGATGGAAGCCCTTCTCGGTGGCGCGGTGCGTCTCGACGAAGCCGAGGCCCTCGTAGAGCCGGATGTTCGCCGCCATGGCGGCATGGGTGTAGAGGCGGAGCCGGGCATGGCCGCGCCGCCGCGCCTCCTCCTCCGCGAAGCGGACCAGGCGGCGCCCGTGGCCCTTGCCCTGCTCCGCCGGCTCGACCGCGACATTGTCGAGGACCAGGGCGTCGGGCGCCTCCTCCAGCACGACGAGGCCGAGGTGGCACCCTTCGGCGGAGTCCAGCACGAAGGCCTCCCCGGCGGCGATGCGGGCGGCGTAGTCCGCGCCCATTGGTCCCGGCTCGCGGCCGACCGCCGGGATCCAGGGGGCGTAGGCGCGACGCGCCAGGGCGCGCAGCGCCCCGGCCTCCTCCGGCCGGGCGGGGCGGATGCGGAGGCTCATGCGTTGCGCCGGAGGTCGCGCGCCAGCACGTCGAGCACCGCCATGCGCACGGCGACCCCCATCTCCACCTGCTCGCCGATCACGCTGCGCTCGGGGTCGTCGGCGATGGCGCTGTCGATCTCGATGCCGCGGTTCATCGGCCCGGGATGCATCACGATGGCGTCCGGCTTCGCCAGGGCGAGCTTGGCGCGGTCGAGGCCGTAGAAGCGGAAGAACTCGCGCGGGGAGGGGACCAGGCCGGCGCTCATCCGCTCGCGCTGCAGGCGCAGCATCATCACCACGTCGGCGCCGGCGAGCCCCGCGCGCATGTCGTGGAACACCTCGACGCCGAGGCGCCCCGCCTCGGCCGGGATCAGCGTCGGCGGGCCGACGACGCGCACGCGGGCGCCCATGGTGGTGAGCAGGTGGATGTTGCTGCGCGCGACGCGGCTGTGCAGCACGTCGCCGCAGATGGCGACGGCGAGGCCCTCGAGCCGCCCCTTGCGGCGGCGGATGGTCAGCGCGTCGAGCAGCGCCTGGGTCGGGTGCTCGTGCGTGCCGTCGCCGGCGTTGATGACGCTCGCCGAGACCTTCTGCGAGAGCAGCGCCGGGGCGCCGGACTGGCCGTGGCGCACCACCAGCAGGTCGCAGTGCATGGCGTTCAGGGTGGCGGCGGTGTCGAGCAGCGTCTCGCCCTTGTTCACGCTGCTGGTCGAGACCGACATGTTGATCACGTCGGCGCCGAGGCGCTTGCCCGCCAGCTCGAAGCTGGTGCGGGTGCGGGTGCTGTCCTCGAAGAACAGGTTGATCAGGGTGCGGCCCTTCAGCAGGTCGCGCTGCGTCTTCCCGGAGCGGTTCAGCAGCGCGTAGCTCTCGGCCAGTTCCAGGAGCGCGCCGATGTGCGGCGGCTCGAGGCCCTCGATCGCCAGCAGGTGACCGTCGGGCAGGACGGGATAGGAGAAGGACATCGCGACTCGTCCGGGACGACGGGCGGCACCCTAACCGCCGCGCCCGGCCAGGCCAAGCCGGCCGCGCCGGCCCGATCTGTGCGCCAAGTCACGGCGCGGGCGGGCCCGCCCGCCGCAGCATCCCTCCGGCATGACGGGAGGGGAGGCGGCGATGGGCGCTGCCGATGCCGGGCGCCTTCTGGCCACGGCGGCCATGGCGGCGACGCTGGCGGGCTGCGCGGGCTTCGGCGCGGCGCCGCGCTCGCCGGTCCGCGACATGGAGGCCGCGGTCGCGGGGCTCGAGACGGCCTACGCGCCCTCTGCGGTGCTGGCCTGCCTGGAGACGCCGCTGGAGGCGCAGCGCCCCTGCCGCGACCGCATCGCGCAGGCGCTGATGGTGGCGGTCGATCTGCGCTACGCCGACTACGAGCTCGGAATGTTCGACGGCCACCGCTATGGCGGCTTCGCCGCGACGCTGGCGCAGCTCGGCCTGACCACCGCGGCCTCCGTCTCCGGCGCGGCGCCGGCGCGGCTCCTCGCGGCGCTGGCCACCGGCGTGACCGGCGCCCGCGCCGCCTTCGAGCGCGAGGTCCTGGCGGAGCGCACGGTGACGGCGCTGCAGAGCGCGATGCAGGCCCGGCGCGGCCAGGTCGGCGCCCGCATCCGCGCGGGGCTGATGCAGCCGGCCACCGTCTATCCGCTCGGTGCGGCGATGGCCGACCTCTACGCCTATTTCCGCGCCGGCACGATGGTCGGGGCGGTGGTGGGCCTCGGCGAGGCGGCGAGCGAGGATGCGCGGCTGGCGCGGGAGCGGCTGGACGGGATGGTCGGGCTGCGGCCGCTGCGCGAGGGCGCCGCCCCGGCGGCCGTTCCCGCCCCCGCCCCGGCGGGGGCGGCGGCGCGGCCCCCGTTCCCGGAAGGGCCGCCGCAGGGGATGGGGCTCTCCATGGCGCCCGCCGCCGTCGCGCTGCGCGACTGGGTGCGCGCGGGCGGCCCCGCGGCGGAGCCGGCGCGGCGCCGGCAGATCGCCTGCCACGCCGAGGAGCTGGGGATGGGCCGGATCACCGTCGCCTCCTTCCTGCGCGACGACCGCGCGGAGGCGGAGGCGCGGCGACAGCGGGTGCTGGAGCGGCTGCGCGCCGGCTCGGAGCGCTGCGGCGCCATGGGGTGAGGGAGGGGTGCGGGATGACGATCGTCACCGGCTGGCATGGCGGCCTGACCGCCGCGCAGGCGGAGGAGATGGAGGAGGAGCTCCGCGCCGACGCGGAGGCGGAGGGAGTCGGCATCGCCTTCCGCCGCGCCGGGGAGCCGGAGGGGAGCGTGGCGCTCGGCTGGTTCGTCCTGCCGCCGCCCCGCCTGGCGGAGGTGGCGGAGGCGGGGGCGCCGCCGGGCGGCCTCGCCGCGGCGATCCGGGAGGCGGCGGCCCGGGTCGGGGTGGAGGCGCTGGCGCTGGCCACCTTCGCCGCCCTGGAATCCGGGTTCGACCCCGCCGCGCGCTCGGCCACCTCCAGCGCGCGCGGCCTGTTCGGCATCATCGACGGCACCTGGGAGAGGCTGGTGGCGCGGCACGGCGCTGTGCACGGCATCGCGGCGGCCGACCGCGACGACATCCGCGCGCAATGCCTGATGGCGGCAGAGCTGCTGCGCGGCACCGCGGCGGCGCTCGGCCGCGGCCTCGGCCGCCGGCCGGCGCTCGCGGAACTCTATTGCGGTCACTTCCTCGGTTCGGCGGCGGCCGCGGCGCTGCTCGCCGCCGACCCGGCCGAGCCCGCCATCGGGGTGCTCGCCCGCTTCTACGCGGAGACCCGCCTCGGCGCCGGCTTCGCGGAGCGGATCCGCGTGGCGAACCGCCCGATCTTCGAGGACGGGGGCACCGTCCGCAGCGCCGGCGAGGTGCTGGCGCTGCTGCGGGACAGGGTGGAGCACGTCCTGCCCCGGGCCCGCGCGCTGCTCGCCGCCGCCCCGTCCGCGGCGCTCCCGCCCGTCGCGCCGGCCACGAAGCCCGAATGGCTGCGCGTGGCGGAGGCCGAGGAGGCGGCCGGCGTGGCGGAGCTGCCGGGCCGGCCGAGCAACCCCAGGATCGAGGAGTACTTCGCCTGGACCACCCTCGGGGAGCAGCCGGACAGCACCTCCTGGTGCGGCGCCTTCGTCAGCTTCTGCCTCGGCATGGCGGGGGAGGTGGGGATGGGCAGGGGCTCGGCCCGCGCCGCCAATTGGCTGGGCTGGGGCCGGCCGCTCGCGCGGCCGCGGCCCGGCTGCGTGGTGGTGCTGCGGCCGCAGGCGCCCGGCACCTCCGGCCATGTCGGCTTCTGGGTGGGCGAGCGCGGCGGCAAGATCACGCTGCTCGCCGGCAACCAGGGCAACCGCGTGCGCCGGCAGGACTACGCCATCACCGAGCTGCAGCCCGGGGGCTTTCGCTGGCCGGCCTGAGCGCGGAAGCGCTCAGGTCTTGCGGATCAGCCCCCCGAGCGGGCTCGACGGATCGGCCACGTACTGGCGCGGCATCCGCCCGGCGAGGTAGGCGAGCCGCCCCGCCTCCACCGCCGCCTTCATGGCCCGCGCCATGGTCACCGGGTCCCGGGCATGGGCGATGGCGCTGTTCATCAGCACCGCGTCGCAGCCGAGCTCCATGGCGATGGCGGCGTCCGAGGCGGTGCCGACGCCGGCATCCACCAGCACCGGCACCTTCGCCTGCTCGACGATGGCGCGGATCATCACCGGGTTCTGGATGCCGAGGCCGGAGCCGATCGGCGCGCCGAGCGGCATGACGGCGCAGCAGCCCATCTCCTCCAGGCGCCTGGCGGCGATCGGGTCGTCGTTGCAGTAGACCATCACCTCGAACCCGTCCTTCAGCAGCGCCTCGGCCGCCTCGAAGGTCGCCCGCATGTCGGGATAGAGGAAGGGGGGCGGGCCCAGCACCTCGAGCTTCACCAGGTTCCACCCCCCGGCCTCCCGCGCCAGGCGCAGGGTGCGCACCGCGTCCTGCGCGGTGTGGCAGCCGGCGGTGTTGGGAAGGTAGGTGTAGCGCTTCGGATCCACGTAGTCCTGCAGCATCGGCGCCTTGGGGTCGCCGAGATTGACCCGCCGCACCGCCACCGTGACGATCTCCGCCCCCGAGGCCTCGATGGCCCGTCCGGTCTCCTCCAGGTCCTTGTAGCGCCCGGTGCCGACGATCAGGCGGGAACGGAAGCGGCGGCCGGCAACCTCCCAGATGTCGTCGGCGCCGCCCGGGATGCCGCCTTCTTGCGTAGAGCGCGCCAGCATGGGTGCTCAGCCTCCGCCTATGAAGTGCACGATCTCCAGCTCGTCGCCCGCGGCGAGGGCGGTGGCGGCGTAGCGGGAGCGGGGAACGATCTCGAGATTGCGCTCGACCGCGATCTTGCGCGGATCGAGCCCGATCTCGGCCAGCAGGTCGGCCAGGGTGGCGGCGGCCCGGATCTCCCGCGCCTCGCCGTTCACCGTGATGCGGATCGTCGGTCCCATGGCGGGAATGTGGCGAGGTGCCGGGCCGCCGGCAAGGCGCCCCCGCCGCGCGCATGTCCGGGATGCTTGCGGCGCGGGCCGGCTCCGTGCTAGCGCCCCCGACCGCCTGGACGGACCCCGCGATCCCGTGACCCCGCCGCTGATCGCCGTGCTGAACGGCCCGAACCTGAACCTGCTTGGCCTGCGCGAGCCGGAGAGGTACGGCACCGCCACCCTCGACGACGTCGAGGCGCTGTGCGCCGAGGTGGCGGAGGAGCTGGGGCTGGCCATCGACTTCCGCCAGACCAACGGCGAGGGCGAGCTCGTCACCTGGGTGCAGGAATGCCGCGGCCGCGCCGCCGGCATCGTCATCAACCCCGCGGGCTACACCACGACCTCGGTGGCGCTGCTCGACGCGCTGCTGGCGGTGGAGCTGCCCGTCATCGAGGTCCACATCACCAACATCCACCGGCGCGAGGAATTCCGCCAGCACAGCTACGTCTCCCGCGCGGCGACGGGCGTGATCGCGGGCCTCGGCATCGAGGGCTACGCCCTCGCGCTCCGCGCCATGGCGCGGCTGGTGGCCGAGGAGGCGGCGGAGTGAGCGCCGCCCCGGAGAAGGACGCATGAGCAGCGGCATCCAGTTCGACCCGGAGGCGATCCGCGCCCTGGCGCAGATCCTTCGCGACACCGACCTGACCGAGATCGAGCTGGTGGAGAAGGACAGCCGCATCCGGGTGGCGCGCACCCCCGCACCCGTCGCCGCCGCGCTGCCGGCCGTGGCCGCCGCTCCGGTGCCGCCAGCGGCGGAGGCCGCGGCGCCGCCGGCGGCCCTCGCCCCGGCCGTGGCCGAGGCGGTGGACGCCAAGCATCCCGGGCTCGTCACCTCGCCCATGGTCGGCGTCGCCTATCTGGCGCCGGAGCCGGGGGCGGCGCCCTTCGTCACCGTCGGCAGCCGGGTGGAGCAGGGCCAGACGCTGCTGCTGATCGAGGCGATGAAGACCTTCAACCAGATCCGCAGCCCGCGCGCCGGCACCGTGACCCGCATCCTGATCGAGAACGGGGTGCCGGTGGAGTATGGCGAGCCGCTGATGGTCGTGGAGTAGCCTGGCGCGATGTTCGGCAAGGTGCTGATCGCCAACCGCGGCGAGATCGCGCTGCGCGTCCACCGCGCCTGCCAGGAGATGGGCATCCGCACGGTGGCGGTGCACTCCACCGCCGACGCGTCGGCGATGCATGTGCGCCTCGCCGACGAGAGCGTCTGCATCGGCCCCCCGCCGGCGCGCGACAGCTACCTCAACACCGCCGCCATCCTCTCGGCGGCCGCCATCACCGGGGCGGACGCGATCCATCCCGGCTACGGCTTCCTTTCCGAGAACGCCCGCTTCGCGGAGATGGTGGAGGCGCACGGCCTCGCCTTCATCGGCCCCTCGCCCGAGCACATCCGCATGATGGGCGACAAGGTGGCGGCGAAGGAGGCGATGCGCCGCCTCGGCGTGCCGCTGGTGCCGGGCAGCCCCGGCGCCCTCTCCTCCCTCGAGGAGGCGCGCGCCGTCGCGGCCGATGTCGGCTACCCGGTGCTGATCAAGGCCGCCGCCGGCGGCGGCGGGCGCGGCATGAAGGTGGCCCGCGGCGAGGCCGAGCTCGAGGAGGCGTACCGCGTCGCCCGCGCCGAGGCCAGGGCCGCCTTCGGCGACGACAGCGTCTATCTCGAGAAGTATCTCGACCGCCCGCGCCACATCGAGCTGCAGGTGCTGGCCGACACCCACGGCACCGTCGTGCATTTCGGCGAGCGCGACTGCTCGCTGCAGCGGCGCCACCAGAAGCTGGTGGAGGAGGCGGGCTCCCCCGCCCTCTCCGCCGCCGAACGCGACGCGCTCGGCGGGACGGTGACGCGGGCGCTGGCCGAGCTCGGCTACCGCAACGCCGGCACGCTGGAGTTCCTGTGGCAGGACGGGCGGTTCGCCTTCATCGAGATGAACACCCGCCTGCAGGTCGAGCACCCGGTGACCGAGATGGTCTGCGGCATAGACCTGGTGAAGGAGCAGATCCGCATCGCCGCCGGCGAGCGCCTCGGCTACCGGCAGTCCGACATCCGCTTCCACGGCCACGCCATCGAGTGCCGCATCACCGCCGAGGATCCGGAGACCTTCGCCCCCTGCCCGGGGCGCGTCACCACCTACCACGCGCCCGGGGGGCTCGGCGTGCGCGTCGACTCCGCGCTCTACAGCGGCTACGCGGTGCCGCCGCACTACGACAGCCTGGTCGCCAAGCTGGTGGTGCACGGCGCGACGCGCGCGGAGGCGATCGCCCGCCTGCGTCGCGCCCTCGACGAGATGGTGGTGGACGGCATCCGCACCACGCTGCCGCTGCACCGCGCCATCGTGGACGACCCGGAGTTCCGGCGCGGCGACTACACCATCCACTGGCTGGAGCGCTTCGTGGCGCGGCGGCGGGCGGAATAGCGCTGGCGAGAGGCCAGGGGCGCCGGGGGGTCAGCCCTGCAGGCGGATGTCGTTCTCCCGCACCACCCGCGCCCAGCGCTCCATCTCGCTCTCCATGAAGGGGCGGAAGTCGGCCGAGCCGGCGGCGAGCACGGTCATGCCCTGCGCCTCCACCTTCGCCCGCGTCTCCGGCTCGGCCAGGATGCGCGCCATCGTCTCCTCCATGCGCCGCCGGATCGGCTCCGGCACGCCCGAGGGAGCGAGCAGGCCCCACCAGGTCGGCGCCTCGAAATCGGTGAAGCCCTGCTCGTGGAAGCTCGGCACCTGCGGCAGGTCGCGCCAGCGCTCGCGGGTGGTGACGCCGAAACCCCTGAGGCCGCCGCTGCGCACATGCGGCCCGCCGACCGGGGCGTTGGTGACGAACAGCGGCACGTGGCCGGCCAGCGCGTCCGCCAGCGCCGGCGCCCCGCCGCGATAGGGCACGTGGGTGAGCTGCACGCCCGCCAGGTTGCAGAGCTGCACCATCGCCACGTGCATCATCGTGCCGATGCCGGCGGTGGCGTAGTTGATCTGGCCGGGCCGGCGCCGCGCGTCCTCCACCATCTCGCGGAAGCCGGCCCAGGGCACGGAGGGGTGCGCCGCGACCAGCAGCGGCCCGCGCCCGATCAGCGTCACCGGCGCGAAGTCGCGCCGCGTGTCGTAGGGAAGCTGCATCACGCTCGGCACGATGACGTGGCTGTCCACGATCAGCAGCCAGGTGTGGCCGTCCGGCGCGGCGCGCGCCGCCTCCGCCGCGCCGACCGTGCCCGTGGCGCCGGGGCGGTTCTCCACCACCACGCTCTGGCGCAGCAGCTCCTGCAGCCGCGGCTGGAAGATGCGCGCGAGGTTGTCCACCGAGCCGCCGGGCGGCCAGCCGACGACGAGGCGGATCGGCCGCGCGGGCCATGCCTCCTGCGCGCGGGCATGGGCGAGAAGCGCGGGCGCGGCCAGAAGCCCGCCCAGGATGGCGCGACGCTGCATGGTTGTCTCCTCCCGTCCGGCAGGGTGTCGTCCGTGCCGGTTGCGGGAAGGCTATCGGCCCCTTGCGCGGGGGGTCAATCGCCGCCCGCCGCCTCCCGCCGCAGCAGGTGGTCGCGCCACTGCTCGCGTAGCGCGGTCTTCTGCACCTTGCCGGTGGCGGTGTGCGGCAGCGCCTCCACCACCACGACATCGTCGGGCAGCCACCACTTCGCCACCTTGCCTTCCAGGAAGCGCAGCAGGTCCTCCCTGGAAGGCGCGCGGCCGGGCTTCGGCACCACCAGCAGCAGCGGCCGCTCGTCCCATTTCGGGTGGCGCGCCGCGATCGCCGCCGCCTCCGCGACGTCGGGGTGGGCGACGGCGAGGTTCTCGAGCTCGATCGAGGAGATCCACTCGCCGCCCGACTTGATCAGGTCCTTGGCGCGGTCGGCGATCTCGACCGTGCCGTGCGGGTCTATGGTGGCGATGTCGCCGGTGTCGAAGAACCCCTCCGCATCCAGCCAGCCCGCCTCGTCGCGGAAATAGCCGCGGGCGATGGCGGGGCCGCGCACCTTCAGCCTGCCGCGGGTCCTGCCGTCCCAGGGCAGGGGACGCCCGTCGTCGTCGGTGATCCTGATCTCGACGGTGAAGGGCGGGCAGCCCTGCTTGACCGAGAGGTCGAGCCAGCCCTCCTCGTCCGCGACGCCGTGCTCCGGCTTGGCGAGGGTCAGCGTGCCGAGCGGGGACATCTCGGTCATGCCCCAGCCGTGCAGCAGGCGCACGCCATGGCGCCGCCAGTAGCTCTCGGTCATGGCGCGCGGCACCGCCGAGCCGCCGATCATGACGCGCTTCAGGGTGGAGAGGCGCCCGCCCGTGGCCTCCAGGTGCTGGTGCAGCGTCATGAAGATGGTCGGCACCGCGGCGGCGAAGGTGACGCGCTCCGTCTCCATCATCTCGTGCAGGGAGGCGCCGTCGAGCCTCGCGCCGGGCAGCACCAGGGCCGCGCCCACCATCGGGCAGACGAAGGGCAGGCCCCAGGCGCTGGCGTGGAACATCGGCGCCACCGGCATCACGCGGTCGTTCACGCCGAGTGCCAGGCCGTTCGGCTGCGCCATCACCAGCGCGTGGATCACGGCGGAGCGGTGCGAGTAGAGCACGCCCTTCGGGTTGCCCGTGGTGCCGGAGGTGTAGCAGAGGCCGCTCGCCGCGCGCTCGTCCAGCGCCGCCCATTCCGTGTCGCCGTCGCAGCCGGCGATCCATTCCTCGTAGGGGATGGCGTTGCGCAGGCTGGTGCCGGGCATGTGCGCCGCGTCGGTCAGCAGCACGTAGCGCTCGACCGTGGGCAGCCTGGGCGCGAGCTGCTCGAGCAGCGGCACGAAGTTCAGGTCCGCCAGCAGCATCCGGTCCTCGGCGTGGTTGGCGATCCAGGCGATCTGCTCGGGGAAGAGGCGCGGGTTGATGGTGTGGTAGACGGCGCCGATGCCGGTGATGCCGAACCAGGCCTCCAGGTGCCGCCAGGTGCTCCAGGCGAGGGTGCCGATGCGGTCCCCTTCCCGCATCCCGTCCCGGCGCAGCGCCTGGGCCACGCGCAGGGCGCGGTGGCGGAGCTCGGCGTAGCCGGTGCGGTGGATCGGCCCCTCGACGGAGCGCGTCACCACCTCCCGCCGCGGGTGGTGGATCGCGGCATGGTCGATGATGCGGTGCAGCAGCAGCGGCCAGTCCTGCATGATGCCGAACATGCGACCCTCCCCGGCCCCGGCCCGGCCGGCGCCCGCAGCGAAGCGTGGCACCCGCCGCGCGGCGGCCGCAACAGGAATGCCGCCGCTCGCCACCCGCCGGGCGCCACGCCATAATGAGGGCGTGAGTCGCCGCCAGATCGACATCACGCCCGAGCTGATGCTGCGGGCCTACCGGGCCGGTCTGTTCCCGATGGCCGAGAGCCGCCGGGGCGACAGGCTCTACTGGCTCGACCCGGAGCGGCGCGGCATCATCCCCCTCGACGCCGGCTTCCACCTGCCGCGGCGGCTGGCGCGCACCGTGCTCTCCGGCCCCTACCGCGTCACCGCGGATGCCGACTTCGCCGGCGTCATCGCCGGCTGCGCCGCGCCGGCGCCGGGGCGGGAGGACACCTGGATCAACCCGGAGATCGAGCTGCTCTTCCTCTCCCTCCACCGCCAGGGACACGCCCATTCGGTGGAAGTCTGGCAGGAGGGCGTGCTGGTCGGCGGCCTCTACGGTGTCGTGCTCGGCGCCGCCTTCTTCGGGGAGAGCATGTTCAGCCGCGCCCGCGACGCCTCCAAGGTGGCGCTGGTGCACCTGGTGGCGCGGCTGCGCCTCGGCGGCTTCACCCTGCTCGACGCCCAGTTCCTGACCGAGCACCTGGCGCAGTTCGGCGCCCGCGAGATCCCGCGCGCCGACTACAAGCGCCGCCTCGCCGCCGCCGTCTCGGCCGAGGCACGCTGGCAGGCCGCGCCCGACCCCGAGCGGCTGCGTGCGGAGATCCGCGCGCTGCGCGGCGCCTCTGGGCCGGAGCGGTGAGCGGGGCCGAGGCGGAGCCCGCACCGCCGCCCCTCCGCCGCCGCACCCAGTCCGGCCGCGCCACCGCGGATGTGGTGCATTCCGCCATGGTCGGCGGCAACGCCGAACTGTTCCCGCGCATCCTCGCCCTGCATGTGCCGGAGGGGGCGGTGGTGGCCGACGTCACCTACGGCCAGGGCGTGTTCTGGCGGAAGGTCCCGCCCGGGCGCTACCGCCTGCTGCCGAGCGACCTCGCCACCGGCACCGACTGCCGCGCCCTGCCCTATGCCGATGCCAGCCTGGATGCGGTGGTGCTCGACCCCCCCTACCTGGAAGGGCTGCTGCGCGGCCGGGCGGAGACCCGCGGCGGCCAGGGCAGCCATGGCGCGCTGCGCCGCTTCTACGCCAGCGGGCAGGAGGCGCCGGGCCAGGGCCGCTGGCACCAAGCGGTGCTCGACCTCTACCTGGAGGCGGCGGCAGAGGCGCGGCGGGTGCTGCGCGACCATGGCATCCTCATCGTCAAGTGCCAGGACGAGGTCAGCGCCAACCGCCAGGAGCTGACCCATGTGCAGATCGTCACGGGCCTCGCCGCGCTCGGCTTCTACGCCCGCGACCTGTTCGTGCTGGTCCGCCCGAACCGCCCCGGCGTGGCGCGCCTGCTGCGGCAGGTGCACGCGCGGAAGAACCACAGCTACTTCCTGGTGTTCCAGAAGGTGCCGGAGGGGGTGCCGCTCGCCCGCTACCGCACGCGGGACCTGCCGCCGCGCTGACCGCCTTGCCGGCCGCGCCCCGGCGCGCCATGCAGCGCCCGTCGCGCCGGAGGAGCCGCCATGTCCGACCGCCTCTCGCTGCCGAAGGACCGCATCCGCATCCTGCTGCTGGAGGGCATCGCCGAGAGCGCCGTGGCGCGCCTCGGCGCCGCCGGCTACAGCAACGTCACCCGCCTGCCGCGGGCGCTCGACGGCGCGGCGCTGGCCGAGGCCCTGGCGGGGGTGCACCTGCTCGGCATCCGCTCCCGCACCCAGCTCACGGCGGAGGCGCTGGAGGCGGCGGACCGGCTGATCGCCGTCGGCTGCTTCTGCATCGGCACCAACCAGGTGGCGCTCGACGCGGCGCGGCTGCGCGGCATCCCGGTGTTCAACGCCCCCTTCAGCAACACCCGCAGCGTCGCCGAGCTGGTGATCGGCGAGATCGTCATGCTGCTGCGCGGCATCCTCCCGCGCTCCGTCTCCGCCCATCAGGGCGGGTGGGACAAGTCCGCCGCCGGCAGCTTCGAGGTGCGCGGCCGCACCCTCGGCATCGTCGGCTACGGCAACATCGGCAGCCAGCTCTCGGTGCTGGCCGAGGCGCTCGGGATGCGGGTGATCTACTACGACCACACCGCCAAGCTGCCGCACGGCAACGCCCAGCCCCGCGCCACGCTCGGCGAGCTGCTAGCGGAGGCCGACATCGTCACCCTGCACGTGCCGGAGACGCCGGAGACCACCGGCATGATCGGCGCGCGCGAGATCGCCGCCATGAAGCCGGGCGCCATCCTCATCAACAACGCCCGCGGCGGCGTGGTGGACCTCGAGGCGCTGGCGGCGGCGCTGCGCCGGGGACACCTCGCGGGGGCCGCGGTGGACGTGTTCCCCGAGGAGCCGAGCCGCAACGGGGAGCGCTTCGTCACCCCGCTGCAGGGCATCCCGAACGTCATCCTCACGCCGCATATCGGCGGCAGCACCGAGGAGGCGCAGCTCCGCATCGGCGAGGAGGTGGCGCGCAAGCTCGTGGAGTACAGCGACACCGGCGCCACCATGGGGGCGGTGAACTTCCCGCAGGTGCAGCTTCCCGCCCGCCCCTACGGCGCGCGCTGGATGCACGTGCACCGCGACGCGCCGGGCATGATCACCCGCATCAACGAGGCCTTCGCCCGGCGCGGGCTGAACATCGCGGCGCAGTACCTGCAGACCATGGGCGAGGTCGGCTACGTGGTGGTGGACAGCGCCGCGCCGACCGAGGAGGCGCCGGCCATCCTCGCCGAGCTGCGCGCCCTGCCCGGCACGGTGCGCGCCCGCCTGATCTACGACCGCGGCCAGCCGGGCGGGGCTTGACCCGGATCAGGGCGCGCGCCCCTCTGGCGGGGCAGAAGGAGGGTGGCGCCATGCCGGCCAAGGGAGATGCCATGCGGGCCAGGGAGCTGATGTCGCGCGACCTCGTCGTCGTGCCGCCGGAGACGCCGGTTCCCGCCGTGGCGGAGCTGCTGGCCGCGCGCGGCATCTCCGCCGTGCCGGTGGTGGACGAGGGCGGGCGGCCGCTCGGCATCGTCACCGAGGGCGACCTGATCCGCCGTCTGGCCGAGGCGCCGCGCGGCCCGCTCGGCTGGTTCCTCGACCTGTTCCGCGACCCGACGCCGATGATCCGCCGCTACGCCAAGGCGCACGGCGCCACGGCGCGGGACGTGATGACGAAGGAGCTGGTCTGCGTGGAGGAGGACACGCCGGCCGAGCGCATCGCGGCGCTGATGGAGCGGCACAACATCCGCCGCGTCCCGGTGCTGCGCGAGGGGCGTCTGGCCGGCATGGTCAGCCGCGCCGACCTGCTGCGCGCCCTGCTGCGCCGCGAGGCCGCCCCCTCCGCCCCGGCGCCGGCCGAGGACCGCGAGATCCTGCGCGCCGTCATCGCGGCGATGCGCGAGCAGCCCTGGACCGACACCTTCTGGGTCTATCCGGACGTCTCCGACGGGGTGGTCACCCTCTACGGCTATGCCCGCTCCGACGACATGCGGGAGGGGCTGCGGCTGCTGGCGCAGCGCGTCCCGGGTGTGAAGCGGGTGGAGGACCGGATGCAGAGGATGCCCCTGATCCTGCGGGCCCTGGCCTGACGCCGGGCCTTGCGGACCGCGGCCGATCAAGCGGCCTTGGGCGCCGGCGCGCGCCTCCGCGGGCCCGGCCTTCGCCGCGCGGGCGGGCAACGCCGGCGCGCCCCTGGCGTTGGCGTCGCGGCCCTTCCCGGAGACCGCGCCATGAGCGACCTGTTCTCGCAATTCGCCAACACCCCGCTCGGAGCCATGCTGCAGCGGCTCACGGGCGGCCAGGCGGGGCCCGAGGGCCTGCAGGCCCTGATCGAGCGGCTGCGCGCCGGAGGGCTCGGCCGGCAGGTGGAGTCCTGGATCTCCACCGACCCCAACGAGCCGGTGGCGCCGGAGGAGCTCGGCCGCGCCCTCGGCGAGCAGGAGACGGAGCAGGCGGCGCGGCAGGGCGGCATGGAGCGGGGCGCGCTGCTCGGCCTTCTCGCCGCCTTCCTGCCGCGGCTCGTGGACATGCTGACGCCGCAGGGGCGGCTGCCGCAGCCCGGGGAGGCACCCGCCGCGCCGCAGGGTGGCCTTGCCGGCCTGCTTGGCGGGCTGCTCGGCGGCGGCGGGGCGGGCGGCCTCGCCGGCGGGCTCGGCGCACTGCTCGGCCAGGGTGGTGGCGCGGCGGGCGGGCTTGGCGCGCTGCTCGGCGGCGCCGGAGGGGAGGCCGCGCGCCAGCCCGGCCTCGGCGGCAGCCTGTCGGACAGCCCGGGCCGGATCGGGCCGGCGCCGGCACCGGAGGGGGAGGCCCCCGCTTCCGACCCGGCGCGGCGGGGCTGACGCGCCCCGGCCGGGGGCGGCCTCACGCTCCCGGCCCGCCGCGATCCGCTCAGCGCCGCGCCGACTGGGTCTGGCCGTCCTGCCCGGGTACCGAGAGCGGCGTCACCGTCACCGGCACCACGCCCTCCTGCTTCATGTCGAGCTGGCGCGCCACGCGCGGGCTGACGTCGATGATGCGCCCGCGCACGAAGGGGCCGCGATCCTCCACCACCACGATCGCCGAGCGCCCGTTCTTCAGGTTCGTCACCCGCGCCACCGTGCCGAGGGGGAGGTGCTTGTGCGCGGCGGAGTTGGAATCCGGGTGGAAGCGCTTGCCGTTCGCCATCTTCCGCCCGTGGAATTTCGGGCCGTAGTAGGAGGCCTCGCCGCGCTGGACGCGCGGCGTCTGCCCCGCCTCCGCCCCGGCCACGGGCATTCCGGCCTTGACGAGGCCGAACGCCAGGGCGGCCGCCCCGGCGGCCAGCATCATCCTTCGCATGCCGTATGTCCCCTGTGCTTCAGCGTGTGCAGGGCAAAGCGCGCGGGGCCGCGCCCGGTTCGCCGCCCGGGGGTGTGCCACCCGCGGCGGCGGGCGGCAAATCCCCCGCCGCCGCGTTCCGTCCGGGACGGTCCGGGGCTAATCCCTCGGCCATGACCGTCCGGCACCGCACCGTGGCGGCGGAGGAGGCGGAGATGCGCCTCGACCGCTGGTTCCGCCGCCACTTCCCCCGCCTCACCCAGGGCGCACTGCAGAAGATGCTGCGCACCGGCCAGATCCGCGTGGACGGCAGGCGCGCCGAGGCGGCGACGCGTCTCGCTCCCGGCCAGGAGGTGCGCATCCCGCCCCTGCCCGAAGGGCCGGCGCCGGAGCGCCCCGCCCGCCCCCCGGTCTCCGAACAGGATGCGCGGGCGCTGGAACGGCTGGTGATCCACCGTGACGACAGCGTGATCGCGCTCGACAAGCCGCACGGGATGCCGGTGCAGGGCGGCCCGGGCATCACCCGCAGCCTGGACGCGCTGCTGGACGCGCTGCGCTTCGGCCATGCGGAGCGGCCGCGCCTGGTGCACCGGCTGGACCGCGACACCTCCGGCGTCCTCCTGCTCGCCCGCACGCCGGCCGCCGCCGCCGCCCTCGCCCGCGCCTTCCGCGGCCGGGACGTGGAGAAGACCTACTGGGCCGTGGTGGTGGGCGAGCCGACGCCGCGCGAGGGCCGCATCGACATCGCGCTGGCGAGGCTGGGCGGCCCGCACGGCGAGCGGACCCAGGCGGTGGACGACCCGAAGCAGGGCGCGCACGCCATCACCGACTTCCGCACCCTCGATGCCGCCAGGCGCCGCGCCGCCTGGCTGGAGCTGAAGCCGCTGACCGGCCGCACCCACCAGCTCCGCGTCCACTGCGCGGAGGGGCTGGGCTGCCCCATCCTCGGCGACGGCAAGTATGGCGGCGCGGCGGCGCATCTCGAGGGGCTGCCCGGCGCGCTGCACCTCCATGCCCGCGCGCTGCGCCTGCCGCACCCGGAGGGCGGGATGCTGGAGGTGGCGGCGCCGCTCCCTCCCCATATGAGGGAGACCTTCGCCTTCTTCGGCTTCACAGCGCCGCGCACCCCCCCGCCGCGCCGCCTGCCGGGGCCGGCGCGGCGCCGAGCGGATCGCGGCGGGCCGGGAGCGTGACCCCGCCCCGCGCATGACGGGCCGGGGCCGTCATCGCGCGGAGGGGCGGGCGGAAGCCGCGCCGGCGCCTATTCGATGCGCGCCCCGCTGTCGCGCGCCGCCTGCGCCCAGATGGGCGCGTCGCGGCGAAGCTGGGCGGCGAACTCCTCCGGGCCGAGGCCGGTCGGCACCAGCCCCATCACCCGCAGCCGCTCCCGCCCCTCCGGCGTGCGGATCACCCCGAGCACGGCCTCGGCGAAGCGGCGCACGATCTCGGGCGGGGTGCCGGCGCGCATCACCAGGCCGTTGAAGCCGAGCAGTTCCAGCCCGCCGCCATAGCCGAGCTCCCTGAAGGTCGGCACCTCGGGCAGCGTCTCCAGCCGCTCCGGACCGGTGACGGCGAGCGGCCGCAGCCGCCCGTCGCGGATGTGCGGCACGCTCACCGCCTCGTCGTTGATGGAGAGGAAGGCGTGGCCGGCCAGCACGTCCTGCACCGCAGGCGCGCTGCCGCGATAGGGGATGTGCGTCATCTGCACCCCTGCCTGCCGCTCCAGCATCGCGCCGTAGAGGTGGCTCGCCGAGCCGATGCCGAAGCTGGCGTAGGAGAGCTCGCCCGGCCGGCGCCTGGCCAGGGCGATCAGCTCCTCGAGCGTGTTCAGCCCGCGGTCCGGCCGCACCGTCAGCACCAGCGCGGCGGTGCCGAACTGCACGACCGGCGTGAAGTCCCGGAACGGGTCGTAGCCCGGGTTGGGGTGGATCACCGGGTTGATCAGCATGATCGAGGCGTTGACGTAGAGCACCGTGTAGCCGTCGGCCGGGGCCTGCACCGCGGCCTGGGTGCCGATCATGCCCTGCGCGCCGGCGCGGTTCTCCACGATCATCGGCTGCGGCAGCACGCCGCGCAGCCGCTCCGCCAGCCACCGGCCGACGATGTCGGTCTGACCGCCCGGCGGGTAGGGCGCGATCAGGCGGATCGGCCGCTCGGGCCAGGCGGCGGCGCGGTCGGCCTGGGCCGCGGCGTGGCGCGGCAGGGCGGCGAGGCCGAGCAGGGCGAGCGGCAGGCCGAGCCGCGCCCGGCGGGCGGTGAAGGTCATGGACATCCTCCCGGTTCCGTTCTTGCGGGGCAGGATGCCCGATGCGCCGCCGGGCGGGAACCAGAGACCGCCGCCGCCGCCGCGGATCAGGGGCCGGGGCGGATCCCGGCCGGAGAGACGGCGGAAGCGTGAACCCGCTCCCCGGGCAAGGAGCCAGAGCCGTTCCGCGAGCACGGTTGGGTGGAAACAGCCCTAGCCGTCCTCGCCATCCGTCACCGTGGCGGCCGGGCCGCCGCGCTCCGCCGTCACGGGGCCGGCCAACCGTGGTGCGGTGCCGGCGAGGGCCACGTGGCCGTCTTCCGCCACGCGCCAGCCTTCCCGGCGCAGACCATCCAGCAGCGTCTCGTGATGGTCGGTGCCGTGCCGCGCGCGGACCATGCCGGCCGCGTCGGTGAGCACCGTGCCGGCATCGTCCGTGCGCAGGGTCAGCGCCTCTCCCTCGCGTTCGAGCCTGGTCCTGCGCATCGCCGCCTCCCGGGGCCGCTCCCGCCCGGCGGTGCCGGCGGCAGCGGCGCCATCGTCCTCGTTCCGGGGCGGAGCCACCTCCGTCGGCGATCCGCCCCGGCGAAGGGCGAACGCCCCGCCAGGGCGGGCGTTGCGGCGGGATGCCCGCCTCAGCGCCCCCGCATCAGGAAGGCCGGCGGGCTGTCGCGGAAATCGCCGTCGCGCCAGGAGCGGTCCTTGCGCCCTTCGACGCGCGCCGGCGCTGCCCGCCGCCGTGACGCCTCGCCGCCATGGGGCTGCGGCCGCGCCGCCTGCGGCCGCGGCGCCGGAGCCTGGGCGGCGCCACGGCGCGGCGGGCCGC
>NZ_SJDM01000119.1 GCF_004761865.1 Crenalkalicoccus roseus | reverse complement strand
TGTGCGGAGCCACCTCCACCAATAGCAAACAACATGTGTTCAACTGGCTCAAGTAAGACAACTTTCATTCGCTCTTTATCCTACCTATGTCTCAAGTTGCTGAGAACAAAGGCACATATTGTTCTGCCTCTTTACTGCCCATATGTTAATGGCATTAATTTGCTTGTTCATCTTGACTGAAGTATACATATAGCATGCTGCAACCTGTTTATGACACGTATAGAAAATTCAGCCATTCATTGGATGTTGTGATATTCCTACTGGTTGTGAATAAAGCGTAGCTTTCCAATGGATCCATCCGCTGGCATCACGTGTCATATAGCATGAGTTCAGCATTTTAATTCTTGACCAATAATGGGAACGATGATTAGCAATTCAATTTATCAGAGACTGCAACGACAGTCTCGCTTGGGTTTTTATAAGCGCATACACGGTTGGTTCAGGAGGTAAACTGGCTCCAACACCTGTGCGCCTCAACAGCTCGGGCGATATCTCAGATTGGGAGAGAAGTCGTTCTCCGTCTG
>NZ_SJDM01000118.1 GCF_004761865.1 Crenalkalicoccus roseus | reverse complement strand
GGTGCGCGGGGTCTCGGCGCCGGTGAAGTAGTCGATCTCGATGATCTCGGGCCCGTTGGTCGCGTAGGCGAATTTCAGGCCGAGCATCTCGGCGTACTGCCGCGCCTGCTGCACGGCGTCCGCGGCGCGGCGGTAGCTGGCCTTGGCCTCGACGACCGCGAGTGGGAAGTCGCGCCGGTAGCGGAGGAGGAAGTCCACGCGCTTGGGCGGCTTGCGGACGAAGCCGCGGCCGACCGGGACGATGCGGCCGTCGGTGATGGTGCGCTGTTCGGCAATGGAGTGCGGGGCGCTGTCCCAGCCGGCGGCCTGCAGCGCGGGCACGACGTGCCGGCGGCAGGTGTCGGCCTCCGTCTCCGTCATGCGTTCTGCTCCCGGGTCGGGCGCTTCGCCGCTGCGTGCGTCATGACGGGACGGTAACACCATGCCCCAAGGGGCTCAAAATGCGAGACATGCCGGGGCTTGAGGCAGGGCGAGGCGTTCAGCGGTTCGCGGCGATTGCCCGGGCGGTGGGATTAAGCCGCGTGGACAAACCTGATCCACAGT
>NZ_SJDM01000117.1 GCF_004761865.1 Crenalkalicoccus roseus | reverse complement strand
CGACCGCGGGGACATCGAGGCGGTGCGCCGCATCGTCAATGGCGGCGGCATTGGGCTCGAGGACGTGCGCCGGCGCTACCTCGCGGCGCGCGCGGCGCTCGCCGTCTGAGGCGAGGGACGACCGCCCGGGCGCGCAGACGCGCCCGGGCGGGGCCTCACTTCACGATCTTGGCGACGACGCCGGCGCCGACGGTGCGGCCGCCCTCGCGGATGGCGAAGCGCAGCCCCTCGTCCATGGCGATCGGGGCGATCAGCTCGACGTCCATCGAGACGTTGTCGCCGGGCATCACCATCTCCACCCCTTCCGGCAGCTTCACCACCCCGGTGACGTCGGTGGTGCGGAAGTAGAACTGCGGCCGGTAGTTGGTGAAGAACGGCGTATGCCGGCCCCCCTCCTCCTTGGTCAGCACGTAGGCCTCGGCCTTGAACTGCGTGTGCGGCGTGATCGAGCCGGGCGCGGCCAGAACCTGCCCGCGCTCCACCTCCTCGCGCTTGGTGCCGCGCAGCAGCGCCCCGATGTTGTCCCCCGCCTCGCCCTGGTCCAGCAGCTTGCGGAACATCTCGACCCCGGTGACCACCGTCTTCTGCGTCGGCCGCAGCCCGACGATC
>NZ_SJDM01000116.1 GCF_004761865.1 Crenalkalicoccus roseus | reverse complement strand
CGCGCTGCATGGGGCCGGAGCGGCGGAGGCCGCGCTCGCCGCCGCCCGCGCCGGGGTGGAGGAGGCCGAGGCCGCGCGCGCCCGCGCCGCCGCCGGCGCCGCCGAGGCGCGCCGCCGCGCCGCCGAGGCCGAGGCCGCCCGCGCCCGCGCCGCCGCCGAGGCGCGGGCCCTGGCCGAAACCCTCGCCGCCGCCGTCGGGGAGGGCAGCGCCGCGCCGCCGGTGGTGGACGGCATCGCCGTGCCGCCGGGGCTGGAGGCGGCGCTCGGCGCCGCGCTCGGCGAGGCGCTGGAAAGCCCGGCCGATCCCGCCGCCCCGCGCCACTGGCGCGCCCTGCCGCCGCTCGACCCGGCGCCGGCCCTGCCCGCGGGGCTGGTTCCCCTGGCGGAGCTGGTGCGCGCGCCGCCGGCCCTGGCCCGCGCCCTCTCCCAGGTCGGGCTGCTGGCCGAGGGGGCGGAGGGCGCGGCGCTGCAGCCGCTGCTCGCCCCCGGCCAGGCCGCGGTCTCGCGCGAGGGCGCGGTGTGGCGCTGGGATGGCCACACCGCCCGTGCCGACGCGCCCAACCCCGGTGCGGTGCGGCTGCGCCAGCGCACCCGGCTGCGCGAGGCCGAGGCGGCGCTCGCCGCCGCCGGGGAGGAGGCCGCCCGCGCCGCCGTGGCGCAGCGCGAGGCGGAGGCG
>NZ_SJDM01000115.1 GCF_004761865.1 Crenalkalicoccus roseus | reverse complement strand
AGCCCTCGGGCGGGGCCGGGGCGCCGGCCGGCGGTGCCGCGCCGCCCGCCGCGCCGCCGGCCCGCATCCAGCAGGGCGCCAGCGCGGCGCCCCGCGGCTAGCGCAGCCTCGGGCGAGGGGCAGGGGGTTCGCCGTGGCCCATGCGCGGACATCAAGGCCTGGAGCGGTCCTGCCATGCCCGCGCATGGCAGGGCGGCTCTAGCCGCGGCGTGACAGGGGCGCGCCAGGGGGGCGGGATGCGCACCAGCAGGGGGGTCGGCTTCTGGGCCGGGGTTTCGGCGGCGCTGCATGCGGCGCTGCTCGTGCTCGGCCTGTTCCTCGCCGTGCCGCGCGCGCTCGAGGAGCCGCGGGAGCAGGCGGTGGCGGTCGAGCTCGTCGCCGCGCTGCCGGCGCAGCTCGCGCAGGGGGAGACGCCGGCCCCCGAACCCCCCGCCCCGACGCCCGAGCCGGCGCCGCCCTCGCCCGAGCCTNCCGAGCCGCCGCGCCCGGCCCCGCCCAGCCCGCCGCCACCCCCGCCGCCACCCCCGCCGGCGCCGCCCCCGCCGCCCAGCCCGCCGCCACCCACGCCCCCGCCGCCGCGTCCCGCGCCGCCGCCGCCCCCGCCGGCGCCGGTGCCGGCCCCCACGCCCCCGCCGCCGCGCCCCGCGCCGCCGGCGCCCGAGCCGCCGCGCCCGGCCCC
>NZ_SJDM01000114.1 GCF_004761865.1 Crenalkalicoccus roseus | reverse complement strand
AGCCCCTAACCAACTCACTCCACCACAGGATCACCTTTGAAAGAACTGAAAATTGTGGTAGCTTCATGGCATTGCGATAGCAAATCGATGAGAAGTAAATCCGAAACAAACTTTGTCTGCATAGAACGCTTTTATAGGCTGTATGCGTCCACTGAGACTTTGTGTTGGCATCAGCATTCTATTCAAGTCAGAACATTCCTTAGAATAAATGCAGCGACTGAGTAAGCAGTGAGGGAACGGTTGTCATCGTAGTGTCTTCGTATGCACAGATGTTTCGCGGTGATCGGATTATGTACGTAGTCAGTGCTTCAATTGGGTCGTGCTCGAAGAAAAGCTGTAGCGATGCATTTGAAGGGAGCAATAAAGGAACCACTTCGATTGCGTTGTGTCTCTTTCTCGCTTCAATTTGAACCTAAGTCCCACTTTAACATATACAAGGTCTGCCTGTCTCAGATCGCATGAACTGAGCAAGTTTCAAATGTTATGTTTTTGTTAACAGTTNTACAAGGTCTGCCTGTCTCAGATCGCATGAACTGAGCAAGTTTCAAATGTTATGTTTTTGTTAACAGTTCAAAGCCGTGCAAAAAACAGTTGGAAAATAGGACATTCCAGCTAAAATTCATGTCACGTATACAATCACATGGCGTATGATGAGATGGTATTGAGTGCATCGCAGAGGAATACATTACGAGCACGCAATGATTGAACATGATCAATAACTAGTGGTTGTAATCATGATTATGCAGCA
>NZ_SJDM01000113.1 GCF_004761865.1 Crenalkalicoccus roseus | reverse complement strand
AGCGTTCAGGCGCTAACAGGGCCTAGCGCCGTCCGAACAGCCGCTCCAGCTCCGCCCGGCCGAGGCGGAGGAAGGTGGGGCGGCCATGGCTGCAGGTGGCGGCGCGGGGCGTCGCCTCCATCTGCCGGAGCAGCGCCTCCATCTCCGCCGGCGTCAGCCGCCGCCCGGCGCGCACCGAACCGTGGCAGGCGAGCCGCGCCAGCGCGGCGTCCAGTCGCCGCTCCAGCGCCACCGTCTCGCCCCAGGCGGCGAGCTCCTCGGCGAGGTCGCGCAGGAGCGGCGCCGGATCGGCGGGGCCGAGCAGGGCAGGCAGGGCGCGCACCAGCACCGCGCCGGGGCCGAAGCCCTCCACCTCCAGCCCGAGCCGGGCCAGCGCCGCGGCGTGCTCCAGCAGCAGCGCCGCCTGCGCCGCCGGCAGCTCGACCACGGCGGGCAGCAGCAGGGCCTGCGCGCGCACGCCGCCCCCCATGAGCTGGGCGCGCAGCGCCTCGTGCGTCAGGCGCTCATGCGCGGCGTGCTGGTCCACGAGCACCAGCGCCCCGTCCGGCGCCTCGGCCAGGATGTAGGTGTCGAGAAGCTGCGCCAGGGCGCGGCCGAGCGGGGGCTCCTCCCCGGCCGGCGGGGCGGGCGGCGGCGGGGCGAAGCCGAGGGGCAGCGGCGCCGGGGCCGGGGCGGGTGCCGCCTCCGTCCCGGAGAGGGCGAGCTGCAGCTCCGCCATGCCCGCCGCCGCGGCGGGCGCCGGCAGCGGCGCGG
>NZ_SJDM01000112.1 GCF_004761865.1 Crenalkalicoccus roseus | reverse complement strand
GCCGCCCTCGAGGCCGGGCGCCGCGCCGCCGAGCGTCTCGCCGCCCGCGCCGAGGCCGATGCCCGCCTCACCATGCTGGAAGAGGAGGCGCCGGCCATCGCCGCCGCCCGCGCCCGGCTGGAGGCCGCCCGCCGCGCCGACCGGCTCGGCGCCGAGCGCGAGGCCTCGGTGCTGGCGCGCGAGGCGCTGGAGCGGGCCGAGGCCGAGGCCACCGCCGATGCCGAGGCCGCCCGCACCGCCCGCGACGCGCTGGCGGCGGCCGAGGCGGCGCTCGCCGAGGCGCCGCGGCGGGAGGCCGAGGCGCAGGCGGCCCGCGACGAGGCGGGGCGACTCTCCGGCCTGCTCGACCTCGCCGAGCGGGTGGCGGAGGCCGGGCAGGCCCTCGCCGTCGCGCGCGGGACCGCCGCCGAGGCCGAGGCGCGGTGCGCGGCCGCGGAGGCGGCGGCCCGGCAGGCGGCGGCAGAGGCCGAGGCGNGCCTGCTCGACCTCGCCGAGCGGGTGGCGGAGGCCGGGCAGGCCCTCGCCGTCGCGCGCGGGACCGCCGCCGAGGCCGAGGCGCGGTGCGCGGCCGCGGAGGCGGCGGCCCGGCAGGCGGCGGCAGAGGCCGAGGCGGCGGCGCAGGCGCTGGCGGAGCGGGAGGCGCTGGCGGCGCAGGCCGAGCGGCACCGCTTGGCAGCCGAGGCGCTGGAACGGCAGGCCGCCGATGCCGCAGCGCTCGCGCGGGCGCGGCGGGATCTTGCCGCGCGGCAGGCGGCGCTGCC
>NZ_SJDM01000111.1:517-863 GCF_004761865.1 Crenalkalicoccus roseus | reverse complement strand
CCCGCAGAACTGCGCGGGAGACTACCACTGAAGAAGACTGTCTCAGGGGATCTGCACGGTACCACAAATTCGGCGGGAACTTCGAATGATATTAATGGAAGCATTGAGTCTCGCTTAGAAAAAGCGTCACACTTTAGTGATGTTGATGAGGAATGTGATACAGATGATGAGTATGATACTTTCGATGAGGGTTCTTGTGAAGACAACGGAGAGAGCGATACAGTTCCCTCGAAGGCGATATCAATCGATCGTGATCATGATCAGGATCAGGGTCACTATCGAGATCAGCACGGAGCACATCCTGGAGATCATGCGAGTCACAGAAAATTGGGTATCAGTAATGCTG
>NZ_SJDM01000111.1:0-487 GCF_004761865.1 Crenalkalicoccus roseus | reverse complement strand
TCAGTAATGCTGGATCGATTGATCAGCCTGGGCCCGTCGCTGCGCCGAGGGTAACGGTGCCACACGGATCAGCGCATCCCATACCGTTCCCACGACGTTTGAGCAGATTCACGAGGAGTGCGGCACTGAAGAGGGCCTCATTCGCGAATCTGTCGCAGTATCTGGAGAAAACGGCAAGGAAAGTAGATGCTGAAGAGGACTGGTCTCGCTTGATGAAGCCAATCGCAGCACCGAGACTGAGCCGTCGTGTTAGCAGAAGGTCGATGATTCATGAGCCCGAAACCCGTAAACAAGGCTTACCGGTTGCAAGGGATGGGCAGCGTTCATCGTTAGGCGGATGCGATTCCGGATCAGGACCGTTCTCAAGGAGTGGTTTCAGTAGAATGACAAGGAAAGGAAGCATGGTGGTGGGAAAACTATCAGACGCCATCTTATACAGACCCAAACACTTCATGTCAACTTCAACTGTGAGACTTGAATTTGATTG
>NZ_SJDM01000110.1 GCF_004761865.1 Crenalkalicoccus roseus | reverse complement strand
TTCGCATAAACATCTCAATACAACAACCCGTGTTCAACATAGGGACGGAAAACTCCGTCTGGAGGCAAATTTCCACTGTCTTGTCTCTCGGTGACGTCCACAAAATCGCGTTGTGAAAGTCGCTTCTTTCAGTTAATAAATTATGGAATCTTCAGACGTTCGCTAGAAAAGGCGTATACGGGTTGCGTATGGGGATCGGCACACCTGAACAATACTTTTGGTCTCACATGGACACGGCCTCCCATGAGTTTTGGGTTGTGGACCAGGACTGTAACTAGTTAGTTATTCAGTCTCTTTTTATCGATCTTGGTGAACTTGCCGCATTTTTGTATCCATATGCCCGTTCATTACTACAAATTTTGCATGATTATTCTCATTACTCAAGAATTTATCATATGAACATTTTCTATAACCTAATTTATCATCATGCAATGAACATGAAAAAATGCACTTACTCAGTGAGTCATGTGTTATTGATAACAATGAAACAATCGTGAAGAACACAACACAACATAACATAGCATGACTCTATCGCATAGCAACAGGCCTGCACGATGAACAGTTCACACGATATCGCAATGATTGGTTCAGCAATGTTGATGCGCGGTGTCGAAATGCTCTATTTCCATATGAATTTAAAAGCATTAAAACGCAACAAGTCGCAATGAGTCATTGATCAAAACTGGAGGTGAAATTTAATCATTTTATAACGATTGATCAACGTTAAGTGTGATCGATCCGACTGCCCCGTAATGATTGGGGACGTTCACTTTTTTTCACATGGTTGCACTGCATGTTATGTTTCGGGTGAGGAGAAATTCAACAAGGCTTTGCCAGAAAATGTCGAATACAAGTGCAGAGTGGCGATGCAATACGCCTATTGAGGTGCACTAGAGAATGGTGCAAGATACGGC
>NZ_SJDM01000011.1 GCF_004761865.1 Crenalkalicoccus roseus | reverse complement strand
TGTGGATCAGGTTTGTCCACGCGGCTTAGGGCAGAGTCACGCTCTTGGCTGTTTCCAGCCATCCGCGATCTGCCCTAGCAGGCGAGCACCACATTGCCGATGTGGCGGCCCTGCTCCACCTCGTCATGGGCCCGCGCGCATTCGGCCAGGGGCAGGCGCGCGGCGACGGCGTGGCGCACCAGCCCGCGCGCGAGCCACGCCTGCAGCGCGCCGATCGCCGCCGCGCGCTGCGCCGCGTCCAACTCGTAGACGATGAAGAAGCGCACCGCGATCCCCTTCTGGATGGTCGGGGAGAAGGGGAACACCGCCTCCTGGGTGTTCGATCCGTAGCCGGCGACCACCGCGCCATAGGCGCAGAGCCGGTGCAGCATCGGCCCGTTGCCGGCAAGGTCCACCTCCACCACCCGGTCCACGCCGCGCCCACCGGTCAACTCCATCACCCGCGCCGGCACCTCCTCCCGCCGGTAGTTGATGGTAGCGTCGGCGCCGGCGGCCATCGCGTGCGCCGCCTTCGCCTCGCCGCTGACGGTGGCAAGGATCTGCGCCGCGCCGAGCAGGCGGGCGAACTGGATGGCATAGTGCCCGACGGCGCCGGCGCCGCCGGTGACCAGCACGCGCCTGCCGGTGACGCCGCCATCCGTCGCCACCGCGTGCAGCGCCGTCAGCGCCGGGATGCCGAGGCAGGCGCCTTCCTCGAAGCTGGTGCCCTCGGGCAGGGGCACCGCCTGGGCGGCGGGAAGGGCGATGTATTCCGCCGCGGTGCCGAAGGGGCGCTTCCACTGCCCGTTCCAGATCCACACCCGCTCGCCGATGCGGCCACGAGCCACCCCTTCGCCCACGGCCTCGATCACGCCGGCGCCGTCGCTGTGCGGGATGACGCGCGGGAAGGCCATCGGGCGGGTGCTGCCGCGCCGCGTCTTCCAGTCCGAGGGGTTCACGCCCGAGGCGGCGAGGCGCACCAGCACCTCGCCCGGCCCCGGCTCCGGCGTCGGCATCTCGCCGAGGGTCAGCACCTCGGAGCCGCCGTTCCGCTCGTACCAGACGGCGCGCATCAGGCGGGGCTCCGGGGCGGGGCGGGGGTGTGGGACATGGTCTGCATCCTCCTGTCCGGCGCAGCCTAGCGCGGCCGGGGCCGGACGCCACCGCCGCCCGGCGCGCTCAGGGCCAGCGCACCTCGGGCGGCAGGGACATCAGGATGGCCTCGACATTGCCGCCGGTACGCAGCCCGAACAGCGTGCCGCGGTCGTAGAGCAGGTTGAACTCCACGTAGCGGCCGCGGCGGATGAGCTGGTGCTCCCGCTCCGCCTCCGTCCAGGGCTCGTGCATGCGGCGGCGGACGATGGCGGGGTAGGCCTCGAGGAAGGCGAGGCCGACGTCGCGGGTGAAGGCGAAGTCGGCCTCCGGCCCGTGGCCGGGGGTGCGGTCGCCGAGCCAGTCGTAGAAGATGCCGCCCAGGCCCCGCGGCTCCCCCCGGTGGGGCAGGAAGAAGTACTCGTCGCACCAAGCCTTGAAGCGCGGGTAGTAGCCCGGATCGTGGCGGTCGCAGGCGGCGCGGAGCGCGGCGTGGAAGCGGGCGGCGTCCTCCTGCGCCTCGGGCGCCTCCGGCCGCATCGGGGTGATGTCGCCGCCGCCGCCGAACCAGGCGCGGCTGGTGGCGATGAAGCGGGTGTTCATGTGCGCCGCCGGCACGCGGGGGCTGCGCAGATGCGCCACCAGCGACACGCCGGTGGCGAAGAAGCGCGGATCCTCCTCGGCGCCCGGGATCTGGCGGCGGAACTCGGGGGAAAATTCACCGTGCACGGTGGAGACGTTCACCCCCACCTTCTCGAACACGCGCCCCCGCATCACGCTCATCACCCCGCCGCCTCCGCCCGGGCGGTCCCAGGCGGTGCGCTCAAACCGCCCCGGCGGAAGCCGGGCGTGGGGGCCGGCGGCGAGCTCGTCCTCGATCGCCTCGAAAGCGGCGCAGAGCCGGTCGCGCAGGGATTCGAACCAGGCGCGCGCCGGCGCGGCGAGCGGGTGTTCGGCCGGGTCCGGTGGCCCGGCAGGAGGGGCGGTCTCTTGGCTCAAGGCGTCGGCTCCTGGGGGCGGTTGGCGGTCCCGGCGGATTGCCACCCCGCAAACCGTAGCTTTATATGCGCCGCGGCGCAGCGGGGGAGCGCGGGCCGGCCTTCGGCATGTCCGCTCCTTCCCGCTGCGGCGCATGCACGCGGCCCCCGCCGGCCCCTTTTCGGGGACGAGCGTGGCCCGGATCAGGGACGAAGAAAGAGTCATGGCCGAGACGATGGCGCAGCACGGGTCGCGCCCCCCGCAGGAAGGCGAGACGCGCCGCGACTTCCTCAAGCTGGTGACGGGGGCCTTCGCGGCGGTCGGGGTGGGTGTCATGGCCTGGCCCTTCATCCACTCCATGAACCCGGCCAGGGACGTGCTGGCGCTCGCCAGCACCGAGGTGGACCTCTCGCCGATCCCGGTCGGCGCGGCGGTGACGGTGGTCTGGCGCGGCAAGCCGGTGTTCGTGCGCCACCGCACGCAGGAGGAGATCCAGGTCGCCCGCGCCGTGCCCCTCTCCCAGCTTCCCGATCCGCAGCCGGACCAGCAGCGCGTCATCCGCGACCCGTGGCTGGTGCTGATCGGCATCTGCACGCATCTCGGCTGCGTGCCCCTCGGCCAGAAGCCGACCGATCCGCGGGGCGATTACGGCGGCTGGTTCTGCCCCTGCCACGGCAGCCACTACGATACCTCCGGCCGCATCCGTCGCGGCCCGGCGCCCGCCAACCTCGAGGTGCCGGAGTACACCTTCACCTCCGACACCCAGATCCGCATCGGCTGAGGCAGAGGGGCCGGTCCGCGGAGGCGCCCCGGCGCCGGAGCGGTCCCGCCCCGCGACGCGAAGGAACACCGTCATGGCCACGGGCCCCCACACGAGCGAGTTCAAGAACCCGGTGGTGCGCTGGATCGACGCGCGCCTGCCGGTGTTCACCCTGATGCAGAAGGAGTACGGGACGTTCCCGACGCCCCGGAACTTCAACTACTTCTGGAATTTCGGCGCGCTGGCCATGGTCACGCTGGTGATCATGATCGCCACCGGCATCTTCCTCTCCATGCACTACACGCCGCACGTGCACTACGCCTTCGACTCGGTCGAGCGCATCATGCGCGACGTGAACTACGGCTGGCTGCTGCGCTACGTCCACATGAACGGCGCCAGCATGTTCTTCATCGTCGTGTTCATCCACATCTGGCGCGGCCTGTACTACGGCTCCTACAAGGCGCCGCGCGAGCTGCTGTGGATGCTCGGCGTGGTGATCTTCCTGCTGATGATGGCCACCGCCTTCATGGGCTACGTGCTGCCCTGGGGGCAGATGTCCTTCTGGGGCGCCACCGTCATCACCAACCTGTTCAGCGCCATCCCGCTCATCGGGCCGGACATCGTGGTGTGGCTGTGGGGCGGCTTCAGCGTGGACAACCCCACCCTCAACCGCTTCTTCAGCCTGCACTACCTGCTGCCCTTCGTGATCGTCGGCGTGGTGTTCCTGCACATCGCGGCCCTGCACGTGACCGGCTCCAACAACCCGCTCGGCATCGACCCGAAGGGGCCGCAGGACACCATCCCCTTCCATCCCTACTACACCATCAAGGACAGCGTCGGTCTGGTGGTGTACTTCATGGTGTTCGCGGTCCTGGTGTTCTTCATGCCCAACTACCTCGGGCACCCGGACAACTACATCCCGGCCAACCCGCTGGTGACGCCGCCGCACATCGTGCCCGAATGGTACTTCCTGCCCTTCTACGCGATCCTGCGCGCGGTGCCGGACAAGCTCGGCGGCGTGGTGCTGATGTTCGCCTCGATCGGCGTGCTGTTCGTGCTGCCCTGGCTCGACACCAGCCCGGTGCGCTCCATGCGCTTCCGCCCGGTGGCGCGGATCTTCCTGCTGCTGTGGACCGTGTCCTTCTTCGTGCTGATGTGGGTGGGCGCGAAGCCGGCGGAGGGCATCTACATCACCATCGCCCGGCTCGCGACCGCCTATTACTTCCTGTACTTCCTGGTGATCCTGCCCCTGCTCGGGCGGCTGGAGCGACCCTTGCCGCTGCCCGAAAGCATCGCCCTGCCGGTGCTGCGCGGCGGCGGCCCGCTGCCGGCGGGCGCCATGAGCAAGCCGATGGAGAAGGCGTGATGGCCGTGTTCCGCACCACCCTGAAGGCCGCCGCGCTCCTGGCCGGCCTGCTGTCCGCCGGCCCGGCCCTCGCCGCCGGGCCGACGGTGCCGCTGCCGGATGTGCGCTTCTCCTTCGACGGGATCTTCGGCACCTACGACCGCGCGGCGGCGCAGCGCGGCTTCCAGGTGTACAAGGAGACCTGCGCCGCCTGCCACGCCATGCGCCAGCTCTCCTACCGCAACCTGCGGGAGATCGGCCTTTCCGAGGCCGAGGTGCGGGCCATCGCGGCCACCGTCATGGTGATGGACGGCCCCAACGACGAGGGGCAGATGTTCGAGCGGCCCGCCCGCCCCTCCGACCGCTTCCGCAGCCCCTTCCCCAACGAGCAGGCGGCGCGCGCGGCCAACAACGGCGCCTACCCGCCCGACCTCTCGGTCATCACCAAGGCGCGGGAAGGCGGGGCGCGCTACATATACGCGCTGCTGACCGGCTACACCGACCCGCCGGAGGGCGTCGAGCTGATGGAGGGGATGTATTACAACGCCTACTTCCCCGGCCATCAGATCGCCATGGCCCCGCCGCTCAACGAGGGTCAGATCGAGTTCCACGACGGCACCCAGGCCACGGTCGAGCAGATGGCCCGCGACCTGACCACCTTCCTCGCTTGGGCGGCCGAGCCGGAGCTCGAGCAGCGCAAGAGAATGGGGGTGCGGGTGCTGATCTTCCTCACCATCCTCGGCGGGCTGACCTATGCGGTGAAGCGCAGGGTCTGGTCCGACCTGCACTGACCGGAAGGGCAGGGGGCGCCACGGGGGCGGCCCCCTGCGTCAGGCCGGAGTCGCCCTCAGTCCCGCTTGCGCTCGATCACGCGCAGATCGTCGGCGGCAAGCTTCAGGTCGTACTTGGTGCCGTCCGGCATGCGGGCATCGTCCACCTCGAAGACGCGCCCGTCATCCTCCCGCTCGATCTCCTCCCAGCTCACGAAGCCCATGGCGCGGAGCGCCTGCTCGACCCGGGCGCGCTCCTCGGGCGTCGGCCTCTCCCCCGCGGGCGCGGGCGCGGGCCAGGCAAGCGTGCCCGCCATCAGCAGGGCGGCGGCGAGACCGCCCGGGCGCATGAGTTTTCGCATGGTGGATCCTCCATCCTGCGGGCGTGTTCCGCCGCTCCGCCGAGACGCGCCGGAACCGCCACGGTTCCGGTGCGGGTCGGCCTTCGGCACCGTGCCCGATCCCTGTAGAAGGACCGCACCAGGACCTTCCCGGAGCGCGCTGCCATGCCCGACACCATCGAACCCGTCATCGGCCTGATCGGCGGGTCCGGCCTGTACGATATCGAGGGGCTGGAGGGGCGCGAGTGGCGGCGCGTGCAGACCCCCTGGGGCGAGCCCTCGGACGCGCTGCTGTTCGGGCGCCTCGCCGGCGTGCGCTGCGTGTTCCTGCCGCGGCACGGGCGCGGCCACCCGGTGCCGCCGAGCCAGCTCAACTTCCGCGCCAACATCGACGCGCTGAAGCGGGCGGGCTGCACCGAGGTCATCTCCCTCTCCGCCGTCGGCTCGCTGCGCGAGGAGCTGCCGCCCGGCCACTTCGTCATCGTGGACCAGTTCATCGACCGCACCTTCGCGCGCGCCAAGAGCTTCTTCGAGGCGGGCTGCGTCGCCCATGTCTCCATGGCGCATCCGGTCTGCCCGCGTCTCGGCGACGCGCTGGAGGCGGCGGCGCGCGGTCTCTCCCTGCCGGTGACGCGCGGCGGCACCTACCTGGTCATGGAAGGCCCGCAATTCAGCACCAGGGCGGAGAGCGAGCTGTACCGCCAATGGGGCTGCAGCGTCATCGGCATGACCAACATGCCCGAGGCCAAGCTCGCCCGCGAGGCGGAGCTCTGCTACGCGACCGTGGCCATGGTGACGGATTTCGACTGCTGGCACCCCGACCACGACCACGTCACCGTCGAGCAGGTGGTGAAGGTGCTGTTCGGGAACGCCGACAAGGCGCGGGCCCTGGTCCGGGCGGTGGTGCCGGCGCTCGGCCGCCCGCGCGGCCCCTGCCCCGCTGGCTGCGACCGGGCGCTGGACAACGCCATCATCACCGCGCCCGAGATGCGCGACCCGGCGCTGCTGGCGAGGCTCGACGCGGTGGCGGGGCGGGTGCTGGGCCGCTCCGCGGCCTGACGGCCCCCCCGACGGGCGCGGGTCGCGGGCGCCGGGGCGTTTTCCGTTCGCCTCGGTGCGCGGCGAGTGGGTTGGCCCTTTGATGAGCGGGCCCCTGGCCCGTCCGCGCCAAGGGGTCTGCCCCGGCCCCCCGAGGCGCACGCCGGCGTTGGAGGGCGGGTCGGTCGCCATCCGCGAGGCCCGATGCGAGGCCCGCGTGGGGCGTCAGCCTTCCGCCGGGAAGCGCAGCGTCCAGCCGGTGCCGGGCCCCTCGCCCGCGCTGCCGCAGCCCGGCCCGAGGTTGATGCGCCCGCCGAGCTGCGCCGCCAGCGCGCGCGCCAGGCGGGCGCCGAGGCCGGTGCCGTGGGCGGGGGCCTGCCCGTCATGGCCGATGCCGTCATCCTCCACCGTGAGCACGAACTCCCCGCCCTCGCGCCGGAACCCGATGCGGACGATGCCGTGGCGATCCTCGGGGAAGGCGTATTTCAGCGCGTTCGTCACCAGTTCGTTGACCACGAGGCCGACCGGCACAGCCCGCACCACGCTCAGCGGGTGGGATTCGGCCCGGACCTCGAGCGCCACCGGGCGCAGGCCGAAGGCGGCCTCCCGCAGATCCTCCCCCAGCCCCTCCAGGAACTGGCGGCTGTCGAGCACGGTGCCGGGCTGGTGCCAATGCGCCTCCAGCCGCTGGTTGACGCGCGACAGCGCCTGGATGCGCGACATCGCCTCGGCCAGGGCCTCGCGCACCGCCGGCGCCTCGCGCGCGGCGGCGACCTGGAATTGCAGCATGGCGATGAGGCGCTGCAGGTCGTTGCGGGAGCGGTGGATGCACTCGCGCAGCAGCGTCTCCCGCCCCGTGGCGAGGGTGGCAAGCTGGCGGTTGGCCTCGGTCAGCTCGGCATTGGCCGCTTTGGCCCGCTGCCGGTCCTCGGCCATCTCGGCGAGCGCGCCGTGCATCGCCTCCAGCAGGAAGGCGATGAGGACTGCCGAGATCAGGAACAGCAGCAGCTCTGCCATGTCGGATGCGTTGGCGATGTCCAGGCTGCGGACTGGCGGAACGAAGAACCAGGTGCCGAGCAGGGCGGCCATCGTCGTCGCGTAGAGGCTCGTGCCGCGGTCGAAGACCGAACCGGCGATCACCACCACGGGGTAGAAGGCCAGGAAGGGCCTGCCGGCGCCGGGGCCGAACAGCAGGAACCGCGTCGCCAGCGCGGCCGCCACCAGCGCCGTGGTGATGCCGTAGCGGACCCAGCCGGGCAGGGCCCGGGTGGCCGTGGTGAGGAAGAAAAGACGCTCCATGGCCGGCCAGAACAGCCCGCCCCCGAGACGGGTTGCCGGTCCTTTTGCCCGCGCGCGTCACCAAAGGGCGGGGTTCATGAACGGAATGTGAGGCAGGCGGGGCCGCCGGCCCCCCCTCCCCTCAATGCGAGGCGACGAGCGCGGCCTCCGCCGCCAAGCCGAGGCACTCCTCCATCTGCGCCCGCAGCCGGCGCAGGTTGCGGTGGCGGGCGAAGCCGCGGCGCAGCGCCGCCAGCGTCTCCTCCTCCAGCGGCGGCAGCTCCGCCGGGGTGCAGCCGAGGTCGCCGGCGATGCCCTCGAGCAGCCCCGCCATCACCCGCGGGAAGGCGCTGGCCGGCGGCGGCTCCACCTGGTGCACGGAGAGGCGGGAGAGCAGCGGCGCCGGAATGCCGCGCGTCTCGTTCGCCGCCATGATCCAGAGGATGTGGCGCAGGTCGGCGGTGGTGCGCAGGCATTCGTCGAACCAAGCGGCCGCGCTTTCCGGCTCGATCATCGCCAGCAGCGTGTCGTGGACCCGGCCGTTGCTGTCGCGCTGGCCGCCCGCCTTCTCCACCTCGTCGAGGAAGAACAGCGGGTTGGGCGCGGAGAGCCGGGCCATCTCGGCGATCGGCCAGGCCGGGGTGGCGGCGGACCAGCCGCGGGCCGTGCCCTGCAGGCAGCGGTTGTCGGTCGCCCCGCCGAGGTTCAGCGCGCTGAAGGGCAGCGCCAGCGCCTGCGCCACCCGGCGGGCGAACCAGGTCTTCCCGACGCCGGGCGGGCCGACCAGCAGGATCGGCTTCAGCCGCGGCGAGGGCCGGCCGGCATGGGCAGCGAGCGCCAGGGCGCGGCGGAGCTCGGCCAGCGGCGCGGCGAAGGAGGGCGCCGCCTCGGCCAGCGCGGCAAGCCGCGCCGCGGCGTCGCGCGGCACGCGGCAGAGCGGCAGCGGGGCGGTGAGCCGCTGGTAGGACTGCCATTCGGCGCGGTCGTTCGGCGGCTCGAAGGGCTGCAGCAGCGTCACCTCGGCGGCCGGCGCCCCGGCGGCCTGCGGCGGAGGGGAGGCATGGGGCGGCGCCGCCTCCTGCGGCGGCGCGGCGCCCGGGGGCGGGGTGGCCGGGCGCGGCGGAAGGCTCACCACCTCGGCGAGCCGCGCCGCGATGCCCCGCCCGGTGTCGGGGCCGGGCAGGAAGCGCAGCCAGAGATCGGCCGCGAGCCGGGCGGCGAGCACGAAATGGCGCAGCCGGGCCGGCGAGGAGACCGCCTCGCCGAGCGCCCGCGCCTCGCCGTGCAGGCGGTGCTGCAGCGCCTCAATGCAGGCGAGCGCCGCCTCGCGGCAGAGCGGCCCGCCGCGCTCGGCGACGATGCGGGTGGCGGCCAGCACCAGCTCCGGCCCTCCGGCGAAGCGCGGCGCCAGGGGGGAGAAGCCGGCAGCGAAGGCGAGCAGCCCGGCATCATCCCCCCGCCGGACCGGCCGCTCCCCGATGCGGGCGGGGAAGAGGGGAGAGCGGAGATGGTCGAGCAGCGCCGCTTCCAGCCGGTCCACCTCCTCGGGGTCCAGGGCGAGCCAGAGCCAGAGGGGCGGGGAGGTCTCGCTGCCGAACAGCAGGCTGCCGGCGGCCGGGGCGGCGTGGAAGTCGAGGATGCTGTCGGGCACGAATCGCCTCGCGCTCGCGGATGGGAGCGCGAGTGAACATCGTATTCAAAGAATTGTGAACACCCGGCCGGCCCCCTGGCCGAGGAAGGCCGCGGCCGTGGCGCCGCGGCCATGCCCGGGCCGCGGCAGGGCGCCGCGGCCCGCGTCGGCCGTCAGACCCGCAGCCCGAGGCGGCGGACCATCTCGCCCTCCTCCTGGAATAGGCGCCGCGCCTTGGCGGTGTAGTCCTCGCTGTTGAGGTAGACGGGCTCCATGTCGAAACGCTGCAGGATCTCCAGGTGGCGGGGGTCGAACAGCGCCTTGTGGAAGGCGTCATGCAGGATGCGGACCACCTGCGGATCCATGCCGCGCGGCCCGGCGAAGCCGTAGGGAGAGGTGGAGACGATGTCGATGCCGACCTCGCGCAGCGTCGGCACGTCGGGGAAGCGCCGGGCGCGCTCCGCGCTCCAGACCACGAGCAGGCGAAGCTGGCCCGCCTCCACCAGCGGCGCCCAGCCGGTGGAATCGGCCGTCGCGTGCACCGTCCCGGCCAGCGTCGCCTGCATGTTGTCGGCGCCGCCCCGGAAGGGCACGTGGGTCCACTGGATCCCCTCCCGCTCGGCGATCTGCTCCATGGTGATGTGCAGCGAGGAGCCGACGCCCGGCGAGCCGTAATTCACCCGCCCCGGATTGGCCTTGGCGTAGTCCAGGAACTCGCGGAAGGTCCGCCAGGGGCTGTCGGCCCGCACCACCACGCCGAACAGGTAGCCGGTCAGGTGGATGATGTAGGTGAAGTCCTCCACCGGGTTGAAGGCGGGGCGGTCCGTCATGTGCGGCAGGCGGAAGACCGAGATCGGCATCTGCGTCAGCAGGTAGCCGTCCGGCCGCGCGTCCTTCACCGCCTGCGCGCCGAGGGTGCCGGTGGCGCCCGGGCGGTTCTCGATGATCACCGGCTGGCCGAGATGCGGAGCCGCGGCCTCGGCGATCGCGCGCATCTGCCCGTCGGTGGAGCCGCCGGGCGGCCAGGGGCAGATCAGGCGCACCGGCCGCTCGGGGAAGCGCCCCTGCGCCCTGGCGATGGCGGGCGCGGCAAGCGCGGCGGCGGCAAGGCCGAGCGCGCCGCGCCGGGAAAGCCTGGCGCCTGCTCGGGCGGCCTTGTCGTCTTGGGTCATCGTGGTGCTCTCCTCCCGGCATCGCCCGCTGCCCTGCCGGGGCAGCCGGGTTCCATGGTTGTCAGGCCCCGCCTCGGCAGGGATGGGGGGAGAGGTGGCCCATGCCGCCGCGCGCATCAAGCCGCGCCGGGCACAACCTTTCCGTGCCTTCCCCGCCCGGGCAGGCGCCGATCAGATGTGCAGCGCCCGGCCGGCGACGGCGAGCGCCGCCTCCTTCACCGCCTCGCTCAGGCTGGGGTGGGCGTGGCTGGTGCGGGCCACGTCCTCGGCGGAGGCGCCGAATTCGATGGCGAGGGCGAGTTCGGCGATCAGCGTGCCCGCATCGGGGCCGATGATGTGCGCGCCGAGGATGCGGTCGGTCGCGGCATCGGCCAGGATCTTCACGAAGCCGTCGGTGTCGCCCATGGCGCGGGCGCGGCCATTGGCGGTGAAGGGGAATTTGCCGGCCTTGTAGGCGACGCCCTCCTCCTTGAGCTGCTCCTCCGTCCGCCCGACGGAGGCGACCTCGGGCCAGGTGTAGACCACGCCGGGAATCGCCTCGTAGTTCACGTGCCCCGCTTGGCCGGCGATGCGCTCGGCCACCGCCACCCCCTCCTCCTCCGCCTTGTGGGCCAGCATCGGCCCGGCGATGACGTCGCCGATCGCCCAGATGCCGGGCACGTTCGTGGCGTAGTGCGCGTCCACCCGCACCCGCCCGCGCTCGTCCAGCGCCACGCCGGCGGCGTCGAGGCCGAGGCCCCCGGTGTAGGGGCGGCGGCCGATCGCCACCAGCACGACGTCGGCGCGCAGTTCCTCCGCCGGGCCGCCCGCCGCCGGCTCAAGGGTGAGCGTCACGCCCTCATTGCCTGCGCGCGCGCCCGTCACCTTCGTCTTCAGGCAGAATTTCAGGCCCTGCTTCGTCAGGATGCGCTCGAAGGCCTTGCCTACCTCGCCGTCCATGCCGGGCACGATGCGGTCGAGGAACTCCACCACCGTCACCTCGGCGCCGAGGCGGCGCCAGACGCTGCCGAGCTCGAGCCCGATATAGCCGCCGCCGATGACGACGAGGTGGCCCGGCACCCGGTCCAGCTCCAGCCCGCCGGTGGAGGTGACGATGCGCCGCTCGTCCACCTCCACGCCGGGCAGCGGGATGCTCTCCGAGCCGGTGGCGACGACGATGTGCCTCGTCTCGTAGGTCTCGCCGTTCACCGCGACCCTGCCAGGCGAGAGGATGCGCCCCTCGCCCTTCAGCCAGGTCACCTTGTTCTTGCGGAACAGGAACTCCACGCCCTTGACGTTGGCGGCGACGACCTCGTCCTTGCGCGCGAGCATGCGGGCGAGGTCGAAGCGCACCTCCCCGTTCAGCACCACGCCGTGGTCGGCGAGCTTGTGGCGCGCCTCCTCGACATGCTCGGAGGATTGCAGCAGCGCCTTGGAGGGGATGCAGCCGACGTTGAGGCAGGTGCCGCCGAGCGTCTCCCGCTTCTCCACGCAGGCCACCCTCATGCCGAGCTGCGCCGCACGGAGGGCGCAGACATAGCCGCCAGGGCCGGCGCCGATCACGATGACATCGAAGCTCTCGGGCATGCGGGAATGGTCCTGCGCTGGGGGCGGGAGGGGGCGGACACTGGCCCCTGGCGGCGCGCCAGGCAAGCCCTTCCCCCGCCGGCCCTTCCTGCGGGCGGGGCGCGCCGCCTATGCTGCCCGACGGCGGAACGGGCGTCCCCGAATGGTGCCCGCGCCACAACCGGGAGGAACACGCCATGACCCCACCCCTGGGCCGTCGGGTCGCCCTCGGCCTGCTTGCCACGGGCCTCGCCGCGCCCCGCATCGCCCGCGCCGCCCGCTTCCCCGAGCGGCCCATACGCATGATCAACCCCTGGTCTCCGGGCAGCTCCTCGGACGTGCAGATGCGCTCGATGGCGGAGCTCGCGCAGCGCCCGCTCGGCCAGCCGGTGATCGTGGAGAACCGCCCGGGGGCGAGCGGCACGCTGGTCGCACCCGCGGTCAAGGAGGCACGGCCAGATGGCTACACGATCGGGCAGATGCACCTCTCGATCATCCGCCGTCCCTACCTCGTGCGGAATCCGCAATGGGACGTGGCGACCGACTTCACCTACATCATCGGCCTCTGCGGCTGGGTCACAGGGCTGGCGGTGCGGGCCGACGCGCCCTGGAAGACCTTCCACGAGTTCATGGAGTCCGCCAGGGCCTCGCCGGGCGGGCGCACCTACGCCACCTCGGGCATCGCCACCACGCCGCACATCGCCATGGAGGACATGGCGCGCCGCCTTGGCGTGCAGCTCACCCACGTGCCCTATCGCGGCACCAGCGAGGGGGTGACGGCGGTGCTCGGCGGCACGGTGGACTGCATGGCCGACGCCTCCGCCTGGGCGCCGCATGTGGTGGCGGGGCGGATGCGCCTCCTCGCCGTCTTCACCGCCCAGCGCTTCGAGCGCTTCCCCGAGGTGCCGACGCTGCGCGAGCTCGGGCTCGACATGGTGGTCTCCACCGCCTACGGGCTGGTCGGCCCGGCCGGGATGGACCGCGGCGTGGTGCGGATCCTGCACGACGCCTTCAAGGAGGCGCTGTTCCACCCCGAGAACGAGCGCGTGCGGGCGCAGTTCGACATGCCGGCGGCCTACCACGACAGTGACGCCTACCGCGAGGTCACGCTGCGCCAGGCGGCCTATGAGCGGGAGATGGTGCAACGGCTCGGGCTGCGGCTCGACTGAGCCGGGCGCACCGTTTCGGGGACCGGGCTGGATCCGTGCTGCCGCTGCCCCACCTGGGGACGATGATGCACCCGATCCAGCCGCTGCCCTCCGGCGAGGTCCGCGACCAGACGCAGGCCGGCGCCCTGCCCGGCGAGTCCCTGCCCGCCCCCGTGGCCTGGGCGGCGACCCTGCCCGCCAGCCTGCCGGGCCAGGCGGTGCCTGGCCGCCCCTCCCGGACCCGTAAGGCGGTCGGCTTCGCTCTGCTCGGCCTCGGCGGGCTTGGCTTGGTGCTGCCGGTGCTGCAGGGCGGCCTGTTCCTCGCCCTTGGCCTGTTCGTCCTGCGCGACCAGTATCCCTGGGCGCATCGCGGCATGGAATGGGCGCGCCGGCGCTGGCCGGTGGCCACCGGCAGGCTGGAAGCCCTCGAGGCCCGGATCTTCGCCTGGGGCGGGCGGCAGGCGCGGCGCCTGCGCGCCCTCTTCCGCCGCGGCTGAGAGGGGCGGCCGGCCTGCTCCTCGTTCCGGGATGGGAGGCGACGCCCGCCCGCCGGTGCTATAGATGCTTCCGGCAGCGGTCGGAGCAGGCAGATGGACGATGACCGGGCGATCCTGCGCCGGCGGGCGGAGCGGATGGTGCGGCTGGCCACCCTGGCTCGCCCGGTGCAGCACGACATCAACAACCTCCTGACCGTGATCTTCGCCAATCTGGAGATGCTGCGCCGCAGCGCGAGCGAGGGGGCGCCGCAGCGCCAGCTCGACCGCATCCAGGAGGCGGCGCGGCGCTTCGAGGCGACGAGCCGCGCCCTGCTCTCCCTGGCGCGGCGCCCCGTGCCCGGCGAGGGGGAGGTCACCCTGACCGAGGCGGTGGCGGCGCTGCGCCCGCTGCTGCAGGTGCTGCTGCCGACGCCGGGCGCGCTTGAGGTGGAGGACGAGCCGGATGCCTGGCCGGTGCTGATCGACCGCGCCCTGCTCGACGACGCGCTGCTGCGCCTTGCCGCCGAGGTGGCGGACACGCGGGCGCGGGGCCTGCAGCTTGGCCTCGCGGTGGCGAACCGCCCCGGGAAGGAGCCTCGGGCGGGGATGGCGGAGCTGACCCTCCGCCTGCGCGTCACGCCCTCCCAGGCGGCGCGCGAGGCGCTCGGCGCCCTGGCCCGGCAGGGAGGGGGGACGGTCGAGGAGGTGGAGGTGCCGGAAGGGGCGATGTTGCGCCTGCTCCTGCCGCGCCACGAGCCGCTGCCCTCCGGGCCGTGACGCCCCGGCCGCTCCCGCGCCGGCCCGCCATGGATCGGCAGTTGATCCGGCCCCGGCCCTGGCGCAGCATTTGCCGGACCGATATGGGATGATCTCCCGCACGGGAGGCGCCGGGCGGAGAGAGAATAGGGAGACGGACAGTATGCAGCCCTTCGGGCCCATCCTCAGCCGCGCCCTGGGCGTGGCCGCGCTCGGCCTCGCCCTGGTCGTGCCGGACATTGCGCGGGCGCAGCAGGCGCCGGCCGCCGATACCCTCGGCGCGGTGCGCAGCCGCGGCACGCTGGTCTGCGGCGTCAACACCGGTCTCGCCGGCTTCGGCCAGCCCGACGCGCAGGGTGTCTGGCGCGGCTTCGACGTAGACTACTGCCGCGCCTTCGCAACCGCGCTGTTCGGGGACCCGAACCGGGTGCGCTTCGTGCCGACCACGGCCCAGGCGCGCTTCCCGGCGCTGCAGTCGGGCGAGGTGGACGTGCTGGCCCGCAACACCACTTGGACGCTGTCGCGCGACACCTCGCTCGGCTTCGATTTCACGGGCATCAACTTCTACGATGGCCAGGGCTTCATGGTGAAGGCGAACCTCGGCGTTCGCAGCGCGCGGGAGCTGGACGGCGCCACCATCTGCGTGCAGCCCGGCACCACCACCGAGCAGAACCTGGCTGACTGGGCGCGCGCCCACAACATCAACTTCCGCCCCGTTGTGATCGAGCGGCTGGAGGAGGTGGTCGGCGCCTATCTGGCGGGGCGCTGCGACGCCTACACCACCGACGTCTCGGGTCTCGCCGCCACACGCTCCGCCCAGCAGCGGCCGGACGACCACATGATCCTGCCCGACGTGATCAGCAAGGAGCCGCTCGGCCCGCTGGTGCGCCAGGGCGATCCGCGCTTCGCCGACCTGATGCGCTGGGTGCATTTCCTGCTGGTCGCGGCCGAGGAGTTCGGCATCACCCAGGCCAATGTCGAGCAGGCGGCGCAGCAGGACCAGCGGCCGGAGGTGCAGCGCATGCTCGGCCGCACCGGCGATCTCGGCCGCATGCTGGGCGTGGAGAACGACTGGGCGGTCAAGGTGATCCGCGCGGTCGGCAATTACGGCGAGATCTTCCAGCGCAACCTCGCCCCGCTCGGCCTGCAGCGCGGCCACAACGCGCTCTGGACCGAGGGCGGCCTGCAGTACGCGCCGCCCTTCCGGTGAGACGCGGCGGGGGCCGGACCGCCCGGCCCCCGCGCACGCGACAGGAGCGGAGCGCGGAGGGGCGGAACCGGCCGGAAGCCTGACCCCGCTCCGCGAACGGCAAGCCGGTGCCGCCGCCGCGCGCGGGCGGAGGCGGCGCCGGCGAGAGGAGGCCGAGGGATGTCCCAGAGCAGCACCGACCCCCGCCTGCTCCGCGCCCCGCCGAAGCGGAGGCTGCGCCTTTCCTGGCGCGACGAGCGGGTGCGGGGCATCGTCTGGCAGGTGCTCGTCGTCGGCGTCATCGGCGCCATCGTGTGGTGGCTGTGGTCGAACACGGTCCACAACCTGGAGGTCCGGCGCATCGCCACCGGCTTCGGCTTCCTGAGCCGGGAGGCCGGGCTGCCGATCGCCGAGAGCCTGATCGAGTACAGCCCGACCGACACCTATTTCCGCGCCCTGCTGGTCGGGCTGCTGAACACGCTGAAGGTGGCCGTGGTCGGCATCGTGCTGGCAACCATCCTCGGCACGCTGATCGGCATCGCGCGCCTCTCGCGCAACTGGCTCTTGGCCAAGCTCGCCGGCATCTATGTCGAGGTGATCCGGGACCTGCCGCTGCTGCTGCAGCTCCTGTTCTGGTACGTGGTGCTGCAGAACCTGCCCGGGCCCCGCCAGGCGCTGACCCCGGTGGAGGGCATCTATCTTTCCAACCGGGGGCTGAAGCTGCCGGCGCTGGTGTGGGAGGCGGCGCATGGCTGGGCGCTGCTGGCCTTCCTGGCCGGCATCGTCGGCACCTGGCTGTACCGCCGCTGGGCGCGGGCGCGGCAGATGCAGGACGGGCAGCCGCGCCGCGTCTGGCCCGTGGCGCTGCTGCTGATGGCGGGGCTGCCGGTCGCGGTCTGGTGGGCGCTCGGCGCGCCCTGGGTGGTGGACTGGCCGGTGCTGCGCGGCTTCAACTTCCGCGGCGGCACCACCATCACGCCCGAATACTTCGCCCTGCTGCTCGGCCTCGTGCTCTACACCGCGGGCTTCATCGCCGAGATCGTGCGCGCCGGCATCCTGGCCGTGCCGCAGGGGCAGTGGGAGGCGGCGGAGGCGCTCGGCCTGCGCCCGGCGCAGGTGCTGAACCGCGTGGTGCTGCCGCAGGCGCTGCGCGTGATCGTGCCGCCGATGACCAGCCAGTACCTGAACCTGACCAAGAACTCCTCCCTGGCGGTGGCGATCGGCTACCAGGACATCGTCTCGATCGCCAACACCACGCTGAACCAGACCGGCCAAGCGATCGAAGGGATTGCCATCATCATGCTGGTCTACCTGACGATCAGCCTGTCCATCAGCCTGTTCATGAACTGGTACAACGCCCGCATCGCGCTGGTGGAGCGCTGAGCCATGGCCGACACCACCACGCGCATCCAGCTTGAGACCGCCGTCGCCCGGGTGCCAGGGGAGGCCTCCGCGCCGCGCAAGCCCCCGGTCACCGCGACGGGCTTCCTCGGCTGGCTGCGCGCCAACCTGTTCTCCTCCTGGATCAACGCCGCGGTCACCCTGGTGCTGCTCTACCTGGTGGTCCGCTGGGTGATCGGCTTCGTCGAATGGGGCATCCTCAACGCCGTCTGGTCGGTGCCGGCCGGCCAGACTCAGGCCTGCCGCGAGGTGCAGGGGGTGGGCGCCTGCTGGGCGGTGGTGACCGAGAAGCACCGCTTCATCCTGTTCGGCACCTACCCCTATGAGGAGCACTGGCGCCCGGCTCTGGTCTGCGCCCTGTTCATCGGCCTCTACGTCGTCTCCGCCATGCGCCGGTTCTGGAACTGGACGCTGGTGCCGATCTGGACGGTGACGCTGACCGTGATCGGCATCCTGATGTGGGGCGGGGTGTTCGGTCTGCCCTACGTTCCGCAGGAGCGCTGGGGCGGGCTGCCGATCACGCTGATCCTGGCGACCTTCGGCCTCGCCTTCGCCTTCCCGCTGGCGATCCTGGTGGCGCTCGGGCGGCGCTCGCAGCTGCCGGCGATCAAGGCGATCTGCGTGCTCTACGTGGAGCTGATCCGCGGCGTGCCGCTGATCAGCCTGCTGTTCATGGCGAGCGTGATGTTCCCCCTGTTCCTGCCGGAGGGGGTGAACATAGACAAGCTGCTGCGCGCGCAGATCGCCATCATCCTGTTCGCCGGCGCCTACCTTGCCGAGGTGGTGCGCGGCGGGCTGCAGGCGCTGCCGAAGGGGCAGTACGAGGCCGCCGAGGCGCTCGGCCTCTCCTACTGGCAGAAGACCGGGCTGATCATCCTGCCACAGGCGCTGCGCCTGGTGATCCCGCCGCTGGTGAACACCTTCATCGGCTTCTTCAAGGATACCTCCCTGGTGCTGATCATCGGTATCTTCGACCTGCTGACGGCGGGCAAGACCGCGATCATCGAACCGGCCTGGCAGGGCTTCGGCGTCGAGGTGTACATCTTCGTCGGCTTCATCTACTTTCTGTTCTGCTACGCCATGTCGAAGTACAGCCAGAACCTGGAGGCGGAGCTGAACCGCCACCGCCGCCGCTAGAGCATTGTCCGTCCGCCCCGGCTCACGGCCAATGCTCCGGATCTTTGATGTGCGAGCCTCTTCACCCGTCCGGATGATTCCACCCGGACGGGATCTGCTCTAGGAGCGATGGACATGGGCGAGACCGGGCAAGCGCAACTGGCCTCCGCGGCACGGACCGACGCGCAGCCGGCCATCATCCTCGACCGGGTGAACAAGTGGTTCGGCGCGCTGCACGTGCTGCGCGACGTCTCCCTGCAGGTGGCCTTCGGGGAGAGGGTGGTGGTCTGCGGCCCCTCGGGCAGCGGCAAGTCCACCATGATCCGCTGCATCAACCGCCTCGAGACGCACCAGGAGGGGCGGATCATCGTGGACGGCATCGAGCTGTCCGAAGATGTGAAGGCGCTCGACGCCATCCGCCGCGAGGTCGGCATGGTGTTCCAGAGCTTCAACCTCTTTCCCCACCTCACCGTGCTCGAGAACTGCACCCTGGCGCCGATCTGGGTCCGCCGCATGCCGAAGCGCGAGGCCGAGGCGCTGGCGATGCACTACCTCGAGCGCGTGCGCATCCCGGAGCAGGCGAAGAAGTATCCCGGCCAGCTCTCCGGCGGGCAGCAGCAGCGCGTGGCGATTGCCCGCGCGCTCTGCATGAAGCCCAAGATCATGCTGTTCGACGAGCCGACCTCCGCCCTCGATCCCGAAATGATCAAGGAGGTGCTGGACACCATGGTGGAACTCGCCGAGACCGGCATGACCATGATGGTGGTGACGCACGAGATGGGCTTCGCCCGCCAGGTCGCCGACCGGGTGGTGTTCATGGACCGCGGCGAGATCGTCGAGCTCGGCACCCCCGACCAGGTCTTCAACAATCCCCAGACCGAGCGCCTCAGGCTGTTCCTGAGCCAGATCCTGCGCGGCCACTGACGGCCCCTGGCACGCCACGCCATGACGGCGGCGCGCGGCGGCCCTGCGTCCGCGCGCTTGCGTGACGCTTGGTTTCCGCCGCAATGTCGCCGCGTTCCGTTGCCGGAGCGTACCACGCTTGGTCCCCCCCGCCACCACCCCGAACCCGGCCGACCGTCCCCTCACGCCCGCGCTCTACATTGGCGTGCTCGGCGTCGTCTACGGCGACATCGGCACCAGCCCGCTCTACGCGCTGCGCGCCGCCGCCGGCCATTTCGCCGATGACGGGCTCGCGCCCTGGGAGATCCTCGGCCTCCTCAGCCTGATCTTCTGGTCGCTGATCCTGGTGGTGACGGTGAAGTACGTCGCCTTCGTGCTGCGGGCCGACAACCGGGGCGAGGGCGGCATCCTGGCGCTGATGGCGCTGGCGCAGCGCGCCGCGCGCGGCGACCGCGCCCGCTGGGTCGTGGCCCTGATCGGCATCGCCGGCGCGTCGCTGTTCTTCGGCGACGGCATCATCACCCCGGCGATCTCGGTGCTGTCGGCGGTGGAGGGGCTCAAGGTCGTCTCCCCCGCCTTCGAGGAGGCGGTGGTGCCGATCTCGGTCGCCGTGCTGCTGGCCCTGTTCCTGGTGCAGTACCGCGGCACCGGGGCCATGGGCGCGGTGTTCGGGCCGGTCTGCGCCGTCTGGTTCGCGGTGATCGGGTTGCTCGGCCTGATCGAGGTGGTGCGCCACCCCTTCGTACTGGCCGCCCTGTCGCCGCACTACGCCGTGGATTTCGCGCTGCGCTACCACCTCGCGGCCTTCATCGCGCTCGGCTCCGTGGTGCTGGTGGTGACGGGGGCGGAGGCGCTCTACGCCGATATGGGGCATTTCGGCCGCAGGCCGATCCGCGTCGCCTGGCTCACCTTCGTCCTGCCGGCGCTGGCGCTCAACTATTTCGGACAGGGCGCGCTGCTGCTGCGCGATCCGGAGGCGCTGGAGAACCCCTTCTACCTGCTGGCGCCGGAATGGTTCCGCCTGCCGCTCGTGTTCCTCGCAACCGCCGCCACCATCATCGCCAGCCAGGCCATGATTTCCGGCGCCTACTCCATCGCCCGGCAATGCGTGCAGCTCGGCTTCATGCCGCGCCTCGTGGTGCGCCACACCAGCGAGACGGCGGAGGGAGAGATCTACCTGCCGCAGGTGAACACCGCCCTGCTCATCGGCGTGCTGATCCTGGTGATGGAGTTCCGCAGCTCGGATGCGCTGGCCGCGGCCTATGGGCTGGCGGTGACCGGCACCTTCCTGTGCACCTCCGCCCTCGCCGCCTTCGTGTTCCGCAACCGCTTCGGCTGGCCGCTGCTTTCCGTCCTGGCGGTGTTCGGGCCGTTGGTCCTGCTCGACACCGCCTTCTTCCTGTCCAACGTCCTGAAGATCCCGCAGGGGGGATGGGTGCCGCTGCTGATCGGCTCGGCGCTGATGGTGCTGATGACCACCTGGCACAGGGGGCGGGAGCTGCTCTTCGCCCGCTTCCGCCAGGACAGCCTGCCGCTGCGCTCCTTCCTGGCACGGCTGCCGCAGTCGCGCACCATCCGCGTGCCCGGCATCGCCGTCTTCATGACCAGCCAGGCCGACTACCTGCCGAGCGCCCTGCTGCACAACCTCAAGCACAACAAGGTGCTGCACGAGCACGTGCTGTTCGTGACGGTGCGGAACGAGGGCATCCCGCAGGTCCCGCCCGAGCGCCGCTGCACGGTGGAGCGGCTGGCCGACAACATCCACCGCGTCACCATCCTGTACGGCTTCCAGGAGAGCCCCAACATCCCGCGCGAGCTGGAGGCGCTGCGCAGCCAGGGCATCGGGTTCGATCCGATGCAGGCGAGCTACTTCCTCGGCCGCGAGACGGTGGTGCAGGCGGCGGTGCCGAAGATGTCGCACTGGCGGCAGTGGCTGTTCACCGTGATGTCGCGCAATGCCGTGCCGGCCACGGAATTCTTCCGCATCCCATCCGACCGCGTGGTCGAGCTCGGGGTGCGGGTGGCCATCTGAGGCCCTGTCCCGCCCCCGGTCTTGGCGCCGCCGTCCCGTGCCCTATGTTGCCCCGACCGGGGGGTGGAGGGAGAGCCATGCCGAGGATCACCCTGGTCCTCGCCAGCGGGCCGGGCTTCCCGGCGGGAAGCGCCGAGCACCGCTACGAGCTGGAGGCGACGCTCGATGCCGGCGGGCATCTCGACGCCGCCGCCTGGCAGGCGGACCCGCAGCCCTGGCCGGCGCGGCGCCTCCGGCCGGGCGAGGCGCCGCGCGAGGGGGATGTGCAGCACGATCCCGAAACCGGCTGGTCGCTGCGCTTCCCGCCGGACGAGGCCGGCGCCGAGCTGACAGAGGCCCTGCTGAGCCCGGGCGTGCTGCGGCCCGGCGAGTATGTGACGATCTGCACCCCGGGCGGCGTGGAATACGGCTACCGCGTGGTCAGCGTGGCCTGACCGGCGCGGCGCTGCCCCCGCCTCACGCCACCTGATCGGCCAGGCGGTCGAGATGCCAGTCGGTGTCGCCGAACAGGTGCTCGATCACCATGACGCGGCGGAAGAAATGGCCGACCGCGTACTCGTCGGTCATGCCGATGCCGCCATGGAGCTGGATCGCCTGCTGCGAGACGAAGCGCCCTGCCTGACCGACGCCCACCTTCGCCATGGAGATGCTGCGCGCCCGCTCCGCCGCGTCCGGCTCCTCCACCATCATGCTCGCCAGCATGGCCATGGAGCGGCCCTGCTCCAGCGCCACAAGCATCTCCGCCGCGCGGTGCTGCAGCGCCTGGTTCTCCCCGATCGGCCGGCCGAATTGCTGACGGGTCTTCAGGTACTCCAGCGTCATGGCCTGCATCGCCTCCATGGCGCCGACCACCTCGGCCGCGGTCGCGGCGATGCCGGCCTCCACCACCCGCTCGATCACCGGCAGTGCGTTGTCGCGCTCCCCGAGCAGGGCGGAGGCGGGCACGCGCACGCCGGAGAGGGAGAGCTCCGCCGCCCGCGTGCCGTCGCGCAGCGGATAGCCGCGCCGCGCCACGCCCTCGGCCCCGGCGTCCACCAGGAACAGCGAGATCCCCTCCGCGTCGTCGCGCCCGCCGGCGGTGCGGGCGCTGACGATCAGGCGGTCGGCGCAGTCGCCGTGCAGCACGACGCTCTTGGCGCCCTCCAGCACGAAGCCGCCATCCTTCGGCGTCGCGGTGGTCTGCACGTCGGCGATGTCGTAGCGCGCCTCTCGCTCGTAATGCGCGAAGGCGAGCTTCATGGCGCCGGAGGCGATGGCGGGCAGGATCTCGCCCTTCTGCCCGGCGTCGCCGGCGAGGCGGATCGCCGTGCCGCCCAGCACCACCGTCGCCAGATAGGGCTCCAGCACCAGGTGGCGGCCGAAGACCTGCATCAGCAGCATCACCTCCACCGCACCGCCGCCGAAGCCGCCATGCTCCTCGGCGATGGGCAGTCCGAGCAGGCCGAGCTCGGCATACTTCCCCCACAGCGCGGGGCTCCAGCCCTGGGAGGATTTCAGGATCGCCTTGCGCTGATCGAAGGCATACTGGTCCGCCAGCAGGCGCGTGATGCTCTCGGTCAGCAGGCGCTGGTCGTCGGTCAGGTCGAAATCCATCTCAGAGCCCCAGCACCGCCTTGGTCAGGATGTTCTTCTGGATCTCGTTGGTGCCGCCGTAGATCGAGGCGGCGCGCAGCATCAGGTAGTTCGGCGCCATCTGCGGCGCCCATTCGGGGCCGATCGGCGGCTCGTTGGCGAGCTGCGCCAGCTCCTGCTGCCAGACGGGCATGGCCTGCGGTCCGCCGACATCCATCGCCAGCTCGGAGGTCGCCTGCAGCAGCTCCGTGCCCTTGATCTTCAGCACCGAGGAGAGCGGGTCCGGCCGCCCGTCGGCGGATTTCGCATAGGCCGAGACGACTCGGAGCTGCGTGATCTCGAGCGCCTTCATGTCCACCTCGAGCTGCGCGACGCGGGCGCGGAAGGCGCGGTCCTCGATCAGCGGGCGGCCCCGCTTGCGCACCTCGCGCGCCACCTCCTTGGCGAAGCGCACCCGCTCCTTGGACTTGCCGAGGCGGGCGATGCCGGTGCGCTCGTTGCCGAGCAGGTACTTGGCGACGTTCCAGCCGCGGTTCTCCTCGCCGACGAGGTTCTCCACCGGCACCTTCACGTCGGTGAAGAACACCTCGTTCAGGTGGTGGCTGCCGTCGATGGAGATGATGGGGCGCACCTCCACGCCCGGCGTCCGCATGTCGATCAGCAGGAAGGAGATGCCCTCCTGCCGCTTCGCGGCCTGCGGGTTGGTGCGCACCAGGCAGAAGCACCAGTCGGCGTTGTGCGCGGTGGAGGTCCAGATCTTCTGGCCGTTGACGACGTAGTGGTCGCCCTCCCGCACCGCCCGCGTCTTCAGGCTGGCGAGGTCGGAGCCCGCGCCGGGCTCGGAGAAGCCCTGGCACCACCAGTCGTCGAGGTTGGCGGCGCGCGGCAGGAAGCGCCTCTTCTGCGCCTCGGTGCCGAACTGGATCAGCACCGGCCCGATCATGGTGATGTTGAAGGAGAGCATCTCCGGCGCCGGGGCGGAGAGGTTCTCCTCCAGGAAGATCATGCGCTGGATCGGGCTCCAGCCCGGCCCGCCCCACTCCTTCGGCCAGGAATAGGCCGCCCAGCCCTTGCGGTTCAGGATGCGCTGCCAGGCGATGGTGTCCTGCTTGCGCGGCGGGTGGCCGAGGCGCATCCGCTCGCGGATCTCGGGGGGCAGGTTGTCGCGGATGAAGGCGCGCACCTCCTCGCGGAAGGCGACCTCCTCCGGGGTGAAGCGCAGATCCATGGACGGTCCTTCCCTTGGCTTCCCTTTGGCGGAAGACTGTCCCAGCCGCGCGCGACGGACAAGGGCGCGCCGCCCGGCGGGGGGAGGAGACCATGACGCGGGAGCTGCACCTCAACCTGTTCATCCACGGCCGCGGCCATCACGAGGCCGCCTGGCGCCACCCGCTCGCCACGCGCCGCGCGCTGACCGACATCGGCTACTACGCCGAGCTGGCGCGGCAGGCCGAGGCGGGGCTGTTCGACTCGATCTTCCTCGCCGACCAGCTCACCCTCGGCGACGATGCGGCGCATGTCGCCAAGGGAGGGCTCGAGCCCATCACCACCCTGGCCGCGCTGGCCGGCGCGACGCGGCGGATCGGGCTGATCGCCACCGCCTCCACCACCTACACCGAGCCCTTCAACCTGGCGCGGCAATTCGCCTCGCTCGACCACATCAGCGGCGGGCGCGCCGGGTGGAACATCGTCACCTCCTGGGCGCCGGGCGCGGGGCGCAATTTCGGCCAGGACGGGCCGGCCGGCCACGAGGAACGCTACGAGCGCGCGGAGGAATTCCTTGAGGTCGTCACCGGCCTCTGGGACAGCTGGGCGGACGACGCCATCCTCGACGACCCGCGCTCCGGCCGCTTCGCCGATCCGCGCCGCATCCGCGCGATCAACCACGCGGGGGAGCACTACCGCGTCGAGGGGCCGCTGAACCTGCCGCGCTGCCCGCAGGGCCGCCCGGTCTTCGTGCAGGCCGGCTCCTCCGCGACCGGCCGGCGCTTCGCCGCGCGCCACGCCGAGGCGGTGTTCACCGCGCAGGTGGAGAAGGAGGCCGCCATCGCCTTCTACGCCGACCTGAAGGCGCAGGCCGCGGCGATGGGGCGGGCGCCGGAACGGATCCTGGTGCTTCCCGGCCTCTCCGCCCTGATCGGCGCGACCGAGGCGGAGGCACGGCGGCTCTCGGACGAGCTGGACGCGCTCTCCGACCCCGAAGTCGGGCGGGCGCGCCTCTCCGGCCGCTTCGGCGGGCACGACTTCTCCCACCTGCCGCTCGACCGCCCGCTCTCGGTCGAGGACTTCCCCGATCCCGAGACGGTGCAGGCGGCGCGCAGCCGCACCCAGGTGATCCTCTCCGTGGTGGCGCGCGAGCGGCCGACGCTGCGCGCGCTGCTGCGGCGCCTGGCCGGGGCGCGGGGCCACCTCACCATGGCGGGCACGCCGGAGCAGGTCGCGGCGCTGATCGAGGACTGGTTCCGCTCCGGCGCCGCGGACGGGTTCAACGTCATGCCGCCGGTCCTGCCGGCGATGCTCGACCGCTTCGTCGCCGAGGTGGTGCCGATCCTGCAGCGGCGCGGCCTGTTCCGCCGCGAGTACGCCGGCGACACGCTGCGCGCCCATTACGGCCTGCCGCGCCCGCCGAGCCGGCATGTCGCCGGGCGTCATGCCGCGGAGTGACGCGGGCGCCGGGACGGGATCGGGGGTCAGGATGCCGGCCCCCGGCCCGCCTCAGCGCAGCGGCAGCGAGTACATCAGCCCGCCGCGGGTCCACAAATCGTTGAGGCCGCGCTCGAGGCCGACCGGCGAGCCCCTGCCGAGGGTGCGCTCGAACACCTCCCCGTAATTCCCGACCTGGCGGATCACGTTGTAGGCCCAGGCCTCGTCCAGGCCGAGCGCCTTGCCGAAACCGGGGACCACGCCCAGGATGCGCTGGACGTTCGGGTCCTGGCTGGCGCGCATCCGCTCCACATTCTCGCGCGTCAGGCCGATCTCCTCGGCCTCGATCATCACCCGCAGGGTCCAGCTCACCACGTCCAGCCACTGGTCGTCGCCGTGGCGCACCATGGGGCCGAGCGGCTCCTTGCTGATGCGCTCGGGCAGGATGGCGTGCGCCTCCGGCTCGCGGAGGGCGGAAACGCGCAGTGCGGCGAGCTGCGAGGCGTCGGTGGTCATGGCGTCGCAGCGGCCGGCCTGGTAGGCGGCCGTCATCTCGTCCATGGAGGACAGCACGATCGGCTCGATGCGGATGGCCTCGCGCCTGGCGAAATCGGCTAGGTTCAGCTCGGTGGTCGAGCCGGGCAGGACGCAGACCGAGGCGCCGTCGAGCTGGCGGGCGCTGGCGATGCCGGCGCGGCGCGGCACCATGAAGCCCTGGCCGTCGTAGAAATTGACCCCGGCGAAGTTGAAGCCGAGGGCGGTGTCGCGCAGCAGGGTCTGGGTGACGTTGCGCGCCAGCACGTCCACCTCGCCCGATTGCAGGGCGATGAAACGGGTCTGGTAGGTGGTGGGAACGAAGCGGACCTTGCTCGCGTCCCCGAACACCGCGGCGGCGACGGCGCGGCAGAATTCCGCGTCCAGCCCCTGGTAGACGCCGCGCGAATCGGGGGCCGAGAACCCGGCGACTCCGGTGTTGACCCCGCAAATCAACAGGCCGCGAGCCTTCACCGCCTCGAAGGTTTGCCCGGCCATGGCCGGCAATGTCCAGAACCCGACGCAGAACGCAATCACTAGTTGAAAATGCCTGAACATAAGCCCTCCCATGGCGGTGTGTGGCGAAAAAACTACGGCGTGTGGTTGCCGAACACGCCTTCCCTGCATCCGAGGCTTGCCTTGCGGCGTTGGTAAATAGTATGTGTTCGACCTCTCCCCTGGTGTGGAACCTTCCGCATGAGCCTAGCGACCAAGACGGCCGAGGCCGAGAGCGAGACCGTGGACCAGGCGGCGCTGCGGCTGATGCTGTCCTATGTGGAGGCCGAGTGCCTGCGCATCGGCGCCACGGAGGCCGCGCGGCACGCCGCGCTCGCCGCCGCCATGATGCCGGGTGCCCACCATGCGGCCCCGCCGGATGCCACCCTGGCTGCGGCGCGGCGCAACTCCCGCCTGCACTGAGCCGCGCCGAGCCCGCCTCCGGCCCTGTGGAGGCCGGGCGGGCAGGGTTCCGAAGCCGTTTCCGTCCATGAGGACCTGCGCAACGGTTTTCCCACACCAGGCGGCACCCACGACCCGCCCCCCGAACGATTGCGGGGGCGGGAAGCCGCCTCCCAAACAATAGGCTGGAGCCGTTCCGTGATCGTGGTGGGGTGGGAACCGCTCTGGAGCAGATCCCGCTCAGGTGAACCCACCTGAACGGGTGAAGATACTCGCACAACCGACGAGCTGGAGCATGGCCCGTGAGCCGAGGCGAAGGGAAAACGCTCTAGCCCCGGCGAAGCTTGAACAGCGCCTGCTCCCCGAACAGGTTGGCCAGCCGCGCCGAGCGGCGCCAGGGCGCGCGGCGGCCGTGCTCGTCCACCGCCAGCCACTCCTCCACCACATAGCCCTCCATCGCGCACAGGGCGAAGAAGTCGGCGATGGTGCAGGGGTGGATGTTCGGCGTCTCGTACCAGGGGCGGTTCCAGGTCTCGGTGTCCGGCATCCGGCCGGTGACCAGCAGGCGCCAGCGCATCTGCCAATGGCCGAAATTCGGGAAGCTGACGATGGCGTGCCGGCCGATGCGCAGCATCTGCCGCAGCACCTCCCGCGGCTTCTCCACCGCCTGCAGGGTGCGCGAGAGCACCACGTAGTCGAAGGCGCCGTCGGGGTAGAAGGCGAGGTCGGTGTCGGCGTCGCCGTGGATCACCGCGAGGCCGGAGGCCACCGCCTCCGTCACCGCCGCCATGTCGATCTCGATGCCGCGCGCATCGGCGCCCTTCTCCGCCGTCAGATGGGCGAGGAGGGCGCCGTCGCCGCAGCCGATGTCGAGCACCTTCGCGCCGCGCGGGATCATCTCCGCGATCAGGCGGAGGTCGAGGCGCATGTTCTTGGCGACGTAGCGGATGGCCTCGCCGCGCTCCGCCGGCCCATCCATCGCCCTCACACCCCCAGCCGGTCGGCGCAGCCGGCGAGGAAGCCGCCGAGCGCGCGGTGGAATTCCGGCTCCTCCAGCAGGAAGGCGTCGTGGCCCTTGTCGGTGGCGAACTCCACGAAGGAGACGTTGGCCGCCGCGGCGTTCAGCGCCCGCACCAGGGCCCGGCTCTCCCGCGTCGGGAACAGCCAGTCGGAGGAGAAGGAGGCGACGAAGAAGCGCGTCGCCGTGCCGCGGAAGGCGTTGGCGAGGTCCCCGCCATGCTCCGCCGCGAGGTCGAAATAGTCCATCGCCCGCGTGATGGTGAGGTAGGAGTTGGCGTCGAAGCGGCGCACGAAGGTGCTGCCCTGGTGGCGGAGGTAGCTCTCCACCTCGAACACGTCCTCGAGGAAGGTGAGCGCCGAGGCGCCGCGCAGCCGGCGGCCGAATTTCCGCGTCAGCGCCTGTTCCGAGAGGTAGGTGATGTGCGCCACCATGCGCGCGACGGAGAGGCCCTGCGCCGGCACCCGCCCGTCCTCCCAGTAGCGCCCGCCCTTCCAGTCGGGGTCGGCGTGGATGGCGGCGCGGCCGACCTCGTGGAAGGCGATGTTCTGCGCCGAATGGTGCGCGGCGGTGGCGATCGGGGCGGCGGCGAACACCGCCTCCGGATAGGTCGCCGCCCATTCCAGCACCTGCATCCCGCCCATCGAGCCGCCGACCACGCCGAGCAGCCGCGTGATGCCGAGATGGTCGGTCAGCCGCTTCTGGGCGCGCACCATGTCGCGGATGGTGATGGAGGGGAAGTCGGTCCCCCAAGGCCGGCCGAGGCCACGCCCCTCGGCGTCCGTCATCTCCTCGCGCGGCCCGGTCGAGCCCATGCAGCCGCCGAGGACATTGGCGCAGAGGACGAAGTAGCGGTCGGTGTCGAGCGGCTTGCCGGGGCCGATGATGGTCTCCCACCAGCCGGGGCGACCGGTGACCGGGTGGGTCTCGGCCACGTACTGGTCGCCGGTCAGCGCGTGGCAGACCAGCACGGCGTTGCTGCGCGCCGCGTTCAGCCGCCCGTAGCCGCGCCAGGCGACGGCGAGCGGCCGGATCGCCGCGCCGCAGTCGAGCGCGAGGCCATCGGCGAAGACGGCGCGCTGGTGCTCGACCTGGGGAAAGGGGGCGACGGGTGCGGACATGCCGGGGCGGGGAGGAAGAGGGGCGGCAGCAGCAATAGGCCCCTGCGCCCCCGGCTTCAACCGTCCGGCCCGCTTGGCGGATGGTCCGGTGGCGGCGCGCCCTGGCTTGGCGCCCGGCCCGCCCGCGTCTATTGCTGCGGCGAAAGACGCAGGCGATGACCCGAGCCACCGATACCGATGTCGCCCCCGCCCCGGCGGAGGGTGCCGGCGCCCTCGCCGCCCTGCGCGGGGAGATCGACGCGCTGGACGACGCGCTGCACGACCTGCTGATGCGCCGCGCCGGCGTGGTGGCGCGCCTCGCCGGCAGCCGCGCCAAGACCGGTGCCTCCACCCTGCGCCCGGGGCGGGAGGCGCGGGTGCTGCGCCGCCTGCGGGATCGCCATGCCGGCCCGCTGCCCTTCGCGGCGGTGGTGCGGCTGTGGCGGGACCTGTTCGCCGCCTCCACCGCCCTGCAGGGGCCCTTCGCCATTGCCGTCTGTGCCGGGGGGGAGGGGATGCGCCTCGCGCGCGAGCATTTCGGCCTGCTGACGCCGCTGGTCGAGGCACCGGCCCCGGCGCGGGCGCTGGGGATGCTCGCCTCGGGCGAGGTGCCGGTCGCCGTGCTGCCGGCGCCGGAGGAGGGGGAGCCCGCCGGGTCCGCCTGGTGGACGGCGCTCGACAGCCCCCGCCTGCAGGTCTCCGCCCGGCTGCCCTTTTGGTCCACCGGCGCGCCGGGGGCGGAGGCGATGGTGGTCACGCCCGGCGCCCCGGATCCCTCCGGCGAGGACCGCTCCCTGCTGCGGCTGCAGGGCGGGGTGGCGGAGAGCCGCACCCGGCTGCGCGAGGCGCTGGCGGATGCCGGAATGCCGCCGCGCCACCTGCTGCTGCGCCGCGACGGTGCCGCCCCGCTTGCGCTCGCCGAGGTGGAGGGCGTGGTGGAGGCGGGCGATCCGCGCCTCGCCGCGCTGCGCGTGGACCATGTCCTGCCGCTCGGCTTCTACGCCGTGCCGCTGCGAGGAGCCTGACGCCGTGACCTTGCCGCAGCCCCGCCCCTCCATCCTCTCGATCGAGCCCTATGTTGGGGGCGAATCGAAGATCCCGGGCGTCAACCGCGTGGTGAAGCTCTCCTCCAACGAGGGCGCCTTCGGCCCGCCGCCCGGCGCGGTGGAGGCGATGGCGGCGGCGGCGCGGGAGATGCACCGCTACCCCGATGGCGGCGCCACCGCGCTGCGTCGCGCCATCGGCGCGCGCTTCGGCCTCGACCCCGAGCGCATCGTCTGCGGCAACGGCTCGGACGAGCTGATCCAGCACCTGATCCTCGCCTATGGCGGCGAGGGGACGGAGCTGGTGATGAGCGCGCATGGTTTCATCATGTACGACATCTCCGGCCGCTACGCCGGCTGCCGGGTGATCAAGGCGCCGGAGCGGAACCTCACCGCCGACGTGGACGCCATGCTGGCCGCGGTCGGGCCGCGCACGAAGCTGGTCTTCCTCGCCAACCCCAACAACCCCACCGGCGCGATGCTGCCGGCGGCCGAGGTGGCGCGGCTGCGCAACGGCCTGCGCGAGGACATCCTGCTGGTGCTGGACGCGGCCTATGCCGAATACGTCACCGATCCCGCCTACGATCCCGGCGTGGCGCTGGTCGAGGCGGGCACCAACACGGTGATGACCCGCACCTTCAGCAAGATCTTCGGCCTCGGCGGCGCGCGGCTCGGCTGGGCCTACGCGCCGGCGCCGGTCGCGGACATCCTCAACCGCGTGCGCGGGCCGTTCAACGTCAACGCCGCGGCGCTCGCCGCCGGAATCGCCGCGCTGGCCGAGCCGGGCTGGGTGGAGCGCTCGGTCGCGCACAACGAGGCGTGGCGTGCGCGGCTCGCGGAGGGGCTGCGCGCCGCCGGCATCACGGTGCACCCGAGCCACGGCAATTTCGTCCTCGCCGATTTCGGCACGCCGGCGCGGGCGAAGGCGGCGGATGCGGCGCTGCGCGGGCGCGGGCTGATCGTGCGTGCCATGGGCGCCTACGGCCTGCCGCAGGCCCTGCGCATCACCGTCGGCCAGGCGGAGGAGTGCGGCATGGTGATCGAGGCGCTCTCGGCCTTCATGCGCGACGCGCCCTCCCATGGCTGAACCGCTCTTCGAGCGGCTCTGCCTGGTCGGGATCGGGCTGATCGGCAGCTCCATCGCCCGCGTGGCGCAGGAGCGCGGGGACATCGCGCGCCAGGTGGTGGCGCATTCCCGCCGGGCGGAGACGCTGGCGCGCGTGCGCGAACTCGGCATCGCCGACGCGGTGGAGGCGGACGCGGCGCGCGCGGTGCGCGGCGCCGATTGCGTCATCCTCTGCATCCCGGTCGGCGCCTATGCCGGGGTGATGCGGGTGATCGCGCCGCACCTGATGCCGGGTGCCATCCTCTCCGATGTCGGCTCCACCAAGGGCAGCGTGGTGCGCGACCTCGTTCCGCTGCTGCCCGAGGGCGTGCACCTCGTGCCTGCGCACCCGATGGCGGGCACCGAGCACAGCGGGCCGGACGCCGGCTTCCCCACCCTGTTCCAGGGCCGCTACTGCATCCTGACGCCGCTGCCCGGCTCCGACCCGGAGGCGGCGGAGAAGGTGGCGGAGCTGTGGCGCCGCTGCGGCTCCATGGTCGAGACCATGGACGCGGCGACGCACGACAAGGTGGTGGCCATCGTCTCCCACCTGCCGCACCTCATCGCCTTCACCATCTGCGGCACCGCGGACGACCTGGCGGAGGAGACGCGCGAGGCGGTGTTGAAATTCGCCGCCTCCGGCTTCCGCGACTTCACCCGCATCGCCGCCTCGGACGTGGACATGTGGCGCGACGTGTTCCTCAACAACCGTGAGGCGGTGCTGGAGATGCTGGCCCGCTTCACCGAGGACGCGCAGGCCTTCGGCCGCGCCATCCGCTGGGGCCAGGCGGAGTTCATCGAGGACCGCATCCGCCGCGGGCGGTCCATCCGCCGCGGTCTGATCGAGCGCAAGCAGGCCTGAGCGCGGCGCGGCCTGCGCCGTGGCGAACCCGGCGCGCCCCCGGCCGCTGATGTGCAACCATGGCCGCCCCCGGCCGCGGGGGCGAAAGGAGGACCGACGATGCCGGGACGACGCGAACTCTTGCTTGGCTCCGCAACGCTGCTGGCCGCGCCCGCCGCCCTCGCCCAGCCGGGCGGGCGGGCGATGCGCCTGATCGTGCCCTTCCCACCGGGCGGGGCGGTGGACCTGCTCGGCCGCCTCACCGCGGAGCGGCTGGGGGCGGTCCTCGGCCAGACCGTGGTGGTGGAGAACCGCGGCGGCGCCGGCGGGAACATCGGCGCCGACGCGCTGGCCAAGGCGGCGCCGGATGGCAACACCATCGGCATCATCGGCGTCACCACCCTCTGCGCCGCGCCCTTCCTCTACCGCAACCTGCCCTTCGACCCGCAGCGGGATTTCGCGCCCGTCTCGGAGATCGTCACCGGGGCGGTGCTCTGCGTGGTGAACGCCGAGGCGGCGCAGCGCAACGGCTGGACCGACTTCCGCAGCCTGATCGCCTGGGCGCGCGCCAACCCGGAGCGGGTGCGCATGGGCTCCTCCGGCACCGGCACCACCAGCCACCTGACGATCGAGGCGGTGAACCGCGCCACCGGCGCGCGCATCCTGCACGTGCCCTATCGCGGCGGCGCGCCGGCCATCAACGACGTGCTGTCGGGCACCATCGACATGATGTTCGACGTGATGCCGGCGCTGATGCCGCATGTGGAGGCGGGGCGGCTGCGCGCCCTCGCCGTCTCCAGCGCGCGGCGGCTGGAGATCCTGCCGGAGGTGCCGGGGCTCGCGGAGTTCGCCGATCTCGGCCTCGGCGACCTCGACATCCAGACCTGGAGCGCGATCATGGCGCCGCGCGGCACGCCTGAGGCGGCGATCCGACGGCTGTTCGAGGCGGTGCACCAGGTGGCGGCGCAGCCGGAATTCGTCGAGCGGCTGCGGCCGATCGGCTACACCGTCATCACCAGCGCGAGCCCGGAGGTGCTGGCGGCGCGCATCCGCGAGGAGACGCCGCGCTGGCAGCGGCTGGTGGAGATCTCCGGCGCCCAGCTCGACTGAGCCGGGCGGCCCGGGCGGGCGCCCGTCACCGCCCGGGCATCACCAGCCGCACCAGCAGGGCGAGCAGCCCGACCGCCGCCACCCCCGCGAGCCACAGCGCGGCGAACCACAGCAGGCGCCGGCCCATCAGTGGTAGCCCTCCCCGGCGCGGACCTTGCCGCGGAAGATCCAGTACACGTAGCCGGTGTAGGCGAGGATGATGGGCAGCAGCACCGCCGCGCCGACCAGCAGGAAGAGCTGCGTGGAGGCCGGGGCCGCGGCATCCCAGATGGTGATTTCCGGCGGCACGATCAGCGGCCACATGGAGATGCCGAGCCCGACATAGGACAGCAGGAAGAAGCCGAGCGCGCAGAAGAACGGCACGCTGTCGTGCCAGATGACGCGCCCCGTCGGCCGCGGCGGCGCCTCGGGCGGCAGCCGCGGGTCGGGCGCCCGCGCCGCCTCGGCCTCCCGCGCCGGCGTGGGCTCGAGCGCGCGGAAGAAGCGCACCGCGAGCAGCACCAGCAGCACCGGCACCGGCAGCGCCAGCAGGATGGTCGGGAAGCTGAACCACCGGGCGCGGAATTCCGGCAGCAGGAAGGGCATGATGGCGCTGACCGCGGCGATGAACAGCAGCGTGACGAGGCCGAGCACGCGCGCGAGGTCGCGCGCCCGCTCCTGCAGCCCGCCCTCGGTCTTCCACACCAGCCAGCTCGCACCGAGCAGCCCGTAGCCCGCCACCAGCGCGACGCCGGTGAACAGCGAATAGGCGGTGAGCCAGTCCCACCACCCCCCGGCATAGGCGCGGTCCTCCACCTGGATGCCCTGCACCAGCGCGCCGAGCGCGATGCCCTGGGTGAAGGCGGCGGCGATGCTGCCGCCGGAGAAGGACCAGTCCCAGAAGCGGCGCTGGGAGTCGCTTTCGGCGCGGAACCGCATCTCGAAGGCCACGCCGCGGAACACCAGCGCCAGCAGCATGACGATCAGCGGCATGTAGAGCGCCGGCAGGATGGTGGCGTAGGCCAGCGGGAACACCGCGAACAGCCCGCCGCCGCCAAGGATCAGCCAGGTCTCGTTACCGTCCCAGACCGGCGCCACGGTGTTCACCGCGATGTCGCGGTCCTCGCGGTCCTGCATCCAGGGGAAGAGGATGCCGATGCCGAGGTCGAAGCCGTCCATCACCACGTAGAGGAACACCGCGGTGGCGATCAGGAAGGCCCAGATGGTGGCGATGGTCTCGGCGCTCATCCGCGCTGCTCCACGGTGTGGCGCCCGGGGCCGCTGGCGCCGCGCCGCGCCACCTGCGGCGCGGGGGTGATGCCGGCGGTGCGGATCGGCTCCTCCGCCGCGATGTCGCTCTCGTGCGCCGCCGGCGTCTTGCCGAACAGGCGGAACAGGTACCAGGTGCCGGCGCCGAAGACGACGAAGTAGACCACGATGAACATCGCCAGCGAGGTCGCCACCGCGGGCGCGGCGATGGGCGAGACGCTCTCGGCCGTCGTCAGCAGGTTGTAGACCGTGTAGGGCTGCCGCCCCGCCTCGGTGGTGATCCAGCCGAAGGTGACCGCGATCAGCCCCGAGGGACCCATGGCGATGGCGAAGCGCAGGAACCAGGGGGTGGTGTAGAGCCGCCCCTTCCAGCGCAGCCAGAGCGAGATCAGGCCGAGGGCGATCATCAGCACGCCCATCGCCACCATGATCCGGAACGACCAGAACACCAGCGGCACGTTGGTCGGGCGCTGCTCGGGCGGGAAGGCCTTCAGCCCGCGCACCTCGCCGTCCCACTCATGCGTCAGGATCAGGCTGCCGAGCCTCGGGATGGAGACCGCCATGCGCGTCTCCTCCCGCTCCATGTCGGGGAAGCCGAACAGGATCAACGGCGCGCCGCGCTGCGTCTCCCAGTGGCCTTCCATGGCGGCGACCTTCTGCGGCTGGTAGCGGAAGGCCAGGAGGCCCTGCAGGTCGCCGAACACCGCCTGCACGGGAGCCACCGCCGCAGCCATCCACATCGCCATGGAGAACATCACCTTCGCGCGCTCGTTCAGCCGCTCGGCCGGCACCGCCATGCCGGCGCGCAGCCGCTCGCGCAGCAGGTGCCAGGCGGCGACGGCGCCGATGATCATCGCCGTGGTCAGGTAGGCGCCGGTGATGGTGTGCAGGAAGCGCAGCGGGAAGGAGGGGTTGAACACGATCGCCCACCAGTCCTCCGGCATGAAGCGCCCGTCCGGGGCGATGGAGTAGCCCGCCGGCGTGTGCATCCAGGAATTGGCCGAGAGGATCCAGAAGCCCGAGATCAGCGTGCCGATCGCGACCAGGCAGGTGGCGGTGAAGTGCAGCCCCTTGCCCACGCGGCCGAGGCCGAACAGCATCACGCCGAGGAAGCCGGCTTCCAGGAAGAAGGCGGTCAGCACCTCGTAGCCGAGGAGCGGGCCCAGCACCGGCGCCGTGCGGTCGGCGAACACCGACCAGTTGGTGCCGAACTGGTAGGACATGACGATGCCGCTGACCACGCCCATGGCGAAGGCGACGGCGAAGATCTTCAGCCAGAAGCGGAAGACGTCGAGATAGACCTCGCGCTTCGTCCACAGCCACAGCCCCTCCAGCACCGCGAGGTAGCTGGCCAAGCCGATGGTGAAGGCGGGAAAGATGAAGTGGAAGGTGACGGTGAAGGCGAACTGGAAGCGCGCCAGGTCGAGCGCACTCGGGAAGGCATCCCACAGCATGGGCGGTCCCCTCGGCAGGACTTGCTAATGTAAGCCCGCCGGCACCGGGGCCTGTCCATGGCTTTTTCGCTGCGCCGCAGCGTCACATTGGCATGAGCGCCGCGGCGTGGCGCGGCGGTCACGCCGCGGCGCGCAGCGTCTCCGCGCGTTCCGTGCGCACGCTGCGCACGCCGATCACCTGGCCAAGATTGCCGGCGACGAGATGGACCATGCCGGCCGGCATGGCGTGCAGCACGAGTTCGGCCCGCATCGCCTCGCCCTCGCGCACGGCCTGCACGGCATCGGGCGTCAGGTCGCGCTTGGCCAGGGGTTCGAGGAGGCGGCTCAACAGGCCGGGGAAGGCATCGGCGTGCACGAGGAAGCGGACGGGGACGAGGTCGGCATCGGTCATGGCGGCGGCTCCGGCGAGAGGCGGGGGTTTCGGGAAGGAACCCGGCAGCGCGGCGCGCGCCGCCAGCCCGCGGCGCGGCTCAGGCGGCCGGGCCGGTAATTCGCGCGGTGAGGAGCCGATCACGCAGCATGAGCGGAGTATAGGTGCCCGCCGCGGGGGAGGGAACCCCCGGCGTCACGGCCGCCCCGGCCAGCGCCATTCCGGCAGCCGGGCGAGGGGAAGGCGGGCGAGGCTCAGCACCCCCCCTTCCAGGGTCAGCGGCACCTCGGCCTGCGGCGGCCCGCCCTCGGGCGAGGGGCGCTGGATCAGGCGCAGCGCCATCCGCGCCGTGGCGGCGCCGGAAGGAGACAGCAGCCCCGAGGCGGCGGCGGCCTCGATCACCTGCGTCCCGCCGGCCAGGCGCAGCAGGCCCGCCCCCATCGGCTGCAGCGCCTCGTCGAGCGTCAGGGTGGCGGCGGCGGTGGCGGTGGCGGGGCCCCAGCGCAGGACAAGGCTGCGCAGCTCCAGCGTGCCGCCGCCGTCGCGCCAGGCCCCGGCGCGGTCGGCGGGGTGGCGGCCCGGCGGCACCGGCCCGCTCAGCGCCAGGTCGAGCTCCGCCCCCTGCACCACGCGCCCGAGCGCCGCGACGCCCGCGGGGGCGAGGCCGGGGGGCAGCGCCACCTCCTCGGCGGTGCCGCGCAGCGCGAGGGCGGGCTCGCCCTCGATCGCGGTGCTGCGCGTCTCCACCTCGAGCCAGGCGCGGCGCAGCTCCAGCGGCCCGGCGGCGGTGGCGAGGCGCAGCCGCTCCGCCTCCAGCGCCGCCTCGCGCGGCAGCACGTGGCGCTCGATGGGCATCGTCGCCCGCAGCCGGTCGGCGGCGAAGGGGATCTCGGCATCGCCGAGCCGCAGGCGGTGCCGGCCCGGCATCTCCACCACCAGCCGGTCGAGCCGAGGCAGGGTGAGGCGCAGGACGATGCCCTCGCTGCGCCAGTCCATCCCCCCCGGCAGGGTGGCGGCGGCGCCCTGCATGCGGAAGCCGGGCAGGGCGAGGGTGGCGCTGAACGGCCAGCCGCCGCGCTCCGCAGGGCCGTGCTCGATGCGCCAGCCCTGGGCGCGGCGCGCTTCGGCCCAGGCGGCGAAGCCCCGCTCCAGGCTGGTGGCCATGTGCCGCCACAGCACGGCATGGCCGGCGGCGGCGAGGGCGAGCAGCAGGGCGAGGCCGGTCAGGGCGCGGAGGGCCAGGCGGCCGGCGCGGCCCCGCGATGGCGGCTTGGCGGGCATGGTCGGCGGCGGTATAGGCCGGCCCGCGGACGGACGCGAATGCGCGGGGCGCGCCTCCGCTCCTCCCCCTTCGGGTCCGGGAAGGAGGCGGATCGGCGTTCATGCTTCATGAACGCGGCCCGGCGCAGCCTGCCCGCCCGAGATGCCCGACGCCACGCCCCTCCTGTCTGCCGACACGCTGCTGCCCCCGGCCGCGCCCGAGCTGGAGGCGGACGGGCACCTCTACGTGTTCGGCTACGGCTCGCTGATCTGGAAGCCGGGCTTCCCCTACACGGAGATGCACCCGGCCCTGCTGCGGGGCTGGCACCGCCGCTTCTGCCTGTGGAGCCGCCTCTATCGCGGCACGCCGGAGGCGCCCGGCCTGGTGCTCGGCCTCGACCGCGGCGGCGCCTGCCGCGGCGTCGCCTTCCGGGTGCCGGGGGCGGCCGCCGAGGCAGTGCTCGCCTACCTGCAGGAGCGGGAGATGCCGACGGCCGAGGCGGTGTACGAGCGACGCCTGCTGCCGGTGCGGCTGCTCGACAGCGGGCGGGAGGTGCGCGCCGTCGCCTTCGTCGCCAACCGGCGGCATCCCAGCTACTGCCGGCTCTGCCCGCAGGCCGCCGCGGCGGCGATCGCCCGCGGCGTGGGGCAGGCGGGGCCGAACCGCGACTATCTGTTGAATACGGTTGCGCATCTTCGCGCAATGGGGGTAAGAGATGCGGGCCTGGATCGCGTCGCGGCCCTGCTTCCGCCCGCGTAACCACCGGGTTTTTCCGACAATTTGTCCACAACCGGTCCGCCATGGCTGGGGACGCCGCCGGCGCGCCCTGTTGCGGCTTCCCTGCCTGCCTGGGCATGTTGCGCCGCCACAAGGGCCGCCCGAGGCAAATCTTTTGTATTCAATGACTTGTGTGCGGCGCGCGGCTGTGGATAGATTCCATCCCGCCCCTTCCGGCGGTGCGGAGTCCAGGGAATCGCAGGGACTTGCGGCCTGCCTCTCGCATGTGGACAAAGCCGCCGCGCGGCCTCATCCACGGATTTATCCACAGGCCTCGCCCCCCTTCGCGGCGGGCCCGGCGAGCAGGCGCTGCGATTCCTCCTCGATCGCCTGCTCGAGCCGCGTCATCAGCGCCTCCCGCGGCAGGCCGGGGGGCAGCGGAGGCAGGATCGACAGGGTGATGACCCCGGGGCGCCTGAGGAAGGCGCGCCGGGCCCAGTACAGGCCGCTGTCGGTGGCGGCCGGGATCACCGGCAGGCCGGTCGCCGCGGCCAGGGCGGCGATTCCCGGCTGGTAGCGCACCCGGGCACCGGGCGCGACCCGCGTGCCCTCGGGGAAGATGACGATCTGCCGCCCCTCCGCCGCCGCCTCCCGCCCGGCGCGGATCAGGTGGCGCATGGCGGCGGGCCCGGCCCGACGGTCCACCGCGATCATTCGCGCCTTGCGCGCGAGCCAGCCATAGACGGGCAGGTGCAGCAATTCGCGCTTGAGCACGTAGGCGGCGTCGGGCAGCAGGCCGAGCCAGACGATGGTGTCGAAGGCCGACTGGTGCTTGGCCGCGATCAGCGCCGCGCCGGTGCGTGGCAGGTGCTCCGCCCCCACCACCCGTACGCGGATGCCGCAGACCGCGCGCAGCAGCGCCAGCACCGCCCGCGACCACAGCCGCATCACCGCCACCACCGCCCGGCGCGGCGCCAGCAGCAGCGGCAGCGCCAGCACCGCGAGCGCGGCGCTGCCGAGATAGAAGGCCAGGTTGAACAGCGCCGAGCGGAGCCAGATCATCGCCGCAGGTTCCGGAAAAGCGCCCGCCGCGGGGCGAGGCATGGCAGGGGCGGGGCCGCCCGGGGGCGTGATATCGGCGCCGCGGGCTCCGGCACAGGGGGCCTCAGGCCGCGGGCGGCGGCGTGGGGAGGCGGCTCATCCCCGCCCAGGCGCCGAGCAGCTTCAGATACTCCCCCACCAGCAGCGACCAGGTGCGGGAGCGACCGACCGCCGCCGCCTCGCGCAGCGGCGGCGGCACCACCGGATGCGGCACCAGCACCGCCTCGGGCAGCGCGCGGCGCAGCTCCAGCATGGCGCGCGGCATGTGGTAGCCCGCCGTCACCACGCGGATCGAGCCCATCCCCTCGCGCCGCGCCCAGGCGGCGATCTCCGCCGCGTTGCCCCGGGTGCTGCGCGCCTCCCGCCCGAGCGCGACGCGTCCGGCCAGCGCCGCCGCCTCCATCCCGTGCGCGCGGGCGAGGTCGGCGAGGGTGGCGTCCGGATGCGCGCCCGAGACCAGCAGCCGCCGCGCCCGGCCCTCGGCGAGCAGGCGCAGCCCGGTCTGCACCCGCTCCGCGCCGCCGGTGAGCACGGCGATGCCGTCCGTCGGGCGCAGCGGGCTTTCCGGCGTCGCCGCGGCGGCGTCGAGGAACCAGAGGAAGCCGAGGCCGAGCAGCAGCAGGCCGAGCGCCCCCGCCCCCGCCAGCGCCCGCAGCGCGCGGCCGAGCGCGCCCCGGCGCCTCACGGCAGGCGTCGCAGCCACAGCCGCAGCGTCGCCTGCGCGGTCAGCCAGCCGAGCGCGGCGGAAAGGGGCGGCAGCAGGGCAAGCCAGGCCCAGGGCAGGCTGCCCCAGGGCAGGGTCCACAGCGAGGTCGCCGCCCGCCCGCCGAGCAGCGGCGCCGCCAGGTCGGCGAAGCCGAGCAGCAGCGGCACCGCCGCCAGCGTGCCGAGCAGCCCGCCCGTGCCCACGAGCAGCGCCGTCCGCGCCGCGAAGCGCCCGGCGATGTCGGCATCGGTGGCGCCGAGCTCGTGCAGGACGCCGATCGCCTGCCGCCGCGCCGCGATGCCGGCGCGTACCGCCACCGTCACCACCGCCACCGCGAGGCCGCCCACCAGCGTCAGCGCCGCGAGCGCCACCGCCTGCAGGCTGCGCGCCAGCGTCACCAGCCGCGCCACCCAGACGCCGTGCGCCTCCACCGCCCCCTCCGGCACCGCCTCGGCGATGCGCGCCGCCAGCGCCTCCGGCACGGCGGGCAGGGCGGCGAGGCGGAGCTCGATCACCACCGGCAGCGGCAGCGCCGGTGCCTCGCCGAGCCAGGGGCGGAGCAGGGCGGCGAGGCGCGCCTCGTCCATCGCCCGCGCCTCCGCCACCTCGGGCAGGGCGTCGAGCGCGGCGAGGGCGGCGCGGATCCGCGCCGCGGGCGTGCCGGCGGGAAGCTGCACCGTCATCGCCGCCGCCGCCCCCGCCTCCCAGCGCGCCGCGACCGCCGAGGCGCCCTGCGCGCCGGCCAGGGTCAGCGCCGCCAGCAGCACCATCGCCGCCACCAGCGCCGGCAGCACGCGGTCGGCGAGCGCGCGGCGCAGCCCGAGCGGATCGCGTCCGCGGCTGCGCCGTGGCGGCGCCAGGCGGCGCGGCGCCGCCGCGCCCGGGGGGAGGTGGCCGTCAGCCATGCTCGACGAGCCTTCCCGATTCGAGGCGCAGGCACGGCGCCGGGTAGGCGTCCACCAGCATCTCGGAATGGGTGGCGACGACGACGGTGGTGCCGAGCCGGTGCATCTCCCTCAGCAGCGCCAGCACGCGGTGCGCCTGCACCGCGTCGAGGTTTCCCGTCGGCTCGTCGGCGACCAGCAGGGCGGGGCGGATCACCACGGCGCGCGCGATCGCCACCCGCTGCTGCTCCCCGCCCGACAGGCGCGCGGGCAGCGCCTCCGCCCGTCCCTCCAGGCCGACCCAGCGGATCATCTCCGTCACGTCGGCGCGGATCTGCGCCTCCTGGTAGCCGGCGATGCGCAGCGGCAGGGCGATGTTGTCGAAGCAGGAGAGGTGCGGCAGCAGGCGGAAATCCTGGTGCACCACGCCGATGCGGCGCCTCAGGCGCGGCAGGGTGGCCCGCCGCGCCGAGGCGACGCGGAAGCCGAGCACCTCCACCTCGCCGCGCGTCGGGCGCAGCGCAAGCTGCATCAGCCGCAGCAGCGAGGATTTGCCCGCCCCCGAGGGGCCGAGCAGCCAGTGGAAGCTGCCCTCGGGCAGGGTGAAGGAGAGGTCGCGCAGCACCTCCGGCTCCCTCTCGTGCAGGCCAGTCGTGCCCGGGGCCGCGTAGCGCAGCCCGACGCCGGTGAAGCGCACCATGGGCGCGGACAATGACGCCGCGCGCGCGCCGCGCCAACCGGGTTCGGGGCGCTTGTCGCCGTTGCATGGCCGCCGCAGAGTGATGGCGCATGCGCATCACCTGCCCCGCCTGCGCCGCCGCCTACGAGGTGCCCGACCGGCTGGTCGGCCCCGGGCGGCGGCTGCGCTGCGCCCGCTGCGGCCACGAATGGGCGGCGCGGCCCGAGGCGCCGCGCCCGCCCGCGCCGGCGGAGCCGCCCCAGGCGCCGGCGCCGGACCGGCCCCGCCCGCCGCCGCACCCGCTGGCGCGGCGCGCGCCGCAGCCGATCGAGCCGCCCCTGCCGCCGCTCGGCGATGCGCCGCCGCGCGACCGGACGCTGGTGGTCGCCTGGGTGACGACGGTGCTGGTGGTGCTCGGCGCCGTGGTGGCGATCCTGCTGTTCCGCGCCGAGATCGTGACGCTGTGGCCGCCGGCCGGCCGGCTCCTGCGGTTCTGAGCGGGAAGACCCTGGCGTCGCCGTCGCATCCGGGGCAGAGGCTGCGGCCATGCGCCGGCTGCTGCGAACCCTCTGCCTCGGCCTGCTGCTGCCCGCCCTGGCGGCGGCGCAGGACCTCGCCGGCCATGGCGGCCCGGTGCGCGCCCTGCTGCCCCTGGCGGAGGGCGGGCGCCTCGCCTCGGCCGGATTCGACCATGCGGTGATCCTGTGGGACCCGGTCTCCGGCCGGGCGCTGCGCGTGCTGCGCTGGCACGGGGGGGCGGTGAACGCCCTCGCTCCCCGTCCCGGCGGCGGCTTCGCGAGCGGCGCCGAGGACGGGCGGATCGCCCTCTGGCCGCCCGGTGGGGCGGAGGCGCCGGAGCGGGTGCTGGAGGGGCACGCCGCCCCTGTCGCCGCCCTCGCCGCGGGACCGGACGGGATGCTGGCCTCCGCGGGGTGGGATGCGACGGTCCGCCTCTGGCGCCCGGACGGGACGGCGCGGGTGCTGGCGGGCCATGCCGGGCCGGTGAACGCGCTGGCCTGGCGCGCCGACGGGCGGCTGGCCAGCGCCGGCTACGACGGCACGCTGCGGCTGTGGGATCCGCGCCGGGAGGAGGATGCGGGCGAGGTGCTGGCCGCGCTCGGCCTGCCGCAGAACGCGCTCGCCGCCCTTCCGGACGGCAGCCTGGCGAGCGCCGGGGCGGACGGGACCATCCGCCTGGTCTCGCCGGAGGGAACGGTGCGCGACCTCGCCGCCGGCACGCGGCCGGTGGTGGCGCTGGCCGTGGCGCCGGACGGGCGGATGCTGGCCGCGGCGACGCTCGGCGGCACCGTGACGCTCTGGGCGCTGCCGGAGGGGCGGCCGCACCGCGCGCTGGAGGGGCCGGGCTTCCCGGTCTGGTCGGTGGCCTTCGCCCCCGATGGGCGCACGCTCTGGACGGGCGGGCAGGACCGGCTGGTGCGGCGCTGGGAGGCGGCGACGGGCGCGCCGCTCGGCCCGCTCGCCCCAGCGGCGGAGGAGGCGGCGCGGGAGGGGCTCGACCCGCATGGCGCGCATGTGTTCCGCGCCTGCGCCGCCTGCCACGCGCTGACCCCGGATGCCGGGCCGATGGCCGGGCCGCACCTGCACCGCCTGTTCGGGCGGCGCATGGGCAGCGTGCCCGGCTATCCCTATTCCGAGCGGCTGGCGCGGGGCGACATCGTCTGGACCCCGGAGACGGTGGCCGACCTCTTCACCCGTGGCCCGGACGTGGTGACGCCGGGCACCAAGATGCCGGTGCAGACGGTGGGCGAGGCGGAGGATCTGGCGGCGCTGCTCCGCTTCCTGGAGCAGGCGACGCGGTAGGGCCGGATCCCGCCCGCGCGACCTGCGCGCCCGCCGCTTCGCCGCTCCCACCTCTACGGATCAGGCGCCCTTGCCGGGCGGCTGAGTCACCGCTCCGGCGAGGAACGCCTCCGCGGATCAGGCGCTCGTGCGGCGAAGCCGGGCACGCGCCGGCGCCCGGGAGCGGATCGGCCGCATCCGCGGAGCCGCGCCACGGCGATGCGAGGCGGGGAACGCAGGCGCCGGGATGGGGAGGGGACTCAGCGCCGCTCCTGCCGGCCCTGGTAGCGCCCCTGCGCGTCGTAGCGGTGCGCGGTGCCGTCGCGCCGCTCCGTCCGGCCCTGGTAGCGGCCCAGGGAGTCGTAGTGGCGGGTGGTGCCGTCCCGCGTCTCGGACCGGCCCTGGTAGCGGCCCATGGCGTCATAATGGCGGGTGGTGCCCTGCCGTTCCTCGGCGCGACCCTGGTAGCGGCCCGTGGCATCGTAGAAGCGCGTGGTGCCGCCGCTCTGCGCCGCGGCGGGCGCGGCCAGGGCCAGCAGCAGCAGGGCGAGGCACGGGCGGGGCATGGCGGCAGGGTCGCGCCGCATCGTGGCGGCGCCATGGCGGCGGGGTCGCGCCGCATCGTGGCGGCGCCATGGCGGCGGGGTCAGGGCAGCAGGCGGTAGAGGGTGACCTCGCGCTCCTCGCGGTCCTCGAGTTCGCGGGTGGTCGGCACGCGGAAGCGGGCGAGCGGCTCCAGCCCCTCGCGCGGCAGGTAGGCGCGGCCGGGATCGGCCAGCCACACCTCGGCCCCGGCGGCCGCCAGGGCGCGCAGCCAGGGCAGGATGTGGCGGGCCATCGGCGCCTCATAGCAGACATCGCCGGCCAGCACCCGGTCCCAGCGGCAGGGGGCGCCCACCAGGTCGCCCTCCAGCACCGCGACGGAAGCGCCGTTCAGCGCCGCGTTCAGCCGGATGGCGGCGCAGGCCAGCGGATCTATCTCCGCCGCCTCCACCGCCGCCGCGCCGGCCCGCGCCGCGGCGATGGCGGCGAGGCCGCAGCCGGCGGCGAAGTCCAGCACGCGGTGGCCGGCGACGCGCCCCGGCGCGTCCAGGATCAGCCGGGCCATGGCCTGGCTACCCGGCCAGGCGAAGGCCCAGAAGGGCGGCGCCACCCCCTCCCGCGCCAGCCAGCCCTCGGTTGCCTGCCAGATCGGGGTGATCTCGGTGGCGAGGTGCAGCGCGAGTTCGGGCACCAGGGGGGCGCGGGCGATGGCGGTGTGCGCCCTGATGAACTCCGCCGCGCGGTCAGGGCCGGTGTGGCGGCTGTCCGCGCCGCGGGTCAAAGCCTGCCGACCAGGATCGCCAGCGCCGCCGCCAGCCCGACCTCGCGGTTGGCCTTGAACAGGCGCAGGCAGTGCGCGGGGTCGTGGATGTCGAGCGCGCGCACCTGCCGGGCCAGCAGCGCCGCCGGCAGCAGGAGCGCCAGGTAGAACCAGCCGTTCAGCCCCGCCACCCAGCCGGCAAGGGCGAGCAGCGCGACCGCCGTGGCGTAGCAGGCCGCGAGGAAGGGCCGCGTCCGCTCCCCGAAGCGCCGCGCGGTGGAGCGGATGCCGACCAGCGCGTCGTCCTCCCGGTCCTGGTGCGCGTAGATCGTGTCGTAGCCGAGGATCCAGGCGAAGGAGGCGGCGTAGAGCAGGGCCGCCTCCCAGCCCAGCGTGCCGGTCGCCGCGGCGGAGCCGAGCAGCGCCCCCCAGCCGAAGGTGATGCCGAGCACCGCCTGGGGGAAGTCGGTCACCCGCTTCGCCAGCGGGTAGAGCACCACCGGCACCAGCGCGGCCAGCCCGACCAGGATGGCGACGGCGTTGAGCTGGAACAGGATGGCGAGGGAGACCGCCCCGAGCGCGGCGAGGAAGGCCAGCGCCTGGCGCGGCGTGACGGCGCCGGAGGCGAGCGGGCGGCCCCGCGTGCGCTCCACCCGCCGGTCCAGCTCCCGGTCCCACAAATCGTTCACCACGCAGCCCGCGCCGCGCGTCACCACCGCGCCGAGGGCGAAGAGGAGGACGAGGCGCAGCCCCTCCGCCCAGGAGGGGGCGACGAGGGCGATGGCCCAGAGCCCAGGCAGGAACAGCAGCCAGGCGCCGATCGGGCGGTCGAGCCGCATCAGCAGCGCGTAGGGCCGCCAGCCCCGCGGCAGGCGGGCGAGGACGCCCTCGCGGATGTCGGTGTAGCCCTGCACGCGGTGTATAGAGCGGGCGGAAGCCGCCATGTCCATCCCGCGCCTCTACACCGACCAGCCGCTGGAGGCGGGCCGCGAGCTGCCCGCCTCGCCGGCCCAGGCCCACTACCTCGGCGGCGTGCTGCGCCGCGCGGCGGGCGATGCGGTGCTGCTGTTCAACGGCCGCGACGGCGAGTGGGCGGCGCGCATCGCCGCGCTGCGCAGGGACCGCGCCGTGCTGGTGCCGGAGCGCCAAACCCGCCCGCAGGCGCCGGAGCCGGAGCTGCGCCTGCTGCTGGCGGCGCTGAAGCGCGACGCCATGGGCTGGGCGGCGGAGAAGGCGACCGAACTCGGCGCCACGCTGATCCAGCCCGTGCTCACCCGCCGCAGCGTCGCCGACCGCGTCAACGCCGCCCGCCTCGCCGCCATCGCGCGGGAGGCGGCGGAGCAGTCCGAGCGCCTCGCGGTGCCGCGCCTGGCCGAGGCGCAGCCGCTGCACGCCGTGCTCGACGCCTGGGACGGCGCGCCGCTGCTGGTCGGCGCCGAGCGGCGGGGGGCGCCGCCCATCGCCGCGGCGGCGCAACGTCTCCGCCCGCCGCTCGCCTGGCTGGTCGGCCCGGAAGGCGGGTTCGAGCGGGCGGAGCTTGACGACCTCCTCCGGCGACCCTTTGTTTCGCCGGTCGCCCTCGGGCCGCGCATCCTGCGTGCCGAGACGGCGGCGGTCGCCGGCCTCGCCGTGCTGCAGGCGCTGGCCGGCGACTGGGCCACCCCATGACCCGCCGGGCGTTCTGCCCCTGACGGCGGCGCGAAACGGAAGGGCACATGTCCAATCCCGGCGAGGCGGATCTGACGCCCATCACCTCGGTGCGCCAGCTCGCCGAATGGTTCGCCGCCGGCAGCAAGCCGCGCGCGGCGTGGAAGGTCGGCACCGAGCACGAGAAGTTCGGCTTCCGCCGCGCCGGGCTGGCGCCGCCCGCCTACGAGCCGGACGGCATCCGCGCGCTGCTCGAGCGGATGCTGGCGCGCGGCTGGGAGCCGATCCTCGACCGCGGCAACCCGATCGGGCTGAAGCGCGGCGGCGCCGCGATCAGCCTGGAGCCGGCGGGCCAGCTCGAACTCTCCGGCGCGGTCTTCGCCGACCTGCACCAGACGCGGGAGGAGCTCACCGCGCATATCCGGGAGGTGCACGAGGCCGCGGCGCCGCTCGACCTCGGCTTCGCCCCGCTCGGCTTCCACCCGCTGGCGCGGCGGGAGGAGATGCCGTGGATGCCGAAGGGGCGCTACGCCATCATGCGCGGCTACATGCCGAAGGTCGGCTCGCTCGGACTCGACATGATGCTGCGCACCTGCACCGTGCAGGCCAACCTCGACTACGGCGAGGAGGCCGACATGGTGGAGAAGCTGCGCGTCTCCCTGGCGCTGCAGCCGGTGGCCACCGCGCTGTTCGCCAACTCCCCCTTCGCCGAGGGGCGGCCGAGCGGCTTCCGCAGCCTGCGGGCCCATGTCTGGACCGACACCGACCCCGACCGCACCGGCATCCCCGAGGTGGTGTTCGAGCAGGGCTTCGGCTTCGAGCGCTTCGCCGAATGGGTCCTCGACGTGCCGATGTACTTCGTGATGCGCGAGGGGCGCTGGCTGGACGCCGCCGGGGCGAGCTTCCGCGCCTTCATGGAGGGGCGGCTCGGCATCCTGCCGGGCGAGCGCGCCACCATGGGCGACTTCGCCGACCACGTGACCACCGTCTTCACCGAGGTGCGCCTCAAGCGCTTCCTGGAGATGCGCGGCGCCGACGCGGGCAGCCCGGCGATGCTGCTGGCGCTGCCGGCGCTCTGGGTGGGGCTGCTCTACGACGACGCGGCGCAGAAGGCGGCGGCCGCGCTGATCCGAGGCTGGACGGTGGAGGAGATGCGCGCGCTGCGCGCGGCGGTGCCGCGACAGGCGCTCGCCGCCCCGATCCGCGGGCGGAGCGTGCGCGACCTGGCCCGCGACATGGTGGCGATCGCGCGCGACGGGCTGCGCGCGCGCGGCCTCGGCGAGGAGGTGTACCTCGCTCCGCTCGACGAGATCGTGACCAGCGGCCTGACCCAGGCCGACCGCTGGCTGCACCTCTACGAGCGCGCGTGGGGCGGCGACGCGCGGCGGGCGCTGACGGCGGCGGAGGTGTGACGCCGCGCCCCCCCGGCCGCGGCGCGCGACCGCGGCGGGGGAAGCGTGGCCCGGGTCCTCACTGCGCGGCGAGGCGCACATCCTGCGGCCGGGTGAGCTCGTCCGCCCGCGCGGCGTGCTCGAGACCGCGCCGCATGGCCCAGACGTTGCGGAACAGCAGCAGCGGCACGATCGCCTGGTCGTCGATGGCGATGCGCATCGCGTCCTGCAGCAGCCTCTCGCGCCTCTCGTCGTCCATCTCCGCCATGGCGGCGAGCAGCGTGCGGTCGAATTCCGGGTTCGAGTAGCGGCCGCGGTTGACGGCGCCGAGGCCGCGCTCACGGTCGAAGGTGGCGAGGGTGGAGCGCAGCGCCGCCGAGGTCTCCCCGGTCGAGCTGCCCCAGGAGGCGTAGAAGGCCGAGAATTCCTGCCGCCCCGCCCTTCCGATGAAGGTGGTGAAGGGCATCGCCTCGATCTCGGTGCGCACGCCGATGCGCGTCCACATCTGCCCCACCGCCTGGATGGTGCGGGCGTCGTTCTGGTAGCGGTCGTTCGGCCCGTGCAGGGTGATGCGGAAGCCCTGCGGATAGCCCGCCTCGGCCAGGAGGCGCCGCGCCGCCTCCGGATCGGCCCGCGGCACCTCGAGGTCGGGCACGTGGCCGAACACGCCGGGGCCGACGAACTGCATGCTGGGGCTGGCATTGCCCTCCATCACCCGCTCCACGATGGCGTGGCGGTCTATGGCGAGGGAGAGCGCGCGGCGCACCCGCACGTCCCGCAGCGGGTTGCGCTCCAGCGGCCGCCCGTCCGGCCCCGCGACGAAGGGCGAGGGCCCGTCCCGCGAATGGTCGAGGGCGAGGAAGGCGTTGCGCAGGCTGTCGATCTCGGAGAGCACGATGCGCGGATCGCGCCTGAGCCGCGCGAGGTCCGCGCTCGGCACCTGGTCTATGAAGTCCACGTCGCCGGCGAGCAGCGCCGCGGTGCGCGCGGGGTCGCTCGTGATCATGCGGTATTCCACGCGCTGCCAGGACGGCCTCTCGCCCCAGTAGCCCTCGAAGCGCTCCATGACGATGCGGTCGCTCGGGCGGTGCTGCACCAGGCGGAACGGGCCGGTGCCGATCGCCGCGCGGCCGGCGTTGAAGTCGTCGGTGCCCGCACCCTCGTGCGTGCGGCGGCTGACCACCGCGATGCGCGCAAGGTCCACGAGCAGCGTCGGGTGCGGGGTGGCGGTGCGGATGCGCACCGTCAGCGGGTCCACCGCCTCCACCGCGCGGATCGCGCGCGTGTAGGTGACGAAGGAGCCGGGGCTGTTCACGATGGTCGGCAGCCGGGCGATGGTGAAGGCCACGTCCTCGGCTGTGAACTCGGCGCCGTTGTGGAAGCGCACGCCCGGGCGCAGCCGGAACTCCCAGGTGTCTGGCGCGACCACGCGCCAGCCTTCGATCAGGCCGGGCTGGATGCGCGCCTGGCCGTCCGCCTCGAGGAAGCGGCTGAACAGCGTCGCCGCCACCGCGTTGTTCGGGCCGACATTGTAGAAGTGCGGGTCGAGCGAGCTGACGATGGCGCCCACCCCCATGGTGAGCGTCTGCGCCTCCGCCGCCGGAACCGCGAGCGCGGCCGCCGCGATGGCGGCGGCGCCCAGTGCCTTACGCATGTCGTCCCTCCCGGTGTCGTTCCACCGCACGGCGGTGCGCGGGGCCTTTCGCCCCGCGGTGGCAGCCTACAGCGGATTGCCGGCAGAATGAACGCCCATCCGCCGCCCCATCGTTCCGGGGCGGCCAGGCGCGTCCGGGAAGGGAAGGCTGGGCGCTACTCGAAGCGGATGTTCGCCTCGCGGATCAGCCGCGCGTAACGCTCGGCGTCGCGGCGCAGCAGCGCGGCGGCGTCGGCCTGGGTGCCGCCGCCCGGGATGAAGCCGGCCTCGTGGATGCGCGGGCGCAGCGCCGGATCGTTCAGCGCCTTGTTCATCGCCCCGACCAGCCGCTCCACCACGGGGGCCGGCGTGCCCGGCGGCGCCATCAGCATGTACCAGACATTGGCGTCGAAGCCGGGGAAGCCGAGCTCGGCCACGGTCGGCACGTCCGGCAGCCAGTCCACCCGTTGCGGCATGGTCACCGCCAGCGCCCGCACGCGGCCCGCGCGGATGTGCGGGAAGTAGGTGGGAAAGGTGTCTATGGCGATGTCGATGCGCCCGGCCACCACCTCGTTCACCGCCTGGCCGGTGCCGCGGAAGGGCACGTGCGTCATCTCGATGCCGGCGGCGCGGCTGAGCAGCTCCGCCGCCAGGTGCTGCTGCGTCATCACGCCGGAGGAGGAGTAGTTCAGCCTTCCCGGGTTGGCCCGCGCCCGCTCGATCAGCCCCTTGAGGTCGCGGTCCGGGGAGCCGGCCGGCACCACCGCCACCAGCGGCACGGTCGCGGCCAGCGCCACCGGCATCTGGTCGCGGTAGATGTCGAAGGGCGGCGGGCGCATCTGCGGCGGCACCACGGCGGAGGCGCTGATCGTCGTCATCAGCAGGGTGTAGCCGTCGGGCTGGGCGCGCGTGAGGGCGGAGACGGCGACGGTGCCGCTCGCGCCCGGGCGGTTCTCCACCACCACCGGCTGGCCGAGATCCTGCTGCAGCGTCGGCTGCAGCATGCGCGAGATGATGTCGGTGCCGCCGCCGGGGGCGAAACCGACCAGGATGGTGACCGGCCGCGTCGGCCAGTCCTGCGCCCGTGCCCCGGCGGGGGTGAGGGCGGGGGCGGCGAGCAGCGCGGCGCTGCCGGCGAGCAGGTGTCGGCGGGTGATGGTCATGCGTTTCCTCGGTGGCGGGCCGGCGCGGGTCAGGTGCCGGTCCAGTTGGCCGGGCGGCGGGCGAGGAAGCTCTCCACCCCCTCCCGGAAGTCGTTGCTGGTGAAGCACATCGTCACCAGGTCGTCGCCCTGCACCTGGCGGGCGGCGAGGCGCAGGCGCCGCATCGCCTCCTTGGTGGCGCGGAGCGTCAGCGGCGCGTGGGAGGCGATGGTGCGCGCGAGCTCCGCCGCGCGGGCCTGCAGCGCGGCGTGGTCCGGCAGCACCTCGGAGACGAGGCCGATCGCCCGCGCCTCCTCCGCCTCGATCAGGCGGGCGGTGTAGACCAGCTCGATCACCCGCGCCGGGCCGATCAGCGCCGCGAGGCGGGCGTAGTTCGCCATGGACAGGCAGTTGCCGAGCGTCTTGGCGATGGGAAAGCCGATGCGGGCGTTGGCGGCGGCGAGGCGGATGTCGCAGACCGCGGCGATGCCCGCCCCGCCCCCGGTGCAGGCCCCGGCGATGGCGGCGATGGTGGGCTTCGGGCAGGCTTCCAGCGCCGAGAGGACGTGGTCGATCCGCTCCTCGTAGGCGAGCGCGTCCTCGGCGGTGCGGAACTCGGTGAACTGGGAGATGTCGGTGCCGGCGGCGAAGGCCTTCTCCCCGGCGCCGGTGATGACGAGGACGCGCACGGCGCGGTCCTCCGCCACCTCGGCGGCGAGGGCGCGCAGCCGCTCGTACATCGGGAAGGTGAGGGCGTTGCGCGCCTGCGGCCGGTTCAGCGTGACGAAGCCGATGCCGTCCCGCGCCTCGTAGAGCAGTTCCTCCATCGCCGTCCCTCCCGGATCCGGACGGGATAGGTGACGGGAGCGCGGGATTTGCGCAAGCCGTCTTGCGGCCCCGGCCCGTTGCGGCAATGTGGCGGGACGGCCCTGTCAGGGAGGGACCCATGCTGCCGCTCGCCCGCTTCACCGTGCTCGACCTCACCCGCGTCCGCGCCGGCCCCACCTGCGTGCGCCAGCTCGCCGACTGGGGCGCCAACGTCATCAAGATCGAGGCGCCGGAGGAGGTGGACACCGGCAGCGGCCTGGGCGGCGACCGCCACGGGCCGGACTTCCAGCACGTGCACCGCAACAAGCGCGGCATCACCCTGAACCTCAAGCACCCCGACGGCCTCGCCCTGTTCCGGCGCATGGTGGCGAAGGCCGATGTGGTGGTGGAGAACTACCGCCCCGACGTGAAGGACCGCCTCGGCATCAATTACGAGGCGCTGTCGGCCATCAACCCGCGCATCGTGCTCGGCTCGATCTCGGGCTTCGGCCAGGACGGGCCCTACGCGAAGCGTCCGGGCTTCGACCAGATCGCGCAGGGCATGGGCGGGCTGATGAGCGTGACCGGCCTGCCGGGCCAGGGGCCGGTGCGGGCGGGCATTCCCGTGGCCGACCTCTCCGCCGGCCTCTACTGCGCCATCGGCATCCTGGTGGCGCTGCTGGAGCGCGAGGCCACGGGCAGGGGCCGCTGGGTGCACGTCTCGCTGCTGGAGGCGATGGTGGCGATGATGGACTTCCAGGCCACGCGCTGGACCATGAAGGGCGAGGTGCCGCAGCAGGCGGGCAACGACCACCCCACCACCATCCCGACCGGCCTGTTCCGCACCAAGGACGGCGTGGTGAACATCGCCGGCGGCGGCGGCGAGATGTGGAAGCGCATCGTCGGCGTGCTCGGCATCGAGGAGCAGGCGAAGGACCCCGACATGGCGACGGACGCGCTGCGCTCGAGGAACCGCGCCAAGGTCAACGCCCTGATCCAGTCGGTGACCGAGACGCGCACCACCGCGGAATGGGTGCGCGCCTTCAACGAGGCCGGCGTGCCCTGCGGCCCTGTCTACACCATGGATCAGGTCTTCGCCGACGAGCAGGTGCGCCATCTCGGCCTGGCCTGGCCGGTGCCGCATCCGAGGCTCGGCGAGGTCACGCTGGTGCGCGCCCCGATGAACATCGTGGGCGTGGAGCCGCCGCGCCGGCCGACGCCCGAGCGCGGCGAGCACACCGCCGAGGTGCTGGCGGAGTTCGGCGTCACCGAGCAGGAGCTGAGGGAGCTGCGGGCGAAGGGCGCGGTGTGATGCGCATCGCCTCCGTCCGCGACGCGGTGGTGCCGATCAGCAGCGCCATCGCCAACGCCTACATAGACTTCTCGAAGATGACCGCCTCCGTCGTCGCCGTCACGGTGGAGGCGGGGGACGGGCGCAGCGCCACCGGCTACGGCTTCAACTCCAACGGCCGCTACGCGCAGCCCGGTCTGCTGCGGGAGCGCTTCATCCCGCGCCTGCTCGAGGCGCCGCAGGACGCCCTCGCCCGTCCCGATGGCGGGCTGGAGCCGGCCGGCGCCTGGGCGGCGATGATGCGGAACGAGAAGCCGGGCGGGCATGGCGACCGCAGCGTCGCCGTCGGCGTGCTCGACATGGCGCTGTGGGACGCGGCGGCGAAGCTCGAGGACGTGCCGCTGTGGAAGCTGCTCGCCGACCGCTATCGCGGCGGCCAGGCCGACGACGGCGCCTGGGTCTACGCCGCCGGCGGCTACTACTACCCCGGCAAGGGGGTGGAGGCGCTGGTCGAGGAGATGAAGCGCTACCTCGACCTCGGCTACGGCGTGGTGAAGATGAAGATCGGCGGCGCGCCCGGCACGCCGGTGCGCGAGGCGCTGAAGGAGGATGTCGCGCGCATCGAGGCGGTGCTGAAGCTGCTCGGCGGCGACGGCTCCCGCCTCTGCGTGGACGTGAACGGCCGCTTCGGGCTGCACGCGGCGCTGGCCTACGGCGCGGCCCTCCTCCCCTACCGCCTGCGCTGGTACGAGGAGCCGCTCGACCCGCTGGACTACGCCACCCACGCGACGCTCGCCGAGCACTACCCGCAGCCGCTGGCCACGGGGGAGAACCTGTTCTCCATGCAGGACGCGCGCAACCTGATCCGCCATGGCGGCCTCCGGCCCGACCGCGACGTGCTGCAATTCGATCCCGCCCTCTCCTACGGGCTGGTGGAGTATCTGCGCACGCTCGCGATGCTGCAGAGCCACGGCTGGTCGCCGCGCCGCTGCGTGCCGCATGGCGGGCACCAGTTCGCGCTGAACATCGCGGTGGGGCTCGGCCTTGGCGGCAATGAGAGCTACCCGGAGGTGTTCGCCCCCTTCGGCGGCTTCGCGGATTCGACGCCGGTGGTGGACGGCCGCATCCGCATGCCCGACCTGCCCGGCATCGGCTTCGAGGCGAAGGCGGATCTCTGGGCGGTGCTGAGGGATCTGTAGCGAATTGGCGCGGTTTCAGCGAAGCGTGCGTGCCTGGCCGTGCCGCCAGGCGAGATGGCAACCGTTCCAGCACCGTGCATCACGCCCAGTTCAGCCCGATCCACGCCCAACCTTCCATCATCCCGCGCGCTGAGCGCGTTGTGGGCGCTGGCAGCGACCGCAAGCACAAATCGCTCCATGCGCGAAGGGAGGGGGACCATGACCGATCAGGGGAATGCCGGCCCCGCCGAGGCGGCGGGCCCGGTCTTCGACAGCTACGTCATCGCCGCCACGCCCGCCGCCGTGCCGCCTGCGGGGGCGCGGCTGGCGCTGCGCCGCTCGGGGCCGCTCGGCCTCGCGCTGCACACGCGGGACGGCCGCCAAGTCGGGCTGCTGCCGCCGGCGGAGGCGGAGACGCTGCGCCGCTGCCTCGGCGCGGCGCGGCGGCTGCGGGCCTGGGTGCGGGCCGTGGTGCCCTGCCGCCTGCGGCCGCGCATCCTGGTGCGGTTCGAGGGCGGGTGACACTGTTACACTCCGGTACATTCCGGGAGGTTGGCAGGGGAAGAGGGGGGCGCCACCTCGGCGGTGGATCCTCGCTCCCTCGGTAGGGATGGAATGGAGATGACCGCTACACCCCCGGGCCTCAGGGCCGCGATCCTCGCGCTTCCCCTCGCCCTCGCGGCCGCCGCCTGCGCCCCCGTGGGGCCGGTGCCGACCGCGACGCTGCCGCCGGATGCCGTGACCGGCGCGGGCGACCCGACGCGCGCGGCGATCATCGGCACCGCCAGCGCCTTCTCCTCCCCCGACCGCCTGGCCGGCCGCCCGGCCGAGGCGGCGCGCGCGGTGGCGAATTACGAATACCTGGCGGTGGAGCTGCCGACGGGGCCGCGCTGGCGCGGCTTCACCGGCACGCTGGAGGGGCAGCTCCTGGAGGGGCGGGCGGAACTCCGCCAGGCTCTCGGCATCGCGCCCGACGCGCCACCGCAGGCGGTGATCGATTCCCTCTATGCCGCCTCCCGCGCGCTCAGCGCCGGCGATCAGGCGGCGGCGGAGCGGCTGCTGTCTCCCCCCACCTATCAGGGCGGCGGCGCGGCGACGCTGCAGCGCCTCGCCGCCCTGCCGCCGATGCCGCGGGTCAATGTCGCCGCCGCCGGCGCGGCCGGCGAGCTGCACCGCATGGACACGCAGGGCCAGTTCCGCAGCCAGGGCGCGGACAGCCCGGGCGGCGCCGGCTACCGCTAGGGGGCACAGGCGGCCTACCCCGCCTCCCCGCCCTGGCGCGCCCAGATGCCCATGCGGCTGTAGGGCGCATAGGGCGGGAAGGCGCCGATCGCCGTCATGTCCACCTCGACCAGCGAGGGGCCGGGCGTCGCCACCGCCTGCGCCACGGTCGGGCCGAGCTCCTCGGTCCGGGCGACGCGGAAGGCGGGCAGCCCGGCCACCGCGGCGAGCTTCTGGAAGTCCGGCCCCAGCAGGTCGCCGTAGAAGAAGCGGCCGTCCTGCAGCGCACCCTGGATGTGTTTGATGACGCCGTAGCCGCGGTCGTTCATCACCATCACCACCAGCTCCGCGCGTTCCTGCACCGCGGTCCAGAGTTCGGTCTGGTTCAGCGCGAAGCCGCCGTCGCCGACCATGGCGACGGCCTTGCGCCCCCCGCCGGCGAGCGCCGCGCCGATGCCCATGGGAAGGCCCGGCCCGATCGCCGCGCTCACCGGGTGCACCGCATCGCGCGGGCCGTAGACCGGGAAGATGCGGTTGCCCCAGGAGGAGTTGCTGATGGTGACGTCGCGCACCCAGAGCGCGTCGCGCGGCAGCGCCGCGCGCAGCCGCTCCGGGAATTCGGCATAGGGGCCGAGGGTCTCGCGGTACTCCGCCAGGGCGCGGCGGCGCATCTCCTGGAACTCGGCGGCGAAGCCGGGCTCCACCCGCATCCGCCCGCGCAGCCGCTCGGCAAGCGCCGCCATGGTCAGCGCGGCGTCGCCGCAGACGAAGGCCGCGCAGGGATAGGTGCGGCCCCGGGCGGCCGGGTTCACGTCCACATGGATCAGCGTCGAGGGCAGCTTCAGGGTGAAGTCCGCCGTCTCGTGCCCGCGCAGCCGGCTGCCCACCACCAGCATGGCGTCCACGTCGCGGTAGAATTCCTGCACGCGGGGGGAGCCGTTGCCGTGCATCCCGCCGAGCGTCATCGGATGGTCCTCGGGCACGATGCCGCGGCCGTTCCAGGAGCTGACGGCGCCGAAGCCGAGCTCCATCAGCCGCATCGCCTCCGCCCGCGCGCCCTTGGCGCCGTTGCCGAGCCAGAGCATCGGCCGCCGCGCCCGCGCCAGGATCTCCGCCGCCTCCTCCAGGGCCGCCGGATCGGGCGGCAGAGGCGGTGGCAAGGGCAGCGCCAGGGTGTCGAGGCCGGCGGGGCGGGGAATGGCGGTGCGCTGGACGTCGATCGGGATCTCGACGCTGACCGGCCCCATGGGCGGGGTCAGGGCCAGCGCCGCGGCACGGGTCAGCACGCCGAGCGCCTCCTCGGCCGCGCGCACCCGGAGGGCGGCCTTGCACACGGCGGCGAGCATCGCGGTCTGGCCCGGCAGGTCGTGGACCGTGCCCATGTCGCGGTCGAGGTGGCGCGTCGCGGTCTGACCGGTGATGTGCAGCACCGGGCTGCCGGCGAAGGAGGCCTCGGCGAGGCCCGGCACGGCGTTCGCCGCACCGGGGCCGGTCGAGGAGAACACCACGCCGAGATGGCCGGAGACGCGGGCGTAGGCATCCGCCATGTGCGCCCCGCCCATCTCGCCGCGCGCCATGACGTAGCGGATGGCGTTGCGCCGCCCGATGCCGTCCAGCATCGGGATGTTGTGCACCGAGACGATGCCGAAGCAGGTGGTGACGCCGATGCGGGCGAGGAACTCCGCCACCAGGTCGCCGACGTTGTAGGTGCCCTCGGCCATGCCGCTTCCTCCGCCCCTGTTCCCTGCCGGCACTGTGCCACAGGCGGCGGGGGATGCATTCCCCCCGGCCGGGTCCTGTTCAGGCCGGCTCCCGCGCGAAGCGCAGGTCGCGGGCGCGGCCGCCGCTGACCGAGAGCGCCTCGGCCCGCCCGGCGGCGTCGCGCAGCACCCGCCCGTCCAGCCAGCCCGGGAACAGCGTGCCCGGGACGTGCACCCGGAAGGCGTCCGGGGCGACGGGGGTGATCCGCCACGGCCCGGCGGAGACCAGCGGGCCGCGGACCCGCGCCGCCATCTCCCCACCCTCCGGCGCGATGCTCCACGCCGCGTCGAGCTCGGCGCAGCGCCAGGGGCCGGCGAGGTCGGCGGGCAGCGCCGCCCCCTCCGGGGCGCGGCGGAAGCGGGAGAGGGTGCCGGCGCTGGTCTCCACCACCAGCTCCCCGCCCTCGGGCGGGGCGACGAGGAAGGGGAAGCCGCCGCGGCGGGCGGTGAGGCGCCCGTCGCCCGTCGGCACCAGGGCGAAGGGGACGCCGTGCTGCACCGCCTGCAGCTCGCCCGCCCCGGTCAGGGAGAATTCGAGCGTGGTCGCGGTCTCCGGCTCGATCCAGCGCCCGAGCAGCGGCTCGAGCGCGGCGCGCGGCGGCGGGGCGGGGGCGGGGCGCACGCCGGGCAGCCCCTCCACCGCCGCGTCGAGGAGCTGCTGCGCCAGCAGGTGCGGATCGACGCCGCCATGGTTGGCGAGGGCGATCACCGTCAGCGACAGGTCCGGCACGCGCAGGAAGGCGCTGCGGAAGCCGGGCCACAGCCCGCCATGGTCCACGGTGCGCAGCCCGCGATACTCCCCCACCTCCAGGCCGCGCGCGTAGCGGTTCATCCGCCCGTTGGCGAAGGGCGCCTGCATCGTCAGCGCCTCGGCGAGGTCGCGGCCGATGACATGGCCCGTCGCCAGCGCCCGGTCCCACAGCGCCAGGTCCTCGACACAGGAGACGAGGCCACCCTCGCCGCCGAGGGGGAAGCCGTGCCGTGCCTGGACGAAGCCCCCCTCGCGCGGCAGGTAGCCGGTGGCGAGGCCGGGCACCACCGCTTCCGCCTCCGGCGTCAGGCGCGTGCGCGTCATGCCGAGGGGGAGGAGGATGCGCCGCTCCAGGAAGGCGCCGAGGGGCTCGCCCGCCACCCGCTCCACCACCTGGCCGAGCAGCAGGAAGCCGGTGTTGGAGTAGAGGAAGCGGCTGCCGGGCGGGAAGTTCAGCCCGCGCTGGCGGAGGATGGCGGCGAGGAGGTGCTCCGTGCCGCAGGGCTGCGAGAGGTCGGCCCCGCCCATGCGCATCAGCTCCAGCACGTCGCGCAGGCCGGAGGTGTTGCGCATCAGGTGGTCGAGGGTGATGCGGGCGCGGAGGTCGGGCAGCTCCGGCAGGTGGGCGCGGATGTCGTCCTCGGGAGAGAGGCGCCCCTCCCGCGCCAGCAGCAGGATGGCGGCGCAGGTGAACTGCTTGCTGACCGAGGCGATGCGGAAGCAGGTCTCCGGCCCGATCGGCACGCCGAGCTCGATGCTGGCCATCCCCGCGCCCTCGTGCAGCACCAGCGCGCCGCCGCGTACCAGGCCGAGGGCGGCCCCGGGCGCGCGCGCACCCTCGAAGGGGGCGAGCAGGCGCCGCGCCGCGCGGCGCAGCGCGAGCAGGCCGAGCTCCGCCATCAGTGCAGCCGCGGCGCCTTGAGGAAGGCGCGGCGGTCCGCCGAGCGCAGCACCACCTCCTGCATGCCGCCGTCGCGGGCGATGGTCAGCCGCACCCGGCAGCCGGCGTTGCCCGAGGCCCAGACGGCGCGCCACAGCCCGGGCAGGTCGCCGATGCGGGTGCCGCCCACCGCCACCACGCGGTCGCCCTCCTCGAGTCCCGCCTGCTGCGCCGGGCCGTTGCGCGCCATGGAGCTGACCACCACGCCGGTCTCGTCCTCGGTGGCGTAGAGGCCGAGCCAGGGCCGCGCCGGCCGGTTCACCCGCCCGTAGGCCAGCAGGTCGTCGAGGATCGGCGGCAGCAGGCTGGCCGGCACCACCATGTTGAGATCGATGCGCCGCCCCTTGCCGTCCTGCTGCTGCATGACGAGGGAGCCGATGCCGAGCAGCCGGCCGTCGCCCCCGATCAGCCCCGCCCCGCCCCAGGAGGGGTGGGCGGGGGCGGTGAAGATCGCCTCCTCCAGCAGGTATTCCCAGTAGCCGGCGAATTCCTGCCGCGCCGCGACGGTGCAGCGCAGCGCGTGCCTGCGCCCGCCGGCGCTGGCCAGCACCGCCGCATCACCGGGCCGCGGCGCCTTGCCGTCCTCCAGCTTCAGCGCCGGCAGGTTCAGCCGCCCCAGCGCCTGGATCAGGCCGAAGCCGGTCTCGAAGTCGTAGGCGAGGGCGTGGCCGGGAACGGCGCGGCCGTCATGGGTGGTGAGCCAGATCGTCTCCGCCTCGGTCACCAGGTAGCCGATGGTGGCGACCAGCCCGTCGGAGCGGATCACCACCCCGCTGCCGATCCGCTCCGTGCCGAGGGTCTGCGCCGTGAAGCCGTCCGGCGGGATCATCGCCTTCACGCCCACCACGGCGGTCAGGGCCTGGTCGAGGTCGAAGCCGTAGTCGGAGGGATCCGGCTGCAGCTCCGGCGGGATCTCCCATTCGCTGGTGTCCATGCCTTGCGGGTCCGCTCCGACGGTCTGGCTGATGGGATGGCTGGAACGGGCAATATCGGGCGGCGGGGCCGCTTCGCCAACGTCGGCCGGCGCCGGGGCGTGGCGGCGCCGGCCGGCCTCCGGCACAATCGCGCGGCGGTTGAGGGCGGGATGGCGATGACGGAGGCGGTGGTGGTGCTCGGCGCGGGAGGGCACGGGCGGGCGCTGATCGAGCTGCTGCGCGACCTGCCCGCCTATGCCCCGATCGGCGTGGTGGACGCGGCGCCGCGGGCGGAGGCGGTGCTCGGCCTGCCGGTGCTCGGCACCGAGGCGGCGCTGCCGGGGCTGCGGGCGGCGGGGATCCGCCTCGCCGTGGCGGCGCTCGGCGAGAACGCGGCGCGGCGCGCGGCGGCGGCGCGCCTTGCCGCGCTCGGCTTCGCGCTGCCGGCGCTGGTGCATCCCTCGGCGGTGCGGGCGCGCAGCGCCGTGGTGGAGGAGGGGGCGGTGGTGCTGCCGCGCGCCGTGCTCGGCGCCGGCGTCCGCATCGGGCGGCTCGCCATCGTCAACAGCGGCGCCGTCGTCGAGCACGATGCGGAGGTGGGCGAGGCGGCGCATGTCGGCCCCGGCGCGGTGCTGCCCGGCGGGGTGCGGCTGGGGGAGGGGGCGCTGGTCGGCGCCGGGGCGTGCTGCCGCCCCGGCGTGGCGATCGGCGCCGGCGCCGTGGTCGGGGCCGGCGCGGCGGTGGTCGGGGACGTGCCCGAGGGGGCGGTGGTGGGCGGCGTGCCGGCCCGGCCGCTGCGCCCGACGGCTTGACCGCGCCCCGCGCGGCCCCATCTGCCGGGCGGGCGTGGACGACCTCGCCCGTTCATCATTCCGGTGGGGACGACCCTGCCACGGACCCGAGGGAGGCTCCGTGATGGCCTGGGTCGTCCTGCTGCTGGCCGGCCTGCTGGAGATCGGCTGGGCAGTCGGGCTGAAGTATTCGGCGGGCTTCACCCGCCTCGTGCCGTCGCTGCTGACGGCGGGGAGCATGGCGCTCAGCCTGCTCCTGCTCGGCCTGGCGCTGCGCACCCTGCCGCTCGGCACCGCCTACGCGATCTGGACCGGCATCGGTGCCGCCGGCACGGCGCTGCTCGGCATCCTGCTCTTCGGTGAGGCGGCGACGCCGGCGCGCCTCGCCTGCATCGGCCTGATCCTCACCGGGATCATCGGCCTGAAGCTGGCGGGCTAGAAGATTTTCCGTTCGGCCTGGCTCACGGCGAATGCCCTGGCTCATTGGGTGTGCGAGCCTCTTCACCCGTTCAGGTGAGGCCACCTGAACAGGATCCGCTCCAGGACGGATCGCAGACGGCCGGAAGCGCGGTTTCGCCCCAGGAGGAGGCGGCGCTCCGTCCCGCGCCGGGCGCGCGTTCAGCCCTCCGCCACGCGGTTGCGCAGGCGGCCGATGCCGTCGATCTCGCACTCCACCACGTCGCCGGGCTGCAGCGTCCGCGGCGGCTGCATGGCGTAGCCCACGCCCTCCGGCGTGCCGGTCAGCACCACGTCGCCGGGCTTCAGGGTGAAGCCGAGGGAAAGCTGGTGGATGATCTCCTTCACGTCGAAGATCATCTTCGAGGTGTGGCTGTCCTGCCGCTTCTCTCCGTTCACCCAGAGGCGGATGCCGGTGGCGAGCGCGTCCAGCTCGTCCGCCGGCACGATCCAGGGGCCGAGCGGGCAGGAGCGGTCGAGCGACTTGCCCTTGAACCACTGGCCGTGGCGGCGCTGCAGGTCGCGCCCCGTCACGTCGTTGCCGATGGTCCAGCCGAACACGTGGTCGAGCGCCCGCTCCCGCGGGATGTCGCGCCCCTCCCGGCCGATGACGAGGGCGAGTTCCACCTCGTAGTCGAGCCACCGCGTCACGCCGGCGTGCGGCGGGATCGTCTCCTCCGGCCCGATCACGCAGTCCGGGGCCTTGGTGAAGAATTGCGGGTATTTCGGCACCTCGGACTGGGTGATGCCGCGGGTGCGGTCGCCCTCCGCCACATGGTCCATGTAGTTGCGGCCGACGCAGAACACGTTGCGCCGCGGCCGGGGGATGGGCGCGAGCAGCCTGACCGCCACCAGCGGCAGCACCGCGCCCGGGGGCGGCTGCGCGGCGAGGCGCTTCGCCTGCGCCCAGGCCTCCGGCCCCGCCTCGATCAGCCCGACCATGTCGGCGGCGGCGGCGAGGCCGGCGGCGCAGAGGTCGAGCACGCGGCCCTCCTCCAGCACGGCGCCGACACGCGGCCCCTGGGCGTCGGCGATGGTGGCGAGCCTGGTCATGAGGCGATCCCTCCCTCGGTGTCGCCGCGCAGCGGAGCGCGGCGGCGGGAGGCTGGCAAGCCCGGCCGACGGCCGGCAGCGCCGCCGCTGCGCTTGGCGCGACGGTTTCAATCGACGCATTCGATGCATTCGACGAAAAAAAAACCGTTTCCATCCATCGCCACCCGCACCTAGCCTCCCCGCGGCATCCAGGGGAGGACCAGGATCATGGACACGAATCAACCGAGCGGCCCGCTGAGCTGCCCGATGAAGAAGCCGGCCGCGCTGCGGTCCCTCCTCGGGAGGACCAACCGCGACTGGTGGCCGAACCAGCTCCCGCTCGACATCCTCCATCAGAAGGGTCGCACCGGGAACCCGATGGGCGATGACTTCGACTATCGGAAGGAGTTCCTGTCCCTCGACTACGCGGCGCTGAAGCGGGACCTGCACGCGCTGATGACCGACAGCCAGCCCTGGTGGCCGGCGGATTACGGGCATTACGGCCCGTTCTTCATCCGCATGGCCTGGCACAGCGCCGGCACCTACCGCACCGGCGACGGCCGCGGCGGCGCCTCCTCCGGCGCGCAGCGCTTCGCGCCGCTGAACAGCTGGCCCGACAACGCCAACCTCGACAAGGCGCGCCGCCTGCTCTGGCCGATCAAGCAGAAGTACGGCCGCAAGATCTCCTGGGCCGACCTGATGATCCTGGCCGGCAACGTCGCCATCGAGTCGATGGGCGGGCCGGTCTTCGGCTTCGGCGGCGGGCGCGAGGACGTGTTCGAGCCCGAGAAGGACATCTACTGGGGCTCCGAGGAGCAGTGGCTGGGCGACACCCGCATCACCGAGGAAAAGGTGCTCGAGAGCCCGCTCGCCGCGGTGCAGATGGGCCTGATCTACGTCAATCCCGAAGGCCCGGGCGGCGTGCCGGACCCGGTCCAGTCGGCGCGCGACATCCGCGAGACCTTCGCCCGCATGGGCATGAACGACGAGGAGACCGTCGCGCTGACTGCGGGCGGCCACACCTTCGGCAAGTGCCACGGCGCCGGCGACCCCAAGAAGATCGGCGCCGAGCCCGAGGGCGCCGACATCGCGCTGCAGGGCCTCGGCTGGCAGAGCGGCCATGAGAGCGGCTTCGGCGACCACACCATCACCAGCGGCCTCGAGGGCCCGTGGACGCCGAACCCCATCAGGTGGGACGGCGGCTACTTCCACATGCTGCTCGACTACGAGTACGAGCTGGTGACCAGCCCCGCCGGCGCCAAGCAGTGGCAGCCCATCAACCCGAAGCCCGAGGACATGGCGCCGGGCGCGCACAGCCCCGACCGCCGGGTGCCGACGATGATGACCACCGCCGACCTGGCGCTGAAGGTGGACCCGAAGTACCGCGCGATCGCGGAGCGGTTCCGCGCCAACCCGGACGAGTTCGCCGACGCCTTCGCCCGCGCCTGGTTCAAGCTGTGCCACCGCGACATGGGCCCGAAGGCGCGCTACCTCGGCCCCGAGGTCCCGGAGGAGGACCTGATCTGGCAGGACCCGATCCCGAAGGCGGACTACGCGCCGATCGACGCCGCCGACGTGGCGGAGCTCAAGCGGAGGATCCTCGCCTCCGGCCTCACCGTCGCCGAGCTGGTGGCGACGGCCTGGGCCTCGGCCTCGACCTACCGCGGCTCCGACCACCGGGGCGGCGCCAACGGCGCGCGCATCCGCCTCGCGCCGCAGAAGGACTGGGAGGTGAACGAGCCCGAGCGGCTCGCCAGGGTCCTCAAGGTGTACGAGGACATCAAGGCCGGGTTCGACGCCACGGCCGGCGGCGGCAAGAAGGTCTCGATCGCCGACCTGATCGTGCTCGGCGGCTCGGCCGGGATCGAGAAGGCGGCGAAGGAGGCCGGCCACGACATCGAGGTGCCCTTCACCCCGGGCCGCACCGACGCCACCGCCGAGCAGACCGACGCCGAGAGCTTCATGCCGCTGGAACCCAGGGCCGACGGGTTCCGCAACTACCTCCAGGTCTCCTTCAACGTCCCGACCGAGGAGCTGCTGATCGACCGCGCCCAGCTCCTCGGGCTGAGCGCGCCGGAGATGACCGTCCTCGTCGGCGGCCTGCGCGTGCTCGGCGCCAACCACGGCGGCAGGAAGGAGGGCGTGCTCACCGACCGTCCGGGCCAGCTCACCAACGACTTCTTCGTCAACCTGCTCGACATGGGCACGGCGTGGAAGCAGGTGGACGGGCACGCGGACGAGGTCTTCGTCGGCACCTGCCGCAAGACCGGAGAGGAGAAGTGGACGGCGACGCGCACCGACCTCGTCTTCGGCTCCAACTCCCAGCTCCGGGCGCTGTCGGAGGTCTACGCGTCCGCCGATGCGGGGCGGAAGTTCGTGGATGACTTCGTCGCCGCCTGGACCAGGGTGATGAACGCCGACCGCTTCGACCTCCTGGCCCGGGCCTGACCGCTCCGGCGGCCGCCGCGGCGTTCCGGCGCCGCGGCGGATCCCCGGCGGCGCGGGAGGTGGCGGGCGGTCAGCCCAGCGCCACGTCCAGCCACCCCCGACCGTCCATCCGCGCCGCATCGCCGGGGCGCAGCAGCACGGTGGTGGTGGCGCTCTCCACCAGCGCCGGCCCCTGCACCGCCTGGTCCGGCGCCAGCGCCTCGAAGCGGAACACCGGCGCCTCCGCCACCCCCTCCTCCAGCCAAACGCGCCGGCGCGCCACCGGCTCGGCACGCGCCGCGGCGGGGCGCGCCGCGACGGGGGGCTGCGGCAGGCGGCCCACCACGGCCACGCGCGCATTCACCAGCACCACCTCCTCCCCCGGCAGGTCGTAGGTGAAGAGGGCACGGTGGCGGGCGTGGAAGGCGGCGCGGAGCTGCCCGGCGAGATCCGGCCCGTCCCAGGCGATGCCGTCCAGCGGCACCGCCACCTCGAACACCTGCTCGCCATAGCGCATGTCGGCGCCGCGCAGCGCCGTGACCTCGCCACTGTACCAGCCCTCCATCCGGGCGCGGCCCTGGCGCTCCAGCCGCTCGAACAGGGCGCGGAGCTCGGCGTCCTCCGGCATGCCGCCGGCGCCGATGACGCTCTGCGAGACCTCGTAGCGCAGGTCGGACTGCAGCATCCCCCAGGCGGAGAGCCCCGCCGCGAACAGCGGCACCACGGCGCGCCTGAGGCCGAGCTCCCGCGCCACGGCGGTGGCGTGCAGCCCCGCCGCGCCGCCGAAGCCGAGCAGGGCGAAGCCGCGCGGGTCCACGCCGCGCCGCACCGTGGCGACACGCACCCCATCGGCCATGCGCGCGTTCACCAGGCGGTGGATGCCGGCGGCGCACGCCTCCGGCGCCAGGCCGAGGCGCGCCGCGAGCCCCGCCACCGCGCGCTCCGCCGCCGCCGCGTCGAGGCGCTTGCGGCCGCCGAGGAAGTTCGCGGGGTCGAGGTAGCCGAGCACCAGGTTGGCGTCGGTGACGGTGGGCTCCGTGCCTCCCTGGCCATAGCAGGCGGGGCCGGGGACGGCGCCGGCGCTGCGCGGCCCCACCTGCAGGGTGCCACCCGGGCCGAGATGCGCGATGGAGCCGCCGCCCGCGCCGAGCGTCACGATGTCGAGGCTCTCCAGCGCGATCCGCTCGCCCCCGACGCTGCGGCCGCGGCCGAGCGCCGCCTCGCCCCCCGCCACCAGCGCGATGTCGGTGGAGGTGCCGCCCATGTCGAAGGTGACGAGGTCGCCGCCGAGCCCCTGCCGCGCCAGCGCCACCGCCGCGGCCACGCCGCCCGCGGGGCCCGAGAGCGCCGTGCCGACGGCGAGCCGCGCCGCCTCCTCCACCGGCGCGACGCCGCCATGGGAGAGGATGACGAAGAGCGTGCCCCGGTATCCCGCCTCCTCCAGCCGCCCCTTGAGCCGCGCCAGGTAGCGCGACACCGCCGGCCCGACATAGGCGTTCACCGCCGTGGTGGAGAAGCGCTCGAACTCCTTGATCTGCGGCAGCACCTCGGCCGAGCAGGTGACGTAGGCGCCGGGCAGCGCGCGCGCCACCGCCTCCGCCGCCGCCTGCTCGTGCGACGGGTCGCGCCAGGAATGCAGGAAGCAGATGGCGACCGCCTCCGCCCCCGCCTCGCGCAGCCGGGCGATGGCGGTGTCCAGCGAGGCGGCGTCGAGCGGCGTCTCCACCCCGCCATCGGCGCGCAGCCGCTCGCGCACCGGCAGGCGCAGCGAGCGCGGCACCAGCGGCTCGGGCGCGGGCAGGCGGAGGTCGTAGCGCTCCGGCTTCAGCCCCTCGCGCATCTCGATGACGTCGCGGTGACCCTCGGTGGTCAGCATCGCCGCCTTCGCGCCCCGGCGCTCCAGCAGCGCGTTGGTGGCGACCGTGGTGCCGTGCACGATGCGCTCGGTGCGCCGCAGCAGCTCCGCCAGCGTCAGGCCGAGCGCCTCGGCCAGGTTGCCGAGGCCGGCGATCACGCCCTCGCTCTGGTCGGCGGGCGTGCTCGGGGCCTTGGCCAGCGTCTCGGTGCCGTCCGCGGCGATGCCGACCACGTCGGTGAAGGTGCCGCCGACATCCACGCCGATGCGGTACGCATCGCTGCGCATCCGATTCAGCTCTCCGCGCCGTTCGGCGCCCCGACCATCGGATGCGGGCATCAGACGTAGCCCTCCCGCGCGTCGCGCTCCCGCAGCGCGGGGTCGCGCCGCTCCGGCGGGCCCCAGCCGCCGCCGCCGCCGGCGCGCACATGCAGCCGGTCGCCGGGCGCGACCGCGATGCCGACCTCCTTGGTGCGCAGCACGCGCTCGGTGCCATCCGCGTGGCGCAGCACGTAATGGTGCGGCGCGCCGTCCCGCCCGCCCAGGATGCCGGCGGCGCCGTGGCGGGCGCCGTCGCCCGCGGTGTTGGCGCGGCAGGGGCCGTCGCTCTCGACGCGCAGCACCAGCTCGCCGCCGAGGCCCCCGCGGTGCTGCCCGTCCCCGGCCGAGCCGGGGAGGAACTCGTGCCGCTCGAAATGCAGCGGGAAGCGCGCCTCGGCCATCTCGACGCTGCCGAATTTCAGCCCGCCGGCGGAGTGCCACTCCCCCGCGGTGGACCAGCCATCGCCGCCCGAACTGCCGCCGCCGCCAGGGCGGGCGTGGAACATGTGCCAGACGAAGGAGCGGCCCGGCCGGCGCGCGTCGCGCCCGGTGATCGCCACACGGAAGCGACGCCCCCAGCCGCCCATGGCGCGCTCCGGGCAGCAATGCTGCATGGCGCGGATGATCGCCTCCACGATCTCGTTGCTGCAATGGCTGGTGCACATGGTCACCGGCGCGCCCTCCCGCGCCCAGACGATGGTGCCCTCGCGCGCGATCACCTCCAGAGGGCGGAAGGCGCCGTCGTTCTTCGACACCTCGGGGTCGAGCAGGAAGGCGAAGGCCATGGCGACGGCGCTCCGCATGTTGGCGTAGGAGGAGTTGACGAAGCCCGTCGCCTGCGGGTCGGAGTCCGAGAGGTCCACCCGCAGCCCGTCGCCGCGCTTGGTGACGCGGGCGCGGATGGCGATGTCGGTGCGCCCGAACCCGTCATCGTCGAGGAAGGCCTCGCCGGTCCACTCGCCGTCCGGCCAGGCGGCGACGATGCGCCGCGCATGCGCCTCCGACAGGTCGAGGATGGCCGAGACCGCCGCCTCCATCGCCTCCGCCCCGTGCCGCGCGAGCAGCGGTGCGAGCCGCGCCTCGCCGAGCCGCGCGGCGCCGATCATCGCCATCAGGTCGCCGCGCACGTCGCGGGCGAGGCGCGTGTTCGTCACCAGCATGCGCAGCAGGTCCTCGCGCAGCCCGCCGCCCTCCCCCAGCCGGATCGGCGGGATGCGGATGCCCTCCTGCCAGATCTCGGTGGCGCCCGGGTTGTAGCCGCCATGGGTGGCGCCGCCGACATCGGTGTGGTGCGCCCGCACCACCGACCAGAAGCGCAGCGCGCCTTCCCCGAAGACCGGCAGCACGATCGTCAGGTCCGGCAGGTGGCTGCCGCCATGGTAGGGGTCGTTCAGCAGGAAGGTGTCGCCCGGCCGGACCTGCCCCGCGAAATCCTCCGCCACCGCCCGCGCCGCCCAGGGCATGGCGCCGACATGGACCGGGATGTGGTCCGCCTGCGCCACCAGCCGGCAGCGCGAATCGCACAGCGCGATGGAGAAGTCGCGCGAGGAGTTCAGGATCTGGGAGTAGGAGGTGCGCAGCATCGCCTCCCCCATCTCCTCCACGATGGCGCGCAGGCGCGCATCCAGCACGGCGAGGGTGACGGGGTCGGGCGGGGCAGGGGGCTTGGCGTCTGGCATGGCGGGGGACGGTCGGGCGCCGGGCCGGAGGCGTCAAGGCCGCCCTTCCCGTGATAAAGGGGAGGGAACCCCTCCATCGGAGGCGCATGCGCACCCGCCCGCCCCCCCAGGCCCCCGCCGCGCCGCCGCGCCCCGCCGCGCCGCAGGCGGGGTGGCGGCATGGCGCGCCGCGCGCCCTCGGCGTGCCGCTGCTCTTCCTGGCCGCGTCGCTGCTGCTGCGCGCCATCGCCTTCGTTCCCGCCGTGGTCGATACCGATGAGGGGCTCTACATCGTCCAGGCGCGGGAATGGCTGCGCGGCGGCTGGCCCTTCGTCGCGGTGTGGGACATGCACCCGGTCGGCGCCCCGGCCCTGTTCGTGCTGGCCTTCCTGCTGTTCGGCGAGAGCATCGCCGCGGTGCGGCTGCTCGGCGCGCTGTGCGTGGCCGCCACCGCCTGGGCGCTGTACGGCGTGGTGCGCGCCGGCGGCGGGCCGCGCGCCGCCGCCATCGCGGCGGGGCTGCTCTACATCGCCTACAGCCTGCATCTCGGCGGCATGGCGACGAATACGGAGCTGCTCTTCGCCCCTCTCGTCGTGGCCGCGATCGCCATCGGCCTGCGCGCGGCGCGGCGGGCGCTGATGGCGGGCGAGGCGCCGCGGTGGCGCGACCTCGTGGCGATGGGCCTGCTGATCGGGGCGGGCTTCGCGGTGAAGCCGGTGGTGGCGCCGGAGGGCTGCCTCGCCTTCGCGCTGCTCACCTTTCCGGCGCTGTGGCGGGGCGCCCTGCCGCCGTGGCGCTTCCTGGCGATGGCGGCCGCCTATGCCGGGCTCTGCCTGCTGCCGACGGCGCTGTTCGGCCTCGCCTACCTGCTGCGCGGGGAGTTCGCGGCCTTCCTGGACGGCTCCTTCCTCGCGCCCTTCCGCTACGCGATGGGCCGCATCGCGGCGGGGGAGGCGGCGCGGCTCAGCCTGGTGGCGGCGCTGATCCTCGCCTGGCCCTTCGCGCTGGCGGGGCTGGCCGCCATGCGCTGGGCCGCGCGGCGGGGAAGGATGGGGCGGCTCGTCCGCACGGGGCTGCTGTGGCTCGCGGTGGCGAGCCTCGCCATCATCGGGCCGGGCTACTTCTTCCAGCACTATTTCCTGATCTGGCTGCCGCCGCTCTGCCTGCTGGCCGGGCTCGGCGCCTGGCGGCTGGCGCGGCTGGCGCGGCCCGCCCTGGCGCGGCCGGCCTTCGCGCTGGCAATCGGCGCCGTCATCGCCGATGCCTGGCTCGGCGCCTTCGTGCCGCGCTTCTACCAGGGCACCGGCTATGTGCGCCCCGACCCGGTGCGGGAGGTGGGCCGCGCCGTGGCGGCGGAGATCGTGCCGGGCGATGCCATCTTCGTCGCCAACTACCATCCCGTGACCTACTTCCTGGCCGGGGCGGAGGTGCCGACGCGCTTCGTCTTCCCCGCCCATCTCACCGGCTCTTTCGCGCGGGTGGCGGATGTGGACACCGATGCCGAGCTGCGGCGGGTGCTGGAGGAGCGGCCGCGTGTCATCGTGGTGGACCGCGGCTGGTGGTGGACCATCCGCCCCGCCGCCGCGGCGATGATCACGGCTGCCCTGGCCGAGGGCTACGAGCTGGCCGCGACGGTGGCGGAGGAGCGCGGGCCGGTGGAGGTGTGGCGGCGGCGGTAGGCGGGTTCCGCGCGTCGCCGGTGCTTGATCGCGAATCCGATACGGTATCGCCCTTCGCATCCGGGCTGCTGAACGAGCGCTGCCCGGGAGGCGAGCCACGCTGGCGGCCCGTCGCCCGCAACGCCCCGGCCAGCCCGTTGTGGCGCGTCATCAGGCGCCTCGGCGTCGCGCCGCTGCTTCCGGAGCGTGCCGCCGCCCTGATCCGGCGCGAGACCCTGGCCCTTTCGCTGGCGCGCCGGGTCTGCTGAGGGGGCACGCCCAGGCCCTGTCCCAGCCGCCGGCCCCCTGACGCGTTCTTGTGACCATGGCGGTCCGGTTCGGGCGTTATGTGACGCGAAGCTTGATTTGAGATTGCCGCCGCATGAATCCCTCCGTTCTCGCAGCCTCCTCCCTGTCGCACCAGCCGTATCACGCCGCGACGGGGCCGGGGCGGGGGGCTTTCGGCCCGGCCGCCTGGGTGCTGCTGGCCCTCGCCGCCGCGGCGGCGACGGTGTTGAAGCTGTCGCTGCTGCCGCTGCTCAACAGCGACCTGACCCACTACGTGGTCCCGTGGCTGCAGCACATCCGCACCCACGGCCGCGCCGCGCTCGGCGACGTGTTCACCGACTACGCGCCGGGCTACACCTATTTCCTCTGGGCCGGCGTCGCGGTCGCGCCGGCCCTGCCGGATGTGGCGCTGATCAAGGCGATCTCGATCCTGGCCGATGCCGCCATGGCCGCCTTTGCCGGCCTGCTCGCATGGCGTGTCGGCGCCGACCCGCAGCGCGGTGCCTGGGCGGCGGCGGCGGTCCTGATGCTGCCGGCCGTGGTGCTGAACAGCGGCGCCTGGGGGCAGAGCGACGCCATCTGGTGCGCCTTCATGCTGGCCGCCCTGCTCTGCCTGCTGGGCGGCAGGCTCGCCGCCGCCTGCCTGCTCTGGGGATGCGCGCTGGCGCTGAAGCCGCAGGCGGTGTTCCTCGCGCCGGTCCTCGGCGGCGTGCTCCTGGCGCGGCGGCGCCTGTGGCTGCTGCCGCTGGCGGCGCTCCCCTACGTCCTCGCCTCCCTGCCGATGATCCTGGAGGGGCGGCGCTGGACCTCCATCTTCGCCGTCTATGCCTCCGCCGCCCTCTTTCCCCGCCAATTGTCGAGTTCGGCCCCCAACCTGTGGTCGTGGCTCCCCCCCGATGCGGGAACGCCGGCGATGCTGGTGGGGATCGCCGCGGGCGCGGCGGTGGGCTTCCTGATCCTGCTCTCGGTGCTGCGGCTGGACCGCCGGCGGGACCCGCTGGGCCTGCTGGCCGCGGCAGCCTTCGCCTGCACCGTGCTGCCCTTCCTGCTGCCGAAGATGCACGACCGCTACTTCTACGGGGGCGAGATCCTGGCGGTGGTGCTGGCGCTGCTGCGCCCCGGCCTGCTGCCGGCGGTGGTGGCCGGGCAGACGGCGGCGCTCCTGGCCTATCAGCCGATGCTGCTCGGCTTCCATGGCTGGCGCGTGCCTGTGGGCGCGCTCTTCAACCTTGTGGCGGTCGTCCTGCTCGGCCTGGCCTGGCTCGCCGCATGGCGCGGCGGACCCCTCCGCCGGCTTGGCATGGCGGGAGAGGGGTTCGCATCGCTCCCGTGCCGGCGCATGATCGCCCCCGAGGCAAGGGGGGACGGAAGGACATGACGGATCTGACCGTGCTGGCCGAGGGGCTGCGTTTCCCGGAGGGGCCGGTGGCGATGCCGGACGGCTCCGTGCTGCTCGTGGAGATCGCCGCCGGGCGCATCACCCGCGTCGCCGCGGACGGGACGAAGACGGTGGTCGCCACGCCGGGCGGCGGGCCGAACGGCATCGCCCTCGGGCCGGGGGGCAGGATCTACTGCTGCAACAACGGCGGCTTCGCCTGGCACGAGGAGCCGGGGATGCTGCGCCCCGTCGCGCCGGCGCCGGACTACAGCGGCGGACGGATCGAGGTGATCGACCCCGCCTCGGGCGCGGTGCGCGTGCTCTACGAAGGCTGCGGGGAACACCGGCTGAAGGGGCCGAACGACATCGTCTTCGCCCCCGCGGGCAGCCCGGGCGAGGGCGGCTTCTGGTTCAGCGACCTCGGCAAGGTGCGGGCGCGGGACCGCGACCATGGCGGCGTGTACTGGGCCGCCGCCGACGGCAGCCGCATCGTCGAGGCCGCCTATCCCATCTTCGGCGGCGCCAACGGCATCGGCCTCTCCCCCGACGGCCGCACCCTCTACGTGGCGGAGACCGAGACCGGCCGTCTCTGGGCCTGGCCGGTCGAGGGGCCGGGCGTGCTGCGCAAGGAGCCCTGGCCCTCCACCAGCGGCGGGCGGATGCTCTGCCAGTTCCCGGGCTACCGGCGGCTCGACAGCCTGGCAGTGACCGCCTCGGGGAACATCTGTGTCGCCACGCTGGTCAGCGGGGAGATCACCACCGTCTCCCCCGAGGGCGAGATCCTGCGCACGGTGCGGATGCCGGAGCGCATGCCGACCAACATCTGCTTCGGCGGGCCGGACATGCGCACCGCCTATGTCACGCTGTCCCTGACCGGCCGGCTGGTCTCTCTGCCCTGGGACGAGCCGGGGCTGCGCCTGCCCCACGGCTGAGGCGCCCCCCGGTTGGCACCGGGGCGGGCGCGGCCCATCATGGGGGCGAGCGGGCGCGAGGGAACGCCCGCCGGACCGGGAGGAGCAACCAGACCATGGCAACGACCCGTCGCCGCCTCGCCGCTGCGGCGGCGCTGGCCCTTGCGGCGCCGGCCGCGTGGGCGCAGGCCGCCTGGCCGGCGGGACGCCCCATCCGCCTCGTCGTCGGCTTCCCCCCGGGCGGCTCGGGCGACTTCATCGCCCGCGTCCTCGCCGAGCCGCTCGCCGAGGTGCTCGGCCAGACCATCGTCGTGGACAACCGCCCCGGCGCGGGGTCGAACATCGCCTCGGAGCACGTCGCGCGCTCCGAGCCGGACGGCCACACCCTGCTGCTCGGCGGCAATTTCAGCCATGCCGTGAACCCGGCCCTGTACCGGCGCGTGCCCTTCGACCCGGTGGCCGACTTCACCGCGGTCACGCGGCTGACCGACCTGCCGACCATCATCGCCCTGCGTCCGGAGCGCGGCATCGCCACCCTGGCGCAGCTCCTGGAGCGGGTGCGGGCCGAGCCGGGGCGGTGGAACTACGCCACGCCCGGCAACGGCACGCCCTCGCACCTCGCCGGCGCCATGCTGGCCAATGTCGCGCGGCTGGACCTGACGCACGTGCCCTTCCGCGGCGGCGCGCCCTCCCTGCAGGCGGTGTTGGCGGGCGACGTGGAGATCCTGATCGGCACGCCGCCGGTGGTGCTGCCGCAGGTGCGCGCCGGGCGCCTCGTCGCCCTCTGCCTGACGACGCGGCGGGAATCGCCGGTGATCCCGGGCGTGCCGGGCACCGAGGCGGCGGGGCTGCCCGCGCTCGACATCGGCGGCTGGTGGGGGCTCTGGACCCCGGCCGGCCTGCCGGCGCCGATCCGCGCCCGCCTGTTCGAGGCGACGACGCGCATCCTCGCCCGCCCCGCCGTGCAGGAGCGGCTGGCGCAGGAGGGGCTGCAGGCCCTGCCCTCCGCCTCGCCCGAGGAGTTCGACGCCTTCCTCCGCCGCGAGATCCCCTTCTGGGCGGAGGTGGTGCGCATCGCCGGGGCGAGCGTCGAATGACGCGGCCCGGCCTCCACCAGTGGCCCGCGCAGCAGCGCGTGCGCCACGGCACCCCGCTGGCCGAGGCGCTGCCGCCCGAACTCGCCGGCGCCGGGCGGGTGGTGCTGGCGACCACGCGCTCCCTCGCCGGCGGCCGCGTGGTCGCCGCGGCGCGGCGGGCGATCGGGGCGCGGCTCGTCGCCACCCATGCCGCGATGCGCGCGCACAGCCCGGTCGAGGACGTGGCGGCGCTGGCGCGGCTGCTCGCGGAGAAGGCCGCCGATCTCGTGGTGGCGGTCGGCGGCGGCTCGGTGATCGACGGCGCCAAGGTCGCCTGCTTCGGCGCCTGGCGCGGCCTCGGCGAGCCGGCGGCGATCCTCGCCGCCGCCGTCTCGCGCGACGCCGCGCCCGGCGGATGGGACGGCGCGCCGCCCTCGCCGCGCATCGTCGCGGTGCCGACCACGCTCTCGGCCGCGGAGTTCGCGCCCCATGCCGGCGTCACCGACCTCGCGGCGGGGCGCAAGCACCGCTTCCTCGACCCCTTCATGGTGCCGAAGGCGGTGGTGCTCGACCCGGCGGCGACGCTGGAGACGCCCGAGGCGCTGCTGCTCTCCTCCGGCATCCGCGCCCTCGACCACGCGGCGGAGCGCTGGTGCTCGGCGGCGCCGCAGCCCTTCTCGGACGCGGTCTCGCTGCAGGCGATGCGGATGCTGGCCGAGGGCCTGCCGGCGGTGCGGCGCGACCCGGCCGACCTCGCCGCGCGCGCCGCCTGCCAGCAGGCGGCCTGGCTTTCGGTGATGGGTGGCTGGGCCGGCGTGCCGGTCGGGGCGAGCCACGGGCTCGGCTACATCCTCGGCGCCGCGCGCGGGGTGCCGCACGGCATCACCTCCTGCCTCACCCTGCCGGCGGTGATGCAATGGAACGCGCCGGTGAACGCCGCGCGGCAGCGCGAGGTCGCGCGCCTGTTCGGCGGGCCGGGGGAGGAGGAGGCGCACGCGGCGCTGCGCCGCTTCATCGCCGGGCTCGGCCTGCCGGTGCGGCTGGCCGAGGTCGGCATCGCCGCCGCCGAGATCCCGGCGCTCGCCGCGCGCTGGCAGGGCGACGCGCCGATCGCCACCAACCCCCGCCCGGTGCGCGGGGCGGCGGACCTCGAGGAGATCCTGCGCCTCGCCGCGTGAGGGCGGGCGAGCGCCCGGTATCAGTCCAGGCGGATGTTCGCCTCGCGCACCAGCCGCGCCATGGTCTCGCGCCCCTCGCGCACGAAGCGGGCGAATTCCTCGGGCGGGCTGCCGACCGGCTCGGCGGCGAGCTGCGCCAGCCGGCCGCGCACCTCCTGGTCGGCAAGCGCGGCGGACAGCGCCTCGTAGAGGGCGCGCACCACCGGCTCCGGCGTGCCGGCGGGGGCGAACAGCGCCACCCATTCGCTGATCTCGATGCCCGGGAAGCCCTGCTCGGCGAAGGTCGGCACCTCGGGCCGCACGCCGACGCGCCGCGCCGCCAGCACGCCGAGGAAGCGGGCGCGGCCGCCATCCACCACCGGGCCGGCGGAGAGCGCGGTGATCAGCGCCGAATCCACGTTGGCGCCGGCGAGCGCCCGCGCCGCCTCCGCGCCGCCGCGGAACGGCACGTGCAGCAGCTCGATCCCCGCCTGCTGCATGAACTGCACCAGCGCGAGATGCGCCGCGGTGGCGTTGCCCTGGGTGCCGACGCTGATCGCGCCCGGCCGCGCCTTCGCCGCCGCCACGTAGTCCTGCAGGCTGCGCGCCGGGAAGTCCTGCGCCACCGCCAGCACCTGCGGGAAGCTCGTCACCAGGCTGATCGGGGTGAAGGCGGTGGCATAGTCGAAGGCGAGGCCGCGCATCAGCGCGGGGTTGACGATGTGAGAGGAGGCGTCCCAGAGCAGCGTGTGCCCGTCGGGCTGGGCCTGCGCCACCACATGGCCGCCGAGCGCGCCGCTCGCGCCGGTGCGGTTCTCGACCACGAAGGGCTGGCCGAGCCGCTCGGCCATTTTCGGCGTGATGGTCCGGGCCGCGGAATCGGCGGCGCCGCCGGCGGCGAAGGGCACGATCAGGCGGATCGGGCGGCTCGGCCGCCAGGGGGCCTGGGCGCGCGCCAGGGCCGGCGCGGCGAGAGTGGCGCCGAGGGCGAGCAGGGTTTGGCGGCGCGTGGTGCGGGTCATGCTGGTCCTCCCGGTCAGGAGCGGCGCAGATCGGCCCGGTCCGCGCCCGGCGTCAAGCGGGCCGCGGCGCCCTCCGGCACTTTCCGTTCGCCCCGGCTTGCGGCAAACGCTCTGGCCCATTGCATGGGCCAGCCTCTTCCCCCGTTCAGGCGGGCTCACCCGAACGGGATCCGCCCTAGCGCCCGCGGAACACCGGCGCGCGCTTCTCGACGAAGGCGCGCGCCGCCTCGCGGTGGTCCTCGGTCTCGCGGCAGCGGGTCATGTGGAAGGCCTCGGCGTCGAGCAGGTCGGCGAGCCGCCCCTCCTCCGCCACCCTGGCGTTGCGCTTCATGTAGCCGAGGGCGATGCGCGGCCCGGCGGCGATGCGCGCGGCGAGCGCCAGCGTCTCCCGCTCCAGCGCGGCGTCCTCGACCACGCGGTTGGCGAGGCCGAGCGCCTCGAGCCGCGTCGCGTCCAGCATCTCGGCGGTGAAGTAGAGCTCCCGCGCCCGCGCCGGCCCGACCAGGCGGTTCAGGAAGTAGGTGCCGCCGAAATCGCCGGAGAAGCCCATCCTCGCGAAGGCCGTGGTCATGCGCGCCGAGGTGCCGGCGACGCGCAGGTCGCAGGCCAGCGCCAGCGACATCCCCGCCCCGGCGGCGACGCCGTTCACCATGGCGATGGTCGGCTTCGGCCCCTCGTGCAGCAGCCGCACCATGTCCATGCGCGCGCGCAGCGCCGCCGCCTTCTCCTCGAAGCTGCCGAGGTTCTTGGCGCCGGAGGCCATGGCCTTCACGTCGCCCCCGGCGCAGAAGGCGCGGCCCGCGCCGGTGAGCACGATGCAGCCCACCTCCGGGTCGGCAAGCGCCTGGCGCAGCGCCGCCTCCAGCCCTCGCATCATCGCGGGCGTCAGCGCGTTCAGGCTCTCCGGCCGGTTCATGGTCAGGATGGCGACGCCCCGCTCGGTGCGGCTCAGCAGCTCCTCATCCATGGTCCGTCCCTCCCTCGTTCCGGCCTCGCTTCGGACAGCGCCGGGATGCTAGGATGGATTGATGCGTTCGCCCAGGATGTGGCCCCTGCTGCTCGCCCTCGTCCTTGCCGGCTGCGGCGAGACGCCCTGGAGCGGGCTGCGCGCCTCCCTCTCCCCGCCGGCGGCGCTGCCGGCGATCGGGGTGCCGGAGGGGCCGGCGCTGCGCCTCACCCTCGGCGGGCGTGCCAGCCACGCCGCGCTGCTCCAGGAACTCGGCGAGCGGCGGCTGTGGCGCACCGATTCCGGCTTCGTGGTGGCGACCGACGGGGCGCGGGTGGTCGCCACCTCCGGCCTTGCGGAGGTGCTGGCCGCCACCCGCTTCGAGGGGCCGGACCCGCTCGCCCACCCCGCCGCGCTGCTCGGGCGCGGCGCGGCGGCGCGGCGGCTGGTGGACCTGATGCGCGCCGACCGCGACCCCAAGGGCATGCGCTTCGGCGTCGAGATCGAGTGCCGCCTGCGTGCCTTCCCCACGGCCGAGGCCGGGCTGCTGCTGGTGGAGGAGCGCTGCCGCGGCGGCGGCAGGGGCGGCTTCACCAACCGTTTCTGGGTGGAGGAGGAGGGCGGGGCGGTGCTGCGCTCCGAGCAGTGGATCGGCCCGGGCCTGCCGCCGCTGGTGCTGGAGCCGCTCGGCATCGCTTCCTGAAGACGCCCCGGTGGAGTGATCCCGGCAGCCGCTGCCCGGGCTGGTGCCCGCCACAAGGCCTGGATCGTATCGCAAGCGCAGGAAACGCCTTGCGGCGTGGTTCCGCCCGGCCGGCAGCGGGCTCCCGCCATTTCCCGGGCCCGGGACCTGCCGTCCCCGCCGGCCGGCCATGGGAACCGCGCGCCTTGCGCGCGCCCGCCCGCAGATGCGCTATGCTCGGCCGGAAGGAGGAACGCCCCATGGACGGCACCGCCACCCGCCGCACGCCCGCCGCCGGCGATCACCTGCGGGCGCTCTACGCCGAGATGCGCCCGCACAGCCTGCACCCGCTGTGGGAGGTGCTCTCGGCCCTCGTCACCCCCGCGCCGCGCTCCGCCGCCCGCCCGCACCGCTGGCCCTACGCCCCGGCGCGGGACTTCCTGCTGCGCGCGGGCGCGCTGATCAGCGCCGAGCAGGCGGAGCGCCGCGTGCTGATCCTGGAGAACCCCGCCTTGCCGGGCAGCTCCGCCGTGGTGCCGAGCCTCTATGCCGGCCTGCAGCTCATCCTGCCGGGCGAGGTCGCTCCCTGTCACCGTCACACGCAATGCGCGCTGCGCTTCGTCCTGGAAGGGGAAGGCGCCTACACCGCGGTGGACGGCGAGAAGGCGGTGATGCGCCCCTTCGACCTGGTGCTGACGCCGAACTGGCAGTGGCACGACCACGGCAACCCCTCCGACCGCCCGATGATCTGGCTGGACGGGCTCGACATCCCCACTGTCCGCTTCTACGAGGCGAGCTTCGCCGAGCGGCTGGAACGGCCCTCGCACGACGAGACCCTCGCCCCCGGCGACAGCCTGCGCCGCTACGGGCGCAACCTGCGCCCCATGCGCGGCACCGCTGCCGACCGCCGCCCGCCCGGCCAGCCGCTGTTCCACTACCCGCACGCCGAATGGCGCGAGAGCCTGCTGGCCCTGGCCGCGGCCGAGGCGCCCGACCCGCATCTCGGCCATGCGATGGAGTTCGTGAACCCGGCCGATGGCGGCCCGGTGATGCCGACCATCGCTGCGCATCTCCGCCACCTGCCGGCCGGTTTCGAGACGGCACCGCGCCGCAGCACCGACGGCACGGTGTTCGTGGTGGTGGAGGGAAGCGGCACGGCGCTGGTGGAGGGAGAGGAGCATCCGCTCGAGGAGCGGGACCTGCTGGTCGTGCCCTCCTGGCACGCGCTGCGCCTGCGGGCGCGGACGCGGCTGATCCTGTTCGCCTATTCCGACCGCGCGGCGCAGGAGAAGCTCGGCCTGTTCCGCGAGCAGCGCCTGCCGGCCTGACGGGCCGCTCGCCCCGCCTGCGCAACGGCGGGGCGAACCGGCCCCTTCCGGGCGCGTTCCCGCCACGACCAGCGAGGGACCCAGCCATGTCCGATACGAGCCGCGCCGCCAGCAACAAGGACCGCCTCGACCGCACCTCCGACCAGGAGGTGGAGGAGGCGGTGAAGGACACCTTCCCCGCCAGCGACCCCACCTCGGCCACCGCCTCCTCGGGCGCGGCGCGCGCCGTTCCCCCGGAGACGCTGCTGCGCGAGGCGCCGCCCCGCCCGGCCGACGACGCGGTGACGCTGAGCCAGCGCTTCTCCAGCGCGGAGGCGGCCAAGCTCGCGCTCGAGACCCTGGTGCGCGAGGGGCCGCTCGACCGCGACTGTGCCGAGATCCGCCACCAGGGCGAGGCCGCGACGCTGGAGGTGAAGGCGCCGCGCGCCGAGGCCGCGCGCCTCGAGGCGCTGCTGCGCCGGCAGGGCGGCGCGGGCTGAACCGCCCGCCCTTGCGGCGCCTACTGCGCCTGCAGCCCGCCGTCGAGCACGGTGACGCGCGCGACCGCGCAGCGGTCGAGGCCGGCGAGTTCCGCCGCGCGGCCATCCACCCAGACGATGCGCAGCGCCGCCTGCCCGGGGCCGCCGGGCAGGCGCAGCGCGACCGTGCCGCCGGGCGGCAGCTCGCCGGCGGAGAGCAGGCTGGCGCCCCAGCCGGCCTGGCCATCCGCGGCGAGGTAGAGCTGCTCCACCGCCCGCGAGGAGGCGTTCGCCACCGGCACCTCGCGCGGCGGGCAGGCCCCCCGGCCCGGCCCGGCGGGGGCGCAGGCCGTGGCCAGGACGAGCAGCGCGAGGGCGGGCAGGGCGGCCCTGGCCATGCCGCGGCTCAGGCCGGGTCCACCGGCGCGGGCGGCACCCCACCGGCCTCGATCGCCTCGCCTGCCAGCAGCAGCAGGTCCTCGCGGTAGCGCCCGGCGACGAGCTGCACGCCGACCGGCACGGTGCCGACCAGGCCGGTCGAGACGGCGAGGCCCGGCAGGCTGAGCAGCGGCAGGCCCACCTGCGGAAGCTGCGCCGCCAGGATGCGCGCGAAGCCCTCGAAGCTCTCCACATCGCTGTTGTCGCGGAAGGGCAGCTCGCCCGAGACCGGCATCAGCACCACCGGGAAGCGCTCCAGGAACAGCAGCCATTGCCGGAGCAGGGTGGCACGGCGCTGCAGCGCGTCCTGGAAGGCGAAGAGGTCGGGGGCGGGGCAGAGCCGCTCCATGTAGCCATAGACGGCGAGCGCGTCGGGATCGCCCTCCTGCGCCAGGGCGGCGTTCTGGCCGCGCCGCGTCTCGGCGAGCCAGAGCAGGGCCTGGAGGTCGGCGGGCTCCTTCAGCGGCGGGGTGTTCCCCACCTCCTCCACCGTCCAGCCGGCGGCCTCCAGCCGGCGGGCCGCGTCGCGCAGCGCCGAGGCGACCTCCTGCTGCACCGCCATGCCGTCGGGGGCGATGCAGAGCGCGGCGCGCCGCGGCGCCGGCGGACCCTCGAGCGGCGCCGGCGTCCACCACGGGTCGCGCGCATCCGGCCGCGCCATGGCGGCGAGGGCGAGGCGGAGATCGGCGATGGTGCGCGCGATCGGCCCGGAGACGGCCATGAGCTGCGGCCCGATTCCCCGCTCCGCCCCCGAGGGGTTCCAGGCGGCGATGCGGCCGATGGTCGGGCGCAGCCCGTGGATGCCGCAGGCATAGGCGGGGTAGCGGATGGAGCCGCCGATGTCGGTGCCGTGCCCGACGGCGCCGATGCCCGCCGCCGTTGCCGCCGCCGCGCCGCCCGAGGAGCCGCCGGGGGTGATGGCGGGGTCGCGCGGGTTGCGCGTGTGCCCGTGCAGCGCGTTGCGCGTGAACCAGCGCAGCGAGAAGGCGGGGGTGTTGGTGCGGCCGATGATGACGGCGCCGGCGCGGCGCAGGTTGCTCACCACCGGGCTGTCGTGCTCGGCGATCAGGTCCTTCTGGAGGCGCAGGCCGTTGGTGGTGGCGAAGCCCTTCTGGTCCACGTTCACCTTGACGGTGACGGGCACGCCGGCCATCGGCCCCGGATCCTCCCCGCGCGCGAGCGCGGCGTCCACCGCGGCGGCGGCTTCGAGGGCCTGCTCCGGCATCGCCTGCACCACCGCGTTGATGCGGGGGTTCACCGCGTCGAGCCGGGCGAGGGCGGAGCGCGTGGCCTCGGTGGCGGAAACGTCGCGCGCGCGGATGCGCGCCGCGAGTTCGGTGGCGGAGAGGCGCCAGAGCTCGGTCATCGGGCAGGGTCCGGCAGTGTGGGTTGCGGAGGATGGCGGCCGCCCGGCGAGGCGTTCAGGGGCCGATCGCCACCAGCGCCGCGCCCGCCGCGATCAGCGCCACGCCGAGCCAGTGGGTCGCGGAGAGCTGCTCGCCGAGCAGGACCACGCCGAACAGCGCCACCAGCACGACGGAAAGCTTGTCGATCGGCGCCACGCGCGCCGCATCCCCGAGCTGCAGCGCGCGGAAATAGCAGAGCCAGGAGGCGCCGGTGGCAAGCCCCGAGAGGATCAGGAAGAGCCAGGTGCGGCGCGCCACCGTCTCCGGCGCCTGCCAGGCGCCGTTGACGGTGACGATCAGCGCCGTGACGCCGAGGATGACCAGGGTGCGGACGAAGGTGGCGAAGTCGGAGTTCACCCCGCCGACGCCGATCTTGGCGAAGATCGCCGTCAGCGCGGCGAAGCCGGACGAGGCGAGCGCCCAGGCGAGCCAGGACTGGCCGAGCATGCGCGCCCCCCTCCCTCATCCCGGCAGCCCCAGCACGTTCTTGCTGAGGATGTTGCGCTGGATCTCGTTCGAGCCGCCGTAGATCGTCGCCGGCCGCGCCTGGATGAACAGGCCGCCGATGTTGAGGTCCCGGTTGCCCTCCATCGGGTCCATCAGCCCGGCATTCTCGCCGGCGATCTCCAGCATGGTGTCGGTGATGCGCTGGAACAGCTCGGTCTGGATCACCTTCAGCATGGAGACGTCGGGGCCGAGCGCCTCGCCGCGCCTGAGCTTCGCGACATAGACGCCGTAGAGCGCCTTCAGGTCCTCGAGGTCGAGGCGCAGCCGCGCGTAGCGGTCCTGGAACGCCTCGTCCTCCCACACCCCCACGCGCTCGGCGAGCAGCCTGAGGCGGGAGAGGGCGTAGGCGGACTGGCGCGGCGCGCCGATGAAGATGCGCTCGAAGCCGAGCAGCGCCTTGGCCATGTCCCAGCCCCGGTTGGGCTGGCCGACCAGGTTCTCCTTCGGCACGCGGACATTGTCGAAGAAGACCTCGCAGAACTCGTCGTGCATCTCGAGGTTGATGATCGGCCGCACGGTGATGCCGGGCGTCGTCATGTCCACCAGCAGGAAGGAGATGCCCTCCTGCTTCTTCGCCTGCTTGTCGGTGCGCACCAGCAGGAAGATCCAGTTGGCGTCGGTGGCCAGCGTGGTCCAGATCTTCTGGCCGTTGACCACGTAGTGGTCGCCCTCCAGCACCGCCTCGGTGCGCAGCGCGGCGAGGTCCGAGCCCGCGTTGGGCTCGGAATAGCCCTGGCACCAGATGTGCTCTCCGCTCAGGATCTTCGGCAGGAAGCGCCGCTTCTGCTCCTCCGTGCCGTACCTGATCACCAGCGGGCCGAGCATGACGATGCCGTGGTCGGGCGTGCGCGCCACGCCGTGGCGCTCGTACTCCTCGGTCAGGATGATCTGCTTGATCGGGCTGAGGCCGAGGCCGCCGTGCTCCTTCGGCCAGCCGGGGCAGAGCCACCCCTTCTCGGCCAGGCGGTGGTACCACTCCTTGCATTCGTGCCAGTGCAGGCGGTGCGGCGGGTTGCGCAGGTGCTCCGGGTAGTTCTGGCGCAGGAACTCGCGCACCACCTGGCGGAAGTGCTCGTCGTCGAGGCTGTCGAGCTGCTCGGGGGGCGGGATGGCGATCGCGTCCATGGCGTCAGGCTCCCTTGAATCGCGGCGCGCGCTTGCCGAGGAAGGCCTCGCGCCCTTCCCGGAAATCCTCGGTCAGGAACAGGGTGGACTGGAAGTGGCGCTCATCCTCCAGCGCCCGGTCGAGGCCCTCGCCCAGGATCTGCTTGGTCAGCGCCATCGGCGCCGGCGCCTGCTCGGCGAGGAAGCGCGCCTTCTCGAGCGCCGAGGCGAGGGCGTGGCCCTTCGGCACCACCGCATCCGCCAGGCCGATGCGCTCCGCCTCCGCCGCCGAGAGCTGGGTGTGGTAGAGGAACATCTGCCGCGCCCGCCCCTGGCCGATGCGCGCGGGGAGCGTGAAGGGCAGGCCGAGATCCGGCATCAGCCCGATGCGGCCGAAGCCGGCGCCGAAGCGCGCATCCTCCGCCGCCACGATGGTGTCGCAGGCGCAGGCGAGCGAGAGGCCGGCGCCGACGCAATACCCCTCCACCGCCGCCACGATGGGAAGCTGGCCCGTCACCATCAGCCGCACCAGCGCGTGGGAGCGGCGCATCCTCTCCCGTCCCGCCAGCGCGTCCTCGATGTCCATGCCGGAGATGTCGCCGCCCGAGCAGAAATGCCCGCCCGCGCCGGTCAGCACCACGGCGCGGATGCTGCGGTCGCCGAGCGCGCGCTCCAGCGCCCGCAGCATCGCCGTGCGCAGCGGCATGGCCAGCGCGTTGCGCCGCGCCGGATAGTCCATGGTGAGGACGAGGACGGCGCCCTCGCGCTCCTCGCGCAGGCGCATCTCCGCGGTGTCGCTCATTCCTCGCCCTCCGGCGCCGAGGCCATGAAGCGGCGGCGGTGCAGCGCGGCGGAGCCGTACTGGTTCGCCAGCACCATCGCCTTGCGCAGATAGAGGCCGACATCGTACTGGTCGGTGTAGCCGATGCCGCCATGGAGCTGGATGCACTGGCGCTGCACCAGCATCGCCGCCTCCGCCGCGCGCGCCTTGGCGCGGGAGACGGCGGCGCGGCGCGCGTCGCCGGCCGCGCCCGCATCCAGCGCCGCGGCGGCGGCCTCGACCGAGGCGCGGGTCAGCGCGATCTGCATCTTGAGGTCGGCGGCGCGGTGCTGCAGCGCCTGGAAGGTGCCGATGATGCGGCCGAATTGCTGGCGCGTCTTCAGGTAGTCGAGCGTCATGGCGAAGGCGCGCTCCATGCCGCCGAGCAGGTAGGCGGCGGTGGCGAGCGCCGCCTCGTCGAGCGCCGCCTCCAGCGCCGCGCCGACATCCTCGGCGAGCTTGCTCGCGCCGCCGAGGTCGGGCCGCAGCGTGCCGTAGTGGCCGCCATCCTGGGTGCGCTCGGTCGCGAGGTCGGCGCCCGCCGCGGGCTGGGCGTAGAGGGCGAGGCGCCCGCCCTCGCGCACCGGCAGCAGGAACAGCTCGGCCCCCGCCGCCATGGGCAGGAAGCGCCGCGGCGCGTCCGGCGCGCCCGGCGCCTCCAGCGTGTCGGCGCGCTCCTGCCAGGCGGTCAGCGCCACCCGCTCGCCGGCGAGCAGCGCGGGCAGGTGCTCCGCGTCGCCGGCGGCGGCGAGCAGCGCGGCGGAGAGCGCGCAGGGGATCAGCGGCTCCGGCACCAGGCCGGCGCCGAGCTCCTCGGCCAGGGCGCACAGCTCGCCGAGGCCGAGGCCGGCGCCGCCCTGCGCCTCCGGCACGCGCAGGCCGATCCAGCCCATCTCTCCCATCTGGCGGAGCACGCCGCGGTCGAAGCCGGGCTCCTGCCAGCGCAGCTCGCGCACGCGCCTCAGCTCGCCGCCGGGCGGGACCACCGCGGCGGCGCTGTCGCGGATCATGCGGATGGATTCAAGGCGATCGCCGTCGTCCAGCGCGGCACTCATCGGGACGTCTCCTGTCGGCGGGGCGGGCGAGGCCCCTTGGGGCGTTCAGCTCGGGCGGTGCAGCTTCGCGCCCGACTTCGCCTGCAGCATGTCGAAATCCACCCCCGGCGCCATCTCGCGCACCACGAAGCCCTGGCCCGGCACCACGTCGAGCACGGCGAGGTTGGTGTAGACGCGGGTGACGCAGGCAAGCCCGGTCAGCGGGTAGCTGCAGCGCTCCACCAGCTTCGGCCGCCCGTCCTTGGTGGTGTGCTCCATCAGCACCCAGAGGCGGCGCGCGCCGGCGGCGAGGTCCATCGCCCCGCCCACCGCCGGCGCGGTGTCGTTCACGCTGGTGGCCCAGTTGGCGAGGTCGCCGTTCTCCGCCACCTCGAAGGCGCCGAGCACGCAGAGGTCGATGTGCCCGCCGCGGATCATCGCGAAGCTGTCGGCGTGTCCGACGAAGGAGGCGCCCTTCACCAGCGTGATCGGCTGCTTGCCGGCGTTGATCAGCCAGGGGTCCTCCTCGCCCTCCGCCGGCGCCGGGCCCATGCCGATGACGCCGTTCTCGGACTGGAAGATCACCTCGCGCTCGGGCGGGACGTGGTTCGCCACCAGGGTCGGGATGCCGATGCCGAGGTTCACGCACCAGCCTTCCGGGATGTCGTGCGCGGCCTTGCGGGCCATCTCTTCGCGGCTGAAGGGCTTCATCCGTCCGTCTCCTCTCGCGCCGAAGGCTAGACCCAGGGGGCGCCGCGGTCCACCTGCACCACCCGGTCCACGTAGACGCCCGGGGTGCCGATCATGTGCGGGTGCAGCTCGCCCAGCTCGCGGATGTGCTGCACCTGGGCGACGACGAGGTCCGCCGCCGTCGCCATCACCGGGTTGAAATTGGCGCCCGAGCCCCTGTAGGTGAGGTTGCCCCAGCGGTCCGCCTCCCAGCCCTCGATCAGCGCCACGTCGCCCCTCAGCGCCGTCTCCATCACGTACTGGCGCCCGTTGAACTCCCGCGCCTCCTTGCCCTGCGCCAGCGGGGTGCCGACGGCGGTGGCGGTGAAGAAGGCGGGGATGCCGGCCCCGGCGGCGCGGATCCGCTCGGCCAGCGTGCCCTGCGGCACCAGCTCCAGCTCGATCTTCCCCTCGCGGTACAGCGTCTCGAACACCACGGGGTCCGAGGAGCGGGGGAAGGAGCAGACGATCTTGCGCACCCGGCCGAGCTCCATGAGCTTCGCCACGCCGACCCGCCCGACGCCCGCGTTGTTCAGCACGCAGACCAGGTCCTTCGCGCCCTGCTCGATCAGCCCCTCGATCAGCGCGTCCGGCTGGCCGACCGAGCCGAAGCCGCCGATCAGCACCACGGAGCCGTCCCTGACGCCCTCCAGCGCCTCGGCGATGGACCGCACGATCTTGTTGATCATCCGCAACTCCTCCCGAACCGGGGAGGGACCTACCGGCCCGCTTCCCGGCCGTCCAGGGGGCCGCGCCGCAGGCCGCGGCGCGGCGTCAGGCGCCGGGTGTCAGGCGAAGCGGAACAGCCCGTTGCTGACCACCACCTTGTCGCGCTCCACGACGCGGGCGCGGAAGGCCGCCCCGCCCTCCTCGCGCCAGATCTCGGTGCGGATCGTCTCGCCGGGGAAGACGGGGGAGGAGAAGCGCACCTCCATCCGCCCGAAGCGGGCCGTGTCGTAGTCGCACAGCGTGCGCAGCAGCGCGTGGCAGACCACGCCGAAGGTGCAGAGGCCGTGCAGGATCGGGCGCGGGAAGCCGGCCGCCTGCGCCACCTTCGGGTCGATGTGCAGCGGGTTGAGGTCGCTGTTCAGCCGGTAGACCAGCGCCTGCTCCGGCCGCGTCGGAAGGTCGAGCGAGAGGTCCGGCGCGCGTTCCGGCTCCGGATGCGGCTGCCTCACCGGGCCGGAGGGGCCGCCGAAGCCGCCGTCGCCGCGCAGGAAGGAGGTGGAGGTGAGCGTCGCCAGCCTCTCGCCCGTCCGCGCGTCGATCACCTCGCGCTCGGAATACATCAGCGCGCCCTTGCCCGCCCCGCGGTCCACCAGGCCGGTGACGCGGGAGCGGCCGATGATCTCGCCCTCGGTCGGCAGCGGGCGGTGCAGCACCAGCCCCTGCTCGCCGTGCACGATCCTCACCCAGTCGAGGCCGGTGTCCGGGTTGCGCGACCAGAAGCCGGGCGAGCCGAGCACCACCGGCATCGAGGGCATCACCTTCAGCCGCGGCTCGTAGAGGAAGTCGAGCTGGCGCTCGTCCATCGGGTCCTGCCCGAGGCCGATCGAGAAGTTGTACAGCGCCACGTCCTGCCAGCGCAGGGTCTGGCGCACCTCCGGAATCGGGTAGTTCAGCAGCTTCTCGTAGACGATCGGCATCTCAGTGGCCCTCCCCCGCGAGTTCGATCACCGCATCCGCCGCGTGGCAGCCCTGCCCCTCCGGCAGCACCAGCATCGGGTTCACGTCCACCGAGGCGAGCCGCGGCCCCGCCGCCACGGCGAAGGCGGAGAGCGCGGAGAGGGCGCGCGAGAGCGCCGCCAGGTCGGCCTTCGGCCGCCCGCGCGCGCCGTCGAGCAGCGGGAAGCCCCTGAGGCCGCGGATCATCCGCTCCGCCTCCGCCGGATCGAAGGGGCAGCGGCGGAAGGCGACGTCCTTCAGCACCTCGATGAAGATGCCGCCCAGGCCGACCATCGCCACCGGCCCGAACACCGGGTCGCGGTGGATGCCGAGCGCCATCTCGACGGCGCCCCTGATCTGCTTCGCCACCAGCACGCCCTCGATGCGCGCCGCCGGCGCGTGCCGCCGCGCGCGTTCGAGCAGCGTGGCGAAGCCCTGCCGCACGCCCTCGGCATCCGCCACGTCGAGCAGCACGCCGCCGATCTCGCTCTTGTGCAGGATGTCGGGCGAGAGGATCTTCAGCACCACCGGGTAGCCGATCTCCTCGGCGGCGGCGACGGCGGAGACGCTGTCGGAGCAGGCGTGCTCCGGCACCGCCGGCACGCCGGCCTCCGCCAGCAGCGCCTTGGCCACCGCCTCGGAGGGCGTCGTCTCCGGCAGCGCCACGCGCGGCAGCGCCACCTCCGGCCGCGGCCGCGCGGCCTCCGCGAAGGCCTCGCCGAACCGCCCCATGGCGGCGATGGCGTTCACCGCGCGCGAGGGATCCTCGAAGCAGAGGAAGCCGTCCTGCTCGTACTCGCGCACCTTGCCGGGCGCGAGCATGGACATCACCCACAGCCGGTCGGGGAAGGCGGCGCGCACGGCGCGCATCTGCTCCTGCAGCCTCGGCCCCACGCTGCGCCCGGCGGCGGTCTGCGACCAGAAGGCGAGGATCGAGGCATAGCCGCCGTCCCGCGCCACGCTCTCGGCGAATTTCCCGATCAGGGAGAGGTCGTTCGTCACCTGCGCCGTGCAGTCCACCGGGTTGCGCGGCGCGCAGAAGGGCACGAGCTCGCGCAGCCGCGCCTGCGCCGCCTCCGGCATCGGCGGCATCTCGACCCCGGCGGCCTCGGCGGCGTCGGAGATCAGCACCCCCGCTCCGCCCGAGACGGTGAGCACGCCGAGCGTGTTGCGCGCCGGGTAGATGCGCCGCGTCGCCGCGTAGGCGAAGTCGAGCATCTCCTCGGTGGTGCGCGCGCGCACCACGCCGAACTCGTCGAGCACCGCCTGCGTCACCGCGTCGTCGCCGGCGATGGAGGCGGTGTGCGAGCGCGCCGCCTGGCCGCCGAGGCGCGAGCGCCCGACCTTCATCATCACGATCGGCTTGCGGTTGCGGCGGGCGAGATCCAGCGCGGCGAGGAAGCGCTCGCTCTCGCGGATCCCCTCGGCATAGGCGCAGATCACCTCCACCTCCGGCGCCTGCGCCATCCAGCCCAGCACGTCGCCGAGCGCGACCTCGGCCTCGTTGCCGGTGGTGATGCAGGCATTGGTGCCGAGGCCGCGGTCGAGCGCCGCGGCGAAGACATGGGTACCGTAGGCGCCGGACTGCGAGGCGATGCCGATCGGCCCCGGAATCGGCCAGCCCTTCTCGAAGCTCGCCGTGAAGGTGCCGAAGAACCCGACGGGCGCGTTGAACAGGCCGAGGCAGTTGGGACCGAGGAGGCGCATGCCATGCCGGGCGGCGGCCTCCGTCAGCCGCCGCTGCGCCGCCTCCCCGGTCTCGTCCACCTCGGCGAAGCCGGCGGTGAAGACGATGACGGCGCGGCAGCCCCGGGCGCCGAGATCCTCCACCGCCTGGATCGCCAGCTCCACCGGCACGGCGATGATGGCGACGTCCGGCGCCTCGGGCAGGTCGGCGACCGAGGCGAAGGCGGGCAGGCCCTGTACGGTCTTCCGCTTCGGGTTCACGGGCCACAGCCCGCCCTGGAAGCCGCGCGACTTCATGTAGGCGATCGGCCGCCCGCCGATGCGGGCCGGCTCGTCCGAAGCGCCGATCACCGCGACGGAACGGGGCCGGACCAGCGGATCGAGGCTGGCGAAGCGCGCGGACGGCCCCGGCGCGGCGGGCTCGGCGGGCATGGACATCTCCCCCTCGTGCTCAGGCGGCGCAGCCTGAGGGAGGCGCGCCGGCCCGGCAAGGGGGGGTGGAGGCTACTCCTCCTCCTCGTCCCATCCCTCCTCGCCGTCCTCCTCGTCCCATTCCTCCTCGTCCCCGTCCTCCTCTTCCTCCTCCTCGTCCCATTCCTCCTCGTCCCCGTCCTCCTCTTCCTCCTCCTCGTCCCACTCCTCCTCGTCCTCGTCATGGTCGCCGCCCGGGGGCAGGGCGCGGAGCGGGACCGGCGCGGCGCCGGAGGAGGCCGGGAGCGCGGCCAGCCAGGGGCAGGCGCTGTCGGCCAGCGGGTTCAGGGGGTGCGGCATGTGGGCTCTCCGTTCTCTCCGCCTGCCGGGCGTGGCGGGCTGGCTGATTGGCGCAGATAAGCCGCCCGGGGCGCGCCTGCGTAACGCATGAGGGCGGATCGCGGACGATTGGAAGATGCCGCCTGCCGCGGGAAGGGGGAACTGCACTGGCGCCGCTTCCGCCCGGCCGTGCCCGCAGCCCCGCCCCCTTGCTTGCGCGACAGGTCACGCTTCCGGCCGATTCCCGGCCCTCCGCGGGCTGCTCCAGGGGGCGGGCGCGTGTCCCGCCGGCCCTGGGAGCGGATCGCGGAGGGCCGGAGCCGTTGCCGCGATCACGGCCGAGTGGATGCGGCCCTGGCCCGCCGGCTCAGCCCTGCACGTCGGGCGAGAGCACCATGCAGCCGCCGCGGCTGCGCAGCCGCTCGCAGAGCTGCTGGGCCGAGGCCTGGGAGAGGCCGGTCACCCGCGCCCGGTAGAGCGGGGTGCGGCCCTGCATGATCCGCTGCACCTCGGCGCGGCTGCCGAGCACGCCGGCGGCGTTGCGCGCCGCGTTGGCGGTGCTGCGGGCCAGGTTCTCGCTCGAGAAGGCGCCGACCTGCACCGCCCAGGCGCCGGTGGCCGCGGCGACCGCCGGGCGCAACGCCCCCGGCAGGGTCGAGGCCTGGGCGCTGGCGACCAGGCCGAGGCTGCGCGCGGGCGCGGCGGTGCGTGGCGCGGGCGGGGCGAGGCTTGCGGCCAGCGCCGTGCCGCCGGCCGCGCGCGGGGGCGGGGCGGGG
>NZ_SJDM01000109.1 GCF_004761865.1 Crenalkalicoccus roseus | reverse complement strand
GCGGCGGCCGGACTGGGCGGTGCGGCTGGCAGCCCTGCTGTCGGCGGTGGAGACGCGCCCCTTCGACGCCCATCGCTGGAACTGCGGGCGCTTTGCCCTGGCCGCCGTCGAGGCGGTGACGGGGGAGCGGCCCGCCTTCCGGGTGCTGCCTAATCTTGCGGCCTCGGCCGACAGCGCCGGCTTCCCGCGCGTGGCGCCGCTGCTGGCTGGCATAGGCGACGTCGTCCTCGCGCCCGATCCCGACCGGCTCGGCGTGGTGCTCGACGCCGGGCGCGTCGCCTTCGTCGGCCCGCGCGGGCTGCTGCGCGCGCCGATCACCCTCTGCACCACCGCCTGGAGGATCGGCTGACGGAGCCCTCGCGGCAGCGCGGCCCGGCCAACCCAACCACCCGAGCGCCGCTGCCGCCGCGATGCCGTGAGGTGTCTTGATGCCCGCCGCCGTTCCCCTGATCGCCATTGTCGCCGGCGGCGTCGCCTCGGCCGCGGTCGGCGGCGGTATCATCGGCGCGATCGTCGGCGCCGGTGCCGCCTTCGTGGTCTCGACGATCGGCGCCTCGGTCTTCCCAGCCAAGCGGCCGACCGCGCCGACGTCCCCGGCCGCGCTCCGCCCGGGCGACGATCCCACCGCGCCCGGCGCCGGNCCGGCCGCACCCAGTCCTTCCGCCAGCCGATCACCGAGCACCAGATCGTCTTCGGCCGCTGCAAGGTCGGCGGCCCGATCGTCTTCATCCACTCTGCCACCGACGACGCCGGCCGCGCCGATGGTTGGTTCTACGCCGTCGTCGTGCTCGCCGCGCACCGCGTCCGCGCCATCGGCGATGTCTGGCTCGGCGACACGCAGGCCACCGATGCGAAGTACGCCGGGCTGGTGCGCATCGACCGCCAGCTCGGCGATCCCGACCAGGCGGCGAATGCCAACCT
>NZ_SJDM01000108.1 GCF_004761865.1 Crenalkalicoccus roseus | reverse complement strand
CGGCTGGCAGCCCTGCTGTCGGCGGCCGAGGCGCGCCCCTTCCAGGCCCGGCACTGGAACTGCGCCCGCTTTGCCCTGGCCGCAGTCGAGGCGGTCACCGGGCAGACGCCGAGCTACCGGGTCCTGCCAGAGCTCGAGGCCTCGGCGGACAGCGCCGGCTTCCCGCGCCTTCCACCCGCCTTCGCCCGGCCCGGCGACGTGGTGCTCGCCGGCGCCCCACAGCGGCTCGGCGTGGTGGTGGACGGCGGCCGCGCCGCCTTCGTCGGTCCACGCGGCCTCGTGCGTCAGCCGCTCACCACTTGCACCACCGCCTGGAGGATCGGCTGACGGAGCCCTCGCGGCAGCGCGGCCCGACCAGCCCCCATCACGGCGCACCCGTCCCACCGCGATGCTGTGAGGTGTTCTCATGCCCGCCGCCGTTCCCCTCATCGCCATCGCCGCCGGCGGGGCTGCCTCCGCTGCCGTGGGCGGCGGCCTCCTCGGCGCGGTCGTCGCCGCCGGCACCGCCTTCGTTGTCTCCTCCATCGGCAGCTCGGTCTTCCCGGCCAAGCGGCCGACCGCGCAGACGACCACCTCGGGCGGGGCCGGCGAGGATGCGGCGACCAGCCGCACGCAGTCCTTCCGCCAGCCGATCACCGAGCACCAGATCGTCCTCGGCCGCTGCAAAGTCGGAGGACCGATCGTCTTCATCCACTCGGCCCCCGACGACCAGGGCCGCGCCGATGGCTGGTTCTACGCCGTCGTCGTCCTCGCGGCGCACCGCGTGCGCGCCATCGGCGAGGTCTGGCTCGGCGACACCCTCGCCACGGACCCGAAGTTCGCCGGCCTTGTGCGCATCGACCGCCACCTCGGCGACCCGGACCAGGCCGCGAACGCCAACCTGATCGCCGAGACGGGGGGCAAGTGGACTGCTGACCATCGCGGCCGCGGGCGCGCCTACGTCGCCGTCCGCCTCAAGATCACCGCCGAGGCCTTCCCCTCCGGCCCGCC
>NZ_SJDM01000107.1 GCF_004761865.1 Crenalkalicoccus roseus | reverse complement strand
GCGCCGCAAGGCGCCCCTTTCGCGTTCGGGTCTGTGGCATGGAAGCAACAGCCTTCGCCGCTCCTCGCCCGCAGGTGAACCCCCTAGGGTCTTCTTCTTTCTTCCAGTGCGCGCATGTTGCGTATCGGCTCAACCGCGCACCTGCAGCCCCGGCGCCCTGGTCCCAGGGCGCCGGCACTATCGGAGAGAGAAAAGAATGAGCCTTGGCAGGACACTGTCCCTTCGCGGGATGCTGCTTGCCGCCACGGTGCTGGCGGCCCCCTCCCTTGCCTCCGCGCAGCCGGTGACCGGCCTCTACATCGGCGCCGGTGCGGGCGCGAACTGGATCAACAACCCCGAACGTCTGAGCCTGCGCGGCTTCGGCTTCCCGCCCGGCGTCACCGTGAGCAACGCCGGCAAGGCCAATTTCGATCCCGGCTGGACCGGCGTGCTGAGCCTCGGCTGGGGCTTCGGGAACGGCCTGCGCGCCGAGATCGAGGGCAATTTCCGCGAGAACGAGGTCACCAGCATCCGTGGCCTGGGCTTGGCGCCGATCGGGCGGACCGGCGGCTTCCAGCGCAGCTACGGCGTGATGGGCAACGTCTTCTACGACTTCGACTTCGCCAATTTCGGCCTGGGGCAGAGCGTCTTCCAGCCCTATATCGGCGTCGGCCTCGGCTATGTCTGGACCGACTGGCACAACATCCGTGGCGTCAGCGTCCCGACCGGGCTGGTCCTGCACGCCGACGACACGGATGGGCGGTTCGCCTACCAGGCCATCGTCGGCGTCGGCACGCCGCTCACCTGGGCGGGCGTGCCCGGCCTGACGCTCACCGCCGAATACCGCTTCATGGGCACGCTGGAGCCGCGGCTGAACGCGAGGCTCAGCACCCCGGCGGGCGCCACCGTGGCGGCCGGGCAGATCGAGACCGAGAAGTACAACCACTCCTTCCTGATCGGCCTGCGCTACGCCTTCATGCAGCCGCGTCCTGCTCCGGCGCCGGTGGTGGC
>NZ_SJDM01000106.1 GCF_004761865.1 Crenalkalicoccus roseus | reverse complement strand
AGCGCCGGGCTGGACGGGGGCGAGGGCCATGATCGTGCTATCTGTATCATCTGTCCGCAGGGCAAACAAGGTCTTTGCTGTAGTAGAGGAACGGTGTACTCGATCAAGTGTGAGGAATGCGGGGTCGAATACATTGGTGAGACAATAAGGCCTGTACACGTAAGGATTTCGGAACACCTCCGCGCCATGCGTAATCCATTCGCACCTTGCTATGGAGATAAACCATTGGCGCGTCATAGTATCAAATTTCACAGAGGAAAGTCTTTCACCGTTACAGTTCATGTTGAAGCTCATCATAGCCGGACTGAAGACAGGAAGGTGGCTGAGGCGGCTTTGATTAGACTCCGGAAACCAGCAATGAACATCAAAACTGAGATGGTTGCCTCGCTTCAGATCCTACCGGCCCCCATCAATTAACTTCTTTACAATGATTTTAATATCATCTCACTGTCAAAAATCTACATTTCTTCATATTGCACTAACAAATTTTTCGCATTTATTCAACGCTATTAACAAGCCTATATAAACGAGTACTGTTCGAAGAATTTGTCAGTTATCGCCTGAGGACGACGCTAAGCGTCGAAACGTTGCGACAAAGATTTGTTCCGCATCGCAAAAAGGTTGGAGAATCAATTCATTATTGTCATCAAGATTAGTTGATAAGCTAGCACCAGTACCGGATCAGAATACGATGGCTCAAATTGCACTTTAATCAGTTCACATTTTCAAGTCTCAAAAACAAATAAACGACGCATTATACACTCCAAAACTTAATCGATGGAGGACGACCCTATGACGCAGTCGCATGGTTAAGCATTATACCACTGACGTATTTTTGGGAACCGAATACAACGATGCTAACGAGAATAAGTCAACATCTTTATTCAACACATGATACTGGGCGTTATAACACCATGTTTCGGTGTTATAACGCCTTCATCGCGTGCTGGACCCAATAACGCACATAACACACATGTTATGTGTTATGTTTCGGTGTTATAACGCAT
>NZ_SJDM01000105.1 GCF_004761865.1 Crenalkalicoccus roseus | reverse complement strand
CCGGGCGCGATTGCGTCCAGACCCTAGCGCCGTTTCCACTCGACTATAAACGCGGAAACGGCTCCAGCCCATTGTTTGCAGAGCAGAGTTACGCTCCCGGCTGTTTCCAGCTATCCGCGATCTGCTCTAGGCGCGCGGCTGGGTGGAAGCGGACCCCGATCGGCCGGTCGTCAACCGCGCCGGCTGGCGGCGGCTGCGGGCGGACGGGGCGCGTGACGAATACCTGATCACTCCGCAAGTGTGGCGCGCCGAGGTGTGCGCCCCGGCCCGGCCGGGCTCGACCCGGCCGCGACGGCACGCACGCTGGCCGAGGCCGGCTTCCTCCGCCGGGGGGGGAGGCAGGCCGGCTGACGGTGAAAGAGCGAGTGCCGAGGCTGGCGAACCCCACCCGCCTTCTCCCCCCTGAGCACGGCCTTGTTGGAGGCGCCGGAGGCGGAGGGGCATGACCTGCCGGCGCCCCCGCCGTCCCCGGTCCCCCGGGGGCGGCCGGAAGCCCAGCTTTCTCTAGGCTGTCCTCGGTTGTCCCACGTGTCCTTACGTGGAATTCGGGGGACGGAAAAACGGGAAGCCTCGCATCGCTGATCGCGCGGTTGCGTGCCGCCCCGCCCCCGGTGACGGCGGGGAGGGGACGAAGACAGCGTGCACGCGAAAGGAAGAAGGGCTTAAGGACGCCCGAGGACATCCCCGCCAGTCGGCTTCCGGACGCCGGGAACGATGCGCCGAGGCCGCAGCGATAGCGCCGCATGCCGCCGCCCCGCCGATCGCCCGACCCTACCTGCCGGGCGACCCGAACCCGTTGCGCGAAGGGCTGTTGGCCGGGGCGCTCATACGGCCCACCCGGTCTAGGCCGACCTGGCGAGCCCGCCGCCGCCGGGCGCTTGGTGTTCCTGCTGCGGACGCCACACGCCGCCGGCCGATGGCCGGTGGTGGCGCGAGGTCGCCGCCCCCCGGCTGGCGCCGCCTGACCTGCCATCCGCCCCTGCACCTGCCGTCCGAGCCGGTCCGGGCGCGGTGGACGTGACCGACGCGGGTCCTTCCGGCCGGTGGCGCATGCGGGGCACAGAGACGCGTGAGGGTCCTAGGCCCGAGTAGCTCTGGCTGGAATCGG
>NZ_SJDM01000104.1 GCF_004761865.1 Crenalkalicoccus roseus | reverse complement strand
CAGGAAAGAACATGTGAGCAAAAGGCCAGCAAAAGGCCAGGAACCGTAAAAAGGCCGCGTTGCTGGCGTTTTTCCATAGGCTCCGCCCCCCTGACGAGCATCACAAAAATCGACGCTCAAGTCAGAGGTGGCGAAACCCGACAGGACTATAAAGATACCAGGCGTTTCCCCCTGGAAGCTCCCTCGTGCGCTCTCCTGTTCCGACCCTGCCGCTTACCGGATACCTGTCCGCCTTTCTCCCTTCGGGAAGCGTGGCGCTTTCTCATAGCTCACGCTGTAGGTATCTCAGTTCGGTGTAGGTCGTTCGCTCCAAGCTGGGCTGTGTGCACGAACCCCCCGTTCAGCCCGACCGCTGCGCCTTATCCGGTAACTATCGTCTTGAGTCCAACCCGGTAAGACACGACTTATCGCCACTGGCAGCAGCCACTGGTAACAGGATTAGCAGAGCGAGGTATGTAGGCGGTGCTACAGAGTTCTTGAAGTGGTGGCCTAACTACGGCTACACTAGAAGAACAGTATTTGGTATCTGCGCTCTGCTGAAGCCAGTTACCTTCGGAAAAAGAGTTGGTAGCTCTTGATCCGGCAAACAAACCACCGCTGGTAGCGGTGGTTTTTTTGTTTGCAAGCAGCAGATTACGCGCAGAAAAAAAGGATCTCAAGAAGATCCTTTGATCTTTTCTACGGGGTCTGACGCTCAGTGGAACGAAAACTCACGTTAAGGGATTTTGGTCATGAGATTATCAAAAAGGATCTTCACCTAGATCCTTTTAAATTAAAAATGAAGTTTTAAATCAATCTAAAGTATATATGAGTAAACTTGGTCTGACAGTTACCAATGCTTAATCAGTGAGGCACCTATCTCAGCGATCTGTCTATTTCGTTCATCCATAGTTGCCTGACTCCCCGTCGTGTAGATAACTACGATACGGGAGGGCTTACCATCTGGCCCCAGTGCTGCAATGATACCGCGAGACCCACGCTCACCGGCTCCAGATTTATCAGCAATAAACCAGCCAGCCGGAAGGGCCGAGCGCAGAAGTGGTCCTGCAACTTTATCCGCCTCCATCCAGTCTATTAATTGTTGCCGGGAAGCTAGAGTAAGTAGTTCGCCAGTTAATAGTTTGCGCAACGTTGTTGCCATTGCTACAGGCATCGTGGTGTCACGCTCGTCGTTTGGTATGGCTTCATTCAGCTCCGGT
>NZ_SJDM01000103.1 GCF_004761865.1 Crenalkalicoccus roseus | reverse complement strand
GCCGCTCGAGCATGCATCTAGAGGGCCCAATTCGCCCTATAGTGAGTCGTATTACAATTCACTGGCCGTCGTTTTACAACGTCGTGACTGGGAAAACCCTGGCGTTACCCAACTTAATCGCCTTGCAGCACATCCCCCTTTCGCCAGCTGGCGTAATAGCGAAGAGGCCCGCACCGATCGCCCTTCCCAACAGTTGCGCAGCCTGAATGGCGAATGGACGCGCCCTGTAGCGGCGCATTAAGCGCGGCGGGTGTGGTGGTTACGCGCAGCGTGACCGCTACACTTGCCAGCGCCCTAGCGCCCGCTCCTTTCGCTTTCTTCCCTTCCTTTCTCGCCACGTTCGCCGGCTTTCCCCGTCAAGCTCTAAATCGGGGGCTCCCTTTAGGGTTCCGATTTAGTGCTTTACGGCACCTCGACCCCAAAAAACTTGATTAGGGTGATGGTTCACGTAGTGGGCCATCGCCCTGATAGACGGTTTTTCGCCCTTTGACGTTGGAGTCCACGTTCTTTAATAGTGGACTCTTGTTCCAAACTGGAACAACACTCAACCCTATCTCGGTCTATTCTTTTGATTTATAAGGGATTTTGCCGATTTCGGCCTATTGGTTAAAAAATGAGCTGATTTAACAAAAATTTAACGCGAATTTTAACAAAATTCAGGGCGCAAGGGCTGCTAAAGGAAGCGGAACACGTAGAAAGCCAGTCCGCAGAAACGGTGCTGACCCCGGATGAATGTCAGCTACTGGGCTATCTGGACAAGGGAAAACGCAAGCGCAAAGAGAAAGCAGGTAGCTTGCAGTGGGCTTACATGGCGATAGCTAGACTGGGCGGTTTTATGGACAGCAAGCGAACCGGAATTGCCAGCTGGGGCGCCCTCTGGTAAGGTTGGGAAGCCCTGCAAAGTAAACTGGATGGCTTTCTTGCCGCCAAGGATCTGATGGCGCAGGGGATCAAGATCTGATCAAGAGACAGGATGAGGATCGTTTCGCATGATTGAACAAGATGGATTGCACGCAGGTTCTCCGGCCGCTTGGGTGGAGAGGCTATTCGGCTATGACTGGGCACAACAGACAATCGGCTGCTCTGATGCCGCCGTGTTCCGGCTGTCAGCGCAGGGGCGCCCGGTTCTTTTTGTCAAGACCGACCTGTCCGGTGCCCTGAATGAACTGCAGGACGAGGCAGCGCGGCTATCGTGGCTGGCCACGACGGGCGTTCCTTGCGCAGCTGTGCTCGACGTTGTCACTGAAGCGGGAAGGGACTGGCTGCTATTGGGCGAAGTGCCGGGGCAGGATCTCCTGTCATCCCACCTTGCTCCTGCCGAGAAAGTATCCATCATGGCTGATGCAATGCGGCGGCTGCATACGCTTGA
>NZ_SJDM01000102.1 GCF_004761865.1 Crenalkalicoccus roseus | reverse complement strand
ACCACCCGCAACGGCGAGAAGCTCTACCTCGGCCTGCAGGTGGTGCGGCAGATCCAGTCGGACTGGAGCACAGAGGGCGATATCGGCATCGTCGCCCGGAATCTCGACTCCTCGCTGCTCGACCTGCGCCTGGTCTCGGGCTTCACCATCGGGCTGCGCACCCTCGGCGACGCGCGCGGCTTCGAGGACACCACCCTGATCCTCGGGCGGCTGCTGAACAACCGCTTCGGGCTGGATGTCCACTGCGCCGGGGCCGGCTCCTGGAACACCTCGGTCCGCTACTATGGCGGGCACTTCGCCCTCGGCACCGGGATCAACCCGACCATGGACCGCTATGGCGTGCGGTTCTCCCGCGGAGCCNGACGCCTACAACAACCACAACCGGCACGTCTTCGACGCGCCGAACTTCGAGCTGCGCCAGCTTGATCCGAATGTCGCCATCCCCTTCCTGAACCAGACCAACGGCACCGCGATCATCGCGCGGGGGATCCGCATGGAGGCCTGCTCGCCGATCGTGGCGCACCACACCGGCACGGCGACGGATTGCGAGTTCGAGGTGGCCTGGGCCAACACCTATCAGGTCCGGATGGACTACGGGCCGACCGCGACCCGGGCGGGCAATGCCGTCCTCAACCGTCACCGGGCCCCGGCCTCGCGCCTGACCCGGCTGCTGGCCAACATTCCCAACCTTCGGGCTGCCGCCTTCCGCGACAGCGCCAGCTTCATCGGCGTCGAGGGGGCAGTGGTGATCGCCACCTCCACCACCACCGAGACCAGCATGGCGGCACTGTCCTGGAACGGGCTCGACGGCATCACCGCGACCGGGCGCGGGCTGCTGCTGAACGCCAACCGCGGCATCGCCTTCGTGGTGCAGACCACCGGGGCCAAGGAGTTTGCCCTGGCGCACTGGCTGGTGGGCGGCACGGATGGCGGGCGGCTCTATGTCCGCTGCTTCGATGGCGCCGGCAATGTGCGGGAGAACCAAGCCCAGGACGTGCTCGCCTCCGGCACGACCATGCAGTGGGACGCGCCGTCCAAGGGCTGGAACGCCGGCTCGGTGATGCAGGACAGTCTGCTGAACCGGCGGCAGACCATCCGGCTGGGCCCGGGCGTCGCCTTCGCGCAGATCGGCATCATCGGCTTCGATGGCCAGATCGAGCTCGAGGCGCTGCGGCTCTATGGCTTGCCGGAGGACGCGCCGGCGATCCTCTACGGCTGCCCCTCCGTACCGGCCGGGGCGCGGCAGCTCGCGGTGGAGACCACCTGGGATCTGCCGAACCTCGGGCCGGGGGCGACCAGCTTGCTCGACGTCACCGTGCCCGGGGCGCGGCAGGGCGACCTGGCTGCGGCCACGCTGCTGTCCTCGACGCGCTTCCTCGAGCTCAGCGCGGTCGCCTGGACCAACGACACGGTCCGGGTGATGGCGCGCAACATCTCGCCCTCCGCCACCTTCGATCTGGGGCCGGCCACACTCTCCGTCGCGGTGACGAAGCGGCGACTT
>NZ_SJDM01000101.1 GCF_004761865.1 Crenalkalicoccus roseus | reverse complement strand
GCTGAACGACCTGCTGCGCGAGCGCGAGCGCCTCATCCAGGACAACGAGACGGCCTATGAGCGCTACCAGCGGCGGATGGAGCGGCTGTCGGACCTGGTGGTGCGCGCCGAGCGCGCCGGCCGGCCGATCCCCGACGAGACCATCAGCCGGGAGGCGCAGCGGGCGCTGGAGGACCTGGAGGAGGCCGAGCGCCGGCTGCAGCGCAGCACCGACGGCACGCGCGAGGCGGTCCAGGAACTCGGCTTCGCCTTCTCCTCGGCCTTCGAGGACGCGATCGTCCGCGGCGAGAAGCTGTCCAAGGTGATGGAGGGACTGCGGCAGGACCTCGCCCGCATCATCGCTCGCCGGACCATCACCGAGCCGCTCGGTAACGCCGTGTCCTCCGCGCTCTCCGGCTTCTCCTTCGACAGCATGTTCAGCGGCATCGGTTCCTGGCTTGGCGGACTGTTCCGCGCCGAGGGCGGCCCGGTCACCGCCGGGCAGCCCTACATCGTCGGCGAGCGCGGGCCGGAGTGGTTCGTCCCTCGCCAGTCGGGCGTGGTGCTGCCGAACGGCGTGGCGCCGGGCGGCACCACCATCAACACCTCCATCGCGATCGACGCCCGCGGGGCCGATGCCGGCGTCGAGGCGCGGCTGCGGCTGCTCGCCGGGCAGATCGCCCGCCAGGCCTCGGCCATGACGCTGGACGCCATCCGCCGCGGCGGCGCGGCCTACGAGACGGTGCGGGGGTAGCGGCGATGGTCGAGTACGCCTGGCCGGAGGTGCTGCGCCCCTCGCGGCTGGTCTTCTACCTGCAGCACAACACCACCCGCTTCGTCTCGCCGGTCACCCGCGTGACCCAGGTGCTCCGCCGCGAGGGCGCGCGCTGGGTGGCGGAGGCGAGCTTCGACCCGCTCAGCCCAGCCCGCGCCGGGCTGCTGGAGGGGCTGCTCGCGGCGCTCGCCGGCTCGGTGAACACCGTGCGCATCTGGGACTGGCGGCGGGAGTACCGCACCGGCGATCCCCGCAGCCAGGGCCAGGTGCCCGCCGGTCCGTATTCCTTCTCCGACGCCACGCTCTTCACCGACGGCACCGGCCTGGTGGTCGGCTCCGGCAATCCGTCGCTCGCGGCCGGCGCCGCGCGCGGCGCACTCGCCATCCAGACCCAGGGCTGGTGGCCGAATGCGCTCGCCATGGCCGCCGGCGACTACCTCGGCCTTGGCGGGCGGCTCTACATGGCCACCGAGGCGGTGACCGCCTCCGGCGCGGGGACCGCCACCATCCCGATCGCNCCCCACCGCTGCGCGCCGCGGCGTCGATCGCCGAGCCCCTGGTGCTGACCAAGCCCACCGTGCCGATGCGGCTCGTCTCCGACGACGAGGCGGCCAATCCGACCCGCCCCGGCCGCTTCACCGCGATCACGATCCGCCTCGAGGAGGCCCTGTAGTGTCCGACACCAACGGCACGCCACGGCTGTCACCGCATGCGGCTTCCTCCGCCACTTCGTCGGTCGCCGCACCCGTCGTGCTGGTCGAGCTCGACTTCGCCTCCGGTCCCTTCCGCGCCTGGACCGGGCTCGGCCAG
>NZ_SJDM01000100.1 GCF_004761865.1 Crenalkalicoccus roseus | reverse complement strand
GTCGACCTCGAGCGCGCCGAGGTGCGCCGCTACACCGACGCCGACCAGCAGGCCGAGTATCCTGGCGACCGCTTCTTCGAGTTCGTCCCGGCGCTGCAGGAGGCCCAGATCACCCTGCCGGCGTCGTGACCCGGCGCCCGGATTGGCCCCGCCGGCTGGCAGCCCTGCTGTCGGCGGCCGAGGCGCGCCCCTTCGACGCCCGGCGCTGGAACTGCGCCCGTTTTGCCCTGGCCGCGGTCGAGGCGGTGACCGGGGCGCGGCCGGCGGTCCGGGTGCTGCCCTCCCTCGAAGCCTCGGCCGACAGCGCCGGCTTCCCGCGGACCCCGCCGGCCTTCGCCCGCGCCGGCGACGTGGTGCTGGCCGGCGATCCCGCCCGGCTCGGCGTGGTCGTGGATGGCGGCCGCGCCGCCTTCGTCGGGCCGCGCGGCCTGCTCCGCCAGCCCATCACCGCCTGCACCACCGCCTGGAGGATCGGCTGACATGCCTGCTGCCATCCCCCTCGTCGCGGTGCTCGCCGGCGGCATCGCCTCGGCCGCGGTCGGCGGCGGCATCATCGGCGCGGTGGTGGCGGCCGGTGCGGCCTTCGTCGTCTCCTCCATTGGCCAGAGCATCTTCCCGACCAAGAAGGCCTCCTCGACCGCCGCCGCCGCGGCGGCCGCAGACACGCTCACCAGCACTGCAGCGACCCGCACCCAGTCCTTCCGCCAGGCGATCACCGAGCACCAGATCGTCCTCGGCCGGGTCAAGGTCGGCGGGCCGATCGTCTTCATCCATTCCGCGACCGACGACGCGGGCCGGGAGGACGGCTACTTCTACGCCGTGGTGGTGGTGGCCGCGCACCGGGTGCGGGCCATCGGCGAGGTCACGCTCGGCGATGCACCGGAGAGCGATCCGAAGTACGCCGGGCTCGTCCGGGTGGACCGGCATCTCGGCGATCCCGCCCAGGCGGCCAACGCCAACTTGGTGGCGGAGACCGGCGGCAAATGGACCGCGGCACATCGCGGCCAGGGCCGCGCCTACATCGCCGTCCGCCTCAAGATCACCGCTGAGGCGTTTCCCTCCGGCCCGCCCAACATGGCGGCGATCGTCGAAGGTGCCGACACCATCCTCGACCCCCGCACCGGCGCCACCGGCTGGTCGGACAATCCGGCGCTCTGCCTGGCCTGGTACATCACCGCCGCCTTCGGCTGGCGCGCCTCCTGGGACGACATCGACATCCCCTGCCTGATCGCGGCGGCCAACATCTGCGACGAGATCATGGGCACCGCGGCCGGCACCGCCGAGCGCCGCTACACCTGCAACGGCACGCTCTCGCTTGCCGAGGGCAAGATCGCCATCACCGAGAAGCTGGTGGCCGCCATGGCCGGCGCGCTGGTTGTCTCGGGCGGCCGGTTCTTCATCCACGCAGGCGGGCCCGCGCTGCCGGCCGCGACGCTCACCTCCGACGACCTGCGCGGCGATGTGACCATCCAGGGCAGCCGGGCGCGGCGCGACCTCTTCAACGGCGTGCGCGCCGTCTACGTCGAGCCCGCCGCCAATTGGCAGCCGACCGACGCGCCGCCGCTGCTGGCC
>NZ_SJDM01000010.1:341-104330 GCF_004761865.1 Crenalkalicoccus roseus | reverse complement strand
GTCCCCCGCCTCGCGCCGCGCATGGGCGAGGGCGAGCCAGGGCTCGGGCGCGTCGGGCTGCAGCGCCGTGGCGGCCTCGAGCGGCGCGATCGCCGCCGCCGGATCGCCGAGGGCGGACAGCGCCTGGCCGAGGTTGCGCAGGGTCACCGCGTCCTCGGGCTGGCGGGCGAGCGCGGCGCGCAGCGACAGCACCGCCTCGTCCAGGCGGCCGGCCTCGGCCAGGGCCGCGCCGCGGTTGGCGAGGAAGAGCGGCGCCTCGGGGGCAAGGGCGAGGGCGCGCGCGATGTGGCGCAGCGCGCCCTCGGGGTCGCCGCGCTGACGGGCGAGCACGCCGAGGAGGTTGTGGGCGTCCGGCGTGTCGGGCCGCCGCTTCAGCACCTGGCGGTACAGGCGCTCGGCGCCGGCGAGGTCGCCGCGCCGGTGCCGCTCGGCACCCTCGCGGAGCAGGGCCAGGACGTCAGGGCGTGTCATGCGTCATCGGGGCGGACATCGCCCCACTCTGCGGAGGGGCGGCGGGGGACGCAACGCCCCGCGCCGGGGCGCCTCACGGCCCGTTGTCGGGCGCCGTCTCGAGGCCGATGCCGCGGCGCAGCGCGTCGCGCGCCCGCGAGAGGCGGGAGCGCAGCGTGCCGGGCGGCACGCCCTGGATCGCCGCCGCCTCGGCATAGTCGAGCCCCTCCACCACCACGAGCCACAGCGCCTCGCGCTGGTTCGCCGGCAGGCGGCGGAAGGCGGCGACGAGGTCGCGCACCGCCTGGCGCTCCTCCTGCCCGCCGGAGACGGGCGCTTCGGGAAGGGTGTCGGCGCAGAGGAAGGGGCTGCGCGCGTCGCGCCGCATCTCCGCCGCGCGCGCGTGGCGCAGGATGGTGAACAGCCAGGCGCGCAGGTTGGTGCCGAGCGCGAACTGCCCCTGCGCCGCCATGGCGCGCATGAGCGTCTCCTGCACCAGATCCTCCACCGCCTCCGGGCGCTTGACCAGGAGCCGGGCGAAGCGGCGCAGCCGCGGGATCTCCTCGGCCAGGGCGGAGCCGAACCGCTGCGCCTCGGATGCGCCTGCCTGCTGCACGACCGTCACCGGCCCCTCCCCCCACGCCAGAGGGCCGGAGAGTATACGAAATGAAGGATGTCGGACCGCCCTCCCCCGCACACCCTTGCGTGTGGCGAGAGGGCTGGCCCCGCACGTTCGCGTGCGGCGCCATCCCCGCGCCGGAGGGGGCTCAGAACAGCCCCTCGATCCGCCCCTCGGCATCGAGGCCGATCCCCTCCGCCGCCGGGCGGCGGGGCAGGCCGGGCATGGTCATGACCTCGCCGCAGATCGCCACCACGAAGCCGGCGCCGGCCGAGAGCCGCACCTCGCGCAGCGGCAGCACATGCCCCTCCGGCGCGCCGAGCAGCGTCGGGTCGGCGCTGAAGCTGTAGGGCGTCTTGGCCACGCAGACCGGCAGGTGGCCGAAGCCCTGCTCCTCGAACCGGCGCAGCCGGGCCGCGGCGGCGGCGGGGATCGCCACCTCCGCCGCCCGGTAGATCTCCCGCGCGATGGTGCGCAGCTTCTCCGCCAGCGGCATCGAATCGGGATAGAGCGGCGCGAGGCGGGGCGCGGCGCCGCGCAGGCGCCGCTGCACGGCGCGGGCGAGGGCGAGCGCCCCCGCCGCCCCCTCGGCCCAGTGGGTGCAGAGCACCGCCTCGGCGCCGAGCGCCGCCATCGCGGCGCGCACCGCCTCGGTCTCGGCGGGGGTGTCCGTGTCGAAGCGGTTCAGCGCCACCACCACGGGCAGGCCGAACTTGCCCATGTTCTCCACGTGCCGCGCGAGGTTCGGCAGGCCGCGGCGCAGCGCCGCCAGATCCTCCCGCCCGAGATCGGCCTTCGCCGCGCCGCCGTGCATCTTCAGCGCCCGCACCGTGGCGACGACCACGCAGGCCGCGGGGGCGAGGCCGGCGCTGCGGCACTTGATGTGCAGGAACTTCTCCGCGCCGAGATCGGCGCCGAAGCCGGCCTCGGTCACCACCACCTCGGCGAGGCCGAGGCCGAGCCTGGTGGCGATCGCGCTGTTGCAGCCATGCGCGATGTTGGCGAAGGGCCCGCCATGCACCAGCGCCGGGGTGCCCTCCAGCGTCTGCACCAGGTTGGGGGCGAGCGCGTCGCGCAGCAGCGCGGCCATCGCGCCCGCGGCCTTGAGGTCGGCCGCGGTGACGGCGCGCCCGTCCCGCGCCTGGCCGACGATCATGCGCCCGAGCCGCGCCTGCAGATCGGCGGGGCCGGCGGCGAGGCAGAGCACCGCCATCACCTCGGAGGCGGCGGCGATGTCGAAGCCGTCCTCGCGCGGCACGCCCTGTGCGGGGCCGCCGAGCCCGACCACCATGCCGCGCAGCGCGCGGTCGTTCATGTCCAGGCTGCGGCGCCAGGTGATCCGGCGCGGATCGAGGCCGAGCGGGTTGTCCCAGTGGAGGTGGTTGTCCACCATCGCGGCCAGCAGGTTGTTGGCGCTGGTGACGGCGTGGAAGTCGCCGGTGAAGTGGAGGTTGATCTCCTCCATCGGCGCCACCTGCGCCCGCCCGCCCCCGGTCGCGCCGCCCTTGACGCCGAAGCAGGGGCCGAGGGCGGGCTCGCGCAGGCAGATCACGGTCCGGGTGCCGAGGGCGTTCAGCGCATCCCCGAGCCCGATCGTGGTGGTGGTCTTGCCCTCGCCCGCCGGGGTGGGGGTGATGCCGGTCACCAGCACGAGCCGCCCCGGCGGCCGCGCCGCGGCCTCCTCGGCGAAGCCGAGTTCCACCTTCGCCTTGTGGCGGCCATAGGGGATCAGCGCGGCCTCCGGGATGCCGGCGCGCGCGGCGATGTCGGCGATGGGCCGGAGCCTCGCGGCGCGGGCGATCTCGAGATCCGTGGCCATGCGGTGCATCCCCCTGTGCGAGCGGGCGCGCGCTTATCCTCCCCTCCCGGCCGGGGCAAGCGGCAGTGGGAACCTGGCGCGCCCCTGCGGCGTCCCCCCCGCATGGGCAGCCCCTGCATCGATGTCTGCCGCTACGACGAGGAGACCGGCTGGTGCCTCGGCTGCGGCATGACGCGGAAGGACAAGAAGGCGTGGAAGAAGGAGAAGGAGCGGCGCGCGGCGATCCGCGCCGCCCTGCCCGCGCGGCTCGCCGCGCTGCGGGCGGCGGGATGGCCGGTGGGCAAGGCGGCGCGGAAGAAGCGCAAGAAGAAGGAGGCTTCCCCGCTCGCCGCCGGGGAGGGGCCCGCCTGACCGGCCGCCCGGTCAGGCCGCCTCGCGCCGCCTGACGCCGAGATCGCCGAGCGCGGCGCCGATGGCGGCCACCGCGCCGCGCATCTCCTCCGGCGTCACCGCGCCGATGCAGCCCACCCGGAAGGTCGGCGCCTCGGTGTTGTGGAAGTTGCTGATCAGCACGCCGCGCGCCTTCAGCGCGTCCACGAAGGGCTGCAGCGCGAAGGCGGGGTCGGCGGGCTGGTGCACGGTGACGATCACCGGCCCCTGGTGCCGCCGCTCCAGATACGGCGTCAGGCCGAGCGCCCGCACGCCCTCGTACAGCACCCGCATGTTCTCCCCATAGCGGGCGAGCCGCGCCGGCTGCCCGCCCTCGCGCGCGAACAGGTCGAGCGCCACGGCGAAGGCCGCGAGCGCCTGCGCGGGCGGGGTGAAGCGGATGCTGCCCCAGCCCGACTGCAGCGCATGGGCGTGCACATCGGCGAGGTCGAGGGACCAGGAGCCGGCCCGCCCCGCCTCCAGCCGGTCGAGCCGCGCCACGCAGAAGCCGATGCCCGGCATCCCCTCCAGGCACTTGCCGGAGGTGAACACCACCGCGTCGCATTCCGGATGCGCGGCGAGGGAGAAGGGCAGGGCGCCGAAGGCCGAGACCGCATCGAGGATCAGCCGCCGCCCCGCCGCGCGCACCGCCGCGCCCACCGCCCCGGCGTCGTTGACGATGCCGCTGCCGGTCTCGCTGTACACCATCAGCACATGGCCGATGGCGGGGTCGGCGGCGAGCGCCGCGGCGATCTCCCCGGCCGTCACCGGGCTCGTGTCCGGCCCGGGCAGCGCCACCACCTCCCGCCCCGCCTCGCGGGCGAGGCGCGCGGCGCGCCGGGCGTAGCTGCCGTTCAGCGGCACCAGGACGCGCCCGCCCGGCGGGACGAGGCTACGGATCGCCGCTTCCAGCGCGAAGTGGCCGCAGCCCTGCAGCGGCAGGGTGGCGTGCAGGCCCGGCACGCCGCCGGCGATCTCCAGCACCCGCTCGCGGATGCCGGCATAGACGGCGCGGAATTCGTTGTCCCAGGGGGCGATGTCCTCGGCCATGGCGGCGCGGACCTCGGGCCGGGTCCGCACGGGGCCGGGGATGAGCAGGAGCATGGCGTTATCAACCTTCAGGCGCGTTCAGCCGCGTCCGCCTTCTCGCATGCCGGGCCCGGAAAGGAGAAGCCCGCCGATCTCCCGCCGCAGCTTGAGGCGGATCGCCTCGGCGAAGGCGGCGTAGTCGGGGCAGTGCATGACGAAGCTGCCGGGCCCGCCGATCACCTCCTCGCGGTAGTGCTCGAGGAGGTCCGGCTCCTCGTCCAGCACCGCGAGCGCGCTGATGGTGACGCCGGCGGCGACGCCGATATCGCGCACCGGCCCGGGTGGGCGGCCCTGGTTGTTGCGCCCGTCGCCCGAGACGTCGAGGGCGAGGCGCGTCGCCTCGGCCGGGCAGCGGGCGAGCAGGGCGAGGCCCGCCGCCATCCCCTCCCCCAGCGCGGTGGCGCCGGGCCGCGGCAGGCGGGGCGCGAGGTCCACCGCCTCAGCGAAGGCGGCGGCCGCCTCCTCTCCGTCGAGGCGCATCCAGGGCACCGCCACCTCCTGCGCTCCGGCATCCGACCAGAACAGCATGGCCACCGCCACCGCGCCGCGCGGCCCGGCGGCGACGGCGGCGGCGATTCCGGGGTCGCGGAAGGCCGCGGCGTAGCCGCCGACCATCAGCGCGAACTCGTCGTAGTCCACGCTCGCCGAGACATCCACGGCGAGGCAGAGGGCGAGGTCCACGGGGTTCATGCCGCGGCCCGGCCCCGTGGGCGGGAATGGCACATCGCGAAGCGGTTTCCCGTTGCTGTCCGCCGCCGAGGCAGGGCGGCGGGGGGCTTGGCGCCGTTTCCACTCGCCTGTGGTCGTGGAAACGGCGCCAGCCCCATTGGTTGCAGGGTGGAGGCGCGCTCCCGGCCGTTTCCCGACCGCCCGATCGAGGGCGGACGCGCGATCCGCCCGGCGGATCGCGCCGCGGATCGGATCGCGGACGGGCGCAACGCGCGCCGGGCGCGGCGCGGGGAAAGCAAGGCTTCCAACGCCGCGCATGCCCCGCCCATAATGCGCTTAACAACCATTCGGGGGGCTTTCATCCATGCAGCGACGCGACCTTCTGCTCGGCCTCGCCGCCAGCGGGCTCGCCGCGCCCGCGGCACGCGCGCAGGCCGCCTGGCCGAACCGGCCGATCCGCCTGATCGTTCCCTTCACCCCTGGCGGCTCGACCGACACCATGGCGCGCATCGCCGCGCAGAAGCTGCAGGAGCGCCTCGGCCAGCCGGTGGTGGTGGAGAACCGCTCCGGCGGCAACGGCGCGGTGGGCGGCATCGCGGTGGCGCAATCCGCGCCGGACGGCCACACCTTCTGCGCCTCGGCCTCGATCCAGGTGATGGCGCGCTGGGTAATGCGCGAGCCCGGCTACGACCCGCTGCGCGACCTGGTGCCGGTCGCCCGCACCGGCCAGGGCGCGCTGCTGCTGGTGATGAACCGCGACCGCACGCCCACCACCATCACCGAGCTGGTGGCGGCGGCGCGGGCGAACCCGCGCGACTGGACCTTCGGCACCTCCTCCCTCGGCGCCGCGGGGCACCTGGCGACGGTGGAGTTCAACCGCCTCTCCGGCCTCGACATCCCGATCGCCAGCTACCGCGGCACGGCGCCGGCGGTGCAGGACCTGGTGGCGGGCAACATCCAGCTCCTGCTGGACCCGATGCTGGCGCTGGTGCCGCAGGTGCGCGCCAACCGCGTGCGCGCCCTCGCCATCACCGCGCCGCAGCGCAGCCCGGCGGTGCCGGAGGTGATGACGGCGGCGGAGTCCGGCATGCCGGGGCTGGAATTCTATTCCTGGTGGGGCCTGTGGGCGCCGCGGGGGATCCCGCCCGAGATCGTGGCGCGGGTGAACGCCATCCTGCGGGAGGGGATGCGCGAGCCCGACGTGGTGCAGCGCCTGACCGACATGGGCATCGAGCCTGTCGCCGAGACACCCGAGCAATTCGCCGCCTTCATCGAGCGCGACGTGGCGCGCAACGTGGAGCTGCTGCGCCTCGCCAATTTCAGGCCGGAATAGGGCCGGAAGCGGAACGGCGCGCCCCCGCTTGCGGCGGATCAAGCCCGGGGGCGCACCCGCCCGGTATGACGTTTGCGTTGCACACGTCCGGTTCCGCAGGCGGGAGAGCCCTCCATGACCAACCGCCCCATGCAGGAGATCATCGTCCGCCGCACGCCGGTGACCCTGCCCCCCGACGCCACGGTGCAGCAGGCCTGCCAGCGGATGCGCGACAGCCGCATCGGCGCCGTCCTCGTCACCGACGCGGCGGGCCGGCTGCTCGGCATCTTCACCGGCAGGGATGCGATCTGCCGCATGCTGGCCGAGGGGCGCGACCCCGCCCGCACCCGGCTCGGGGAGGTGATGACGCCCCGGCCCGAATGCCTCGGCCCGCGCGCCCGCGCCATCGAGGCGCTGCGGCTGATGCGCGACTGCGGCTTCCGCCACGTGCCGGTGGTGGACGGGGAGCGGCTGCTCGGCATCGTCTCGCGCGGCGACTTCCAGGGGACGGAGCAGGCGAGGCTCGAGGAGGAGAGCCACCTCTGGGAGCGGCTCTGACAGGCCGGCCGCATCTGCGCGCGGCCGCCTCGGGCCGGCAAACCCGGCCGCTGGCGCCCGATCCGCGGAGACGGGAGCGCCAGGGCGGCGATCCGGCCCGGCGGGGAGCGGAGGCGCGATCCACCGGAGCGGATCGCGCTGTAGCATGGCGCCGCGCGCCCTCCGCCGCGGGGGCGCGCCGTCAGGGGAGGACACCATGCCGAAGCGCGCCATCGTCTCCGACCGCCTGCCCCCGCCCTCGGGCCATTTCGCCCCGGCCATCGTGGCGGAGGCGAAGGGGCGGCTGGTCTTCGTCTCCGGGATGCTCGCCAAGGGCCCGGACGGCGCCATCGTCGGACGCGGCGACATCGTGGCGCAGACCCGCCAGGTCTGCGAGAACCTGAAGGCCGCGCTGGAGGCGGCGGGCGGCACGCTCGAGGATGTGTGCCGGGTGGACGTCTATGTCCGCAACATGGAGCATTTCGCCGCGATCCACGAGGTCCGGCGCGCCTACTTCCCCGGCACGCCGCCGGCCTCCACCATGGTGGAGGTGTCGAAATTCACCACCCCCGACGCGCTGATCGAGATCAGCGCCATCGCCGTGCTGCCGTGACCGACCCCCTGCTGATCGCGCCGGAGGCGCTGGCGCGCGAGCTTGGCGCTCCCGGCCTCGCCGTGCTGGACGGCACGGTGTTCCAGCGCCCGGCGCCCGACCTCTCCACCCTGCTCTCGGAAAGCGCGCGCGAGGCCTTCCTCGCCGCCCGCATCCCCGGCAGCGTCCATCTCGACGCCCTGGAATGGCTGTGGGACCGCGGGCGGGGGCTGCGCTTCGCCCTGCCGGCGCCGGACGCGGCGGCGGCGGCCTTCGGCGCGCATGGCGTCGGCGACGGGATGCGCGTCGTCGTCTATGACCGGGTGCGCGGCAATTGGGCGGCGCGGACCTTCTGGACGCTGCGCTGGCTCGGCTTCGACGCGGTGCGGGTGCTGGATGGCGGTTTCGACGCCTGGGTCGCCGCCGGCCTGCCGGTGGAGTCCGGCCCCGCCGCGCCGCCGCCGCGCCGCGTGCTCACGCCCCGCCCGCGCCCCTGCCTGATCGCCGGGCGGGAGGAGGTGCTGGCCGCCCTCTCCGACCCCGGCGCGGTGGTGGTGAACGCCCTCTCGGCGGAGCAGCATGCCGGCACGGGCGGCGTGCGCTACCACCGGCCCGGCCGCATCGCCGGCAGCCGCAACCTGCCCGCGGTGGCCCTGACCGATCCCGCGACCGGCCGCTTCCTCGCGCCCGAGGCGGTGGCGGCCCGCGCGAGGGAGGCCGGCATCCCGCCCGGCGCGCGCGTCATCGCCTATTGCGGCGCCGGCATCGCCGCCTCGAACCTCGCCCTCGCCCTTCGGCGCGCAGGGTGGCAGGAGGTCGCGGTCTATGACGGCAGCCTGGACGAATGGGGCCGCGACCCGGCCCTGCCGATGCAGACCGGATGATGTCCGGGCGGGCGGGATTGGGGCGGGAGGATTCGAACCTCCGCATGGCGGAACCAAAATCCGCTGCCTTACCGCTTGGCTACGCCCCAGCGCCGAACGTGGAATAGGCGCCGTCCCGCCCCGGCGTAAAGCCCCCGGGCGCCCCTGCCGCCCGCCACCAGGCCCCGGGCAGCTCCGCCGCCGCCCGCTCCGCCGCCGCGGCATCGGCGAACAGGGCGAAGCAGGTGGCGCCGGAGCCGCTCATGCGCGCGAGCAGGCAGCCCGGCAGCGCCCGCAGCGCCGCCAGCACCTCTCCCACCGCCGGGCACAGCGCCCGCGCCGGCGCCTCGAGGTCGTTGCCGAGCGCAGCGAGGTCGCGGGCCATGGCGGCGGCGTCCGCCCAGCCCTCGGGCAGCGCGGCGGGCGCCGAGAAGGGGCCGCTGCGGGCGCGGAACACGGCGGGGGTGGCGAGCGGCACGCCGGGGTTCACCAGCAGCAGGCCGCAGGGCGGCAGCGCGGGGGCGGGGAGGAGCGCCTCCCCCACCCCGCCCATGCGCGCCGGGCGGGAGGCGAGGCAGACCGGCACATCCGCCCCGAGCCCGGCCGCGACCTCCGCCAGCGCCCCCGCCCCGAGGCCGAGGCCCCACAGCCGGTCGAGCGCCCGCAGCGCCGCCGCCGCATCGGCCGAGCCGCCGCCGATGCCGGAGGCGACCGGCAGGCGCTTCTCGAGCCGCAGCGCCGCCTGTGGCGCGATCCCCGCGGCCGCGGCCAGCGCCCGCGCCGCGCGCAGCACCAGGTTGTCCGGCTCGGCCGCCAGCGCGGCGCCGAAGGGTCCGGCCACGGTCAGCGTCAGCCCCTCGGCCGGCGCGGCCTCCACGAGGTCGGCCGCCGGGCCGAACACCGCCAGGCTGTCGAGCAGGTGATAGCCGTCCGCCCGCCGCCCGGTGACGCGCAGGTAGAGGTTGACCTTGGCCGGCGCCGCCTCACGGATCATGGGCGGGGGCCTGCAGCGGCTCCCGCTCGGGCGGGATCGCCTGGACGGCGTGCCTCGGGGCGCTGGCGCATGTGGCGTGGGCCGGGGGAGCGGGAGCCGGCTCTAGCGCTGCGCGTGGCTGGCCGAGTGGCCGGGCAGGCCGTCGCGCAGCTTGGCCTCGATCTTCGGAACCTCCTCGGGCTCAGGATCGAGCGCCAGGGCGCGGCGCCACTGGAACCGCGCCTCCCGGTGGCGGCCGGCGGCCCAGTAGGCGTCGCCCAGATGGTCGTTGATGACGCTGCTGCGCGGCTCCAGCTCCACCGCCTTCTCCAGCCAGCGGATGGCGCCGGGCAGGTCGCCCAGGCGGAACAGCACCCAGCCCAGGCTGTCGGCGATGTTGCCGTCCTGCGGGCGCAGCTCCACCGCGCGCTCCAGCATCGCCCGCGCCCGCTCCAGGTTCTTGCCCTTGTCGGCCCAGGTGTAGCCCAGATAGTTCAGCACGTAGGGCTGGTCGGGGGAGAGTTCGAGCGCGCGCAGGAAGTCGGCCTCGGCGCGCGGCCAGTCGCCCGAGCGTTCATGGGCGATGCCACGGGCGTAGAACAGCAGCCAGTCGGCCGCACCCGGGCTGGCGATGCGCGCCAGCGCCTCGTCATAGGCGGCGGCCGCCTCGGCGAAGCGGCTGCGTCGGCGCAGCAGGTCGCCCAACCGGGTGACCGGCTGCGGCTGCGCCGGGTAGGCGGTGGCGAGGTCGCGCAGCGCCGCCACCGCCTCCTCGGTGCGGCCGATCCGGTCGAGCAGCGCGGCACGGCGCAGCGCCGCCACCGGCGCCAGCGCATCGGCGGGGCCGATCAGGGCCAGGCGCTCCATCGCCTGGTCCTCGTGGCCCCGCTCGCCCAGCACGTCGGCGACGAGCACGAGGGAGGGTGCGTGCCCTGGCCGCAGCCGCAGCGCAAGCTGGGCGAGCACCAGCGAGAAGTCGGGCGAGCCCTGGCTGCGCAGCGCGCCGGCGAGCGCGGCATAGGCCTCCGCCATGCCCTCGGCGGCCGAGGTGACGTCGCGCGTGGCCAGCTTGTTGCGGCGCAGCACCTCGACCGCCGCGAGTCCCGCATCCTCGCCCCCCGCCGCCACCTGCTCGATCAGGCGCCGCGCCTCGGCGGGGTGGCCGGCGCGGTGCAGCACGCCGGCGACGAGCAGCGCGAGGCGCCAGGGCGGGCTCGGCTGCTCGGCGATGGCGAGGCGCGCCATGCGCTCGGCCTCGCGCGGCCGTCCCGCGAGCTCGGCGATCAGCGCCGCGTGCAGGGCGTTGAGGCTGCGCAGCCGGTTGGCCTCGACCAGCGGGCGCAGCGTGGCCAGCGCCTGCTCCGGCTGGCCGCGGCCGAACTGCGCCCAGGCGAGCAGCACCGGCTGGAGGAGCTGCGCCGGGCCGCCGCGCTCGAGCGTGCGCAGCCTCTGCTCGGCGCGCTCCCACCGGCCGGCCTGCACGTCGCCGCCGATCAGCAGCAGCCGCGCCGCCGGGTTGTCCGGCAGGCGGCGGGCCAGGCGCTGCGCCTCCGCACGGCCGTCGAGCAGCGCCGCGACGAAGGCGCGGTTCAGCAGCTCCGGCTGCGCCGGGTCGGCGCGCAGCGCGGCGAGCAGGCTGTCGGCGGCGGTGCGGGTGTCCACCTCCGAGGCGGCGAAGCGGCCGACCAGATAGGCGCCGAGCGCGCCGGGCGCCGGCTCCCCGGTGGCGCGCGGCGCAGGCCCCGCCGGGGCGCCGCCGGCGGCGCAGGCGGAGAGCAGAGCGGCCCCGAGAAGCGCAAGCCGCCAGGGAGAACCCCGAATTCTCATGGAAGGGAAGGCTAGCAGCCCGCCCCCCGCGGCGCCAGCGCCGCGCGCCGCCTCCACCGCTCAGCCGGGCCGCGCGTAGTCCTCGAAGCGCGCCAGCGCTTCCGCGATCTCGGTCGCGCCGAGCAGCACCGGCGCGAGCCCCGCGGCGCGCAGCGCGAGGTATTGGCGCGCCAGGTTCTCCACCTCGAAGGCGAGCGCCTCGGCGCCGGCCAGCGTTGCGCCGAGGGCGACGACGCCGTGGTTGGCGAGCAGCGCCGCCCGCCGCCCCGCCAGCGCCGCCACCGCCGCCTCCGCCAGCGCCGCGGTGCCGAAGGTGGCGTAGGCCGAGCAGCGTATGTCCTCCCCGCCCGCCAGCGCGATCATGTAGTGCAGCGGCGGAATGCCTTGCCGCGCGCAGGAGAGGGCGGTGGCGAAGGGGCTGTGGGTGTGCACTACCGCCCCCGCCTCTGGCCGCGCCGCATAGATCGCCGCGTGCAGGCGCCATTCCGAGGAGGGACGGCGATGGCCCGAGAGCACGGCCCCATCCGGCGCGAGCTCCACCAGGTCGGCCGGCGCGGTGTCGGCGTAGGGCAGGCCGGAGGGGGTGATGAGAAAGCCGCGCGCGGTGCGGAGGGAAAGGTTGCCGGACCTGCCCGGCATGAACCCCGCCGCGTCCAGCGCCCGCGCGGCGGCGAGGAGGGCCTCGCGCGCCGCCTCCCCGCCGGAGCGACGGGGAGTCCGGCCGCGCGCCGCGCCATGGATGCTCGGCATGGATCCCCCCGGAAGGGCGGCGACCTCCGCCGCCCGGATCACGGGCCGCCCGTCAGGGCGCGCGGGCGCCGCTCCGACGGGCCGGCCCTGGCGCCTCAGCGGAAGGGCATGGGCGGGCGGGGCATCTCCTGGCCCTGCCGGGCGGCGTCCTCGCTGCGGCGGTTCAGCTCCCGGGTGGTGTCGGGCCCCGGCGTCAGCGCGTCCTGGCCGGCGCGGGCGCGGCGCAGGCTCTCCTCGTTGAGCCGCTCGATGACCGCCGATTCCCGGTCCTGGCGCGGCGGGGAGGCGCTCCAGGCGGGCAGGGAGGCGGTGGCGAGGCCGGCGAGGGCGAGCACGGCAATGCGGGTTGGCGACATCTGTTCCTCCACGAATCGACCCGGCGCGATTCCGGCGCCGCGCGCATCTAAGCATCCGCGGCCGGCGCCGGAACCGACAAAGCCGCGACCGGCCACATCCCGCCCCGGCTACATCCCGCCGATGTAGTTCGGGCCGCCGCCGCCCTCCGGCGTGCGCCAGTCGATGTTCTGCAGCGGGTCCTTGATGTCGCAGGTCTTGCAGTGCACGCAGTTCTGCGCGTTGATGACGAGGCGCACGCCGCCGTCGCCCGCCTCTGCCGTCGCGCCCGGCACGGCGTCGGCCTGCGCGTCCGGAGTGCCCTTGAGCTCGCGCTCCGCCTCCGGCCCCACCGCCTCGTACACCGCGGCGGGGCAGTAGCGGCTCTCCGGGCTGCGGTAGAGATCCCAGTTGGTGCCCTTCCAGCGCGAGGGGTCCTTCAGCACCAGATGCACCGGCTGGTCCTCCTCGTGGTTGGTGTTGGAGAGGAACACCGAGGAGAGGCGGTCGAAGGTGAGCACGCCGTCGGGCTTCGGGTACTCGATCTTCCTCGCCTGGGAGGCCGGCTTCAGCGTCTCGTGGTCCTGGTGGTGGCGCCAGGTCCAGGGCGCCTTGCCGCGCAGCAGGTAGGCGTCCACCGCCGACCACGCCATCGCGCCCCAGAAGCCGAATTTGGCGAAGGCGGGGCGGATGTTGCGGACGTCGTGCAGCTCCTTCCACACCCAGCTCTCGCGCATCATGCGCTCGTAGCTCTCGAGCACGGGCGGGCGCGCCCCGCCCCGCAGCGCCTCCGCCACCGCCTCGGCCGCCACCATGCCGGACTTCATCGAGGTGTGGGTGCCCTTGATCTTCGGCACGTTGAGGAAGCCCGCGCAGTCGCCGATCAGCGCCCCGCCCGGGAAGACCAGCTTCGGCGTGGCCTGGATGCCGCCCTCGTTCAGCGCCCGCGCGCCGTAGGCGATGCGCTTGCCGCCCTCCAGCATCTTCCGCACCTCGGGGTGCGTCTTGAAGCGCTGGAACTCCTCGAAGGGCGAGAGCCAGGGGTTCGGATAGTCGAGCCCGACCACGAAGCCGATCGAGACCAGGTTCTCCCCCAGCATGTAGAGCCAGGAGCCGCCATAGGTGTCGGAGGTGAGCGGCCAGCCGACGGAATGCCACACCAGGCCGGGCTGGTGCCTCTCCTTCGGGATCTCCCACAGCTCCTTGATGCCGAGGCCGTAGGTCTGCGGCGCCACGCCCTCGCGCAGGTTGTAGCGCTCCATCAGCTTCTTCGAGAGGCTGCCGCGGCAGCCCTCGGCGAACAGCGTGTAGGGCGCGCGCAGCTCCATCCCCGGCTGGTAGTTCGGCCCCCTGGTGCCGTCCCGGCGGATGCCCATCACGCCGGCGACCACGCCGCGCACCTGGCCGTCCTCGATGATGGTCTCGCTCGCCGCGAAGCCCGGATAGATCTCGACGCCGAGCGCCTCCGCCTTGGCGCCGAGCCAGCGGCAGACATTGCCGAGGGAGACGATGTAGTTGCCCTCGTTGTGCATGGTCCGCGGCGTCGGCAGGCGGATCGCCCGCGTCGCCGTCAGGTACATGAACCGGTCGTCCCTGGCCGGCGTGGTCAGCGCCGGCGGGTCGTCGCGCCAGTCCGGGATCAGCTCGTCGAGGGCGCGGGGCTCGAGCACGGCGCCGGAGAGGATGTGCGCGCCGATCTCGCTGCCCTTCTCCACCAGGCAGACCGCCACCTCGGGCATGAGCTGCTTCAGCCGGATCGCCGCCGCGAGGCCGGCCGGCCCGCCGCCCACGATCAGGACGTCGAACTCCATCGCCTCGCGCTGCTCGGTCTCCTCGGCCATGCCCGATCCTCCTCGTTTCCGCCGGTGTAGCGGAGGGGCGGGTTGCACGAAACCCCGCACCCGTCTGATATCCCTGGCATGGCCGCGGAGCAGGGGATGGAGGGCGGGACGCGCGGGGCGCTGTTGGCCGCGCTGCGGCTGCAGCTCGACTGGGGCGCGGACGAGGCGCTGCTCGAGGCGCCGGCGGACCGCACCCGCCCGCCCCCCGCCGCGCCGGAGCCCTCCCGCCCCCCGCGCCCGGCGGCGCCCGGCCGCATCGCCCTGCCGCCCGCGGCGGCCGAGGCCGGCGCCCTCGCCGCCGGCGCCGCCACCCTCGCGGCGCTGCGCGAGGCGATGGCCGCCTTCGGCGGCAGCCCGCTGCGCGAGACCGCGACCAGCCTCGTCTTCGCCGACGGCGTGGCGGAGAGCGGGCTGATGCTGATCGGCGAGGCGCCGGGGGCGGACGAGGACCGGCTGGGGCGCCCCTTCGTCGGCGCCTCCGGCCAGCTCCTCGACCGGATGCTGGCGAGCATCGGCCTCGACCGGGGGCGGAATTTCTACATCACCAACATCCTGCCCTTCCGCCCGCCCGGCAACCGCACGCCGACCGACGCGGAGATCGCGCTGTTCCTGCCCTTCGTGCTGCGCCACGTCGCGCTGGCGGCGCCGCGGCGGCTGGTGCTGCTCGGCGGCGTCGCCGCCAAGGCGCTGCTCGGGGCGCGGGAGGGGATCACGCGACTACGCGGACGTTGGCACCAAGTAACGTTGCCGGACGGCACCGCCATTCCGGCGCTGGCGACGCTGCATCCGGCCTATCTGCTGCGCAATCCGGCCGCCAAGCGCGATGCCTGGGCCGATCTGCTGCTGCTGCGGCGCAGCCTGGACGCGGATTAGGCGCCGCCCCGGCCGCCACGGACTTGCCACAATCCCCGCCGCTCCGGCCTGCATCGCCGCCGGGTTCAGGGATTCGCATGTTTCTTTCCGACGGCCCGGTCATTTTCCGGGTTGCGTCACAGGTGCCCGGAAGGTTAACGGCGAGGGGCCATGCGAGCGATCGGCCCCATGGCCCTCCGCCCCCTCCTGCCGCTGCTCGGCGGCCTCGCCTGGGGGGCGGCGCTGCTCGCCGGTGCGGCCGCACCGGCGATGGCGCAGCGGGCCCCCGACCAGACCGCCATGAGCGTCCCCCGCCCCCAGGCCCCGGCCGCGCGGGGGGCCACGGAGGTTCCCGGCCTGCCGGCGGTGCTGGCGCCCTCGGAGGCGCTGCGCCTGCGCCGCATCTTCGACCTGCAGGCGCGCGGCGATCTCGCCGCCGCGGCACGCGAGACCGAGCGCCTCACCGACCGCCGCCTGCTCGGCCACGTCCTCGCCGACCGGTGGTCCCGCCCGGGCGCCGAGCCGGGCCCCGAGGCGCTGCATCTCTGGCTCGCCGAATACGCCGATCACCCCGACGCGCCGGCGATGCACGCGCGCCTGGCGCGGGCCCTGCCCCGCGGCGCGCCGCTCCCCGCCCCGCCCGCCCTGCCCGACGCGCTGGCCGAGGAGGCCGGAACGGCGCCGGAGGAGCGCGAGGGCGCCGCCCAGCACCGCTTCGTCCGCAACCCTGCCCTCGACCGCACGGTGCGCGAGCGGGCGCGGGAGGGGCGGGCGCAGGACGCCCTGGCGCTGATCGCCCGCACCCGCGGCATGACCCCCGCCTACGCCGCGGCGCTGAAGGCGGAGCTCGCCATGGGGCTGTTCCGCGCCGGCCGCGACGAGGAGGCGTTCCGCATCGCCGCCGAGGCCTCGCGCGAAGCGCCGGAGAACGCCCAGGCCGCCTTCACCGCCGGCCTCGCCGCCTGGGGCATCGGCCGCTACGAGGCCGCGCTCCTGCATTTCGAGCGTGCCGCGCGCGCCGAGGGCGCCGCCCCGGCGCTGCGCTCCGCCGCCGCCTTCTGGACCGCGCGTGCCGCCGTGCGTGCCCGCCGCCCGGCCGAGTACGTGCCCTGGATGACGCTGGCGGCGCAGGAGCCGCGCACCTTCCACGGCCTGGTCGCCCGCCGCGCCCTCGGCCTGCCCGGCAACTTCGCCTGGGAGCGGGAGCTGGCCGGCGAGGCCGAGGCCGCGGCGCTGGCCGAGACCGCTGGCGGCTGGCGGGCGCTGGCGCTGCTGCAGATCGGCCAGGCCGCGCGCGCCGAGGCGGAGCTGCGCCTGCTCTGGGCGCGGGCGCAGAACAACCCCCCCCTCGCCCGCGCCATGCTGGCGGTGGCGGAGCAGGCGGGGCTGGCCGGGCTCGCCGCGCAGCTCGCCACCGCCTCCCAGGCGAGGGACGGGCGGCCGCGCGACTTCGCCCGCTTCCCGGTGCCGCGGCTGCGCCCGCAGGGCGGCTTCCGCGTGGATCCGGCACTGCTCTTCGCGCTGGCTAGGCAGGAATCGAATTTCGACCCGAAGGCGGTCTCCCCCGCCGGGGCGCGCGGGCTGATGCAGATCATGCCCGCCACGGCGAGCTACGTGGCGCGCGACCCGAGCCTCGCCGGGGAGGGCATGCACCGGCTGCACGACCCGGCCTTCTCGCTGGAGCTGGGGCAGCGCTACCTGCTCTACCTGGCGCGGCACGAGGCGGTGGAGGGCAACCTGATCCGGCTGCTCGCCGCCTACAACGCCGGGCCGGGGAACCTCTCCCGCTGGCTGCCCGCAGTCGGGCACCGCGACGACCCCTTCCTGTTCATCGAGGCGATCCCGGTGGACGAGACGCGGCACTTCGTGCGGCAGGTGCTGGCCTATTCCTGGATCTACGCCTCCCGCCTCGGCCTGCCCGCGCCCTCGCTCGACCAGCTCGCCGCCGGCAGCTTCCCGCGCCTCGCCGGCGCCGAGGAGGTGACGGCGATGCTGCGCCAGCGCCCGCGGGCGCTACAGTAGGGCGCCATCCCGGAAGGAGCGCCCGCCATGCCGATCGACGAATCCCTGCCCTTCCTGCCGGTCAACATCGCCGTCCTCACCGTCAGCGACACGCGCGACCTGGCGAGCGACCGCAGCGGCCAGACCCTGCAGGAGCGCATCGAGGCCGCCGGCCACCGCTGCGTGGCGCGGGAGGTGGTGAAGGACGAGGCGGACGCCATCGAGGCGGTGCTGCGCCGCTGGATCGCCGACGCGGAGGTGGACTGCGTGATCAGCACCGGCGGCACCGGCATCACCGGCCGCGACGTGACGCCGGAGGCGTTCAGGCGGGTGCTGGAGAAGGAGATCGAGGGCTTCGGCGAGCTGTTCCGCATGCTGAGCTACCGCAAGATCGGCACCTCCACCATGCAGAGCCGCGCCCTCGGCGGCGTGGCGGAGGGCACCTACCTCTTCGCGCTGCCGGGCAGCACCGGCGCCTGCAAGGACGCCTGGGACGACATCCTGGCCTTCCAGCTCGACAGCCGCCACCGCCCCTGCAACCTGGTGGAGCTGATGCCGCGGCTGCGGGAGCACCTGAAGGCGGCGTAGACGGCGCGGCTCCCGCCGGCGTGATCGGCCGCGGGGGCGCGGCGTGGCAGAGTGCCGCACCGGGAGGATCATCAGGCCATGCGCATCACCGCCGCCATCGCCCGCACGCCCCGCGCGCCGCTGGAGCTGGCCGAGCTGGAGATCGAGCCGCCGCGCGAGGACGAGGTGCTGGTGCGCGTCGTCGCCTGCGGCGTCTGCCACACCGACCTCGTCTGCCGCGACCAGGAGCTGCCGGTGCCGCTGCCTGCCGTGCTCGGCCACGAGGGGGCCGGCATCGTCGAGCAGGTCGGCGGCCGCGTGGCCACGGTGCGGCCCGGCGACAAGGTGCTGCTGAGCTACGACAGCTGCGGCGGCTGCCCCTCCTGCCGCGCCGCCGCACCCTTCTACTGCCACCAGTTCGGCCCGTTCAATTTCGGCTGCCGCCGCCCGGACGGCACCACGCCGCTGCGCGCGGAGGCGGTGGAGGTGGGCGGGCGCTTCTTCGGCCAGAGCGCCTTCGCCACCCACTGCATCGCGCGCGAGCGCAACCTGGTGCGGGTGGCGCCGGACGCGCCGCTCGAGACCTACGCCCCCCTCGGCTGCGGCGTGCAGACCGGGGCGGGGACGGTGATGAACGCGCTGCGCCCGGAGGCGGGCAGCAGCATCGCCGTGTTCGGCTGCGGCACGGTCGGGCTCTCGGCCATCCTCGGCGCCGTGCTGCAGGGCTGCGCGCGCATCCTGGCGGTGGACCCGAACCCGGCGCGGCGGGAGATGGCGCGGGCCTTCGGCGCCACCGACCTGCTCGACCCCAAGGCGACCAACGACGTCCCCGCCGCGGTGCGCGAGCTGCTGGGCGAGGGCGGCGCGGGCAGCAGCGTGGAGTGCACCGGGCTGCCGGAGGTGGCGGCGCAGGCGGCCGCCTGCCTCGCCCCGCGCGGCGTCTGCGCCATCGTCGGCGCGGCGCCGGCCGATGCCGCCTACACCTTCCCCGCCATGCCGCTGCTGGTGCAGGGCTGGACCATCCGCGGCGTGATCGAGGGCGAGAGCCGCCCGGCCGAGTTCCTGCCGCGGCTGATCGCCCTGCACGGCCAGGGCCGCTTCCCCTTCGACCGCATGATCCGCCGCTACCCCTTCACCGAGATCAACGAGGCAATGGCGGCGAGCGCGCGGGGCGAGGCGATCAAGCCCGTGCTGGTGATGTAGGGGGCGCCTCCGGCGGCGGCACCGTTCCCGGCCGCGGGTCCACCGGCACCAGGCGGTCGAGGCCGCTGAGCCGCTCGAACAGCGCCGCCGCGCAGAGCGCCACCTCCTCCCGCCGCGGCGGGGCGGCGATCTGCAGGCCGATCGGCCGGCCGTACCGGTCGAAGCCGCAGGGCACGGCGATGGCGGGGCAGCCGGCCAGGGTGATGGCGGCGTTCAGCATCGAGGCCGCCATGTAGTTCTCGAGCCTGACGCCCGCGACGCTCTCCGGGTGGCGCAGCATCACGTCGAAGGCGGGCGTCGCCGCGCCCGGCGTCACCAGCACGTCGAAGCGGGCGAACATGGCCGCCACGCGACGGTACCAGGCGGCGCGCTCGCGCTCGGCCCAGGCGAGACGGCTCGGCGTGGCGGCGAGGCCGCGTTCGGTGTTCCAGATGATGTCGGGCTTGATCAGCTCCCGGTGGGTTTTCAGCTGCAGCTCGCGGTCCACGACGAAGTGCTGGCTGCGCAGCACCAGGAACGCCTCCTGCAGCGCGCCGAGATCGGGGGCGAACTCCTCCACCGCGCAGCCCGCCGCCTCGAAGCGGCGCACCGCCTCGGCGCAGATCGCCCGCGTCTCGCGGTCCACCGGCAGGGCGCCGTTGAAGTCGGCGGTGAAGGCGATGCGGCGCGGGCGGTGCCGCTCCGCCTCGGCCACCGCCGCGGCGTAGGGGGTGGCGGGGGCGTCGTAGGTGAGCGGGTCGAGCGGGTCCCAGCCCGCCATGGTGTCGAGGAAGAGCGCCACGTCCGGCACGGTGCGCGCCATCGGCCCCTGCACGGAGAGCGGCGAGAACAGGTTGTTCGGCGCGCCGCGCGTGACCCGCCCCGGCGAGGGGCGCAGCCCGACCACGCCGCAATAGGTGCCGGGGCGGCGCAGGCTGCCGGCATGGTCGCTGCCATGGGCGAGCCACGCCTCGCCCGCCGCCACGCTGACCGAGCCGCCGCCGGTCGAGCCGCCGCAGGTCAGCGCCGTGTTCCACGGGTTGCGGGTGCGGCCGAACACCTCGTTGAAGGTGGAGCCGCCGGCGCCGAATTCCGGCGTGTTGGACTTGGCGATGACGATGCCGCCCAGCCGCTCGATCCGCTCGACCAGCGGGTGGGACCTGTCCGGCACGTGGTCCTTGAAGATCGGCGAGCCGTAGGTGGTGCGCACCCCGGCGACGTCGGTGAGGTCCTTGATCGTCACCGGCAGGCCGCCGAGCCAGCCCGGCTCGCCCTCCGCCTCCCGCCCCTCGCCCGCCATCAGGCGCCGCGCATGCGCCCGCGCGCGGTCGAGGCAGAGGGTGGGCAGCGCGTTCAGCGCCGGCTCCACCGCGGCGATGCGCCGCTCGGCGGCCTCGATCAGGTCGAGCGGCGAGACCTCGCGGCGCCGGAGGCGCGCCACCGCCTCGGTCGCGGTCAGGCGGATCAGGTCGTCGGACATGCGTGGGCTCCCTCCCGGCGCGGCGATTGCAGCGCCAGTGGCGGGCGGGCGCAACCTACCGTGCGGCCAGGAAGGCGTCCGTCTCCGCCGCCTCGGGACAGGCGGCGGCGCCGTCGCGCGTGCAGGCGATCGCCGCGGCGGCCGCGGCGCGGCGCATGGCGGCGGCGAGCGGCAGGCCGCGATCGAGCGCGGCGGCGAGGACGCCGCACCAGCAATCGCCCGCGCCGGTGCTGTCCCGCGTCGCGACCGGAAAGGCGGGCTGGTGCAGCGCGCCTTCCGCGGTCGCCGCCTCCGCCCCCGCCGCGCCCCGCGTCACCGCGACGCCGGTGCCGAGCGCGGCGGCGAGCGGCGCCGCCTCCGCCGCGCAGCCGAGCGCGGCGCCGAGCCAGGCGGCCTCCCGCTCGTTGGCGATGAGGAGGTGCGCGGCGCGCAGCGCCGTCTCCGGCAGCGGCGCGGCGGGGGCGAGGTTCAGCAGCACCCGCGCCCCGCGCGCCCGCGCCCGCAGGGCGAGCGCCGCGATCTCCGCCGCCGGCACCTCCATCTGCAGCAGCAGGGTGGTGGCGGGGCCGAGCGCCGCGTCCTCCACCTGCGCCGCGCGCGCCCCGGCATTCGCACCGCTGGCGACAGCGATCTGGTTGCGCCCCTCCGGATCCACGCAGATGGCGGCGCAGCCCGTGGGCGCCCCGCTCACGGCGAGCCGCGTCAGGTCCACCCTGGCGGCGCGCAGCGCGGCGAGCGCCACCTCCGCCATCGCGTCGCGCCCGACCGCGCCGGCGAAGGCGGTGACGGCGCCGTCGCGGGCGGCGGCGACCGCCTGGTTGGCGCCCTTGCCGCCGGGCAGCGCCCGCCACCCCTCCCCGAGCACCGTCTCCCCCGGCCCCGGCAGGGCGGGCAGGCGGAACACCAGGTCGGCGTTGACCGAGCCGAAGACGAGCACGCCCATGCCCGCCTCACCGCCCCGGCAGGGTCCAGCGGCCGAGCAGGAAGCCGAACAGCGCCGCGCCGCCGAGCAGCGCCACCACCTCGCCGAGCAGCGCATGGGCCAGCGGCAGGCCGAGCAGCACCAGCCCCACCAGCAGCGCCACCTTGGCCCAGCGCGCCAGCCCCCCCGGCGCCCTGCCGCCGCGCGGCCTCGCGGCCGGGCGGGGCGGCGGCGCCGCGCGGGGCGGGGCGCGGCGGGCCGCGGTCATGGCCGCCGCGCCATGGCGCGGCCGATCGCGATCCCGGCGGCGAGCGCCAGCAGCAGCCCGATCAGGGGCGCGTCGAAGAGGAAGGTGAACAGACCCCAGACCGCGCCGGCCACCGCAAGCGTCACCCAGATCGCCAGCGCGACGCCGAGCACCAGCAGCAGCACCGGCACGCCGAGCAGGATCAGCAGCGCCAGGATGATCCATTCCATGCGCCTAGCCCTCGCGCCCGAGCGCCGCCATCAGCTCCCGCCACTCGCGCCGCGAGAGGCCGCTCGCCTCCGGCGCCACCGCCTCGCCCGCCAGCAGGCGGCGCAGCACGGCGAGCATCTGCGCCGACAGCGTCACCGCGCCGAGGCGGTAGTCGCGGAACGCCTCGAAGCAGAGCGGCACCCAGGCCCGCACCGTCTCCAGCATCGCCTCGGCATAGGCGCGGATCTCGTACTGGGCGTGCGGGTCGGCGCGCAGGGAGAGGAAGTGCAGCAGGTTGTGCAGGTCGGTCTTCCAGTACCACTGCGTATAGGTGTTGAGGGTGAGGTTCATGCGCGCGAGCTCCCGCGCCAGGCCCTGCCGCGCCGGGTCGAGCGCGCGGCCGTGCTCGTCCTCGTTCAGCATCTCGAGGTAGTGGTCGTAGTTGCGCGCCGCGTCCTCGCGCAGAAGGTCGAGCACGCGCGCGGCCTCGCGCCCTTCCAGGATGTCCCCCCGGCCTTGGCGGTTCACCGCCGATTGCGCCGCAAGGTGCTCCGGCGCGGGGATGTAGAACTCCCGGTCCAGGATGGAATAGCGGGCCGAGTACTCGTTCACGTTCGCCGTGCGGTGGCGGATCCACTGCCGGGCCACGAAGATCGGCAGCTTCACATGGTACTTGATCTCGCACATTTCGAAGGGGGTGGAGTGGCGGTGCCGCATCAGGTAGCGGATCAGCCCGCGGTCCTCGTTGGCCGCGCGGGTGCCGCGGCCGTAGGAGACGCGCGCCGCCTGCACCACCGCCCCGTCATCGCCCATGTAGTCCACGACACGCAGGAAGCCGTGGTCGAGCACCGGGATCGCCTGGTGCAGCAGCGCCTCCAGCGCCGGCACGGTGGGGCGGCGGGTGCGCGATTCGGCGGCCCGCGCCGCCTCGATCTCCCGCTGCTGCTCCTCGGTCAGCGCCATGCGCGGCCTTCTCCCTCGCGTCGGTCGGGCGGGGCCGGCCCCGCCGCCGCCCCTTATGCATCGGCCGGCGGGGGCCGCGACAGGGGCCTGCGCGAGGTGCTGGAAATCGTGGCCGGCCTGCCCTACATCCCATCCGCCGCCTTCGGGCGGCTATGGCGATAAACGCGGCCTGGAATAAGCGTAGCGGACCCGGGGGCAGTGCCCGGCGCCTCCACCATTCACCCCTTCGGGGGCTCCTGGGGGCGAAACAGGCTCGACGCGCGTGGTAAAGAGGCCGTTTTCGCCCGGCATGGTTCCGCCGTCATCGGGCCGTATCACAAGTGCCAACGACAACAGCCGCGAGGCTGTGGCGCTCGCTGCCTAACACTAGGTAAGCGCGGTCCGGGGGGCACCGGGCAACAGAAGCCCCCCACTTCTCCGCCGGAACCCCTTTTGCCCGCAGGCGACTCACCCTAAGGTTGCGGCGAGGGTGGCAGAACGCATGACACAGAGCCTGATCGAGACCGAGAGCCTCCTGCCCTACGCCCGCTGGGCGGAGGAGGCGCTGCGCGGCGTGGTGGTCGAGGCGCTGGCCTACACCGCCGAGCACGGCCTGCCGGGCGAGCATCATTTCTACCTCACCTTCCGCACCGACCATCCCGGCGTCTCCCTGCCCGGGCACCTCAGGGCGCGCTACCCGCAGGAGATGACGATCGTCCTGCAGCACCGCTTCTGGGACCTGAAGCTCGATCATGCCGCCGGCAGCTTCTCGGTGGGGCTTTCCTTCGGCGGCGTGCCGGCGACGCTGACCATCCCCTTCAAGGCGGTCACGGCCTTCGCCGACCCGCATGTGCGCTTCGGCCTGCGCTTCCAGCCGCCGGAGGAGGCGCCCGCGGCCGCCGCCGAGCCCGCGGGGGAGACCGCCCCGGCAGCGGAGGCCCCGCCGGCCGGGCAGGAGCCGCAGGTGGTCAGCCTCGACGCCTTCCGCCGCCGCCCGACGCGCGACTAGGCGGAGCGGACGGCGCGCCCGGGAAGGCGTCCGCGTCCCTCCGAGGCCGGCGCGGAAGACGCTACCCGGAAATCCCAGGCAGGTTCGGGCCTGCTCCGGCCTTTCTTCCGCGGCCTGGAACCTTGCGCCCGCAGCGTGATCTGCCTTGACAGACCACGCATCCGGTTTTCGCCGGGCGGCTGATTCACCGCTCCGGCGTGCCGCCTCCGCGGATCAGGCACCTTGCCGGGCGGCTGATTCACCGCTCCGGCGTGCCGCCTCCGCGGATCAGGCACCTTGCCGGGCGGCTGATTCACCGCTCCGGCGTGCCGCCTCCGCGGATCAGGCACCTTGCCGGGCGGCTGATTCACCGCTCCGGCGTGCCGCCTCCGCGGATCAGGCACCTTGCCGGGCGGCTGATTCACCGCTCCGGCGTGCCGCCTCCGCGGATCAGGCACCTTGCCGGGCGGCTGATTCACCGCTCCGGCGTGCCGCCTCCGCGGATCAGGCACCTTGCCGGGCGGCTGATTCACCGCTCCGGCGTGCCGCCTCCGCGGATCAGGCACCTTGCCGGGCGGCTGATTCACCGCTCCGGCGTGCCGCCTCCGCGGATCAGGCACCTTGCCGGGCGGCTGATTCACCGCTCCGGCGTGCCGCCTCCGCGGATCAGGCACCTTGCCGGGCGGCTGATTCACCGCTCCGGCGTGCCGCCTCCGCGGATCAGGCACCTTGCCGGGCGGCTGATTCACCGCTCCGGCGTGCCGCCTCCGCGGATCAGGCACCTTGCCGGGCGGCTGATTCACCGCTCCGGCGTGCCGCCTCCGCGGATCAGACGCCAGGGTTTAATTTCTGTTTTCCTATTAAATCAATAGGTGTAAGATGCGTGCCAAGCGGGCTTCCGGGCCCGCGCCATCCTCGGGCTCCCGATGCGCCGCCGTCATCTGCTTGGCCTGCTCTCCGCCGCCGCCCTGGCCGCCCCCTGCCGCCACGCCCTGGGCGGCACGGGGTGGCGGCCGACCCGGCGGATCCGGCTGATCGTGCCGGTCGCCGCGGGCGGCAGCCAGGATGCGGTGGCACGCATCGTCGCGGCGCCGCTCTCCCGCCGCCTCGGCCAGCCCGTGGTGGTGGAGAACCTGCCGGGGGCGGCGGGCAATCTCGGCTTCCAGACCGTCGCGCGGGCACGGCCGGACGGCTACACCCTGCTCGCCGGCTCCGACGGCCTGTCCATCAACAAGTCGCTCTTCCCGAGGCTCGGCTTCGATCCGGTGGAGGGGTTCGCGCCCGTCGCCTGGGTGGTGCGCGTGCCCCAGCTCATGGCGGTGCGCGCCGACGGGCCAGGCGGGCGCGAGGGCCTCGAGGCCCTGCGCGCCGCCGGCGCGCGGCGGGAGATGGCGGCGGTCGGCACCACCGGCATCGGCAGCCTCGCCCACCTCCTCGGCGAGCTGGTGCAGGAGGCCGCCGGCACGCGCTGGATCCACCTGCCCTATCGCGGCGGCGCGCTGGCGGTGAACGACCTCCTGGCCGGCGTCACCGACGCCGTGCTGGTCAATGCCGGCGCCGCCGCGGGCCTGGTGCGCAGCGGCGCCCTGCGCGGCCTCTTCGTCTCCTCCGCCCGCCGCCCGGCGGCGCTGCCCGAGGTGCCGACCCTGGTGGAGACCGGCCTGCTCGACGAGCCGGTGGTGGGCTGGCATGGCATCGTCGCCCCGGCCGGCACCGACCCGGAGATCCGCGCCACGCTCGGCGCCGCGGTGCAGGAGGTGCTGGCCCTGCCGGAGGTGGCGGGGCGGCTCGCCGCCATCGGCCTCGAGCCGGTGACCGAGCCGCCGGAGCGCCTCGCCGAGACCATCCGCGCCGACGCCGAGCGCTGGGGCGCGGTGATCCGCCGCGCCCGCATCACCCCGGCCTGAGCCCGCCCGCCCCGGTTGGCGTGGCCGGGCGGCTGGGCTACAGCACCCCCCACCCCGATGGATCCCGCTTCCGCCTGCGCGGAACAGGCGTTAAGCCCCTTGAGACACGCGCCTCGCCGCCGGCGGGCCCGCCCGGGCCCGCCGCCCGGCCGGTGCCGATGCGCGGAGACCGCCCCGTGACCCCACCGCTCGATGCCGGCGCCCCCGCCGCCCCGGCCCGCCCCGCCGGCTTCCTCTACAGCCCGATGTTCCCGCTCGGCGAGGACACCACGCCCTGGCGCCGGCTCGATGTCGAGGGCGTCACCACCACGCGGTGCGACGGCCGGACCGTGCTGAGAGTCGCCCCCGCGGCGCTGGAGGCGCTGGCCTTCCAGGCCTGCCGCGACGCCTCCCACCTGCTGCGCCCGGGCCACCTGCAGCAGCTCGCGAACATCCTGAAGGACCCCGAGGCCAGCGCCAACGACCGCTTCGTCGCGCTCGACCTGCTGAAGAACGCCAACATCGCCGCCGGCGGCGTGCTGCCGATGTGCCAGGACACCGGCACCGCCATCGTCTTCGGCAAGAAGGGCCAGCGCGTCTGGGTGGAGGGCGACGAGGAGGAGGCGATCAGCTTCGGCGTGCACCGCACCTACACCGAGACCAACCTGCGCTACTCGCAGATGGCGCCCCTCTCCACCTTCGAGGAGGTGAACACCGGCAACAACCTGCCGGTGGAGTTCTCCATCATGGCAGCACCCGGCGAGCACCACGCCGAGGAGTTCCACCTGATGTTCGTGCTGAAGGGGGGCGGGTCGGCCAACAAGACCTTCCTCTACCAGCAGACCCGCGCGGTGCTGAACCGGCAGAAGCTGCTCGCCTTCATCGAGGAGAAGGTCAAGACCCTCGGCACCTCCGCCTGCCCGCCCTACCATCTGGCAATCGTCATCGGCGGCACCTCGGCCGAGATGACGCTGAAGACGGTGAAGCTCGCCTCCACCCGCTATCTCGATGCCCTGCCGACCCAGGGAAGCAGGGCCGGGCACGCCATCCGCGACCCGGAGCTGGAGGCCGAGATCCACAGGCTGACGCAGTCCCTCGGCATCGGCGCGCAGTTCGGCGGCAAGTACTTCTGCCACGACGTGCGCGTCATCCGCCTGCCGCGGCACGGCGCCTCGCTGCCCATCGGCATCGGCGTCTCCTGCTCGGCCGACCGACAGATCAAGGCGAAGATCACGCCCGAGGGCGTGTTCCTCGAGGAGCTGGAGCACGACCCGGCGAAGTACCTGCCGGAGGCGACGGAGGAGATCCTCGGCGGCGAGGTGGTGCGCATCGATCTGAACCGGCCGATGGACGAGATCCGCGCCACCCTCTCGCGATACCCCGTGAAGACCCGCGTCTCGCTCACCGGCACCATGGTGGTGGCGCGCGACATCGCCCACGCCAAGCTGCAGGAGCGGCTGGACCGCGGCGAGGGCCTGCCGGACTACATCAGGAACCACCCCGTCTACTACGCCGGCCCGGCCAAGACGCCGGAGGGCTTCGCCACGGGCAGCTTCGGCCCCACCACGGCCGGGCGGATGGACAGCTATGTGGAGGCCTTCCAGAAGGCGGGCGGGTCGCTGGTGATGCTCGCCAAGGGCAACCGCAGCAAGGCGGTGCGCGAGGCCTGCCGGAAGTATGGCGGCTTCTACCTCGGCTCGGTCGGCGGCCCCGCCGCGCGGCTGGCGCGGGACTGCATCCGCAAGGTCGAGGTGCTGGAATACCCCGAACTCGGCATGGAGGCGGTCTGGCGCATCGAGGTGGAGGACTTCCCCGCCTTCATCGTGGTGGACGACAAGGGCAACGACTTCTACGAGGGGCTGGAGTAGCGGCCGGGAGGGGCGGATGGCGGGCTACAGGGTGCGCGTCTGGTTCGACGCGGATGGCCTCGGCGTTGGCGCGCCGGCGCGCGACAGGGGCGTGATCGAGCTGCCGGTCATCCCCCAGCCGGGGATGGAGCTGGCGGACGACGACGGCAAGGTGGCCACCATCCGCCGCGTCGTGCTGCTGCATGAGCCGGGACCGGACGGTGCCGTCGCCGTGCTGGTCTGCGCGCCGGGGTGAGCGGAAGGCGCGCCATGGCGGAGCGCCGCCACATCTCCTCCGGCTCCCGCTTCGAGGCGGAGATCGGCTATTCCCGCGCCGTGGTGGACGGCGACCATGTCTGGGTCTCCGGCACCACCGGCTACGACTACGCGCGCATGACGATCGAGGAGGACGTCGTCGCGCAGGCCGAGCAGGCCTTCCGCAACATCGCCGCGGCGCTGGCCGAGGCGGGCTGCACGCTGGACGACGTGGTGCGCGCGCTGTTCATCGTCCCGCGGCGCGAGGACTGGCCGCCCTGCTGGCCGGTGGTCAGGCGGCATCTCGGCCGCGCCCGCCCCGCCTCCACCCTGATCCATGCCGGGCTGCAGACCGACGCCATGCGCATCGAGATCGAGGTCACCGCCCGCCTGCCGAAGAAGGAGACGCGCTGAGCATGCGCTTCGTCGTGGACCGCCTGGACCATCTGGTCATCAACTGCCGCGACCTGGAGGTGATGGCCTCCTGGTACCAGCGCGTCCTCGGCATGGAGCGCGACGATTTCGGCCAGCCGCCCCGCACCGCGCTGAAATTCGGCGGGCAGAAGATCAACCTGCGGCCGCTCTCGGCCAGCCAGGCGGAATGGATCGCCGCCGAGGTCTGCGCGGCTGGCACCCAGGACCTTTGCTTCGTCGTCGCGGTGACGGTGCCCGAGATCGTCGGCCACCTGCACGCCTGCGGCGTCCGCATCGAGCAGGGGCCGGTGACGCGGCAGGGGGCGCTCGGCCCCATGGGCTCGGTCTATTGCCGCGACCCGGAAGGGAACCTGATCGAGATCTCCTCCTACTCCCCCTGAGCCGGGCCCATATCGGCGCCCGGGAAGGAGACCAGGCGCATGGAAGAGACGCTCGGCGCGACGCGCACGGAGACCGACAGCCTCGGCAGCATCGAGATCCCCGCCGACCGCTACTGGGGGCCGCAGACGGAGCGGGCGCGGCGCCTGTTCCGCATCGGCACGGAACGCCTGCCGCCCGGGCTGATCCGCGCCGTCGGCCTGCACAAATGGGCCTGCGCCGAGGCCAATGAGCGCCTGGGCGAGCTGCCGCCCGAGATCGCCCGCGCCATCCGCGAGGCGGCGCAGGAGGTGGCGGAAGGCAGGCGCGACGAGGACTTCCCGCTGCCCGTCTGGCAGACCGGCTCGGGCACCCAGACCAACATGAACGCCAACGAGGTGATCGCCAACCGGGCGAACGAGCTCCTCGGGGCACCGCTCGGGTCGCGCAAGCCGGTGCACCCGAACGACCACGTCAACCGCGGCCAGTCCTCCAACGACAATTTCCCGACCATCATGCACATCGCCGCGGCGGAGGCGGTGGAGGGCCGGCTGGTCCCGGCCCTCGGCCGGCTGCACGCGGCGCTGTGGAAGCGCTCCGAGGAATGGGCGGGCATCGTCAAGCTCGGCCGCACCCACCTGATGGACGCGGTGCCGATGACGCTGGGGCAGGAATTCGGCGCCTGGGCGCGGCAGGTGGAGCTCGGCATCGAGCGGCTGCGCGCCTGCCTGCCGCGGCTCCTGCTGCTGCCGCAGGGCGGCACCGCGGTCGGCACCGGCCTCAACCGCCACCGCGACTTCGACCGCGTGTTCTGCGAGATCATCGCCGAGCGCACCGGCCTCGCCTTCCGTCCCAACCCGAACAAGTTCGAGGGCATGGCGGCGCACGACGCCTTCGTCGAGCTTTCGGGGGCGATGAACGTCGTCGCGGTGTCGCTGAACAAGGTGGCGAACGACATCCGCCTGCTCGGCAGCGGCCCGCGCGCCGGCCTGGCCGAGCTGGTGATCCCCTCGGACGGGCTCTCCAGCAGCATCATGCCGGGCAAGACCAACCCGACGCAGGCCGAGGCGCTGACCATGGTCTGCGCGCAGGTGATGGGCAACAACGTCACCGTCACCATCGGCGGCGCGCAGGGGCACCTCGAGCTCAACGTGTTCAAGCCGGTGATCATCCACGCCGTGCTGCAGTCGGCCACCCTGCTCGCCGACGCCTCCGAGAGCTTCGCCCACAACATGGTGGAGAAGCTGGAGCCGAACCGGGAGCGGATCGCGGAGAACCTGGCGAAGTCGCTGATGCTGGTCACCGCGCTGAACCCGCGCATCGGCTACGACAAGGCGGTGGCGATCGGCAAGAAGGCGCTGGCCGAGAACCTGACGCTGAAGGAGGCCGCGGCGCGGCTCGGCTACGTCTCCCCCGAGGAGTTCGACCGCTGGGTGCGGCCGGAGGAGATGGTCGAGCCCGGGGCGACGCTGGAAGGCGGCGGATGAGGGCGCCGCGCCACCTGCGCAAGCGCAGCTTCGCCCTGGCGGGCCATCGCACCTCGGTCGCGCTCGAGCCCGCCTTCTGGGCGGCGCTGGAGGCGGCGGCGCGGGCGCGGGGCCTCAGCCTCGCCGCGCTGGTGGCGCAGGTGGACGCGGCGCGGACGGATGCAGGGCTGCCCCTGGCGAGCGCGCTGCGCGTCTTCGCGCTGGAGGAGCGGGGCCGCGTCGCCTGACGCCGGAGCCCGATCAGCGCGGCCCGCGCCCGCCGGCGGCACGCGGCGATCCGTGGCCTGCGGCGTGCTCCGCCGCGACGGATCTCGCTTCCATTTCTGACCGGGCGGCCGGGTCGCCGCTCCGGCGCTCCCCTCTCCGCGGATCGGGCGCCGGAGCCGTTTCCACCCGGCTGCGGGTGCGGAAACGGCTCTGGTCCATCCTTCGTGGAGCAGAGTCGCGCGTCCGGCCGGTTCCGGCCCTCCGCGATCCGCTCTACCGCGTCCGCGCCGGCCCCGAGGCGCCGCCGCTGCCCGGCAGGCCGCTCGCCAGCGCCGCCGCCGCCGCGAGGGGCACCAGGGCCAGCAGGGCCGCCGCGGCGGAGGTGGCGGGGGCGGCCGCCACGGGCAGCGGCGCGGCCGCCACCGGCGCGGGAAGGCTGCGGGGCGGCGGCACCCGCACCGGAAGCTCGGCCCGGGGGACCGTGGCGGCACGCGCCGGGGGGGCACCGCGCGGCGGGACCACCACGCCGGCCTCCGCCGGCACCACGATGGTGGCAAGCTGCGCCCGCGCCGCGCCGCAGGGAACCAGCGCGGCCAGGAGGAGAAGGGCGGCGGGGCGCGAAGGCATCATGCGCCCTTCATAATGCAGACCCGGAACGATTCCAAGCGCGCCGCGTCACTCCGCATCCGGCTGCCGCTCGGGCGCCGCCTCGGCGAAGGCGGGCAGGGCGAGGCAGGCCGCCTCCGCGGCCAGGAGGCGCGGCAGCCCCGCCAGCTCCACCCCGAAGCGCCGGGCGTTGTAGAGCTGCGGCACCAGGCAGATCTCGGCCAGGCTCGGCGCGGCGCCGAAGCAGAAGGGGCCGGGCGCGCCGGCCGCCCGCACCAGCGCCTCGCAGGCGGCGAGGCCCTCGGCGATGGTCTCGCGCGCCCAGGCATTCGCCTCCTCCTGCCCGTGGCCCAGCGCCTTCAGGCGGTTCAGCACCTTCAGGTTCTGCACCGCATGGATCTCGGCCGCGATCGCCTGGGCGAAGGCGCGCACCCGCGCCCGCGCCACCGCCTCGCGCGGCAGCAGCGGCGGCTCGGGATGCGTCTCCTCCAGGTATTCGACGATGGCCAGAGACTGGGTCAGCACCGTCCCGTCATCGAGTTCGAGCGCCGGCACCAGCCCCTGCGGGTTGAGGCGGAGATACGCCGCCTCCCGCTGCTCGCCCCGGCGCAGGTGGCGGACGCGGTGCTCCACCGCGATGCCCTTGAGGTTCAGCGCGATCCGCACCCGGTATGCCGCCGAGGACCGCCAGTAGCCGTGCAGGATCATCCCTCGCTCCTCCCGTGCTCAGCGCCGGCCGAGCATGTGCCGCGCCACGATCACCCGCATGATCTCGTTGGTGCCTTCCAGGATGCGGTGCACGCGCAGGTCGCGCACGATCTTCTCGATGCCGTACTCGTGCAGGTAGCCATAGCCGCCGAGGAGCTGCAGCGCCTCGTCCGCGACCCTGTGCGCGGTGTCGGTGACGAAGCGCTTGGCCATGGCGCAGAAGGCGGTGGCGTCGGGCGCCCCGGCGTCCAGCTTCGCGCAGGCGCGCCAGAGCAGGGCGCGGGCCGCCTCCAGCTCGGTGCGCATGTCGGCCAGGCGGAACTGCGTGTTCTGGAACTCGGCGACGGGGCGGCCGAAGGCCTGGCGCTCCTGCACATAGGCGAGCGCCTTGTCCAGCGCGTCCTGCGCCCCCCCGAGCGCGCAGGCGGCGATGTTCAGCCGCCCGCCGTCCAGCCCCGCCATGGCGAAGCGGAAGCCCTGCCCCTCCTCGCCGAGCAGCGCGGTGGCGGGCACGCGCGCCCCCTCGAGGATCACCTGCCGCGTCGGCTGGGCGTTCCAGCCCATCTTGTGCTCGTTCTTGCCGAAGGAGAGGCCGGGCGTGTCCTTCGGGATCAGCAGCGCCGAGATGCCGCCCGGCCCCTCGCCGCCGGTGCGCACCATGGTGAGGTAGAGGTCGGAGGCGCCGGCGCCGGAGATGAACTGCTTGGCCCCATCCAGCACGTACTCCCCGCCCTCGCGCCGTGCCCGGGTGCGCAGCGCCGCCGCGTCGCTGCCCGAGCCGGGCTCGGTCAGGCAGTAGCTCGCCACCTTGCGCATCGGCACCAGCTCCGGCAGCCACTCGGCGCGCTGCGCCTCGTTGCCGAAGCGGTCGATCATCCAGGCGACCATGTTGTGGATGGAGAGGAAGGCGGCGACGGTCGGGCAGCCGGTGGACAGCGCCTCGAACACCACCGCCGCGTCGAGGCGTGTCAGGCCCGCCCCGCCGCTCTCCTCCCGCACGTAGAGCGCGGCCATGCCGAGGGCGGCGGCCTGGCGCATCTCCTCCAGCGGGAAATGGCGGGCCGCGTCCCATTCCAGCGCCCTCGGCGCCAGCACCTCGCGGGCGAAGGCAAGGGCGGTCTCGCGCAACTCCCGTGTCGCCTCGGGCAGGTCGAAGGCGGGCGGGTGGTCGGGCTGCATGGGTCTCCTCCGCGCATGGCGACGTCCCGTGCCGGGATCGGGCGGGACGGGGGCGGCGTCAATCCCGTTGACCGTCCCGCCCGCCGGTGGGGAAATGGGGGCCGCCGAGGAAAAGGACGAGCATGACCTTCCGCATCCCCGCCCGGCATGGGGCCATGCTGGCCGCGGCGCTGGCCGCCGCCGCCTGCGCCGGGCCGGGCGGCGACAGGTTCGCCGCCGGCGCCCCCTCTCCCGGCGCCGCGGCGGTGCAGGCCTTCGCCGACATCTGCGCGGTGCTCGACGGCGCCGAGGTGGCGCGCCGCGCCGCCCCCTATGGCTTCCTGCCGGTGGATGCCCGGCGCCTCGCCGCCATGGGCGGCGGGGCCTTCGCCGGGCAGCCGCTGACGGTGCTGGCCCGCCCCGCGGGCGGCGCGCCCGCCCTGCTGGTCTGGGCCGAGCACGCCGCCGTCTGCGAACTCGGCCTCGGCGGCGTCGACACGGGCGAGGTGGAGCGGGCCTTCGATGCCATGGTGCGCGCGCTCGCCGCCCGGGAGGACCAGGCGGTGACCGAGCTGCCACGCCCGCCGGACCAGTCCGGGCAGCAGGTACGGGTCGAGCGCGCGGTGCTGGTGATGCCGCGCGCCCTGGTGCAGGGCCGGCCGCGCGTCGTCAGCCTGCGGCGGAACACCGACAAGGCGCAGCCGATCCAGGTGGCGCTGGTGGCGCAGGCCCCGGCGACGGCGGTGGCCGCTACTCCGCAGCCATCGCAGGGGCCGCCGAAGCGCTGAGGCCGGCGGGGGCGGCGAGCGACGCCTCGATCGCCGCCATCCGCTCCCGCGCCGCCTGCGCGTTGCGCGCCTTGATGTGGCCGAAGCCCTTGATGCCGGCGGCGGCCTCCGCCCAGTCGCAGATCCGCCCATGGGTCTCGGGCGAAAGGAGGCGCAGCAGCCGCTCGATGCCAGCGCGGTACTCGCCTGGCAGTGCCCGCTCCATCCGCCGCTCCTCGGTACGGCCGAAGGGATCGAGAGGCGTACCGCGCAGCACCTTGCCGTGGCGCAGCAGCCCCATCGCCCGCAGCATCCATGGCCCGAAGGCGCGCTTGCGCGGAAGGCCGGTGACCGGGTCGGGCCTTGCCAGGGCGGGCGGGGCGAGGTGCAGCGCGACGCGCCGCGTGCCGGTGAAGCCGTGGGCAAGCTGCGCGCGCCACTCCGGCAGGCTGTGCAGCCGCGCCACCTCGTACTCGTCCTTGTAGGCCATGAGGCGGTGGAGCTGGATGGCGACCGCGCGGGCGAGGCGCTCCTCCCCCGGCACCGCCGCCTGCTCGGCGGCGCGCACCGTCTCGACGAAGGCGGCGTAGTCGCGGGCGTAGCGGGCGTTCTGGTAATCCGTGAGGTCGGCGACGCGGCGGGCGACCAGCGCCTCCAGCGTCTCCTCCGCCTCGCCCGCCGGTGCGGGCGGGGCGAGAGCGGCGGCGCGGCCGAGAGCGAAGGCCGCCTTGTTGCGCTCCACCGCCGCGCCGTTCAGCTCCAGCCCGCGCTCGATCGCCTCGGCCGAGACCGGCACCAGGCCGCGCTGGTAGGCGAAGCCGAGCAGCCAGACGTTCAGGTAGATCAGGTCGCCGAAGGCGCGCTCCACCTCCCCGAGCGCCGGCAGCGCCACCACCTCGCGGCAGGCTTTCCGCACGCTCTCCAGCATGGCGCCGCGGTCGTAGCGGGTGGCGGTGTCGAGCACGAATTGCGCGGTCGGCTGCAGCCCGGTGTTCAGCACCGCCACGGTGCGCCCCTCGCCGAGCAGCGGACGCGCCGTCCGCCCATGCGCCACCACGAGGTCGGAGGAGAGCAGCAGATCGGTCTGGCCGAGGCCGATGCGCGGCGCGTCGATCGCCTCCGCCGCGTCGCCCACCCGCCCGATGCGGAGCTGGGCGAAGACGCCGCCGCCCTTCTGCGCCAGGCCGAGCTGGTCCACCGTGCGCACCGGCCGCCCCTCCAGATGCGCCGCCTGCGCGAGGATCGCGGCGAGCGCCGTCACCCCCTGCCCGCCCACCCCGGCGATCAGGATGTTGTAGGCGCTCTCGCCCTCCCGCACCTCCGCGCGCGCCGGCTCGGGCAGCGGGCCCGCGGGGAGGGGCGGCTCCGGCCGCACCGGCTCCGCCCCCTCCAGCGTGACGAAGGAGGGGCAGAAGCCCTCGACGCAGGAGAGGTCCTGGTTGCAGGCGCTCTGGTCGATGGCGCGCTTGCGGCCGAAGGGCGTCTCGACCGGCTCCACCGCCAGGCAGTTGGAGGCGCGGGAGCAGTCGCCGCAATCCTCGCAGACGCGGGGGTTGATCACGGCGCGCCGCGCCGCCTGCGGCTGCAGGCCGCGCTTGCGCTTGCGCCGCCGCTCGGTGGCGCATTGCTGGTCGTAGATCAGCACCGTCACGCCCGGCGTCTCGCGCAGCGCGCGCTGCACCAGGTCGAGGTCGCGGCGGTGGTGATAGGTGACGCCCTTCGGCATCATCGGGTCGCCGCGGTGGCGCTCCGGGTCGTCGGAGACCACGGCGATGCGCTCCACCCCCTCGGCGCGCACCTGCGCGGCGATGCGCGGCACCGTCATCTCCCCCTCGGGCGTCTGCCCGCCGGTCATGGCGACGGCGCTGTTGACCAGGATCTTGTAGGTGATGGTGGCCTTGGCGGCGACGGCGGCGCGGATCGCCATGCTGCCCGAATGGGCGTAGGTGCCGTCGCCCATGTTGGCGAAGACGTGCTTCTCCTCCACGAAGGGCGCCTGGCCGAGCCAGAGCGCGCCCTCCCCGCCCATGTGCGTGGCGAGCTCGGTCGAGCGGCCCATGAACTTGGCGAGGTAGTGGCAGCCGATCCCGGCATGGGCGACCGAGCCTTCCGGCACCCGCGTCGAGGAATTGTGGGGGCAGCCCGGGCAGAAATAGGGAATGCGGTCATGCACCGGGGCGAGCTGCGCGCGCGCCAGCGCCTCCATCTCCGCCACGCGGGCGCGGAGCCGCTCGGTGCGCAGCGCCTCCGGCAGCCGTGCCGCCAGCGCGCGCAGCACCGCGCCGGTGTCGAGCTCGGTCAGCTCGGAGAGCAGCGGCGCCCCCGTCTCGTCGCGCTTGCCGACGATGCGCGGGCGGTCGGGCAGGTGGTAGAGCGCGTCGCGGAGCTGCGGCTCCAGGAAGGCGCGGCGGTCCTCGACCACCAGCACCTCCTCCAGCCCGCGGGCGAATTCCCGCGCGCCCTCCGCGTCCAGCGGCCAGGCGAGGCCGACCTTCCACAGCCTCAGGCCGGCGAGGCGCGCCATCTCGTCGGTGATGCCGGCGTCGAGCAGCGCCTGACGCAGCGTGTTGTAGGCCTTGCCGCGCGTGACGATGCCGAAGCGCGCCTTCGGGCCGTCCAGCACGATGCGGTCGAAGCCGTTGACGCGGGCGAAGGCGAGGGCGGCGGGCAGCTTGAAGCGGCGCAGCCGCTCCTCCTGCGGGATCGGCATGTCGCCGGGGCGGTAGTGCAGCCCGTCCGGCGGCATCGCCACGTCGTTCGGCGCGAGGGTGGCGTAGTCGGCGGGGTCGAGGCGGAGCGTGGCGCTGCCGTCCATGGTCTCCGCCACGCATTTCAGCCCGACCCAGAGGCCGGAGAAGCGCGACAGCGCGAGGCCCTTGATGCCGAACTCCAGCACCTCCGCCACCCCCGAGGGGTCGAGCACCGGGATCTCCACGTCCATGAAGCTGTGCTCGCAGCCGCTGGTGACGGTGGAGGATTTGGAGGAGGGATCGTCCCCGGCCAGCGCCAGCACGCCGCCCTTGGGCGAGGTGCCGGCGCCGTTGGCGTGGCGCAGCACGTCGCCGCTGCGGTCCACCCCCGGCCCCTTGCCGTACCAGATGCCGAACACGCCCTCGAACCTGGCGCCGGGATAGTAGCCGATCTGCTGCGTGCCCCAGATGGCGGTGGCGGCGAGGTCCTCGTTCAGCCCGGGCTGGAAGATGATGTCGTGCGCGGCGAGGCGCTTCGCCTGCCGCGCCAGCTCCCGGTCGTAGCCGCCGAGGGGGGAGCCGCGGTAGCCGCTGATGTAGCCGCCGGTCTTCCAGCCCATGGCGCGGTCGAGCTCGTGGCGCAGCATCGGCAGCCGCACCAGCGCCTGGATGCCGGTGAGCAGCAGCGTGTCGCCGGATTTCTCCCAGCGGTCCTCGAGCGTGGCCTCGGGGCGTCGGATGCTGCCCATGTCGTCACCTCCCGCGCTGGCCGCCAATGTCGGCCCGGCGCCGCCGCCCGGCAATCCCCAGGCGCGGCGGGCCGCATGGAAGGATGGACCGCGGACCCCGGAAGTTCATGCCGAATTCTGTTGTGCAGCGCCGAAGGGACGGAAGAAGCTTCCGCCATGGACGCTACCGACCGCCGGATCCTCCGCGCCCTGCATCGCAACGCCCGCCTGACCAACGCCGAGCTGGCCGAGCAGGTGGGCCTCTCCCCCTCCCCCTGCTGGACGCGGGTGCGGCGGCTGGAGCAGGCGGGGGTGATCCGGGGCTATGTCGCGATCCTCGACCAGGCGGCGCTCGGCCTGCCCGACACCGTCATCATCGAGGTGATGATGGCGACCCATGACGAGGAGAGCCTGCGCCGCTTCGAGCAGGCGGTCACCGAGATGCCGGAGGTGATCGAGGCCTGGCTCGTCACCGGCGAGTACGACTACGTGGTCAAGGCCGCGGTCGGCGGCACCGCGGGCTACGAGCGGCTGCTGCGCGAGAAGATCTACCGCCTGCCCGGCGTGCGCCACACCCGCACCAGCTTCACCCTGCGCTGCCTGAAGCAGAGCTGGACGCCGGCGCCCTGACGCGGCACCATTGCGGCACCGCACCATCCTCCCCGCGAGTCGCCCCGTGCCGCGCCAGCCCGCCCCGCCGTGACGGACGAGCTCCACCTCGTCGCCGCGGCCCGGCCGAACCTGCCCAAGCTCGCCGCGCTCTGGCACGCCATCCCGCCCGGCTTCCCGCTGCGGCCGGTGCTGCTGCACACCGGTCAGCACCAGGACGATGCCATGTTCGGCGCCCATCTGGACGGCCTCGGCCTGCCGGCGCCGGAGATCGCCCTTAACGTTTCGGGGGGCAGCCACGCGGAGCTTACCGGCCGCAGCATGATCGCCGCCGAGGCCGCCTGGCGCGCCCGCCGCCCGGCGCTGGTGGTGGTGGCGGGCGATGTGGACGGCACCCTCGCCGCGGCGCTCGCGGCGCGCAAGCTCGGCCTGCCGGTGGCGCATCTGGAGGCGGGGCTGCGCAACGGCGACCGCGCCATGCCGGAGGAGATCAACCGCCGCGCCGTGGACGCCATCAGTGACCTGCTCTGGGCCCCGGACGAGGCCTCCGCCGCCCGCCTGCTGGCCGAGGGGCATCCGCCCGGGGCGGTGCGCGCCGTCGGCAACGCCATGGTGGACACGCTGCGCCGCTCCCTCCCCGCCGCCCGCGCCCGCCCGCTGCCGGAGGGGCTGGCGCCGGGGGACTACGGCGTCGTCACCCTGCACCGCGCCGCCAATGTGGACGACCCGGCGGCCTTCGCGGCGCTGCTGGCGGCCCTCGGCGCCGCCGCCGCGCGCCTGCCGCTCGCCTGGCCGATGCACCCCCGGGCGCGGCGGCGGCTGGCCGAGCACGGGCTGGCGGTGCCGCCGGGGATTCGGGTGCTGCCCCCCCTGCCCTATCTCGACTTCCTCGGCCTGCTCGCCCGCGCACGGCTGGTGGCGAGCGACAGCGGCGGGGTGCAGGAGGAGGCGACGGCGCTCGACCTGCCCTGCCTGACCCTCCGCCCCTCCACCGAGCGGCCGGTGACGCTGGAGGCGGGCTCCAGCCGCCTGGTCGCGCCGACGGCGCTGCCGGGGGCGGTGGCGGCGGTGCTCGCCGGGGCGTGGCCGAGGGCGCGGCCGATCCCGCTCTGGGATGGCGGGGCGGGGCCGCGCATGGTGGCGCATCTGGCCGGCCATCTGGGCCTCGCCGCGTGAGCGCCGCGCCGCTGGTGGTGATGCTCTCGGCGGCGCATCCGCCCGACGACGTGCGGGTGGTGCGCAAGGAGGGCGCGGCGCTGGCCGAGGCCGGCTGGCGGGTACGCCACCTCTGCCCCGGCCCGCCGGAGGCGGCGCGCGGCGTCGCCGGCGTGGCGATCGAGACCTACCGCCGCCGCGGCGGCTGGCGCGGCCGGCTGCTCGGCCTGCCCGCCCTGGCCCGCCGGGCGGCGGAAAGCGGCGCGGCGGTGCTGCACGCCAGCGAGCCGGATGCCTGGCTCGCCGCCCTGCTCGCGGCGCGGGCGAGCGGGGCGCGGGTGGTGCTCGACGTGCACGAGCATTACCCCAGCCGCCTCGACGCCCGCCTGCCCGCCCCGCTGCGCCCCCTGGCCCGCGCCGCGCTGCGCGCGCTCTGCCGCGCCGCCGGGCGCGCGGCGGATGCGGTGGTGGTGGCGAAGGACGGGCTGGCGGAGGATTTCGCCGCCCCCGGCCGCACCGTGGCGGTGCGCAACTACGCCCCCGACCTGCCCGTCGCCCCGCGGGCCCACGGCCCGGGGCCGCTCACCCTGGTGCACAGCGGGGCGCTCACCGCCTCGCGCGGCTGGCCGCAGATGCTGGGGGCGCTGGCCCTCGCCCCGCCGGACACGCGGCTGCGCCTGGTCGGGCGCTTCACCGACGGCAGCGAGGCCGCCTTCCTCGCCCGCGCCGCCGCCCTCGGGCTGGAGGGGCGGATCGAGCGCCTGCCCTGGCTGCCGCAGCGGGAGGCGCTGGCGCGCGTCGCGGAGGCCGATATCGGCCTGGTGCTGTTCCAGCCGGGCGAGACCAACCACCGCCTCGCCCTGCCGCACAAGCTGTTCGACTGCATGCTGGCCGGCCTGCCGGTGATCGTTCCCGCCTTCGCCGAGGAGGTGGCGGCGGCGGTGCGCGCGGCAGGCTGCGGCGAGGTGGTGGACAGCGCCGACCCCGCCGCCATCGCCGCCGCCATCGCCCGCCTGGCCGACCCGGCGCGGCGCGCGGCGCTCGGCGCGGCGGGGCGGCGGGCGGCGCTCACCCGCTTCGGCTGGGCGGGGGAGGCGGCGCGGCTGGTCGCCCTGTACCGGCGGCTCGCGCCGCTGCCGCCTGCTGGCCCCGGCGGCGCGGCCGTCCTATAGGCGGTGCCCATGGCCCGCCGCGCGCCGCATCGGATCCTGCTCAACCTCCTGATCGACAGCCTCATCGCCGCGGCCGCGGTGCCGGCGGCGCTGCTGCTGGCCGCCCCGGGCGCCTGGCCGGGCGCCGGCTGGTGGCCCGGAGCGCTGGCGGGGGCGGTGCTCGCCCTGCAGGCCGTCGGGGCGCCGCTGCGCGTGCCCCAGCAGTACTGGCGCTATGCCGGGCTGCGCGACCTGCTCGGCCTCGCCGCCGCGGCGGCGGGGGGCGCGCTGCTGTTCTGGGGCGGGCTGCACCTCGCGGGCGCCTGGCGGCCGCCCAACCCGGCCTTCCCCCTGGTCCACGCCCTCGCGCTCGGGGCCATGCTCGGCGCACCGCGCGTGGCGGGGCGCCTGCACCACGCCCGACACGCCGGCGAGGGCGGCATGGAGCCGCAGCCGGTGCTGCTGGTCGGCGCGGGAGACGGCGCCGACCTGTTCATCCGGGCGCTGGCGCAGGAGCGCGCGCCGACCTTCCGCGTCGTCGGCATCCTCTCCCTGCGCTCGCGCCAGACGGGGCGGCGGATCCACGGCCACCCCATCCTCGGCACGGTGGACGACATCGCCCCGGTGCTCGAGCGGATGCGCGCGGAGGGCAGGCTGCCGGCGCTGATCGTGCTGGCGACGCCGCAGGTGCAGGGGCTGGCGCTGGAACGGCTGCTGGACGCCGCGGACCGCCACGGCGTGCCGGTGCGCCGCGCCCCCTCGGTCACCGCCCTCGATCCCGCGGCGCGGCGCCTTGCCGACCAGATCGGCCCCGCCGGCCGCACCCGCCTGCACCTGCGCCCGGTCGCGATCGAGGACCTGCTGGACCGCCCGCAGGTGCCGCTCGACCGCGAGGGCATGGCGCGGCTGGTGCAGGGCAGGCGCGTGCTGGTCACCGGCGCCGGGGGCACGATCGGCGGCGAGCTGGCGCGGCAGGTGGCCGCCCTCGGGCCGGCGCAGCTCACCCTGCTCGATCACGGCGAGTACGTCCTCTACGAGATCGACCTCGAGCTGCGCGAGCGCCATCCGGACGTGCCGCGCCGCGCCGTGCTCGCCGACATCCGCGACGAGGGCCGCATCCGCCGCCTGTTCGAGGAGATCCGCCCCGAGCTCGTCTTCCACGCCGCCGCGCTCAAGCACGTGCCGATGGTGGAGAACGATCCGCTGGAGGGGCTGCTGACCAACGCCCAGGGCACGCGCATCGTCGCCGACGCCGCCGCCGCGGTGGGCTGCCGCGCCATGGTGTTCATCTCCACCGACAAGGCGGTGAACCCGACCTCGGTGATGGGCGCCTCGAAGCGGCTGGCGGAGATGTACTGCCAGGCGCTCGACATGTCGGCGCGCACCGGCGGGCGCGGCATGCGCTGCGTCACCGTGCGCTTCGGCAACGTGCTCGGCTCCACCGGCTCCGTCGTGCCGCTGTTCCGCCGCCAGCTCGAGCGCGGCGGGCCGCTCACCGTCACCCACCCGGACATGCGCCGCTATTTCATGACGGTGCGCGAGGCGGTCGGCCTTGTGCTGCAGGCGAGCGTGATCGGCGCCGAGGACCGCGCCGACCAGCCGCCCGAGCTGGCCGAGGGCGGCATCTTCGTGCTCGACATGGGCAAGCCGGTGAAGATCGTCGATCTGGCGCGGCGCATGATCCGCCTCGCCGGCCTCAGGCCCGAGGAGGATGTGGAGATCCGCTTCACCGGGCTGCGCCCCGGCGAGAAGCTGTACGAGGAGCTGTTCCACGGCCAGGAGCCGCCGCGCCCGACCGCCTTCCCCGGCCTGCTGGTGGCGACGCCGCGCACCGCCGATCCCGCGCTGGTCGGGCGCGCGATCGACGAGATCGCCTCCGCCTGCCGCGCCGGCCATGCGCGCGCGGCGCTGGCGCAGCTCGGCCGGCTGGTGCCGGAGTTCGACCACAACGCCGACAGCGCGCCAGCCGCGGCGCGCGCCGAGGGACGCGCGCCCTGATCCCGCGGCGGGCCGGCGCCGCCTTCCGGCAGGGCCCGCGATCCGATCCGGACCCGCAACGCCGCCGCTCCTCGCGTTGCCGAATGACACGAGCGGTGACTTCCGCGGCCACGATGCGGACCGTAATTGGGGGGCGGGCGCCCCGCCCGGCCGCATCAGGTTGCTCGCGCATGACCGCTCCCCGTCCCCGTCCCATCGCCTTCTTCGACATGAAGGCGCAGCAGGCGCTGATCCGCGACGACATCGACCTGCGCATCGCCGCGGTGCTCGATTCCGGCCGCTTCGTGCAGGGGCCGGAGGTGGAGGAGCTGGAATCGCGCCTCGCCGAGTTCACCGGCGCGGCGCACTGCGTCGGCGTCTCCTCCGGCACGGACGCGCTGCAGATCGCCCTGATGGCGGAGGGGATCGGGCCGGGCGACGCGGTGTTCCTGCCCGCCTTCACCTACACCGCCACCGCCGAGGTGCCGCTGGTGCTCGGCGCCACCCCGGTCTTCGTGGACGTGGAGGAGACGAGCTTCAACCTCGACCTTGCGGATTTGGAGCGGCGCATCGCGCTGGTGGAGCGCGAGGGGCGGCTGCGCCCGCGCGCGGTGATCGGCGTCGATCTCTACGGCCTGCCCGCGGACTGGCCGGCGATCGAGGCGCTGTGCGCGCGGCGCGGCATGTTCGCGCTCGACGACGCGGCGCAGGCCTTCGGCGCCGCGCTGCACGGGCGCCGCCTCGGCGCCTGGGCGGATGCGACGGCCTGCAGCTTCTACCCGACCAAGACGCTCGGCTGCTACGGCGACGGGGGGGCGCTGCTGACCAATGATGCGGGCCGCGCCGAGCTCTACCGCTCGCTGCGCACCCATGGCGAGGGGCGCACCCGCTACGAGGTGCTGCGCACCGGCATGAACGGCCGCCTCGACACCATCCAGGCGGCGATCCTGCTCGCCAAGCTGCCGCTGCTCGCCGACGAGCTCGCGGCGCGGCGCCGGCTCGCCGCGTTCTACGCCGAGCGGCTCGGCGCGCATGTGGCGGTGCCGCGCCTGCCGGAGGGGGCGGAGAGCGCCTGGGGCATCTACACCATCCTGCTGCCCGATGCCGCGGCGCGGGCGCGGGTGCAGCAGGCGATGGCGGCGCAGGGCGTGCCGAGCGCGATCTACTACCCGAAGCCGCTGCACCATCAGCCGGCCTATGCCCGCCACCACGCGGCCTCGATCGCCGGCGGCCCGCCGCCCCTGCCGGTGAGCGAGACGCTGTGCGACCGCGTGCTGTCCCTGCCCATGCACCCCTATCTCGACGAGGCGCAGGCGGAGCGGGTCTGCGCCGCGGTGCTGTCGGGGTTGTGATCGGAGCGGCGCGGCGCGAGAACCGTTGAACCGCGCCCCCCGCCTGCGCTTCCATGAGGCGCTCATCGCGGAGGGCTCGGCCATGCGCCGACGGTCCCTGTTCGCCACGGCCGGCGCCGTGGCCGTCTCCGGCCAATTCGGCGCGCTGCCACGGCGCGCGCGCGCGGACGAGCCGGTGGACGTCCTCATCGTGCTGGCAGTGGACGTCTCCCGCTCCATAGACGAGGACGAGGCGCGGCTGCAGCGGGAGGGCTACCGCGCCGCCGTCTCCGACCCGGCGATCGTCGAGGCGATCCGCGGCGGCATGATCGGCGCCATCGGCATCGCCTATGTCGAGTGGGCCGGCATCGAGTATCAGCGCCTGGTGCTGCCCTGGACGCGCATCGCCAGCCAGGCGGAGGCCGACCGCTGGGCGGAGCGGCTGGCGCAGGCACCGCGCGTCTCCCTCTCCTGGACCTCGATCTCGGGCGCCATCGACTTCTCGCGCCGCGTCATGGCGGAGGCGCCCTTCGAGGCGACGCGGCGGATCATCGACGTCTCGGGCGACGGGGTGAACAACAGCGGCCCTCCGGCGGAGCAGGCGCGCGACCGCGCGCTGGCCGAGGGCATCATCATCAACGGCCTGCCCATCCTGAACGACCGCCCGACCTTCGGGCGCCTGCCGCCGATCGCCCTCGACGACTACTTCCGCGACAGCGTGATCGGCGGTCCCGGCTCCTTCCTGATCGTCGCGCAGGATTTCGAGAGCTTCGGCCAGGCGGTGAAGCGCAAGCTGATCCGCGAGATCGCCGGCCCGCCGCGGGAGCCGGCAGCGCGGGGCTGATCCCCGCCCGGGCGGAGGCGCGGCCGGCCCATTCCGAAGGAGGCGGCGCCTGGCAGGGCCTCAGCGCTCCACATCCTCGATCGAGAGGCCGAAGGCGGCCACGCCTTCCGACAACAAGTCGCCCAGCATGTCCATGGACATCAGGTAGCGGGCGGCGTCGCGCCCCTCGTTGCGCTCGGCGGCGAGGCGCACCGCCTCCTCCCACTCCTCCGGGCCGTAGTCGCCGCGGCCGACCCAGGCGAGGGCGATCAGCGCCGCCTGCTCGTCCTCGTTCAGATCGGCGATGAAGTCGTGCAGCGCGTCCTCGGTGGCGTCCTCCGGATGCTCCTGCAGCAGCGCCGCGGGGCTGTCCTCGTCCTCGGAGAGCTGGGCGGGATCGCCCTCCTCCGTGCCCTGCACGGCGCGGGCGAGGTCCACCACCGTCGCCACCGTCTCCAGGCTGATGCCGAGATCAACCTCGTCGTCGTCGGGCTCCGCCATCGCCTTCGTCCCCCTGGCCTGAGCGGCCGGGGCCGTTCCCGCCCTACCCGGCGGCAACGGCGCCCTGTGGTTCGCGGAGCGGAGTCGCCTCCCAACCGGTTGCGGCCGCCCGCGATCCGCTCTAACGCGGAAGGCGGGGCCGGTTCCCGCCCCGCGCGACCCGGCCGATTTGGGCATGGGCAGGGCCCGCCGGCAAGCGCCGCCAGGGGGTTTCAGCGGCGGGAGAGGTCCACGAGGCCGGCGAAGCCCGTCTCGGTGCCGAAGGCGAGATGCGTCCCCGCCGCGTTCCAGGCGAGTGCCGAAACGGCCCCGCGCCCCGGTGCGGCCACCGGCACCACCCGGCCCGAGGCGATCTCGGCCAGCAGCACCAGCCCGTCGGCGAAGCCCGCCGCCACCACCTCGTGCTGCGGGTGGGCGGCGACGGCGCTGCACAGCACGCCGTCGCCGCCGGCGAGCTCGGTCGGCGCCTTGCCCATCGGGCCGCCGCCGAAGAAGGGCCAGAGCACCACGCTGTCGGCGCCGCTGGTCGCCAGCCAGCGGCCGCGCGCGGTGAAGGAGAGGAAGCGGGTCTTGGAGGGGTAGCCGGACATGCGCATGTGCTGCCCGTCCTCCAGCCGCCAGCCGTGCAGCGCGTTCTCCTGCATGGCGGTGACCACGTGGCTGCCGTCCGGGCTGATGGCGACGGCGCCGTGGCTGCCCTTCCACTCCAGGACGCGCGGCCTGTCCTCCCGCGCCGCCACGAACCAGAGCGAGACGCCGTTGTAGTGGCTGGCCGCGATGCGCTTGCCCTTGGCGTCGAAGGCGATGCCGCCGACGGCGGAGGGGTGCGCCAGGGTCTTCAGCGTCGCCCCCCCGGCGTCGAGGACGTGCAGCAGCTTCCCGACCGCGGCGAGGCGGATGCCGGCCTCGTGCGCCGCCACGTGCTCGACCCACTTCATGGTGCCGAGCCGCGCGACCTCCCGCACCGTACCGTCGGCAGCGGTGTGCGCCAGCCGCCCGTCGTCGCCGCCCGAGAGGAAGCCGTCTCCGGCATCGGCCGCGAGGCAGAGGCAGGCGCCGCCCTCATGCGCCGCGGCATCGCGCCATGCCTCGCCCATCGCCGGCAGCGCGGCGAGGCGCAGCGTGCCGTCGCCGAGCGCGAAGGCGCAGGCCGGGCTGCGACGGGCGAAGGCCACGCCGACCACCCAGGCGCCGAGGTCGCGACCGACGCCGCGCCGGTCCAGCAGGAAATCCGCCTCGCTCGCTGCCGACATCGCCCCTCCTCCGCGCCTCGTCCCGGCGTCCTCGCGGCCGGTCTGCCACCGCCGGGGAGTGCGGTCCAGAGCCGCGGCGTCCTACGGCAGCAGCCCCTCGGCGGCGAGGTGCGCCACCATGCGCCGGAGGTCGAGGATGCCATGGCCCAGACGCGGGTCCCAGCCCGCGCCCGCGGGCCGGCAGGCGCGGTCGCGCAGCAGGGCGCGCAGCTTCTCCGGATCGAGGCCGGCGAGCTTCGGGGCGCTGCGCAGCGCCGCCACCGCGCCGGCGGCGAGGCCGCAGGCGGCGGAGGTGCCGGAGCTCAGCGCATGGCCGTCCGCCGCCTCCACGAAATGGCTCGGCGCGCAGAGATCCGGCTTCTCCACCTGCCGGGCGTCCCGCGGCGCCTCCTCGAGGAACCCCTCCTGTCCCGGCCCCTGCGAGGAGTAGCCGAGCCACAGCCCGTCGGCGCGCACCGCCCCCACCGTCAGCACCCTGGGGTGGGAATTGGCGCCGAGGATGCTCTCGCCGGGCCCGCGATCCCCGGGGCCGCAGCGCGCATTGGGACAGAACTGGCCGCAATTGCCGGCGGCGAACACCTGGTCGTGGCCGTCCTGGTCCATCAGCCCGACGCGCCGGTTGAACGGGTGGCGGGGATTGTTGGTGTAGGCGCCGGGCACGGTCTCGCTGCGGCGGTCGTAGATGCCCCAGGCATGGCAGAACACCCAGGGATCGCGGGCGAACTGATGGGCGGCGCGCCAGAGCCGGATCTGCCACTGCACCCAGGAGAGCACCCCATGGGCCCAGCCGATATAGGCCGGGACGCGGCGAATGCGGTCGGGCAGCATCGGCAGGTCGAAGAGGCGTGCCTCCGGCGCGAGCGAAAGGAGGTTGCGTGCCACCATGGTGCCGTGCCCGTCCGGGCGGCCGGCACCCGGCAGCCGGTCCGGCTCCCCGAGCCGGCGGAGCCGCCAGCCGCCGGCATAGCGCAGGCCGGGGAAGAGCTGGCGCAGCCGGGCGACGGAAAGCCCGTCATCCACCACCACCACATTCACCCTCGCCCCCTTCAGCGGCGGCGAGCGGCCGGACAGGGCGGCGGCGCCGATCAGCGCCTCGGCGCGGGCGCGCGTGGCGAAGAGCGGCGGCCAGCCCTCGCCCGGGCACCAGGAGTCGAAGGCGCCGATCCGCGCATCGGCCGCCAGCTCCTCCCCCTTGTCGAGCGCCAGCCGCTCGAAGCGCCGCACCGTCGGCTCGTCCGCCGCCCAGAGGCCGAAGACGAGGCGCTCCGGCACCGGCGCGGCGCCGTCCTCGCGGAACAGCGGCCGGTCCTCGGCCTGCACGAAGCGGGGCGCGAGGGAGGGCAGCTCGACGATGCGGTAGGGCAGGTTCGCCGTGCCGAGATGGCGGTCGATCCAGGCCCTGAGGCCGGCGATGTCCTGCGCGTCGTAGAGGGCGAGCAGCTCCTTCCTGTTCTTCCCCTCCTGGCGGGCGAGGTCCAGTTCCAGGATGAAACGGATCGGTCCGGGATCGGCCATGGTGTCCTCGTCTCCGCCGCCAGCATGCGCCACGCAATGCGACGCTTGCAAAAGGAAGATGCGTGGGGGAGGCTGGCACGAAGGGTCGAGACCGAGGCGACATCGCCGCGCATGCTTGCACAGCCATCCGATCCCGGAGGCGGCGAAGACCCGGCCCCGATGCGCCGGCGGCATGCGGCGATCGCCTTCGCCGACATCGTCGGCTACACGATCCTGACCGCGGCGGACGAGATCGGCACGCATGAGCGCTGGTTCGCGCTCTACCGCGGCGTGGTGGCGCCGGAAGCGCGGCGCCACGGCGGGCGCGTGGCGGAGCTGCGCGGCGACGGCGTGCTGGCCGAGTTCCCCGACGCGGCCGCCGCGCTCGCCTGGGCGCGCGCGCTGCACGCCGCCTCGCTCGCGGCCTCGGAGGCGGAGCCGCAGCGCCCGCCCATCGCCTTCCGCGTGGCGATCCACTGCGGCCCGGTGCTGGCCAGCGCGGAGGGCGTGTTCGGAGACACCGTGAACCTCGCGGCGCGGCTGCAGGAATACGGCACGCCGGGCGGCACCGTGCTGTCGCGCGAGGCGCTGGCGGCGCTGCCGGAAGGCGCGGCGGGGCCGGCGCGCGACCTCGGCGACCTGCCGCTGCGCAACCTCTCGCGCACGGTGCGGGCCTTCGCCATCGAGGGGCCGGCCGGCGTCGTGCCGGTGCCGCTGCCGCCGCCGCCGGCGCGGCTGCCCTCGGTCGCCGTGCTGCCGCTCGAGAACCGCACCGGCGACCCGGCGCGGGACTACCTCGCCGAAGGGATCGTCGAGGACGTCATCGCCTCGCTCGCCGGCCTGCACGAGGTGTTCGTCATCGCGCAGGATTCGGCACGCATGTTCCGCGGGCAGCGCCCCGATCCGCTGCGCGTGGGGCGCACCCTCGGCGTGCGCTTCGTGGTCACCGGCAGCCTGCGCAGCACCGGCCGCGGCCTGCGCGTCTCGGTCCAGCTCACCGAGACGGCGGGCGGCGCGATGCTCTGGGGCGACAGGTTCGACGCGCCGCAGGAGGACATCTTCGAGCTGCAGGAGCGGATCGTCGGCCAGGTGGTGGCGGGCATCGCGCCGAACGTGCGGGCGAGCGCGCTGCGCGAGGCGATGCGCAAGCGGCCCGAGAGCCTCACCTCCTACGACCTGCTGCTGCGCGGCCTGCACGCGCTCGCCGGGCGCGACCGGGGGCCGTTCCGCCAGGCGCTCGACCACCTGCGCCGCGCCGCGGCGGAGGATCCGGGCTTCGCGCTGCCGCTCGCCTGGGCGGCGCGCTGGCACAGCCTCAACATCGGCCGCGGCTGGTCGGCCGATCCGGCGGCGGACAACGCCGCGGCGATGGCGCTGGCCGAGCGGGCGATCGCCCTCGACCCCGGCAACGCCCTCGCCCTCGCCACCTACGGGCACCTCGCCGCCTATCTGCGGCACGACTGCGAGACCGCGATGCGGTGCTTCGAGCAGGCGCTCGCCGCCTGCCCGAACAGCGCGCTCGCCTGGACGCTGTCGAGCTGCACGCTGAGCTATCTCGGGCGCGGCGGGGAGGCGGTGCGCCACGCGGAGCGCGGGCTGCGCCTCTCGCCCTACGACCCGCTGCGCTTCTCGCAGCACCATTTCCTCTCCATCGCGCACTACGCCAACGAGGAGCTCGCCAGGGCCGAGCGCTGGAGCCGCGCCTCCATCGGCGCCAATCCGGACCACGCCTCGAGCTGGCGGGTGCTCGCCGCCGCGCTCGCGGCCCAGGGCCGCACCGACGAGGCGGCGGAGGCGGCGCGGCGGATGCTCGAATCCGAGCCCGGCTTCCGGCTGGAGGAGTATGTCCGCGCGCGCATGCCGTTCCGCGAGCCGGCCCTGCGCGCGCGCTTCGCGCGCGACCTGCGCGCGGCCGGACTGCCGTGAGACCCGCCTTGGGAGGACAGGGATGAGCGGATTCGACGGAACCGACGGCACCGACGGCACCGACGGGACGGATGGCACCGACGGGACGGCGCTCGCCCTCGCCGCCCGCCGCGGCGCCGGCGCGCACCGCCCCATGGGCGTCGCGCCTTCCGTCGCCGCCATACCGGACCTCGATCCCCCCGCCTTCGAGGGCGAGCGCTGGCCGCCGCCGCTGCCCTCCCACGTCGCCTGGCCCTCGGCGCCGCACGGCACGACCTTCGCGCATGCGGCGGCGTCGCTGCTGCCGTTCCGCTACGGCGCCTGGTCGCGCTGGCACTTCGCGCAGTCCGTGCTCGCCGAGCTGGTCACCCTGATGCCGCCGCTGCCGGATCCCTGGCCCGCGAGCCCGCCCGCGGCGCCGGCGCAGCCGGAATGGACGGCCCTGCTGGACACCGCCCCCACCTCGCCGGACCACTACAACCAGGTGCTCGCCGCCATGGGCTATGCCGATGTGGACGCGGAGCTGGCCGAGCTGCGGGCGCTGGTGGAGTACCGCCCGGCGGTGATGGCGGAGGCGATGGCGCAGCGCGCCGGCATGCTCGACTACTTCGCCGGCATCCTCACCTTCAACCGCTCCTCGCATCCGGCGACCGCCTATCTCTGCACCGCGGCGCTGCAGGCGGGCAGCTTCCTCGCCACCCACTTCAAGCGGCGGTTCGACCGGCCGCGCCCTTCCCGCCTCTCTCCCGCGCTGATGCCGTCGATAGATCCGCCCGGCCATCCGGCCTATCCCAGCGGTCACGCGACCCAGGCGCATCTGATCGCCTGGCTGCTCGAGGAGGTGCTGCCCGCCGCCGTGGCCGCACCGCCTGCCCATCACCGGCCGCTGCGGCGCCTTGCCAGCCGCATCGCCCGCAACCGCGAAGTGATCGGCGTGCACTACCCGAGCGATTCCCGGATCGGCGAGACCCTGGCCGAGCGGGCCTGGCCCCTCCTCAAGCGCTGCGCCAGCGTGCAGGAACTCCTGCCGGTGGCAAGGAGCGAATGGCACCCGCGCGGCACGGGACCCTGAGGCGGGCCGCCTTCGGGCGCGATCATCCGGGCGGGTCGGGCGCCCCGCCCGGGCTTGGCCGCGTCCGGGCGCGGCGCGTAATCATGCCTCGGTCCAAGGAGGAACGCCCATGCCCGCCGCCCTGCCCGTCGCCGGAAACCGCTTCGTCATCGTCGGCGGCGCGAGCCTCGTCGGCTCCGCCACCGCCGGGGAGCTGCTCGACCATGGCGCCGCCGAGGTGGTGCTGTTCGACAATTTCGCCTTCGGCTCCGAGCAGGCGGTCGCGCACCTGAAGGACCACCCGCGCCTCCGGCTGGTGCGCGGCGACGTGATGCGCCTGCCCGACCTGCTGCGCGCCACCGAGGGGGCGGCGGGGCTGCTGCTGCTCGCCGCCTACATGACCCTCTCGATGGACCGCGACCCGTGGGGCGGGCTCGACGTCAACATCCGCGGCGTGCAGAACGCGCTGGAGGCGGCGCGCGCCAACCGGGCGCGCAAGGTGGTCTTCGCCTCCTCCAACGCGGTGTACGGCTACGGGCCGAAGGTGGCGGGCGAGCTCGTCGAGGATACGCCCTTCCACAGCGTCGGCGCCCCGCCCGCCGCCATCCTCTACGGCGCCTCCAAGATCATCGGCGAGCAGCTCTGCCGCGACTACCACCGCCGGCACGGGCTGGACTACGTGGTGCTGCGCTATTCCACCGTGTACGGGGAGCGGCAGCACTACCGCGCCGCCAACGCCCTCTACATCATCGAAACCTACGACCGGGTGCGGCGCGGCGAGCGGCCGCAGGTCTTCGGCGACGGCAGCGAGACCAAGCACTTCGTCTATGTCGGTGATCTCGCCCGCGCCAACCGCATGGCCTTCGAGGCGGCGGCGACCGATGTCGCGGTGAACTGCTCCGGGCCCGCCCCGATCACCACGCTCGAGCTGGTACGGCTGGTGACGCGGCTCGCCGGGGCCGGGGGGCACCCGGCGCCGGAGCCCGAATTCGTCGGCGAGGAGCCGGGCAAGGTGCGCCTCACCTCCGGCGGCGCGTTCCGCATCGCGCATGAGGCGGCGGAGCGGGCGATCGGCTGGCGGCCGCTGGTGGACATGGAGGAGGGGCTGCGCCGGCTGATCGCCTGGCGGGAGGGGAAGGAGGGGCGGGGCGCAGGGTGAGGCTGCCCTGGCCGGAGCGAGGCTCGCGGGATGTGTGAATTGCGTCGGATGCTCGTTAGGGTTACTTTAACCAATGTAAGACGACTTTTAGTTGTAAATTCCGCGCCTCAGACCCCAACTTCGGGAGGTGAGCGTGCTCGACCCCATCATCGCCCGCCAATTGGCCAATGACATCCCGCGTCCCGGGCTGCAGCGCGTCCTCGCGACCTTCGCCGAGGATCTGGAGCGCCTGGTGGCGCAGATGGAGGCGGCGGTGGCCAGCGGCGACCAGGAAGCCTGTCGCCGCGCCGCGCACGGCCTCGCCGGCGCCGCCGCCGGCCTCGGCGCCCTGACGCTGGAGCGCACCGCGCGCCAGCTTATCGCCCCGCCCCCCGGGACCGATCCGCGGGAGCTGGTGGCCCGCACCCGCTCCGACGGCGCGGCGGCCCTGGTCGCGCTCAACGCCCTGGCCGCCACCCCCGCCCCCGCGGAGGAAGGCCCCGCCTGGGCCTGATGCCCCGAAGCCGCGGATCAGGCACCCTTGCCGAGCGGCTGATTCACCGCTCCGGCGCACACGCCTTCGCAGATCAGGCACCCTTGCCGGGCGGCTGATTCACCGCTCCGGCGCACTCGCCTTCGCGGATCAGGCGCCCTTGCCGGGCGGCTGATTCACCGCTCCGGCGCACACGCCTTCGCGGATCAGGCGCTATCCGGGGTGCCAGCGCAGCCGCCGCAGCAGCCATTCGCGATAGGCGAGGCTCGCCTCCGGCGATGGGGCGAGCGCCGCAAGCCACGGCATCGCCTCCACCCCTGGCAGCAACCGCACCCCCTCCGGGGTGTGCCGCCCCTCCTCCTCCAGCCAGCGCCGCGCCGCGCCGCGCCAGAGCGCGACCAAGTCGGCGGGCGTCAGCGCCGGCAGCACCAGGCAGGCCGGCAGGCCGGCGCAGGCGCCGGCGGCGCGCAGCGCGGCCAGCAGCGGCGCCGGCGCGCCGGACAGTGGCTCGGGCAGGGGCATGGCCGCGGCTTCCGGCACGGCCAGGGCATCGAGGCGGAACCACGCCTCCGCCCCCAGCGTCCGCAGCCGCGCCAACGCGCCCGGCCCCTGCAGTACGATGGCCTCCACGGCGCCCTGGCGCAGCGCCGCCTCCGCCTCCGCCGGGCCGAGGCCGAGCACCGGGGTGGCGGCGATGCCGAGCAGGTCGAGCGCCAGCAGCGCCGCGCTGCCCGGCGCTTCCGCAGCGCCGAGGCCGAGGCGCAGCGGCCGGCCGCCGGGGCGCGGCATCGCCGCCCGCCCCGCCACCAGCACCGGCGCCTGCATGGCGCAGACCGGCAGCCAGCCACGGGGATCGAAGCGGGCACGGGGGTCGCCGACCAGCCGCGCCTGTGCCGCCGCACCGGTCAGCACCAGCAGCGACCGCCCGTCCGGCCCCGCCGCGGTGGCGAAGCGGTTGGCGGCGGTGACGCCGTCCGGCCCGCCAAGCACGCTGCGCTCCAGCCGGACTGCGGTGCCGGCGCCTTGGGCAAGGGCCTCCGCCAGCCGCCTTGTCCAGGCGGAGAGCGACCCCTCCGCCGGGCCGGGCACCAGCAGGGTGGCGGCGCCGGGCAGCAGCGCCGCCGCCGGCCGTGCCAGCCAAGCGGCGGCGATGGGGGTGGCGAGCAGCGCACGTCGCGTCGGCGCGTGCATCGGCGGCATCCTCCTCCCTGGCGCATGATCCGGGCGAGGCGGGTTTCGCCGGGACCACGCCGTGGGGCCGGTGCCGCCCCATCCGGGGCAGGCGCCGGCCGGAAGGGCGGGGGCGGCCCGCCCGGTTCGTGGCCGCCGTCGCGCGGACGCGGCGGCGCATCCTTAGAGCAGATCGCGGGGGGCCGGAAACGGGACCCGCCCCCAGGCACGGATCGCTAGAGCAGATCCCGTTCAGCTGGGCTCAGCCGAACAGATGAAGATGCTGCACAATCAACGAGCTAGAGCATTTTCCGTGAGCCGAGGCGAATGGAAAACGCTCTAGCGGTCGTAGCGGAGCAGCGCCTCGAAGGGCACGTCGAGGCGGCCGCGGCCGCCGAGGAAGGTCAGCTCGATCAGCGCCGCCGCCGCCGGCACCACCGCCCCCGCCTCGCGCAGCAGGGCGATGCCCGCCGCCATGGTGCCGCCGGTGGCCAGCAGGTCGTCGAGCACCACCACCCGCTGGCCGGGCTGCACCGCGTCGGCCTGCATCTCGATGCGGTCGGCGCCATATTCCAGCGCGTAGTCGAGGCCGATGGTCTGCCCCGGCAGCTTGCCGCGCTTGCGCAGCATGACGAAGCCGAGGCCGAGTTCCAGCGCCAGCGGCGCCGCGACCAGGAAGCCCCGGCTCTCGATCCCGGCCAACAGGTCCGGCCGGTGCGGCCGCACCGCGGCGGCGAGGCGCGCCATCGCCGCCTTCCAGGCCGGGCCGTGCCGGAGCAGGGTGGAGATGTCGTAGAACAGGATACCCGGCTTGGGAAAATCCGGGATGCCCCGGATATGCTCCTTCAGGTCGATGCTCTCGGTGTCCGCCACGGTGGCTCCGCTGCGCTCGGGGAACAGGGTGCGGCAGGCTGCCGGGCGGCCGGGCCGCACTCGGCGCCGCCCGGCCGGCACCCGGTATTAGAGCAGATTGCGGAGGGCTGGAACCGCCGGGGCGCGGCGCCGGTGCCGTTCCGGCCGCGGCGTCTTGGCGGCGGCGGCGTCCGGGGGCATCTGCGCGCCATGTCGCGCCTCGCTCTCGCCGTGCCGCTCGGGCTGGTCGGCTTCCTTGCCTATGTCGCCGCCGCGGTGGCCCTGGCCGACCATGTGCTCGGCCGGCACTGGGCGCTGGAAGTGGCCTATTTCGCCCTCGCCGGCACCCTCTGGGTGCTGCCGGCGCGGCGGCTGATGCTCTGGGCGGCGGGGGCGCGCTGAGCCTGGAAGGCGAAAGCCCCGCCGGCGGGCCGGCGGGGCTTGCATGGCGCCCGACTGGTCGGAGCGAGAGGATTCGAACCTCCGGCCCCTGCGTCCCGAACACAGTGCTCTACCAGGCTGAGCTACGCTCCGGTCGGGGCTGCCGCCACGGCCGGGCGGCCGTGACGGGGCGAGGCATATAGCGAGGCCACGTCGCGCCGGCAAGCGGCGCGGCGGGCGGCGATGCGGAGCCGAGCGCGCCCTCCACCGGGCTGTCGGTATATCTTACACCACCCCTCGCGACCGCCGCCCGCCGCCGGGCAAGCCCTTGAAACGCCAGGGCGGATCCCGACTGGCATGTCATATGCCTGTAACCTCCCGGCACAGGAGGACAGGCATGAGCGAGGCCACGCTGAACGCCAGCCACCCTCACCGCGCCGGCGCGGCCGCCAGGGCAGATGGCGCCCCAGGCGGCCTGCTCGCGCCGCTGCCCCTGGTCGTCGGGGGGCCGCTGGCGGTGGTGTTCGCCGCCACCTTCCTGCTCGGGCTCGAGCCGGACCTCACGCTGCGGGACCCCGCCGTGGCGGCGGGGGCGCCCTGGCATCTCGGCCTGTTCTCGCAGCTTGGCGTGCTCGCCTGGTGGACCGCCGCGGTCGCGGCGCTGACCGCGGCCGCCGCCCTGCGCGGCCACCCCGGCGGCGCCTGGCGCATGGCGGCCGCGGGCGGCGGGCTCTCGGCGCTGCTCGGGCTGGACGACGCGCTGATGCTGCACGAGGTGGTGCTGCCCACCCTGTTCGGCATTCCCGAGGAGGCCATCTTCGCCGCCTACGGGCTGCTCGCCCTCGGCTACCTCTGGGCGTTCCGGCGCCTGCATCTCGGCTTCCGCGCCGACCTGATGGCCGCGGCGCTGTGCCTGTTCGGCGCCAGCATCCTCCTCGACATCGCCGAGCCGGGCCTCGGCCGCTGGCAGATCCTGCTGGAGGACGGGTTGAAATTCGCCGGCATCTGCGCCTGGGCCGCCTATCACGGCGATGCCGCCTGCCGCCTCCTGCGCGCCGCCCTCTTCCAGCGCCGCAGGGGCTGAGCGGAGCGCGGATCAGCCCGCCCGCGCCTCGCGCACCGCAACAGTCAGGCGGCAGACGCAGGTGAGCGCGCCGTCGCCGCGGCGCAGCGCGATCTCCCACACCTGCAGGGTGCGGCCGAGCCGCAGCGGCCGGCACAGCGCCTGCACCGAATCGCCCCGCCGCACCGGTGCGAGGTGACTCGCGCTCACCTCCGCCCCCACCACCGCCTGGCCCTCCGGCAGCGCCATCACGCCGCAGAAGGAGCCGATCGTCTCCGCCAGCACCACGCTCGCCCCGCCGTGCAGGATGCCGAAGGGCTGGATGTGGCGCTCATCCACCGGCATCTCGGCGCGCACGAAGTCGGGGCCGATCTCGAGCAGGCGGATGCCGAGCAGGCCGGGCAGCGTCCCCTCATGCGCCGCGGCGAAGCCGTCTTGGGTGAAGGGCTTCTTCCAGATGCTCACCGCGCGCGCACTCCTCTTCCCCACAGGCGGCGGGAGTGGCAGCGGCGTGCAACTTTCGCGCGCATCATCTCTCGCACAGGTTGACCATCGGATCGCATACAAGCTACTCATCGGTTCTCGCCGTTTCGCGAAGCGCCGGCGGACACAGCAACACTCCGGACCAATAAGGCGGGAGCACTGTGCACGTCATCCTCGACATCTCGCGCCTGCTGTTCTCCGTCCACCGCGCCGCCCCCTCGGGCATCGACCGTGTCGAGATGGCCTATGCGCGCCGCTGGCTCGCCCGGCCGGCGCGGGAATGCACCTTCGTCGCGCAGAGCGCCTGGGGCGGCTTCGCCGCCGTGCCGCGGGAGGCGGTGGCGGCGCTGGTGGAGGCGGTGCGGGCAGCCTGGGAAGGCGGGGGGCGCGAGGCGGCCACGCGCCGCTGGCGCTGTGCCGCCGGCCTTGCCGCCGCGCAGGTGCTCGGCGCCGGGCGCACGGCGCTCAGGGCGACGCTCGGCGCGCACCGCCGCCCCGTCTTCCTGCTGGTCTCGCATCGCGGGCTCGACCGCGCCGCGCCGATCATGGCGCTGCGTCGCGCGGGCGCGGCCTTCGTGCCGCTGATCCACGACCTGATCCCGCTGACCCATCCCGAATACGCCCGCCCGCCGCAGGTCGAGCGCCATGCGCGGCGCGTCGCCATCACCGCGGCGCTGGCCGACGGCATCCTGGTGAACTCCGCCGCCACCGAGGCCAGCCTGCGGCCGCACCTGGCCGCCCGTGGCGTGGCCCCACCCCTCGCCGTGGCGCCGCTCGGCCTCGATCCGCGGCCGCCCGCCCCGCCGGCGCCGGCGGAGGAGGCGCCGCGCTTCGTCTGCCTCGGCACCATCGAGCCGCGCAAGAACCACCTGCTGCTGCTGCACCTCTGGCGGGAATTCGCCGCCCGGCCGGCGCCCGGCGCGCCGCGCCTGCTGCTGCTCGGCCGCCGCGGCTGGGAGAACGAGAACATCCTCGACCTGCTCGACCGCTGCGGGGCGCTGCGCGGCCTGGTGCAGGAGCTCGGCACCCCCTCCGACGCCGAGGCCGCCGCCCTGCTCGCCGGCAGCCGCGCCCTGCTGTTCCCGAGCTTCGCCGAGGGCTACGGCCTGCCGCTGGCCGAGGCGCTGGCGCTCGGCGTGCCGGCGATCTGCAGCGACATCCCGGCACTGCGCGAGGTGGGCGGCGCGGTGCCGGAGTTCCTCGACCCGCTGGACGGCGCCGCCTGGCGCCGCGCCGTGCTCGACTACGCCGCCCCGGAGTCGCCGCGGCGCGCGGCGCAGCTCGCCCGCCTCGCCGCCTGGCGGCCACCGAGCTGGGAGGCGCATTTCGCGGCGGTGGAGGGGCTGCTCGAACGGGTGGCGGCGACGCGCGCCGCGGAGCGCCCCCTGCCCGTCCCGCCGCTCGCCCTGCCGGGGCGGGCCGCGTTCGCCGCCGGGGCGCGCCCGGCATGATCCCGCCCCCACCCCCGCGCCGCCAGGGCGGCGCCATCGCCATCCTCGGCGCCGCCTGCCGCCTGCCCGGCGCGCCGGACCCGGACGCCTTCTGGCGCCTGCTCGCCGAGGGGCGGGACGCCGTCACCACCGTGCCGGCCGACCGCTTCACCCAGGCCCGCTTCGCCCATCCGCGCCGCGGCGAGCCGGGCAAGTCCTACAGCTTCGCCGCCGGCACGCTCGGCGACGTCGCCGGCTTCGACCCCGGCGCCTTCGGCATCTCCCCGCGCGAGGCGGCGGAGATGGACCCGCAGCAGCGCCTGCTGCTCGAAGCCGCCGCCGAGGCGCTGGAGGATGCCGGCTGGCCGCCCTCCGCGCTCGCCGGGTCGGGCACCGGCGTCTTCGTCGGCGCCTCGCTCACCGACTACGGCGACCTGCGCCAGGCCGACGCCGCCTCGGGCGACCGCTGGTTCATGACCGGTTCGGCGCTCTCCATCCTCGCCAACCGCATCGGCAACGTCTTCGACCTGCGCGGGCCGGCGCAGACGGTGGACACCGCCTGCTCCTCCGCCCTGGTAGCGCTGCACTGGGCCTGCGAGGCGCTGCGCGCGGGGCGCCTGCCCGCCGCCCTGGTGGGCGGGGTGAACCTGCTGCTCTCCCCCTTCCCCTTCATCGGCTTCGCCCGCGCCGGGATGCTCTCCCCGCGCGGGCGCTGCCACGCCTTCGACGCCCGCGCGGACGGCTATGTCCGCGCCGAGGGCGCCGTGGTGATGGTGCTGAAGCGGCTGGAGGACGCGCTGGCGGACGGGGACGAGATCCGCGCCGTCATCCTCGGCACCGCCGCCAACGCCGCCGGGCGCACGGTCGGCCTCTCCCTGCCGAGCCAGGCGGCGCAGCAGGCGCTGATCGAGCGCGCGCTGGCCGAGGCCGGCGTCACGCCCGACCGCCTCGCCTATTTCGAGGCGCACGGCACCGGCACCGCCGCCGGCGACCCGATCGAGGCCGGGGCCATCGGCGCCGCCATCGGCCGCCGCCGGCGCGAGGCGCCGCTGCCGATCGGCTCGGCCAAGACCAATATCGGCCACACCGAGCCCGCCTCCGGCCTGGTCGGCCTGCTGAAGGCGATGCTGGTGCTGGAGCACGGCCGCATCCCGCCCTCGCTCCACTTCGAGACGCCGAACCCCGCCATCGACTTCGCCGGCCTCGGGCTGCGCGTGCCGGTGGCGGCGGAGGCGCTGCCGCGGCGCGGGCGCGCCGTCATCGGCGTCAACAGCTTCGGCTTCGGCGGCACCAACGCCTGCGCGCTGCTCGGCCCGGCGCCGCGCCAGCCCCGGCCGGACACGGCGCCCGAGGCCGGCCCGCCGCCGCTGCTGCTCTCCGCCCCCTCCGCCGAGGCGCTGCGCGCGCTCGCCGGGCGCTGGCGGGAGCGGCTGGCGGAGACGCCCGCCCCCGCCCTGCCGGCGCTGCTCCGCGGCGCGGCGCGGCACCGCGACCTGCGGCCGCACCGGCTGGCGCTGCGCGGCGGGGACCCGCAAGCGCTCGCCGCCGCCCTCGCCGCCTGGGAGGGCGGCAAGGCCGAGGCCGCCATCGCGGGGGAGGCGCCGCGCGGCGGCGAGGGCATCGCCTTCGTCTTCAGCGGCAACGGCGCGCAATGGCCCGGCATGGCCCGCGCCGCCTTCGCCGCCAGCCCCGCCTTCCGCGCCGCCGTCGCGGAGGCCGACGCCGCCCTCGCCCCGCTGCTCGGCTGGTCGGTGGCGGAGCGGCTGGCGGAGGGCGTGACAGCGGAGGCGCTGGCGGCGACGGACTGCGCCCAGCCGCTGCTCTTCGCCGTGCAGCACGGCATCGTCGCGGCGCTGGCGGCGCAGGGCATCCGCCCCGCCCTCTGCCTCGGCCATTCGGTCGGCGAGGTGGCGGCGGCGCTGGCCGCCGGGCTGCTCGGCCTGCCCGAAGCCGCGCGGCTGATCGTGGCGCGCAGCCGCCACCAGCACCGCACCCGCGGCGAGGGCCGCATGGCCGCGCTCGGCGCGCCCGAGGCGGAGGCGCCGCCGGTGCTGGCCGCGTGCGGGCCGGGGCTCGAGATCGCGGCGATCAACGGGCCAGCCGCCCTCACCATCGCCGGCCCGGAGGCGGCGCTGCGCCGCCTGGCCGAGGCGGCGGAGGCGCGGGGCTGGAGCTTCGTGCCGCTCGACCTCGACTACGCCTTCCACAGCGCCGCGATGGACCCGGTGCGCGCGGGGCTGCTGGCCGAGCTCGGCGGCCTCGCGGGCGGGCCGCCGCGCCTGCCCTTCCTCTCCAGCGTCACCGGGGAGGCGCTGGAAGCCTGCGACGCCGCCTACTGGTGGCGCAACCTGCGCGAGCCGGTGCGCTTCCGGGCGGCGGTCGAGGCCGCGGCGGCGCGGCGCCCGGCGCTGTTCCTGGAGATCGGCCCGCACCCGGCGCTGCAATCCTACCTGCGCGAGAGCCTGCGCGCCGCCGGCTCCGAGGCGGCGATCCTCCCCACCCTCTCGCGCCGCGACGGGGAGGGCGACCCCTTCCCCGGCATCGCCGACCGCGCCTTCGTCCGCGGCGCCGACCCGCGCGGCGGCCCCGCCTTCGCCGGCCCCGCCGAGCGCCGCGCCGTGCCGCGCACCCCCTTCGCGCGCCGCCGCATCTGGTACGCGCCGACGCCGGAGGCCACGCCGCTCGCCGCGCCGCGCCACGACCACCCCCTGCTCGGCTGCCGCGAGGGGGCGGAGCCGGGGGTCTGGACCCGCCACCTGGACACCGCGCAGGAGCCCTGGCTCGCCGATCACCGCCTGGCCGGGGAGCCGGTGCTGCCGGCGGCGGCGATGCTGGAGATGGCGCTCGCCGCCGCCGCGCTCCGCCACCCGGAGGCGCCGGCGCTGGAGGTGGCGGAGTTCGCCGTGCCGCATGCCCTGCCGCTGGAGGAGGGGGTGACGCGGGAGCTGCGCTGCGAGCTCGACGAGTCCGGCCGCTTCACCCTGCGCAGCCGCCGCCGGTTGAGCGACGAGCCCTGGACGCTGCACGCCGAGGGCCGCGCCGGCCCGCTGCCCCGCCTGCCGCCGGCCGCGCCGCCGCCCTCGGGCGGCTCGCGCATGGACGGCGCGGCGCTGCGCGCGCTCGCCGCCGGCGCCGGGCTCGGCTACGGCCCCGCCTTCGCCGCCGTCGCCTCGGTCGCGCTCGACCCCGCCGCCGGGACCGCCCGGGCGGCGCTGGACCTGCCGGAGGCGGCGCCGCCCGATGCCGGCTTCCTGCTGCACCCGGCGCGGCTCGACGGCGCGCTGCAGGGGCTGGTCGGGCTGCTGGCCGAGGAGGCGGCGGAGCCCGGAACCGGCCTGGTGCCGGTGCGCTTCGCCCGCCTCGCGCTCCGGCGGGACGCCGCGCCCGCCACCGGCGCCGCCATCCGCATCGCCGCCCGCGGCACCCGCAGCGTCGCCGCCGACCTCGTGCTGCACGACGCCGCCGGCGCACCGGTGGCGGTGCTGGAGGGCGCCTGGCTGCAGCGCCTCCGCCTGCCCGGCCGCGCCGCGCCGGAGGCGGACGCCTTCCGCTTCGACCTGCTGCCCGCCCTGCCCGGCCCCGCCGCCGAGCCGCCGGAGACGGTGCCGCTCGCCCCGGCGGTGGAGGCGGCGCGGGCGCGCGACGCCGAGCTCGGCCTCCCCGAGCCGGCGATGCTGCTGGAGGGCTACTGCGCCGCCGCGGCGCATGCCGCCCTCGCCGCCGCCCCGGCCACCGGGCGCTATGCCCGCGCCCTGCTGGAGGAGCTGGCGGCGGACGGCCTCGCCGCGCCGGGCCCGGCGGGGCTCCGGCCGGTGCCGGCGCCCGACCTGCCCCCGGCCGGGGAGATCTGGCGGCAGGTGCTGCTGGAGCAGCCCGACCTCGCCCCCGAACTCGCCTGGCTCGCCCGCGCCGCGGAGCGGCTGCCGGAGGCGCTGGCGGGCGCCGCGCCGGACCCGGCGGAGCCCGCCCTCCCCGCCGCCATGGCCGGATTCGACCGGCTGGGCGGGGTGCTCGCCGCCGCGCTCACCGTCTTTGCCGCCGGCTGGCCGCGCGCCCGCCCGCTGCGGGTGCTGGAGATCGGCGCCGGGACGGGCGGCCTGACCGCCCGCGCCGTCGCCGCCCTGGCCGGGCCGGGCCGGCGCATCCTCTACTGCGCGGCCAGCCTGCCGGAGGGCGCCGCCGCCGCGCCGCCGCCGGAGGCGCCGGGGGTGGAGGTCTCCCATGCCCTCTGGGACCCGCTCGGCGCCGAGCCGCCGCCCGTCGCCGCCGACCTGGTGATCGGCCTCGGCGCCGGGCTGCGGCTGCGTGCCGGCGCCTCCCTGCCGGCGGCGCTGCGCCGGGCGGCCGCCCCCGGCGGCGCGCTGCTGCTGGCCGAGCCGCTGCCCGGCCGCCTCTGGGACTTCGCCTGCGGCCAGGATCCCGCCTGGTGGAGCGCGCCGGGCGGCGCCTCCCCCCTGCCCGGCGCCGAGAGCTGGGCGGCGCTGCTGGCGGCAGAGGGCTGGCAGGAGGGCGCCGTCACCCCGCTCGCCGCCGCGCCCTGGCCGGCCGTGCTGCTCGCCGCCCGCGCCCCCGCCGGCGCCGCCGTGCTCCCCGCGCCGCTGCCGCGGCGAGTGGTGCTGCTGGCCGATGCCGCCATGGCGCCGCTGCGCGGGCCGCTCGCCGCGGCGCTGCAGGCGCGCGGCGCGACGGTGGCGGTGGAGGACCTCGCGGCGGCGCCCCCTCCGCCGCGCGCGCTGCACAACGCGCTGGTGGTGGCGCTGGCCGGCGGCGGCGCCACGCCGGAGGCGCTGGCCGCGACACTCGCCGCCCTCGCCCGCCTCGCCGCCGCCGCAGAGGGGAACGCGGCCGGCTTCCGCCTGGTGACGCGCGGCGGGCAGCAGCCCGAGGGCGGGCGGCACGACCCCGCCGCGGCGGCGGTCTTCGCCCTCGGCCGCGTGCTCGCCAACGAGCATCCCGGGCTGAAGCCCCGTCGCCTCGACCTCTGCCCCGCCCTGGCGCCGGAGGCGGCGGCGCGCCGCCTCGCCGTCGAGCTGCTGCACGAGGCCGATGGCGAGGCGGAGGTGACGCTGACCGCCGAGGCGCGGCTGGTGCCGCGGCTGCGCCCCGGCCTGCCGCCCGCCCCGCGCCCGCCCGGGCCGCTGCGCCTCGCCATCCGTCAGCCCGGCCAGCTCGCGACGCTCTCCTGGGAGCGGATGGCGCCGCGCCTGCCCGGCCCCGGCGAGGTGGCGCTGCGCGTCGAGGCGGCGGGGATCAATTTCCGCGACCTGATGTGGGCGCAGGGCCTGCTGCCGGAGGAGACGCTGCTGCCCGGCTTCACCGGCCCCGGCCTCGGCATGGAATGCGCCGGGGTGGTGGAGGCGGTGGGCGAGGGCGTGCCCTTCCGCCCGGGCGAGCGCGTCTTCGGCATCGCGCCCTCGGCGCTGGCGACGCACGCCGTGACGCGGGCCGAGGCGCTGGCGCCGCTGCCGCCCGGCCTCGACCCGGCGGCGGCGGCGACGGTGCCGGTCGCCTTCCTCACCGCTGTCCACGCGCTGGAGGAGCTGGCGCGGGTCGAGGCGGGGGAGCGGGTGCTGATCCATGGCGGCGCCGGCGCGGTCGGGCTCGCGGCGCTGCAGGTGGCGCTGGCGCGCGGCGCCGTGGTCGCCGCCACCGCCGGCACGCCGGCGCGCCGCGCCTTCCTGCGCGCGGCCGGGGCGGCGCTGGTGCTGGATTCGCGCGACCCCGGCTTCGCCGACGCGCTGCGCGGCGCGTGGGCGGAGGGCGTGGACGTGGTGCTGAACTCCCTCTCCGGGGAGGCGATGGAGCGCTCGCTTGGCCTGCTGCGGCCCTTCGGCCGCTTCGTCGAGCTCGGCAAGCGCGACTTCGCCGAGAACCGCCGCGTGGCGCTGCGCCCGTTGCGCCGCAACGCGACCTGGTTCGCCGTGGACGTGGACGAGCTGCCGCGCGCCCGCCCGGCGCTGGCGGCGCGGCTGATGGCCGGGATCGCCGCGCGCCTCGCCGCCGGCACGCTGCGCCCGCTGCCCGCCACGGTGCACGCGGCGGAGGAGGCGGAGGGCGCCTTCCGCGCGCTGCAGGCCAGCCGCCGGATCGGCAAGCTGGTGCTGCGCCCGCCTGCCGCGGCGGCGGGCGCGGCCCCCGCGCGCGGCGACGCGCTGCGGCAGGCGGCGCGCGGCACCGTCGTCGTGGTCGGCGGCGCGCAGGGCTTCGGCCTGGCGACGGCGCGCTTCCTGGCGGCGCAGGGCGTGCGCCACCTGGCCCTGCTCTCCCGCCGCGGCCCCGACACGCCCGGCGCCGAGGCTGCGCTGCGCGACCTCGCCGCGCGCGGCGCCGCCGCCTGCCTGCTGGCCTGCGACGCCGCCGACGAGGCGGCGCTCGCCGCGACGCTGCGGGCGATCCGCGCCACCATGCCGCCGATCCGCGGCGTGGTGCACGCCGCCGCGGTGTTCGCCGACGGCGCCGCCGCCGCGCTCGACCCTGCGCGCGCCGCGCCGGTGCTGGCGGCCAAGCTGCGCGCGGCGGAGATCCTCGACCGCCTGACCGCCGCCGACCCGCTGGCGCTGTTCCTGCTGTTCTCCTCGGCGACGGTCGCGGTCGGCAATCCCGGCCAGGCCGCCTATGTCGCCGCCAACGCGGCGCTGGAGGCGCTGGCGCGGCGCCGCCGGGCGGAGGGGCGGCCGGCGCTCGCCGTGCAGTGGGGGCCGATCGCCGATGCCGGCGTGCTGGCGCGGGAGGCGCGCACGGCCGAGACGCTGCGCCGCCGCCTCGGCGCCCAGCCGGTGCCGGCCGAGGCGGCGCTCGCCGCGCTGCCGGCGCTGCTCGCCGCCGGCACCGCCTGCGCCGGGGTGGCGCGCATCGCCTGGGGCGAGGCGGGGGCGGCGCTCTCCGTCCTGGCCGAGCCCGCCTTCGAGGCGGTGCGTGAGGCCGCCGCCCTGCCGGGCGAGGCCGATCTGCGCGCCCTGCTGCGCGGCGCGCCGGAGGAGGTGGCCCTCGGCCTGCTGCGCGAGGCGCTGGCCGCCGAGCTCGGCCGCATCCTGCGCCTGCCCGCGGCGGCGGTGGCGCCGGACGCGACGCTGGCCGGGCTCGGCCTCGACAGCCTGGGCGGGATGGAGCTGCGCACGGCGCTGGAGCAGCGCCTCGGCATGCCGGTGCCGCTCTCCGCCGTGACCGAGACGCTGACGGTGGAGGCGCTGGCGCGGCGCATCGCGGCGGCGGCGCGCGAGGCGCGGGCGGAGGAGAGCGTCGCGGCGCTGATCGCCGCGCACGAGCCGCCGCCCGAGGCGCCGGCGGCGGTGGAGGCGGCGGCGTGAGCGGCATGGGCGGCCTCTCGGCGGCGGCGCGCGCGGCGCTGCTCGAGCGCCTGACCCGGCGCCGCGGGGAGGAGGCCCCCGCCGCGCCGGCCGCGAGCCCGGGCCGCGACCTCTCCACCCTGCCCGGCGCGGCGGAGATCGCGATGATGCGCGAGGCCGGCGCCGCGCTCGGCCTGGAGAGCCCGTATTTCCGCCCCCATGAGGGCATCGCCGGGGCGCGCAGCGTGATCGGCGGGCGGGAATGCCTGAACTTCGCCTCCTACAACTATCTCGGCCTGAACGGCGATCCGCGCGTCGCCGCCGCGGCCAAGGCGGCGATCGACCGGCACGGCGTCTCCGCCTCCGCCTCCCGCCTCGCCTCGGGCGAGCGGCCGGTGCATGGCGCGCTGGAGGCGGCGCTCGCCGCGCATCACGGCGCCGAGGCCTGCCTCGCCCTGGTCAGCGGGCACGCCACCAACGTCACCGTCATCGGCCAGCTGCTCGGGCCGCGCGACCTGATCCTGCACGATGCGCTGATCCACAACTCGGTGGCGGAGGGGGCGCGGCTCGCCGGCGCGCGGCGCGTCGCCTTCCCGCACAACGACTGGCGCGCGGCGGAGCGCGAGCTCGCCGCGCAGCGCCGCCGCCACGGCCGGGCCCTGCTGGTGATCGAGGGCCATTACAGCATGGACGGCGACGTGCCGGACCTCGCCCGCTTCGTCGAGATCGCCGAGCGCCACGACGCGCTGCTGATGGTGGACGAGGCGCATTCCCTCGGCGTGCTCGGCCCGACCGGCCAGGGGGTGGCGGAGCAGTGCGGCGTGGACCCGGCGCGCGTGGACATCTGGATGGGCACGCTGTCCAAGACGCTCTCCGCCTGCGGCGGCTACATCGCCGGGCGGCGCGCGCTGGTGGACCTGCTGCGCCACGCCGCGCCGGGCTTCGTCTATTCCGTGGGTCTCGCCCCGCCGCTCGCCGCCGCGGCGCTGGAATCGCTGCGGGTGATGCGGGCCGAGCCCTGGCGGGTGCGGCGGCTGCAGGAGAACGCGGCGCTGTTCCTGCGGCTTGCGCGCGAGGCGGGGTTCGACACGGGCGGCTCCGCGGGCCTCGGCATCGTGCCGGTGATCCTCGGCAGCTCGGTGCGGGCGGCGCGCATGGCGGCGGCGCTGTTCGAGGCGGGGGTGAACGTGCAGCCCATCCTGTTCCCGGCGGTGCCGGAGCGCTCGGCGCGGCTGCGCTTCTTCCTGTGCAGCGAGCACACGGCGGAGGAGATCGAGCGCGCCGTGGCCGCGCTCGTCGCCGCGTCGCGCTGATGCGCATCGCCCTGTTCACGCTGGAGAGCGCGCTCAGCGCCGCGGCGCTGCGCCGCTTCCTCGAAGGCGGCGCGGCGGAGGTGGTGCTGATCGGCCGCGCGCGCGGCGTGCGCGGCGGGCTGCTGCGCGCCGGCTGGCGGCACCTGCGCCGCTCCGGCCCGCGGCTGCTGCCCTATCTCGCGGTGAACTACGCGCTGCCGCAGATGCTGGCGCGGGCGCGGCGGCTGCTCGGCGGCGCGGACGGGCTGGCGGCGATGGCGGCGACGCGCGGCATCCCGCTCCTCGAGGTGGAGGAGGTGAACGGGCCGGACACCGCCGCGGCGCTGCGCCGGGCGCGGCCGGACCTCATCGTCTCCTTCCACTTCGACCGCATCTTCGCCGCGGAGACGCTCGCCCTCGCGCCCATGGGCGGGATCAACCTGCACCCCTCGCTGCTGCCGCTGCACCGCGGCCCGGCGCCGACGCTCTGGGCGCTGGCCGAGGACCCGCCGCGCTTCGGCGTCACGGTGCACCGCCTGGCGGAGCGCATCGACGCCGGCGCGGTGCTGGCGCAGGCGGCGCTGGCGCTGCCGGCCGGCACCACCGCCTCCGCCGCGGCGCGGCGCCTGCACGAGGCGGGGGTGGCGTTGCTCGAGCAGGCGATCCGCGCCCTCGCCGCGGGCGCGCCGGAGCCCGCCCCGCCGGCGCCGCTGCCCTACTGCCCCTTTCCCCCGCCCGACATGCTGCGCGCGCTGGCGCGGCGGCGGCGGCGGACGGTCGGCCTCGCCGACCTGCGCGCGGCGCTCGGCGCGCGGGGCGCCTGAGCATGGCGGCGCCCCTACAGCAGCCCCTCGCGGCGGAAGCTCAGCCAGCGGCCGTTGCCGATGATGACGTGGTCGTGCAGCACGATGGACAGCACCGCCGCCGCCTCCTTCACCTCCCGCGTCATCTCGATGTCGGCGCGCGACGGCGTGGGGTCGCCCGAGGGGTGGTTGTGCACCATGATCAGCGCCGTCGCATGCAGCTCGAGCGCGCGCTTCACCACCTCCCGCGGATAGACGGGGGTGTGGTTGACGGTGCCGCGCGCCTGCGCCTCGTCCGCGATCAGGCGGTTCTTGGGGTCGAGGAACAGCACGCGGAACTGCTCGGTCCGCTCGCGCGCCAGCGCGGCGGTGAGGTAGTCCATCAGCCGGTCCCAGTTGTTCAGCACCGGCTGCTCCATCACCTCGGCCCGCGCCATGCGCAGCGCCGCCGCCTGCACCAGCTTCAGCGCCGCGACGCTGTGCGGGCCGAGGCCGCGCGTGTCGAGCAGCGCCTGCTGCGGCGCGGCGAGCACCCTGGCGAAGCTGCCGAAGCGGTTGATCAGCGCCTTGGCCAGCGGCTTGGTGTCGCCCTTCGGCATGGCGAAGTAGAGCAGCATCTCGAGCAGCTCGTAATCCGCCAGCGCGTCGGGGCCGCGGGTGAGCAGCTTCTCGCGCATCCGGCCGCGGTGGCCGTGCGGGCCGGTGCTCGGGAAGGGAAGCTCCGTCCCCGCCGCGGCGGGGGCGGCGGGCTTCCACCCCCTGCCGCTCCGCTCCCCGGCCTCCGGGCGGGGCAGGCCCTCGATGGGGCCGGGGCCGGCCTCGGCGAGGCCGGGGATCCGCGCATGGGGGTGTTCATGGTCGGGGGCACCGCCTCCCGGCGCCGCGCGCCCGGACGCTCCCCCCAGAAGCCTACGCAGCCACACGTCCCGCCCCGCCTCCTGCCGAGCGCGGGCATCCTGCCATGATCGGTGCGAAATCGGAAGATTCCTGATCCGTGCGGTACTCCCGATGAACGTGATCCTCCCCGTGCCGGAGCGGCCGCCGCCGCCCCGCCGCTTCCTGTTCCTGCAGGGCCCCGTCTCGCCCTTCTTCGCCGAGGTGGCGGCGGGGCTGCGCGCGCTCGGCCACGCCGCGCACCGCATCAACCTCTGCCTCGGCGACCGGCTGTTCTGGCGCGGCCCTGGCGCGGTGGACTTCCGCGGCCGGCTGCGGGACTGGCCCGGATTCGTCGGCGCCTTCCTCGACCGCCACGCCATCACCGACCTCGTGCTGCTCGGCGAGCAGCGCGCCTATCACCGCATCGCCATCGAGGCGGCGCGGGCGCGCGGCATCGCCGTCACCGTCACCGATTTCGGCTACATCCGCCCCGACTGGGTCGTGCTGGAGCGCGACGGGATGGGCGCGGAGAGCCGCTTCCCGCGCGAGCCGGCGGCGATCCGCGCCCTCGCCGCCGCCTGCCCGGCCCCGGACATGACGCCGCGCTTCGCCGACAGCTTCCCGCGCCAGGCGGCGTGGGACGTGGCCTTCCACCTGGCGAACCTGCTGCCCTTCCCGTTCCGCCACTACGAGACCTGGCTGCTGCACCACCCGATCCCGGCCTATCTCGGCACCGCGCTGCGGCTGCTCAGGCGCGGGCGGGACACGCGGCGCGCGGCGGCGGCGCTCGACGCGCTGCGCGGGCGGGGGCCGCTCTACCTCTTCGCCATGCAGATGGAGAACGACTACTCCATCCGCGCCTATTCCGACTTCCGCAGCAACGACGAGGCGATCGCGCTGGCGGTGGAGAGCTTCGCGCGCGGCGCGGCGGCGGAGGCGCACCTGCTGGTGAAGGTGCATCCGCTCGATCCGGGGCTGAAGGCCTGGGGGCGGCGCATCCGCCGCATCGCCGCCGCCTCGGGCGTGGAGGGGCGGGTGCATGTCCTCGACGGCGCGCTGCACATGGACCCGGTGATCGAGGCCTGCCGCGGCGTCGTCACCGTCAACAGCACGGTCGGCATCCGCTCCATCGCCATGGGGCGGGCGACCTGCGCGCTTGGGCGGGCGATCTACGGCGTCGAGGGCCTCGTCTGGCGCGGGCCGCTCGATGCGTTCTGGCGGGAGGCGCCGCCGCCCGACCCGGCGCTGACCGCGGCCTTCCTGCGCGCCATCGCCGCCTGCCTGCACGTGCGCGGCGTGTACTACCGGCGGCCGGGCCTCGACGCGGCGGTGGCGGGGACGGTGCGGCGCCTGCACCTCGGCGCGGTGAACGTCCCGCTGCCGGAGGGGGAGGAGGCGGCGCTGCCCGGCTAGAGAGGAGCCGCGCTCCCGGCCGTTTCCGGCCGTCGCGATCGGAAGGCGGCGCGGCCGCCGCCTCAGCCCCCGTCCCGCGCCGCCGGCGCGACGGAAAGGCCGCGCACCCCGTGGCGCTCGATCAGCCGCGCGACCAGGCCGCTCGCCTTCGCCTCCTCCACGAAGTCGCGCAGGAAGGCCGCCCCGGCCTCGTTGCCGCGCGCGGTGCCGATCGCCTGCTGCACGGCGGTGAAGCGCCCCTCCAGGAGGCGCGACCCCGGCAGGGCCTCCGCATCCGCGAGCAGGCGCGGGCGCAGGCCGGCCAGCGCGTCCAGCCCCTGGTCCACGAAGGTCCGGAAGGCGCTGTCCAGGCTGTCCGTGCGCACCAGGGTGGCGTGGCGGATGTTGCGCTCGAGCCAGAGGTCGTAGGCCGCCCGCGCGGTGACGGCGATGCGCACGCCGGGCCGGTCCACCTCGGCGATGGAGCGGATGGGCGAGCCGGCGGGGACCAGGTAGGTCGCCTCGATCTCGGCATAGGCGGCGGTGAAGGCGATCCTCTCCGCCCGCTGCGGCTCCGCCCCGATCAGCCCGATGTCCCAGGCGCCGGTGCCCGCCGCGTCGGCGAGTTCGCCCGGCCGCGGATAGGTCACGTAGCGCACCGGCACGCCGAGCCGCTCCGCGATGGCGCGCGCCATGTCGGGCGAGACGCCCTCGGGCTCGCCCGCGGGGCTGCGGCCGGTGACGAGCAGGAAATTGCCGAGGTTGATCGCGGCGCGGAGCACCCCTGTCGGGGCGAGCTGGGCGAGGATGTCGGGGGACATGGGCGGGCTCCGTCTGTCGGGGTGCGGGCAGGGGCGCGGGCCGCCCGCGCCGCGCCGGAGGCGGCGGGATTACACCGCGCCTGCCGCGCGCCGGCAAGCGGCGGGGCGCGGAGCTCAGGCCGCGCGGGCCGCCGCCACCTCCCGCCCGCGCCCGTCCGCGCTCATCCGCTCCGCCAGCCAGGGACGGCGCTCGAGCTGCAGCCGGTAGATGCCGCGCGCCGCGGCGACCAGCGTGCCGCCGCGCCCCAGCATGGCATCCCCCATCTCCAGGATGCGCAGGTTCGGCCAGGCCTTGTCGCGGATGCGCAGCACCTCGCCGAGGATCGCCTCGGCGGGGGTTTCGGGCAGCGCCTGGGCGAGGATCAGCGCCATGGAGGCGGTGGAGCGCGACACCCCGGCATGGCAGTGCACCAGGAGGTGCGCCTCCGGCGGCGGCTCGGCCATGAGGTCGCGCCCGAAGGCGAGCAGCCCGGCCACGTGCTCGGGCTGCGGCGCCAGCCCGCCGAGCCCCTCCTCGATCACGTCGTGGAAGCGCAGCTCCAGCTTCGCGTGCTCGCCGAAGGCCCCGAAGGCCTCCGGCACCGGCCAGTCCGGATCGAGGATGGAGAGCACGTGGCTGACGCCGGTCTCGCAATGGCCGGCCAGCTCCTCGATGCCGCAGACGCTGATCCTGAAGGGGGCGATGGTGTCCACCGTGTCACTCCTGCACCGACCATGCCGCGAGTGTTGCCCGCCGCGCGCCCGCGGGGAACACTCGGGCACGGAGCCGGGGCGGCAGATCCCCGGCGGGAGGAAACCGCCATGCAGCGTCGCCAGTTCCTGCTCGGGGGCGCGGCCCTCGCCGCCGCGCCAGGCCTCGCCAGCCCAGCCCTCGCCAGCCGCGGCAAGGTGCTGATCCACGTGCCGCAGGCGAGCCTCGCCAGCCTCGATCCGGTCTGGACCACCGCCGTGGTCACGCGCAACGCCGCGACCATGCTGTTCGAGACGCTCTACGGCCGCGACGAGCATCTGGTCCCCCGGCCGCTGATGATCGAGGGCCACGAGGTGGAGGACGGCGCCCGCCGCTGGACCCTGCGGCTGCGCGAGGGGATGGTGTTCCACGACGGGGAGCGGGTGCTGGCGCGCGACGTCGTCGCCTCGCTCAGGCGCTGGATGGTGCGCGACCAGATCGGCCAGACCATCGCCGCGCGGCTCGACGCGCTGGAGGCGCCGGACGACCGCACCGTCGTCATTCGCCTAAGCAAGCCCTTCGCCTCCCTCCCCTATGCGCTGGCCAAGACCCAGCCGAGCCCGGTGATCATGCCGACGCGCCTGGCCGAGACCGATCCCTACCGCCAGGTGCCGGAGATCGTCGGCAGCGGCCCCTTCCGCTGGGTGGCCGAGGAATACGTGCCGGGCAGCCGCGCCGTGTTCGCCAGGTTCGACCGCTACCGCCCGCGCGACGAGCCGCCGAGCCACGCCGCCGGCGGGCATCATGTGAAGGTGGACCGGGTGGAGTGGCACTTCCTCCCCGACCCCGCCACCGCCGCCAACGCCCTGATCAGCGGCGAGGTGGACTGGATCGACCAGCCGCTGCCCGACCTGCTGCCGCGGCTGCGCCGCGCGCGCGGCGTGGTGGTGGGGCGGATCGACGAATACGGCACCTTCGGCGCCCTCAGGCCCAACCACCTGCACGGCCCCACCGCCAACCCCGGCGTGCGCCGCGCCATGCTCGCCGCCATCGACCAGGAGGAGGTGATGCTGGCGGCGATGGGCGGCGACCGCTCGCTGTTCCGCGCCCCGGTCGGCTTCTTCCTGCCCGGCACGCCCTCCGAGAACGAGGCGGGGATGGAGAACGTCCGCCACCGCCGCGGCACCGACGCGGTGAAGGCGATGCTCGACGCCGCCGGCTACGGCGGCGAGCGCGTCGTCTTCATGCATCCGACCGACCAGACCTTCTACGACGCCATGTCGCTGGTCGCCGCGGCGGCCTTCCGCAGGGTGGGCATCACCGTGGACGACCAGGCGATGGACTGGGGCACGGTGGTGCAGCGGCGCACCAACCGCGAGCCGCTGGACCGTGGCGGCTGGTCCATCTTCCCCGCCGGCTTCCCGGCGGCAGAGTACCGCGACCCGCTCTTCGCCACCAACCTGCGCGGCAACGGCGAGAAGGCCTGGTTCGGCTGGCCGCACGACCCGGAGATGGAGGCGATGCGCGACGCCTGGATCGACAGCACCGACGAGGCGGAGATGATGCGCCTCTCCGAGCGGATCCAGGCCCGCGCCTTCGAGACCGTGCCCTTCATCCCGCTCGGCCAGTACCTGCCCTCCGCCGCCTGGCGCAGCAGCCTGAGCGGCATCCTGAAGGGGCCGGTGCCGGTGTTCTGGAACGTCAGCAAGGCATGACCCGCCGCGCCGCCGGTTGCCGCCCGCCGCGCCGCGTGGCACGGTCGCGCCCGCATGCTCTCCATCCCCGCCAGCCGGCCCAACGCCTACACCGGCAGCCCGCTCGACCGCGCCGCCGACCGGCGCGAGGACGAGGCCTTCATCGCCGCCGCGCTGGCCGACCCCGACACGCTCTTCGTCCCGGTCTGGCGCGCGCGCAGCCTGATGAAGGGCGTGCAGGAGGGCCACCCGGAGGCGGTGCTGCTGACCGGCGCCGCCGCCGAGGCGGTGCGCATGGCCGGGGGGCCGTGGAGCTTCCTCGGCTTCTGGGAGCGGCGCCCGGTCTTCGCCGTGGACTGCTCCGCCGCCGACGACCCGCTGCCCCTGCTGCCGCGGGGGGACGGGTGGGACGGCATCGGCTTCACCGACCTCCGCACCGTCGCCGGCCTGCTGCCGGAGGGCGAGGCGGCGGTGCTCGCCCATGCGCGCGGGCTGATGCACTGGCGCACGAAGCACCGCTTCTGCGGCGTCTGCGGCAACCTTTGCGAGCCGCGTTCGGCCGGGCACGTGATGCTCTGCACCGGCTGCGGCGCGCAGCACTTCCCGCGCACCGACCCGGCGGTGATCATGCTGGTGGTGCGCGGCGAGCGCTGCCTGCTCGGCCATTCCCACCGCTTCCCCCACACCGCCATGTACTCGACGCTCGCCGGCTTCGTGGAGCCGGGCGAGAGCCTGGAGGAGGCGGTGCGCCGCGAGGTGCGGGAGGAGGCGGGGATCGAGGTGGGCGCGGTGCGCTACCACTCCTCCCAGCCCTGGCCCTTCCCCTCCTCCATCATGCTCGGCTTCCACGCCGAGGCGCTGAGCGAGGAGATCCGCATAGATCCGCAGGAGCTGCGCGATGCGCGCTGGTTCGCCCCGGCGGAGCTGCGCGACCCGAAGGCGCACGGCTTCGCCCTGCCCCGCCCGGATTCGATCGCGCGGCGGCTGATCGAGGACTGGCTGGCCCAGGCATCATGACCCGCCTCCTTCCCGCCCTCTGCGCGCTGCTGCTGCTCGCCGGCTGCGCCCGCACCGCCACGCGCCCGGCCCTGCCGCCCGGGGAGGACACGCCGGCCCACCGCGCCTGCCGCGCCGAGGCGCGGCGCGCCCCGGAGATCCGCGCCCTCGACCGCCAGGCCAACCCCTTCGATCCCGCGAACCAGCAGCGCCTGGCCGAGGAGCGCAGCGTGCTGGAGCAGCGCGCCTACCGCGACTGCCTGCGCCGCGCCGGCCTCACCCTGCCGGGCGGGGTGGAGCCGCTGCGCCGGCGCTGACCGACCCTCGCCGGGCGACCGATCCGCCGCGTCGGCGAGGGCGCCGCCGCGGATCGGGCGCTGGCGCCGGGCCAGCTTCACCGCCGAGGCCGCCAGGATCAGGCCGGGCAGCCGCCTCAGCGCCGCCCCGGCGCGAGGGGCGGCAGCGCCGCGCCCGGCATCGCCCCGCCCCCTCATGCATGGCGCCGAGGATACGGCGTTGCCCAATCTTCGTGGAGCCCGCTTCCGATGTCGTCGTGAAACGGATCCGCCGGGCGGCTCCGGCCGCCCGCGCCGCTTCCGCAACCAGGGGTTTTCGGCTAACCCCCGCCCCCCATGCGCCACTTCCTGGATTTCGAGAAGCCCATCGCCGAGCTCGAGGGCAAGATCGAGGAGCTTCGCCGCACCACGGATGCGGGCGGCATCGACGTCGCCGAGGAGGTGGCGCGGCTGCGCGACAAGGCGCAGGCGCTGCTGAAGACCACCTACGCGAAGCTCACCCCCTGGCAGAAGACCCTGGTCGCCCGCCACCCCGACCGTCCGCACGCCAGCGACTACGTCGCCGCCCTGGTCACGGAATGGACGCCGCTCGCCGGCGACCGCGCCTTCGCCGACGACAAGGCGGTGCTCGCCGGCATCGGCCGCTTCCGCGGCCGCGCCGTCGCCGTGCTCGGCACCGAGAAGGGCAAGGACACGGAAAGCCGGGTGCGGCACAATTTCGGCATGGCGCGGCCGGAGGGCTACCGCAAGGCGCGGCGCATCATCGAGCTGGCCGGCCGCTTCGGCCTGCCCATCCTCTCCTTCGTGGACACCGCCGGCGCCTTTCCCGGCATCGAGGCCGAGGCGCGCGGCCAGGCGGAGGCGATCGCGCGCTCCATCGAGGCCTGCCTGGAGGCGCCCGTGCCCTTCGTCGCCACCATCATCGGCGAGGGCGGCTCGGGCGGCGCCATCGCGCTCGCCGCCGCCGACCGGGTGCTGATGCTCGAGCACGCGGTCTATTCGGTGATCTCGCCGGAGGGCTGCGCCTCCATCCTCTGGCGCGACGCCGCCCAGGCACCCCAGGCCGCCGAGGCGCTGCGCCTGACCGCGGAGGACCTGCGCCGGCTCAACCTGGTGGACGCGGTGGTGCCGGAGCCGATGGGCGGCGCGCACCGCGACCCGGCCGCCGCCATCGCCGCCGTCGGGCAGCAGGTGCAGGCCTGCCTGGAGCCGCTGCTCGCCCTCGACGCGGCGACGCTGCGCGCGCGGCGGCGCGAGAAGTTCCTGGAGATGGGCCGCAACAGCGTGCTGTAGGGCCGCTCCTCCCCCCCACTCGCCGGGGGCGGCGGCGCGGGGCTATGCTGCCCGCGCGCGGCCGGGACCCCTGCCCCCCTCTCCGGGGCATGACGCCCCGGCCATGCCCCAGGCGAGGAGAGCGGCATGGCGAGGCATCTGACGGTTGCGATCGGCGGGCTCGGGGCCATCGGCGGCCGGCTGGCGCGGGCCCTCGACGCGGGCGTGGAGGGGCTGCGCCTGGTCGCGGTGTCGGCGCGCGACCGGCGGAAGGCGCAGGAGACGGTCGCGGCGTTCCGCCACCCGCCCGCCATCGTGCCGCTGCCCGACCTGGCGGAGCATGCCGACATCGTCGTGGAGGCGGCCCCTGCCTCCGTGTTCGAGGAGATCGCGCGGCCCGCCATCGCGCGGGGGCGGATCCTGGTCGCGAGCAGCGCCGGGGCCCTCCTGCCGCGGATGCACCTCGTGGAGGAGGCGCGGCGGAGCGGCGCCCGCATCGTGGTGCCGACCGGCGCGCTGCTCGGCCTCGACGCCGTGCGGGCCGCCGCCGAGGACGCGGTGGAGAGCGTGACGATCGAGACGCGCAAGCCGCCGGAAGGGCTGGAGGGCGCCCCCTACCTGGTCGAGAACAGGGTGACGCTCCTCGGCATCCGGGAGCCGGTGCGCGTCTTCGAGGGGAACGCCTTCGACGCCGCGCGCGGCTTCCCCGCCAACGTCAACGTCGCCGCCGCCCTGGCGCTGGCCGGCATCGGGCCGGAGCGCACGCGGGTGCAGATCTGGGCGGACCCGTCGGTGTCGCGCAACATGCACACGATCCGGGTGGAGGCCGCGGCGGCGCGCCTGACCATGACGATCGAGAACGTGCCCTCCGAGGAGAATCCGCGGACCGGCAGGATCACCCCGCTCTCGATCCTCGCCTGCCTCCGCGGCATGACCAGCACCCTCAAGGTCGGAAGCTGAGGGAGGCGGCGATGACGGACCTTGAACCACTCGACCGCTCGGTGCTGCCGCGGGGCGTGCGCGCACGCTTCGCGGAGGGCATCAACGGCCTGCGGATGCACCTGCTGGAGGCCGGCTTCGAGGAGGCGGGCCGCCCCTGCCTGCTGCTGCTGCACGGCTTCCCGGAACTCGCCTATTCCTGGCGCAAGGTGATGCCGGCGCTGGCCGCGGCGGGCTACCACGTGGTCGCGCCCGACCAGCGCGGCTACGGCCGCACCACGGGATGGAGCGCCGAGTACGACGGCGACCTCGCGCCCTTCCGCCTGCTCAACCTCGTGCGCGACATGATGGGGCTGCTGCACGCGCTCGGCCGCGACCATGTGGAGGCGGTGATCGGCCATGATTTCGGCGCCTCGGTCGCCGCCTGGTGCGCGCTGGTGCGCCCGGACATCTTCCGCGCCTGCGCGCTGATGAGCGCGCCCTTCCAGGGCCCGCCCGCCCTCACCTCCGGCCCGCAGGCGCCGCGCCCCGACATCCACGCCGCGCTCGCCGCCCTGCCGCGCCCGCGCAAGCACTACCAGTGGTACTACTCGACGCGCGAGGCGAACGCGGACATGTGGCGCGCGCCGCAGGGCGTGCACGCCTTCCTGCGCGCCTATTTCCACCACAAGAGCGCCGACTGGAAGGAGAACCGCCCCTTCCCCCTCGCCGGCTGGACCGCGGAGGAGCTGGCGAAGATGCCGACCTACTACATCATGGATCATGGCGAGACGATGGCGGAGACGGTGGCGCACCACATGCCCTCGCCCGAGGAGATCGCCGCCTGCCGCTGGCTGCCGGAGGAGGAACTCCGCGTCTACTCCGCCGAATACGCGCGCACCGGCTTCCAGGGCGGGCTGCAATGGTACCGCTGCCGCACCTCGGGCCTGTTCGAGGCGGAGATGCAGATCTTCTCCGGCCTGCGCATCGAGGTGCCCTCGCTGTTCATCGCCGGCCGCAGCGACTGGGGAATCCACCAGGTGCCCGGCGCGCTCGAGCGCATGCAGACCGCCGCCTGCGCGCGCATGATCGGCTGCCACCTCGTCGAGGGCGCGGGCCACTGGGTGCAGCAGGAGCAGCCGGAGCGCGTGAGCACGCTGCTGCTCGACTTCCTGCGCGCGGCGCGCAGCACCTGATCCTGCAGCGCGCGGCGGCGCCTCTCGCGGCCTTGTGCGCGCCGGCGGGTTGACCCTCCGCCGCCGCCGCGGCCAGTCTGCGCCGCCGGCCACGACCGGGATGCCCCGCGCCAGAGGGCGCCTCCGCCATCCCGCCGGCACGCCGCGCGGCGTTCCTGCCGCATGCGGCCATTCCGCACCATCGGCCTGTCGCCGGCGCGCCGCACGCGCCGGTGCGCAGCATCGCCAGGAGGGCTGTTCTTGCAGGATGTGAATGTTCTCGTGCGCGGGCAGAGCAACGCGCTGCTGTTCGTCGACCGCGGCGGCGCACACGCGCTGGAGCGGGCGCTGGAACAGGCGCTCGGCGTCAATGTGCACCTCATCGCCGAATGGGGCACGCCCACCAGCACCATCCACTCCGCCACCGCCTTCATGAAGTGGGATTCGGGCGGGCAGCAGCAGAGCCTGCTGCGCCACATCGAGGCACTGCCCGCGGAGGTGAAGGCCAACCCGACCCTCACCCTGTGGATGCACAACGAGTACGATCAGGGCCTCTCCTTCACCGCCGCGGACTGGACGGCGGCGGTGCGCGCCGATGCGGCGCTGGTGCGCGGCGCGCTCGGCCAGGACGCCGCCACCACGCCCTACCTCTTCGTCCCCGTGCAGTATCCCCACGGCAGGAACTGGCAGCCGATCGGCGAGGGGATGCGCGAGCTCGCCGCCGATCCGGCGTTCAACGCCTCGATCTCCCATGCCGCCCAGGGCCTCCGCATGGACGGCGACGGCTTCCCCGGATCGAGCCACATGGGCGATGCCGATGCCAGGCTGGTCGGGCAGCGCCTGGGCGAGAGCCTGACGGAGATCCTGGCCCCGCTCGCCAGCGGCGCCACGCCGCCGCCGCAGCCCGAAGGCGTGGCGCCGGCGCCGGAGGCCGCGGCGGGGGCGTGGCTGGAGGCCGGGGCCGGCGCCGACACGCTGGTGCTGCAGGTCAGCCAGGACAGCTATCTCGGCGATGCGCTCTACACCGTGCGCGTGAACGGCCGCCAGGTCGGGGAGGTGTTCGCCGCCACCGCCGAGCGCGCCAGCGGGGCGAGCGACACGGTGGTGCTGCGCGGCGACTGGGGCCCGGGCGAGCACCTGGTGGAGGTGACCTTCCTCAACGACCTCTGGCACGGCACGCCGGAGACCGACCGCAACCTCTACGTCACCTCCGCCACCTACAACGAGGTGCCGAACGAGGCGCTCGGCGCGACCTGGTGGGGCGGCGCCTTCACGGTGAGCGACGCGGCGCGGGACGCCGTGCTGCTCTGACGCGTTGTCCGCGGGAGGGTGCGCCCATCGCCCTCCCGCGGTGCAGGGTGCTCCTCCCCTTCGGATCACGCTTTCGCCCCACCTCGGGCAGCTGCTTCGCCGCTCCGGCGAGCGCCTCCGCGGATCAGGCGCCAGCCATGCGCCGGGGGGTCTGGCCAAACCGCCGCGCCGGGGCATGATCCCCCCATGCCACGCCGCCGCCCCGCCGCATGACCCCGCGCGACGCCGGGAGCGCCCCCGCCCCTCCGCCGATGACGCCGGCCGAGCTGCGCCGCGCCTTCTTCCGCGTCTTCCCCTCGGTGGCGGTGGCGATCCTGCTCGGCGCCATAGACCAGACCATCGTCGCCACCGCGCTGCCCGCCATCGCCGGGGATTTCGGGGTGGTGGAGGGGATCTCCTGGGTGGTGGTCGGCTACCTGATCGCCGCCACCGTCGCCGCCCCGGTCTATGGTCGGCTCGGGGACGTGTTCGGGCTGCGGCGGCTGCTGCTGGTGGCGCTGCTGTTCAGCCTGGCCGGCACGGCCGTGGCCGCCACCGCCCCCTCCTTCGCCTGGCTGATGGCGGGGCGGCTGCTGCAGGGGGCGGGCGGCGGCGGCCTGACCACGCTCACCATGGCGATCATCGGCCAGGCGATCCCGCCCAGGGAGCGCGGGCGCTTCCAGGCCTGGATCGCCGGCACCTTCGTCCTCGCCTCCTCGCTCGGGCCGGTGGCGGGGGGCTGGCTGACCGAGGCGGCCGGCTGGCGCGCCGTGTTCTGGGCGCAGCTTCCGGCGGCGGCGCTGGCCTTCCTGCTGGCGCTGCGCCTGCCGCCGCGCCCCGGCGCCCGCCACGCGGGCTTCCGCTTCGACCTGCCGGGCGCGCTGCTCTTCGCCGCCTTCGTCGCGCCGGCGCTGCTGGCGCTGGCGCAGGCGCGGCTGCTCTCGGCCGAGGCGCTGCCGGGGGTGGCGGGGCTCGCCGCCGCGGCCGGGCTCGCGCTCTGGCTGCTGCTGCGGCGGGAGCGGCGCGCGCGCGACCCGCTGCTGCCGCTGCCGCTGCTGGCCGAGCCCACCATCCTGCGCAGCAACCTGTTCACCGCCTGCGGCCACGGCGCGGTGGTCGGGCTGGTCACCTTCCTGCCGCTCTACCTGCAGAGCGTGCGCGGCCTGACGCCGAGCGAGGTGGGGCCGATGCTGCTGCCGCTCTCCCTCGGCAGCGGCGCGGGCGGGCTGACGGCGGGGCGGCTGATGGCGCGCACCGGCCTCGCCGCGCCGATCGCGGGGGCGGGGCTCGGCCTCGCCGCCCTGGCGCTCGGGGCGATCGCGCTCGCCGCGCCCGCGCTGTCGGATGCCCAGCTCGCCTGGGCCTTCGCGGCGGCGGGGCTCGGGCTCGGCTGCTCCTACCCGGTGTCGCAGATCACGGTGCAGGTGGCGGCGGGACCGGCGCGGCTCGGCGCCGCGGCGGCCTCGGTGCAGTATGCGCGCACCCTCGGTGCGGCAGTGGGCACGACGCTGCTCGGCGGGGCGCTGTTCGGCACGCTGGCGGCGGGCGATCCACAGGTGGCGGAGCTGTTCGGGCGGCTGGTGCGGGAGGGCGCGGCGCTGCTGCCCACCCTGCCGGCGGCGACTCGGCAGGCGCTGCAGGAGGGCCTCTCCCTCGCCTTCCGGGTCGGCTTCCTGATGGCGGCGGCGCTGGCCGCGCTCGGCGCCTGGCTGGCATGGCGGGTGCCGGTGCGGCGGGTGTGAGCCCCGCCGCCCGCCTCACCAGATGATCTTCTCCTTGTCCACCACGGTATCGAGCCGCTCCGCGAGGTGCGGGTGGCCGTTGCAGCGCGCGTAGTAGGCGGCGGTGCGGCCGCGGCGGTCGCGGCGCGAGGGATCGGCGCCGCATTGCAGCAGGTATTCCACCACCTTCTCGTGCCCGCAGGCGGCGGCGGCCATCAGCGGCGTGACGCAGTCCGGCACGCCGAGCGGGCCGTCCTCCGCCGGGTCGCCGGTGGGGGGCAGCAGCTCCCGCAGCCGGGCGATGTCCCCGCAGAGCGCGGCCGAGAGCATCTCGGCCGCCTTGTCGGCCTGCTGTCTCATCTTGAGTCGTTCCTCTCCCGACCGGGGCGCGGGCCCTTGTCGCGGCGAGCCCTTGCGGCGCCCTGCGGCGGCGCCTGCGCCCCGTCGCGCGGCGGAGCCTAGGACGGCGGCGACCGGCGGACCAAGGCACAGCGGCGTCATTCCGCCGCTGCCGCGGGCGTGGGTCGCGCCCGGCGGGATCCGGCCTCAGTCGAGGCGGTTGAAGTACTCGTGCGCGCGCGTATCCGCCCAGGACAGGCGCAGCTCCACCGGGCGGTCGCCGATGGCGTAGGCGACGCGGCGGATGCGCAGCACCGGATGCGCGGGCGGCAGGCCGAGCAGCGCGGCGATGTCGGGGGCGGCGGCCTCGGCGCGCAGCCGCTCCTCGGTGCGCAGGACGGAGATGCCGAAGCGGCGCTGGAACAGGCCGTAGACCGTGCCTTCGCGCCCGGCGAAGCCGGCGGCGTCGAGGCCGGGGAAGAGGCTTTCGGGCAGCCACAGCTCCTCCACCATCACCGGGCGCTCCTGCAGGTGCTGCAGGTTCTGCGCGCGGTGCATCGGCGCGCCCGGGGCGAGGCCGAGCGGGCCCGCATGCTCCTCCGGGCAGGGCAGCGGCGAGGCGAAGTCCAGCATCTCGGTGCGCGGCGTCTCGCGCAGCCCGTCGGCGCGGGCGATGTGGAAGAAGTAGAACTGCGTACGGTCGGCCGCCGCGGCGTCGCCGCCGAGGTCGGGGACGAAGGTGCCCCTGCCCTGGCGGCGCACCAGGGCGCGCGCGGCCACCAGCTCGTCCACCGCGCGGCGCACGGTGCCGATGGCGCAGCCGAAGCGCGCGGCGAGCGTCCGCTCGGCCGGCAGCGGCGTGCCGGGGGGGAAGGCGCCCTCGGCGAGGTCGCGCGCGAGGGCGGCGTGGATGGTGCGCCAGAGGGGCGGCTCGGCATTCATGTAGATGATCTAGGTCATCTAGTTGACCGCCCGTCAAGCGCCCCCTAGGGTGGACGTCCCAGTTGGACCCGGCGATCCAGGCCCCCGGCATCCCGCCTCGGGCGATCGCGGGCCAGCCGCGAACCGGGGAAGGGAGGGCGCGATGACGATCCACTTCGTCGTCCACGACGAGGGCGACAGCGTGGGCGTGGTGGTGGTGGAGGGCCTGAAGGCCGGCCAGAAGCTCACCGGCTGGATCATGGATCAGGACAAGATGATCGAGTTCGACGCCAGGTCGGACATCCCGATCGGCCACAAGCTGGCGATCAAGCCGATCAGCAAGGGCGACACCATCATCAAGTACGGCGTGGACATCGGCCGCGCCATCGCCGACATCGGCGCCGGCGAGCACCTGCACGTGCACAACGTCAAGACCAAGCGCTGGTGAGAGGGAGGGCGCGAGCATGGGCATGAACCTCAAGAACGCGACCTTCGAGGGCTGGCGGCGCGAGGACGGGCGGATGGGCGTGCGCAACCACGTCGTCATCCTGCCGGTGGACGACCTCTCCAACGCCGCGGCCGAGGCGGTGGCGAACAACATCAAGGGCGCGCTGGCGCTGCCGCACAGCTACGGGCGGCTGCAATTCGGCGCCGACCTGGAGCTGCACTTCCGCACCCTGATCGGCGTCGGCCGCAACCCGAACGTCGCGGGCGTGGTCGTGATCGGCATCGAGCCGGGCTGGACCGGGCGGCTGGTCGAGGGCATCGCCAAGAGCGGCAAGCCGGTCGAGGGCTTCGCCATCGAGCAGAACGGCGACATCAACACCATCGCCAGCGCCTCGCGCGCCGCCTACCGGATGGTGAAGCACGCCTCCCGCCTGAAGAAGACCCGCGCGCCGCTCGAGGAGCTCTGGGTCTCCACCAAGTGCGGGGAGAGCGACACCACCTCGGGCCTCGCCTCCTGCCCCACCGTCGGCAACGCCTTCGACAAGCTGTGGGAGAACGGCAACACGCTGGTCTTCGGCGAGACCTCCGAGATCACGGGCGGCGAGCACCTGGTGGCCGCGCGCTGCCGCACGCCCGAGATCCGCGAGAAGTTCATGGCGATGTTCGACCGCTACCAGCGCGTGATCGAGGCCAACAAGACCAACGACCTCTCCGAGAGCCAGCCGACCAAGGGCAACATCGAGGGCGGGCTGACCACCATCGAGGAGAAGGCGCTCGGCAACATCCAGAAGATCGGCAAGAAGTGCACCGTGGACGGCGTGCTCGACAAGGCCGAGACGCCGACCCATCCCGGCCTGTGGTTCATGGATTCGTCGAGCGCGGCCGCCGAGATGGTCACGCTCTGCGCCGCCTCGGGCTTCGCCGTGCACACCTTCCCGACCGGGCAGGGCAACGTCATCGGCAACCCGATCCTGCCGGTGATCAAGATCACCGCCAATCCGCGCACGCAGCGCACCATGTCCGAGCACATCGACCTCGACGTGACGGGCCTGCTGCAGAAGCGGATGAACATGGACGAGGCGGGCGAGGCGCTGCTCGACTGCATCCTGCGCACCGCCGACGGCGAGCTGACGGCGGCCGAGGTGCTCGGCCACCGGGAGTTCGTGATGACGCGCCTCTACGAGAGCGCCTGAGCGGGCCGCGGCCGCGGGAGGGGCGCCCCTTCCCGCGGCACCCTGCGGCGTGATCCGCCTCGTCGGATCACGCCTCCGCCCTTCATCGGGCGGCCGGGTCGCCGCTCCGGCGCTCCCACCCTCGTGGATCGGGCGCCAGGGCATGTTCCGCTCGCCCTGGCTGACGGCAAATGCCCCGGCCCGCTGATCGCGCGGGCACCCTCACCCGTCCGGGCGAGGCCGCCCGAACGGGATCTGCCCTGGCGCCGTTTCCTCGCGGCCGCGGTCGCGGAAACGGCCGTGGAGTCACGCCCCCGACCGTTTCCAGCCCTCCGCGATCCGTCCCGGCGCCGCTCCGCCCTATTCGGGCTGCACCCCCGCCGCGCGCAGGATCGCCGTGTAGCGCTCGACCCCCTCGCGCACCAGGGTCATCACCTGCTCGGGGGTGTCGAAGCCCTCGCGCGGCGTGACCCCGGCCATCTCGTTGAGGCGCGCGGCGTTCTGCTGGATGGCGCCCCGGAAGGCGGCGCCGAGCGCCGCCACCGCGGGCGCCGGCGTGCCGGCGGGGGCGAGGATGGGGAAGAACTCCTCGTGGATCAGCCCGGGCAGGCCGGCCTCCGGCGCGCTCGGCACCTCGGGCAGGGCCGGGCTGCGCTGCTCGGCCAGCACCGCGAGCGGGCGCAGCCCCCCGCCGCGGATCTGCCCGATGGAGGAGGCCATGGTCGGCGTGCCGACCTGCGCCTCGCCGGCGACCAGGGCGACGACGCTCGGGCCGCCGCCGCGGTAGTGTACGATCTCCACCTCCACCTGGGCGATGGTGCGCAGCAGCTCCCCGGCCAGGTGGACGCCGCTGCCAAGCCCGGCCGAGGCCAGGTTGTAGCGGCCGGGGCTGGACTTCAGCAGCGCCACCAGCTCCTGCGCCGTGCGCGCCGGAAGCTGCGGGTTGACCACCAGCACGTGCGGCGAGAAGCCGGCCACCGCGACGCCGACGAAGTCGTTGACCGGGTGGTAGGGCATCCGCGCGACGATCGCGGGCACCGTCGCATGGGCGCTGTTGATCAGCACCGTATGCCCGTCCGGCGCGGCGCGCGCGACATGCTCGGCGCCGACCACGCTGCCGGCGCCGGCGCGGTTCTCGATGACGATCGGCTGGCCGAGGGTCTGCGCCGCCGTCTCCGCGATGATCCGGCCGACGATGTCGTTCGAGCCGCCGGGGGCGAAGGGAACGATCATCCGGACCGGCCGCGTCGGCCGCCAGGACTGCGCGCGGAGGGCCGAGGGCGCGAGGCCGGCGGCGAGGGCGAGGGAGAGGGCTTGGCGGCGGGTCGGCATGCGGACATTTCCCTGGTTTCGGCGGCGCCCCGCCAGGGAGCGGGGCAGCCATTCTTCCCGCCGAACCATACCCCAGCGGCGGCGGATGCCATAGCCGGCATCGCCCCGCCGGGGCCCGCGATCACTCCACCGTCACCGACTTCGCCAGGTTGCGCGGCTGGTCCACGTCCGTGCCCTTCAGCACGGCGACATGGTAGGCGAGGAGCTGCACCGGGATGGCGTAGAGGATGGGGGTGGAGAAGGCCCCCACCTTAGGCAGCACCGTCACCCGTTCGGCGAATCGGGAGAGCGGCCCGGCCCCGTCCTCGTCGGTGAAGGCGAGGATGCGCCCGCCGCGCGCCGCCGCCTCCTGCAGGTTGCTCATCGTCTTCTCGAACAGCGGTCCGGTGGGGCAGAGCGCCACCACCGGCACGCTCTCGTCGATCAGCGCGATGGGCCCGTGCTTCATCTCCCCCGCCGCGTAGCCCTCGGCGTGGATGTAGCTGATCTCCTTCAGCTTCAGCGCGCCTTCCAGCGCGATCGGGTAGAGGCTGCCGCGGCCGAGGAACAGCACGTCGCGCGCCTTCGCCACCTCCGCCGCCAGCTCCCGGATCTGCGCGTCCTGCTCCAGCACGGCGGCGGCGTTGCCCGGCACCTCCAGGAGCGCCTGGGTCAGCCGCCCCTCGTCGAGGGTGGTCAGCTCCCGCCGCGCCCGCCCGAAGCCGACGGCGAGGCAGGCCAGCACCGCAAGCTGCGCGGTGAAGGCCTTGGTGGAGGCGACGCCGATCTCCGGCCCCGCCACCGTCAGCACGCAGCCGTCGCTCTCCCGCGCCATCGAGGATTCCGGCACATTCACCACCGAGAGCACGCGCTGCCCGCCCTCGCGCAGCAGGCGCAGCGCGGCGAGGGTGTCCGCCGTCTCGCCGGACTGGCTGACCAGGATCGCGCCGCCGCCCTCCGGCAGCGGCGGGTCGCGGTAGCGCAGCTCGCTCGCGATGTCGGCGTCCACCGGCAGCCGCGCCAGGCGCTCGATCCAGTAGCGCCCGACCAGGCCGGCGAGGAAGGCGCTGCCGCAGGCGGAGATGGTCAGCCGCGGCACCCGCGCCGGGTCGAAGGGCAGACGCGGCAGGCGCACCTCCAGCGTCTTCGGGTCGAGGTACTGGCGCAGCGTGTCGCCGAGCACCGCCGGGTGCTCGTGCAGCTCCTTCTCCATGAAGTGGCGGTAGTTGCCCTTGCCGACCGCGGCGCCGGAGACGGCGGTGACCACCACCGGGCGCTCCACCCGCTCGCCGCGGGCGTCGAAGAACGCCGCCCCCTCGGCGCCCACCTCCGCCCAGTCGCCCTCCTCCAGATAGGCGATGCGGCGGGTGAGCGGGGCGAGGGCCAGGGCGTCGGAGCCGACGAACATCTCGCCCTCGCCGAAGCCGACGGCGAGCGGCGCGCCCTGCCGCGCCGCCAGCAGCGTCCGCGGATGGCCGGCGAAGATGGCGGCCAGCGCGAAGGCGCCGTGCACGCGCCTGAGCGCCGCGGCGAAGGCCGCGCGCGGCTCCATGCCCTGGGCCAGGTTGGCGTCGAGCAGGCGGACGAAGGTCTCGGTGTCGGTCTCGGTCTCGAAGGCGACGCCGGCGCGCTCCAGCTCGGCGCGCAGCTCGGCATGGTTCTCGATGATGCCGTTGTGCACCACGGCGCAGCGCCGGGTGGCGTGGGGGTGGGCGTTGCGCTCGGTCGGCGCGCCGTGCGTGGCCCAGCGGGTGTGGCCGATGCCGGTGGTGCCGGGCAGCGGCTCGCGCTCCAGCACCGCGGCGAGGTTGACGAGCTTGCCCTCGGCGCGGCGGCGCTCGATGTGGCCGTTCACCAGCGTGGCGATGCCGGCGCTGTCGTAGCCGCGGTATTCCAGCCGGCGCAGCCCTTCCAGCAGCAGGGGCGCGGCCTCGCCCCTGCCCACGACGCCCACGATGCCGCACATCAGTGCCCGCCCTTCCCCCTGAAGCCCCGACCGGGCTTGATCGCCTGCCGGCCGCGCGCGATCGCCAGCGCGTCCTCCGGCACGTCCTCGGTGATGACGCTGCCGGCGGCGACCAGGGCGCGCGCGCCCACGCGGACCGGCGCGACCAGCGCGGTGTCGCTGCCGATGAAGGCGCCGGCGCCGATCTCGGTGCGGTGCTTGGCGACGCCGTCGTAGTTGCAGGTGATGGTGCCGGCGCCGATGTTGGCCCGTGCGCCGACCCGGACATCGCCGAGATAGCTGAGGTGGTTGGCCTTCGCCCCCTCCTCCAGCAGCGCCGCCTTCAGCTCCACGAAATTGCCGACATGGGCGCCGCGCCCGACCTCGGTGCCCGGGCGCAGCCGCGCGAAGGGGCCGATCACGGCGCCCTGGCGCACCACGCAGCCCTCGAGATGGCTGAAGGGCCGGATCTCCACCCCGTCCTCCACCGTGACGCCGGGGCCGAAGACCACGTTGGGCCCCACCGTCACGTCCCGGCCGAGGCGCGTGTCCCAGGAGAGGAACACCGTCTCCGGCGCGACCAGGGTGGCGCCGCCCTCCATCGCCGCGGCGCGCAGCCGCGCCTGCAGCCGCGCCTCCAGCGCCGCCAGCTCGGCGCGGCTGTTGGCGCCGGCGAGCTCCTCCTCCTCCGCCTCCTCGGCCTCCACCCGCACGCCTTCGGCGCGGGCCAGCGCCACGATGTCGGTGAGGTAGTACTCGCCGCGGGCGTTGTCGGGGCGCACCTCGCCGAGCCAGCGGAACAGGTCGGCAGCCGGGGCGCAGACCACCCCGGCGTTGCACAGGCCGATGGCGCGCTCGGCCTCGGTCGCGTCGGCCCATTCGACGATGCGCGCAACCGAGCCGTCCGCCTCCCGCACCACCCGGCCGTAGCGGCCGGGGTCGGCCGGGCGCATGGCGAGCAGGGCGAGGCCGGCGCGCCCCCGCCGGGCCAGCAGGCGGCGCAGCGTCCCCTCCCCGATCAGCGGGTTGTCGGCGTAGAGCACGGCGGCGTCGCCCGGAAAGCCCCGCAGCAGCGGCGCCGCCTGCAGCGCGGCGTGGCCGGTGCCGAGACGCTCGGCCTGCACCACGGTGGCGTGGGGGGCGGCGGCCCGCTCCAGCGCCGGCATGTCCGGCCCGACGACCACGACGATGCGCTCGAACACCCGCTCGCAGGCGGCGATCAGGTGGCCGAGCATCGGCCGCCCTGCCAGGGGGTGCAGCGCCTTGGGCAGGGCGGAGCGCATGCGGGTGCCGAGACCGGCGGCGAGGATGATGGCGGCGGCTGGCATGGGCCCATGATCTCCCCTGGCGTCCGGCCGCGGGCAAGCCCGGCGCGGTCAAGAAGCGTTGCCGGATGTGACCGGCCGCCGCCGCCGTTGCAAGCGCGGCGTGTGGTCCCCCCGCGTTGCGCGCCCGGCCCGGAGGGGCCAGGGTGGGACATGCCCCGCACCGCCGTCTTCGACCTCGATGGTACGCTGGTGGACAGCGCGCCCGACCTCCACGCCGCGCTCGACCGGCTGATGGCCCGCCTCTCCCTGCCGCCCTTCCGCCGCGCCGAGGTGGTGGGGATGATCGGCGACGGGGTGAAGGCGCTGGTCGAACGGGCGCTCGCCGCCCGCGGCCGGCCCTTCGATGCGGCGGCGCTGGCCAGCTTCACCGCCGACTACACCGCCCATGCGGCGGTCAAGACGCGGCCCTTCCCCGGCATCCCGGAGGCGCTGGCGGCGCTGCGGCAGGCCGGCTGGCGCCTCGCCATCTGCACCAACAAGCCGGTGGCGGCGACCGAGGCGCTGCTCGGCGCGCTCGGCCTCGCCGGATGCTTCGCCGCGATCGGCGGGGGAGACAGCTTCCCCGTGCGCAAGCCCGACCCGGCGCATCTCCTCGCCACGCTGCGCGCGGCGGGCGGGGAGGCGGGGCGCGCGGCGATGATCGGGGATCACCGCAACGACGTGCTGGCGGCACGGGGCGCCGGGCTGCCCTGCCTGTTCGCCGCCTGGGGCTACGGCCCGCCGGCGATGGCCGAGGGCGCGGCGCTGGTGGCGCCGGCGCCGGCGGCGCTGCCGGCGCTGCTGGAGCGGCTGGTGCCGGGGTAATGCTCAGGTCTCGCGGAGCGCGCCCGATCCGCCCCCGGACGCCGGCGCGCCCCGGGGCATGGTCCGCTCGCCCTGGCCCACGGAGCATGCTCCGGCTCGCTGGTCGTGCGGGCCTCTTCCCCCGTTCGGGCGGACCCGCTCGACCGGGGTCCGCGCCGGCGTCGCCGCACGCGCGGCGGGCGCGGGCCGCGCTCAGGGGGATCTGGCATGACCCTCCCCGCCCGGCTCCAGCCCGACGAGCACGATGCGGAAGAAGCCGAACCAGCGGCTCGGCACGTCCACGCGCACCGGCACCGGCGTCCCGCCCGGGCCGAGCGAAGCGAGCCAGGCGGTGGCGGGGTGCGGGCGGGCGGCGTCGGCGGGGTCGCGGTCCCTGCGCCAGCCGGCGCGCATCCGCCCCTCCAGGGCGCAGCGCAGCGCCTCCCCGGCCTCGGGGATGCGCTCGGTCCCCAGGCTGCGCGCGGCGATGTCGGTGCGCCAGCGCCCGTCGAAGGTGGCCACCGCGCCGTCGCAGCGCCCGGTGAGCGCCACGGCGCGGGTCAGCTTGGCGAGGGCGGAAAGACTGTCCATGGTGCCGTGCCGCAGCTCCGGCGGCACCGGCTCGCGGTCGGGCAGGACCGGCGGGTCGAGCAGGCGCGGCTCCGGCCGGCCGGGCACGGGGTAGTCCATCGCCACGCGCTGCGGCCGGCCGTACCAGGTGGATTCGCTGCGGAAGTGCCGCGGCACCGGCCGCGCCCCCTGCCAGCGGCCCTCGACGCTGCTCTCCTGCCCGCCGCCCACCACCAGGCCGACGAGGCCCACGGCGCGCAGGCGGCCGCTGAGGCGGTACTCGGCCTCGCCGAGGTCGAACACCACCTCGCCGCGCATCAGCGGCAGGCCGGCGGCGCGCACCTCGTAGCGGGCGGTGAAGGGGGCGGCGCCGGCAACGGCGGGAAGCAGGAGAAGCCCGAGGCAGGCGAGCGGCAGGGCGCGGCGCATGGCCCCGATATGGGCGCCACTCCCCGTCCCCGCCAAGCGGCCCGGCGCGGCTTGACACCGCCCCGCTACCCTCCTATCCCGCTGCCTCTCCGGGCGCGTAGCTCAGCGGGAGAGCATCCGCTTCACACGCGGGGGGTCGCAGGTTCAATCCCTGCCGCGCCCACCATTCCCCCTTCCCTTTCCATGCCATGCGGGGCGCCCGCCACCGTGCGCGGAGACGCTGACGCCAGAGCGGCGGGTCAGCCGCGCGGGCAAGGGGCGGATGCGTGAACCGGTTGCGGGGATCGCGCCGCCCGGCCCCGCCCGCGGCAACGGCGCGGCAGCCTCGTGGAGCGGATCGCGCTCCCGGCCTTCGGTGCGGCGCCGCCCTGCGCGGGGCGGCGCCGTCCGGGCTCAGCGCTGCTGCGGCGCGGGCGGCGGGCCGCCCGCCGGCCCCTGGGCGGGGCGCGGGGCGGGCAGCACCTCGTCGCGGGTCAGCACGCCGTCGTTGTTGCGGTCCCGCACGCGGAACATCGCGCCGGCGATGGGGCGGATCTCCTCCAGCGTCACCCGGCCGTCGCGGTTGGCGTCGAGGGCGCGGAACATGGTCGCGGCGCGCTGCTCGGCCCGCGGCGACATCGGCCGGCCCGTGCGCTGCTCCCACCAGGCGCGCACCTCCTCCGGCGTCACGGCGCCGTCGCGGTCGCGGTCCATCTCCGCGAAGCGGGCCTGCACGAAGGCCCAGGCCTCCTGCTCCGTCACCCGGCCGTCGTTGTTGGCGTCGGCGCGGGCGAACATCTCGCCCATCATGAAGCCGCGCGCCGCGCCGCCGCGCCCGTGGTGGTGGCCGTGATGATGGCCGGGGCCGCGCGGCATCTCCATGCGCGGGCCGCCCGGCCCCATCATCGGCCCGCCGGGGCCCGGCCCAGGCTGCGCCAGGGCGGGGAGCGCGGTCGCGGCCAGCAGCGCGCCACCGAGCAGGGCGGCGGTCGTCTTCCTCATCATGCGTCTCTCCTCTTCGGCCTTTCGGCCCGGGGAGACAGTGCGGGCGCCGTGTAACGCCCGCATTGCCGCGGGGCCCGCGCCGCGTGAGGAAGCGTAACAGCGCCGCCGCCCCGCGGCTTGGCCTGCCCGCTTCCTGTCGGGCAAGCGGTCCACCGCTGCGGCGAGGACGCCCCCACGGACCGGGCGCCAGAGCGGATCGCGGAGGGCCGGAACCGGCCGGGAGCGTGACTCTGCCCCGCAACCGATGGGCCGGAGCCGTTCCCGCACCCGCCGCCGAGTGGGAACGGCTCAGCGCCGCGGCGGCGTGCCCCCTTCCCCGAGGTCCCACCACAGGCCGGCAAAGGCGAGGATCCCCTCCCGCGCCGGGCCGACCAGCAGGTGCTCGTCCGGCCCGTGCTGCTTGCAGCCATTGTAGCTGTGCGGCACCCAGACCAGCGGCACGCCGAGATGGTCCACGAACACGTCGCCCGGCAGCCCGCCGGAGCTGTTGGGGATGATCTGCACCCGCTTGGCCAGGCTGCGCTGCATGCTCTCCTGCGCCCAGCGCACCCAGGGGTGATCGGGGGCGGTGCGGCTCGCCGGCATGCGGACGAAGGGGTTCTCCACCCGCACGTCGCCGAAGCCCTGCGCGTCGAGATGGCGGCGCAGCGCCGGGGCGAAGCCCTCCGGGTCGGTGTCCACGGTGTAGCGGATCTGGCAGTGGGCGCGGGCGTCCGGCGCCACGGCGTTCACCGGGTTCTCCGGCCTGCCGCTGAGCATGGCGAGCACGATGAAGCTGTTCCAGCCGTAGATCTTCTCGGCCGGGGTCAGGCCGGGCTCGCCCCAGCCCTCGTCGATGGTGGCCGCGCCCTCGCCGCCGCCGACCGGGCAGCCCTCCAGCACCGCGCGCACCGCGGCGGGCACGCCGTTCCGCGGCAGCCAGTCCCGCACCAGGATCCTGCCCCGCGCATCCACGATGCTCGCCAGGGCGTGGGCGAGGCGGATCGCCGGGTCGGTGGTCAGACCGCCCCAGTGGCCGGAATGCACCCCGCCCTCGCGCAGCGCCACCACCAGGTCGCAATGCCAGGTGCCGCGGGTGCCGGTGGCGATGGTCGGCACCGCCGGATCCACGCGCGGCCCGTCCGAGGCGATCAGCACGTCGGCCGCCAGCGCCTCCCGCCGCGCCGCGACGAACTCCCGCAGGCCCCGGGAGCCGCGCTCCTCCGCCATCTCGAGCACCAGCTTCACGTTGCAGCCGAGGCGGCCGCCGCGCTCGGCCAGCACCGCCTCCAGCGCGGCGAGGTTCAGCGCGTGCTGGCCCTTGTTGTCGGCGCTGCCGCGGCCGTACCAGCGCCCCTCCTCCTCGGTCAGCCGCCAGGGCGAGAGGCCCTCGCGCCACTGCTCGTCGAGGCCGCGCACCGTGTCGCCATGGCCGTAGAGCAGCACGGTCGGCCGCGCCGGATCCTCGATGCGGGCGGCGGTCAGGATCGGGCCGAAGCCGGGCAGCGGGTTGGGATGGATCGAGACCTCGAAGCCCATGCGCGCGAGCCAGGGGCGGATCGCCTCGGCGAGGTAGCGGTCGAGCTCCTTCTCGAAGCCTGGCTCCTGCGCGGTGGAGGGGATGGCGACCAGCCCCGCGAGCAGGTCGCGGAAGCCGCCGCCGTCGAAGAACGCCGCCGCGCGCGCCAGCGCGCCCTCGCGTGTGCCCATCTGCCCGATCCCTTGCCGTTGCGGGGCGGATGCGGCCGGCACCCGCCCGCGGCGGGTTCTCCCACGGCGGCGCGGCGCCGTCAGGCCCCCTTTCTCATCCCCGCTGCGCCCGCCAGCGCAGGAAGGCGGCGGCCTCCGGCAGGCGCCGCGGCGCCGCGGCGGGGCCGGCGAGGCGCAGCACCACCGGTGGCGCCCCGGCCACCGGCGCGGTGGCGAGGGCAAGGTCGAGCGCGGCGCGGCCGAGATCCGCCTCCCCGCTCGCCACGGCTTCCGCGCCCCCCTCGGTGGCGAGCCGCGCCGTGTCCAGCATCGCCCGGCCGCCGTCGAGCCGGGCGGCGACCTCCAGCCGCTCGAAGGCGGTGGCGCCGCCCTCCGCCAGCGCCCGGCGCAGCCCCGCCTCGGCGGCGTCGAGCGCGGGCTCGGCCGCCGCCGCGAGGATCGCCGGCAGGTCGTAGCCGATGAGCACCCCGTCCTCGGCGAGGAGCGTCACCTCGCCCGAGACGGTGGCCGCCAGCGCGGCGAGGCTGTGCCCCTCCGCCCGCAGCCGCGCCGTCCCCCCCACGCGGCCCGCGCCGAGATCGAGCGGCAGGCCGAGCACGGGCCCCGCCACCGTGGCCCCGGCCAGCTCCGCCTCCAGCGCGAGGCGCGGCACCTCGGCCCCGGCCTCGACCAGGAGCGCCCCCTGCAGCGTGCCGCCGGCGAGCCTGGCGCGGAACCCCTCCACGCCCAGCCGCCCCTCGGCCAGGCCAAGCGTCGCCGCCGCCTGCTCCAGGGCCGGGGCGCCGGGGATCTCCAGCCGCTCCGCCTCCAGCGCCAGCTCGGCGTCGAGGCGGCCGAGGCGGCCGAACCCGAGCGGCTCCCCGGCGGAGAGGCCGGCGCCGGGCAGCGGCAGCCGCTCGGCGGCGAGGCGCCCGGTCAGGCGCGGCCGTGCCGCCCCGAGGGCAAGGGCAAGCTGCCCCCGCGCGCGCAGCACCCCCGCCACCAGGTCGAGATGCTCCGCCGCCACCGCCTGCGGCGTGCCGGCGAGGCTTGCGATCACCGAGAAGGAGCCCTGGCCGAGCCACTCCTCCACCCCCGGCCCGAGCAGCGGCGCGAGCAGGCGCGGCGCGCCGGGGTGGCGCAGCGTCAGCGTGCCGCTGCCCCGGCGGCCCGGCCCGTCCAGCGTGCCCTGCGCTTCCAGCCGCAGGTCGCCGAGATCGGCCTCCGCCTTCAGCCCCAGCGCCTCCGGCACGCCGCCGCCCGAGAGCCGCAGCGCCACCGGCACCCCCTCCTCCGCCGGCAGCAGCCCCGCCCAGGCGGCGGGCAGCAGGGCGCGGGTGGCGGCGCCGGCGCTGCCCGTCACCTCCAGGCTGAGTTCGGAGAGCCGCGTCGGCCCCGCCCCCGGCGCCGCCGTGCCGGCGGCGGCGATGTCGAGCTCGGCGAGGCGGAAGGCGAGGCGGCGCAGCGTCAGCCGCCCGGCCTCCAGCGTGGCGTCGAGCGAGGCCCGCCGCGCCCCCACCCCGCCCCAGGCGACCTCCTCGGCGGCGAGGCGCAGGTTGAGGTCGAGGCCCGCCCATCCCGGCGGCGGGCCGGACCAGGCGGCGGGCGGCGGCAGCAGCCCGTCGAGGTCGAGCCGGTTGAAGGTGAGGCCGAGCCCGATCGCCGGGCGCGCGCCCTGCCGCACCACCCCCGCGCCGCTCACCCGCGCCCCGTCCAGCACCGCCGCGAGGTCGGAAATGGTGGCCTGCCCCTCCTGCAGCGCCAGGCGGAACCGCCCCTCGGCGCGGCGCAGCCGGGCCGGGTCGGTGGCCGCCACCGGCACCCCGAGGGCGGCCAGCACCTCGCGCGCGTTCGGCGTCTCGAAGCGCAGCGCGAGCTCGATCCGCTGCCCGGCGGTGGCGCCGTCGAGCGCCACCTCCGTCTCCCCCGGCAGCAGGGCGGTGACGTCGGAGAAGGTGAGCCGCTCCCCCTCCAGGAAGAAGGCGCCGCGCAGCCGGCGCAGCGGCATGCCGGCGAAGGCCGTGGCCTCGGCCGAGAGGTCGATCCCGACCGGGATCGGCCGCGGCCGCGCGCCGCGCGCCGCCGCCACCCAGGCGTCGAGGTCGAGCCGCCCGGCGGCGAGGGCGATCTCGAGCCGCGGCGCGGGGGTGAGGCGCAGCGCCGCCGCCCCGCGCGCCGGCTGCCCGCCGAGGTCGAGGCCGAGCCCGGTCGCCGCGATCAGGTCGGCCGCGGCGGAGAGCCGGCCGGTGGCGCGGAAGGGCAGGGCCGGGGCGGGCAGCAGGGCGGAGAGGTCGCTGCCCGCCGCCTCGAGCCGCCCCTCGAACCCCCCTCCCGGCTGCAGCGTGCCATGGGCGGAGAGCACCGCCCCCCCCGCCGCCAGGCTGAGGTCGAGGGGCGCGATGCCGTCGAAGCCGGCGCGGCCGAGCTGGGCGGTGAAGCGCACCGCCTGGCCGCGCCAGGCGAAGCTGCCCTCCGCCACCAGCGCCTCCGTCACCCCGCCGGTGACGAGGCGCGCATCCAGCCCCTCGATCCGCAGCCCGCCGACGACGAGGCGGGAGTCCTCGAGCCGCGCGTCGAGGGTGGTGAGCCAGGCGGGCGGGCGGAAGCTCGGCAGCTCGGCCGGCGGCCAGGGCAGGCGGATGTCGGCCTTGACGATCACCAGCTCGCGCGGCTCCAGCCGGCCGGCGAGCAGCGCGCCGAGGTCGAGGCGCACCTCCAGCGTCTCGGCGGTGAAGGTGAGGCCGTCCCCCTCCGGCAGGATCGAGACCGCCGCCGCCTCCACCCGCGGCTGCGGCAGCAGCGCCAGGGTGATCGGCCCGTCGAGCGTCACGGTGCGGCCAAGCTGGTGGCCGGCGATGTAGGCGAGCTCGGCGCGGTAATGCTCCCAGTCGAGCAGCCGCGGCACCGCCCAGATCGCCGCCAGGGCCAGGGCGAGCAGGGCGAGGCCGAGCGCGGCGAGGCGGCGCATCAGGGGCCGCCGGGGCGGCGGCTCACGGCGCGCCCCACCCCCCGCCGCCGGGGGTCTCGACCACCAGCGCGTCGCCCGGGCGGAGATCGGCGCCGCCGGTGTTGCCGGGGATCGGCTCGATCCGCCCGTCGGACCGCTCCACCCACTGCCGCCCCGGCGCGCCGTCCGCCCCGCCCATCAGCCCGTGCGGGGCGACGGTGCGGCGCGAGGCCACCACCACCGCCTGCATCGGGCGCAGGAAGCGGAGGCGCCGGCGCGCCCCGTCGCCTCCGCGCCAGCGCCCGGCGCCGCCGGAGCCGCGGCGGACCGAGAACTCCTCCAGCCGCACGGGGTAGCGCAGCTCCAGGATCTCGGGGTCGGTCATGCGGGTGTTGGTCATGTGCGTCTGCACGGGCCCGGTGCCGTCGAAGCCCGGGCCGGCGCCGGTGCCGCCGCAGATCGTCTCGTAATACTGGTAGGTCTCGTCCCCGAACAGCAGGTTGTTCATCGTCGCCTGGGCGGAGGCGCAGGCGCCGAGCGCGGCGAGCAGCGCGTTGCAGGTCACCTGGCTGACCTCGGTGTTGCCGGCCACCACCGCCCGCCCCGGCGTCGGCGAGAGGAAGGTGCCGGGCGGCACCACGATCTCGAGCGGGACGAGGCAGCCGTCGTTGAGCGGGATGTCCTCCCCCACCAGGGCGCGGAAGCAGTAGAGCACCACGGCGCGGCAGACCGCCGGCGGGGCGTTGAAATTGCCCGGCCGCTCCGGCCCGGTGCCGGTGAAGTCGATCACCGCGCGGCGCCCGGCGCGGTCCACCCGCACCGCGACCGCAAGCGGCGTGCCGTCGTCGAGCGCGGTGCGGAAGGCGCCGTCCGAGAGGCGGTCGATCACCCGGCGGACGCTCTCCTCGGCGTTGTCCATCACGTGGCGCATGTAGGCGCGCACGGTGGGCAGGCCGAACTCCGCCACCGCCCGGCGCAGCTCCTGCGCCGCCTTCTCGTTGGCCGCCACCTGCGCCTTGACGTCGGCGACGTTCACATCCGGCGCGCGGGCGGGGTAGCGCGCCGCGGCGAGCAGGGCGCGGAACTCCGCCTCGCGGAACCGCCCGCCCTCGACGAGGAGGAAATTGTCGATCACCACCCCCTCCTCCTCCAGCGTCGCGGAGAGGGGGGGCGTGGAGCCGGGGGTGAGGCCGCCGATGTCGGCGTGGTGGCCGCGCGAGCCCGCGAAGAACAGGATCTCCCGCCCGGCCTCGTCGAAGACCGGGGTGATGACGGTGACGTCCGGCAGGTGGGTGCCGCCGTTGTAGGGGTTGTTCAGCGCCACCACGTCGCCCGGCCGCAGCGTCTTCCCGCGCAGGCGGATCACCGTGCGCACGCTCTCGCCCATGGCGCCGAGGTGCACCGGCACGTGCGGGGCGTTGGCGACCAGCCGCCCCTCCGCGTCGAAGACGGCGCAGGAGAAGTCCAGCCGCTCCTTGATGTTCACCGAGAGGCTGGTGTTCTGCAGCACCGCCCCGGCCTGCTCGGCGACGGACATGAAGAGGCTGTTGAACAGCTCAAGCATCACCGGGTCGGGGCGGCCGGCACCGGCGGCGCGCGCCGCGGCGCCGGGCGCGGCGGCGGCGCGCGGTTGCGCGCGGCGCAGGATGAGGTGGTTGCGCGGCGTCACCTCGGCGGCCCAGCCGGGCTCGACCACGGTGGTGGCGTTGGCCTCGCGGATCAGGGCGGGGCCCTCCAGCCGGTCCCCGGCGCGCAGCGCCTCGCGGTCGAACACCGGCGCGCGGTGCTCGGCGCCGGCGGTCCAGAGGGTGATGGTGTCGAGCACGGGCGGCGCCTCGCCCGCGGGGCGGGGCGGCAGCGCCGCCTCCTCCACCCGTTCGCCGGCGGCGGTGACCTCGGCCACCGCCGCCTCGACCACCACCTCGCGCTCGGGCGTGGCGAAGCCGAAGCGGCGGCGATGCGCCGCGGTGAAGGCGGCGAGCACCGCCTCGTGCGGGCCGAAGGGCACGGGCAGGAAGCTGTCGGTGCCGGCGTAGCGGAGGTGCAGGCGCCGCGCGCAGGCGATGCGCGCGGGGTCGGCGCCCTGGCGGGCCAGCTCCTCCCGCCCCGCCGCCTCCAGCGCGTCGAGCTGGGCGGCGAGGCCGTCCATGCCCTCGGGGGAGAGCGGCGCCTCCACCGCGCCCTCGCGGATCACCGTCTGGTCGGCGAGGCCCATCCCGTAGGCCGAGAGCACGCCGGCGAAGGGGTGGATGAACACCGTCTCCATGCCGAGCGCGTCGGCGACCAGGCAGGCATGCTGCCCGCCCGCGCCGCCGAAGCACTGCAGCGCGTAGCGGGTGACGTCGTGGCCCTTCTGGATCGAGACCTGCTTGATCGCGTTCGCCATGTTGGCGACGGCGACGCGCAGGAAGCCCTCGGCCACCGCGCGCGGATCCTGTTCGGGCCGGCCGGTGGCGGCGGCGATCTCGCGCGCCAGCGCGGCGAACCTCTCCCGCACCACCGCCTCGTCGAGCGGCTGGTCGGCGCCGGGGCCGAAGATCGGCGGGAAGTGGCGGGGCTGGATCTTGCCCACCATCACGTTGGCGTCCGTCACGGTGAGCGGCCCGCCGCGGCGGTAGCAGGCCGGCCCCGGCACCGCGCCCGCGGAGTCCGGCCCGACGCGGAAGCGCGCGCCGTCGAAGTGCAGGACGGAGCCGCCGCCCGCCGCCACGGTGTTGATCGCCATCATCGGCGCGCGCATGCGCACGCTCGCCACCTGCGTCTCGAAGGCGCGCTCGAACTCCCCGGCGTAGAGGGCGACGTCGGTGGAGGTGCCGCCCATGTCGAAGCCGATGACGCGGTCGAGCCCTGCCATCGCCGCGGTGCGCGCCGCGCCGACGATGCCGCCCGCGGGGCCGGAGAGGATGGCGTCCTTGCCCTGGAAGCTGCCGGCTTCGGCGAGCCCCCCCGAGGACTGCATGAAGTAGAGCCGCGTGCCTTCCCCGAGCTCGCCCGCCACCTGCTCCACGTAGCGGCGCAGGATGGGGGAGAGGTAGGCGTCCACCACCGTGGTGTCGCCGCGCGGCACGATGCGCGGCAGGGCCGAGGCCCGGTGGCTGAGCGAGACCTGCGCGAACCCCTCCTCCCGCGCGATGGCGCCGAGGCGCAGCTCGTGCGCCGGATGCGCCCAGGCGTGCATCAGCGCCACCGCGACGGCGCGGATGCCGGCGGCGTGCGCCTCGCGCAGCGCGACGCGGGCGGCCGCCTCGTCCAGCGGCTCGATCTCCGTCCCGTCGGCGGCGATGCGCCCGCCGATCTCCGCCACCCGCTCGTGCAGCAGCTCGGGCAGGCGGATGTCGAGGTCGAAGAGGCGCGGCCGCGCCTGGTTGCCGATGCGCAGCAGGTCGGCGAAGCCGCGGTTGACCAGCAGCAGCACCCGCTCCCCCTTGCGCTCGAGCAGGGCGTTGGTGGCGACCGTGGTGCCCATCTTCACCGCCTCGATCAGGCCGGGCGGGATCGGCGCGTCCGGGGCGAGGCCGAGGCAGGCGCGGATGCCGGCCACGGCGGCGTCGCGGTAGCGGCCGGGATTCTCGGAGAGCAGCTTGCGGGCGGTCAGGCGGCCGGAGGGGTCGCGCGCCACGATGTCGGTGAAGGTCCCGCCGCGATCGATCCAGAATTGCCAGCCCGCGCCCATCGCCGCCCCTTCGGGCGGGAGGCCGCGCGGGATCGCGCGGAGCGGCCCGCCCTGCCGCGCCGGCGTGATGGCGCCAGCCGCGCCGCGGCGCAAGCCCGCGCAGCCGCGGCGGACACCGTGGCTTGATGCGGGGCGACAATTGACGGGTCGGGTGGCTTCGCGTTCGGTGTAGCATGGTCTGCCCCAGCCTGCCGCTCACGCCCGAGCTCGCGGCGCTTCTCGACGCCCGGCTCGCCTCCGGCCGCCACGGCAGCGCGGCGGAGGCGCTGCGGGCGGCGCTGCTGCTGCTCGAGCGGGAGGAGCGCCGGCGGGAGGCCGCCTCGGCCGCCTTCCTCGAAGGCGGGGGCGAGATGGGTGCGCTGATGCGCGCGCATGACTGGGCGGCCACCCCGCTCGGCCCGCCCGGGGCCTGGCCGCAGAGCCTGCGCACCACCATCCGCCTGGCGCTCGGCACGCGCCACCCGGTGTTCGTCTTCTGGGGCCCCGAGCTCATCTGCCTCTACAACGACGCCTTCGCCGCCACCATCGGCCCCGAGCGCCATCCCGGCGCGCTCGGCCGGCCGGGCCGCGAGGTGTGGGCGGAGACCTGGCCGGTCATCGGCCCGCAGATCGAGCAGGTGATGTCGGGCCGCGGCGCCACCTGGCACGAGAACCACCTGGTGCCGATCACCCGCCACGGGCGGCGGGAGGAGGTGTGGTGGACCTACTCCTACAGCCCGATCGACGACGACACCGCGCCGGGCGGCATCGGCGGCGTGCTGGTGCTGTGCAACGACGTCACGCGCGAGCACCGCGCGCGCGAGGCGCTGCGCGAGGGGGAGGCGCGGCTGCGCGCGCTGCTCGACGCGCTGCCGGTGATGGTCTGGGTCACCGATCCCGGCGGGCGCTGCACCTTCCTCAACCGCCGCTGGCACGCCTTCACCGGCCAGGGGGAGGCGGAGGGACTCGGCTTCGGCTGGCTCGACGCCGTGCATCCGGAGGACCGGGAGGAGGCGCGCCGCATCTTCCTGGCCGCCAATGCCCGGCAAGAGGGCTTCCGCCTCGACTACCGGCTGCGCCGCGCCGACGGGGCCTGGCGCTGGGCGATCGACGCCGCCGAGCCGCACCTCGCCCCGGACGGGAGCTATCTCGGCCATGCCGGCGCGGTGATCGACATCACCGAGCGCAAGGAGGCGGAGGAGCGGCAGGCGCTGCTGGCGCGGGAGGTGGACCACCGGGCGCGGAACCTGCTCGCCGTGGTGCAGGCGACGCTGCGGCTGACCCCGGCCGGGGATCCGGCCGGCTTCGTGCGCGCGGTGGAGGGGCGGATCCGGGCGCTGGCGCGGGCGCACACCCTGCTCGCCGAGGATCGCTGGCGCGGCGCCGACCTCCGGGCGCTGCTCGAGGGCGAGCTCGCGCCCTTCCTCGGCGCCGGGCGGCGGGTGCGGCTCGACGGGCCGCCCCTGCTGCTGCCCGCGGGCGCCGCGCCGCCGCTCGCCATGGCGGTGCACGAGCTCGCCACCAACGCGGCGCGGCACGGCGCGCTCGTGGCGCCGGAGGGCAGGGTCTCGGTGTGCTGGCAGGTCGAGGACGGGTCGCTGCGCCTGCGCTGGACCGAGGAGGGCGGGCCGCCGCCCGCCGCGCCGCCGGCGGCGCGCGGCCTCGGCACGCGCCTGCTCGACGCCGCGGCGCGCCGCCAGCTTGGCGGCGCCGTCTCGCTCGCCTGGAAGCCGGAGGGGCTGGTGTGCGAGCTGACGGTGCCGCTCGCCTCGCCCCGGGCGGCGGCCGCGGACTGATACCGCCGCGGCCCTCCCGCCGCGGCCGGGGCGGTGGTAATCCATCGCCGGGCGGCGCGAGGGTGGCGTGGGAGTCTGGGGCAAGATCATCGGTGGGGTGGCGGGGTTCTTCACCGGGGGGCCGCTCGGCGCCGTGGTGGGGGCGGCGCTCGGCCACGCCGCCGACGCCGGGCGCGGCCTGCCGCCGGGCGCGGCCAGCCTCGCCGCCCTGCTCGGCTCGAAGGAGCAGCTCTTCTCCATCGGCGTCGTGGTGCTCTCGGCCAAGCTGGCGAAATGCGACGGCCCGGTGCGGCGGGAGGAGATCGACGCCTTCAAGCGCCACTTCCGCATCCCGCCCGAGAACCTGCGCGAGGTGGCGCGGCTGTTCGACAGCGCCCGCGAGACGCCCGAGGGCTATGAGGGCTTCGCCGACCGCCTCGGCGAGGCCTTCGCCGACAACAAGGGCATGCTCGAGGACGTGCTGGCGGCGCTGTTCCAGATCGCCCGCGCCGACGGCCCGCTGACCCGGGCGGAGGTCGCCTTCCTGCAGCGCGTGCAGGTGGGCTTCGGCCTCGACGCGCGGGCCTGGGAACGGGCGCGGGACGGCCGCACCGCGCATGCCGCGCCGGTGCCCGAGGGGCCGGACCCCTACGCCGTGCTCGGCGTGGAGCGCGGGGCGAGCGACGAGGCGGTGCGCCTCGCCTGGCGGCGGCTGATGCGCGAGAACCACCCGGACAGCCTGGCCGCGCGCGGCGTGCCGCAGGAGTTCGTCCGCCGTGCCACTGCCAAGGTGGCCGAGATCAACGCCGCCTGGGACCGCATCAAGCGCGAGCGCGGGCTGTGAGGCATCCGCCGCGGTCCCAGGCCCGCCACGCAACCGCCCGGCAGGCCGGGCGGCGGGGACCGCATCAAGCGCGAGCGCGGGCTGTGGGGCATCCGCCGCGGTCCCAGGCCCGCCACGCAACCGCCCGGCAGGCCGGGCGGCGGGAATCGCGCCGGCCGCGCGCCACGGGCCGGCCCTCCCGCCGATGAGCCTGCGCATCCGCGACCTGCCGAGCCCGAACCACGATCCGCGCCCCGAGGGCGCGCAGGTGGACACGCTGGTGCTGCACTACACCGGCATGCGCACGGCGAAGGAGGCGATCGCGCGGCTGCGCGACCCCGATTCGCGCGTCTCCGCCCACTACGTGGTGGAGGAGGACGGCCGCGTCTGGCGGCTGGTGCCGGAGGCGCGGCGCGCCTGGCACGCCGGGGTCTCGCACTGGCGCGGGCGGGAGGCGCTGAACGGCCGCTCCATCGGCATCGAGGTGGTCAATCCCGGCCACGAATGGGGCTACCGCCCCTTCCCGGCGCTGCAGATGGCGGCGCTGTGCGACCTCTGCCTCGAGATCCTGGCCCGCCACCCGATCGCGCCGCGCGACGTGGTGGCGCACAGCGACATCGCGCCGGACCGCAAGCAGGATCCGGGCGAGCTGTTCGACTGGGAGGGGCTGGCGGCGAACGGCGTCGGGCTGTGGCCCGCGGGCGTGCCGGGCGGGGACGCGGCGCCGGCCGAGGAGGGCGCGGCGCTGCCGCTGCTCGGCGCCATCGGCTACCGCACCGACCTGCCCGTGCCGGTGCTGCTCACCGCCTTCCAGCGCCACTGGCGGCCGGAGCGGGTGGACGGGCGGGCCGATGCCGGCACGCTGGCGCGGCTCGCGGCGGTGGCGGCGCTCTGCGCCGGGGGGCGTTGACGCGGCGCCGCCGCGGGCCGATCTCAGGGGCGCGCCAGGCGGCCGGACGGCCGCTGGTCCCGGAGCGATCCGGGGCTGGAGGAAAGTCCGGGCTCCACGGGAACACGGTGCCGGCCAACGGCCGGCGGGGGCGACCCCAGGGAAAGTGCCACAGAGAGCAGACCGCCGCGGCGCCGGGCGACCGGCCCCGCGGCAAGGGTGAAAGGGTGCGGCAAGAGCGCACCGCGCCCCCGGCAACGGGGGCGGCAGGGCAAACCCCACCGGGAGCAAGGCCGAATAGGGGTGGCCGGCGGCGTTCTCCGCGAGGGGGATGGCCGCGGGGGCGTTCCCGCCCCGCCGCCCGGGTTGGCCGCGAGAGCCTCGCCGCGAGGCGGGCCGCAGAGGAATGGCCGTCCCATCCCCGTGATTCACGGGATGGACAGAACCCGGCTTACAGGCCGCCTGGCGCATACTGTCCACAGACTGTCCACAGTTCTGTCCACCGGATGCTTCGGCCCGCGGAAAGAACAAAAGGGGTATGTGGCGGAAATACCATCTTGGCCGCCCCGGATTCTGTACGGCCGGCGGAATTCTTGGCTAAGCGCCTGCGGTCTCACGGGTTTGTACCGGTTTTTTTGTGGAGCGGAACGAGCAGGAGTGGCTTGAAATCCCGGAACCTCCCGTGCTATCCCAGGCTCACCCGTGACGGACCGGAAAGCTCGGGGGGGCGAGTGGTCCGAAGCGGGTGGTCGGGCGAGCCGGCGGGGTCGGGGGGCCCCGCCGGTCGCAGCCCAGGGGGGTTGCCGGCGGCGTCGGAGCGCGCGGCGACAGTCTGCGGCAGCCCCTGGCCGTCGGCGCGGAGGGGGGCGGGTCGATTTTCGCCAGCACGGTGCCCGGGACGTTCGATACGAAGAAGGCACGTATCTCCGTGCCCGCCGTGTTCCGCGCCGTGCTTGCCCGCTTCGACTCGAACGAGCTCATGGCGCGCAAGTCCAGCCACTCGCCCTGCATCGACCTCTGGCCCAAGCAGGCCTTCGAGGAGGAGGTGCAGCGCCGCGTCGCCAGCCTGGATCCCTTCGCCCCGGACTACGAGAAGCAGGTGCGCCGACTGGTCGCCAACGTGCATCCGCTCCAGCCCGACGCCGAGGGCCGCGTGGTGCTGCCGCGCGAGCTGATCGAGAAGGCGGGGCTGGACGGCGAGATCGTCTATTCCGGCCGCATCAAGTTCTTCCAGATCTGGAACGCCGCCCGCTGGCGCGAGGCCCAGGAGGCCGACGAGGCGGAGGACGCGGCATGAGCGGCCATCGCCCGGTGATGCTGCGGGAGGTGCTCTCCACCCTCGCCCCCCGCGACGGCGCCACCTATCTCGACGGCACCTTCGGCGGCGGCGGCTATGCCGAGGCGATCCTCGGCGCCGCCCGCTGCACCCTCTACGCCATCGACCGCGACCCGGAGGCGATCGCCCGCGGCGCCGCCCTCGCCGCGCGCCATCCGGGCCGGCTGCACCTGATCGCGGGCCGCTTCGGCGACATGCTCTCCCTCCTCGCCGCGCGGGGCCTCGCCGGCCCCGGCGGCGGGCCGGAGATGACGCTCGACGGCGTGGTGCTCGACCTCGGCGTCTCCTCCTTCCAGCTCGACGACGCGGCGCGCGGCTTCTCCTTCCGCGCCGAGGGGCCGCTCGACATGCGCATGGAGAGGGCCGGCCGCTCGGCCGCGGACCTCGTCAACACCCTGCCCGAATCGGAGCTCGCGGAGCTGCTCTTCGAGTTCGGCGAGGAGCGCCACGCGCGGCGCATCGCCCGCGCCATCGTCGCCGCCCGGCGCGAGACGCCGATCGCGACCACCGCCCGCCTCGCCGAGATCATCCGCGCCGCGGCGCCCCGCGACCCCTCCGGCATCGACCGCGCCACGCGCAGCTTCCAGGCGCTGCGCATCGCGGTGAACGACGAGCTCGGCGAGCTGCGCCGCGGCCTCGCCGCCGCCGCCGCGCTGCTCGCCCCGGGCGGGCGGCTCGTCGTCGTCTCCTTCCACTCGCTCGAGGACCGGATCGTGAAGCGCTTCATGCAGGAGGCGGCGGGCCGCGGCGCCGGCGCCTCGCGCCACGATCCGGCGGCGCTGCGCCGCCCGGAGGGCGCCGGCCCCGCCTTCCGCCTGCTCACGCCGCGGGCGCTCCGCCCCAGCGCGGCCGAGACCGAAGCCAACCCGCGCGCCCGCTCCGCGAGGCTGCGCGCCCTCGAACGCCTGCCCCGCCGGGAGGCCGCATGATCCGTCCGCTCACCCTCGTCACCATGGTCGCCGCGATGGGCGCCGGGCTGCACGTCTATCAGACCAAGCACGAGGTCGCGCTGCTCGACCGCGAGCTGCGCGGCATCGTCCGCGCCATCGAGGAGGCGAACGAGCGCAGCCTCGCCCTGCAGGCGGAGTGGGCCTGGCTGAACGAGCCGGAGCGGCTGCGCCAGGCGGCGCAGCGCCACCTGCAGCTCGAGCCGATGCAGCCCGCGCAGTTCCTGCGCCTCGCCGACCTCGAGCGCCGCCTGCCGGCGGTGGTGGCCTATGAGGGGCCGCCGGCCCTGTTCGCGGCGCGCGAGGCCCCGCCCGAGCCGGAAGGCGGCGTGCTGGCGCTGCTGCCGCGCGAGGCGCCGGTGCAGCTCGCCGCCGCGGCGGCGCCGAAGCCGGCCA
>NZ_SJDM01000010.1:0-214 GCF_004761865.1 Crenalkalicoccus roseus | reverse complement strand
CGGCGCGCCCCGCCCCGCCCCCCGCCGAGCCCGTGCCCCTCCTCCTGGCGCGTCCGGCCGAGCCGCCCCCGCGCCCGGTGGCGGAGCCGCCGCGCCCGGTGGTGCAGGCCGTGGCGGCCCCGCCGGCGCCGCGTCCGCGCCCGCCGGCCCCGCCCTCCCGTCCGCCGGCCGAGGTGGCGGCGCTGCCGGCCGTCGCCGCACCGCTGCCGCCGCC
>NZ_SJDM01000001.1:257548-437061 GCF_004761865.1 Crenalkalicoccus roseus | reverse complement strand
GGCGGAGGCGGCGCCGCCCGCCCCTCCGCCGCCGCGGCGGCGCCATGGCGGCGCCCGCCCGGCCTGAGGCGGCCGGCGGCGAGGGGGCGGAGGGGCGGCCGCCGGCACGAGGCCGCTGCCGGCGCATGGATCTGTCGCGCGGCCTTGATTCCGGCTAGATTTCCTCAAGGTATAAGGAATTGCTCCTGGGGTGGCACCACGGTGGGATGCGCGGCGGAGGAATCGCTGGACCTGGAGCGGGCGCGGCTCTTCGCCCTCCTGGCGCGGCTGCTGGCGGAAGCGCCCGACGTGGCGCTGCTCGGGCGGCTGCGCCGCCTCGCGGGCGAGGAGGGCACGCCGCTCGGCCGCGCCCTCGCCGCGCTTGCCGACGCCGCGGCGCGCGCCGAGCCCGGAGCGCTCGAGCGCGAGTATTTCGACCTCTTCATCGGCCTCGGGCGCGGCGAGCTGCTGCCTTACGCCTCCTACTATCTCACCGGCTTCCTGCACGAGCGGCCGCTGGCCGAGCTGCGCGGCGACCTCGCCCGGCTCGGCGTCGCGCGCGCCGCGGGGGTGGCGGAGCCCGAGGACCACATCGCCTTCCTGTGCGAGACGCTGGCGGGGCTGCTGGAAGGCCGGCTCGGCCCCGGGGCGGAGGCGGCTGGACCCTTCTTCGCCCGGCATCTCCGCCCCTGGGCCGGGCGGTTCTTCGCCGACCTCGAGGCGGCGGAGGCGGCGCGCTTCTACCGGGCCGTGGGCACGCTCGGGCGGGTGACGATCGAGATCGAACAGGCGGCGGCGGAGCTGCCGGAGGAATGAGCGGAGGCAGGCGATGAACGGCAGGAAGGACGGCGGTGTGGCGGAGCGGCGCGGCTTCCTGCGCGCGCTCGGGCTCGGGACGGCGGCGGCCGCCGCCGCCGTCGCCCCGGCGGCGGCGCAGCGCTCCGACAGCGTCCCCGCGGGGCAGGCCCGCAAGGAGAGCGCCGCGGAGCGCGTGGCCGCCCGCTACCGGGAGACGGACCATGTGCGCGCCTTCTACCGCACCAACCGCTACTGAGCGCGGCGAGGGGAGGAGATTCCATGCTGATCCGGCGATCTGAGGCACGGGCCGCGCGGCAGCGCCTCTCCGAGGCCTATCGCGGCCTCTCCGCGGGCGGTCTCGGCCGGCGCGGCTTCCTCCGCCAGGCGGGACTCGGGGCGGCGGGCCTCGCCGCGCTCGGCAGCCTGGCGCCCGGCCGGGCGGAGGCGGCCGGCGCCATGGGGGTGATCGACCACGCGCAGCCGGTGCAGCGGATCAAGAACCTCTGCACCCACTGCTCGGTCGGCTGCACGGTGATCGCCGAGGTGCAGAACGGCGTCTGGGTCGGGCAGGAGCCGGCCTGGGAGAGCCCGATCAACCGCGGCACGCACTGCGCCAAGGGCGCCGCGGTGCGCGAGCTGGTCTCGGGCGAGCGGCGCCTGAAATACCCGATGAAGCTGGTGGACGGGGAGTGGCGGCGCCTTTCCTGGGACCAGGCGATCGAGGAGATCGGCGCGGGGCTGCTGCGCATCCGCGAGCAGTCGGGGCCGGATGCGGTGTTCTGGCTGGGCAGCGCCAAATTCTCCAACGAGGGCGCCTACCTGTTCCGCAAGATGGCGGCCTTCTGGGGCACCAACAGCGCCGACCACCAGGCGCGCATCTGCCACTCCACCACGGTGGCGGGCGTGGCCAACACCTGGGGCTACGGGGCGCAGACCAACTCCTACAACGACATCCGCAACAGCCGCACCATCATCATCATCGGCGGCAACCCGGCCGAGGCGCACCCGGTCTCGATGCAGCACGTGCTGGCGGGGCGGGAGCTGAACCGGGCCAACCTGATCGTCTTCGATCCGCGCTTCACCCGCACCGCGGCGCACGCCACCGAATACGTGCGCATCCGCCCCGGCACGGACATCCCCATCGCCTGGGGGCTGCTCTGGCACGTCTTCCGCAATGGCTGGGAGGACAAGGAGTTCATCCGCAGCCGGGTCTACGGCATGGAGGAGGTGCGCAAGGAGGTGGAGCGCTGGACGCCGCAGGAGGTGGAGCGCGTCACCGGCGTTCCCCCGGCGCAGATGGAGCGCGTCGCGCGGCTGCTGGCCACCGAGAAGCCGGCGACCGTGGTGTGGTGCATGGGCGCGACGCAGAAGACGGTCGGCACCGCCAATGTGCGAGCGCTCTGCGCCCTCCTGCTCGCCACCGGCAACATCGGCGCCGAGGGCACGGGGGCCAACATCTTCCGCGGCCACTGCAACGTGCAGGGCGCGACCGATGCCGGGCTCGACGTGGTGACGCTGCCCTACTACTACGGCCTCGACGAGAACGCCTGGCGGCACTGGTGCCGGGTGTGGGAGGTGGACTACGACTGGATGCTCTCCCGCTTCGCCAGCAAGAAGCTGATGGAGACGCCGGGCATTCCCACCACCCGCTGGTTCGACGCCACGCTGCTGCCGCCCGACCAGATCGAGCAGCCGAGCCCGCTCAAGGCGATGATGGTGTTCGGCCACGGCGGCAACACCGTCACCCGCATGCCGGACATGGTGAAGGGGCTGGAGGCGCTGGAGATGCTGGTCGTCGCCGACCCGCATCCCACCACCTACGCCCAGGTGGCGCCGCGGCGGAACAACACCTGGCTGCTGCCGATCTGCACGCAGTTCGAGACCTCGGGCAGCCGCACCGCCTCCAACCGCTCGCTGCAGTGGGGCGAGCGGATCGTGGCGCCGATCTTCGAATCCAAGGACGACTACGAGGTCCTGTACCTGCTGGCGAGGCGGCTCGGCTTCGCCGAGCCGATGTTCAAGAACATCCGGGTGGAGAACAACCACCCCTCGCCCGAGGACATCCTGCGCGAGATCAACCGCGGCTCGCTCAGCACCGGCTATTCCGGCCAGTCGCCGGAGCGGCTGAAGCTGCACATGGCGAACCAGCAGCACTTCGACCTGGTGACGCTGCGCGGCAAGGAGGGCACGCCGGTGGCCGGGGACTACTACGGCCTGCCCTGGCCCTGCTGGGGCACGCCGGAGATGAAGCACCCCGGCAGCCACATCCTCTACAACACCAACCTGCACGTGAAGGAAGGCGGCGGCACCTTCCGCGCCCGCTTCGGCGTCGAGCGCAACGGCGAGACGCTGCTCGCCGAGGGCAGCTTCTCGAAGGGCTCCGAGATCCAGGACGGCTATCCGGAGTTCACGGTGGCGCTGCTCAAGCGCCTCGGCTGGTACGAGGAGCTGACCGAGCACGAGCGGGAGGTGATCCGCCGCATCGGCGGCGAGAACGAGGACCGGGTGAGCTGGTCCACCGACCTCTCCTTCGGCATCATCCGCGTCGCCATGGAGCATGGCTGCGTGCCCTACGGCAACGCCAAGGCGCGCGCGCTGGCCTGGAACCTGCCCGACCCGGTGCCGGTGCACCGCGAGCCGATCTACACCCCGCGCACCGACCTGCTGCCGCCGCGCGACCTGATGGCGGTCGGCGGCGGCACCGCCACGCCGCCGCCCGGCACCTACCCCGCGCTGCCGGACCGGCGCGGCTTCCGCCTGCCGGTGGAGTACCAGTCGCGCCAGCTCCGCTCCTTCGACGTGGCGCGCGACTACCCGATCATCCTCACCTCCGGGCGGCTGGTGGAGTACGAGGGGGGCGGGGAGGAGACCCGCTCCAACAAGTGGCTGGCCGAGCTGCAGCAGGACATGTTCGTCGAGATCAACCCGGCCGACGCCCAGGCGCGCGGCATCCGCGACGGGCAATGGGTGCAGGTGCGCGGCCCGGAGATGCCGGAGGGGCGCTGGGTGCGGGTGAAGGCGCTGGTGACCGAGCGCGTCGGCCGCGGCGTCGCCTTCATGCCGTTCCACTTCGGCGGCTGGTTCATGGGCGAGGACCGGCGGCGCTTCTACCCGCCGGGCACCGACCCGATCGTGCTCGGCGAGAGCGTGAACGCGGTGACCACCTACGGCTACGACCCGGTGACCGGGATGCAGGAAACCAAGGTCACGCTGTGCCAGATCCGCGCCGCGTGAGGAGGAGGAGCATCGCATGGCCCGCATGAAGTTCCTCTGCGACGCGGAGCGCTGCATCGAATGCAACGCCTGCGTCACCGCCTGCAAGAACGAGCACCAGGTGCCCTGGGGCATCAACCGCCGCCGCGTGGTGACGCTGAACGACGGCCGCCCCGGCGAGCGCTCGATCTCCATGGCGTGCATGCACTGCACCGACGCGCCCTGCGCCGCGGTCTGCCCGGTGGCCTGCTTCTACACCACGGCAGACCACGTGGTGCTGCACGACAAGGACCTGTGCATCGGCTGCGGCTACTGCTTCTACGCCTGCCCCTTCGGGGCGCCGCAATACCCGCGCGTCGGCAATTTCGGCGGGCGGGGCAAGATGGACAAGTGCACCTACTGCGCCGGCGGGCCGCAGCAGGACAACAGCCACGCCGAATACCTGCAGTACGGATCGAACCGCCTCGCCGAGGGCAAGCTGCCGCTCTGCGCCGAGATGTGCTCGACCAAGGCGCTGCTCGCCGGCGACGGGGAGATCATCGCCACCATCTACCGCGAGCGGGTGCAGCAGCGCGGCTACGGCTCCGGAGCCTGGGGCTGGCGCACCGCCTACAAGGAGGTGCCGCAGGTATGATCGCCCTTCCCTGGAGGCCGGCGGCGCTCGGCCTGCTGCTGCTCGTCCTGCCGCTCGCCGCGCCCGCGCAGCCGGTGCACCCGGCGCAGGACGGCCCCCCGGCGCTGACCGCGCGCGGCCCCGACGCCTCCGAGCTCGAGCTGCAGCGGGCCCTGCAGGGCGGACGCATCGAGGGGCGCGTCACCATACCGGACCGCCAGGCGGCCAGCCTGGTCCAGCCGGCCGGGCGGGACTGGCGGGTCTTCCACAATCGCACCCTGGTCTGGATCGGCGGCATCGCCATCCTCGGCATGCTCGCCATCCTCGCCGCCTTCTACCTGATCCGGGGACGCATCCGGCCCTCCAGCGGCCTGTCCGGGCGCACCGTGCTGCGCTTCAACCTGCTCGAGCGCGCCAACCACTGGATGGTCGCGGCCTCCTTCATCGTGCTCGCCCTTTCCGGGCTGAACCTCACCTTCGGGCGGCACCTGCTGCTGCCGGTGATCGGCCCGGAGGCCTTCGCCACGCTCAGCCTGTGGGGCAAGATCGCCCACAACTTCCTCGCCTTCCCCTTCACCCTCGGCATCGTGGTGATGCTGCTGCTCTGGGTCCGGGACAACCTGCCGAACCGGACCGACTGGGCCTGGGTGCGCGCGGGCGGCGGCTTCCTCGGCGGCGCGCATCCGGCGGCGGGGCGCTTCAACGCCGGGCAGAAGCTGGTGTTCTGGATCACCATCCTCGGCGGCGCGCTGGTGGCCGCCTCGGGCTACATGCTGATGTTCCCCTTCGCGGTCACCGACGTGGCCGGGATGCAGCTCTCCCACATCGTGCACGGCGTGCTCGCGATGCTGATGATCGCGGCCATGCTCGCGCACATCTACATCGGCTCGCTCGGCATGGAGGGGGCCTTCTCCGCCATGAGCAACGGCCGGGTGGACTACAACTGGGCGAAGGAGCACCACAGCCTGTGGCTGGAGGAGGAGGTGGCCAGGGCCGGCGAGGCCGCCGGCGCGCCGCGCAGCGCCAAGGCCGCCGGCGCCGACTGACCGGGGGCGTGCCGATGCGCCTGATCGGCCTCGCCGGCTGGAGCGGGGCCGGCAAGACCACCCTGCTCGTCAGGCTGATCCCCTGCCTCACCCGGCGGGGGATCGCCGTCTCCACCATCAAGCACGCGCACCACGCCTTCGACGTGGACACGCCCGGCAAGGATTCCTGGGAGCACCGCCAGGCCGGGGCGCGGCAGGTGCTGGTCAGCTCCGCACGGCGCTGGGCGCTGATGACCGAGCTGCGCGAGGCGCCGGAGCCGGGGCTCGGCTTCCTGCTTTCCCGCCTCTCCCCGGTGGATCTGGTGATCGTGGAAGGGTTCAAGGCGGACGCCCATCCGAAGATCGAGGTGCACCGCGGCGCCAACGGCAAGCCCTGGCTGCACCCCGAGGATGCGGCGATCCGCGCCGTCGCGAGCGATGTCCCGCCCCCGGCCGGCGCCGCCCTGCCCTGGGCGCATCTCGACGATGTCGAGCGGATCGCCGAGCTGGCGCTCGCGCACGCCGCCCCGCTTCCCGGAACGTAGTGCGGCGGAGGCGGGCATGGCGCAGCTCTCCGACGACTGCTTCGCCTTCGGCGGCGCGCTGCTTTCCGTCGAGGCGGCGCAGGCGCTGATCGAGGAGCGCGTGCCGCCGCTCGGCGGGGAGGAGGAGGTGCCGCTCGCCGCGGCGCGCGGGCGGGTGCTGGCGCGGGACCTGGTGGCGGGGCTGCCGCTGCCGCCCTTCCACAACAGCGCCGTGGACGGCTACGCCTTCCGCCATGCCGATCTCCGGCCGGGGGAGGAGACGCCGCTGCCGCTGCAGGGCCGCCTCGCCGCCGGGGCGGCGGCGGGTGCGCTGCGCCCCGGCTGCGCCATGCGCATCTTCACCGGCGCGCCCATGCCCGCGGGTGCCGACACCGTGCTGATGCAGGAGGATGCGCGCCTCGCCGGAGAGGCGGTGCTGGTGCCGCCCGGCCTGGGGCGGGGCGCCAATGCCCGCCCGGCGGGAGAGGATGTCGCTTCCGGCGCGCTGGCCCTGCCGGCGGGGCGGCGGCTGGGGCCGGCGGAGATCGGCCTCGCCGCAGCGCTCGGCCGCACGGCGCTGCCGGTGCGGCCGCTGCTGCGCGTCGGCGTGTTCTCGACCGGCGACGAACTCGCCCCGCCTGGCGCGCCGCTCGGTCCGGCGCAGACCTATGACAGCAACCGCTTCACCCTGCTGGCCCTGCTCGCCGGGCTGCCGGTGGCGGCGTCCGATCTCGGCATCCTGCCCGACCGCGCCGCGGCGACCGCGGCGGCGCTGCGCGCGGCGGCGGCGGCGCACGACCTGCTGCTGACCTCGGGCGGCGTCTCCACCGGGGAGGAGGACCATGTGCGCGCCGCCATCGAGGCGGGAGGGCGGCTGGTGTTCTGGCGCCTCGCCGTGAAGCCGGGGCGGCCGGCGGCGATGGGGCTGGTCGAGGGGAAGCCGGTGGTCGGCCTGCCCGGCAATCCGGTGGCGGCGGTGGTGACCTTCCTCCATCTCGTCCGGCCGCTGGTGCTGCGCCTCTCCGGCGCCGTGCCGGAGCGGCTGGTGCGCTTCCCGGCCGAGGCGGGCTTCGCCTATCGCAAGAAGCCGGGGCGGCGGGAATATGTGCGGGTGCGCCTCCGCCCCGGCGACCCGCTGCCGCGGGCGGAGAAATTCGGGCGGGAGGGGGCGGGGCTGCTCACCTCCCTCACCGAATCCGACGCCTTCGCCGAGCTGCCGGAACAGGCCACCGCCATCGCCCCGGGCGAGACGGTGCAGGTGCTGCCCTTCGCCGCGGTGCTGTGAGCGGCGGCCGGTTCCGGCCCCCGCGATCCGCCCTATTCCGCCGCCACCTCCACCAGCACCAGCTCCACCGCCTCGCTGGCCGTGATCGCGATCTCCGCCTCGTCGCGGATCGCCGCGCCGTCGCGGGCGCCGAGGGCGAGGCCGTTCACCGTGACCGCGCCGCGCGCCGGCACCAGGTAGGCGGCGCGGCCGGGGCCGAGGGGCTGGCGCAGCGTCTGGCCGGGGCGCAGCGTCGCCGCCATCACCGCCGCGTCGGCGTTGATCGGCAGCGCGCCGGCGCCCGCATCCTGCGGCCGTCCGCCCGCCAGCACGGTGAAGCCGGCCTCCCGCGCCGCTTCGGGGAAGGCGCGGCTGCCCCAGGCGGGCCGGGCGCCGCGCCGGTCGGGGAGGATCCAGATCTGGAAGATCCGCGTCGTCACCGGCTCCAGATTGTACTCGCTGTGCACCACGCCGGTGCCGGCGGACATGACCTGCACCTCGCCCGCCGCGGTGCGGCCCTCGTTGCCCATGCTGTCGCGGTGGGTGATGGCGCCGTCGCGCACATAGGTGACGATCTCCATGTCGCGGTGCGGGTGCGGATCGAAGCCGGTCATCGGCGCGATCTCGTCGTCGTTCCAGACGCGCAGCCTGCCCCAGCCCATGCGCGCGGGGTCGTGGTAGCCGGCGAAGGAGAAGTGGTGGCGCGCCTTCAGCCAGCCATGGTCGGCGCCGCCGAGGCCGGCGAAGGGCCGGATGTCGATCATCGGGGATGCCCTCTCTCGCGAAGGGGGCCGCGGCGCGGCCCCGTTGTGCGGAGAGATGGGATGGCGCCTGCGCCCGGCCCATCGGCCGGGTGGATGACGGCCATCCGGGCGGCGCCCGGCCTCGGAGGCGGTTCCGCACGCCTGCTCACGCCGGCGGCTCGGGCCCCGTGTCCGTGGAAGCGGAGGCGCGCCCCTGGCCGCTCTCCGGCTGCCGGCGATCCGCTCCGGAGCGGATCGCCGGCAGCCGGAAGCGTGAACCTGCTCTGCGAACAACGCGCCGGAGCCGTTTCCGCGGGCACAGCCGACCGGAAACGGCTCTAGCGGCACATCAGCACGGGGATGTCGGCGTTCTCCAGCACGTGCCGCGTCACGCCGCCGAGGATGAGCTGGCGCAGCCGCGAATGGCTGTAGGCCCCCATGCACAGCAGGTCGGCGCCGAAGTCGCGCGCGGCGCCGAGCAGCCCCGCCCCCACCTCCTTGGTGATCGGCTTGAACAGCACCTTCTCGGCCTCGATCTCGTGCCAGCGCAGATAGGTGAGCAGACCGTCCACGGGCGGGCCGCGGCGCTGGTACTCGTCGGCGTAGAGCACGCGCACCGCCTGGGCGCGGTGCAGCCAGGGCAGGGCCGCGGCCACCGCCGCCGCGCTCTCCGCCGTGCCGTTCCAGGCGACGCAGACGCGGGTGCCGATGGTCGCCGGCGGCTCGCGCGGCGCGATCAGCACGGGGCGGCCGCTGTCGAACAGCACGGCGTGCAGCGCGTCGGAGGAGGAGACGTCCTCCCCCGCCTCCGGGTGCGGCACCACCACGAGGTCGTAGAGGCGCGACTGCTGCGCCACCACGTCCTCCTCCCGCCCGGGGATGGATTCGAAGGAGAGGGTGGGGCCGTCGGTGCGCAGCGCCGTCTCCGGGCTCGTGGCCAGGGTCACGCCGCCGGCGGTCTCGGCGAAGCGTTCGAACAGCGCCCGCACGCGCGCGGCGCGCTCGCCGCTCTCGCGTTCGGTCGCCGCCATCATCTCCTCGATCATCGCCCCGGAGAGTCCCTCCCCGGCGAGCGGCGCGACGTCGCGCGCATCCACGCGGACATGCAGGCAGTGCACATGGGCGTTCCAGATCCGCGCCACCATCAGGGCGGTGGCGAGGGCGGCTTCCCCGGCCGCGGTGCCGGTCAGCGGCACCAGCAGGCGTCGATAGGCCATGGCGCGTCTCCCAAACGGCGCTTCCGGTGCGAGCTTAGCACGAATGGTCGGGCGGCAAGCGCAACAGCGCACGCGCCGCCGGCAGCGGGTCCGCCGCCGCGTCCAGCACCGTCCAGTCCACCGGTCCGACATCGCGCGCCAGCGCCGCCTCCAGCACCGCCACCGTGGCGTCCGAGGCGTCGCCGCGCCGCGCCGCGACGCGCGCGCGCAGCACCTCCGCCGGCGCGGTGAGCCAGATCCCGGTGAAGGGCACGCCGGCCGCGGCCGCGGCGGCGGCGATGCCGGCGCGGTCGGCGGCGGAGAGGAAGGAGGCGTCGGCGATCACCGCATGGCCGCCGCGCGCCACCTCGGCGGCCGCGGCGAAGAGGTCGCGGAACACGGCGGCGCTCGCCGCGGCGGAATAGGCGCTGTCCGGCAGCCGCTCCTCCGGCGCCGCGCCGTGGCGGCGCTTGCGGATCTCGTCGCTGCGCAGCACCAGCGCCCCGGGCGCGGCGCCGAGCGAGGGGGCGAGGGCGCGGGCGAGGGTGCTCTTGCCCGTCCCCGGCAGGCCCCCGATGGCGAGGAGGCGGGGCGGCGGCGGATCGAGCCGCGCCTCGGCGGTGGCGAGGTAGCCCTCGGCCTCCGCCGCCGCGCCGCGGGCGGCGGCGACATGGGCCCGCACCATGGCGCGCAGGGAGAGCCAGAGCGGCAGCGCCCCGGTCAGCCCGGCATCGCCGCCGCGCGCCACGTAGCGGTTCAGCACCCGGTTGGCGGCCGGGCGGCCGGCGCGGGCCTCGAGGTCCATCAGCAGGAAGGCGAGGTCGTAGCCGGTGTCGATCGTCGCCAGCGCCTCGTCGAACTCCAGCGCGTCGAAGGGCGTCGGCCGCCCCTGCCAGAGGCAGAGGTTGCCGAGATGCAGGTCGCCATGGCAGCGCCGCACCCGCCCCTCCGCGGCGCGGGCGGCGAGCAGGGGGGCGAGGCGGGCGCGCCGGGCCTCCGCCGCTTCCGCCCAGGCCGCCGCGCGCGCCTCCGGCAGCCCGGCGGCGCGCGCGGCGGCGAGGTTGCCGGCGATGACGCGCGCCATCGCCGCCGGGGCGTCCACCCCCGGCACGGGGGGCAGGGCGGCGTGCATGGCCGCGACCGCGTCGCCGAGGGCGTCGAGCAGCGGCGGCGTCAGCCCGCCGCGCGCGGCGACGGCGTCGAGGAAGGCGTCCTGCGGCAGCGGGGCCATGCGCAGCACCCACTCCACCGCCTCTCCCTCGCCGCCGAGGGCGAGCGCGCCGTCGGCGCCGCGCGTCACCGGCAGCACATCGCGGTAGAGGCCGGGGGCGAAGGCGCGGTTCAGCTCCAGCTCGCGCCGCGCGAAGCGCTCCCGCGCCGCGAGGGTGGTGAAGTCGAGGAAGCCGAGATCCACCGCCTTCTTCAGCTTCAGCGCCTGGTCCGGCCCGACGAAGACGGCGGAGATGTGGGTCTCGATCGGCGCCGCGCCGGTGATCCGCCGCAGCAGCGCCGCGGCCTCCGCCTGCTGCGGCGGGATCATGGGCCGGGGCGCCCGGTCACGGATACAGCGCCTCGGTGCGCCAGCCCGCGCCCTCACGGTGGAAGACCTGGCGCTCGTGCAGGCGGAAGGGCATGTCGCGCCAGAACTCGATGCGCTCGGGCAGCAGGCGGAAGCCGGACCAGAAGGGCGGGCGCGGGATCTCGCCGAGGCCGAATCGCAGCGTGTACTCCGCCACCGCCTTCTCCAGCGCGAACCGCCCCTCGAGCGGGCGGGACTGGCGGCTGGCCCAGGCGCCGATGCGGCTGCCGCGGTCGCGGGTGGCGAAATAGGCATCCGCCTCGGCGTCGGAGACGCGCTCGACCGGCCCCTCCACCCGCACGCTGCGGGCGAGCGACTTCCAGTGGAAGCAGAGCGCGGCGTGGGGGTTGGCGGCGAGTTCCCGCCCCTTCCGGCTTTCGAGGTTGGTGTAGAAGACGAAGCCCCGCGCATCCACGCCCTTGAGCAGCACCATGCGGGCGGAAGGGCGCCCCTCCGGCGTCGCGGTGGCGAGGCAGACGGCGTTCGGGTCGCTCGGCTCGCCGCGCGAGGCTTCCTCCAGCCAGGCCCGGAAGCGGGCGATCGGATCCTCGGTGCTGTCCATGCGGCGCATCCCTGCGGCGGGCACGGGCGCCGGCCGGCGGCCCCTTGCCCAGGCGCCGGGGGTGTGCCACCACGCCTGACCTTCCGCAACCAGCCGGTGACCTGCCCACGATGAACGAAGCGCCGCTCGCCGCCATCCCCTCCGGCACGCTCATGGCCGGCAAGCGCGGCCTGATCATGGGGGTGGCGAACGACCGCTCGATCGCCTGGGGCATCGCCCGCGCCGTGGCGGCGCAGGGCGCCGAGGTGGCCTTCACCTACCAGGGAGAGGCGCTGGAGAAGCGCGTCCGCCCGTTGGCGGAAAGCCTGGGCGGGCGCCACGTCCTGCCCTGCGACGTCACCGACGATGCCAGCGTGGACGCCGCCTTCCGCGCGCTGGAGCGGGACTGGGGCGGGCTCGACTTCCTGGTGCACGCCATCGGCTTCGCCGACAAGCAGTACCTGCGCGGCCGCTACCTGGACACGCCGCGCGAGGCGTTCCTGCAGGCCCTCGACATCTCCTGCTACTCCTTCGTCTCGGTCAGCCAGCGCGCGGTGCCGCTGATGAGGAACGGCGGGTCGCTGCTGACCATGAGCTACCTCGGCGCCGAGCGCGTCACCCCGCATTACAACGTGATGGGCGTGGCGAAGGCGGCGCTCGAGGCCTCGGTGCGCTACCTGGCGGCCGATCTCGGCGGGCTGAACATCCGGGTGAACGCGATCTCGGCCGGGCCGATCCGCACCCTGGCGGCGAGCGGCATCGGCGATTTCCGCTACATCCTGAAGTGGAACCAGCTCAACGCGCCGCTGCGCCGCAACGTGACGATCGAGGAGGTGGGCGGCGCGGGACTCTACCTGCTCTCCGACCTCTCCTCGGGCGTGACGGGCGAGGTGCACCACGTGGATTGCGGCTACCACGTCGTCGGCATGAAGAACCCGGACGCGCCGGACATCGCCACGGCGAAGGACTGATCGGGGCGGCGCCCTCGGCTGTCGCCAGGGCGGCCCGCGCGCGGTGCGCCGGAACGAGCCGCGGGCCGGGCGGAACCGGGACGCCCGCCCTCTCTCGCCTGCACTTGTGATCGCCCTCATGCCCGTCCCGGGGCGAGGCTGCTGCCGCCCGTCGGACAGCACCCGCCCACCGCGCGCGATGCCGAGGTGCGAGAGGCGCCCGCCGCTGCCCGCCCGGCAGGCCATGCCGCGGGCGAGGGCGGATGCGAGGCGGTCCACGCCGATCATGGGACGCGGCCCGGAACCGTCATGTGGCGACGACGATGCCCGCCCCGGCCCGCCCAGGCAGCCCGATCGCCTGAGCGAAGGCTGATCGCCGGGCGCTTCCGACACTCCGAAGGCGGCGCCCGCCTCCGGCGCGCCGCCATCGCAAGGGACGGTTGCGCCATGACACGAGCACGGACAGCCGGCCTCCTTGCCCTGATCCCCGCCCTTCTGGTCCCCCGGGCCGCGCCAGGCCTTGCCATCACCATCAACGGGGTCACCCTCACCGCCCCGCCCGGGGAAGCCACCATCCCCCTGGCCGGCACCTGCGGGGCGCCGCAGCCGGGCCTGCCGCGCCTCTTCGTCGTGGACACGCCGTTCTTCAAGGGGCTCGGCATGACCGACTTCGCCCTCGTCGGGCCGCCTTCCGCCAATCCCTTCTTCTGCCCCTTCAACGCGCACGGCATCCTCATCGAGCACGACGTCACGCCCTTCCCCAGGCGGCGCAGTACCCCATAGCGCCGCCTCGGCTTGCCCATCGGGCGGCGACGCGGGAATGATCGCGGCATGTCCCACAACAGCTTCGGCCATCTGTTCCGCGTCACCACCTGGGGCGAGTCCCACGGCCCCGCCATCGGCTGCGTGGTGGATGGCTGCCCGCCGCGCCTGGCCCTGTCCGAGGCCGACATCCAGCCCTTCCTCGACCGTCGCCGGCCCGGCCAGTCCCGCCTCGTCACCCAGCGGCAGGAGCCGGACCGGGTGCGCATCCTCTCCGGCGTCTTCGAGGGGCTGACCACCGGCACCCCGATCGCGCTGATGATCGAGAACGAGGACCAGCGCTCGCGCGACTACGGCGAGATCAGGGACCGCTTCCGCCCCGGCCATGCCGACCTGACCTATGCGCTGAAATACGGCATCCGCGACTACCGCGGCGGCGGCCGCGCCTCGGCGCGGGAGACGGCGATGCGGGTCGCCGCCGGCGCCGTCGCGCGCAAGGTGCTGGGGCCGGAGGTGGTGATCCGCGGCGCGCTGGTGCAGCTCGGCCCCGACCGGGTGGAGCGCGCCAGATGGGACTGGGCGGCGGTGGAGGAGAACGCCCTCTTCTGCCCCGACCGCGAGGCCGCCGCGCGCTGGGAGGAGACGCTGCTCGCCGCGCGCAAGGCCGGCTCCTCCCTCGGCGCCGTGATCGAGGTGGTGGCGGAGGGCGTGCCCCCCGGCCTCGGCGCGCCCGTCTATGGCAAGCTCGATGCCGACATCGCCGCGGCGCTGATGGGCATCAATGCCGTGAAGGGCGTCGAGATCGGCGAGGGCTTCGCCGCCGCCGCCCTCTCGGGCGAGGAGAACGCCGACGAGATGCGCATGGAGCCGGACGGGCGGGTGCGCTTCCTCTCCAACCGGGCGGGCGGGATCCTGGGCGGCATCAGCACCGGCCAGCCCATCGTCGCGCGCTTTGCGGTGAAGCCCACCTCCTCCATCCTCACGCCGCGCCGCGCCGTGGACCGGTTCGGGCAGGAGACGGAGGTGGTGACGCGGGGGCGGCACGACCCCTGCGTCGGCATCCGCGCCGTGCCGGTGGGGGAGGCGATGCTGGCGCTGGTGCTGGCCGACCACCTGCTGCGCCACCGGGCGCAGAACCCCGACGCTCCCTCGACGGCGCGGCTGCCCCGGAACTGACGGCGCGGCGCCAGGGCGACATTAACTTACGCGCGCATTTCCTATCGGGATTATATGCTTCTGCGTGTGGCCGGGCTTGGCCCGGCGGCAATGCGGGAGAATGGCCGGATGAGCGAGACCCACAGGCGAAGCCTCGTCAAGGCGATCAGCTGGCGGGCGACCGGGACGGCGGATACCTTCCTGATCAGCTGGCTCATCACCGGCAAGCCGCTGCTCGCCGGCGGCATCGCCGCCACCGAGGTGGTGACCAAGATCGGACTGTTCTATCTGCATGAGCGCGCCTGGGCGCGCATCCCCTGGGGGCGGCAGGACCATGCCCGGGCCGCGCCGCCGCTCCCTGGCGCTCCCGCCCCCGCCACCGCGTCCCGTTAGCGCCGGCCACGCAGACGAACCGCGCCGCGAGGCGCCGCCTCCGTCAGGGGAGCGGTTTCCGTCGCGCGCGCAGCCGTGAGGGGGGCTGCTGCACCGGCCGGACGGTTGAGCCTTGACGCCGATCAAGGGAAGGGGCTTAGGCAGATCCGGAGAGAGGACGAGCCGAGGCCATGACCTTCGCCACCCCGCAGCCGGACAGCCGTGCCCTGGATGCCTTCGTATCCCTGTGCGGCCGTCGTGCCTGGCGGAAGCGGATGGCGGATCTCGAGGCACGGATCCGCACCGGCTCGCTCAGCGGGCGGGCGGCGCAGCAGCGCCACGCGCTGGAGCTGGCGCTGGCACGGCTCTGCGGGCGCCCGACGCTCGGCGTCACCAGCGCGGCCGAGCGGCGCCTCTCGGCCCTCGCCCATGAGGCGGTGGCCCTGGCCGGGGCCTTGCCGGAAGCCTCCCGCAGCCGGCTGCGCGAGCGGCTGCTGGAGGGGCTGAGCGGCGAGGCGACGCTGATCCCGCTCTTCCACCTGCTGCGCACCGCCGCCCTGGCGCGCGGCCGCGGCTTCACGGTGTCCTTCACCGGCCTGCTCGAAGACACGCCGCACGACCTGCTGATCGAACGCGAGGGGATGGCCGCCGAGGTGGTCTGCGAGACCGTCTCGGCCGAGGAGGGGCGCCGGCTGCACCGCGGCGACTGGTGGGCGCTGGTGGACCGCATCAGCCCCGAGTTGCAGACCTGGCTCGCCGCCCATCCGGGCCGCTACCTGCTGAAGATGACCCTGCCCGCCGGGCTGAACGGGCCGGAACAGCTCGCCGCCCTGCATCAGCGCATCTCCGAGATGCTCCAGGCCGAGAGGCGACAGGACGCCGGCGCGCAGGCGGTGCTGCGGCTCGACCCCCTGGTGATCGCCGGCGCGCAGAGCGCCGACGGGCTGCCGGCCCGGCTGCGCGCCCTGTTCGGGCACGAGGCGCATCTCGCCGTCACCACCGATCCCGGCAGCGGCAGCGTCTTCGTCCTCGCCGCTCGCGCCGGCCAGGAGAACGAGATCGCCGCCGCCGCCTGCCGCCGCCTGGCCCGCGCCGCCGAGAGCCGCCTGTCGCTGCGCCGCCCGGGCATCCTCTCGGTGTTCCTCGACGACCTCGACCGCGGCGAGTGGCGGGCGCTGCGCGAGCAGCACGAGCTGGAGGGCGCGGTGCGGCGCTTCTTCACCACCCCCGCGGCGCGTCCCGTGGTGGCGGTCACCTGCGCCTCCCGCTTCGAACTGTTCGGCGCCGCCCCGCCCGATGGCGCGCCCGAGGGCGAGCTGCGCTTCCGCAACCCCTCCCATGCGCAGGCCAAGCACCCGGCGCTGGCGCCGGCGGTGCTCTCCTCTCCGTGATGCCTGGCCTCCGCGTCATGGCCCCGCAACCGCCCGGATCCTGCCACGTTGTTGCGCCCGCATTGGGAGCTGCCGCTGCCGCAGCGGCGTGCGCGAGGACGATGGCCCATGACCGAACGTGAGTTCGAGGCGAAGCTTGCGGAGCTGGATCGGCTTCTGAACGACCCGGAGGTGCGGCTGGATCCGGACCGGGTCTGGTCGCTGCTCGCCGAGCTCAATGCCCGCACCGTCCCGGCCGCCACCCCGCGCGCGGCCCGCTAGAGCGGATCGCAAAGGGGCGGAAACGGCCGCGAGCGTCACTCCGCTCCACGAATGATCGGCCAAGGACGTTTCCGCGGCCACAGCCAAGTGGAAACGCCCCCGGAGCGGATCCCGTTCGGGTGGCCTCGCCTGAACGGGTGAAGGCGCCCGACGATCAACGAGCCGGAGCGTTTTTCCCTCGCCCGGGCTGGCGGCGAACACGCCGGTTCCTCGATGCGCAGGCGTTTCCGCCCGCACGGCCGAACCCTTCCTGAGCGGCATCCGACCCGGCGCCCCGTGCTCCCTTCGCAACGCGCCCTGCGGGCGGTTCAATCCGCCCATGCGAATCGAACCCCGCCCTGCCGCCCAGCCAGGCGCAGACCGCGGCGCGCCGCCGGCGCGCGCATGATCAAGTACATCGGCTCCAAGCGGGCGCTGCTCGGGCACATCCTGCGCGCGGTGCGCGCCGCCGCGCCCTGCGGCACGGTGCTCGACCTCTTCTCCGGCACCGCCCGCGTCGGCCATGCGCTGAAGGCCGCCGGCTACCGCGTGGTCGCCAACGACCACAACGCCTACGCCCATGCGCTGGCCACCTGCTACGTGCAGGCCGACCGCGAGCGGCACGCCGAGGCGGCGCGGCGCATCCTCGCCGACCTGGCGCGGCTGCCCGGCCGCCCCGGCTACTTCACCGAGACCTACTGCATCCGCTCCCGCTTCTTCCACCCGAGGAACGGCGAGCGCATCGACGCGATGCGCGAGGCGATCGCGGCGATGGGCCTGGAGCCGGAGCTGGAGGCGGTGGTGCTGGTCTCGCTGATGGAGGCGGCGGACCGCGTGGATTCCACCGCCGGGCTGCAGATGGCCTACATGAAGGCCTGGGCGCCGCGGGCGCACAAGCCGCTCGAACTCCGCCTGCCGGCGCTGCTGCCGCGCCCGCCGGCCGGCGCCTGCCTCGCCCTCTGCGGCAATGCCGAGGAGGTGGCGGGAACGGTCGAGGCCGACATCGCCTATCTCGATCCGCCCTACAACCAGCATTCCTACCTGAACAACTACCACATCTGGGAATCGCTGGTGCGCTGGGACAAGCCGGAGGTCTACGGCATCGCCTGCAAGCGCGTGGACTGCCGCACCCGCAAGAGCGCCTTCAACAGCCGCCCCCGCATCCTCCCCGCGCTCACGCGCATCGTGGAGTCGCTGCGCTGCCGGACGCTGATCGTCTCCTTCAACAACGAGGGCTATCTGACCCGGGAGCAGATGGAGCGGCTGCTCTCCCGCCGCGGCCGGGTGCAGGTGATCGAGCTGACCCACGACCGCTACGTCGGCGCCCGGATCGGCATCTACAACCCGAAGGGCGAGAAGGTCGGCCGGATCGGCCACCTGAAGAACACGGAATACGTCTATGTCGCCGGCCAGGCGCCGGCGCTTGCCTGAGGGCGGGCAGGGGCCTACCCCTCGCCCATCCGCGGCAGCGGGTTCCACGGATCGGGCGAGGCGCTGGCGGCGAGATGCGCCGCGATCTCCGCCGCCGAGGGCTCGCGGATCGCCACGAAGGGCCGCGTCCAGCGGCTCCAGTGCGGATTGAAGCCGGGATCGAGCAGCACCGCCCCGCCCCAGCGCTCCGCCAGCATCCGCCGCTCGAAGGCCGCGCGCTCCTGCTTGGCGGGGTCGAGATCGTCCAGGCCGCGGCTCTTCGACTCGCAGTGCACCAGCGCGATCTCGGGTGCGTAGAGCACGGCGAGGCCGGCGGCGCGCAGGCGCAGGCAGAAATCCACGTCGTTGAAGGTGACGCCGAGCGCCTGCTCGTCGAAGGGGCCGAGGCGTTCGAACACCTCGCGCCGGCAGGCGAGGAAGGCGCCGGTCACGGCGCCGACGCGCCGCAGGCGCTGCCAGCGCCCACCCGGGCCTTCGGCCTCCATCGGCGCGCCGACGCCCTCGTGCGCGGCCAGGCCCTCGGTGCCGAACACCACGCCGGCGTGCTGCAGCGTGAAATCCTCGTAGACCAGCCGCGCGCCGACGGCGCCGACATCCGGCTCGGCCAGCAGGCGGCGCAGGCGGCGGTCCCAGCCCGCGGTCAGCATCCGCGTGTCGTCGTTGAGGAACAGCAGCAGCTCGCCCCGCGCCTGCCGCGCCGCCAGGTTGTTCAGCCGCGACCAGTTGAAGGGCTCGTCCAGGCGCAGCACGGCGTGCCCCTCGCGCCCGCGCAGCGTCTCCAGGAAGGCGAGGGTCTCCGGCGCGTCGCTGCCATTGTCCACCACCAGCGGCTCGATCGCCTGCGGCGCGGCCGCCTTCCCCAGCAGCGAGGCGAGCGCCTCGCGCAGCAGCGCCGCGCCGTTGCGCGTCGGCACGATGACGCTGATGCGCGCCTCCGCCAGGGCGCTGCCATCCTCCGCCGCGTCCAGCAGCCAGGGCCGGCGCAGCAGCGGGCGCAGCGCCGCCGCGGGCGGCGAGGGGGGCGGCGCCTCCTCCTCCACCGTCTCCCGCTGCACGGAGAGCAGCAGGCGCGGCAGGTGCGCGACCGGCCCCTGCCGCGCCAGCGCCGCCCAGGCGAGCCAGCGCCGCGCCGCGCGCGGCGCCGCCGGGTCCACGGCGTCCAGCGCCGCCGCCAACGCCTCCCGCCGCGCGCAGAGCAGCTCGCCGCAGGGGTTGCGCCGCGGCAGCTCCCACTCGTCGAGCGCGGTGCGGAACACCGGCGCCTCGTGGCGGTCCTGGTCGCGGAACGCCTCCGCCACCGCATCCTCGTCGCAGAAGAAGCCGCGCGCCGCGGGGCAGGCGAGGGCGGCGTGGGCGAACCAGGCGAGCGCCGCCTCCTCCAGCAGCGCGCCGGGGGGCAGCAGCAGCACCAGCGGCTCCGCGCCCTCCGCCGCCGCGCGCCGCTCCGCCGCGCCCATCGCCTCCGCCGCGTCGAGCGGGATGCAGAGGAAGCGGGGGTCGCGCGCCGCCGCGGCCTCCACCAGCGCCCGCCGCTCCGCCCCGCGCACTAGGCAGGCGGCGGTCCAGCGCGGCCAGGACTGGCGGGACAGGCTGTCCAGGGTGCGGCGCAGGCCGCGCGCCGAGACGCCCTCCGCCTCCACCACCACGCGCAGCGCCGGCCCGAGGCCGGGCGGCGGGGCGGGCGGCGGTGCCACGCGGTGCTGGCGGCGGAAGGCGGCGTAGCCCTCCGGCGGGAAGGCGGCGAAGCTTTCGAGCTGGGGCAGCAGCGCCTCCAGCCGGCGGAGGTGCCGGCGCATCTCCGCCATCTCGGCGGCGACGAGCTGCAGCGTGGTGCGCGGCCGCACGAAGACGCTGTCGAGCCGGAAGGGCGCGCCGAGCGGCCGGCCGGTGGCGCGGTCGCGGATCTCGAAGCGGAACGCCTCCGCCTCCGCCTCCGCCTCCATCCGCGCCCGGCCCTGCCAGGGGATGCGGAAGCCGCACTCTCCCGTTCCCTCCTCCGCCGCCTGCGGCCGCGGCCGGTCGGCGCGGCCGGCGCCGACGGGCAGGCCGTTGCAGAGGATCTCCACCTCCAGCGCCTCGCCGGGCCGGCCGCGGTCCAGCGCCCAGCCCACGATCAGCTCGCCGGTGACGTAGTCTATGCCGCCGGTGGCGCCGCGCGTCTCCGCCTCGTGCCAGGCGTCGAGCGCCGCCATCGCGTCGTGCCACAGCACGCCGTGCAGCCCCGCCGCCTCCGCCGCCAGCCCCGGCAGGGAGAGCAGGCGCCGCAGCAGCGCCGCCGCGGGCGGAGCCGCTTCCCCTCCCGCCACCGGCAGGCCGAGCCGGCCGGCCAGCCAGCCCGCCACCGCCCGCCGCTGCGCCGCCGGCAGTGCCGCCTGGGGCGGCCGGTCGCCCTCGGCCAGGCGGGCGAGCACCTGGGCGCGGAACTCCGCCGAGGTGGCCAGCCCCGCCAGCAGCGACCGCAGCGGCGTCCCCTCCTGCGCCCGCCGCGTCGCCGCGCTCTCCGGCATGCGACCGAGAAGGGCGAGATAGGCGAGGCCGACATCGGCGTCGGTGGCGCGCAGCCCGCCCAGCCGGATCTCGCCGGAGGCGAGAGCGGGCAGCGCCGCCACCGCCCCCTCCTGTTCCGCCGGCCAGAGGCGGGCCAGCAGGTCGCGAATGGCGGGCAGGCCGAGGAAGGCGGCGAGCGGCGCCCCCGGCGCCGCGCCGTCCGGGACGGCGAGTCCGAGCCGTGCCGCGAGCCATCCGGCGCACGCCGCCGCCTCCCCGGGCGGAAGGGCGAGGAAGGGGGGCGGGCGGCCCTCGCGGAGGGGCGTCAGCACCTGATCGCGGAAGCGGGGCGCGCCGAGCGCGGCGCGGAGCAGGCGGAGCAGGCTTCCCTCCGCGCGCGGCGCCTCGGCGGGCGGGGCGCCGTGCAGCAGCAGGCCGAGCCGGTGCGCATCCTCCGCCGTGGCCGGCAGGCCGAGGCGATGCAGCAGGCCGCGCCTCGGGTCGCGCCGCAGCGCGGCGAGGCGCGCGCGCAGCCGCTCCGGCAGGGCGGCGAGCGCCGGCTGCACCGGCTCGGCGCCGAGCAGGCCGCGCAGCAGGCCGGCCGCGCCCGGCTCCGGCGGTTCGGGCAGCAGGCCGAGGGCGGCGCCCCAGCGCGCCGCCTCCGCCACCGCCTCCGGCGCCAGCGCGGCATGGGGGGGCAGGCGGTCGGTGGCGAGGCGTTCGAGCACGGCGCGGAACTCGCCGGAGCGGGCCAGGGTGGCGGCGAGATCCCGCGGCGCCCGCGCCAGCCAGGGCGCGATCGCCGCCTCGCCCTCGGGGTCCCGCCCGAGGAACAGCCGGTAGGCGGCGAGGACGTCCGCGGGCGTCGCGCGGGCGGCCTCCACCCCGCGGAGTTCGGGCGGCGGCAGGTCCATCAGGGGCCGCCCCGTCCCGACAGGCCGGGCCCGCTCCCGCCCCGACGGGAGGTATGACACGATGGGACCATGGGAAATGTTCAACCGGAAGTTGGCGTCGCTCCATCCTATCCGGGAGCGGCGTGAGGCGCCATGGCCCGCGGTGGCGTGCCGGGGCTTCGCGGCCTATCCTGCCGCCCCCGCTTTCTTCGGCCCGTGGCACGGGCCCGCTTGCGCGCGGAGAGCCGCTCCGATGCCCGACGCCTCGCCCGATCCCGCCGCCGACATTCCCGAGCCCGGCGAGGTGCGCCGGCTGATGCCGGGCCTCCTCCGCGCGCGCATGCCGCTGCCCTTCCCGCCCGGCCATGTGAACATCTGGCTGCTGGAGCACGAGGGCGGCTGGCTGGCGGTGGACACCGCCATCGCCAGCCGCACGACGCGCGAGCTGTGGGACCGCGTGCTGGCGCAGCCCGCGCTCGGCGGGCGGCCGCTGACGGGGCTGCTGGTCACGCATTTCCATCCCGACCACATCGGCCTCACCGGCTGGCTGTGCGGACGCTTCGGCCTCATCCCGGCGATGACACGGATCGAGTGGCTGATGGCCCGGGCCCTCTGGTACGATTCCGGGCCGGACATGATGGCGCAGCAGATCGCGCACTACGCCCGCGCCGGCTGCCCCGCCGACTACCTGGCCCATGTCGAGGCGCGCGGGCCGCTCTACCAGCGTGCCGTGGGCGAGCTGCCGCGCGCCTTCCACTGCATCCGCGACGGCGGCACGCTGACCATCGGCGGCGAGGAGTGGCGCGTCATGACCGGCAGCGGCCACGCCCCGGACATGGCCTGCCTGCACAGCGCCGCGCGCGGCGTGCTGATCTCGGCCGACCAGATCCTGCCGCGCATCTCTCCCTATGTCGGGCTGCACCCCGGCGAGCCGAACGCCGACCCGCTGGGCGACTTCCTCGCCTCGCTCGAGCGCTTCGCGGCGCTGCCCGAGGACACGCTGGTGCTGCCCTCGCACGGCGAGCCCTTCCGCACCCTGCATCCGCGGCTGGAGACGCTCGCCTCCCACCACGCCATGCGCCTCGACGCGCTGGCCGATGCCTGCCGCGAGCCGGCGACCGCCTTCGAGGCGGCGCAGCTCCTGTTCCCCCGCGCGGCGCAGGAGCCGGGCCAGATCGGCTTCGCCGTCGGCGAGACGCTGGCGCATCTGCGCCGCCTGGAGCGGCAGGGGCGGGTGGAGGCGATCCCCGGAACCGGCGAGGCGGTGCTGTTCCGCGCCCGATGACGCGCGAGGCCGAGGTGCTGGTGCTCGGCGCCGGCGCCGCCGGCATCGCCGCCGCGCGCCGGCTGCGCGCCCTCGGCCGCGACTGCCTGGTGCTGGAGGCGGGAATGCGCGCCGGCGGCCGCGCCTTCACCGACCACAGCCTCGGCGCGCCCTGCGATCTCGGCGCCTCCTGGCTGCACGACGCCGGGGCGAACCCGCTGACGCCGCTGGCCCAGGCGCTCGGCTTCACCCTGCACGATACCGGGCGGCGCCGGCGCGACCTGCTGCTGGCGGCGGGCGGGCGCCCGGCCACGGCGGAGGAACGCGCCGCCTGGGAGGCGGCGGTGGAGGCCTTCGACGCAGCGGCGCTCGCCCGCGCCCGCCGGGGCGGGCCGGACATCCCGCTCTCCGAGGCGGTGCCGAGGGGCGGCCCCTGGGACGACACCGCCGCGCACTGGCTCTCCGCCATGATCAGCGCCGCGGAGGCGGAGCGGATCAGCCTGCAGGACTACGTCGCCACCCTGCTCGACGGCTGGAACCCGCAGGTCGCCGAGGGGGTGGGCACGCTGCTCCTGCGCCTGGCGGAGGGGCTGCCCGTGGTCCTCGGCGCCGCGGTCGGGCGGCTGCGCTGGCGGCGGGGCGGGATCCTGGCCGAGGGGAGCTTCGGCAGCCTGCGGACGCGGGCGGCGATCATCACCGTCTCCACCGGCGTGCTGGCCGCCGGCGCCATCGCCTTCGACCCGCCCCTGCCGGACGGGCTGCAGGACGCGGTTACCGGTCTGCCGCTCGGCCTGCTGAGCAAGGTGGTGCTGCGCGCGGCGGGGGAGGAGAGGCTGGGGCTCGGCCCCTTCGCCCGCCTCGGCCGGCAGGTGGAGGCGCCGGGGGACAGCCCGATGTCCTGGCTGCTCTGGCCCTTCGGCCGGCCCTATGCGGTGGGCTTCCTCGGCGGCGCGCGGGCCTGGGCGCTTTCCCGCGAGGGACCGGCGGCGGCGGAGGCTGAGGCCCGCGCCGAGCTTGCCCGCTACTTCGGCGCCGCCGCCGTCGCACGCATCTTCGCCCCGGGCGCGGTGGTGACGCGCTGGGGCGAGGACCCGCTGTTTCGCGGCGCCTACAGCCACGCCCTGCCGGGCTGCGCCGGGGCGCGCGCCGTGCTGGCGGAGGCGGCCTTGCTCGGCGGGCGGCTGCGCTTCGCCGGGGAGGCCTGCCATCCCCGCTACGCCGGGACGGTCGGCGGCGCCTGGCAGAGCGGGGAGCGCGCGGCGCGGGCCGTGCACGCGGCGCTCGGCTGAGGCGCCGTCGCGCCAGTTCCAGCACTTCGCGATCCGCTTTAGGCTAGTTTCACAAATCGGGAGGACGCCTATGCAGGAGCTGGCGCGGCGGTTGAACGCAATCTGTGAGGCGCAGCCCTTCACCACGACCTGGTACGTGAAGGACCTCACCACCGGCGAGGAGGCGCACCGCGACGGGCATCTGATCGTGCCCTCGGCCAGCACGCGCAAGACCTCGATCCTGGTTTACGCGCTCTCGCAGGCGCATGCCGGGAAGCTCGACCTCGCCGAGCCCTGCACGGTGGAGGCGCGGCTGCAGAAGGACGTGACCTCCGGCACCTACCAGTACATGACGCCCGGGGTGGTGCTGCCGCTGCGCGACGCGCTGGTGAACATGATCATCACCAGCGACAACGTCTGCACCCAGCTCGTGCTCGAGCGTCTGGACCGCGAGGCGCTGAACGCCTGGTGCCGCCGCATCGGCATGGCGAACACCACGCACCGCGCCAGCATCCCGCCCGCCGGCCTGCCCTGGGACCACAAGATGGACCGCACGGCGACCACCACCGCGGCCGACCAGGGCCTGCTGCTCGACCGCCTGCTGCGCGGCGCCGAGGACGCGGAGGCGGCGGCCGCCCTCGGCTGCTCGCCGGAGCTGTGCCGGCTCGCCCTCGACATCCTCTCCTGGCAGCGGCTGCGCACCCTGATCCCGAGCCTGCTGCCCGCCGACACCAGGGTGGCGCACAAGACGGGGCGGGACGCGCGCGGGCGCAGCGACGCCGGCATCGTCTACCGCGACGGCAGGCCGCTCTTCATCCTCGCCGCCTATGCCGACCGGGTGCCGGACACCATGCCGGACGGGCTGCCCGGCTTCGCCGCCGCCTACGCCACGGTGGGGCGGCTCGCCCGCGCCTGCTGGGACATGATCGGGCGGTAAGGGGAGGATGGCGCCGCCGCGCCCACCTTGCGCCCGTGGCCGCGCGGGCCAACCTGCAGGCGGCGCAGCCGCGCCATCGCCTTGCGGCAAGCCGCCTGCCGGGCGGGATCGGCGGCCCGCCTCCGCCGTTTCCCGGGCCGGCGGATTGCCCTAACCCTGGCTGCCCCGGCCCGCGCCGCACGACGTTTCGAGGTGCCCCTGATGCGCTCACCAACCCTGGCCCTGGCCACGCTGCTCGCCGCAGCCCCGCTCGGCGCGGCACTGGCCCAGACCGCGCCGCAGAGCGGCGGCGTCAACCCGCAGCCCCAGGCCACCCAGCCCGCGCCGATGCGCGACGCGCCGGCCTCCTTCGCGCCGCTGGTGCGCACCCTGCTGCCGGCGGTGGTGAACATCTCCACCACCCAGACGCTGGTCGCCCGGCGCGACCGGCCGGACGCGCCGGACATCCCCCAGGCCCCGCCGGGCAGCCCCTTCGAGGAGTTCTTCCGCGAGTTCTTCCGCGGCCGCCCCGGCACGCCCGGCCTGCCGGAGGGGCTGCCGCGCCCGCGCCGCGCCCAGTCGCTCGGCTCGGGCTTCATCGTGGACGCGAGCCAGGGCATCGTCGTCACCAACAACCACGTCATAGACGGCGCGGACGAGATCAACGTGGTGCTGCACGACAACACCTCGCTCCGCGCCGAGCTGCTCGGCACCGATCCGCGCACCGACCTCGCGGTGCTCCGGATCCGTTCCGAGCGGCCGCTGACCGAGGTGCGCTGGGGCAACTCCGACGAGGTGGAGGTGGGCGACTGGGTGCTGGCGATCGGCAACCCCTTCGGCCTCGGCGGGTCGGTGACGGCCGGCATCATCTCCGCCCGCGGCCGCGACATCCGCCAGGGTCTCTACGACGACTTCATCCAGACCGACGCCGCCATCAACCGCGGCAATTCCGGCGGGCCGCTGCTCGACATGCAGGGGCGGGTGATCGGCATCAACACCGCGATCTACTCGCCGACCGGCGGCTCGATCGGCATCGGCTTCGCCATCCCGGCCAACCTCGCGCGCAACGTGGTGACGCAGCTCGTCGCCGAGGGGCGGGTGCGCCGCGGCTGGCTCGGCGTGAACATCCAGCAGGTGACGGACGAGATCGCCGAATCCCTAGGCCTGCAGAACGGGCGCGGCGCCCTCGTCGCCCGCGCGCAGGAGGGCGGCCCGGCCGAGCAGGCCGGCATCCGCAGCGGCGACGTGATCCTGCGCTTCGGCGAGCAGGAGGTGCGCGAGATGCGCATGCTGCCGCGCATCGTCGCGGAGACGCCGGTCGGCAGCCAGGTCCCCGTCGTGGTCTGGCGCGACGGGCGGGAGGAGCGCCTCACCGTCACGATCGGCGAGCTGCCGGCGGAGCAGCAGCAGGCCGCCGCCACCCCCGGCCCGGCGCAGCGGCCGACCGAGCTCGCCGGCCTCGGCCTCCGCGTCTCCGGCATCACGCCGGAGCTGCGCGAGCGCTTCGGCCTGCGCGCCGAGCAGCGCGGCGTCGTCATCACCGAGGTGCTGCCCGATTCGCCCGCCGCCGAGCGCGACCTGCGGCCCGGGGACGTGATCGTGGAGGTGCAGCAGGAGCGCGTGACCACCCCGCAGCAGCTCCAGACGCGGCTCGAGCAGCTCCGCCGCCAGAACCGCCCGAGCGCGCTGCTCCTGGTGGAGAGCCAGCAGGGCCAGCGCTTCGTGCCGCTGCGCCTGCGCGGGGGCGAGCGCGGCAGCCCGGGCTGACGGGCGCGCGAAGGGAGCTTGCGCGCCGCATCGCGGAGGGCCGGAAAGGCCCTCCGCGATCCGCCCTGCGGCGTGATCCGCCGTGACGGATCGCGCTTCCGCCCCTTGTTGGGCGGCTGAGTCGCCGCTCCGGCGCGCCGCCTTCCAGGGATCAGGCGCTAACCGCCGACCGGCCGGAAATCGTAGGGTCCAACCCCCTGCAGCAGGGCGAAGCGGCAGCGCCCGCCCCCCTTGCCGCTGACGCGGTGGGCGCGCCGCGGCGGCACGGCGTGCATCTGGCCGGGCTGCAGTTCCACCGCCTCCTGCGGCGCGCGCATCTCGATCACCATCGGGCCTTCCATGCACCAGAAGGTGTCGGTCACCTCGCTGTGCCAGTGCCAGGGCACTTCCTGGCCGGCGGCGAGGGTGAGGATCTGCATGCGCAGGCCCGGCGCCTCCGCGACCAGTTCGCGCTTCTCCACGGGGTAGCTGCCGCCTGCGGCCATGGGTCCGCTCCCGTTCCGTCCCGCCCGAGGCAAGGGGCGCGCCGCATTGCAGGACGGCGGCGGGCGCCGGTCAACGGTCTCGTGCGGCGGCCGGGCGGCAGGCCCCGGCCGCCGCCCGGCATCAGTTCTTCGCCTTGTCCACCAGGGCGTTCTGCTTGATCCAGGGCATCATGGCGCGCAGCTTCTCGCCCACCTGCTCGATCGGGTGCTCCGCCATGCGCCGGCGCATGGCCTTGAAATTGGCCTGGTTGACCCTGTTCTCCAGCATCCAGTCGCGGGCGAAGCGGCCGGACTGGATGTTCTCCAGCGCCTCCTTCATCGCCTTCCTGGTCTCGGCGGTGATGATCTTCGGGCCGGTGACGTACTCGCCATACTCGGCGGTGTTGCTGATCGAGTAGTTCATGTTGGCGATGCCGCCCTCGTAGATCAGGTCCACGATCAGCTTCACCTCGTGCAGGCACTCGAAATACGCCATCTCGGGGGCGTAGCCGGCCTCCACCAGCGTGTCGTAGCCGGCCTTGATCAGCTCGACCAGGCCGCCGCAGAGCACGGTCTGCTCGCCGAACAGGTCGGTCTCGCACTCTTCCTTGAAGGTGGTCTCGATGATGCCGGCGCGACCGCCGCCGATGGCGGAGGCGTAGGACAGCGCGATCTCCAGCGCGTTGCCGGAGGGGTTCTGCGCCACCGCCACCAGGCAGGGAACGCCGCCGCCGCGCTGGTACTCGGAGCGGACGGTGTGGCCGGGCCCCTTCGGCGCGATCATGAACACGTCGAGGTCAGGGCGCGGCTCGATCAGGTTGAAGTGGACGTTGAGGCCGTGCGCGAAGGCAAGCGCCGCCCCCTCCTTCATGTTCGGGCCGAGATGGTCGCGGTAGAGGTCGCCCTGGCCCTCGTCCGGGGTCAGCACCATGACCACATCGGCCCACTTCGCCGCCTCGGCGGGCGAGAGCACCTTGAAGCCCGCGGCCTCGGCCTTCTTCGCGGAGCCGCCCGGGCGGAGGCCGATGGCGACCTCGGCGACGCCGGAATCGCGCAGGTTCATCGCGTGCGCGTGCCCCTGGCTGCCGAAGCCGATGACGGCGACCTTCTTCGCCTTGATCAGGTTCACGTCCGCGTCGCGGTCGTAGTACACGCGCATGGCAGCGCCTCTCCTCTCAGCAGGAAGGGGATGTATGGTCCGGTTCAGGTCCGCAGCCCGTGCGGCCCGCGGGCGATGGCGGCGACGCCGGTGCGCACCACTTCCCTGAGCCCGAGCGGCCGCATCAGCGCCGCGAAGGCGTCGAGCTTGTCCCCCGCGCCGGTGATCTCGAACACGAAGCTCTCCGTCGTCGCGTCCACCACCCGCGCGCGGAACGCGTCGGCGAGGCGCAGCGCCTCCAGCCGCTGCTCGCCGCGGCCGACCACCTTTATCAGCATCAGCTCGCGCGAGAGGTGCGGGCCCTCCAGCGTCAGGTCGCTCACCTGGTGTACCGGCACCAGCCGGTCGAGCTGCGCCTTGATCTGCTCGATCACCATGTCGGTCCCGGAGGTGACGATGGTGATGCGCGAGAGGCGCCGCGCCTCGTCCACCGGCGCCACGGTCAGGCTCTCGATGTTGTAGCCGCGGCCGGAGAACAGGCCGACGACGCGCGCGAGGATCCCCGCCTCGTTCTCGACGAGGACGGCGATGGTCGCGGCGCGCTGGGTGGTGTCGGTCGGGTCGGGCATGGGGAATCGCCGGGCAGGGGGAAGGGGCGGCGCCGGGCGGGTGCGGCCCGGCGCGCGGGTGGCGGCGCGCCGGGGCGCGCTAGACGAGGACCTTGCCCTCGTCGGTGACGCCGGCGACCGACCCCTCCTGCCCCACGCCGAGGATCATCTCGTTGTGCGCGGCGCCGGAGGGGATCATCGGGAAGCAATTCTCCTTCTGGTCCACCACGATGTCGGCGATCACGGGGCGGTCCACCGCGATCATCTCGCGGATCACGCGGTCGAGGTCGTCCGCCGTCTCGGCGCGCAGGCCGACGCCATGGAAGCTCTCGGCCAGCTTCACGAAGTCGGGCAGGGCGGCGGAGTAGCTCTCGGAATAGCGGCCGCCGTGCAGCAGCTCCTGCCACTGCCGCACCATGCCCATGTACTCGTTGTTGAGGATGAACACCTTCACCGGCAGGCGGTACTGCGCCAGCGTGCTCATCTCCTGGATGTTCATCAGGATCGAGGCCTCGCCGGCGATGTCGATCACCAGCGCCTCCGGATGGGCGATCTGCACGCCCATCGCCGCCGGCAGTCCGTAGCCCATGGTGCCGAGCCCGCCCGAGGTCATCCAGCGGTTCGGCCTCTCGAAGCCGAAATACTGCGCCGCCCACATCTGGTGCTGGCCGACCTCGGTGGTGATGAAGGTGTCGCGCCCGGTCTCGCGGGTGATCTCGAACAGCCGCCTGACCGCGTGCTGCGGCTTGATGATCTTCCCCACCTGCTCGTAGCGCAGGCACTGGCGGGCGCGCCACTCGTCTATCTGGCGCCACCAGGCGGCGAGCGCCGCCCTGTCCTGCGGCGCCTCGTCCTGGCGCCAGCACTCCAGCAGCGCGGCGAGCACGCGGCCGGCGTCGCCGACGATGGCGACGTCCACCTTGACGTTCTTGTTGATCGAGGAGGGGTCTATGTCGGCGTGGATCTTGCGCGATCCCGGCGAGAAGGCGTTGAGCCGCCCGGTCACCCGGTCGTCGAAGCGGGCGCCGACGGCCAGCATGACGTCGCAGCCATGCATCGCGAGGTTCGCCTCGTAGGTGCCGTGCATGCCGAGCATGCCGAGGAAGTGCGGGTCGGAGGCCGGGAAGGCGCCGAGGCCCATCAGCGTGTTGGTGCAGGGCATCCCGGTCAGGCGCACGAACTCGGTCAGCAGGCGCGAGGCTTCCGGCCCCGAGTTGATCACCCCGCCGCCGGTGTAGATCACCGGCCGCTTCGCCCGCTTCAGCAGCCGCACCGCCTCGCGGATCGCCTGCGGATCGGGCTCGGTCTGCGGGCGGTAGGAGCGGTGCGGCGCGCTCGGCGCCTCGGCATAGGGCCCCTTGCCGATCAGGATGTCCTTCGGCAGGTCGATCACCACCGGGCCGGGGCGGCCGGACTTCGCCACGTAGAAGGCCTCGTGCACCGTCTCGGCGAGGCGGTTGATGTCCTTGACCAGGTAGTTGTGCTTGGTCGCGGGGCGGGTGATGCCGGTGGTGTCGGCCTCCTGGAAGGCGTCGTTGCCGATCAGGTGGGTCGGCACCTGGCCGGTGAGACAGATCACCGGGATGGAATCCATCAGCGCGTCCACGAGGCCGGTCACGGCGTTGGTGGCGCCGGGGCCGGAGGTGACCAGCACCACCCCCACCCTTCCCGTGCTGCGGGCGTAGCCCTCGGCGGCGTGCACCGCGGCCTGCTCGTGCCGCACCAGGATGTGGCGGATGGCGTTCTGCTGGAACAGCGCGTCGTAGAGCGGCAATACCGCCCCGCCGGGATAGCCGAAGATGACCTCGACGCCGTTGTCCTTCAGCGCCTGCAGGACGATCTCCGCCCCCGTCATGGTGCGGGTGCCGGCGGTCTGTGGCGGTGCGGACATGGCAGGTTCCTCGGGCGATGCGCCGCCGCGCGGGGCTTTTCCTCCCGCGGCGGCGAGGGCGCAGCGTTACCCCCCCTGCTGCACCGCGTCAACGCCGCCCTGAAGAAATGCAAAGATTTCCGCCCATCTCGCATCATTAAATTGCGTCTCCCCCGCGATCCGCGCATGGATGATATGCGTCAGGCCCGGCTCGGCCAGGACGTGGTGGCGGAACCAGGTCGCCTGCCGCTTGGTGTAGCGGCCGGTGTTCAGGATCGCCCGCCGCCGCGCCTCCCCGAGCGTCATCCGGCCGGCGAGGTGGGCGGCGAGTTCCGGCACGCCATGGGCGCGCATCGCCGGCAGGGCGGGGTCGAGCCCGAGCGCCAGCAGCGCCCGCACCTCCTCGACCGCGCCGGCGGCCAGCATGGCGTCGAAGCGGGCGGCGATGGCGGCGCGCAGCGCCTCCCGCGGCGGGTCGAGCAGGATGGCGGCGAAGCGCCAGGGGGCGGGGCCGGTGCGCGCCCCCTCCCGCTGCCAGGCGGCGAGGCCGCGCCCGGTGCCGCGCCAGACCTCGAAGGCGCGGGCGAGGCGCTGGCCGTCGGTCGGGCGCAGCATCGCCGCCGTCTCTGGGTCCGCCGCCGCCAGCCGGGCGTGCAGCGCCGGCGCGCCGAGCGCCGCCAGCAGCGCCCGCGCCTCCGCCCTCGCCGCCGGCGGCACCGGGGGAATGGCGGAGAGCCCCTCGGTGAGGGAGAGGAAGTAGAGGCCCGTCCCGCCGGCCAGGATCGGCAGCCGCCCCGCCGCCCGCGCCGCCGCCATCTCGGCCAGCGCCGCCTCCCGCCACCAGGCGACGCTCCCCGCCTCGGCCGCCGGGCGCACGCCGTAGAGGCGGTGCGGCACCGCCGCCTCCTCCTCCGGCGTCGGCCGCGCGGTCAGCACCCGCAGCTCGCGGTAGATCTGCATGGAATCCGCGTTGATGATGGTGCCCCCGAGGCGTCGGGCGAGGGCGAGGGCCAATGCGGACTTCCCGCTCGCGGTCGGACCGGCGAGGAGCAGCGCCCGCGGGGGCGCCGATTGCGTCATCGCGCCACCGCGGGCATGGTCCGCCCCCCATGTCGCACGTGCTCACCCTGGTCGCGCCTCCGGGCGGCCTCACCCCGGCGCAGCTCGGCGAGGTCCGTGCCGCGCTGCAGGATCTCGGCGCCAGCGCCGGCACCCCCGACTGGCTGGCGCCCGGGGAGGCGGCCGACCTGCCCTTCGCCGGCCTCTCCCCGGACCAGGCCGACGCCGCCGCGCGCGCCGCGCTGGCCGGCGCGCCGGTGGACGCCATCGCCCAGGAGGCGGAGGGGCGGCGCAAGCGCCTGCTGCTCGCCGACATGGACAGCACCATCGTCACCGGCGAGACGCTGGACGAGCTCGCCGCCTATGCCGGGCTGAAGGAGCGCATCGCCGAGATCACCCGCCGCGCCATGAACGGGGAGCTGGACTTCAGGGCGGCGCTGGTCGAGCGCGTCAGCATGCTGGCGGGCCTGCCGGTCTCGGCGCTGGAGCGGACCTGGGAGGCGACGGCGCTCACCCCCGGCGCGGTCGAGCTGGTGCGCACCATGCGCCGGGCGGGGGCGCATTGCGCCCTGATCTCGGGCGGGTTCAGCTTCTTCACCGAGCGGGTGGCGGAGCGCGCGGGCTTCCATGCGCACTACTCCAACACCCTGGTCGTGGAGGAGGGCAAGCTCACCGGCCGCGTCGGCCAGCCGATCCTCGACCGCGACGCCAAGCTCGCCACGCTGAAGCGCCTGGCGGCGGAGCATGGCCTGCCGCTCTCCGCCGCGCTGGCGGTGGGGGACGGCGCCAACGACCTCGACATGATCCGGGCGGCCGGCCTCGGCGTCGCCTTCCGCGCCAAGCCGGTGGTCGCCGCCGCGGCGCGGGCGCGGGTGGACCACGCCGACCTGCGCGCGCTGCTCTTCGCCCAGGGGTTCCGGGCGGAGGAGATCGTCGCCGGCTGATCCCGGTGCCGCGCGCGGCGCCGGCGGGCCACCCTGTGCCGCCGCGCACAGCGCCGCGAGGCCGGCCGCGCGAGACTGTGCGCGAGGGGCAGGCAAGCTCCTCCATCGCACAAAGGACACAATCCCATGTCTCGCACCCTTGGGGCCCTGCTCGCCCTTTCGGCCCTGCTCGGAACGGCCTACGCTCCCCTCGCGCACGGGCACGACTGGCAGCCCTACATGCCCGAGGACGTGAACAGCGTGTTCGCGAACGGCGGAAACAGGAACGTGGTCGGGGGCGGCGGCGTCGCCACCATCACGGGCAGCGGTGTCGACCACCAGCTCACCTACGCCGGGCCGCTGCAGACCCAGCCTCCCATCTTCGCCGAGTACACCGGCTCCGAGGAGGACCGGACCATCACCTACACCCTCCCCGAGGAACGGTCCCGCACGCTGGCCGCCCTCGCGGCCCGGCGCGGCCCGGCGCGGCGGTGAGCGCCGCCCGGCGCGGCGCCGCGGGCGGGCAGGGGCGCCGCGGCGCGCCCTGCCCCGCCGGGGCGGGCTTCCCTCTCCCGCCCGATGGCCGTTTCCGCCCGCCGGCGGCGACGGCCCGGCCCTCGCCTTCCCCGCGGAAGGGAGGCACGCTCCTGGCCGATCCCCGCCGCCCGTGCTCCGCCCCGGCGCGGCCCCTTCCGGAACCGAGGCCATGTCAACCATCGCCCCCGACCGGCTCGCGGCGCTGCCCTTCTTCGAGGGCGCCGAGCCGGGGCTGCTCGCGCGCTTCGAGCGGCAGGCCGCCTGGCGCAGCTACGGGCCGGGCGACGTGGTGGTGGATTTCGACGATCCCTCGACCGAGGTGCACCTGATCGCCAGCGGCGCGGTGCGCGTGCTGGTGCGCAGCCCCGCGGGGCGCGAGCTGATCCTGAACGACCTCGTCGCCGGCGACCTGATCGGGGAACTCGCCGCGATCGACGGCGCGCCGCGCAGCGCCAACGTCACCGCCCTCGTCCGCTCCCGCCTCTGCGCCCTGCCGGCGGCGGCCTTCCTCGAGATCCTCTGCGCCTCCCCGCCGGTCTGCCTGCGCCTGCTGCGGCGCCTGGCGGCGAAGCTGCGGCTGCAGACCGCGCGCGCCCTGGAGCGGGAGACGCTGAGCGTGCGCCTGCGCCTCTGCGCCGAGCTGCTGCGCCTCTCCCGCGGGCGCGCCGCCGGCCAGGGCGAGGGCGAGCGGGTGGTCAGCCCGCCGCCGCCGCAGCACGAGATCGCGGCGCGCATCGGCGCGCGGCGCGAGGCCGTCTCGCGCGAGATGGCGGAGCTCGAGCGGCAGGGGCTGCTGGCCCGGACCGCCGGCGCCATCCTGATCCCCCGCCCGGCGGCCCTGCGGGCGCTGGTCGAGGCGGGGCTGCGCGATGATCCCGAGGCGTGATCCCCCTGCCGCCGCCCCGTCGTGGGCGCGCGGCGCGCCGGAGGCCAGTGCTCCCTCATTTGTGATCCGTCCCCGCCCCGCACGTCCTGCGCGCCGGCCGGGTTTGCGCGATCCTCTGCGCCGCGGGAGGGGGAACCATGCACCGCGTGTTCTCCGCCGCGCCATGATCGCCCTGCAGCGCCGGCTGGTCGCCGTGCTCGCCGCGGATGTGGCGGGCTACGCGCGGCTGATGGAGGAGCGGGAGGAGGAGACGCACGGCCGCCTGATGCGGCTGATGCGCGGCGTGGTGGAGCCCGCCATCGCCGACCACCGGGGCCGCCTCGTCAAGAGCACCGGCGACGGCTTCCTCGCCGCCTTCGACGACGCGGCCGACGCCGCCGACTGCGCACTGGCGATCCAGCGGGGCTTCGCCGAGGCCGCCGCGGCCGAGCCGGAGGCGCCGTCGCTGCTGTTCCGCATGGGCCTCAACATCGCCGAGGCGATCATCGAGGCGCACGACATCTTCGGCGACGGCGTGAACCTGGCGGCGCGGCTGCAGGGAAACGCCGAGCCCGGCGGGCTGGTGGTGTCCGAGGCGGCGGCGCGGGCGCTGGAGGGGCACGAGGGCATTGAACTCGCCGATCTCGGCGAGCTGACGCTGAAGCACATGCGCCGCCCGGCGCGCGCCTTCGCGCTCCGCCCGCGCGGCAGCCGCCCCGCCCCGCCCGCACCGGCGCTGCCGCCCCTGCCGGACGACCGGCCCTCGATCGCCGTGCTGCCCTTCCGCACCCATCCGCCGGACAGCGAGGGCGACTACTTCGCCGAAGGGATGATCGAGGGGATCATCCACATCCTCTCCGGCATCGAGGCGCTGTTCGTGCTCTCCCGCGCCTCCACCCTCTCCTACGCCGGCACCTCGCCCGATCCGCGCGCCGTCGGACGCGCGCTCGGCGTGCGCTACGTGCTCTCGGGCAGCGTGCACCGCGCCGGGCTGCGCCTGCGCATCGCGACCGAGCTCAGCGACGCCGCCACCGGCGGCGTGATCCGCGCCGACCGCCACGACGGGCTGGCGAGCGAGCTGTTCGACATCCAGGACCGCATGGCGGCGCAGGTGGTGGCCTCGATCGCGCCCGCCGTGCGCGGGCGCGAGCTGGCGCGGGCGATGCGCAAGCACCCGGACAGCATGACCGCCTATGACTGGCTGCTGCGCGCCCTCGACCTGCTCTACCGCACCGAGCGGGAGAGCTTCGACCAGGCGCGCGGCCTGCTGCAGCAGGCGGTCGCGGCCAGCCCGGGCTGGTCGGTGCCCCATTCCTACGCGGCCCACTGGCACCTCATCCGCGCCGCGCAGGGCTGGTCGCCGGAGCTGCGGCGCGACTTCGCCGAGGCGGCCCAGCTCGCCGCCCGGGCCACGGAGTGCGACGCGCAGGACGCCCGGGCGCTCGCCATCCTCGGCCACGTCCTCTCCTTCGCGCAGCGCCGGCACGAGGAGGCGCGCGAGGCGCTCGACCGCGCCGTGGCGCTCGCCCCGAGCCTCGACACCGCCTGGATGCTCAGCAGCCTGACCCGCGGCTACCTCGGCGACACCGAGGCGGCGCTGCGGCACGCGGAGCGGGCGCTGCAGCTTTCGCCGGCCGGGCACCTGCTGTTCTTCGCCGAGCAGGTGCTCTCCCAGGCGCATTACCTGCGGGGGGACATGCGGCAGGCGATCCTGTGGGGGCGCCGCTCCCTGGTGCGCCGGCCGACCCACGCGCCGACGCTGCGCAGCCTCGCCGCCGCCCTCGCCGCCGAGGGGATGGCGGAAGAGGCGCGGGAGATGGGGGCGCGCCTGCTGGCGGTGGACCCGGCCTTCACCCTTGCCCGCTACGCGGCGCGGACGCCGCTCGGCGGAGCCGCTCTCGACGCCTTCCTCGCCCATCTGCGCGCCGCCGGCCTGCCCGATTGATCGGCGGGGGGCGCGGCCGAACAAGCAAGAAGGAGAAGCGTCCATGTCCGGCAACAGCGGCAACAGCGGCAATGCAGGGAACACGGGAACCGCCGGCCTGCTCGGGCCGGGCGGCGGCATCGCCTCCCCGGACCGGGTGGAGCTGCCCTTCATCGCCGAGCGCACGCCCGACCGCGACCGGCGCGACGTGCGCGGCCTGCTGATCCCGCGCGATAGGTGGCGGGATCAGCACTGGTCCCCCGAATGGCGCGCCTGGATCGCCCTCTCGAAGATCCCGCCCGCGACCCTTGCCGCGCTGCAGGCGATCACCGTGGCGGACTGGCGGGCGCGCGACGAGGCGGCCGAGCTCGCCGACCTCGCCATCCTCGCCGAGGACGAGCGCGCCGACGCGCTGGACGAGATCGTGGCCCAGGACCGGCAGTACGCCAACTTCATGGCCGAGTTCGTGATCCTCCTCGGCATCTCGCCGGGCTCCCATCCGCGGATGGTGACGCTGCTGCACCTCGCGGCGCTGCTCGGCGTGCTCGTCGTCATGCGCCTCAAGGAGCGGCCGGCGGAGGGCGTGCCGCCGCGGCCGCGCCCCTCGCATCGGATGCCGGCGCTGAAGCCGCCCGTGGAGGTGCCCGGCCACGCCTCCTACCCGAGCGGCCATGCGACGCAGGCGACGCTGATGGCGCTGATCGCCGCAGAGGCGCTGCCGGCGGCGGAGCGGGAGGCGTGGCGGCCGCTGCTGCTGACCCTCGCCTACCGCATCGCCCGCAACCGCGAGATCGCCGGCCTGCACTATGCGAGCGACTCGGAGGCCGGCCGCGAGGCCGCGGGCAGGATCTTCGGCGCGCTGCGGGAGATGCCCGGCTTCGAGGCGATGCTGGAGGAGGCCCGCAGGGAGTGGAGTCGCTCCGATGGCACGCTGTGACGCGCTGGCCTTCGAGGAATGGCCGCGGAGCCTGCCGCCGCTCCGCGACGCGCACGCGGCCTGGATGGCCTGGGTACGCGAGAGCGTGCGGCCGGCGCGCCCCGGGCCGCCGCCTTGCGGGGACGACGCACCGCTGCTCTCCCGCCACTGGCGGGAGATGCTGGACGGCGCCGAATACGTGCCGCCCGATCTCGTCCCGGACGAGCCGCCGCTGTTCCGGCGGACGCTGGTGCACGCCTTCTGCGCCATCCCCCATGCCACGCCGCTGCTGCCTCCGCCGCGGCATGAGGGCGACAATTGGTGCGGGGCGGTGCTGCGGGCCCGGCGCGGGCTGCGCTTCACCGAGGTGGCGGGGCGCTGGCGGGTGCCGCGCTGCGCCGCGCCGCCGCCCGCCGGGGACGGGGAGGGGCCGCCGCCGCAGGGCTCGGCATGGATCGGCTTCGACGGCGCGAGCCTCGCCAGCCGCTCGCTGCCGCAGATCGGCATCACCTTCGCGCCGGCGCGGAACGGAGGGGCGCCGGCCGCCTCGGCCTGGTTCCAGTGGTGGGTGCGCGACCGCTGGTCGCCGCCAGTCCGCCTCGCCGGCCTCGCCGTGGCGCCGGGGCAGAGGGTGATGGGCAGCCTCCTCGTCCTCTCGCCGACGAGGGTGCGCGGCATCCTGCGCAACCTCGACACCGGGAGGATCACCGGGGTGGAGGCGGAGGCGCCCGATCTCGGCGGCGCGCTCGGCCTGTGCCGCGGCGACGGCCTTCGCGTCGCCGCCGCCACGGCGGCGTGGATCGTCGAGCGGCCGGCCGATCCGCGGGCGCGCGACCCCGACCGGCAGCTCCACCCGCTGCCGCTCTTCCCGCCCGTCCTGTTCGAGGGCTGCGCCGCGCGTGCCGCCGCCGGGCCCGGCGAGGCGGGAGAGGAGGTGCCGCTCCGCCAGGCGCGGCTGCTGCGCATGACCGACCGGCGGGATGCGCCGCGACGGAGCGTGGTGATCGCCACGGCGCGGATGCGGGGGCTGCCGCCCGGGGCGCTGCTGGTGGAGCGCCGCCGGCGCTAGAGCGGATCGCGGGCGGCTGCCCCTGGCTGTCGGGGGGCGCCCTAGAGGCGGCGAGCCAGCCGGCGCGCCAGCAGATAGCCGATGCCGCCCGAGACCGGGGCGGCCGGCAGCACCAGCAGCCAGCCGATATGCGCCCCCTGCACGGCGAGGCCGAGCCCCACGCCGAGCATCAGCCCGCCCACCAGGCTGCCCAGCACACCGGCGGTGAGGCCGAGGACCAGGATTTCTTCGCGGGTCACCATGACGGGGCGGGCATAGGCGGTGGCCTGCCGCCCTGGCAAGCGCCCGCTGCGGTTTGACACCGTGCCGCCCGCCCTCCTATAGGGCCGCCTTCCTTCCGGGAACGTGGACGGGCCGTTGGCCCGCGCCCGCCCGGGCCCCCCGGGCCCGGGACTACCGGGACAACACCAGAGCGAAAGAGGACCGCCCCGCGGGGCGGCATGCCGCGCATGACCAAGCGCCTCGAAAGCAAGTACAAGATCAACCGTCGCCTTGGCGTGAACCTCTGGGGCCGCGCCAAGAGCCCGATCAACAAGCGCGACACCATCCCCGGCCAGCACGGCGCGCGCCGCAAGGGCAAGCCGACCGATTTCGGCGTGCAGCTCATGGCCAAGCAGAAGCTGAAGGGCTACTACGGCAACATCGGGGAGAAGCAGTTCCGCCGCTACTACCAGGAGGCGGTCCGGCGCAAGGGCGACACCTCGGAGAACCTGATCGAGCTGCTGGAGCGGCGGCTGGACAGCGTGGTCTATCGCATGAAGTTCGCCATCACCCCCTTCGCGGCGCGCCAGTTCGTGAACCACGGCCATGTGCTGGTGAATGGCCGGCGGGTGAACATCCCCTCCTACCTCGTGAAGGACGGCGACCAGATCGAGGTGAAGGAGAAGTCCAAGCAGCTTGCCCAGGTGCTGGACGCGGCGCAGAGCGGGGAGCGCGACGTGCCGGAGTACATGGAGGTGGACCACCGCGCGATGCGCGGCCGCTTCCTGCGCGCGCCCAAGCTCGGGGACGTGCCCTACCCGGTGCAGATGGAGCCGAACCTCGTCATCGAGTTCTACTCGCGCTGAGGCCGTCCGGGGGGCTTCCGCCCCCCGCGGGGCCTTGAGGGCGGGAAGGCGCGCGGCTATCTTGGAACCGAATGCGGGTGTAGTTCAGAGGTAGAACGTCAGCTTCCCAAGCTGAATGTCGTGGGTTCGATTCCCATCACCCGCTCCAGATGCCCGGCCTCCTACCGCCGATCCACCACGGCGGGTTCCGTTGTCGCTTTCCGGGCGCCGGTTCCGGCCCTCCCGGTCCGCCCCACAGCGTGATCCGTTCTGACGGATCACGCTTCTGCCCTGCTCGAGCGGCTGATTCCCCGCTCCGGCGATCCCGCCTTCGCGCATCAGACGCTAGGCCGGACCCTCCTTTGCCGGGTTGACGGGCTTGTCCTCCTTCAGCGCCCGCTTGCGGCGGCGAAGCTGCTTCGCCACCCGCTCCAGCGCCTGGTTGAAGGCCAGATAGGCGTCGCCGTTCTCCGCCTCCCCCTCGAAATGCAGGCCTCGGCCGGCATGGATGCGGATGCTGCAGCCGAAGCCGCCCTTGCCGGAGCGGGAGAAGGTCACCGCGACACCCTCGGCCCCGCCGAAATACTTGGCGGCGACATCGCGGATCTCCCGTATCGCGTGGTCCCGCAGCCTCTCCCCGACATCCACCTGATGGCCCGACACCGTGATCGGGGGGGCCGGATCATCCTCCGCGTCCCGCTGCGGCTCCATGCTGCGCACCTCTCCGAAAGACGGTCCTGGAAGGCGGCCCAGGGACGGGCCGCGCCGCCGGCCGCCTGCCACGGCGGCCTCGGCATCCCTCCGGCAACGGGGCGCCCGCCTTCCCGTTCCCGTTCCGGCAGGCCGGAGGAGAGGGGGCATGGACGGGCAGCACGGCGCCGAGATCCTGGCGGTGGAGACACTCTCGCAGAACTGGCGGCCACTGCGGAAGTACCGCCTCGCCTATCGTCGGCGCGACGGCCGCCTCCAGACGCTGGAGCGCGAGGTCTACTGCAACGGTCCCGGCGCCGCCGTCCTGCCCCATGATCCAGGGCGCCGCACGGTGCTGCTCATCCGGCAATACCGGCTGCCGGCGCAGCTGAACGGGGATCCGCCCCGCCTGATCGAGGCCTGCGCCGGCTATGTCGAGCCCGGCGAGGATCCGGAGGAGGCCATCCGCAGGGAGGCGGAACAGGAACTCGGCTGCGGGCTGCGGGACCTGCGGAGGGCCTTCACGCTCTACACCAGCCCCGGGGCCTGCGCCGAGAAGCTGCACCTCTTCCTCGCCCGGTACGATCCCGCGGGGCGCCGCGGCGGGGGCGGTCTGCCGCAGGAGGGCGAGGACATCGAGGTTCTCGAACTGCCCCTTGAGCACGCCTGGTCCCTGGTGGCCTCGGGCGGGATCATGGATGCCAAGACGGTGCTGCTGCTGCAGCATCTGCGCCTCGCCCTGGGGGAGGGGCCGTGCCGCGCGGGCGAAGCGGAACCGTCCTGAGGCCGTGGGCGCGGGCCGCGCTTGCCGCCCCATGGCCGCGCCCCCGATACTCGGCGCACGACCCCGCCACCGCGCGGGCCGACAGGGAGCGACCGCCATGCTGGGCCTCATGCAGGACCGACCGCTGCTGATCTCCTCCATCCTGGAACACGCGGCGCGCAACCATCCGCGATCGAAGATCGTCTCCGCCCGCCCGGACGGCAGCCTGGCCCGGCACGGCTGGCCGGAGATCGCCGCCCGCGCCGCGCAGCTTGCCCATGCGCTGGCGAAGCGGGGGGTGCAGCGGGGCGAGCGCATCGCCACCCTCGCCTGGAACGACCACCGCCACCTCGAGGCCTATTACGGCATCTCCTCCATGGGCGCGGTGCTGCACACCGTGAACCCGCGCCTGTTCCCCGGCCAGATCGCCTTCATCCTGGAGGACGCGCAGGACACCCACCTGATGGTGGACCCCACCCTCTGGCCGGTGGTGGAGGGGCTGGCGGACAAGCTGCCCGCCTCGCTGCGCGCCATCATCGTGATGGGGGAGGCGGCGCAGCTTCCCGCCGAGACGAGGCTGCGCGGCAGGGTGGAGATCCTGGCCCATGAGGCGCTGATCGCGGGCGAGCCGGTGCGCTTCGACTGGCCGGACCTCGACGAGCGCACCGCCTCCTCGCTCTGCTACACCTCCGGCACCACGGGTGAGCCCAAGGGAGTGCTCTACAGCCACCGCTCCACGGTGATCCACGGCCTCTCCGCCCTGCAGCGCGACGCCTTCGGCTTCGGCGCGCTCGACGTGGTGATGCCGGTGGTGCCCATGTTCCACGTCAACGCCTGGGGCATCCCCTATTCCGCCGCCATGGCCGGGTCGAGCCTGGTGCTGCCCGGTCCGAAGCTCGACCCCGCCTCGCTGCACCGGCTGTTCGAGGAGGAGGGCGTCACCTTCTCCGCCGGCGTGCCCACCATCTGGACCGCGCTGCTGCAATGGCTGCGCGCCGACCCGGCGCGCCGCTTCTCGAAGCCGCCGCGCCTCGTGGTCGGGGGCACGGCGCTGCCGACCGCGATCAACGCCGGCTTCCTGAAGGAGTACGGGGTGCGCATCCTGCACGCCTGGGGCATGACGGAGACGAGCCCGCTCGGCACCGCCAACGCCCCCAAGGTGGAGAACGCCGACTGGGACGACGACCGCTTCCTCGACTATGCGCGCAAGCAGGGCCGCCCGCTCTACGGCGCCGAGATCCGGGTGCGCGACGCGGAGGGGAAGGAGATCCCGCACGATGGCGTCGCCTTCGGCGAGCTCGAGATCCGCGGCCCCTGGGTGGCCAGCGCCTACTTCAACCGCAAGGACGATCCGGCCTTCACGCCGGACGGCTGGTTCCGCACCGGAGACGTGGTGACGGTGGACGAGCTCGGCTGCATCGAGATCGTGGACCGCGCCAAGGACGTGATCAAGTCGGGCGGCGAGTGGATCTCCTCCATCACGCTGGAGAACCTGATCATGGGCCACCCGAAGGTGCAGGAGGCGGCGGTGATTCCCATGCACCACCCGAAATGGGACGAGCGGCCGCTGCTGCTGGTGGTGCCGAAGTCCGGCGAGGCGCCGACGGCCGAGGAGATCCTCGCCTTCTACGAGGGCAAGGTGGCGAAGTGGTGGATCCCGGACGCGGTGGAGTTCGTGGAGAGCCTGCCGCACACCGCCACCGGCAAGCTGTGGAAGGCCGAGCTGAAGGCGCGCTACCGCGGCCGGTCCGCCGCCGCGGAGTGAGGGGCGGGCGGGGCGTGGCGAGGTGGTTGCGCCCCTGTGCCGTCGCGATAGGCTGCAAGGCACGGAGCTTCACGGGAGACATCCAATGACACGCTTTCCTGGCCGGCTGGCCGCCCTGGCGCTGTCCGCGGCGCTGGCGGGCGCGCTGGCCGCGCCCGCCGCCGCGCAGCAGCAGAAGGTGCTGCGCATCGGCATGACGGCGGCGGATGTGCCGACCACCACGGGCATGCCCAACAACGGCTATGAGGGGATGCGCTTCCTCGGCTATCCGGTGTTCGAATCCCTGGTCGCCTGGGACCATTCCGATCCGTCGCGCCTCTCCGGCATCAAGCCGGGTCTCGCCGAGCGGTTCGAGCAGGACGAGCAGGACCCCAGGAAGTGGCGCTTCCACCTGCGCCGCAACGTGCAGTTCCACGACGGCACGCCCTTCAACGCCGACGCCGTGATCTGGAACCTCGACCGCTTCTTCAGGAATGACAGCCCGCAATTCGATCCCGCGGGCAGTGCCATCACCCGCGGCCGCATCCCCATCCTTGCCGGCTACCGGAAGGTGGACGATCACACGGTCGAGATGGAGACGACCCGCCCGGCCAGCTACTGGCCCTATCTCGTCGTCTACATCCTGTTCACCTCGCCCAACAGCTTCGAGCAGGCCGGGCGGGACTGGGCCAGGGTGGCGACGCTGCCGCCCGCCGGCACCGGTCCCTTCCGGCTGAGCCGCTTCGTGCCGCGCCAGCTCGCCGAGCTCACCCGCAACGACAATTACTGGGACGCGGAAGGCAGGGCGAAGCTCGACCGCATCGTGCTGATGCCGATGCCCGAGGCGACGACGCGCCTCGCGGCGCTGCGCTCCGGCCAGGTGGACTGGATCGAGGTGCCGCCGCCCGACGCGCTCGCCTCCCTGCGCCAGGCCGGCTTCCAGGTGGTGACGGGCAGCTACCCGCATGTCTGGCCCTGGGTCTTCGCCGTCGGCAAGGAAGGCAGCCCGGTGCAGGACGTGCGCGTGCGCCAGGGGCTGAACTACTGCATCGACCGCGACGCCATGGTGCAGCTGCTGAACGGCACCGCCGAGCCCTCGGTCGGGTTCTTCAAGGCGAACGACCCGCATTTCGGAGAGCCGCAGCACCGCTACCGCCTCGATCCCGCGAAGGGGCGGGCGCTGCTGCAGGAGGCGGGCTACACGGCGCAGCGCCCGCTCTCCATCCGCGTCGGCATCTCCACCAGCGGATCGGGGCAGATGCTGCCGCTGCCGATGAACGAGTTCCTGCAGCAGCAGCTCCAGCAGCATTGCGGCGTGCGGGTGAATTTCGAGGTGGTGGAGTGGAACACGCTGCTCGCCGGGCTGCGCGCCGAGCCCACCCAGCCGCAATGGCTGAACGCGGACGCGCTGAACATCAGCCTGGTCTCCTCCGACCCCTCGCAGATGGCGCGCTGGTTCCTCTCCGCGAATTTCACCCCCCGCGGCTCGAACAGCGGCCACTGGAAGGACGAGCAGTTCGACGCCGCCTTCGCCGCCCTCGAGGTGGAGCGCGATCCCGCCAAGATCGCCGAGCTGCTGACCCGGGCGCATGAGCGCCTGGTGGACAATCCGCCCTGGCTGTGGATCGTGCACGACCTCAATCCCCGCGCCATGTCGCGCCGGGTGCAGGGCTTCGTCAGCCCGCAGAGCTGGTTCATCGACCTGACGAGGGTGGATCTGCGCTAGGGCAGACGCCGTTCGGGTGTCCTCGCCTGAACGGGTGAGGATGCCCGCACGATCAATGGGCCAAGGCATTTGCCGGGCGCCGGGGCGAACGGGATCTGCTTCGGCGCCTAGTCGCGCAGGCGGGAGCGCCGGAGCGGTGAGTCGGCCGCTCAACAAAGTCGGAAGCGTGATCCACCGAGGTGGATCACATTGCGCGGGATCGTCCCATCTGCATGGGCGGAGACCCCGCCATGCCCCTTTCGCGCCTTTTCCCGCTCGCTTGCCTTCTGCTCGGCCTCGCCGGCTGTGGCGGTGCGCCCCTGGTTCGGGCAGGGGGCGAGTATTCCGGCGTGCCCGACAGCGTCATCGGAGACCGGAGCTTTCCCTTCGGCACGCTTTCCACGGATGGCGTGATCCGGCTGGAGCGCGAGCGCGGCTGGCCCTGAGACTGGCCGCCTAGCCGGGACGCACCTTCCGTGTCGTGCGCTTGGCGGTCCGACCTTCCCGGATCCGCTCCACGGCGCGATCCGCCTTGGCGGGTCGCGCTTTCGCCCCTTGCCGGGCGATCTGCCGCGAGCCGGGGCGAACGGAAACGTCTCTAGCCCGCCTGGCCCGTCAGCAGGCGCCGCAGCTTGCGCACCGCGCTGTCGGGCGTGGTGAAGACCGGGCGACCGGTGGCCTCCGCCACCAGCGGCGCGGCGCGCGCGAGGCTGAACTGGGCGAGCGCGATCACGTCGCAGTCCCGCAGGCTCCGCGCCGCTTCCGCCGCCAGCCGGTCATGCGCCGCGGCATCCCCGGCGTCCAGCGCGGCGAGCGCGCCCTCCGCCAGCTTCGGCACCACGGTGACATGGGCGGGGAATTCCGCCGGCATGGTATCGAGCGTCGCCGGGAAGGTGGCGAGCAGGCCGATGCGCGCGCCGGCGGCGCAGGCCTCCTCGATCATCGCCTCGTTCGGCTTCAGCACCGGCAGCGGCGCGAGGTCGCGCGCGCAGGCCTCGATGCAGGGGCCGAAGGCGGAGCAGGTGAACAGGATGCCCTTCGCCCCCGTGCCCGCGGCGTAACGGGCGAGGGCGAGGAAGCGCTCGGTCATCCGCGGCGTCAGCGCCCCCTCCCGCGCCAGGTCGGCGGAGAGGCTGTCGTCGAGCAGGTTCATCAGCACCGGCTCCGGCCAGGCGCGGGCGAAGGCCGCCTCGATCGGCGGCGGGGAGTGGCGGAGGGCGTGGATCAGCGCGATGCGCATCGGGCGGTCTCCTGCGCCGGCCGCGGCTCAGCGCGGCACGCAGCGGCGGAGGGGAGAGGGGAAGTCCTGGCAGCCGGGGAAGACGATCTCGTTGGGGCCGCGCCGCTCCACCCTGAGCAGGTTGGGGTTGCCGTCGCAGCCGAAGCCGATGTCGGGCGGGACGCCTCCGAAGGCGCTGGCGCCGGGGCCGACTGGCACCAGACGGAATTCCAGGCCGTTCGGCGTGGAAGCCGCGGTCTCGATCAGGCGCTGGCGGAAGGCGACGTCGAGGGGCGTGGAGCGCATGATCACGTCGCGCAGGAAGATCACCGTGGCGGCACCGTAGCAGGCCTGGCTGTCGGTCTCGCCGGGAGGGAACTGGCCGCCGGTCCAGACCCCGAGCACCCATTCGTGCGGTGGCGCCTGGCGCTGCTGCGCGCCCGCATCCGCCGCGGCCAGGGGCAGTCCCAATACCAGAAGCAGGGCCCAACGCCGCATCCACGCTCTCCTCGCCCGATGGTGCACGGGCCCCGTTCTAGCGCCCTTCGCCACCGGACCCTAGAGCCGTTCCCGCCCGGCCGTGCCTGCGGAACGCGCGCGGTCAGGCCGGCACCGCGGCGGCGCGAGGGCCGTCGCGCACCGGCAGGTGGACCAGCGCGGCGAAGGCGGCGGCCAGGATGCCGATCACCCACATCATGTCGTAGCTGCCGGTGCGGTCGAACACGATGCCGCCGAGCCAGGCGCCGGTGAAGCCGCCGATCTGGTGGCCGAGGAACACCACGCCGAAGATCGTCGCCAGCCAGCGCGTGCCGAAATTGCGCGCGCAGAGCGCGATCGTGGGCGGCACGGTGGACAGCCACAGGAGGCCCATCGCCGCCGAGAACAGCAGCACCGTCGCGGTCGTCTTCTCGGCCAGCAGGAAGGCCGTCATCACCGCCCCGCGCGCGGCATAGATCGCCACCAGCAGTTCCCGCCGCCGCCAGCGCCCGGACAGCTCCCCCGAGATCAGCGAGCCGGCGACGTTGAACAGCCCGATCAGGCTGAGCGCCCCGGCGCCCACCGCCGCCGGCAGGTGGCAGCTCGCCACGAAGCCCGGCAGGTGCACGGTGAGGAAGCTGACATGCAGGCCGCAGACGAAGAAGCCCGAGAACAGGCACCAGAAGGTCGGGTCGCGGAAGGTGAGGGAGAGCGCCTTCCGCGCCGTCTGCTCGCGCGGCGCGCCGGCCGTGGGCGGCGCCGGACGGTCGTTCAGCGGCAGGGCGAGCGGGATCATCAGCAGCGAGGCCGCGGCCACCAGCAGCAACGCCGTCTGCCAGCCGAAGCCCGAGATGCCGAGCTGCACCAGCGGCACCACCAGGAACTGCCCGAAGGAGGAGCCCGCCGTGCCGAGCCCCGTCGCGCGGCCGCGCCTCTCCTCGGGCAGCAGGCGGGTCAGCGAGGCGATGATGATCGGCATCCCCGCCGCCGAGACGGCGATGCCCATCAGCAGCCCGGCGAAGAAGGTGAAGAGCGGCAGCCCGTCCGACAGCGCCATGCCGAGCACCGCCAGCGCCTGCAGCAGCGCCCCGCCGATGACGACGCGCCGCCCGCCGATGCGGTCGGCCACCTGGCCGAGGATCGGCTGCGAGACGCCGTTCAGCAGCACCTGCAGCGCGATGGCGAAGGCGAAGCCGGAGGCGGTCCAGGCATGCGCCGCCGTCATCGGGGCGAGGAACAGGCCCATGCTCTGCCGCAGCCCCATGGCGAGGGCGGCGCAGAGCACCGCGGAGCCGATCAGCACGCCGATGGCGAGCCCCGGGCGGGCGTCTTGCAGGCTGGTGGTGGACATGCGCGGCTCCGGAAAGGGGGGCGATTACCCATCCGGATCCGTCCGGGGGCAACCCACGCCGGCGCATGGCTCCGGCGGCGGGCCATGCCGCCGGCGCGGGGCGGCGCGGCCCGGCACCGCCGGCCTATTCGCGCCAGGGGTGCTGCGCCCAGAGCCGCTCGAACCCGGCCTTCATGGCGAGGAGCTCGGCATGCCACTCGTCGGGGCCGAGAAAGCGCAGCGGCAGCGACTGCTGCCGGGCGGCGACGCGGAACTCGGGGTCCTCGACGGCGCGGCGCACGGCGAGCGCGAGGCGGTCCAGCACCTCGCGGGGCACGCCTGCCGGGGCGCCGACGCCACGCTGCGAGCCCTGCACCAGGTCGAGCCCCATCTCGCGGAAGGTCGGCACTTCCGGGGCGCCCTCCCAGCGTCGCTCGGCCATGGCGCCGAGCGGGCGGATCAGCCCCTGGCGCCAGTCCGCCATGCCCTCGCCCATGTTCACCACGGCCAGGGCGAGCTGGCGCGACAGCAGCGCGGTGCGCACCTGGGAGGAGCCGTTGAAGGGCACGTGCAGGAATTTCGTGCCGGTCAGCCGCTCCAGCGCCAGCATCGCCAGGTGGTCGTCGGAGCCGACGCCGGTGGTGCCGTAGCTGATCTCGCCCGGGCGCCGCTTCGCCGCCTCCAGCATGTCGGCGAGCGAGGCGATGGGGCTGTCCTGCAGCACCCAGATGCCGCCGGGATCGTCCACGATGTTGGCGATGGGCGCGAAATCCTCGAATCGGAACCGCGCCTGGCGCTCGATCGGGACGGTCAGCAGGTTGGGCGTGTTGATGAAGCCGATGGTGTAGCCGTCGGGCCTGGCGCGGGCGAGTTCGCTCCAGCCGATCTCGCCGCCGGCGCCGGGGCGGTTCACCACCACCACGGGCTGGCCGAGGTCCTTCTCCATGAAGCGGGCCAGGGTGCGGGCCGCGACATCGGTGCCTCCGCCCGGGGCAAAGGCGACGATCATGGTGATCGGGCGCTCGGGAAAGCCGCGCTGCGCCCGTGCCGCCGGGGCGGCGAGGACGGGAAGCGCGGCGAGGCCGGCGACGAGGCTGCGGCGATGCATGGCGGTTGCGTTCCTCCCGGCGAGCCGCCTGTTCGGATCGGGCCCGCGCAGCGGGATCGCAGCATGCCCCGGCGCCGCCGGCAACCGGAGGAGGCGCCCCGCCGTCACGGGCGGGGCGCGCGCCGGGCCGTGGTCAGTCCGCCGCCAGCGCCATGCGGCTGCTGTTCAGCCGCGCCATCACGTGGTCCTCCGCGGCGTCGGCGACCTTCTCGGTCTCCTCGGGCGTGAAGACGTGGCCGGCGCCCGGCATGGTGCGGTAGTCGATGCTGATGCCCTTCTGGGTGTTCAGCTTGTCCACCAGCTTTCGCACGCTGCCCTCGGGCACCAGCTCGTCGGCCTCGCCGTGCAGGATCAGGCCGTTGCACGGACAGGGGGCAAGGAAGCCGAAATCGTAGTGGCTGGCCGGCGGGCTGATGGAGACGAAGCCGCCCATCTCCGGCCGGCGCATCAGCACCTGCATGCCGACATAGGCGCCGAAGGAGTAGCCCGCGACCCAGAGGCTGTGTGCGTTCGGGTTCACCGCCTGCAGGAAGTCGAGCGCCGCGCAGGCGTCGCTGATCTCGCCGATGCCGCCGTCGTAGCGGCCCTGGCTCTTGCCGACGCCGCGGAAGTTGAAGCGCAGCACGGAAAAGCCCATGCCCTGGAAGCGCTGGTAGAGGGCGTGGATGACCCGGTTGTTCATCGTCCCGCCGTGCAGCGGGTGCGGGTGCAGCAGCAGCGCCACCGGCGCGTTCGGCTGCTTCGAATGGTGGTAGCGGCCTTCGAGCCGGCCGTCCGGGCCAGCAAACGTTACCTCAGGCATCGTCCCTCGGGTCCAGTTCCTGTGTGCCGCGCGCGCCAGGCGTGCCGGAGGGGAGGAGCGCCTCCCGCCCCGGCAAGCCAAGCGCGCACGGACGCTTGGTGGGGAAGTCCTCCCGGGCACACCCGAAAGGGCCGCCGCGGCGTCGCGCCATGGCGTCCCCGGGCTCCCGTTCCCAAGCCACGAGGGAAATTGCCCACCCCGAATGGTTGACTGCTGGGGTCGGGCAATCTAGCCTTCCGCCAACGAGGGGATGGCCGTGGCATATGCCTCCGCTCGCGCCTTGGGCACCCCGGGCGGGCTCCCGGTTCCCGGGGTGGCGGGAATATAGGCGCTCACACACAAGTTTCATAACGGATTCATGGCCCCCGTCTCATGTTTTTGGCTCGTGCCCGCATTGTTGCGACATTGCATCGCCCCTCCGGAGGCGGGTGAGCCATGCGCCTTTCCACCCGCGGCCGCTACGCGGTGATGGCGATGGTCGAGCTGGCGGCCCGGCAGGAGCACGAGACCGCCCCCGCCCGGCCGGTCAGCCTGGCCGAGGTGGCGCAGGCCCAGGCCCTCTCCCTCGCCTATCTCGAGCAACTCTTCGGCGCGCTGCGTCGGGCCGGGCTGGTGGCCTCGGCGCGGGGGCCGGGGGGTGGATACCGCCTCGGCCGGGCCGCCGGCGCGATCTCCATCGCCGAGATCGTGGAGGCGGTGGACGAGCCGATCCGCGCCACCCGCTGCGAGGAGGGCACGCCGGGCTGCCTCGCCGGCCGGCGCTGCCCCACCCACGACCTCTGGGCGGAGCTCGGCGCGCAGATCCGCCTCTTCCTCGGCGGCGTGACGCTGGCCGACGTGGTCGCCGGCCGGGTGCTCGGCCGCGCCGCCCCGCCCCGCGAGCCGCCCCTGCCCGAGGCGGCGGAGTGAGTGCCATGGCGCCCCTCTACCTCGATGCCAACGCCACCGAGCCGCTGCGGCCGGAGGCGCGGGTGGCGGTGCTGGCGGCGCTCGACCTCGGCGGCAACCCCTCCTCCGTGCACGCCGCCGGCCGCGCCGCACGGCGCCTGCTGGAGGAGTGCCGGGAGCGGCTGGCGGCGCGCTTCGGCGCCCGGCCGCAGGAGGTGGTCTTCACCGCCGGCGGGACGGAGGCGAATGCGCTGGCCGTGCGCGGCCTCGGCCGCGGCCGGCGGGTGCTCCTCGGTGCCACGGAGCACGCCGCGGTCCGCGCCGCCGCCCGGGAGGCCGAGACCCTGCCGGTGCTGGCGGACGGCACCGCCGACCTCGCGGCGCTGGCGGCGCGGCTCGCCGCCGGGCCGCCCGCCTTGGTCTGTCTGATGGCGGCCAACAACGAGACCGGGGTGCTGCACCCGCTGGCGGAGATCGCCGCGCTCTGCCGCCGCCACGGCGCGCTGCTGCATGTGGATGCGGTGCAGGCGGCGGGGCGGGTGCCGCTCGGCCTCGCCGCCAGCGGGGCCGACACCCTGGCGCTGTCCGGCCACAAGCTCGGCGGCCCGCCCGGGGCCGGGGCGCTGCTGCTGCGCCCGGGGCTCGACCTGCCGGCGCTGATCCCGGGAGGAGGGCAGGAGCGCGGGCGGCGCGGCGGGACCGAGCCGCTGCCGGCCATCGCCGGCCTCGCCGCGGCGGCCGAGGCCGCGGAGCCGGCCGCCGCCGGGCGGCTCGCGCGGCTGCGCGACCGCATCGAGGCCGGGCTGGGGCCGGGCGCTCGGGTCGCGGGCGCCGGCGCGCCCCGCCTGCCGAACACCACCTGCGTCGTGCTGCCCGGCGTCGCGGCGGAGACGCAGGTGATCGCCCTCGACCTCGCCGGCATCCGGGTCTCGGCCGGCGCCGCCTGCTCCTCCGGCAAGGTCGCGCGCAGCCACGTGCTGGAGGCGATGGGCCTCGGCCCGGACGCCGCCTGCGGGATCCGCCTCTCGCTCCCCTGGAACGCGCCCGAGGAGGCGCCGGAGCGCTTCCTCGCCGCCTGGGCGGAGATGCGCCGGCGCCTCTCCCGCGCCGCCGCCTGACCGACCACATGCGACCTGCCATGCCCGCGAACCGCCCCGTCTATCTCGACAACCACGCCACCACGCCGCCGGACCCGCGGGTGCTCGCCGCCATGCGCCCGTGGTGGGAGGAGAATTTCGCCAACCCCCACAGCGTGGAGCACGCCCTGGGCCGGGAGGCGGAGGCGGCGGTGGAGGCGGCGCGCGCCGAGATCGCGGCGCTGATCGGCGCCGAGGCGCGGGAGGTGGTGCTGACCTCCGGCGCCACCGAGGCGAACAACCTGGCGATCAAGGGCGCCGCCCGCTTCGCCGCGGCCCGGGGAAGCGACCGCCGCCGGATCGTCACGGCGGCAACGGAACACAAATGCGTCATCCAGTCCGTCCTCGACCTCGCCGGAGAGGGGTTCGAGCCGGTGGTGCTGCCGGTCGGCCCCGACGGGCTGCTCGACCCCGACCGCCTGCGCGGGGCGGTGGACGGCCGCACCCTGCTGGTCTCGGTGATGGCGGTGAACAACGAGATCGGGGTGATCCAGGACCTCCCCGCCCTCGCCGCCATCGCCAGGGCGGCCGGGGCGCTGTTCCACACCGACGCCGCCCAGGCGGCGGGGCGGATCCCGCTCGACGTGGAGGCGATCGGGGCCGACCTGCTCTCCCTCTCGGCGCACAAGATCTACGGGCCGAAGGGGATCGGCGCGCTCTACCTACGCCGCCGGCCGCGGGTGCGCCTCGCGCCGCTGTTCTCGGGCGGGGGGCAGGAGCGGGGGCTGCGTTCCGGCACCCTGCCGGCACCGCTCGCGGTCGGCTTCGGCGAGGCGGCGCGGCTCGCCGCCGCCGAGGGGGCGCTGGATGCGGGCCGCATCGCCGGCCAGCGCGACCGCTTCCTCGCCGCGCTCCGCGCCGAGGTGCCGGAGGTGCGGCTGAACGGCCATGCCGAGCGCCGGGTGCCGGGCAACCTGAACCTGACCTTCCCGGGGAAGGTGGACGCCCAGGCGATCATGGCGGCGGCACCCGATGTCTGCGTCTCCACCGGCTCCGCCTGCTCCTCGGCGGCGGTCGAACCCTCCTACGTGCTGCGGGCGATCGGGCTGACGGAGGCCGAGGCGCGGGCCACCTTGCGGATCGGGATCGGCCGCTTTACCTCCCCCGCCGACGTGGACCGGGCGGCGGCGAGCCTTGCCGCCGCTTGGCGGCGCGCGCTCGCGGAAGCGCGGAAGGCCCCGGTGGCGGCAGGAGCGTAGCGGACATCACATGCCGAAGATGACCTTCATCGAGCGCGACGGGACGCGCCGCGAGGTGGACGCGCCGCTCGGCCTCTCGGTGCTCGAGATCGCGCACAAGCACGGCGTGGACATCGAGGGCGCCTGCGAGGGCTCGCTCGCCTGCTCCACCTGCCACGTCATCGTGGACCCCGCCTGGTTCGGCAGGCTGGCGGCGCCGACCGAGGACGAGGAGGACATGCTCGACCTCGCCTTCGACCTGCAGGAGACGAGCCGCCTCGGCTGCCAGATCATCATGACCGAGGCGCTGGACGGGCTGGTGGTGAGGCTGCCCGCCGGCAGCCGCAACGCGATGGAGTGAGGGTCCGATGGCGGCGTGGGAGACGGCGTTCGGGACCGAGGGCGGGCTGTTCCGCCGCCTGCGCGCCGCCTGCGCCGCGGAGTGGCAGGCCTATACCTGGCACCCCTTCGTGCGGGGCCTCTCCGACGGCACCCTGCCGCTCGAGGCCTTCCGCCGCTACCTGATCCAGGACTACCTGTTCCTGATCCACTTCGCCCGCGCCAAGGCGCTCGCCGTGTTCAAGGCGGAGAGCGTCGAGGCGATGCGGGAGAAGACCGCGGCGATCTCCGCCATCCTCTCCGAGACGCTGATGCACCTGCGCTACTGCGCCGAATGGGGCATCCCGGAGGCGGAGGTGCGCGCCACGCCGGAATCCGCCGAGACGGTGAGCTACACCCGCTACGTGATCGACCGCGGCCTCGCCGGGGACATCCTCGACCTCGAGGTGGCCCTCGCCCCCTGCACGGTGGGCTATGGGGAGGTGGCGCTGCGCATCCTGGCCGATCCGCGGCGGCGCGCCGGTGACAACCCCTATCAGAGCTGGATCGACACCTACGCCGACCCCGGCTACCAGGCCCTGGCGCAGGCCGCCGCCGCGCGCATCGACGCGCTCGGCGAGAGCCATGGCGGGGAGGCGCGCTTCGCCAGCCTCGCCGCCACCTTCGCCGAGGCGGCGCGGCTGGAGGCGCGGTTCTGGCAGCAGGGGCTGGAGGGGCTCGGCGCGCCGCCGCGCGAGGAGAAGGCGCACGGGTGATGCGCGGGCGCAACCCTCCGGGCGCGCCGCCATGAGGATCCTCGTCGCCATGTCGGGCGGCGTGGACAGCTCGGTGGTCGCCGGCCTGCTGAAGGCCGAGGGCCACGAGGTGGTCGGCGCCACGCTGCAGCTCTACGACCACGGCGCCGCCACCGGCCGCAGGGGCACCTGCTGCGCCGGGCAGGACATCCACGACGCCCGCCGCGTCGCCGACGCGCTCGGCATCCCGCACTACGTGCTGGACCGCGAGGCGCGCTTCCGCAGCGCCGTCATCGAGGAGTTCGCCGATGCCTATGCGCGCGGCGAGACGCCGATCCCCTGCGTGCGCTGCAACCAGACCGTGAAGTTCGCCGATCTGACGGCGCTCGCCCGCGACCTCGGCTGCGAGGCCCTGGCCACCGGCCACTACGCCCGCCGCGCCGAGGGGCCGGAGGGACCGGAGCTGCGCCGCGCCGCCGACCCGGTGCGAGACCAGAGCTACTTCCTCTTCGCCACCACGCGCGACCAGCTCGCCCTCTGCCGCTTCCCGCTCGGCGGCTTCCCGGACAAGGCGGCGGTGCGGGCGGAGGCCGCGCGGCTCGGCCTCCCGGTGGCCGGGAAGCCCGACAGCCAGGACATCTGCTTCGTGCCCCAGGGCCGCTACCACGAGGTGGTGGCGCGGCTCCGCCCCGAGGCCGCAGAGCCGGGCGAGATCGTGGACCGGGAGGGGCGCGTGCTCGGCCGCCACCAGGGCCTCGCGCGCTACACGGTGGGGCAGGGGAAGGGCCTCGGCCTGCCGCGGCGGGAGGGCGAGGCGCCGCTCTACGTTGCCGCCCTCGATGCGCCGCGCCGGCGCGTGGTGGTCGGCCCGCGCGAGGCGCTGCCGCAGGCGGAGATCGCGGTCGGCGAGGTGAACTGGCTGGTCCCGCCGCCCGCGGCGCCGCTGCGCTGCCAGGTGAAGCTGCGCGCCCGCGAGGCGCCCCGCGCGGCGGTCGTGACCTGGGACGGCGCCCGCGCACGCGTCACGCCGGAGGAGCCCGCCATCGCCGCCCCCGGCCAGGCGGCGGTGTTCTACGACGGCGACCGCGTGCTCGGCGGCGGCTTCATCCGGCGCGGCTGACCGGCCCGAGGGCGGCGGCGGGCACCCATACGCGGCCGTCGAACAGGCGGCGCGCGGTGCGGTAGAACGACCCGGACCGGGCGACCCACCGGCCGCCCTCCTCCGCCACCTCCGCTGCCACGCTCAGGACCCCGGAGGGCATGCCGAGGCGCAGCGGCCCGCCGGCGGGAGCGCCGGGCGGCAACGCCTCCGCCACCACCGTGCCCGGGATCCGCGCCGCCACCGCGGCGCAGAGCGAGACGGTGAGTGGCAGGGCCCGGTGCGGCTGGCCGTTGGAGAGGGCGCGGACCGTCAGGTCCATGCCGGCGGCGGGAATGGTGCCGCCCGCGAGGGTGGGCGAGGCGGCGGCCGGGCCGACGAGGCAGACGAAGGGCACCGAGCTGATCCGGCGCGCCGCCTCCGGATCCGGGGCGATGCCCATGCGCACCGAGGCCTGGCGCCGGATCGCGTCGAGCAGGTCCAGGATGCCGGGGCTGGCCTCGAGCCGGTCGGGCAGCTCGGTCCCGGCCAGGCCGATGTCGCGGGCGCGGACGAAGACTGCGGCGTTGGCGGCGTCCACGAGCGAGGCCTCGATGCCGCCAAGCCCCGGCACCTCGAGCCGGTCGCGGACCCCGCCGCCCGGCAGCAGCCGCCCCGTGGTGGCGCCGCCGGGCTGCAGGAAGTCGAGCCGGATCGGCGCGCCGCTGCCGCCGACGCCGGGTATCTCCAGCGCGCCGTCGTAGCGGGCCCGCCCACCGGCGACGGGAAAGGTGGCGTGAATGATCTTCCGCGTGTTGGTGTTGTGGATGCGCACCGTGGCGGTGTCGCCCTTCGCGCGCACCAGCCCCTCATCGACGGCGAAGGGGCCGACGGCGGCGCTCATGTTGCCGCAATTGCTCCCGTAGTCCACGCGGGCTTCCCGGATCAGCACCTGGGCGAAGGTGTAGTCCACATCCGCGTCCTCGCGCCCGGAGGGCGCCAGCACGCAGACCTTGGACAGCGAGGAGACGCCGCCGCCCATGCCGTCGAGCTGGCGGCCATGGGGGTCCGGCGAGCCCATCGCCGCGGCGAAGAGGGCATCCCAGGCGGCGCGATCGGCCGGCAGGTCACGCGCGTGGAACATCAGGCCCTTGCTGGTGCCGCCGCGCATGAAGACGGCGGGGATCGGACTCTGCGTCATGCGCCCCTCCCGGATGCGGGGGAAGTCGGCGGGACTGCCCTGGCCGGGGCGCCGCCTCAGCCGGTGGTCAGGGCGCGCATGGTCTCCCGCAGCGGCCGGCTGTCAATGGACAGCACCGCGGCGCAGGCGCGCTCCGCCGCCTCGGGCGAAAGGTGCATGCCGGCCGCGGCGAGGAACTTCCCGGAGGCGGCGCGCGCGTCGAGCGCGCGTTCCCCGGCGCCGCCGTTCACCCGCACATGCCGGCGCAGCCTCCGCCCATCCGCCATGTCCAGCTCCACCCCGCCGGAGAAGTAGGCGGGAAAGGCGGTGTCGGGATCGGCCTCGCAGGTGCTGCGGCCGCAGAGCGCCAGCACCTCCGGATCGACCAGCGCCTCCGGCTCCAGCTCCGCGAGGCCGAAGCGGCCGCGCAGCAGGCAGGTGGCGACGACGAAGGGCGCGCTGAACTTCGCCGCGTAGTCGGTCCGCGGGCGGGCCTTCTCGGCCGCCGGCTCCGCGACGATCGGCAGGGTCGGGGCGGGCAGCAGGATGCGCAGATGGCGGATCGCGCGCGGGTCCGGCGCCTCCTCCCGCAGCAGCAGGGCCGCGTCGGCGGCGCCATGGATGAAGTGGCAGACGGGGTAGGGCTTGATCGCCGTGTCCGCGAGGTCCCAGCGCTCGCCGAGCGCGTCGGCGATCAGCGCGGGATCGGCCGCGGCGGCATGCGCCTGCAGGTGCGTCTCCAGCAGGCCGAACCTGCCCTCGTAGGGGCGGCTGGGCCCGACGAAGCCGTGCCGGGCGAGATGCGCCGCGGTGACGCCGCCGACCGCGCCCCAGCCCGGATGCAGGCGCTTGGTCCAGGCGCCCTCCTCCAGGAACACCTGCACGCCCGCCGCCGTGCTCGCGGCGATGCCCTGCGCGGCGACGAGCTGCTCCGCCGTGAGGCCGAGCAGCCTGCCGGCGACGACGGCGCTGGCGAAGTGGGAGACGATGCCGGTGGCGTGGAAGCCGGCATGGTGAAAGCCGCCCTTCGCCGCCGCGCCGATGCGGATCGCCACTTCCATGCCGCCCGCATAGGCTGCCAGGACCTCCCGCCCGTGCGCGCCCAGATGCTCGCCGAGGGCGAGGGCGCAGGGCAGGCAGGCAGCGGTCGCGTGCACGATGCTGGCGAGATGCGTGTCGTCGAAGTCGAGCCCGTGGATCAGGATGCCGTTGGCCAGCGCGGCGTCGCGGGGCGGCAGGCGCTCGGCCCGCCCGAGCACGCCGCACTCGCCGGCGCCCCCGAGCGCGCGGATGCCGGCCAGGGCCCGCGCCGCGAAGGGGTAGGCGTTGGCGGCGAGGCCGACGCCGATTCCGTCCAGCATCTGGATCCGCGCCCGCTCGCGCACCGCCTCCGGAATCGAACCGTGGTCGAGCGCCGCGGCGAAGTCGGCGATGCGCCGCGCCAGCCCCGCGGCGGCGGCTTCGGACGGCAGGGTCGCACGGGTCATGGCGCTTTCCTTCGTGGCAGGGGCCGCGCTCAGCGCGGCCGTGCCTCCCGCCAGGCGATGTAGCGGCGGATGCCTTCCTCGAGGCTCACCCTCGGCGTCCAGCCGATGACCGCCTCGGCCCTGGCGCGGCTGAAGCACAGCCGGTTCCCGCCGGCGGAGCGTACGGGGCGGGTGTCCGGCCGGTATTCCGGCTGCAGCGTGGCGCCGCAGGCGCGCAGCACCGCCTGCACCACCTCGGCGAGGGAGGTGTCCACGCCGGTCGCGAGGTTCAGCACATGGCCGTGCTCGGCGCCGGACATGGCGGCGAGGCAGCCACGGGCGACGTCGGAGACATGGATGTAGTCGTGCACCTCGCGGCCATCGCCGACGATGACGGGCCGCTCGCCGCGGCGGATGCGCTCATAGGTCTCGGCGATGAAGTTGGCGTTCACCGCCCGTGCGTGCTGGCGCTCTCCATACACCGAGGAGAAGCGCAGGGCGTTGAACTCCAGCCCGTGTTTCTGCGCGTAGAGGCGGCACAGGCACTCGCCGAACAGCTTGCTGACGCCATAGACCGCGGAGATCGGCGACAGCGAGGCGATGACGGGCGGCGTGTCCTCCGCCAGCGTCTCCGCCTGCGCATCGCCATAGGCCGCGACCGAGGAGGAGAACACCACCCGCCGCACCCCGGCGAAGCGGGCCGCCTCCAGCGTGTTCAGCAGCCCGACCGTGTTCACCTGAACCCCGAGCGCGGGATTGGCGTGCATCGGGATCGTGAGGAAGCCGGCCAGGGCGAAGATGCCGTCGGCGCCCTGCGCCGCCTCCAGCACCTCGCCGAGCCGCAGGATGTCGCCGCGGATCAGCCTCACCCGCCGGTCCTCCAGCAGGTGCGCGATGGTGTCCGGGGCGCCGAGGACGAAGCTGTCGAGCAGGCGGACCTCGCCCGCGCCCGCTTCGAGGAGCGCATCGGCGAGGTGCGAGCCGATCAGGCTCGCCCCGCCGGTAATGAGGTAGGTCCTGCCCGCGACCGTCATGGCCTCATCCGTCGCCCTTCATGGCGTGCAGCCCCGCCGAGCGGCCGGAGAGCCGGCCGAAGACCGACCCCGACATCAGGCCGGCGCCACCCAGGTAGTTCTGATAGAAGATGCCGCCGACCAGCTCCCCCGCGGCATAGAGGCCGGGGATGGAGGCGTCGGTGGTGTCCTGCACCTCGCCTTGCGCGTTGATCCTGAGGCCGCCGAAGGTGAAGGTGATGCCGCAGGTGACGACGAAGCCGTGATAGGGCGGCTGGTCGATCGGCAGCGCCCAGTTGGATTTGGGCGGCGTGATCCCCCTGGTGCACTTGCCGTCCAGGATGGCGGGGTTGAACTCCCCCGGCTGGCAGGCGGCGTTGAACCCGGCGACGGTGCGCCTGAGCCCTTCCACATCGATGTCGAGGGCGCGCGCCAGGCCCTCGATGGTGTCGCTCTCCGCCTTGGTCACCTGCCTGATGCGGTACTCGTCGCGGACCATCCCGATGGTCTTGCTGTCGAAGATCTGCACCGCGGTGCGCTGCGGCTGCTTCATCACCTCGCGGCCGTATCTCGCGTAGGTGTGGTTCCGGTAGTCCGCGCCCTCGTCGACGAAGCGCTCCCCCTCGAGGTTGACGATGATGCCGAGGGGGTAGGAGTGCTTCTGGAAGTTGTCGAGCACCACCCGGTCCCCGAAGGGAGGCGCGCTGATGTCCCACTGCACCGCGTGGCAGGTGGACCAGCCCCCATAGGCCTGCGCCCCGATGTCGAGCGCGGCGCGGATTCCGTCCCCGGTGTTGTGGCGCGTGCCGCGGACGCGGCAGAGCTCCCAGCCCTGGCCGAGGTAGCGCACCCGCATTTCCGGGTTCGCCTCGAAGCCGCCGCAGGCCAGCACCACGGCGCGGGCCGTGATCTCCTCGTAGCCGCGCGGGCCGAAGGCGAGCACGCCGGTCACCTCCCCGCTCCTCGCCTGCAGCAGCCGGCGCAGGCCGGTGCGGTAGCGGATCTCGATGCCCTCGCGCTCCGCGGCTTTGACCAGGAAGTCCACCAGGCCCCAGCCGCCGCCCACAGCCTCGACGTTCACGCCGCCGTAGAAGTGGTGCCGGCCGTTCACCACGTAGGACTGGCGCCCGAACATCGGGATGAACCGCACGCCCTTGCCGCGCATCCACACGATCGTCTCGCGCGACCTGCCTATCAGGATCCCGGCGAGGCTCTCGTCGGCTAGGTTCTCCGTCACCCGCATCAGGTCGCGCATGTAGAGGTCCGGCGGCAGCGGCGGGATGTGGATCCGGGCCGCCTCAGCCTCCGAGAGGTCCACCAGCACGTCCCGGCGCAGATCCTCGAGCCCGTCATGGACGAAGCGGAAGCCGCCGGCGGTGAAGGTGGAGTTGCCGCCGCGCTCCTCCTCGCTCGCCTTCTCGAGCACGAGCACGCGGGCGCCCTGCTCGCGGGCGGAGAGGGCGGCGCAGAGGGCGGCGTTGCCCGCGCCAACCACGATGACGTCGTAATGGGTGCCGTTCGGCATCGGCCGGCGCTCCTCCCCTTCGCCGCTGTGCCGCGGCCTCTTGCTTCGCTGGCTGTTCCCGCCCAGGGAGGCTATGCCCATATGCCGGGCGGATCAACGCGCGGGGGCGGGACCTTCCGGGCCGGGATCCGCGGCGCGCCGACGTGACTTGACCGCGCCGGCGGAAGCGGCAGAGTTGGGCATTATGTGGGTCAGCGCGACCTTCCGGCGTCGCCTCGCCCACGCGGGTAGCCTGATCGCAGGCACCTAGCCCCGGGCCGACGGGGGTGCCTCTCGCACCCATCCGGGCCTGGGGACGATCTTCCTGGAAAACGAGACCTGCCGCCGCCCCGAAGGCTTGGCGCCTGATCCGCGCAGGCGGGAGCGCCGGAGCGGTGAACCGGCCACCCAGGGAAGGGCCGAAGCGTGATCCGGCGAAGGGGTCACGCCGCAGCGCCCGATCGCCACTTTGGCCCGCAGCACGGGACCCAGGATCCGGAAGGGAGCAAGCCCATGAGCGAGGCAACGGAGGCGGGGGCCTGCGCCCGCCGCTGGTGATGTCGGCGCGCGACCATGAGCGGCTGGTCGCGCTGGCGGGGGTGGTGGCCCGGCGGAACCCGCTGGTCGCCCGCCTGCTGATGCAGGAGGCCGACCGCGCCGAGGTGGTGCCGGCGGAGGCGCTGCCCGCGGGCGTGGTGGCGGTCGGCTCGGAGGTCGAGTTCCTCGACACGACGACGGGCGAGGCGCGGCGGGTGCGGGTGGTCCTGCCGGGGGAGGCCGACATCGCCGAGGGGCGGATCTCCGTGCTTTCGCTGGTCGGCGCCGGGCTGATCGGGCTCTCGGAGGGGCAGTCCATCGACTGGCCCACCCAGGACGGCCGGCTCCGGCGGCTGACCGTCCTGCGGGTGTGGGCGCCCGGCACGCCGGCGGGCGGCGGAGAAGGGGCGGCGGCCCTGGCGTGACCGCTCCGCCCCCCAGCCATGCCCGGGGCGGGGTTGCATCGGCCCCGCGCATCGCCGAAAGGAGGACGTTGCCGCCCCGGCGGACGCCGCGATGGCTGCCGCCCCAAGCCGGACGCGCGGCCTGACGAGCCAACCCTGGCGGATGCGAGCGGAGGATGCCCCCCGCGGTGCCGCCACGGCATGATCCACTTCGGCGGATCACGTCTGCGCCCATTGCCGGGCGGCTGCTTCGCCGCCCGGCGGATCAGGCGCCAGCGGCCGCGCCTTGGCGAGGATTGCGGCGGCGGAGCTGCAACATCCGGTCGCCCCGGCGCCTGGACGCTGCCCCGATGGCCGGGGCGGCGAAAGGAGAACCCTGATGAAGGGAGGCAACATTCTCAAACTGGCGCCCACGCGCCTCGACGAGGCGGCACGCCACAGAACATGATCTACGAGGAGAACGCGTTCCGGGTCCGGGCGCGGATCGTCCTCGAACTGGCCAACGGCCTGGTCACGCCGGAGGCGGACCACATCCTGGAGCGGGCGGGCGTGGTGGTGCTGCCCGGCATCCTGGCCGATGCCGGGGGCCGCCGGCCGCGTCAGCCGAGCCCGATGCGGCGCCGGAAGGCCTCGTCGCGCATGGACACGTCCTGGCCGGCGAGGTCGTCGGCGGCCGGGGTGCAGAGATGCAGCAGGCCGCGCACCGCATGCGCGACGGGCGAGAGCTCGGCCCGCGGGATGCGGCTGATCGGGTTCATCCCCGAGGCGCGGATCCTCGCCTGCATGTCGGTGTCGATGGTGCCCGGGGAGAAGCCGAAGACGCGGATGCCCCGCCCCTCCGTCTCCAGGGCGATGGCGCGCGTCAGCATCGCCAGCCCGGCCTTGCCGGCGCAGTAGGCGCTCCAGCCCTCGAGCGGGCGGTAGGCGGCGCCGGAGGAGACGTTGACGATCCTGCCGCCGCCCGCCTCGAGCATTCCCGGCAGCGCCGCGCGCACGGCGTTGTAGGCGCCGACCAGGTTGATGGAGATGCTGCGCGCCCAGGCGGCGGGGTCGGACTCGGCGATCGCGGCGATCGGCTCGATGACGCCGGCGTTGTTGACCAGGATGTCGAGCCGGCCGAGCCGCGCCCGGGTCTCCGCCACCGCGCGCGCGACCGCGGCGTGGTCGGCGACGTCGCAGGCCAGCGCCTCGGCCCGCCCGCCCTCCGCCGCGATGCCGCGCGCCACCGCGCCCGCCGCCGCGCCGTCGCGGGCGAGCAGCATCACCGCCGCGCCCCGCGCCGCCAGGGCGCGCGCCGCCCCCTCGCCGAGGCCGCGGCTCGCGCCGGTCACCAGCGCCACCCTGCCTTCCAGATCCGCCATCGCCCGGCCTTTCCCTGAACGTCCCGTTGGCCGATCTTCTACGGGGCGCATCGGCGGCGGACAACGGGAGGCGGACATGGCGGGAATTCTGGACGGCAAGGTGGCGCTGGTGACCGGCGCGGGCAGGAACATCGGCCGCGCCATCGCGCTGCGCCTGGCGCGGGACGGCGCGGCGGTGGTGGTGAACGGCCGCTCCGACCGGGGCGCCGTCGAGGCGGTCGCGGCCGAGATCGGCGCCATGGGCGGCAGGGCCATCGCCCATCTCGCCGACGTCTCCGATCCCGCGGCGGTGACGCGAATGGTGGAGGACACGGCGGCGGCGCTCGGCGGCGTGGACATCGCCGTCTCCAATGCCGGGCTGCGGCGGCAGACGCCCTTCGCCGAGATGTCCTTCGAGGAATGGCGCGAGATCCTGTCCGTGGCGCTGGACGGCGCCTTCCTGCTGGCGCGTGCCGTGGTGCCGCACATGATCCGTCGCGGCGGCGGCGCCATCATCGGCCTGTCGGGCATCTCCACCCACATCGGCACGCCGAGCCGCGCGCATGTCTCCGCCTCCAAGGCCGGGCTCGAGGGGCTGATGCGGGCGCTGGCCGTGGAGCTGGCGCCGCACGGCATACGCTGCAACTGCGTCGCGCCGGGCCTCATAGACACGGCGCGCGGCGCGTCCGCCGGCGCCGTGCCGGGAATGCTGCGCGCCGAGGGCGCGGTGCCGCTCGGGCGCAAGGGCAGGGTGGAGGAGATCGCGGAGGTGGTGCGCCTCCTGGCCGGCCCCGAGGGCGGCTACATCACCGGCCAGACCATCCATGTGAATGGCGGCGCCTTCCTCACCTGACCCCGGCTCTGGGCGCGTTCCGGGTGTTGCGGGCCGGATGCGCCGGCACTCAAATGCGCCCATGGACCTGCAGGCAGAGTACGACAACCGCGCGCGCGTGCCGGAGCACCCGCGCCTTCTCGAGGAATGGGCCCGCGCCTCCGCCGCCTGGCGGGAGGCCTGCCCGCGCGCGGAGCTCGGCCTGGCCTACGGCCCCGGCGAGCGGGAAAGGCTCGACCTGTTCTGGCCCGCCGCCGATCCCGCCGCGGACACGCCGGTCGCCCTGTTCATCCATGGCGGCTACTGGCAGGCGCTGGACCGGAGCTGGGTCAGCCACTGCGCGCGCGGGCCGAACCTGCTCGGCATCGCGGTCGCGGTGCCGTCCTACGATCTCTGTCCCGCCGTGCCGCTGGCGCGGATCGTGGAGCAGATGCGCGCGGCCGCGGCCTTCCTGCGCCGGCATCCGGCCGGGCGCGGCCGCCGGCTGCTGGCCTCCGGGCACTCCGCCGGGGGGCATCTGGCGGCGATGCTGCTGGCCACCGAGTGGCGGGCGCTCGATCCCGCCCTGCCGCCGGATCTGGTGGCCGCGGCGCTGCCGGTCTCCGGGGTGTTCGAGCTGGAGCCGCTCCTCGGCACCACGATGGGCGCCGCGCTGCGCCTCGACGTGGCGGAGGCGCGGCGCCTCTCGCCCCGCTTCCTGCCGCGGCCGGCGCATGCGGGCCCGGCCTCGCTGCACGCGGTGGTGGGGGGCGCGGAGAGCGCGGAGTTCCTGCGCCAGACGCGGGACATGGCGGAGGCCTGGGGCGGCGGATGGGAGGCGCTGCCGGGCGCCAATCACTTCACCGTGCTGGCGCCCCTGTCCGATCCGGCGTCGCCCCTTTCCCGGCGGCTGGCGGAGATGTCGCGCGGGCTTGCGCGCGGCTGACACTTGAAGCTTAAAATAACCGCAGCGGGAGACGGTACGGGGAAGGCACCGATGCGGATGGACAGGCGGACCCTGATCGGCGGCGCGGCCGCGGCGGCCGGCGCGGGCATCCTTGGCGCCCCCCGGGTGGCGCGCGCCCAGCAGGCCCCAGTGCGGATCGGGCTGGTGGCGGTGCTGACCGGGCCGCAGGCCGCGCTCGGCACGCATCTGCGCGACGGGTTCCTGCTGGGGATGCGCCACCTCGAGAACCGGCTGGGCAACCGGCCGGCCGAGGTGATCGTCATCGACGACGAGCTGCGGCCCGACGTCGCCGTCACCAAGGTGCGCGCCGCCCTGGAGCGGGACCGCTGCGACTTCATCGTCGGCGTGGTGTTCTCCAACATCCTCCAGGCCATCATGCGGCCGGTGACGGAGACGAACACCTTCCTGATCTCCACCAATGCCGGCCCCTCCACCTTCGCCGGCCGCGGCTGCAACCCCTTCTTCTTCACGACCAGCTACAACAACGACCAGGTCCACTCCGTCATGGGCCAGGCGGCGCAGGACGAGGGCTATCGCCGCGTCTTCCTGATGACCCCGAACTACCAGGCGGGACGCGACGCCATGGCCGGCTTCAAGAGCCGCTTCAGGGGCGAGGTGGTGGACGAGGTCTACGTGCCGCTCACCCATCTCGACTTCTCGGCCGAGCTGGCGCGGATCGCCGCGGCGCGGCCGGACGCGCTGTTCACCTTCATGCCTGGCGGGCTCGGGGTGAACCTGGTGCGGCAGTACCGCCAGGCGGGCCTCGCCAGCATTCCCTTCCTGTCCACCTTCACCGTGGACGAGGCGACGCTGCCCGCGCAGGGCGAGGCGGCCGAGGGCTTCTTCTCCGCCGCGCCCTGGGCGCCGAACATGGACAACGAGGCCAACCGCCGCTTCGTGCGCGACTTCGAGGCCACCTACAACTACGTTCCCGCCAGCTACGCCGCGCAGGCCTACGACGCCGCCATGCTCCTGCATTCCGCGGTCAGCAGGGTGGGCGGCAATCTCGGCGATAAGAACGCGCTGCGCGAGGCCATCCGCGCCGCCGATTTCCGCTCGGTGCGGGGCAGCTTCAGGTTCGGGACGAACCACTATCCGGTCCAGGACCACTGGCTGCTGAAGGTGGTCCGGCGCCCCGACGGGCGGTTCCAGACCGAGACGGTGCGCAAGGTGCTGGAGAACGACGTGGATCCCTACGCGGCCGAATGCCGGATGCGCAGCGCCTAGGGCGCGGCCGGCGCGATGTCGCTCCAGCTCCTCCTGGTGCAGTTCCTGAACGGCCTGCAATTCGGGGTCCTGCTGTTCCTGGTCGCGGCGGGGCTCACGCTGGTCTTCGGCGTGATGGACTTCATCAACCTCGCCCATGGCGTGCAGTACATGCTGGGCGCCTATCTCGGCGCGACCTTCGCCGCCGCGACCGGCAGCTTCTGGCTGGGACTCCTGCTCGCCCTGCCCGCGGCGCTGGCGCTCGGGCTGGTTCTGGAATTCCTGGTCTTCCGGCACTTCTACGAGCGCGACCACCTGAGCCAGGTGCTGGCCACCTTCGGCGTCATCCTCTTCCTCAACCAGGCGGTCAAGGCGATCTGGGGCACGGCGCCGCTGCAGGTGCCCATTCCCGCCCTGCTCTCCGGCGGCATCGAGGTGATGCCGGGGCTGCAGTACCCCGTCTTCCGCCTGGCGATCATCGCCGCCGGCCTCGCCACCGCCCTGCTGCTCTGGGTCCTCGTGGAGCGGACGAGAGTGGGCATGCTGGTGCGCGCGGGCGCGACCAACGCGCCGATGGTCGCGGCCCTCGGCGTGGACATCCGCCGCCTCTTCATGGTGGTGTTCGGCTTCGGCGCCATGCTGGCGGGCTTCGCCGGGGTGATGGCGGGGCCGATCTTCTCCGTCGAGCCGGGCATGGGCGACACGGTGCTGATCCTGGCCTTCGTGGTCATCGTCATCGGCGGCATCGGCTCAATCCGCGGCGCCTTCGTCGCGGCGCTGCTGGTCGGGCTGATCGACACGGTCGGCAAGTCGCTCATGCCGGACCTGATGCGGCTTTTCCTCGATCCCTCCGCGGCGCGGCAGGCGGGGGCGGCGCTCGCCTCCATGCTGATCTACATCGCCATGGCCGCGATCCTCGCCATCCGTCCCGCCGGCCTGTTTCCCGTCCGCGCGGCATGACGGCCCCGGGCGCCCTCCTGCGGCGGGAGGCCGTGCCCCTCCTGGTCTTCCTCCTGCTCGCCGCCGCGCCGCTGCTCGGCTTCTCCCACAGCCATGAGCTCACCCTCATGGCCCGGGCGATGATCCTCGGCATCGCGGCGGTTTCGCTGTCGCTGCTGGTCGGCGGGGCGGGGCTGGTCAGCCTCGGGCACGCGGCCAGCATGGGCTTCGGCTGCTACGCCGTCGTCATCCTCGACGCCGCGAACATCGTGGAGGCGGCCATCGTGGTGCCGGTGGCGATCGCCGCCGCGGCCCTGTTCTCCCTGGTCACGGGCGCCGTCGCCATCCGCACGAGCGGCGTGCACTTCATCATGATCACGCTCGCCTTCGGCCAGATGGCCTACTTCACGGCCGCCTCGCTCGCCCCCTATGGCGGAGACGACGGCTACACGCTCTATGCGCGCAACACGGTGTTCGGCCGGGACTGGCTGCAGGACCGCATGGCCTTCCACTATGTCTGCCTCGGCCTGCTCGTGCTGGCGTGGCTGCTGTGCCGCGTCCTGCTGGCCAGCCGCTTCGGCCGCGTCCTGCGCGCGGCGAGGGAGAACCCGCAGCGCGTCCTGGCGGTGGGGTTCAACCCCTATCCCTTCCGCCTCGTCGCCTATGTCATCGCCGGCGCGGTGGGCGGCCTCGCCGGCGTGCTGCTCGCCAACGCGACCGAGTTCGTGGCGCCCGCCTACATCTCCTGGCAGCGGTCCGGCGAGCTGCTGTTCATGGTGATCCTCGGGGGCGTGGGCAGCCTGCATGGCGCGATCCTGGGCGCCCTCGCCTACGTGCTGCTGGAGGAGCAGCTCGCCGCGCTGACCGAACACTGGCGGATGATCTTCGGCCCGCTGCTGATCCTCTGCGTGCTGTTCCTGCGCGGCGGCCTCGCCGGCCTGCTGGCGCCGAGGGAGGCGGCGCGCCATGGCTGAGCCGCCCCTCCTGGAGCTGCGCCGGCTGCGCAAGCAGTTCGGCGGCCTGGTGGTGACGAACGACGTCTCGCTCTCCGTGCCGGCCGGCGAGATCCACGCCATCATCGGGCCGAACGGGGCGGGGAAGACGTCGCTGATACACCAGGTCAGCGGCACCCTGGCGCCGGATGCGGGCCAGATCCTCTTCGCCGGGCGCGACATCACCCGCCTGCCCCTGCACCGCCGGGTGCGCGCGGGCCTTGCGCGCAGCTTCCAGATCACCTGCATCGTGCCGGGCTTCACGGCGCTCGAGAACGTGGCCCTGGCGGTGCAGGCGCGGGAGGGCTCCTCCTTCCGCTTCTTCCGTCCCGTGGCCCTGGAGGCGCCGCTGAACGACGCCGCCCGCGCGGCGCTGGAGGAGGTGGGGATGGGCGCCCGCGCCGCGGTGCCCGCCGGCTCGCTGAGCCATGGCGAGAAGCGCCAGCTCGAACTCGCGATCGCCCTGGCGACGCGGCCGCGGCTGCTGCTGCTGGACGAGCCCCTGGCCGGCGCCGGGCCGGAGGAGACGGAGCGGCTGATCGCCATCCTGCGGCGGCTGAGGCGGGACTACACCATCGTCCTCGTGGAGCACGACATGCGGGCGGTGTTCGCGCTGGCCGACCGCATCTCCGTCCTGGTCTACGGCAGGGTCATCGCCACCGGCAGCCCGGACGCGATCCGGGGCAATGCGGAGGTGCGCGCCGCCTATCTCGGCGAGGATGAGGCGCTGCCAGAGGGTGTCGCGGCCTGATGCTGGCCGTCGAGGGCCTCGCCGCCGGATACGGGCAGAGCCAGGTGCTCTTCGGGGTGGATTTCGCCGTGGGCAGGGGCCAGGTGGTGACGCTGCTCGGCCGCAACGGCATGGGCAAGACCACCACGGTGCGCGCCGTGATGGGCCTGCTGCGGCCCTGGGCGGGCCGCGTCAGCTTCGAGGGGATGACGCTGTCCGGCCTGCCGCCGCACAAGGTGGCGCGGCAGGGGATCGGCCTCGTGCCGGAGGGACGGCAGGTCTTTCCCACCCTCACCGTCGAGGAGAACCTGGTCGCCACCGCGGCCAACCGCGCCGGCGCCGCGGGGCGCGCCCCGCGCTGGGACCTCGAGGCGGTCTATGCGCTGTTCCCCCGCCTGCGCGAGAGGCGGCGCAGCCCCGGCGCGAGACTCTCGGGCGGGGAGCAGCAGATGGTCGCGATCGGCCGCGCCCTGATGACCAACCCGAAGCTGCTGATCCTGGACGAGGCGACCGAGGGCCTGGCGCCGATGATCCGCGCCGAGATCTGGGCGGTGCTGGCCAGGCTGAAGGCCGAGGGGCAGTCCATCCTGCTGATAGACAAGAACCTCGCCGCGGTGATGCGGCTGGCCGACTGCCACGTCGTCATCGAGAAGGGGCGCGTGGTGTGGACCGGCACCAGCGAGGAGCTGGCCCGCGCGCCCGAGGTGCGCGACACTTACCTGCACATCTGAGAGAGGGAGAGGACGTCGCATGGAACCGCCCGCCTTCACCGCCGGCGTCACGCCCGCCGGGCAGGGCCTCGATGGCATCGTCTGGAACATCCTCGGCCAGACCTACAAGCCCGTCGCCTGCTGCGAGAGCAGCTTCGCCTTCGACACGCTGTTCCCGCCCGGCACCTTCGTGCCCCCGCACATCCACCCCACCCAGGACGAGTTCATCCGGGTGCTGGAGGGCGAGTACGAGCTGCTGCTCGACGGCCAGGTGGCCTATGCCAGGGCGGGCGACCTGGTCCGCCTGCCCAGGGGCGTCCCGCACGGCATCTTCAACAAGTCGGGGAAGCCGGTGCGGGCCCTGTTCTGGGTCTCGCCCGCGCGGAAGCTGTTCGAGCTGTTCACGCGCATCCACGGCCTTTCCGATCCGGCCGAGGTGGTGCGCATCAGCGCCACCTGCGAGGTGGATTTCCTGCCGCCCCCGGGCTAGCGCCCGATCCGCGGAGGCGGCACGCCGGAGCGGTGAATCGGCCGCCCGGCGAAGGCGCCCGATCCGCGGAGGCGGCACGCCGGAGCGGTGAATCGGCCGCCCGGCGAAGGCGCCCGATCCGCGGAGGCGGGCACGCCGGAGCGGTGAATCGGCCGCCCGGCGAAGGCGCCTGATCCGCGGAGGCGGCACGCCGGAGCGGTGAAGCAGCCGCCCGACAAGGGACGGAAGATCCATCGAAGCGGAACACGCCGCAGCCACCCCGCCCAGGGAGGAGGACGCGCCATGACGCTGCCGAACCTGACGATCCGCGACGTCGCCGTGCGGGCCATCGACGCGCCCCTCGACCCGCCGCTGCGCAACAGCCTCAACACCATCTCCCGCGCGCCGCTGGTGATCGCGGAGCTGCGCACCGCGGAGGGTGTCGCCGGCAACGCCTATGTCTTCCCCTACACCCCGGCCGCGCTCGGGCCGACCGCGGCGCTGGTGCGCAACATCGGCGCCACGCTGGCCGGCCGGGCGCTGGCGCCGGCGAGCCTGTGGCCGGAGCTGCACAACGCCTTCCGCATCCTCGGCACGGAAGGGCTGGTGCAGATCGCCCTCTCCGCCCTCGATATGGCGATGTGGGACGCGCTGGCGCGCGCCGCCGGGGTGCCGCTCTGCCGTCTGCTGGGCGCCGAGCCCCGCCCGCTGCCGGCCTATGCCAGCCTGCGCGGCTGGGGCCCCGCGATTCTGGCCGAGGAGGCAGGTCGGGCGGTCGCCGCCACCGGGGCGCGGGTGGTGAAGTTCAAGCTCGGCCACCCGCGGCTGGAGGACGACCTCGCCACGGTGCGCGCCGTGCGGGAGGTGGTGGGCGCAGACACGGAGATCCTGGTGGACTACAACCAGGGCCTGACGCGGCCGGAAGCGGAGCGGCGCGGCCGCGCCCTGCAGGAACTCGACGTGCGCTGGCTGGAGGAGCCGCTGCCGGCGGATGACGATGCGGGCCTCGCCGGGCTACGCGCCGCGCTCGCCCTGCCGGTGCAGGGCGGGGAGAATTGGTGGGGACCGCGCGGGATGGCCCGGGCCCTCGACGCCGGCGCGGTGGATCTCTGCATGCCGGACGCCATGAAGATCGGCGGCGTCACCGGCTGGATGCAGGCGGCGGCGCTCGCCGCGGCCAGGCGCGTTCCGATGTCCTCGCACATCTTCGTCGAGGCCAGCGCGCAGCTCCTGCCCGCCACGCCGACGGCCCACCTTCTCGAGCACCTCGACATCGCCGGGCCGCTGCTGCGCCAGCCCCTCGTCGTGCGCGACGGCATGGCGGAGGTGCCGGCGCGCCCCGGCCTCGGCCTGGAATGGGACGAGGCGGCGCTCGCCCGCTTCGCCGCCGAGGTGTAGCGCCGCCTCCGGCCCTCCGCGCGCCGCCCCGGGGCCGCGGCGGGCTGGACGGGGCACCGCCCGCCGCTACCATGGGCCGCCATCCAACCGGGGGAGCAGCCGCCATGCGCGCGATCTTCGTGGACGCCAACCCGTCGCTCGCGGCGGTGACGGAGAAGCTGCACCGCAAGGACGACCCGCCGGTCACCATCCACCGCGACCCGGACATCAGGCCCGCCGACCTGCCGGCGCTGCTCAAGGGCTATGCCATCGCCATAGACGACCACACGCAATTCCCGACCGCGGTCGTGAAGCAGTGCCCGGACCTGAAGCACATCGTCTTCCTCGGCACCGGCGCGCACAGCTACATGAACCCGGAGGAGCTGGAGGCCGAGTGCGGCGTCCTGGTGCACATCATCAAGGGCTATGGCGACACGGCGGTGGCCGAGCACGCCTTCGCCCTGATGTGGGACGCGGCGCGCCAGACCGCGGCGATGGACGCCGCGGTGCGCCGCGGCCAGTGGCCGCGGACGGTGGGCATGCAGCTCACCGGCAAGACGGTCGGGCTGCTCGGCTTCGGCGGCATCGGGGCGGAGATGGCGCGGCTCTGCGCCGGCATCGGCATGAGGGTGCTGGCCTGGAACCGCACGCCCAAGGCGCATCCCGGCGTCGAGTTCGTGCCGCTGGAGCGGCTGCTGGCCGAGAGCGACGTGCTCTCCATCCACCTCCTGCTGAACGACGAGACGCGCGGCTTCCTCTCGCGCGAGCGGATCGCCGCGATGAGGCGCGGCGCCATCCTGGTGAACACCGCGCGCGGCGCCATCGTGGACGAGGCGGCGATGATCGAGGCGCTGGAGGCGGGGCAGCTCGGCCACGCCGCGCTCGACGTGTTCGCCGAGGAGCCGCTGCCGGAGGGCCACCGGCTGCGGCGCCTGCCCAACACCACCCTCACCCCGCACGCCGCCTTCCGCACGCCCGAGGCGAGCGACAATCTCATGGAGGCGGCGCTGGAACATTGCCGCCGCATCGTGCGCGAGGGGCGCTGAGCCGGCCCGCGCCAGCCGGGGGAGCTCCCTTCCGCCCCGCGAACCCGGCCGCCTTCCGTGCGCTTCCCCTGGCGGGGCACGGGGAATCGTCCGCTCGCCCCGGCGCGCGGCCGGTGCCCTGATCCGGAGCGTCTTCTTCCGCCCGGGTGGCCCCATCCGGAGGGGATCCGCTCCGGGCCTGGGGCGCGGCCCCGCATGACGGGGAGAGGGATGGCAGGGCGGCGCGCGCTGCAATGGGGTCTCTGGGGCGGGGCCGGGCTGCTGGCCCTGCTGGCGCTCGCGCTGCTCTCCCTGCCGCTCTGGCTGCCCCCGATCCTGGAACGCCAGGCCGCCGCCGCCCTGGGCCGCGAGGTGACGATTGGCGGGCTGCGCCTGCGGCCCGGCTCTCCCCTGGTGTTGACCGCCCGTGACGTCACCATCGCCAACCCGCCCGATTTCCCGGCCGGGGAGCCCTTCGCCCGCATCCCGCGCCTGATTGTGCATCTGGACGCCCTGGCCTGGCTGCGGGGGGAGGGGCTCGTGCTGCCGCTGGTGGAGCTTGACCGCCCGGCTTTGCGCGCCATCGCCACGGAGGACGGGCGCAGCAACTACGCCTTCCGCCTCACGCCCGCCGGCGAGGGCGCGGCACCCGCCCCCGGCCCGCGCATCGGGGTGCTGCGCATCCGCGAGGGCGGCGCGCGGGTCACCCTCGCCCCGCTCGACGCCGATGTCGCGCTCGCCCTCGCCACGGTGGAGGAGCCGGGGCAGGAGCCGATGATCCGGGCCGAGGCCGAGGGCAGCTATGCCGGCCAGCCCATCCTCGCCCGGCTGCACGCCGGCGGGCTGCTCGGCCTGCGCGATCCCGCCAACCCCTGGCCGGTGGAGCTGCACCTCGCCAACGGTCCGACGCGGGCCACGGTGCGGGGCACGCTGCAGGACCCGCTGAACCTGCGCGGCGCCGAGGTGGCGCTGCTGCTGGAAGGACCCGACATGGCGCTGCTGGCGCCGCTGACCGGCGTGCCGGTGCCGGCGACGCCCCCCTGCCGGCTGGCCGGCGACCTCGACTACGCCGAGGGGCGGTTCCGCTTCACCAACATCGCCGGCCGGGTCGGCAACAGCGAGCTGGAGGGCGCGATCACCGTCGCCCCGGGGGCGCAGCGGCCCGAGGTGCGGGCCGAGCTCCGCTCGCGCAGCGTGGACCTCGCCGACCTCGCCGGCTTCATCGGCGGCGAGCCGGGACGGCAGGCGCGGCCGGCGCGGGAACGGGTGCTGCCGGATGCGCCCTTCAACCTGCCGAAGCTGGAGATGGCCGACGTCTTCCTGCTCTACCGCGCCGAGCGCATCCAGCGCCCGGATGCCGTGCCGCTCGACGATCTGGAGGCGCGGCTCGAGCTCGTGGGGGGCGATCTCCCCCTGCACCCGCTGCGCTTCGGGGTCGGGCGCGGCCGCATCCTCGTCGAGCTTGCCCTGGCGCCGCGGCCGGAGGGCGGTGTGCGCGCCACGGCCGAGCTGCAGTTCCGGCAGGTGGATCTGGCGCGGCTGATGCAGGTGACGGTGTTCGAGGGCGCGGGGGGGCTTGCCGGCGCGGCGCGGATCGAGGGGGAGGGCACCTCCTTCGCCGACCTCCTCGCCCGTGGCCGGGGCGGGCTGACCCTGATCATGGCGGGCGGCAACCTCAGCGCGCTGCTGGTGGACCTCTCCGGCCTGCGCCTCGCCAATGCGCTGCTCTCCGCGCTCGGCCTGCCGGAGCGGGCGGCGGTGGAGTGCTTCGTCACCGACGCCGTGCTGCGCGACGGCAGGCTGATCAGCCGCGCCCTGCTGCTCGAGACCGAGCGGACCATCACGGAAGGGCAGGGGGTGGTGGACCTCGGCCGCGAGCGGCTGGAGATCCGGCTGCGGACGGACTCCAAGCATCTCACCGTCGGCGCCGTGCCGACACCGATCGTGATCAGCGGCACGCTGCGCGCGCCGCGCGTCGCGCCGGACCCGTCGGAGCTGATCGCGCGCGGCGGCATCGCCGGGGCGCTGGCGGCGATCGCCCCGCCGCTCGCCGCGCTGCCGCTGATCCAGTTCGGCGTGGGCGACGACCCGCGCTGCGAGAGCATGGTGCGCCGCGCCCGCGGCGAGCAGCGCCCCGAGGGCGGCGGGCGTGGCGAGGGCGGCGGCCGGCGCTGAGCCCCGGCCTGCCCTACCAGCGCAGCGCGCGCAGCGCCGCCACCGGGTCCACCCCCTCTCGCGCCGCCACCGCCGCCAGCAGCTCGGCCGAGGGCGCCTCGCCATGCGCCTCGGCGGCGAGGCCGGTGAGCGCCCAGACCGCATCGAGCCCGGCGGCGCGCGCCCCGGCGAGGTCGGTGTGCGGGCTGTCCCCCACCGCCACCACCCGCGCCCGGTCGGGCGTGCCGAGCAGCTCCAGCACCGGGTCGTAGACGGCGGGATCCGGCTTGCCGACCTCGAAGACGTCGCCCTCGATCGCGCGGTAGATGTCGGCGAGGGCCCCGGCGCAGATCAGCTTCTCGCCGCCCACCATCACGTGCCGGTCGGGGTTGACGCAGAGCATGGGCAGGCGGTGCCGGGCGCAGGCCTCGAGCGCCGGGCGGTAGCGGCCGGCGTCGTGCGCGCCGCGCTCCGGGTCGGGGCCGGTGTTGAGCAGGAAGTCGGCCTCGGCGGGGTCGGCGACCAGCTCCGCCACCCCTTCCTCGACCACGGAGAGGTCGCGCTCGGGGCCGATGTGGAAGGCGCGGCGGCCGAGGCGGGCGAACCAGGGATGCGTCCGCTCCCGCAGCATCCGCCAGGCGATCTCGCCGGAGGAGACGATGCCGTCGTAGAGGCCGCGATCCAGCCCCATCCGGTCCAGCATCCCCTGCACGAACCAGGAGCGGCGCGGCGCATTGGTGAGGAACGCCACCCGCCTGCCGCGCCGCTTCAGCTCCGCCAGCGCCTCCGCCACGCCGGGGTAGGGGCGGCGCCCGTCATGCACCACGCCCCAGAGGTCGAGCACCCAGCCGTCGTAGCGGTCGGCGATCGGCGCGATGCCGTCGAGTATCTGCATGGTCCCTATCCCCCTTGGGCATCCGCGCCGACCGCGTCGGCGACACGGGCGAAGCCGTCGCGCCGGAGCAGGGCGGCGAGCTCGGCCTTGATCCGCGGCACCAGCGCCGGGCCGGCATAGGCGAAGGCGGTGTAGATCTGCACCAGCGCGGCCCCGGCGCGGATCTTGGCGTAGGCGTCGGCGCCGGTGGCGACGCCGCCGACCCCGACCAGCGCGAGACGCCCCCGCGCCAGGCGGAAGCAGCGCCGCAGCACCTCGGTCGAGCGGGCGAAGAGCGGCGCGCCGGAGAGCCCCCCCGCCTCGCCGCGATGGCGGGAGCGCAGCGTTTCCGGCCGCGCCACCGTGGTGTTGGAGACGATCAGCCCGGCGACGCCGCGCGCCGCGCAGGTCTCGACGATCGGGCCGAGCGCGTCCTCGGCCAGGTCGGGCGCGATCTTCACCAGCAGCGGCGGCGCCTTGGCGAGCCCGGCGCGCGCGGCGGCGAGGGCATCGAGGATCGCCGCCAGCCGCGCCTCCCCCTGCAGGTCCCGGAAGCCCGGCGTGTTGGGGGAGGAGACGTTCACCGTCACGTAGTCCGCGAACGGGGCCAGCGCCGCGTAGAGGGCGGGGTAGTCGCGCTCCGGCTCCGCCCCCTCCTTGTTCACCCCGATATTGGCGCCGAGCACCGCCGGCAGCGGGCGGGGCAGCGCGGCGAGACGCGCCCGATACGCCTCCAGCCCGGCATTGTTGAAGCCCATGCGGTTGATGACGGCGCGGTCCTCCTCCAGGCGGAACAGGCGCGGGCGGGGATTGCCCGCCTGCGGCCGCGGCGTGACCGTGCCGGCCTCGACGAAGCCGAAGCCGAGGCGCATCAGCGGCAGCACCGCCACCGCATCCTTGTCGAACCCGGCGGCGAGGCCGATCGGGTTGCGGAAGGAGAGGCCGAAGGCGGTGGTGGCCAGCGCCGGATCGTCCGGCCCCGCCTCTCGCCCCGCCAGCCCCGCCGCCAGCGCCCGCAGCGCGAGACCGTGCGCCGTCTCGGCGTCGAGGGCGCGCATCAGGGGCATGAGGGCGGAGGCGAGGCGGGGGATCATGGCGCGCCCCATCTGCCCGAGGCGCCGCGCCAAGGGAAGCCATGGCGGCGATTGACGCCGCCCCGCCGCCCCGCGACAAGGGACGGGCACCGTGGCGGGAGGAGGCGCAGTGAAGGGTCCGGCGCTGCTGCTGGCCGGGATCGTCGTCTACGGGCTTCTCGACGCCAACAACAAGCTGCTCTCCGGCCAGTACGGGCTCGGCCAGGTGATCGCCTTCCGCTACCTGGTGCTGATCGGCCTGTTCCTGGCCGCGCGCGCGGTCTGGCGCGGCGCCTTCGGGCCCATCGGCACGACCCGCCCGTGGCTGCACCTGCTGCGGGCGCTGTCCATGATGGTGGGCGCGGCCGGGTTCTTCCTCGCCTTCCGGCAATTGCCGCTGGCCGAGGGCTATCTCGTCTTCTTCACCGCGCCCTTCATGACGCTGGCGCTGGCCGCCACCGTGCTGCGCGAGCGGGTGCCCCCGGCCGCCTGGGCCTGGTGCGCCGTGGGGTTCGCCGGCGTGCTGCTGGCGGTGGCGCCGAAGCTGACCGGCGGCGGGCCGCTGCTCGGCTATCTCAGCGTGCTGATGGGCACGGCGAGCTTCGCGGTGACGCAGACGGTGAACCGCATGCTGCGCGACGAGCCCGGCATCGCCCGCATCCTGTTCTGGCCGAGCCTGCTCGGCATCCTGCTTTACGGTCCCTTCGCGCTGCGCGACTGGGTGGCGCCGCCGCCGCTGCATCTCGCCATGCTGGCGGCGAGCGGGGTGCTGGCGGGCGCGGCGGTGGCGCTGACCGCGGCCGCCTTCCGCCATGCCGACGCCGCGCGGCTCGGCACCTACGGCTACGCGGCGCTGCCGGTGTCGGTGGCGCTCGACCTGCTGATCTGGGGCACGCCGCCCGACCCGATGACGCTGCTCGGCGGCGCGGTGGTGGTGGTCGCCTGCCTGATGAGCGAGCGGGCGCGGCTGCGCGCCGCCGGCTACGGGAAGCCGGGCGGAAAGAGGTGGGCGCCATCCGCCCCGAGCGGCAGGGCCGCCACCGAACGCACGGCGGAGAGCGGCAGCGGCCCGTAGAGGTGCGGGAACAGCCCGGGGCGCCGGCCGCCCGCAGCCGGCTCCCAGCGCAGCGCCGGGCCGAGCACGGCGGCCTCCACCGCGACCAGCAGCAGGTCGGCCTCGCCCCGCCGGTGCTTCGCCGCGCTCTCCCGCACCTGCGCGGCGGTGGAGAAGTGCAGGAAGCCGTCGCGCGCGTCGTCGGTGCTGCCGCGGTACTCGCCGGCGGCCTCGGCGGCGCGCCACTCGGCGCGGCGGACCAGGGTGTAGATCAGGGTGTCGGGCATGGGAGGCTTGGGCGGTGCAAGGGGATGCGAGAGGGCGCCGCCCTCCCGCGCTCTCCGGCCAGGAAACCAAGTGTCCTCGGTCTTCGCAACCCGGACGTCGTTTCAGGCGATGTCGTCGGCTTCGAAGTAGTCGAGGTCGATCCGCTTGAGCACGATGGTGCGGTCGGGGCGGACGCCCACATCGTGCCGCAGCATCAGGCGCGTGAGTCTCTCGCCGTCGATGAGGACGATGCGCTTCATCTGCTGCCGTTCGGCGAAGCGCTCGGCATCGGCGGTGAAGCGGCTGGTCGTGATGAAGACGCCCTTGCGCGCGCCCTTGTCGTCCAGCGCCCCGGCGAAGGAGCGAAGCTGGTCGGCGGTCACCGCGCTGTCCCGGTAGCGCTTGGCTTGAATGTAGATCAGGTCGAGGCCGAGGCGGTCCTCCCGGATCACCCCGTCCACGCCGCCATCGCCGGACCTGCCGAGCGCCGTGCCGGCATCCTCGGCCGTGCTGCCATAGCCCATGGCCAGCAGCAGATCGACCACGGCCTGCTCGAAAAAGGCCGGCGGCGATCCGAGCAGGCGTTCCAGGAGCTCGTCCCGAACCTTGGCCTCGATCGTTGCGACAGCGGCCATGATCTGGTCGTCGGGCGTGCCTGCGGCGATTCCGTTCGGAGCCGGGGCAGTGGGGTCGCCGGCCGGATCTGTTCCGGCATCCTGCCGCGACCGTCTCCTGAACTCCCGGAACTCGGGAAACTGCAGGAGGAAGGCGGTGTCGATCCTCGGCGGCCCGGCGGCGAGCACCTGCCGGCCCCGCTCGGTGAGCCGGACCACGCCCCGGCGAACCGCCTCGAGAAGCCCCGCCTGCACGAGATAGCTTCGCGCCCAGCCTGCGCGGCTTCGGATCACCGGCGTCTTGCCGCTCGGGATCGTGAGAGACCGTTCGGCTTCCGACAGCCCGAACTCCTGAGCCAGCGCCTCCGACAGATCCCGGATATGAGCCTCGCCCTGCGCCGCGACGTGACGGAGGAGCGGCAGCATCAGGGTTTCGTAATCGGGGATGCCCATGCGCCGAAGGATGTCATCGGACGGATTCGGCCCACAAGTGTCTTTCCCTCACCCCGTCCCGAACCACGCCAGCAGCGCCGACAGCGTGGCCAGCGACAGCAGGGTGCTGACCAGCACCGTTGCCCCCGACCGCTCCGCGCCGATGCGGTAGCGCTGCGCCAGCAGGTAGGCGTTGGCCCCCGTGGGCAGCGCCGCCACCACCACCGTCACCGCCGTCTCGAAGGGGGAGAGGCCGAGCAGCCGGGCCGCCGCCCAGACCAGCAGCGGCATCGCCAGCAGCTTCAGCGCGCAGGCCAGCGCCGTCTCCCGCCACATCCCGCGCGCGTCGAAGCCGGCGAGGCTGCCGCCGAGGCAGAACAGCGCCACCGGCGGCCCGGCGGCGCCGAGCAGCTCCAGCGTGCGCTGCGCGGCCCCCGCCGGCGCCGGCAGGCCGAGCAGGCGCCAGGCCAGCGCCAGCGCCACCGCCATCACGATCGGGTTGCGCAGCACGCCGAGCGCGGTCGCGCGCAGCACGCGGCCGAGCGGCGCGTTCGCGTGCAGCGCCAGCTCCGCCACCACCGTCGCGGTGCCGAGCAGCAGCATGGAGTGCAGCGCCAGGATCGCCAGCAGCACCGCCAGCGCCTCCGCCCCGAAGGCGGCGGTGACGAGGGGAATGCCCATCATCACCGTGTTGCCGAAGGTGGCGTCGAGCGCCAGCATCCCCGCCGGCCCCAGCGCCATGCCCGCGCCGCGCCGCGCCGCCCACAGCGTGCCCGCGTAGAGCACCGCGGTGCCGAGGAAGAAGGCGAGCGCCGCCGCCCCGCCCCCGCCCGGCCCGGTGGTGCCGCCGAGGAACAGCAGCGCCGGCGCCGCGAGGCCGAAGGTGAAGGCGTTGAGGCCGCGGAACCCCGCCTGGTCCACATGGCGCCAGCGCGCCGCCGCCCAGCCGAGGGCGATCACCGCGAAGACCGGCGCCACCACCTCGAGCAGTACCCGCATGGTCAGCGCCCCGCCTTGCGCCGGCGCTCCGGCACCAGCAGCAGCAGCCCCCCGGCGGCGATCAGCGCCGCGCCGGCCAGCGCCCCGGCGGGCGGGAAGCGGGCGAACAGCACCGCATCGAGCGCCACGGCGAAGACCAGGCGCGCATAGTGCCAGGGCGCGAGCGCCGAGACCTCGCCCCGGCGCATCGCCGCGGCGAGGGCGGCGAGCGCGGCTGTCTGCACCGCGGTGTAGAGCAGCACCAGCGCCAGCACCGCCCCCTCCGGCGTGCGCCAGACCAGCGGCATCAGCGGGCCGAGCAGCACGACGCCGGCGATGGCGCCCTGCACCATGGCGTCGGTCTCCGTCGCCGCCCCGCGCAGGCGGCGCAGCAGCACCTGGTAGAGCGCATAGAGCAGGGCCCCGGCGATCGGCACCGCCGCCTCGGGGCGGAACAGCTCCCCGCCCGGGCGCAGCATCGCCAGCATGCCGGCGAAGCCGAGGGCCACGGCCAGCCAGCGGCGCGGCGTCACCCGCTCGCGCAGCAGCAGCGCGCCGCAGGCGGTCAGGATGATCGGGCCGGTGAAGCCGAGGGCCGAGGCCTCGGTGAAGGGCAGCAGCGCATAGCCGAACACGCTGATGGTGCTGGAGACGACCAGCGCCGCCGCCGCCAGGCGCTGGTCCCAGGCCCGCGGCGGCCGGGCGGCGCGGCGCCAGGCGCCGGCCGGATCCGGCAGGCGGAAGGAGAGGCCCGCGGCGGCCAGCAGCACGAGGCCGCTGCGCAGGAAGGTGATCCCGATCGGGTCGAGATCCGCCGCCAGCAGCTTCGCCAGCGCGTAGCCGATGGCATAGAGGAGGTTGGCGAGCAGCAGGAACAGGATGGCGGTTGTCATCATCTCGGTTCGCGCTGCGCCCTGAACGTTCCGCCGCACCGCGCCGCAGCGGGCGGCGCCTGTCAAGCCGAGGAAGCGGGAGAGGGGATGGATGGCGGTGGCCTGGGTGTGGCTCGGCGTGGCCGGGCTGTTCGAGGTCGTGTGGGCGATCCTGCTGAAATACACCCAGGGCTTCACGCGCCTCGGGCCGAGCCTGGCCACGGTGGGGGCGATGGCGGTCAGCTTCTACTGCATGTCGCGTGCGCTGCAGACCATCCCGATCGGTACGGTTTATGCGGTCTGGACCGGCATCGGCGCGGCGGGGGCGGCGATATGGGGCATGGCGGTGGAGGGCGACCCGGCGACCGCGCTCCGCATCCTCTGCCTGGCGCTGATCCTGGCCGGGGTGGCGGGGCTGAAGCTCGCCTCGTGACCCTTGGGGCCGTGCGGGGCTCAGCCCAGCCCCTTCCAGATCGCCAGTGCCGTGGCGATGGCAGCGAGCAGCTTGCCGATCAGGTCGAGCCAGGGCAGCAGGCGCTGGGGCAGGCCGGGGCGCGGCGGCGTCCTCCTCGGCCGGGCGGGGGGGCGCGGGGCGGGTTCGGGCATGGGTTTTAGGATATATTTCCTATAACCCGGAGGCAGCAATTCCTTCCATTGGTCCCGTGGAATTGACGCTCCGCCACGCGCCACCATAGAAGGTCCGGCACAAGCGCGCCGCCTGCCGCCGCCGGGACCCGAGGGCCTCGCCGGGCGGGCCCGGCGCCCCGCAGCTCCGGAGCATCCGCCCATGTCCATCATGCAGGATTCGCGCGAGGCGACCATGATCGGTCGCCGTTCGGACGGCACGCCCGTGCGCCGGCCCCTCTCGCCGCACCTGCAGGTCTACGACATGCTGCAGATGACGAGCGCGCTCTCGATCAGCGGTCGCATCACCGGCGTGATCTGGAGCCTCGGCCTGCTGCTGCTGGTCTGGTGGCTGCTCGCCGCCGCGGCGGGGCCGGAGGCCTTCGCCCGGGTGCAGGGCTTCCTGGGCTCCTTCCTCGGGCTGCTGATCCTGTTCGGCATGTCCGCGGCGGCGTGGTTCCACACCCTGAACGGCATCCGCCACCTCGCCTGGGACGCGGGCTACGGCTACACCATCCCGGCCACCTACCGCAGCGGCCGCGCCGTGCTGATCGGCACTGCGGTGCTGACGGTGCTGACCTGGATCATCGCCATCGCCTTCTGGGGCTGAGGAGCACGTCATGGCCGAAGACCAGGTCCGGACCACCACCCTGCGCACCCCGCTCGGGCGGGTGCGCGGCCTCGGCTCAGCGAAGAGCGGGGTGCGCCACTGGTGGGTGCAGCGCGTCACCTCCGCCGCCCTGCTGCCGCTGACGCTCTGGTTCGTGATCTCCGCCGCGCTGCTGGCGGGGGCGACGCACGCCGAGACGGTGGCCTGGATCGCGCGGCCCTGGAACGCGGTGCTGCTGCTGCTGACGATCGGGCTCAGCTTCTATCACACGGCGCTCGGCGCGCAGGTGATCTTCGAGGACTACATCAACCAGGAATGGCTGCGGATGGCCTACATCCTCGGCGTGAAGGCCCTCTGCTGGCTGCTCGGCCTCGCCGCCGCGCTGGCGGTCCTCAGGATCGCGGTCTGAGGCGGCGGGCGGAACGGAAACGGGAACGATGAACGCGATCACCCAGCCCTCCCGGGGCGCATACCGGATCGTCGACCACACCTACGACGTCGTGGTGGTCGGCGCGGGAGGCGCCGGCCTGCGCGCCACCTTCGGCATGGGCGCCGCCGGCCTCAAGACCGCCTGCATCACCAAGGTCTTCCCGACGCGCAGCCACACCGTCGCCGCGCAGGGCGGCATCGGCGCCGCGCTCGGCAACATGGGCGAGGACGACTGGCGCTGGCACATGTACGACACCGTCAAGGGGTCGGACTGGCTCGGCGACCAGGACGCCATCGAGTACATGTGCCGCGAGGCGATCCCGGCGGTGATCGAGCTCGAGCACTACGGCGTGCCGTTCAGCCGCACCGAGGACGGGCGCATCTACCAGCGCCCCTTCGGCGGCCACATGCAGCACTACGGCAAGACGCCGGCGATGCGCGCCTGCGCCGCCGCCGACCGCACCGGCCATGCCATCCTGCACACCCTCTACCAGCAGTCGCTCAAGCACGGCTGCGAGTTCTTCGTCGAGTACTTCGCCCTCGACCTGATCATGGACGACGAGGGCGCCTGCCGCGGCGTCGTCGCCTGGAACCTCGAGGACGGCACCATCCACCGCTTCCGCGCCCAGACCACGGTGCTGGCCACGGGCGGCTACGGCCGCGCCTACTTCTCCTGCACCTCGGCCCACACCTGCACCGGCGACGGGGGCGGGATGGTGCTGCGCGCCGGCCTGCCGCTGCAGGACCAGGAATTCGTGCAGTTCCACCCCACCGGCATCTACGGCGCGGGTTGCCTGATCACGGAAGGGGCGCGCGGCGAAGGCGGCTACCTGACCAACTCCGAGGGCGAGCGCTTCATGGAGCGCTATGCCCCGACGGCGAAGGACCTCGCCTCGCGCGATGTCGTTTCCCGCGCCATGTCCATGGAGATCCGCGAGGGGCGCGGCTGCGGCCCGCAGAAGGACCACATCCACCTGCACCTCGAGCATCTCGGCGCCGACATCCTGCACGAGCGGCTGCCCGGCATCTCCGAGACCGCCAAGATCTTCGCCGGCGTGGACGTGACCAAGGAGCCGATCCCGATCCTGCCGACCGTGCACTACAACATGGGCGGCATCCCGACCAACATCCACACCGAGGTGCTGAACCCGACGCGGGACGACCAGGACCGCGTCGTGCCCGGGCTGATGGCGGTGGGCGAGGCGGCCTGCGTCTCGGTGCACGGCGCCAACCGCCTCGGCACCAACTCGCTGCTCGACCTCGTGGTGTTCGGCCGCGCCGCCGCGCACCGCGCCGCCGAGACGCTCCGCCCCAGCGCCTCCCAGCCGCCGCTGCCCCCGGGCGCCGGCGAGAAGGCGCTCGACCGCTTCGACCGCGTCCGCCACGCCAAGGGCGGCACGCCGACCGCGGAGCTGCGCCTGACCATGCAGCGCACCATGCAGGCCCACGCCGCCGTCTTCCGCACCTCCGAACTGCTGAAGGAGGGCGTGGAGAAGATGGAGAAGATCGCCGCGGGCTACGCCGACCTCCGCGTCACCGACCGCAGCCTGATCTGGAACAGCGACCTGGTCGAGGCGCTGGAGCTCGACAACCTGCTCGGCAACGCGCTCACCACCATCGTCGGCGCCGAGGCGCGCAAGGAGAGCCGCGGCGCCCACGCGCACGAGGACTACCCCGAGCGCGACGACGAGAACTGGATGAAGCACACCCTGGCCTGGGTGGACGAGAACTACCGCACCCGCCTCGACTACCGCGACGTGAAGATGCGCACCCTCACCAACGAGGTGCAGGTCTTCCCGCCCAAGGCGCGGGTCTACTAGGGGAATCCGGCCGAATGGCGACCTTCACCCTTCCCAGGAACAGCACCATCCAGCCGGGCAAGACCTACAAGGCGCCGCCCGGCGCGAAGAACGTCAAGGCGTTCAGGATCTACCGCTGGGACCCGGACTCGGGCGAGAACCCGCGCACCGACACCTACGAGATCGACCTCGACCAGTGCGGCCCGATGGTCCTGGACGCGCTGATCAAGATCAAGAACGAGGTGGACAGCACCCTCACCTTCCGCCGCTCCTGCCGCGAGGGGATCTGCGGTTCCTGCTCGATGAACATCGACGGGCTGAACACGCTGGCCTGCCTCAAGCCGATCGAGGACGTGAAGGGCGAGGTCAGGATCTATCCGCTGCCGCACATGCCGGTGGTGAAGGATTTGGTGCCGGATCTCTCCCAGCTCTACGCCCAGCTCCGCTCCATAGAACCCTGGCTGAAGGCCGACACCCCGCCGCCGCCCGACGCCGAGCGCCGGCAGAGCCGCGAGGAGCGCGCGCGGCTCGACGGCCTGTGGGAGTGCATCCTCTGCTTCTGCTGCTCCACCGCCTGCCCGAGCTACTGGTGGAACGGCGACCGCTATCTCGGCCCGGCGGTGCTGCTGCAGGCCTATCGCTGGATCGCCGATTCGCGCGACGAGCATACGGGCGAGCGGCTGGACCAGCTCGAGGATCCGTTCCGCCTCTACCGCTGCCACACCATCATGAACTGCACCCGCACCTGCCCCAAGGGCCTGAACCCGGCGGCGGCGATCGGCAAGATCAAGCAGCTTCTGGTCGAGCGGCAGGGCTGAGGCCTCCGCTCCGGGGCGGCGCGGCCCGCGGAAAATGCCTCGCGGCGTGATCTGCCCTGGCGGATCATGCCGCCGCTCCTTGCCGGGCGGCTGATCCGCCGCTCCCGCCTCCGCGGATCGGGCGCTAGCGGGCCGCCAGCGCGCTCGGGTCGAGCCCCAGCGCCTGCACGGTCGCCGGATTGAGCTGGCCGGTCGCCTGCAGGCCGCGCCCCTGCTGGAACTCCTCGATCGCCGCCTGGGTGCGCGGGCCCCAGATGCCGTCCACCTCGGCGCGGTAGTAGCCGAGGCTGCGCAGCCGGGACTGCACCTGCCGCACCGCCTCGGCGCCCAGCGTGTCGCCGGCGATGGCGCCCGCGGCGGGAGCGGCGATGCGCTCGCGCCCATCGCCCACCAGCGCCGCCGGGCTGAGGCCGAGCGTCGCCGCCGTCGCCGGGTTGAGCTGGCCCGTCACCTGCAGGCCGCGGCTCTGCTGGAAGCGCTCCAGCGCCGCCCGGCTTTCCGGGCCCCAGACGCCGTCCGCGCGCCCGCCATAGGCGCCGGCCTCGCGCAGCCTCTCCTGCACCTGCCGGATCGCCTCCTGCGTCAGCGGCTGGGAATAGACCAGCTCGGCCGATGTCTGCGCCATCGCCGGCAGCGGCGCCGCCAGCAGCGCCGCGGCCAGGGCAAGAGGAAGCCTCCGCATCGTCATGTCCTCCGTGCAGGCGGAAACCCGGCACGGCGCGCGCGGTTGCGCCGCCCGCGCGGGCGCGGCGCTCACTCTCCCCGGTCCACCTCCAGCCGCCCGCGGTGCTGCAACCAGCGCGCGATCAGCCAGAACAGCAGCGCCCAGGCGGCGCCGAGCACCCAGCCGGCCAGCACGTCGGTCGGCCAGTGCACGCCGAGATACACGCGGCTCACCCCGACCAGCAGCGCCAGCAGCACCGCGAAGCCAAGGACGAAGACCTTGACGCGCAGCCCCGGCTCCACCCGCGCGAGCAGCGCGCCGAGGGTGAGGTAGACCACCGTCGCCATCATCGAATGGCCGCTCGGGAAGCTGGCGTCGGTCACGATCGAGCCGTGCGGCACGAGGTCGGGGCGGGGGCGCTCGAAATGCTCCTTCAGCAGCGTGCTGACCGCGAGGCCGCCGAGCACCGCCACCAGCAGCAGCCCCGCCGCGGCCCAGAGCCGGCGCATCGCCAGGAAGGCAAGGACGCCGATGGTCACGAGGCTCAGCACCGCCACCCCGCCGAGCGCGGTCAGGTCCCGCCCCATCTCCTGCAGCCAGAGGGGGCCGAGCGGCTCCGCCGGGTCGTCGCGGGCGCGGAACGCGAGCAGGAGCGCGCGGTCGAGCCGCTCGGTCTCTCCCTCCACCACCTCGCCCGCGAGTTCGATGAAGCCCCAGACGCCGGTGACCAGAAGCAGCAGCAGCACGATGCTGCCGAGTTCCAGCCGCTCCCCGAGCGGCGCCAGCCTGTCCCGGAGCCCGCCGCGTCGCGGCGCCATGCCGTTCCCCGCCATCCTTCCTCCCGCCGCGCCGGGCGGCGCCGAACCGCGCCGCCACCGCCGGCGTTCGCGAACGGGCCCGCGGGCCCGATACCTTCGCAACGCTGCCGGGAGACGTTCGATGTTGCCAAGCCTGAGTGCATCCATTCGCGTGGCGGCGGCCGCCGCGCTCGGTGCCGGCCTGCTCGCCGCGCCCGCCGCCGCGCAGCCGCGCCATCTTGAGACCGAGAAGCACGCCGTCAGCGTCGAGACCATGGCGCGCGGCCTCGAGCATCCCTGGGGCATGGCCTTCCTGCCCGACGGCCGGGTGCTGGTGACGGAGCGCAACCCCGGCCGGCTGCGCATCCTCGGGCGCGACGGCGCGCTCTCGCCCGCGGTGCAGGGCGTGCCGGAGGTGTACCGCTACCCCGGCCCCACCGGCCGCAGCCAGGGCGGGCTGTTCGACGTGGTGCTGCACCCCGAATTCGAGCGCAACCGGACCCTGTTCCTCAGCTTCTCGCGCTGGACCGAGGAGGGCGGCGGCACCGCGGTGGCCCGCGGCAGGCTGGCCGAGCAGGGCGGCCAGGCGCGGCTCGAGGATGTGCGCGTCATCTTCATGCAGAACAATCCGGACGGCAGCGGCCTGCATTTCGGCGGACGGATGGCGGTGGACCCGCGCGAGGGCGTGCTGCTGCTCACCATCGGCGACCGGCGCAACATGGGCCGCGCGCAGAGGGCGGACGACCATGCCGGCTCGGTCATCCGCATGACCTTCGACGGGGAGCCGGCGCCCGGCAACCCCTTCCTCGGCCAGGAAGGCAGGGACCCCCACATCTATGCCATCGGCCTGCGCAACCCGCAGGGCATGGCGCTGGATGCCGAGACGGGCACGCTGTGGCTGAACGACCATGGCCCGCAGCGCGGCGACACGATCCAGCGCATCGAGGCGGGGAAGAATTACGGCTGGCCCTTCCTGACCGGCGGCAAGGACTATTCCGGCGCCCCGATCGGCGTCGGCACCGAGAGGGAGGGGATGGAGTCGGCCCTGCACATCTTCGAGGAGACCGTCGCCCCCTCGGGCCTCGCCATCTACCGGGGCGAGATGTTTCCTGAATGGCGCGGCGACCTGCTCCATGGCGCGCTGCGGGGCCGGGCGGTGGTGCGCACCCGCATCGAGGACGGCCGGGTCACGCAGGAGGAGTGGATGCTGCGCGACCTCGACCGGCGGATCCGCGACGTGAGGGTGGACCGCGAGGGTGCGCTGTGGCTGCTCACCGAGCATGAGGATGGCGAGGTGCTGCGGGTGACGGCGCGGCGCCAGTGATGCGGCTGGCCGGGGCGGCGGACTGCCGCCCCGGCACCGTCAGAACCGGATCCGGCCCGCCTGCCGCAGCGCCAGGAGCAGCCCGCCGACATGCCCGGCATGGCCGAGCAGGCCGCCCTCCAGCCCGGCGAGGACCGCCGCCAGCGGGTGGAGTTCCACCGCGATCTCCTCGCCGGGGCCGAGGCGCTGCGGCCGCGCCGGCGCGGCGCCGAGGGCGAGCAGGAAGTGGATGCGGTTCGTCGCGTGCGCGGGCTCCGGCGACAGCGCCGCCACGGGGTGCCATTCGGCGGCGTCGAAGCCGGTCTCCTCCAGCAGCTCGCGCCGCCCGGCGGCGAGGGGATCGGCCTCACCTGGCTCCATCGCCCCGCCCGGCAGCTCCAGCATCGCCGCCCCGGCGCCCGGGCGGAACTGGCGCACCAGCACCAGCCGGTCCGCCGCGTCCAGCGCGACCACATGCACCCAGTCGGGCCAGTCCAGCATGTACCAGGGGTCGAGGCGCAGGCCCACGCCCGTCTCCCAGGCCTCGGCGCGGAGATGGATCCAGCGGTCGCGGACCAGGGTGCGCGCGCCGGCGCGGCGCCAGGGCCGCACCGGCGCGGGGGGCGTCATTCCGCCGCCCGGAGCTGCATGCGCTGCGCGTAGTCCTCGAGCGGCGCGCAGGTGCAGACCAGGTTGCGGTCGCCATGGACGTTGTCCACGCGCTTCACCGGCGGCCAGTACTTGTGCGCGCGCACGAAAGGCAGCGGGAAGGCGGCCTGCTCGCGCGGGTAGGGATGCGTCCATTCCGCGGCGGCGATCTCCGCCGCGGTGTGGGGCGCGTTCTTCAGCGGGTTGTCGGCCCTGTCCATGCGGCCCTGCTCCACCGCGCGGATCTCGGCGCGGATGGCGATCATCGCCTCGATGAAGCGGTCGAGCTCGGCCTTGGGCTCGCTCTCGGTCGGCTCCACCATCAGCGTGCCGGCGACCGGCCAGGACATGGTCGGCGCGTGGAAGCCGTAATCCTGCAGCCGCTTGGCGATGTCCTCGACCAGCACGCCGCCGCCCTGCTGGAAGCCGCGGCAGTCGAGGATGCACTCATGCGCCACCATGCCGCGCGCGCCCCTGTAGAGCACGGGGTAGTGCCCCTCCAGCCGCCGGGCGATGTAGTTGGCGGAGAGGATCGCCACCTGGGTGGCGCGCGTCAGCCCCTCCGCGCCCATCATGCGGATGTAGGCGTAGCTGATGGGCAGGATGAGGGCGCTGCCGAAGGGCGCGGCGCTGACCGGGCCGTAGCCGGTGGCGGGCCCCGCCTCGGGCAGCAGCGGGTGGTTCGGCAGATGCGGCGCGAGATGCGCGGCGACGCCGATCGGCCCCACGCCGGGACCGCCCCCGCCATGCGGGATGCAGAAGGTCTTGTGCAGGTTGAGGTGGCAGACATCGGCGCCGATCGCCGCCGGCGAGGTGAGCCCCACCTGCGCGTTCATGTTGGCGCCGTCCATGTAGACCTGCCCGCCATGACGGTGCACCAGGTCGCAGATCTCGCGGATCCGCTCCTCGAACACGCCGTGGGTGGAGGGGTAGGTCACCATCAGCGCCGCCAGCCGCCCGGCATGCTGCGCGGCCTTCGCCTCCAGGTCGGCGAGGTCCACGTTGCCGTCGCGGTCGCAGCCGACCACGACCACCTTCATCCCCGCCATCACCGCCGAGGCCGGGTTGGTGCCGTGCGCGGAGGAGGGGATCAGGCAGACGTCGCGGTGCCCCTCCCCGCGCGCCCGGTGCCAGGCGCGGATCGCCAGCAGCCCGGCGAGCTCGCCCTGGCTGCCGGCGTTCGGCTGCAGCGACACGGCGGCGAAGCCGGTGACGGCGCAGAGCCAGGCTTCGAGCCTGCGGATCATCTCGATGTAGCCCTCGGCCTGGTCCGCCGGGGCGAAGGGATGGATGTCGGCGAAGCCCGGGAAGGTGATCGGGATCATCTCCGCCGTGGCGTTCAGCTTCATCGTGCAGGAACCGAGCGGGATCATGCTGCGGTTCAGCGCGATGTCCTTCTCCTCCAGGCGGCGGAGGTAGCGGAGCATCGCGTGCTCGCTGTGGTGGCTGTTGAACACCTCGGCGGTGAGGAAGGCGCTGCGGCGCTCCAGCGCCGCCGGGATGCCGCCCTCGGGGGCGATCCCCTCGAGCGCGCCCCCGCCCAGGATCTCCGCCAGCGCGGCGAGCTCGGCGCGCGTCACCGTCTCGTCCAGCGCGATGCCGACGCAGCCCTGGTCCACGCGGCGCAGGTTGAAGCCGCGCGCGAGCGCCGCGCGCATCAGCGCCTCGGCCTTCTCCCCCGCCTCGACGGCGATGGTGTCGAAGAAGGCGCCGTGGCGCAGCGCGAAGCCGCCGCGCCGCGCCGCGCCGGCCAGCAGCCGCGCCTGCAGGCTGACGCGCCGCGCGATGCGCTTCAGCCCCTCCGGTCCGTGCCACACCGCGTACATGCCGGCCATCACGGCGAGCAGCACCTGCGCGGTGCAGATGTTGGAGGTCGCCTTCTCGCGCCTTATGTGCTGCTCGCGCGTCTGCAGCGCGAGGCGCATCGCGGGCGCGCCGGCGGCATCCACCGAGACGCCGACCAGCCGCCCCGGCAGCAGCCGCTTCAGCCCGTCCTTCACCGCCATGTAGGCGGCGTGCGGGCCGCCATAGCCGAGCGGCACGCCGAAGCGCTGCGTGCTGCCCACCACCACATCGGCGCCCATCTCGCCCGGCGGCGTCAGCAGGCAGAGGGAGAGCGGGTCGGCGGCGACGATGGCGAGCGCCCCTTCCGCCTGCGCCGCGGCGATCTCGGGCGCGAGGTCGCGCACCTCGCCGGTGGTGCCGGGATATTGCAGCAGCACCGCGAAGGGTTTCTGGTCGCTGGCGGCTGCCGCGATCTCCGCGGGCGGGACCACGAGCACGCGGATGCCGACCGGCTCGGCCCGCACGCGCACCACGGCCAGGGTCTGCGGGTGCAGGTCGGCGGCCGCGAGCAGCACCGCGCCCTTGCCCTTGTGCGCGGCGTGCGCCAGCGCCACCGCCTCGGCCGCCGCCGTGCCCTCGTCGAGCAGCGAGGCGTTGGCGACCGGCAGGCCGGCCAGCTCCGCCACCAAGGTCTGGAAGTTGACCAGCGCCTCCAGCCGCCCCTGCGCGATCTCCGCCTGGTAGGGGGTGTAGGCGGTGTACCAGCCGGGATTCTCCAGCACGTTGCGCAGGATCACCGGCGGCACGTGGGTGCCGTGGTAGCCGAGGCCGATGAGCGACTTGACGCGGCGGTTGCGCTCGGACAGCGCGCGCAGCTCCGCCACCGCCTCGTCCTGGGTGGCGGGCGGCGGCAGGGCGGAAAGGTCCGCGCCCCGGATCGCTGCCGGCACGGTGCGGGCGCAGAGCTCGTCAAGGCTGGCGCAGCCGACCACCTCCAGCATCTCCGCCACCTCGGCCTCGGAGGGGCCGATGTGGCGGCGGATGAACTCGCCATGGTCCTCGAGCGCGTGCAGCGCGCGCAGCGCCTCGCTCACGACTGGCTCTCCACGAAGGCGGCGTAGGCGGCCGCGTCCATCAGCCCGGCGACCTCGGCGGGGTCCTTCGGCGCGATGCGGAAGAACCAGCCCTCGCCGGTCGGCTCGCGGTTGACCAGGCCGGGATCCTCGGCGAGGCGGGCATTGGTCTCCACCACCCGCCCGGCGACCGGGGCGTAGACGTCGGAGGCGGCCTTCACGCTCTCGACCACGGCGCAGGCCTCGCCGGCGGCGACCTCGCGCCCGAGCTCCGGCAGGTCCACGAAGACCACGTCGCCGAGCGCGTTCTGCGCGTGGTCGGTGATGCCCACGGTGGCGACCTCGCCCTCGAGGCGCACCCATTCATGGTCCTTGGTGAATCGCAGCTCGGTCATCGGGGCGGGTCTCCGGTCAGCGGGCGTAGCGGTGGGGGACGAAGGGCAGGGGGACGGTGCGCGCCGGCAGGGGCCTGCCGCGCACCAGCAGGGTCAGCGCGGTGCCGTCCGCGGCATGGGGGCGGGCGACGTAGCCCATGGCCATGGGCCCGCCGAGGGAGGGGCCGAAGCCGCCCGAGGTCACCTCGCCCACCACCGTGTCCCCGTCCTGGATCGGGGTGCCGGCGCGGGCGGGCTGGCGCCCCTCCGGGCGGAGGCCGACGCGCAGGCGCCGCGCCCCGTTGGCGAGTTCCTCGCGCACCCGCTCGGCGCCGGGGAAGTCCCAGGCCATGCGGCGGCGCTTGCCGATGGTCCAGGTCAGCGCCGCCTCCACCGGGCTCGTCGTCTCGTCGATGTCGCTGCCGTAGAGGCAGAGCCCCGCCTCCAGCCGGAGCGAGTCGCGGGCGCCGAGGCCGGCAGGCCGCACGCCGGGCCGCGCCAGCAGGGCGCGCGCCAGCTCCTCCGCCCGCTCGGCGGGGATGCTGATCTCGAACCCGTCCTCGCCGGTGTAGCCGGAGCGCGAGACCAGGGCGGGGATGCCGCCGAGCGCCGTCTCGGCGACGCCGAGGAAGGAGAGCGCGCCGAGGTCGGGCGCGAGCGGCGCCACCGCCTCGGCGGCCTTCGGCCCCTGCAGCGCCACCAGCGCGCGGTCGGGCAGGCGGCGCAGGCGCACCCCGGCGGGCAGCGCCGCCTCGATGAGGGCGAAATCCTCCTCCTTGCGGCTGGCGTTCACCACCAGGTGCAGCCGGTCGCCGAGGTTGGCGACCATGACGTCGTCGAAGATGCCGCCGGCCATGGTGGTGAGCAGGCCGTAGCGCTGCCGGCCCGGCTTCAGCCCCTGCACGTCGGCCGGCGTCAGCCGCTCCAGCGCTGCGGCCGCGCCGTCGCCCACCAGCTCCGCCTGGCCCATGTGGGAGACGTCGAACAGGGCGGCGGCGGCGCGGCAGTGCAGGTGCTCGGCCATGATGCCGTCCGGGTACTGCACCGGCATCGCATAACCCGCGAAGGGCACCATGCGCGCGCCGAGCGCGCGGTGCAGGGCGGCGAGCGGCGTCTCTTGCAGGGGCTGGTCCTGGGGGGGCTGGTCCTGGGCGGCCACGGCTGCTCCCTGCCGCGATGGCGGCGGTTCGGATCCGTGGCCCCCCTCTGTCCCATGACCTGAGAGATTCGGCCCCGCCCGGGGTGCGGGCGGCCGGGCCTTACTCCGTCGGTGCCGGCGCCTGGCGGCGCCGGGCTTTCCAGAGGTCCCTTCCCCGCGCGGCCCTTCTGCCTGAGCGTTTCCGGGGGCCGGTTGCGCCTTCGGCGGCGGCCATGCGGGCAGGGCGCCCCGGCCGCTCTCTCCCGCGCGGGATCAGCGGGATGGCCCGGTCTAGCCCGCGCCCCTCTCCGGCGCAACGGTCTTCGCGGCCCGCCCGCTCAGCGCGGGCCGCGGCGGCGGTTCAGCGCCAGCTCCTCCTCGGTGAGTTGGAAGAAGACCAGCACGCGGTAGTCCTGCACCCGCCGCTCCCCGGTCGCGGGAAGGGTGATGGTGACGCGCCGCCCCTCGATCTCGGCGCGGATCTGGTTCGGGCCGAACACCACCCGCTCCACGAAGCGCTGCGGGCGGCCGATCGGCTCCTCGGTGCGGTCGTCCACCACCGCCACCGTCCAGGGCAGGTCCACCACGCGCCCCTGCGCCGCCGCGCCGCGCTCCACGGTGAAGCTCGGGCTCAAATCCATCTCCACCGCGCGGTCGCGGCGGCCGGCGCGGCACCCCCCGCGCAGCCCGGCCAGGCGGGCGTCGAACTCGAGCGTGGTCAGGTCGCGCACCGGTCCCGGCCGGTGGCGGGTGAGGTCCGCCGCATCGGCCAGGATGGCCGGGGTGGGGCAGGCGATCGGCACCCCGCCCGTCTGCCCGCCGGCGCATCCCGCCAGCAGCGCCGCCGCCCCGAGGACCAGACCGCCCTGCTTGCCCATTCGTTCCATGCCCTTCCCTGGTTCCCTGCCGGGCCGCGCCCGTCGCGCGCCCCTCCGTCCCGGCGGCGGCGTGGCACGAAACCGCGCGATGCGATAGTACTGCGCCGCAGTAGGAGCGCCCCCTCCGCCCGCGCGGCGCGATGGCCCGAAGCCGGAAGGCACCCGATGGACCAGACCCCCAGCCCGGCCGCGGCCGCGAGGCCCCGGCTGAACGTCCTGCTCGCCGGCCCGCGCGGCTTCTGCGCCGGCGTGGACCGCGCGATCAAGATCGTCGAGGAGGCGATCCGCCGCTACGGCGCCCCCGTCTATGTCCGGCACGAGATCGTGCACAACCGTTTCGTGGTCGAGCGGCTGGAGCGCCAGGGCGCCGTCTTCGTCGAGGAGCTGGACGAGGTGCCGGATGATGCGCCGGTGGTGTTCAGCGCCCATGGCGTGCCGAAATCCGTGCCCAGGGAGGCGGAGCGGCGCAAGCTCTTCTACCTGGACGCCACCTGCCCCCTGGTCAGCAAGGTGCACCGGGAGGCCGAGCACCATTTCGCCCGCGGCCGCCACATCCTGCTGATCGGCCATGCCGGCCATCCGGAGGTGATCGGCACCATGGGCCAGCTTCCCGAGGGCGCGGTGACCCTGGTGGAGGACGAGGCGCAGGCGCGCGACGTCGCGGTGCCGGAGGACCGGCCGCTCGCCTTCATCACCCAGACGACCCTTTCGGTGGACGATACCGCCGGCATCGTCGCCGCCCTGCGCGCGCGCTTCCCCGGCATCCACGCCCCCGCGAAGGAGGACATCTGCTACGCCACCACGAACCGCCAGGCGGCGGTGAAGGCGATCGCGCCGCGGGTGGCGCTGATGGTGGTGGTGGGCGCCCCCAACTCCTCCAACTCGCTGCGGCTGGTGGAGGTGGCGGAGCGGGCCGGCTGCCCGCGGGCGGTGATGGTGCAGCGCGGGCGCGACCTCGACCCCGGCATCGCCGAGGGGCTCGGCGCCATCGGCGTCACCGCCGGCGCCAGCGCGCCGGAGGTGCTGGTGGAGGAGGTGCTGGCCCGTCTCGCCGAGCGCTTCGAGCTGGCGATCGAGGAGGTGGTGGTGGCCGAGGAGCGCATCACCTTCAAGCTGCCGGCGGCGCTGCAGGCCTGACGCCCGGCGGGCGGGCCGCCGCGTCAGGCCAGCGCCCGCGCCGGCGGGCGCGTCGCCCAGTTCGCCGCCGTCGCCGCCAGGCCGACCGCGATCATCACCGGCCAGAAGGCGTCGTAGCTGCCCGCCCGCTCCAGCAGCAGGGCGCCGGCGGCGGTGCCGAGGAAGCCGCCGATCTGGTGCGACAGGAAGCACACGCCGTAGAGGGCGCCGAGATCCTGCACCCCGAAGCGGCGCGCGATCGCCGCGCTGGTCAGCGGGATGGTGCCGAGCCAGACGAAGCCCATCACCGCGGCGAAGACCAGCGTGCCGCCGTAGCTCGGCGGCGCCAGCACGTAGGCGGCGATGGCGGCGCTGCGCAGCAGGTAGATCCAGCCCAGCGCCAGCTCCGGGCGGACGTGGTTGCTCACGCGCCCGCACAGCCAGCTTCCGGGGATGTTGAACAGCCCGATCGTCATCAGCGCCATGGCGCCGAGCTCCATCGGCAGGCCGCAGAGCTGGATGTGCGAGGGCAGGTGCAGGGTCAGGAAGCCGAGCTGGAAGCCGCAGGCGAAGAAGCCGGCGGTGAGCAGGGCGTAGTCCCGCTCGCCGAGCGCCCTGCGCGCGAGACCCGGCAGGCCGGCGAGGCCGGTCGGCGCCGGCCCGCCGGTGCGCGCCGGCGCCCGCCACTCCACGCCGCGGGCCACCGGCAGGATCACCAGCACGGAGAGGGCGAGGATGCCGAGCGTCGCCACTGCGCCGACGCCGCCGATCAGGCTCTGCGCCAGCGGCACCATCGCCGCCTGGCCGAGCGAGCCGCCGGCGCTCGCCAGCCCGATCATCTCGCCGCGCCTCTCCGGCGGCACCGCGCGCCCCACCGCGGCCAGCGCCGCGCCGGTGCCGGTGCAGGCGACGCCGAGCCCGGTCAGGACGCCGATGCCGAACAGGATGGTGGCGGGGTGCGGGACCAGCGCCGCGAGGCCGAGCCCGGCCGCGAGCAGCACCGCGCCCCCCGCCATCACCCGCCCGGCGCCGTGCCGGTCCGCGACGGCACCGGAAAGGGGCTGGCCCAGGCCCCAGACCAGGTTGTGGATGGCGACCGCGGTGCCGAGCCAGACCGGCGACAGCCCCTCCTCCGCCGCCAGCGGCAGCAGGAACAGGCCGAAGGTCTGCCTCACGCCCAGGGCGAGGCTGATGGAGGCGGCCGCGGCGGCAACCACGGCCCAGAGGGCGGCTGGCATCGGGCCATCAGAGTCGAGGGAAGCGGGATGGGCAAATGCCGGCTGCGCCGACCCTGTCATGCGCCGCGTGAGGGGCCGGGGCGCGCCCGGCCCCGGGGCTCACGCGGGCGGCCCGCGCATCCGGGCACGGGCCGCGGGCCTCAGGCGGCGGCGCGGGCGGGTCGGGGAGCCGGCCGGGCGGACCGCTCCGGCGGCTCCTCCGCCGCCTCGGCGAGGCGGGCGATGTCGAAGCGGGAGAGGCCGATATCGGCCAGCTCGCGGTCCGACAGCGCGCTCAGCTCGGCGATGGTGCACTGCCGGCGGTACCAGGCGCCGAGGCGCCGGGCGAGCCCGGCCACCGCGTCCATCGCGGCGAGCAGGGCGTCCTGCAGCCGCAGCACGGCGAGGAACAGGTTCTCCGGCCGGCCGGCGTCGAGGCCGTGCAGCCGGGGGAGAAGGCGGGCAAGCTCCGCCTTGGTGATACGGGCGTCCATGGCTAGCGTTCCAGCATCTGCCGCGCCGGTGCCTGGGCGGCGGCCGGGGCGGGCGGCGCGGGTCCCGTCCGGACCGGGCTCCGGGCCGGATCGTGCCCGCGCTGCGCATCTATGAGATAGGCGCGGGAACGATCCGGTCCCCGTGCGAAGGGCGAGGCATTGCCATGCGCCTGAAGCATGACTTTCTGTGGATGCATGTTTTCTTGAAAATGGAGGCCCGCCTGCCGTGACGCCCGCCGAACGCCTCGCCGCCCTCCGCGCCGAACTGGCCCGCGCCGGGGTGGACGGCTTCCTCGTCCCCCGCGCCGACGAGCATCTCGGCGAGTACGTCCCCCCCTCCGCCGAGCGCCTCGCCTGGCTCACCGGCTTCACCGGCAGCGCCGGCCTCGCCGTGGTGCTGGCGGATCGTGCCGCGGTGTTCACGGATGGGCGCTACACCACCCAGCTCGCGCAGCAGACCGACCCGGCGCTGTGGGAGCGCCGGCACATCACCGAGGAGCCGCCCGCCGGGTGGCTGAGGCAGCACGCCGCCGGCAGGCGGATCGGCTACGACCCCTGGCTGCACCCGGAGGCGGGGCTGAAGCGGCTGGCCGAGGCGGGCGTGACCCTGGTCCCGCTGCCCGCCAACCCGCTCGACGCCATCTGGACCGACCGTCCCGCCCCGCCCATGGCCCCCGCCCGGCCCCACCCCCTGGAATACGCCGGCAGGCCGGCCGAGGAGAAGCGGGCCGAGACCGCCGCCGCGCTGCGCGAGGCCGGGCAGGATGCGGCGGTGCTGGCGGATGCGCATTCCATCGCCTGGCTGCTGAACATCCGCGGCGGCGACCTCGCGCACACGCCGCTGGTGCTCGGCTTCGCCCTGCTCCGCGCCGACGGCACGGCGGAGCTGTTCGTTGAGCCGGGCAAGGTGCCCCCCGAGACGCGCGCCCACCTCGGCAACGCGGTGATGGTGCGCCCGCGCGCCGATCTGCCCGCCGCGCTGCGCGCCCTGGCCGGGCGGCGCGTGCGCGTGGACCCGGAGGCGACGCCGGCCTGGTTCGCCGAGACCCTGCGCGAGGCCGGGGCGGAGGTGGTGGAGGGCGAGGATCCCTGCCGCCTGCCGCGCGCCTGCAAGAACCCCGTCGAGCAGGCGGGCGCCCGCGCCGCGCACGCCCGCGACGCCGTGGCCCTGGCCCGCTTCCTCGCCTGGTTCGCGCAGGAGGCGCCGCGGGGCGGCCTGACCGAGATCGCCGCCGCCGGGCGCCTGCTCGGCTTCCGGCGCGAGGTGGCGCTGTTCCGCGCCGAGAGCTTCCCCGCCATCAGCGGCGCCGGCGAGCACGGCGCCATCGTCCACTACCGCGCCACGCCGGAGAGCGACCGGCCGATCCGGCCCGACGAGTGCTACCTGATCGATTCCGGTGCCCAGTACCTGGACGGCACCACCGACGTCACCCGCACCCTCTGGACCGGGCCGGGCGAGGCGCCGGCCCCGCTGCGCGCCCGCTACACCGCGGTGCTGCGCGGGCACATCGCGCTGGCGACGCTGCGCTTCCCGAAGGGCGTCGCCGGGCCGCACCTCGACGCCGTCGCCCGCCGCCCGCTGTGGGAGATGGGGCTCGACTACGATCACGGCACCGGCCACGGCGTCGGCAGCTACCTCTCCGTGCACGAGGGGCCGGCGGCCTTCAGCCGGACGGCGAAGCCGGTGCCGCTGGCGCCGGGCATGATCCTCTCCGACGAGCCGGGCTTCTACCTGCCGGGCCGCTATGGCATCCGCATCGAGAACCTGCTGCTGGTGCGCGAGGCGCCGGAGCAGCCCGACCAGACCAAGCCCTTCCTGGAGTTCGAGACCCTCACCCTCGCCCCCTACGAGCGGCGGCTGGTCGAGCCCACCCTGCTGACCGCGGCCGAGCGCGCCTGGGTGGATGCCTACCACGCGCGGGTGCTGGAAGCGGTCGCCCCGCGCTGCGATGCCGCCACCGCCTCCTGGCTGCGCGAGGCCTGCGCGCCCCTGTGACGGAGGCGCCGGCAGGGGAGGAGGGGGTGCGCGCCTGGCTCGCCGGGCGGCCGGCGCTGCTCGCCTACGGGCTGATCGGCGAGGCGACGGCGCGGCTGCGCCGCCTCGGCGTGGACTACATGGGGGCGCAGCAGGACTGGCTGCGCGCCATGGGCGCCGTGCCGGAGGTGGTGCGGGTGCCGACCGCGGCGCCGGTCGCCGCCAACGCGACACGGCTGCGCGCGGCGCTGCTGGCGGTGCCGCGGCCGGCGCTGCTGTTCGCGCACAGCAAGGGCGGGCTGGAGGCGCTGGCGGCGCTGACGGATCCGGAGGCGGCCTCGCGCTGCGCCGCCTTCATCGCCTTCCAGTCGCCCTTCCTCGGCACGCCGGTGGCCGATGCGGTGCTGCGCCGGCGGCCGCTGCACGCGCTGGCGCTTGGCTGGATGCGTCTGCTCGGCTGCGGCGACGGGGCGGGCGTTCCGGACCTCACCACCGCCGCCCGCGCCCTCTGGATGGAGGAGCACGCCGCGGAGGTGGCGGCGCTGCTGCGGCGCCTGCCGGTGGTGACGGCGGCGACGGTGCTGGACCCGTCGGCGGCGCGGGGGAGGGACCGCGCCTACGCGGTCGCCGCCGCGCGGCTGTGGCGCCTGGCGGGGCCGAATGACGGGCTGGTGCCGCTCGCCTCCGCCCTGCTGCCCGGCGCGCGGCACATGGTGGAGCGGGGCGGGCATGTCGCCCTGGTCGCCTCGGGCGGCGGGCGCGACCCGGTCGGGGCGCTGCGCCGGGCACTCCGCCTGGCGCTGGGGTGAGCGCCAGGCCGCCTTACGCCCCGCGGCGCGATCCGCTGCGGCGGGGCTTGGCGCCACCCCGCGGCAGCTGCTCCGGCCCCTCGATGGGCGGGCATCGTCACCCGCCCGGGTGATTCCGCCTGAACGGGATCTGCCCTAGCATCGGCCGCGCACACCGGAGGGACGCCCATGATCCACGTCATCGCCATCATCACCGCCAAGCCCGGCATGCGCGAGGAGGTGCTGAAGGCGTTCCGCGCCAACATGCCCGCGGTGCACGCCGAGAAGGGCTGCATCGAGTACGGCCCGGCCGTGGACGCGGAGGGCATGGGCCGCTTCCAGACCCCCTTCGGCCCCGACACCTTCGTGGTGATCGAGAAGTGGGAGAGCGCGGAGGCGCTGAAGGCCCATGCCGCGGCGCCGCACATGGCGGAGTACGCCGCGAAGACCAAGGACATGATCGAGAAGCGCGTCATCCACGTGCTGACGCCGGCCGCCTGACCCGGGCGGCGGGGATGGAGACGGACTACCTGGTGATCGGCGCCGGCTCCGCCGGCTGCGTCGTCGCCAGCCGCCTCAGCGAGACCGGGGCGCGGGTGACGCTGCTCGAGGCCGGGCCGCGCGACTGGCTGCCCTGGATCCACATCCCCGCCGGCGTGCTGCGGCTGGTCCGCAACCCGCGCGTCAACTGGAACTACGCGACCGAACCCGAGCCGGGCAGCGGCGGCCGCGCCATCCACTGGCCGCGCGGGCGCGTGCTCGGCGGATCGAGCTCCATCAACGGCATGCTCTACGTGCGCGGCAACCGGGCCGATTTCGACCTGTGGGCGCAGATGGGCTGCCGCGGCTGGAGCTATGACGAGGTGCTGCCCTTCTTCCGCCGCTCGGAGCACTACGCGAAGGGCGACCCCGCCTGGCGCGGCCGGGGCGGGGTGCTGCGCGTCGAGGATTACCGCACCATCCTGCCGCTCACCCACCGCTTCGTCGAGGCGGCGCAGCAGGCGGGCCACGTCTTCCGCGAGGACCTGAACGGGCCGGAGCAGGAGGGCGTCGGCTACTCGCAGATGACGCGCAACGGCCGCTTCCGCGGCTCCACCGCGCGCACCTTCCTCGCCGCGGCGCGGGGGCGGGCGAATCTGCGCGTGGTGACCGGGGCGCAGGCGACGCGGCTGCTGTTCGAGGGGCGGCGCTGCGTCGGCGCCGCCTTCCGCCAGGGCGAGCGGATCCGCGAGATTCGAGCCGCGCGCGAGGTGGTGCTGAGCGGCGGGGCGGTGAACTCGCCGCACCTGCTGCAGCTCTCCGGCATCGGCCCGGCGGAGCATCTGCGCGCGCTCGGCATCGCGGTGGTGCACGATGCGCCGCAGGTCGGCCGGAACCTGCAGGACCATTACGTCGCCCGCGTGCAGCACCGGGTGCGCGACGCCGTCTCCACCAACCAGCTCGCCCGCGGATGGAGGCTGGCGCGGGAGGTCGCGCGCTTCGCTTTCGCCGGGCGCGGCGCGCTCACCTTCGGCGTCACCACCGCACAGGTCTTCTGCCGCTCGCGCGAGGGGCTGGCGAGCCCGGACCTGCAGCTCCTGTTCACGCCGGCGAGCTACGACGCGCTGCAATTCGGCGTGCTGGAGCGGGAGCCTGGCATGACGGTCGCCGTCTGCCCGGTGCGGCCGGACAGCCGCGGCACCATCATGGCCCGCTCCCCGGATCCGCTGGAGAAGCCGGAGATCCGGCCGAACTACCTCGCCGCGCGCTCGGACCGGGAGGTGCTGGCCGCCGGCATCCGCCTGACGCGCGCGATCCTCGCCGCGCCAGCCATCGCCCGCCACAGCGTGGCCGAGACCGCGCCGGGGCCGGGGGTGACCTCTGAGGAGGCGCTGCACGACTACGCGCGCCGCCACGGCACCACGCTCTATCACCCGGTCGGCACCTGCCGCATGGGCGAGGATCCGGCGAGCGTGGTGGATTCCCGCCTGCGCGTGCGCGGCGTGTGCGGGCTGCGGGTGGTGGACGCCTCGGTGATGCCGACGCTGACCACGGGCAACACCAACGCGCCGACGATCATGATCGCCGAGAAGGGCGCGGCGATGATCCGGGAGGACGCCGCCGCCTGAGCCCAGGAGGAGGGGACGGAGCGCATGGACCAGGAACGGGAGGTGGCGGCGCTGCGCCGCATGATCGCGGAGGCGCGGCGCGGCGTGGTCTTCACCGGGGCGGGCATCAGCACCGAATCCGGCATCCCCGACTTCCGCAGCCCGACCGGCATCTGGGCGCAGATGCGGCCGATCTACTTCCACGAATACGTCGCCTCGCGCGAGGCGCGGCGCGAGGCCTGGCGGCGGAAATTCGCCAGCGAGCCGGTGATGCGCGCCGCCGAGCCGAACCGCGGCCACCGCGCCGTGGCGCGGCTGGTGCGCGAGGGCAGGGTCTCCGCCGTCATCACCCAGAACATAGACGGGCTGCACCAGGCCTCCGGCATCCCGGAGGAGAAGGTGATCGAGCTGCACGGCAACGGCACCTACGCGCACTGCCTGGACTGCCGGCGCCGCTACGAGATCGACGACCTGCGCGCGGCGTTCGAGCGCGAGGGCGATGTGCACGACTGCCATGCCTGCGGCGGGCTGATCAAGACCGCCACCATCAGCTTCGGCCAGGCGATGCCGGAGGCGGCGATGCGGCGCGCCGAGACGGAGATCCTGGCCGCGGATCTCTGCATCGTCCTCGGCTCCTCGCTCGTCGTCTATCCGGCCGCCGGCTTCCCGGAGATGGCGAAGCGCAACGGGGCGCGGCTGGTGATCGTGAACAACGAGGAGACGGGGCTCGACGACATCGCCGACCTGGTGATCCACCGCGGCATCGGCGACGTCATGGGCGGCGCGGTCGGGGTGAATTGAGGCCCGCTACCCCGGAGCCAGCATCGGCACGAACAGCGCCATGCCGAGCTGGTGCGCCGCGCCGATCGCGAGGCGGTGCCCCGGCGCGTCCGGTCCGGCCCGCTGCCGCCAGGCGTCGAGATGCGCCTCGGAGCAGAAGAACAGCTTGAGCGCGCAGCCCGAGGTGGCGGCGCAGCCCCCCGCGTAGCGGATGCCGCACCAGACGACGGCGCCCTCGGGCGCCACCGCCGCCAGCGCCCGGCCGCGCGCCGCGATGCGGATGCGGATCGGGGCGCCGCATGCGGCGCAGGCGGAGTCCACCCGCGACTCGAGGCCGAGCATGGCGCCGGCGCCGAGCGCGTCGATGGCGCAGAGCGCGAAGACCGGCCGCGCCGCGACCCCGAGCGCCACGCGGTGCGGCGTCTCCCAGGCGGAGAAGGGATAGGCGGCGGAGACCTCGCCCGAGGCGTCCTGCACCAGCAGGTCGCGCCGCCGCAGCGCCGCCAGATGCTCCGCCACCTCGGGCGCGGAGAGGCCCGCCTCCCCGGCCAGCGTCGCCGTCGCCGGCGCCCGCCCGGTGGCGGCGAAGCCGCGCAGCACCGCCTGCCACAGGCGGTCCTCGGCCGGGGAGAGGCCGGCCCATTTCTCCCGCCGCCCGGCCACCGCCATGCTCTCGGCGAGGGCGGCGCGGGCGGCCGGGTCGGTCACCAGCGACCAGTCCGGCATGCGCACGCCGGGGCGGAGGGGGAAGTCCTCGCCCTCCGCGAAGCCTGCCGCCGCCGCGCTCACCGGTGCCGCCAGCGCAGCAGGCGCCGCTCCAGCGCCTCGGAGAGCATGAACAGCACCAGCACGAAGGCCATGATCATCACCACCAGGGCGAGGCTCAGGCTGGCGTTGTAGGTGCTCTGGGCGAATTGCAGCAGGTAGCCGAGGCCGCGGGCGGAGGCGACGAACTCCCCCACCACCGCGCCGGTGAAGGCGAAGCCCACCGCCACCTTCAGGTTGCCCATCACCCAGGCGGTGACCGAGGGGATGTAGACCTCGCGCACCAGCACGGCGCGGCCGCCGCCGAGCGTCCTGACGCGCTCCACCAGGCGCTGGTCCACCTCCTTCACCCCGCCATAGACGGCGAAGAACACCAGCACCGCCACCAGCACCGTCGCCAGCGCCACCTTCGAGCCGAGGTCGATGCCGAGCCAGATGACGAAGAGCGGCGCCAGGATCACGCGCGGGATGGCGTTGAGCAGCATCATCACCGGCTCGAGCAGGTCGGCGAGCGGGCGCACCAGCGCCGCGGCGAAGCCGAGCGCCACGCCGATCGCAAGCCCGGCGCCGAGGCCGAGAAGCGCCGCGGTGAAGGTCGCCTGCAGGTGCGGCCAGATGCTGCCGTCGAGGAACAGCCCGGCGCCGACCAGCGCCACCTCGCTTGGCGTCGAGAAGTAGAGCGGGTCGAGCAGCCCGGCGCGGCCGGCGAGCTCCCACAACGCAATCAGCAGCGACAGGGCGATCAGGCGGCGGATCCAGAGGCGGTCGAGGAAGGCGCGCATCAGGCCGCCTCCTCCAGCCGCGCCGGCGCGCCTTCCGTCTCCCCGGCGAGGTCGCGCCAGAGCTGGCGCAGCAGCGGCGCGAAGGCCGGGTGGCCGCGCGCCGCCAGCAGGTCGCGCGGGCGCGGGATCGGCACCCTGCGGCTGGCGAGGATGCGCGCCCGCGGGCCGTTGGAGAGCACGTGCACCACGTCGGAGACGGAGAGCGCCTCCTCGAGGTCGTGCGTGACCAGCAGCACGGAGATGCGCTCGCGCTCCACCAGCGAGAGCAGGTCCTGGGTGATGCGCGTGCGCACGATGGCGTCGAGCGCCGCGAAGGGCTCGTCCATCAGCAGCAGCCGCGGGCGCAGCACCAGCACCTGCGCGATCGCCACCCGCTTGCGCTGCCCGCCCGAGAGCTGGCGCGGATAGCGCCCGCCGAGCCCCTTGAGCCCGAGCCGCTCCAGCCAGGCATCGGCCTGGGCCAGCGCCTCGGCCTTCGGCGTGCCGCGGATGACCAGGCCGAGGGCGGCGTTCTCCCGCGCCGTGCGCCAGGGCAGCAGCGCGTCGTCCTGGAACAGGAAGCCGATCTCCTCCGGCCCCGTGCGCAGGTCGATCAGCCCGGACTGGCGCTGCTGCAGCCCGACGATGGCGCGCAGCACGCTGGTCTTGCCCGAGCCGGAAGGCCCGACGAGGCTGGCGAACTCCCCGGCGCCGAGCGCGAGGTCGAGGTCGGCCAGGACCGGCTCGCCCCCGTAGCCGAGGCTCAGATTCTCGATGCGAAGCAAATTCATCCCTCCAGCACGGCCCGGTCGAGCAGGACCGGCAACTCGACCTCCCTCTGCAGCACCCCGGCGACGCGCTGCGCCACCTCGACCCGCCGCGCGGCCTCGGTGTCGATGCGCACATCCTCGGGGTAGAGCGACTCGCGGTGGCGCTCCAGGATCACGCCGAGGCGTCCCCAGTCGCCGCCGGCGACGAGCTCCCGCGGCAGGGCGGCGACCACCTCCTCCACCGGCAGGGCGCGGGTGTCGCGCAGCCCGGCGGCGAGGGCGCGGGCGAGGCGGCGCATCTCCTCCAGCCGGCGCTCGCGCTCTGCCGCGCGGTAGGCGACGCCCATGAACTCGAAGGCGCCGCCGAGCATGCTGCGGGCGTGGCCGAGGTCCATGGCGTTGAACAGCACCTTGCCGCCCGCCTCCTGCACCAGGGTCAGCGCCGGCTCCTGCACCATGCCGGCCTCCACCTGGCCGCGGCGCAGCGCCTCGAACAGGTTGGTGCCGATGGCGGCGAAGCGCGCGCGCCCGGGGTCGGCGCCGGCCTGACGCATCAGGTAGAGCAGCAGCACGTGGTCGGCGTTGCCGAGGGCGGAGACGCCGAGCGTCCGCCCCTCCAGCGCCTTCACGTCGGCGATCTGCTGCGCCGTGCGCGGCGCGGTGACGAGCGCGAAGAGCGGCAGCCGGCCCGTGGAGGCGAAGCGGCGGATCTGCGCGCCGTTGGCGAAGGCCTGCAGCGCGACGTCGAAGGAGGTGCCGGCATAGTCCACCGCGCCGCCGACCAGCGCCTGCATCGCCTGGTTGCCGCCGCGGGTGTAGACCAGCTCGATCTCGAAGCCCTGCTCGCGGAAATGCCCGCGCTCCCGCGCCACCTCGTAGGGCACGACGCAGAGGAGCTGGCCGCAGAAGGCGAGGCGGAGGCGCTGGGCGCCCTGGGCCTGCGCCGGCGTGGCCAGCGCCAGCCCGCCTGCGGCGGCGGCCGCGCCCTTCAGCGCCGTGCGGCGGTCGAGCCCGGAGCGCGGCGCCTCCCCGCCCCCGATCGTCAGGCAGCAATCCATCCGTGAAATCCTCCACCGGCGCCCGGATGCGGCATTAGAAAAGGATTTTCCTCGCCGGCGGCAATATCCCCGCGAACAAAAGCATGGAATTATGTTTCTGGGGCTTTTTGGAGAATTGCTTTCTTTCCGCCCGGGGTGGCGGCGGGATCATCCGCCTCCCCACGGTTGGGGATGCGCACTGACATGGGCCGTGGCTCGGGCTATGGGGGCGGCGCTGCGTAGGGAGAACGCGCATGTCGAAGAAGTTCCTCACCGAGGTGATCGTACAGGCGACCGAGATGCCCGCGGTCGCCGCCAACCGCCTGGCCGGCGAGCTGATCGAGGCGATCAAGCGCGAGATCGTCGAGACCGGCCGCTTCACCCTGCCCGAGTTCGGCGCCTTCATCGTGCGCGAGACCCCGAAGCGCACCGCGCTCAACCCGCGCACCGGCGAGAAGGTCGCCGTCAAGGCCGGCGCCACCGTCCGCTTCAAGGCCAGCCCCGCCCTCAAGGAGGCCGCCCTTGCCGGGCTGAAGAAGGCGAGGCGCAAGGCCGGCAGCAAGTAGGCGGCCGGAGGCGGGGGTGCGCGGGCCGCCTCCGCGGTCCCCGCCCCGGGCGCCGTCCGCGCCGCTTGGTGCGGCGCTGGAAGAACTTATCTGAAGGCGGCCGCGCATTGCCCGCTTGCGGAACGGCGCGGCGTCGGAGAAGACGGCACCGGGAGGCCTCGTCATGATCCATTCCACCATCGGCCGGCGCGCCGCCCTTGCCCTGGGCGCCGCCACCCTCATCCTGCCCCGCCCCGGCCGCGCGCAGGGCGAGGCGGTGCGCATCGGCGCCATCCTGTCCGCCTCGGGCGGCCTCGCCGCCTTCGTGCCGCCGATCCGCGCCGGGATCGCGCTCGCGCTCGAGGAGATCAACGCCGCGGGCGGCGTGCTGAACGGCCGCCGGCTCCAGCTCGTGGAGGCGGACGACCAGACCAATCCGCAGGTCGGCGTGACGGTGGCCACCCGCCTCGTGCAGGCCGACAATGTTGCCGCCATCATCGGGCCCATGGCCTCCGGCATCACCATCGCCGTCGCCAACGCCGTGACCATCCCGGCCGGCGTGCCCATCATCTCGCCCTCCGCGACCGCGCCCGCGATCAGCGCGCTGCAGGACAACGACACGGTGTTCCGCACCGCCGTCCCCGACGGGCTGCAGGGCCAGGTGCTCGGGCGGGTGACGCGCGAGCGCGGCATCGAGCGCGTGGCGGTGATGGCGATCAACAACGACTACGGCCGCGGCCTCTCCGCCGCCTTCGCCGAGGCCTTCCGCGGCCATGGCGGCACGGTCACCGCCACGCAGAATTTCGAGGAGAACCGCCCCTCCTACCGTGCCGAGCTGCAGACGCTCGCTGGCCGCGGCAGTCCGCAGGCGCTGATGCTGGTCGGCTACCCGGCCTCGGGCGGCAACACCATCCTCCGCAACTCCATCGAGAACGGGTTCTTCAACCGCTTCGTGCTGACCGACGGCATGCGCGACCAGTCCGTGGTGGAGGCGGTGGGGGCGCGGGCGCTGCAGGGCAGCTTCGGCACCGCCCCGGGCACTGCCGCCGCGCCCGAGCAGCGCCGGAAGTACGAGGAGGCCTTCCGTCGCGCCAACCCGAACCTCGACCCGGGCGCGGCCTTCGTCGCCCAGGCCTATGACGCCGCCTATGTGATCGCGCTCGCCATCCAGCGCGCCGGCGCGCCGGATCGCGCCGCCATCCGCGGCGCGCTGCGCGAGGTGGCGAACGCGCCGGGGGAGGTGGTGGGGCCCGGCGAGTTCGCCCGCGCGCGCGACCTGCTCGCCCAGGGCCAGGCCGTCAACTACGAAGGCGCCTCCGGCCCGATCGAGTTCAACCAGCAGGGCGACGCCCAGGGCCGCATCGAGGTCTGGGAGGTGCAGGACGGCCGCATCACCGTCGTCGCCAACCTGGCGGAGTGAGCGGCGCGGCGACAGCGCCGGCCGCGCTCGCGGCGGAGGGGCTGACCAAGCGCTTCGGGGGCTTCACCGCCCTCGACGGCGTCTCGCTCGCGGTGCCGGAGGGCTCGATCACCGGGCTGATCGGGCCGAACGGCGCGGGCAAGTCCACCTTCTTCGCCACCGTGGCCGGCTTCCTCCGCCCCGATGGCGGGCGGGTGTGGCTGCGCGGACAGGAAGTGACCGGCGCGCCCCCCTGGCGGCTGCACCGCGCCGGGCTGGCCCGCACCTTCCAGATCCCGCGCCTGTTCGGGCGGCTGACGGTGGCGGAGAACCTCGCCGTCGCCGCGCCGGACCAGCCGGGCGAGCGCCTGCCCCGCCCCTGGTTCGCGCGGCGCCGCATCCGCGAGGAGGAGCGCGCGCTGCGCGCCCGCGTCATGGCGGTGCTGGAGCGGCTGAACCTGGCGCGCCACGCCGACGCCCCGGCCACGGCGCTGTCCGGCGGGCAGAAGAAGCTGGTCGAGCTCGGCCGCGCCCTGATGAGCGGGGCGAGCCTGATCCTGCTCGACGAGCCCGCGGCGGGGGTGAACCGCACCCTCCTGCGCGAGATCGCCGCCACCATCGCCCGGCTGAACCGCGAGGACGGCATCACCTTCCTCGTCATCGAGCACGACCTCGACCTGGTGGCCGAGCTCTGCCACCCCGTCCACTGCATGGCGGAGGGGCGCGTCATCGCCAGCGGCAGCATGGCGGAGGTGCGCGCCGACCCGACGGTGGCCGAGGCCTATCTCGGCATGGCGCTGGAGCCCGACGCGTCATGAGCCTGCTCGAGGCGCGGGGCGTGGTCGGCGGCTACGGCGAGGCGGACATCCTGCACGGCGTGGACCTGACGGTGGCGCCCGGGCAGGTGGTGGTCGTCATCGGCCCCAACGGCGCCGGCAAGAGCACGCTGATGAAGGCGGTCGCCGGCCTCGTGCGGGTGCGCCAGGGCAGCATCCGCTTCGGCGGCGAGGAGATCGCCAACCGCCCGGCGGAGGGGATGGTGGCGCGCGGCCTCGCCTACGTGCCGCAGGAGCGCAACGTCTTCCCCTCCCTGACCGTGGAGGAGAACCTGGCGATGGGCGCCTTCGTCCGCCCCGCCGCCGTGGCGGAGGGGATCGCGCGCGTGCACGCGATCTTCCCCGAGCTGCGCGAGAAGCGCCGCGTGCCCGCCGGCAGCCTCTCCGGCGGGCAGCGGCAGATGGTCGCGGTCGGGCGCGCGCTGATGCTGGAGCCGCGGCTGATCATGCTGGACGAGCCGACGGCCGGCCTCTCGCCGCGCTTCTGCGGGCTGATCTTCGACAAGGTGCGCGAGATCGCGGCGGGCGGCACGGCGGTGCTGATGGTGGAGCAGAACGCGCGCCCCGCGCTCGCCATCGCCGATCGCGGCGTGGTGCTGGCGATGGGCCGCAACCGGGCGGAGGATGCGGGGCCGGCGCTGCTCGCCAACCCCGAGATCGGCCGGCTGTTCCTCGGGGGCTGAGGGCGCGTGCTGGAACTCCTCAACTTCTACCTGATCCCCGGCCTGGTGCTCGGGGCCATCTACGCCCTCGCCGCGGCGGGGGTGTCGCTGGTCTACGGCGTCATGCGCTTCGCCAATTTCATGCATGGCGACATGATGACCTGGGGCGCCTATGCGGCGCTGGTGGCGGTGCTGGCGCTCGGCATCAGCCCCTGGGTGGCGCTGCCCTTCGCGGTGGCGGCGACGATCCCCGTCGCCTGGGCGGCGGATGCGGCCTTCTTCGGGCGGCTGCGCCGCGCCGCGCCGGCGGTGCTGCTGATCTCGAGCTTCGGCGCGGCGCTGATGATCCGCGCCGTGGTCTACTTCGTCTTCGGCCCGACGCCGCAGAATTACGGGCAGGGGCTGGTGCCGCCGCTGCTGTTCGGCGAGGTGCGCATCCAGCAGCGCCACCTGTTCATCCTGGCCGGCGCAGCGCTGGCGGCGCTGGCGCTGCACCTGCTGCTCGCGCGCACCCGCGCCGGGCGGGCGATGCGCGCCATGGCGGACGACCCGGACCTCGCGCGCGTCACCGGCGTGCCGGTGGCCGGCGTGATCCGCCTCACCTGGGCGGTGGCGGCGGCGCTGGCGGCGATCGCCGGCACCTTCCTTGCGATCGACACCGAGCTGACGCCGATGCTCGGTTTCAACGTGCTGCTCGCCGCCTTCGCCGCGGCGATCCTGGGCGGCATCGGCCGGCCCTGGGGCGCGGCGCTGGGCGGGCTGCTGCTGGGGCTGGCCGAGGAGCTTTCCTCCTACCCCTTCCTGGCCGGGGAGCCGCTGCTGCAGCCCGCCTACAAGACCGCGGTCGCCTTCGCCGTGCTGGTGCTGGTGCTGATCTTCCGCCCGCAGGGGCTGTTCCGGGGAATGGGCTGATGGAGCCGTTCGCGCTCTACTTCGCCACCATCCTGACGCTGGCCGGGATCTACGCCGCGCTGACGCTCGGGCTGAACCTGCAGTGGGGGCTGACGGGGCTGATGAATTTCGGCCCGCTCGCCTTCGTCGCGGTCGGCGCCTACACCTCGGCGATCCTGACCGTGGGGGGCAGCGCGCAGCATCTCGGCGGCTTCGGCTGGCCCTGGTGGCTGGCCTGGCCGCTGGCGGCGCTGGCCGGCGCGCTGCTGGCGCTGCCGATCGGCGCCATCAGCCTGCGGCTGCGTGCCGACTACCTGGCGATCGCCACCATCGGCATCGCCGAGATCCTACGCCTCATCGTGCGCAACGAGGACTGGCTGACCGGCGGGCCGCTCGGCATCCCCGGCATCCCGCGCCCCTTCGAGGGGCTCGGCCTGCCCTGGGGGCAGTTCGCCTATCTCGCGCTGGTGGCGGCGGTGGTGGCCGGGCTCTACGCCATGGCGCAGGCGACGGCCCGCTCCCCCTTCGGCCGCACGCTGCGCGCCATCCGCGACGACGAGGAGGCGGCCAAGGCCGCGGGCAAGAACCCGGCCGCCTTCCGCCTGCAGGCCTTCGTGCTCGGCGCCGCCTGCATGGGGCTGGCCGGCGCGATGCTCGCGCATTTCTTCAAGTTCATGGGGCCGGACGCGCTGGACCCGGTGACCGCGACCTTCCTGGTCTGGGTGATGCTGATCGCCGGCGGGTCGGGCAACAACCTCGGCGCCATCCTCGGCGCCGTCGCCGTGTGGGCGCTGTGGGCGGCGACCGACTGGCTGGCGGGGCAGCTTCCGGGCGAGCTGGCGACGCGCGCGGCCTATGTGCGGCTGTTCCTGATCGGGCTCGCCCTGCAGCTCATCCTGCTCTACCGGCCGCAGGGGCTGATCGGCGAACGGCCGCCACGGCCGGCCTGAGGCCGCCGCCGCGGCTCAGCCCTGTCCGCGGCGGCCGGGCCAGTCGAGGCGCGGCTCCTCCCGCCGCCGCCCGCCCTCGGGCCAGGCGGCGGGGGGCGGAATGGGCGGCGTGACGCGGGGCGCCGGCTCCTCGGCGCGGCGGGGCGGGGGTGGCTCGACCCAGTCCTCCACCGCCGCGGCGCGGCGCGGCGTCTCGGTGAGGCGAAGCGAGAGGCTGCGGATCTCGGCCTGCAGCTCGTCGAGCTGCGCCTCGATCCCCTCCAGCCGGCCCTTCACGCCGAACACGGCGAAGGGCATCAGCAGGTAGGCGAGACCCGCCAGCATCAGCACCAGCAGGGCGAGCAGCCCGGTCCATTCCGGGAGGCCCGGCAGCGCCAGCCGCGCGGCGAGGTCCTGAAGCTGGCCCATGCCCCGCCCTCAGCCCCCCGTCACGCTCATGTGGCGGGCGAGCGCCGGGCGGTTGTGGCGGCGGTCGATGACGAAGTCATGGCCCCTCGGCTTGCGGGCGATCGCCTCCAGGATGGCCTCGCGCAGCCCCTCCTCGTCCACCGCGGGGTCGCGCAGCGGCCGGCGCAGGTCGGCTGCGTCCTCCTGGCCGAGGCACATGTAGAGGGTGCCGGTGCAGGTCAGGCGCACGCGGTTGCAGGATTCGCAGAAATTATGCGTCATCGGCGTGATGAAGCCGATGCGCCGCCCGGTCTCCCGCACCGTGTAGTAGCGGGCCGGTCCGCCGGTGCGGTAGTCGGTCTCCTCCAGCGTCCAGGACCGCTTCAGGCGCGAGCGGACGAGCGAGAGCGGCAGGTACTGCTCGGTCCGGTCGCCGCTGATCTCGCCGAGCGGCATGGTCTCGATCAGGCAGAGGTCGAAGCCATGCTCGCCGCACCAGGCGATCATGCGGTCGAATTCGTGTTCGTTCACGCCCTTGAGGGCGACGGCGTTGATCTTCACGGCGAGGCCGGCGGCCCTGGCGGCGAAGATGCCGTCCAGCGTCTGCTCGATCCGCCCCCAGCGGGTGATGGCGGTGAAGGTCGCGGGGTCGAGCGTGTCGAGGCTGACATTGACCCGCCGCACCCCCGCCGCGTGCAGCTCCCCGGCGAGCTTCGCGAGCTGGGTGCCGTTGGTGGTGACGGTCAGCTCCCTGAGCCCGCCGCCGCCCAGCCGGGCGCCGAGGCTGCGGAACAGCGAGATGACGTTGCGCCGGACCAGCGGCTCCCCCCCGGTCAGGCGGATCTTCTCCACGCCGAGGCCGATGAAGGCACCGCAGAGGCGGTCCAGCTCCTCGAGTGTCAGGATCTCCGCCTTGGGCAGGAAGGTCATGTCCTCCGCCATGCAGTAGACGCAGCGGAGGTCGCAGCGGTCGGTGACCGAGACGCGGAGATAGGTGATCCGCCGGCCGAACGGATCGAGCATGGACCGGGTCCCCCTGGGGCGATGCTGCGACGCAGGGCATTTGGTCCCCAACCCCGGCCGAGCGCAAGCCCTTGGAAGGGGTGGCGGCCATGCGCTCAGCCCCGGTCGGCCTCCACCACCTCGAGTTCCGCCACCGCGCCGTTGATCAGCACCTTGCCCGCGTGCTCGAAATTCACGGTGATCCGGTCGCCGATCACGGACTGCACCTGGCCCGTCCCCCAGTCGGGGCGGGCGGGAAGGCGGACGCGCATGCCGGGCTCGATGAGGCTTGGCACCGCCGTGGCTCGGTCCCCTGGCCGTGGTAACCATCCGATCAGGGGATCAGTCTAAGCCAGGGCGCTGCGTATGGAAGGGTGCCGCGCATGAGCCACGACCTGCCTCTCGCCCGCCTGCTCGCGGCCCGGCTGTGCCATGACCTCGGCGGGGCGGTCGCCGCGCTCGAGGGCACGCTGGCGCTGGTCGAGCCCGACGATCCGGCGACGCTCGACCTCGCGCGGGAGACGGCGGCGCTGCTCCGCCAGCGCCTGCGGCTCTACGCCGCGGCCTGGGGGGAGGCGGGGGAGGATCTCGACCGGGAGGGGCTGCTGGCGCTGCTGCAGGGCGCGCCCGCCGCGCCGAGGGTGCGGTTCGCGCTGGAGGCGCCGGCCCCGGGCGGCAGGCTGCCGGGCGCGCTCGTGCCCCTCGTGCTCAACGCCCTCCTGCTCGCGGCCGAGGCGCTGCCGCGCGGCGGCACCGCCCACCTCGCCGGCGACGCGGCGCGGGGGCTGACGGTGCGGCCGGAGGGGACCTCCGCCGCCTGGCCTTCGGGGCTCGTGGCGGCGCTTGCGGACGAGGCCCCGGCGGCCCTGCCGGAGGGCGGGCCACGGGCGGTGCTGGTGCCGCTGCTGCTGGCGCTGGCGCGGGCGGAGGGCTGGCGCCTCTCCCTCGGCCTGTCGGCCGCGCCGGAGGGCGGGTGCCCGCTGCTGCTGCTGGAGCCGGCCTGAGCCGCCCCCGGCGGGGTGCGCCGCTTTACCGAATCTTCGGACCCCTCGCCGCACGCTCCGGCCACGGGTGACGAGGGGCGCCATGGACGATCTGCTCGCCGACTTCCTGACCGAGACGAATGAGGGCCTGGCTGCGCTCGATGCGGCGCTGGTGCGGCTGGAGCGCCATCCCGGGGACCAGGGCACGCTCGCCGAGGTGTTCCGCATCGTCCACACCGTGAAGGGCACCTGCGGCTTCCTCGGGCTGCCGCGGCTCGAATCGGTGGCGCACGCGGCGGAGAACGTGCTCGGCCGCTGGCGCGACGGCACGTTGCCGGTGACCCAGGCGGGCATCTCCCTGACGCTGCGGGCGCTGGACGCCATGCGCGGCATCGTCGCGGGGCTCGAGGCCACGGGCGCGGAGCCCGCGGGCGACGACGCGGCGCTGATCGCGGCACTCGACGCGGCCGCCGCCGGGGAGGGGCCCGCCCCCGCCCCGGAAGCCCCTCCCGCCCCCGTCCCGCCCCCCGCCGCCGCGGCCCCGCCCGCTTCCCCTCCGCCCGCCGCGTCGCCGCCTGCGCCCGAGCCCGTGGCGGAGGGCGCCGCCGCCGCGCCGCAGACGATCCGCGTGGCGGTGGAGGTGCTCGAGGACCTGATGACCCTGGTCTCGGAGCTGGTGCTGACGCGCAACCAGCTCCTGCAGACCGCGCGCCAGGGCACCGATGCCGCCTTCGCCGCGCCGCTGCAGCGCCTCTCGCAGATCACCTCCGAGCTGCAGGAGGGGGTGATGAAGACGCGCATGCAGCCGATCGGCAATGCCTGGGCCAAGCTGCCGCGCCTGGTGCGCGACCTCGGCGTCGAGCTCGGCAAGCGCATCGAGCTCGAGATGCGCGGCGCCGACACCGAGCTCGACCGCCAGGTGCTGGAGCTGATCAAGGATCCGCTCACCCACATGGTCCGCAACTCCGCCGACCACGGGCTGGAGCGGCCGGAGGAGCGGCGGGCCGCCGGCAAGCCCGAGACCGGGCGGATCACGCTCAACGCCTATCACGAGGGCGGGCACATCCTGCTCGAGATCGGCGACGACGGGCGCGGCCTCGACGTGGCGCGCATTCGCGCCAAGGCGCTGGCGCAGGGGCTGGCGACGGAGGCCGAGCTCGCCTCCATGCCGGAGCGCGAGGTCATGCGCTTCATCTTCCGCCCCGGCTTCTCGACCGCCGCCGCCGTCACCGCCGTTTCCGGCCGCGGCGTCGGCATGGACGTGGTCAAGACCAACATGGAGCGGATCGGCGGCACCATCGAGGTGCGCTCCCGCCCCGGCCAGGGCACCACCTTCGTGGTCAAGATCCCGCTGACGCTGGCGATCGTCTCCGCCCTGATCGTGGAGGCGGGGGGCGACCGCTTCGCCATCCCGCAGATCGGCGTGGTCGAGCTGGTGCGCCTCGGCGGGGCGGACGGGCCGCGCGTCGAGCGCATCAAGGACGCGCCGGTGATGCGGCTGCGCGAGCGGCTGCTGCCCCTGGTCGGCCTCGCCGGCCTGCTGCGCCTGGAGGAGGCGCCGGCGGAGCAGGGCTTCGTCGTCGTCTCCCAGGTCGGCGCCCAGACCTTCGGCATCATCGTGGACCGCGTCTTCGACACCGAGGAGATCGTGGTGAAGCCGGTGGCGCCGATCCTGCGCGACCTGACGCTGTTCTCCGGCAACACCATCCTCGGCGACGGCAGCGTCATCATGATCCTCGACCTCAACGGCATCGCGCGCAGCGTCGGCATGGCCGGAGAGGGCGCCGAGGAGGCGGGGCGCGGGGCGCGCCTCGGGGGCGGCGCGCATTCGGCGCAGCGCTCGGCGCTGCTGCTGTTCCGCGCCGGCGACGCCACGCCGAAGGCGGTGCCGCTCGGCCTCGTGGCGCGGATCGAGACGGTGGCGCGCGAGCAGATCGAGAGCGCGGGCGGGCGGCCGGTGGTGCAGTACCGTGGCCGGCTGATGCCGCTGGTGCCGGCCGATCCCGGCTGGAGCCTCGCCGCGGCGCCGGCGCAGCAGCGCGTGCTGGTGTTCGGCGAGGACGACCGCGCCATGGGCCTGATGGTGGAGGAGATCCTCGACGTGATCGAGGAGCGCCTGGCGATCGACGCGGCCGGGGCGCGGCCCGGATTCCTCGGCAGCGCGGTGCTGGGCGGGCGGGTGACGGAGGTGCTGGACACCGCCTGGTGGCTGCGCGAGGCGGGCCAGGACTGGTTCGGCCAGCGGCGGGGCGGCGGGCAGCGCGTGCTGGTGGTCGAGGACAGCGCCTTCTTCCGCAACCTCGTCGTGCCCGCGCTCGGCGCCGCCGGCTATGCCGTGACCGCGGTGCCGACGGCGCAGGAGGCGCTGCGGCTGCGCGACGCGGGGGCGGAGTTCGACGCCATCGTCTCCGACATCGTGATGCCGGAGGTGGACGGGCTGGCGCTGGCGCGGGCGGTGCGTCAGGGCGGCGCCTGGCGCGACCTGCCGATGATCGCCCTGTCCGGGCGGTGCGGCCCCGAGGACGTGGCGCAGGGGCGCGAGGCCGGCTTCAGCGACTACGTCGCCAAGTTCGACCGTTCCGCGCTGCTGGAGAGCCTGCAGCGCTGCCTGGCGGCGCCAGCCGCCGCCTGAGGAGGTGACGATGGGCATCCAGCAGCGGCCGGCGCCGGCGGAGGCGCCGCGCGGCGACGAGGCGGCGGAGGTCTTCCTGACCCTGACCCTCGCCGATCAGCTCTGCGCCGTCCCGGTGCTCGCGGTACGCGACGTGCTCGGCCCGCAGGCGATCACCCGCATCCCGCTGGCGCCGCCCGAGGTGGCGGGCAGCCTGAACCTGCGCGGTCGCATCGTCACCGCGCTCGATCTGCGCCGCCGCCTCGGCCTGCCGCCGCGGCCGGCCGGCGCCCCGGGCATGAGCGTGGTGGTCGAGGGCGAGACCGAGCTCTACAGCCTGATCGTGGACCAGGTGGGCGATGTCGTGCCCCTGCCGCGCGCCGACCGCGCCGCCAACCCGCCGACGCTCGACCCCCTCTGGCGGGAGGTGGCGGTGGGCGTGCACCGCCTGGGGGACCGGCTCGTCATCCTGCTCGATGTCGAGCGGGTGCTGGCGATCGGATGAGGACGATGGCCGCGCCACAGCCGAGCCTCGGGACCTGCCTCGTGGTGGACGACAGCGGCGTGGTGCGCCGCGCGGCCCGCCGGATGCTGGAGAACCACGGCTTCCTGGTGCAGGAGGCGGCCAACGGCGCCGAGGCGCTGGCCGCCTGCCGGGCGAGCCTGCCGCGCGCCGTGCTGCTCGACTGGAACATGCCGGTGATGGACGGCCTCGCCTTCCTGCGCGCGGCGCGGGCCGAGTTCGGGCCGGACCGGCCGGTGGTCGTGCTCTGCACCACGGAGTCCGACCTTTCCCGCATCCTGGAGGCGCTGGCCGCCGGCGCGCAGGAATACGTGATGAAGCCCTTCGATGAGGCGATCCTCAGGGACAAGCTCGTCCAGGCGGGACTGCTGCCGCGGGGGGAGGAATGAGCCTCGCCGCCGCGCCGGTCCGGGTGCTGCTGTGCGACGACAGCGCCACCGTCCGCGCCGCCCTGGCGCGCGTGCTGGAGCAGGAGGGGGGGATCCGCGTCGTGGGACGCGCCCGGGACGGGCGGGAGGCGCTGGCCCTGCTCGATTCGCTGCCGGAGGCCGAGCGGCCCGAGGTGGTCCTGCTTGATCTCGAGATGCCGGTGATGGACGGGATGACGGCCCTGCCGCTGATCCTGCGGCGCCACGCCCCGCCGGCGGTGATCGTCGCCAGCAGCCTGACCCAGCGCGGCGCCGCGGCCGCCATGGCGGCGCTGCGCGCGGGGGCGGTGGACTACGTGCCGAAGCCCGGCGCGGCGGGCGGCGGCCTGGCCGATCCTGCCTTCCGGGCGGAGCTGCTGGCGAAGATCCGCGGCTGGGCGCGGATGCGCCGGCCGCAGGTGCCCGCGCCGGGGCCGGGGCGCGCCGCGTGGGGCCTTGGCGGCCCGGCGCCGCGCGTGGTCGGCATCGGCTGCTCCACCGGCGGGCCGCAGGCGCTCTCGGCGCTGGTCCGACGCCTCGGGCGCGGGCTGCCGGTGCCGGTCCTGGTGGTGCAGCACATGCCGGCGGGCTTCACGGCGATGCTCGCCGACCACCTGGACCGGCTCGGCGGCCCTGGCTGTGCCGAGGCGCGGGACGGGGAAGCGCTGCGTCCCGGCCGCCTCTACCTGGCGCCGGGCGACCGGCACCTGCTGGCCGAGGCCCTGCCCGACGGGGCGCTGGTGGCGCGCCTGTCCGACGGGCCGGCGGAGAATTTCTGCCGCCCCGCCGTGGACCCGATGCTGCGCAGCCTCGCTGCGCTCTGCGGCGGGCGGGTGCTGGCGGTGATCCTCACCGGAATGGGACAGGACGGGCTCGCCGGCTGCCGCGCGGTGGCGGCGGCGGGCGGGACGGTGCTGGCGCAGGACGAGGCGAGTTCCGTGGTCTGGGGCATGCCGGGCGCGGTGGCCCGGGCCGGGCTGGCGCGCGCCCTGCTGCCGCCCGAGGCGCTCGGGGAGCAGATCGCCACCATGGTGGCGGGGCGGGGGGCGGCCGCGTGATCGCCGGGAATTTCGAGCTGGTCGCCCGGGTGGTGAAGGCCCGCTCCGGCCTGGTCCTGACGCCGGACAAGCTCTACATGCTGGAGACGCGCCTCGCTCCGCTGCTGCGGCGGGAGGGCCTGCCGACGCTGGACGCGCTGGCGGCGCGGCTGCGCGACGCCCCTTCCGGGCCGCTGGCCGAGGCGGTGACAGAGGCGCTGACCACCAACGAGACCTCCTTCTTCCGCGACGGCGCACCCTTCGAGCATCTGCGCGGCCTGCTGCCCGCCCTGGCCGCGGCGCGGCCGCCGGGGGCGGTGCTGCGCGTGTGGTCGGCCGCCTGCTCGACCGGGCAGGAGGCCTACTCGGTCGCCATGATCGCGGAGGAGCTGGGGCCGGAGCTGGCCGGGCGCAAGGTGGAGATTCTCGGCACCGACATCGCCCAGGAGGTGCTGGCGCGGGCGCGCGAGGGGCTGTTCACCCAGTTCGAGGTGCAGCGCGGCCTTTCCATCCAGCGCTTGGTGCGGCATTTCCGCCAGGAAGCCGGGCGCTGGCGGGTCGCGCCCGAGTTGCGCGCCATGGCCCGCTTCCTGCGCTGGAATCTGCTGGACGATCTGCGCCCGCTTGGGCGGTTCGACGTGATCTTCTGCCGCAACGTGCTGATCTATCTCGATCCGCCCACCAAGGCGCGGGTGCTGGCGGCGGTGGCGGAGCGGCTGGCGGACGATGGCGTGCTGTATCTGGGCGGGGCGGAGACGGTGCTCGGCCTGACCGACCGGCTGGTCCCCGTCTCCGGCGCCCGCGGCGCTTATGCGCTGCCGCGCGTGGCGGCGCTGGCGGTGTAGGGGGCGGAGGAACGGGGGGCGGCCCGGCTGCAGCGGATCCCCTTTGATGGATCGCGCTTCCGCCCTTCACTGGGTGGCTGAGTCACCGCTCCGGCCATTCCGCCTTCGCGGATGGGGCGTCAACCGGCGAGGGCCACGCGTGATCCGCTCCGGTGGATCAAGGCTTCCGCTCCATGCCGGGCGACCGGTTCACCGCTTCGGCCCTTCCACCACCGTGGATCAGGTACCACGGGGCCGCTTCCGTCCCTGGCGCGCTGCCCGGTTCCCCCCACCATCGGGCAGCGCAGGCGCCATCGCGGCGAGGCCCGGCGGGCCCCTTGTGCGGCGCCGGCCGGCGGCTCACGCGGCGTGGGCGGCGGACAGGCCCATGGCCTTCGGGGCAAGGGCGGGGCGGCCCCCCGGCTGGGCCGGGTCCCGCAAGACGTAGCCGCGCCCCCAGACCGTGCCGATCAGGTTGTCCGCCCCGGCCTGGGCCAGCTTCTTGCGCAGCTTGCAGATGAAGACGTCGATGATCTTGATCTCGGGCTCGTCCATGCCGCCGTAGAGGTGGTTCAGGAAGGCTTCCTTCGTCAGCACCGTGCCCTTGCGCAGGGTGAGCAGCTCCAGCACCGCGTATTCCTTGCCGGTCAGGTGCACCGGCACACCGCCCACGGTGACCTCCCGCGAGGCCAGGTTGAGCGTGAGGTCCCCCACCGAGAGGGTGGGCTGGGCGAAGCCCTTGGCGCGCCGCACCACGGCCTGGATGCGCGCCACGAGCTCCGGCGGGTCGAAGGGCTTGGTGATGAAGTCGTCCGCCCCCATGCTGAACCCCTTCACCTTCGCCCCGGGACGGCTGAGGCCGGAGAGGATCAGCACCGGCGTCTCGACGCGGGCCGCGCGCAGGCGGCGCACCACCTCGTAGCCCTCCATGTCCGGCAGGCCGAGGTCGAGCAGCACGATGTCGTAGTCGTAGTGGCGGGCGAGGTCGAGCGCCTCCTCGCCGCTGTCCACCGCGTCGACGATCATCGACGCCGCCTTGAGCATGGCGACCAGGCCGCGGGAGGTGGCCAGATCATCTTCGACCAGGAGTACACGCATCTTGGGGTCTCCGCTTCGCCATCCGCCTGCATATCTACAACTTTTGCGGGTGATGTGAAGTGGTTTTTCATCTTTGAGACGTACTAAGATCAGCGACGATTCGTAAAAATGAGATTAATCCAGGGAGCCCGCGCAAGGAATGCAGAGGCATCAATGGCTTGAGGTCGCGGACGCAGCCAGCGCGGCGCTCGCCAGAGCCCCGCGGCAGCAATTCTTTGGCCATGTCGCGGCCGGCGGGCGGCTCGGGGTCTCGCTGGAGGGACTCGCGCCATGGTTGCATATCGGCAGCCGCGTCCTGCTCGACCCCGGCGGCGCGCCTCTGGTCCCGGCCGAGATCGTCGCCTTCCGCGACGGCCGCGCCGAGGCGCTGGCCCTCGGGCCGCTGGATGGCGTCGCCGCCGGCACCCCCTTCCGCCTGGCGGAGCCGCCCGCCCTCGCGGTCGGGGATGGCTGGCTCGGGCGGGTGATCGATCCGCTGGGGCGGCCGCTCGACGGCCGGGGGCCGCTGCCCCCCGGGCCGCTGCCCCGGCCGCTGCGCGCCGCCGCGCCGGAGGCCGGCCGCCGCGCCCGGCTCGGACCGCGGCTCGATCTCGGGGTGCGGGCGCTCGACGCCTTCGCCACCTGCCGGCGCGGCCAGCGCCTCGGCCTGTTCGCGGCCTCCGGCGTCGGCAAGTCCACGCTGCTTTCCATGCTTGCCCGCGGCGCCGAATGCGACGTCGCGGTGCTCGCCCTGGTTGGCGAGCGGGGGCGGGAACTGCGCGAATTCCTCGAGGACGACCTCGGGCCGGAGGGGCTCGCGCGCTCCGTCGTGGTCTGCGCCACCTCCGACAGCGCGCCGCTGCTGCGGCGCGACGCCGCCTACGCCGCCATGACCGTGGCCGAGCACTTCGCCGAGGCAGGGCGGCACGTTCTGCTGCTGATGGACAGCGTCACCCGCTTCGCCATGGCGCTGCGCGAGATCGGCCTCGCCGCCGGCGAGCCGCCGGCGAGCCGCGGCTACACGCCCGGCGTCTTCGCCGAGCTGCCGCGGCTGCTGGAGCGCGCCGGGCCGCGCGAGGAGGGCAATCCCGGCATGATCACCGGCCTGTTCACCGTGCTTGTCGAGGGCGACGACCATGACGAGCCGGTGGCCGACGCGGTGCGCGGCATCCTCGATGGCCATGTCGTGCTCGACCGCCGCATCGGCGAGGCCGGGCGCTACCCCGCGGTGGACGTGCTGCGAAGCCTCTCCCGCACCGTGCCCGGCTGCCTCGGGCCGGAGGAGTGGGCGCTCGCGCAGCGTGCCCGCCGCATCCTCGCCCTGGCCGCGGAGATGGCGGAGCTGGTGCGCCTCGGCGCCTACCGCGCCGGCACCGATCCGGCGGTGGACGAGGCGCTGCGCCTCGCGCCGCGTATCGAGGCCATGCTCGCCCAGCGCAAGGGCGAGCGCAGCGGCGTGACGGAGGCCTTCGCCGCCCTCGCCGCCGCGATGGAGGATGGCGGCGATGGCGCATGATCCGCTCGCCGTGCTGGCGCGGCTGCGGCGGCTGGAGATGCGCGCGGCGCGCCGCCACCTGGCGGAGCGGCTGGCCGCCCTCGACCTCGCCGAGGCGCGGCACGAGGCGGCCGAGCGCGCCCCGGCCGCCGAGGCCGCCGCGGGAGCGCCGGCCGACTTCGCCGCCTGGCTGCCGCGCGCGCTGGCCGAGCGCGAGCGGGCGGAGCGGGCCCGGCAGGCGGCCGAGGCGATGGCGGAGGCGGCGCGGGAGGCGCTGGTGGCGGCACGGACCGCGGAGCGCGCGGTGGAGCGGCTGCAGGAACGCCGCGCCGCGGCCGCCCGGCTCGCGGCGGCGCGGCGCGCGCAGGCCGCGCTCGACGCGCATGCGGCGCGCGGGCGGAAGGGCTGATGGCGCCGGCCGCCCCGCAGCCGCCGCCCGCCTGCGGCGTTCACCCCGCATCGCCATGGGAGATGCCGCGATGCCGAGCCCGCGCCTGCCCCGCCTCCTCGCCCTCGCCCTCCTCTGCGCCGCCGGCGGCGCCGCTGGGCAGGAGCCGCCGCCGGCCGGCGCCCGGAGCGCCCAGCAGCCCACGCGGGAGGCGACGGAGGCGCGGAAGCGGGAGGCGGGGGTGGAGCTTCCCCCCACCGAGCGCCGCGAGCAGCTCCGCGAGCTCAACGCCCTCTCGCGCGAACTGGCGCCAAACCTGCCGGTGCCGGCACCGGAGGTGGCGCCGGAGCGGCGCTGAGCCCGCCCGCCCCTACTCCGCCGCCTCGGAGGGCCTGAGCACGCCGCGGCGGATCTGGTCGAGTTCGATGCTCTCGAACAGGGCCCGGAAATTGCCCTCGCCGAAGCCCTGGTCGCCCTTGCGCTGGATCAGCTCGAAGAAGATCGGGCCGATCACCGTGCCGGTGAAGATCTGCAGCAGCCGCCCGCCCTCCGGCGTCGGCGCGCCGTCGGTCAGGATGCGGTTGCGGCGCAGCCGCTCGATCTCCTCGGCGCCAAGGTCCGGCATGCGCTTCGGCAGCAGCTCGTAATAGGTGTCGGGCGTGTCCATGAACTGCACGCCGCGCTCCCGCATCCCCTCGACCGAGGCGAAGATGTCGTGCGTGCCGAGGGCGATGTGCTGGATGCCCTCGCCGTTGTAGGCGCGGAGATACTCCTCGATCTGGCTCTTGTCGTCGGCGCTCTCGTTGATCGGGATGCGGATCTGGCCGCAGGGCGAGGTCAGGGCGCGGGAGCGCAGCCCGGTCAGCTTGCCCTCGATGTCGAAGTAGCGGATCTCGCGGAAATTGAAGAGCTTCTCGTAGAACTTCCACCACACGTCCATGCGGCCGCGGTGCACGTTGTGGGTGAGGTGGTCGATCACCGTCAGCCCGTGGCCGCGCGGGCGCGGATCGGGCTCGCCGATCCAGCGGAAGTCCACGTCGTAGATCGAGCCGCGCGGGCCGTAGCGGTCCACCAGGTAGAGCAGCGAGCCGCCGATGCCCTCGATCGCCGGGATGTTCAGCTCCATCGGGCCGACCTTGCCGGTGACCGGCTTCGCGCCGAGCGCGACCGCGCGCTCATAGGCTGCCTTCGCGTCCGCGACGCGGAAGGCCATGGCGCAGGCCGAGGGGCCGTGCACGCGCTGGAAGGCCTGGGCGAAGCTCTCCGGCTCGGCGTTCAGGATGAAGTTGATGTCCCCCTGGCGCCACAGCGTCACCTGCTTGCTGCGGTGCCGCGCCACGGGGGCGAAGCCGAGGCGCTCGAACAGCGCTTCCAGATAGGGGATGTCCGGCCCGGTGAATTCGACGAACTCGAAGCCGTCGGTGCCCATCGGGTTGGCGTCGCTGATCGCGCCGGCATAGGCGGTGCGGTCGGGCGGGATGTCCATGGCGTGCGCTCCTTCAGGCCAGGCGGTGGGGGATGTCGCCCTCGGCGGCGGCGCCGGGCGGGATCGGCGCGGCGTCCCGCGCCAGGGGCAGCAGCTCGGGCAGCCGCTCCATGGCGGCGAACAGCTCGGCGTAGTCGGAGATCACGAAGTAGGTCGGCTGCAGGTCGTCGATGAAGTAGTCGCTGCGCAGCACGCGCCAGAGGGCGAAGCGCAGCCGGCGCGGCTTCTCGCTCTCCGTCGCGTAGACCGTCTCGGTCCGGGAGGAGAGGATGCCGGCGCCGTAGGCGCGCAGGCCGCCGCTCTCCCGGATCAGGCCGAACTCCACCATGTGCCAGTAGAGACGCGCCAGCGGCTTCAGCGCGCCGATGCGCGCCGCCTGCTCGCCGAGGCGCCCGTAGGCCTCGAGGAAGTCGGCGAAGTCGGGCTGGGCCAGCAGCGGCACATGGCCGAAGGCGTCGTGGAAGATGTCGGGCTCGACGATGTAGTCGAGCTCCTCGGGGCGGCGGATCCAGTGCGTCACCGGGAAGCGGCGCGCGGCGAGATGGGCGAAGAAGGCGTCGTCCGGGATCAGGCCCGGCACCGCCACCAGCGACCAGCCGGTGGCCGCGCGCAGCACGCGGCTGACGCGCGCGAGGTCCGGCACGCCCTCGGCGAAGAAGGGCAGGCGCGCCAGCCCCTCCCGGAAGGCGGCGGCGGCGTGGCGGGGCAGCAGCGCCGCCTGGCGTTCGTAGAGGGTGCGCCAGGTGGCGTGGTCGGCCTCCGTGTAGGTGGCCATGTCCTGGGTGAGGGTGAAGTCGGGGCGGGCGCGCGCGTAGTCGCCGCGCAGGCCCTGCGGCAGACCGGGAACGCTCGTCTCCATCCCTGCCTCCTGCGGCTCGATGAGCATGACAATGCCCGAGACGGGGGAGGGGTTTTCGGCGATCTGCGGCCCGAGAGGCGCTAGGCTTGGCGCATTCCACTCCCAAGGAGATGGACCATGGCGAAATCCTCTCCGAAGCTCGATGCCATAGACCGCCGCATCCTGCGCGCCCTGCAGCGCGACGGCCGCCTGCCCATCGTGGCGCTGGCCGAGCAGGTCGGCCTCTCCCCCACCCCCTGCCAGCGCCGGGTGCGGCGGCTGGAGGAGGAGGGCGTCATCGCCCGCTACGCCGCGGTGCTCGACCCCGCGCGGCTCGGCCTGCCGCTGCAGGCCTTCGTCATGGTGGCGCTGGAAAGCCATGCCGAGGAGGTGGTGGCGCGCTTCCACGCCGCCCTGGCCGAGCGGCCGGAGGTGCTGGCCGCCTACGCGATGAGCGGGGAGATGGACTACCTGCTGCACGTGCTGGCGGCGGATCTCGACGCCTATGGCGAGTTCGCCCTGAAGGCCCTGCTGCGCCTGCCCGGGGTGAAGGAGACGCGGTCGAGCTTCGTGCTGGCCACGCTCAAGCCGCCGGGCGAGGTGCCGGTGTAGGGCCGCCGGAGCCGGCTGCGGCCGCGCCCCAGGGCACCGTCGCGGCCGGCCGCGACGGGATGCCGCCCGCCGCGCGGAGACGCCCGGCGAGGTCGCCGGCCGCCTCAGAACGACCCGCCGGTGCGAAAGCCGCCTCCGCCCATCCGCCCGCCGGTGCGGAAGCCGCCCCCGCCCATGCCGCCGCCGGTGCGGAAGCCGTCTCCACCGCCCCAGGGGCCGGGCGGCGGGCCGCCCCAGGGGCCGCCGCCCGGCAGCCGGTGGCGGCCCATGCGGTCCCAGAAGCCGTCGCGGCTGAGCCCGCCGCGCAGCAGCTCGCCGATCAGCACGCCGATGATGGCGCCGTCTTTGAAGTCCCAGCGGTCGCGCTCGTAGCCGCGACGGCGCATCTCCTGCCGGAGCTGCTGCAGCTCCGCGAGGTGCCGGCGCGCCGCCTCGGCCTCGGCGCGGGCGGCGGCGAGCTCGCGCTCCACCGCCGCGCGCTCGGCCGAGGCCCGCTCCAGCCGGGCGACGATGGCGTCGTCCTCCGGGGTCGGCGTGCGGCGGGCGGCCTCGCGCAGGCTGCGCAGGCTGGCGGCGCCGAGGGCGGCTTCGAGCTGCGCCGTGGCCTCGCGCAGCGCCGCATCCTCCTCGCCGGCGAGCGCGGCGCGGCGCCGCTCGGCCTCATGCAGCGCGGCGGCGGCGGCCTCCAGCGCCTCCTCCGCCTGGTCCAGCGCGTCCCGCGCCGCGGCGGCGCCGCCCTCCTCCGGCAGGCCGGCGAGGCGGTGCTCCGCCCGCGCCAGCGCCGCCGCCGCCGCCGCCGCGGCCTCGCGCATCCGTTCGGCATGGGCGGCGAGGCGGCCGGGCAGCTCGGAGAGCAGGGCGTAGTCGCGCCGCGCCGGCTCGAAGCGGGCGACGCGCGCGGTCCAGCCGTCGAGCAGGCGGGCGATCGGGCCGGCGCGGTAGCGCGCCGTGCCCCAGCCGCGATCCCAGAGATAGGCGAAGAGCGGATCCTCGCGGTAGGGCCGCCCCTTCTCCTCCAGCTCCTGGCGCGCCAGCTCGGCCTTGCGCGTGGCATGGGTGGCGATGCGCGCCGCCTCCTCCGCCGCTGCGGCCAGGCGGCGCCAGTCCGGGTCCGCCTCCATGCGCCCGCGCGCCGCCTCCAGCGCCGCCGCCTCGGCGGCCTCGGCCTCGCGCAGCGCGGCGGCATGGCGTTCGCGCCCGGCGCGCGCCGCCTCCAGCGCCTCGCGCCGGCGCAGGAGCTCGGCCTCGGCGGCGGCGAGGGCCGCGGCGCGCTCGGCGAGCAGGGCCTGGATGCGCCGCTCCGCCGCGTCGAGCTGGCCGAGCGCGGCGCCGCCATCGCCGATCTGGCGCACCCGCAGCCGGGCGAGTTCCCGCAATGCCTCGGCCTCGGCGGCGCGGGCGGCGTCGCGGCGCTGCGCCAGCGCCTCGGCCTCCACCTGCGCCGCCCGCGCCTCCCGCTGCGCCCGGGCCAGGCGCTCATCCACGCTGTCGAAGAGCTGCACGCCGCTCAGCATCGCATCCTCACCATTGCAGGATCGCGCCGCCGAGGACCGGGATGGTCCATTGCGGCTCCATCTCGCCGGCGCGCTTGTCGCCCACCACCGGCTGGTCGATCACCCCGTCGCGCTCCTTGTCCCGGCGCACCCGTTCGAACACCTCGGGCGGCACGCGCTGGCCCCAGCGGGTGACGCGGGCGGTGCGCCCGTCCTCCTCGCTGGTGACGGTCATCTCCACGGGCCGCCCGTCGCGGCCCACCGCCTCGACGATCAGGTAGTAATTGCGCGCCTGCGGGTTCGCCTCCGGCACGCGCCAGACGCCGGAGGGCTCGCCGGGGCGGGAGACGATGCGGATCTGGTATTCCTGCGAGAGGCCGCGCGCGAGCTCCTGCAGCGCGGCGAGGCGCTGCCGCCCGCCGGCGAGGTCGCCGGCGCGGGCCGCGGCCTCGCCCTCGGCGAGCAGCCGGTCGGCGCGCTCCAGCGCCGGCGCGGCGCGGGTCGCGGCCCGCACCCGCGCATGCTCGGCGGCGAGCGCGCGCGGCAGCCCCTCCGCCAGCTCCCGCTGCTCGGCGATGCGGGCGCGCTCCGCCGGCAGGCGGACGCCGAGATACCAGCCGCCGCCGAGCAGCAGCAGGGCGGCGAGGGCAAGCCCGGCCGGCCGCCCCCAGCGCCCCCGCGTCACCCACAGCGTCGCCAGGCTGCGCGCCGGGCCCGGCGGGGTGGGGCGGTAGGTGAAGCGGCTCTCCGCCAGCGCCGTCACGCCCTGGTCGAGGATGTGGTCCGGCACCTCGATGCCCTGGCTGGCGTAGATCTCGCGCAGCCGGCGCTTGAGCGCGGCGGCGCGCTCGGGCTCGGACAGTTCGCGCTCGACCAGCGCCTCGGCGTGGCGGAGCGTGTCCACCACGTCCATCGCCAGCATGGTGTCGTCGAGCGGCGGCGCGGCGCGCCCGCCGGGCGCGTCAGGCATGCCCCGGCGCGGCCTCCGCGACCGGCGCCGCCGCCCTGGCCGCGTCCTGGGCCAGCCGGGCCATGCGGCGCTTCGCGTCCTCGACCGAGCGGCGGATCTCCTCGCTGTTGCGCGTGGCGCTCTCGCGCATCTCCTCGATGATCTCGCGCGCGTGCTCCTGGTAGGAGACGACGCTGTCCACCAGCTTCCTGACCGCGTCGGCGCGGATGGTCGGGCCGTAGCCGGCGCGCAGCGCCGCGTCCTGCACCTGGCCGCCGATCTCGGCCAGCGTCTCCAGGCTGCGGCTGACACCCTCCTTCATCCCCTCGAGCGTGCGCGTGCTCTCGGCGAGCCCCGTCAGGCCGGTGAAGCTCGCGGTCAGCGCCGTCAGCACCGCCTCGTTGGTCGAGAAGAAGCTGACCGACTGCTGCCAGACCCGCTCCTTGGCGGAGGTGGTCTGCACCAGCCGCGCCATGATCACCTCGGAGGTGTTGTAGGAAACGGTCAGGTTGTCCGAGAGGTCCTTGGCGATCTGGTAGCGCCCCTCCTCGGCCTGCAGGGCGCGCACCGCCTCGTCGCGGGCGAGTTCGAGCCGCGCGCGCTCGGCGGGCTCGACCGCGCCGGCCGTCTCCACGGCGCGGGAGGCCTCCTCCACCTTCGCCCTGGCCTCGGCGAGCTTCCCCTCGGCGGTCCTCAGCACCTCGAAGGCCAGCACCTCCGCCTCCTTCAGCGCGCCGCGGAAGTCGCGGTAGGCCTCGAGGATGCGGTGCTCGCGCTCCACCTGGTCGCGGGTGTCGCGCGAGACCTCGAGGTAGGTGTCGCGGATCCTCTGGAAGCGGTCGGCGATGTCGCCGCGCGTCGCCTTCTGCCAGATGTTGGCGAGGCGCTCCATGGTGCTGATCCGCCCGTCCTCGACCTGGCGGACCATGGCGCGGGCGTCGTCGCGGATGGAGTTGAAGGCGTCGGTGATCGCCTGGTAGCGGTCGGCGATCTGCATCCCCCGCACCTGCTCGCGCACCACCTCGTGGAAGGTGCTCGCCTGGTTGAGCACGCGGGCGATCAGCACCACCCGCTCCTGGTCGAGGTCGCCGAGCCGGGCGAGCAGCGCGGTGACCGGGCTCTCCTGCGCCCCGGGCTCGGGGAGCGGCAGGCCGAGCTCGCGCAGCGCGCCGAGGGCCTTGTCGAGGTAGCGCAGCGGCTGCGCGACCCGGGTCTGCGGCTGGTCCATGGCGGGTCCTGTTCCGTGGCGGGGGCGGCGGCGCGTCCGGAAGGGGCGCGCCGCCGGCGGAGGTGGGGATGGAGGGCGGCGATGTCACCGGGGCGGTGCCGCCCGCCGGCCCGCCGGCATACGAATCCGTATGCTCCGCGCGAGGTCGCGGGCAGGCGGGGCGCGCTTTCCTGCCGGAAACCCCCGCCCCGTCCGGGCGGGCGAACTGCCGGAGACCGCAGATGACGAGGAAGAGCAGGACAGGCCTGGCCGCCCGCGGCGTGGTGGGCGCGCTCGCCCTCGCCCTGGCCACCACGGCGCTCACGCCCGGGGCCTGGGCGCAGACGGCGAATGCCCCGGCGGCGGGCACCGCCGTCGCGCTGCCGCGCGCCGCCGCCATGCCCGACTTCGCCGACCTGGTGGCGCGCGTCGCCCCCGCCGTCGTCAACGTGACCGTGACCGGGCGGACGCCGCGGGCGCCGGAGCTGCCGCCGCAATTCCGCGGCACGCCCTTCGAGCGCTTCTTCCGCGAGCAGATGCCGCTGCCGCGCCCGCGCGCCGGTCGCGGCTCGGGCTTCATCATCGACCCGGCCGGCTACATCGTCACCAACAACCACGTGGTCGGCGACGCCGCCTCGGTGACGGTGCAGCTCGCCGACGGGCGGGAGATGCCGGCGCGGGTGGTGGGCACCGACCCGCAGACCGACCTCGCCCTGCTGAAGGTGGAGGCCGAGGCGCCGCTGCCCGCCCTCGAATGGGGCGACAGCGACCGGCTGCGCGTCGGCGAATGGGTGGTGGCGATGGGCAACCCCTTCGGCCTCGGCGGCACCGCCACCGCCGGCATCGTCTCGGCGCGCGGCCGGCAGATCGGCGCCGGGCCCTATGACGACTTCATCCAGACCGACGCGCCGATCAACCCCGGCAATTCCGGCGGGCCGCTGTTCGACGTCAGGGGCGGCGTGATCGGCATCGCCACCGCCATCTACTCGCCCTCCGGCGCCAATGCCGGCATCGGCTTCGCCGTGCCCTCCAACCTGGCACGCCAGGTGGTGGACCAGCTCCGCGCGACCGGGCGGGTGGAGCGGGGCTGGCTCGGCGTCTCCATGCAGCGCCTCGACGAGGAGCTGGCGCGCGCCGTCGGCGCGCCGGACCGCCGCGGCGCGCTGGTGGCGCAGGTGCAGGAGGGCTCGCCCGCCGAGCGGGCCGGGCTGCAGCCGGGCGACGTGGTGGTCGGCTTCGGCGAGCGGGCCATCGAGGCGCCGCGCGACCTCGCCGAGGCGGTGGCCGGGGTGAGGCCGGGCGGCACCGCGACCGTGGTGGTGCTGCGCAACGGCGAGCGCGTGGAGCGGCAGGTGACGGTGGGCCGCCACCCGGCAAGCCGGATCGCCTCCCCCGAGGAGCGCGAGGGCGCCGAGGGCGGCGCGCTCGGCCTGGCGCTGGCGCCGGGGCCGCGCGGCGAGGGCGCGGTGGTGGCCGAGGTGCGGCCCGACAGCGCCGCGGCGGCGCGCGGCCTGCGCCAGGGCGACGTGATCCTGCGCGCCGGCGACCGTGCCGTGAACGGGCCCGAGGATGTGGCGCAGGCGGTCCGCGCCGCGCGCCAGCAGGGGCGCCAGGCGATCGCGCTGCAGATCGAGCGCGACGGCGCGCGGCTGTTCGTCGCCCTGCCGCTGCAGGCCGGCTGATCCGGCGGCCGGAGGGCGCGAAGGGCGGGGGAGGGCGCCGCGACGGGCCCTCCCCCGCCGCCTTTGGGGGCGGGCGCGCGGCGGCTATCCTGCCCCGCCACGCCGGCCGGAGGCCCCATGCTCTACACCGAGGACCACCATCGCCTGATGCACAGCGTCCGCCGCTTCGTGGCGGAGGAGATAGACCCCCACGTGGACGCCTGGGAGGAGGCGGAGCGCTTCCCCTCGCGCGAGGTGTTCCGCAAGGCCGGCGCGCTCGGGCTGCTCGGCATCACCAAGCCGGTGGCTTATGGCGGCTCGGGCCTCGACTTCTCCTTCGCGGTCGCGGCCGGCGAGGCGCTGGGGACGATGAAGGCGCAGGGCGTGGGCATGGCGCTCTCGGTGCAGAGCGACATGGCGACGCCGGCGCTGGCCGAGTTCGGCAGCGACGCGCTGCGCCGCGAGTATCTGGCGCCGGCCATCGCCGGCGAGGTGGTGGTCTCGATCGGCGTCTCCGAGGAGGGGGCGGGCTCGGACGTCGCCTCGATCCGCACCGTGGCGCGCCCCGACGGCGACGACTACGTCGTCAGCGGCGGCAAGATGTGGATCACCAACGGCATGGAGGCGGACTGGGTCTGCCTGCTGGCCAACACCTCGGACGGGCCGCCGCACCGCAACAAGTCGCTGATCGTGCTGCCGCTGCGCGAGCGTCCGGGCGGGCCGGACCGCGCGGGCGTGTCGCGGCGCAAGATCCGCAAGCTCGGCATGTGGTGCAGCGACACGGCGCAGCTCTTCCTCGACGGGGTCAGGGTGCCGAAGCGGAACCGCATCGGCGAGGAGGGGAGGGGCTTCGCCTACCAGATGCGCCAGTTCCAGGAGGAGCGGCTGAACGCCGCCGCCCGCCGCCTGGCGATGGGGCAGATGATCGAGCACGTGGCGGACTACCTGCGCGCCCGCCACGCCTTCGGCCGGCCGCTGCTCGACAACCAGGTGATCCAGTTCAAGCTGGCCGAGCTGAAGACCGAGATCGAGGCGCTGCGCGCCCTCGTCTACCACACCACCGAGCGCTACGTGGCGGGCGAGGACGTGACCGAGCTCGCCTCCATGTGCAAGCTGAAGGCGGGGCGCCTCTCGCGCGAGGTGGCGGACTGGTGCGTGCAGTTCATGGGCGGCATGGGCTACGCCTGGGAGAACTGGATCAGCCGCGCCTGGCGCGACTTCCGCCTCGGCTCCATCGGCGGCGGGGCGGACGAGATCATGCTCTCCATCATCGCCCGGCGCATGGGGCTCGACGGCAGGGGGCGCTGAGCGCCCCCCTCAGATCACCGCGTGGCGCACGCGGGCCGAGACCCATTCGCTGACCAGCACCGTCACCAGGATCAGCAGGAAGATCATCGTCACCTGCGGCCAGGCGAGCACGTTGATCGAGGCCTGGAGCTGCATGCCGATGCCGCCCGCGCCGACCAGGCCGAGCACCGTCGCCTCGCGGATGTTGATGTCCCAGCGGAAGACGGAGATGCCGGCGAAGGCGGGCAGCACCTGCGGCGCGATGCCCCAGGCCAGCACCTGCGCCCGGCCGGCGCCGGTCGCCTCCACCGCCTCGACCTGGGTGGGGTCGATCTCCTCGATCGCCTCGTAGAGCAGCTTGGCGATGAAGCCGATGGAGCGCAGCGCGATCGCCAGAATGCCGGCCAGCATCCCCGGTCCGAGCACGATCACCAGCACCAGCGCCCAGATCAGCGAGTTGATGGAGCGGCTGGCGACGATGACGAACAGCGCCGCCGGGCGCAGCAGCGCCCGGCTCGGCGTGGTGTTGTGCGCGGCGAGGAAGGCGACCGGCACGCCGAGCAGCACGGCGAGCGCGGTGCCGAGCGTGGCGATGTTGATCGTGTCCCAGAGCGGCCGCCAGAGCTGCGCGGCGTAGGACCAGCGCGGCGGGAACATGCGCGACACGAGGTCGGCGCCCTGCGCCGGCGCGTCCCACACGAAGGCCCAGATGGTGCGCTCGGAGATGTAGTGGAAGCAGAGCATGGTCAGCGCCACCGCGCCGAGCCAGCCGGCCCAGGCCAGCAGGTCGCCCCGCGGGGTGCGGCGGCGCCATTGCGGGATGCCGTCCGGGCCGCAGGTCACCGCCATCACTGCACCGCCCGGCGGATCCAGCCGCTCGTGTACTCGCAGGCCAGCACGATCGCGACGATGACGATCAGCACCGCCGCCGCGGTGTCGAACTCGTAGCGGTCGAAGGCGGTGTTCAGCGTGTCGCCGATGCCGCCCGCGCCGACCAGGCCGAGCACCGCGCTCTCGCGGAAGTTGATGTCGAGCCGGTAGGCGGACAGCCCGATCAGCCGCGGCCGCACCTGCGGCAGCACCGCCCAGGCGAGGAGCTGGAACCAGCCCGCGCCGGTGGCGCGGATCGCCTCCGCCTGCTCGGCCTGCATGTCCTCGATGTCCTCGGCCAGCAGCTTGCCGAGGAAGCCGATGGTGGCGAAGGCGAGCGTCAGCATCCCCGCCAGCGGCCCGAAGCCCAGCATGGCGACGAAGACGATGGCGATGATGATCTCCTGGAAGGTGCGGCTGACGGCGATGATGCCGCGGCAGAACAGGTAGACGGGCAGCGGCGCCAGGTTGCGCGCGGCGCCGAGCGCCACCGGCACCGACAGCACGATGCCGAGGGCGGTCGCGACCACCGTCATGGTCAGGCTCTCGAGCAGCCCGTCCAGGATCTCCTCGCGCTTGCTGACGAAGTCGGGCGGGAAGAAGCCGGCGAGGAAGCGGGCGCCGCGCTCCAGCCCCTCCGCCGCGCGGGTCCAGTTCACCTCGACCGAGCCGAGGGCGAGCGCCGCGTAGAGCAGCGCGCCGGCGTAGATCGCCCAGCGCAGCCTGGCGTCGCCGATCAGCGCCGGCGGCCGCCAGGCGCGGGCGGCGGCGGCGGGATCGAAGGCGGTGGCGCTCATGCCGCGGTGGCCGCCTCCTCGGCGTCCTCCTCCTCGGGGCGGCGCAGGGCGCGCGACCAGTCCTCCTCGCCGTAGATGCGGGTCAGCACCTCCGCGTCCAGCGCCTCCGGCGGGCCGTCGAAGACGATGCGCCCGGCGCGCAGCCCGACGATGCGGCGCGCGAAGTCCCGCGCCAGGGCCACGTCGTGGATGTTGATGATGGCGGCGAGGCCGCGCTCCTCGCACAGCTCGACCAGCAGGCGCATGATCTGGCGGCTGGTGCGCGGGTCCAGGCTCGCGGTCGGCTCGTCCACCAGCAGCAGCGCCGGGTCCTGCATCAGCGCGCGCAGGATGCCGACGCGCTGGCGCTGCCCGCCGGAGAGCGCGTCTGCCCGCTTGTCCGCCATGTGCGCGAGGCCGACCCGGTCGAGCAGGCGGAAGGCCTGCTCGACGTCGCGGCGGGGGAAGCGGCGGAACCAGGAGGCCCAGAAGCCGGTGTAGCCGAGCCGGCCGGAGAGCACGTTCTCCATCACCGTCAGCCGCTCGACCAGGGCGTATTCCTGGAAGATCATGCCCATGCGCCGCCGCGCCCGGCGCAGCGCGGTGGCGCCGAGGCCGGTGATCTCCTCCCCCTCCAGCCGCACCCGCCCCGCGCTCGGCTCCACCAGCCGGTTGACGCAGCGGATCAGCGTGGACTTGCCGGCGCCGGAGGGGCCGATCAGCGCCATCACCTGCCCCGCGGGCACCTGCAGGTCCACGTCGTCGAGCGCGAGGTCGCCGGTCGGGTAGCGCTTGCTCAGCCCCTCGACCGAGAGCAGGGCGGCGTCGCCGGGCACGGGCGGCGCGCCCTCAGCGGCAGGCGTAGGAGACGTTCATCGCCTGGTCGATTTCCCGCACCACCGTCCAGTGCTGGCGGTAGGTGATGGGGATGAAGCTCTCGGCCGGCGGTTCGTTCTTGCGGAACTCCTCGAGCAGCGCCGTGCCCTCCCAGTTGAAGGAGAAGAAGGCGTCGCGGACCTTCTGTGCGAGCTCCGGGCGCAGGTTGTGGGCGTGGCCGTAGGCGGTGGTGGGGAAGGGATCGCTGCGGTAGATCGAGCGCAGGCGGTTCGGGTCCACGGCGTTGCGCGCCACCATGCGCGTCAGCACGGAGTTGGCGATGGCCGCCGCGTCGTAGTCGCGGTTGGCGACGCCGATGATGCTGTTGTCGTGCCGGCCGGAGAAGGCGGCGCGGAAGTCCCGCCCCGCCTGCATGCCGAACTGGCTGGCGAGCAGGGCGGAGGGCGCCTTGAAGCCGGAATTCGAGGTCTCGGCGGTGAAGGCGACGGTGCGGCCCCTGAGGTCCTCGATCCGCTGCACCGGCCCCTCGGCCTGCACGATGATCTCCATCTGGTAGCCGTAGGCGCCGTCGCGGCTCGCCATCATGGCGAAGGGCACGAAGCCCGCGCAGTTCACCGCGAGCGGCGTGGAGCCGGTGTTGAAGCCGGCGACGTGCAGGCGCCCCGCGCGCATCGCCTCGATCTGCGCGGCATTGGACTGCACGGCGAAGAACTGCACGCGCTTGCCCGTCTCGCGCGCGAGATGGTCGAGGAATTCCTGCCACACCCTGCGGTACACGGAAGGATCCTCGACCGGCGTGTAGGCGAAGATCAGCACCGGCGGGTCCACGAGCTGGCGCGGATCGGCCGGCGGGTCGGCCACCAGGTCGCCGTCGCGGTCGCAGTAGCGGGCATCGAGCGTCCCGCGCGGGCAGTCCTGTCCCTGCTGCGCGCGGGCCGTGGCGGGCAGGGCGAGGAGGCTGGCCAGCAGCGTGGCGGCGAGCCACGAACGGCGGGGAAGGGGCATGGGGTCTTTCCCGGTCTTGTCCTGGACGGCCCGGCGGCCGTCGCCGCCGCGACTAGCAATGCCAGCGGGGCGGCTCAAATGACAAGACAATGTCGGTCGCGCCGGCCCGCCATCCCCGCTGTTCCCCCGCGGCAAGGCGTGCCAAGCTGGCCGCGGAGGAACGGACAAGAGCATGCTGCACCCCGCCGGGACGGATGGCGCGGGCCGGGCGGCGCCCGACCGCATTCCGCTCGAACGCATTGTCGCCCCGCGTTCCGTCGCCGTCATCGGCGCCTCGGAGGATGTCGGCAAGTTCGGCGGCCGCGTCCTCCACTACCTGATCAGGCACGGCTTCCCGGGGCGGATCCTGCCGGTCAACCCGAACCGCGCCGCCATCCGCGGCCTGCCCGCTTTCCCGAGCCTAGGCGCCGCGCCCGGCCCGGTGGACGCCGCCATCCTGGCGGTGCCGGCGGCGCATCTCCTGCGCCAGATCGAGGACTGCGCCGCGGCCGGAGTGGGGGCGGCCATCGTCATCACCGGCAAGCTCGCCGATGCGGGGCCGGAGGGCGCGGCGCTGGAGCGGCGGGTGGTGGAGGTGGCGCGCGCCGCCGGGATGCGCCTGGTCGGGCCGAACTGCCTCGGCATCTTCAACATGACCGATGCGGCGATGCTCTCCTCCTCGCTGGCGCTGGAGGCGGAGGGGCTGCGCGCCGGCGGCATCGGCATGGTGAGCCAGTCCGGCGCGCTGATGGGCACGCTGGTCTCGCTCGGCCACGATCACGGCGCCGGGTTCTCGCGCTGCATCTCGGTCGGCAACCAGGCCGACCTCGATCTGTGCGACTTCCTCGAATACCTGATCGCCGATCCGGCGACGCGCGTCATCGCCCTCTACGCCGAGGGGCTGAAGGCGCCGCGCCGCTTCGTGGAGCTGCTGCGCCGGGCCCGCGCGGCGGGCAAACCCGTGCTCTGCGTCAAGGCCGGCCGGTCGGAGGCGGGGGCGCAGGCCGCGCGTTCCCACACCGCGAGCCTCGCCGGCTCCTTCGCCGCCTTCGAGGCCGCCTGCCGCGACGCCGGCGCGGTGGTGATGGCGGATCCGGCGGCGATGGTGCTGGCGGCCGACGCGCTGGACCGGCTGCCGCGCCTGCCGCGCGCCGGCATGGGGCTCGCCGTCGTCGCCTCCTCGGGCGGCAGCACGGCGACCACGGCGGACATGCTGCCCGCCGCCGGGCTGCGCCTCGCCGCGATGTCGGAGGCGACGCGCGCCGTGCTGCGCCGCTGGATGCCGGAGAGCCATGTCCACCTGCCGCTCGACACCGGCAGCTTCGACGACGGCACCAGCGAGGAGGGCCTCAGGGAGTGCCTGCGCGCCTTCCTGCGCGACCCCGACATCGGCGCCGTCCTCGTGCCGATGACGACGCAGCCGGCCATGGCGGCGCGCGCGGCGCTGCTGCCGCCGCTCTGCCGCGAGGCCGGGCGGCCGCTGCTCTACGTGATGATGGCGGGCTCGGTGGGCGACGGGGCGCGGGCGGCGATGCGCGAGGCCGGCTTCCCCTTCCTCGACCGGGTCTCCGACGCGCTCGCCGTGCTCGGGGCGCTGGAGGCGGAGGCGGCGGGCCGCGGCCGCGCCGCCCTGGCGCCGCCCGAGCGTCCCGCCGGCGCCGGGCCGCCGCCCGCGGACCTGCCCGAGGGGGCGCTGACCGAGGCGGAGGCGAAGCGCCTCGCCGCCGCCTACGGCATCCCGGTGACGCGGGAGCGCCTGGCGCGCGACGCGGCGGCGGCCGAGGCGGCGGCGGAGGCCATCGGCTGGCCCGTGGCGCTGAAGGGCGTCAGCCGCAGCGTCGTCCACAAGAGCGATCTCGGCCTGGTACGTCTGAACCTCGCGGACGCCGCCGCGCTGCGCGCCGCCTTCGCGGAGGTCGCCGCCATCCTGGAACGCCTCGGCGGCATGGAGGGCGTGCTGGTGCAGGAGATGGCGCGCGGCGAGGCGGAGCTGATCCTCGGCGCGCGCCACGACCCGGAGTTCGGCCCGCTCGTGCTGGTGGGCGCGGGCGGGGTGCTGGTGGAGGTGCTGGCCGACGTGCAGCTCGCCCCGGCGCCGCTGCGCCGCGACGATGCGCTCGCCATGCTGCGCCGCCTGGCGCTGTGGCCGGTGCTGCAGGGCGTGCGCGGACGGCCGGCGCTGGACGCGGCGGCGGCGGCGGAGGCGCTGGTGCGGCTCTCCTGGCTCGCCGCCGATCTCGGGCCGCGCCTCGCCGAGATGGACCTCAACCCGATCCTGCTGCGCGCCGCCGGCGGCGGCGCCATCGCCGTGGATGCGCGCGCCACGCTGCGCGCCCGACACCAGAGAGGAGGCACCGGATGAGGAGGATCACGCTGCCCCGCCGCGGCCTGCCCGCGCTGGCCGCGGCGCTCGCCCTGCCCGCGGCGGCGCGGGCGCGCGAGGCCTGGCCGAGCCGGCAGGTGACGCTCGTCGCGCCCTACCCGCCCGGCGGCAGCACCGACAACGTCGCCCGCCCGATCGCGCCGAAGCTCGCCGAGGTGCTGGGCCAGAACGTGATCATCGAGAACCGCGGCGGCGCCGGCGGCACCATCGGCTCGGCCGCGGTGGCGCAGGCCAGGCCCGACGGCTACACGCTGCTGGTCTTCCCGACCGCGGTGATGACCATCAGCCCGCACATGATGCGCCTCCCCTACGACGTCGAGCGCGACTTCACGCCCGTCTGCATGCTCGCCGTCTCCGACGGGGTGATGGCGATGCACCCGCGCGTGCCGGCGCGCAACATGGAGGAGTTCCTCGCCCATGCCCGCGCCAACCCCGGCAGGCTGCGCTTCGCCTCGGCGGGCAACGGCACCATCACCCAGCTCACCGGCGAGATCTTCGCCCATGCGGCGGGCATCACGCTCGAGCACGTGCCCTATCGCGGCTCCGCCCCCGCCCTGACCGGGCTGCTGGCAGGCGACGTGGAACTGCAATTCGACCCGATCGCCATTCCGGCGGTGAAGGACGGGCGGCTGGTCGGCCTCGCCACCACCGGCGAGCGCCGCAGCCAGGAACTGCCCGACCTGCCGACGCTGCGCGAGCTCGGCCTGTTCGGGGAGGGCGGCATCTCCTTCTTCGGCCTCGCCGGCCCGGCGGGGCTGCCGGAGGCGGTGGTGGCACGGCTGGTCGAGGCGCTCGAGAAGGTGCTGGCGATGCCGGAGGTGGCGCGCGCCATGGCCCCCGTCGGGCTGCGGCCGCAGATGGAGGCGGGCGAGGCCTTCCGCCGCCGCATCGAGAACGACCGCGCGATCTTCGCCGAGGCGGTCCGCCGCACCGGCGCGAGGGTGGAGTGACAGGATGGAACACGTGAAGGTGCGGGACGAGGGTCCCGTGCGCATCGTCTCGCTGAACCGGCCCGACAGGGGCAACGCCATCAACCGGCGGATGGCCGAGGAGGTGCAGCAGGCGATGCTGGAATTCGACCGTTCGGAGCAGCGCGTCGCGGTGCTGACGGGAGAGGGCGACAAGGCCTTCTCCTTCGGCGCCGACGTCGCCGAGCCGCCGGAGCTGTGGCGCGCCGTGCCCAATGTGGGCTGGCAGACCGACAAGCCGCTGATCGCCGCGGTCGAGGGCTGGTGCATCGGCGGCGCGCTGGTGCTGGCGATGATGGCCGATCTCTGCGTCTGCGGCGCCAGGGCGAAATTCTACTACCCGGAGGCCAAGCTCGGCCTGACGGGCGGGATGATCGCGGCGCTGCCCTCGCGCATCCCGCACAAGATCGCCATGGAGATCATGCTGCTCTGCCGCACCGTCGAGGCGGAGCGCGCCGCGCGGGTCGGGCTGGTGAACGAGGTGGTGCCGGAGGGCCAGGCGCTGGCGAAGGCGGTCGAGTGGGGCAGGGAGATGGCCGGCTTCGCGCCGCTTGTGATGTCGGCCCTGAAGCGCATGGTGGTGGACGAGATCCTGCCCCGCGGCCCCTCGGAACGCTGGGCGCTGCAGGGCGCGCGCCTCGCCGCGATCCGCGACTCCGAGGATTTCAGGGAGGGCGTCGCCGCCTTCCGCGAGCGGCGCGAGCCGGTGTTCCGCGGCCGCTGACGCCCTGCGCGCGATCGGCCGCCTAACAAAAGGCGGAAGCATGATCCGCCGGGGCGGGTCATGCTGTAGCCTGGGCGCCACCCGCGCGTCCGGCAGGCGAAGGAGACCCAGCATGGCCCTCAAGGCGGCCGTCATTCCCGTCACGCCCTTCGAGCAGAATTGCGCCCTGCTGTGGGAGGAGGAGACGGGCAGGGGCGTGGTGGTGGATCCGGGCGGCGAGGTGGACCGCATCCTCGCCGCCATCGCCGAGCTGAAGGTGACGCCGGAGCGCATCCTGCTCACCCACGGGCATCTCGACCATGCCGCGGGCGCGGCCGAGCTGCGCGAGGCGCTCGGCGGCGTGCCCATAGAGGGGCCGGACGAGCGCGACCGCTTCCTGCTCGACACGCTCGAGGAGCAGGCGGCGCGCTGGGGCTTCCCGGCGCGCAACGTCACCCCCGATCGCTGGCTGCGCGAGGGGGACGCGGTGGAGATCGCGGGCGAGCGGTTCGAGGTGCTGCACTGCCCCGGCCACACGCCCGGCCATGTGGTGTTCGTCAGCCCCGGGCTGCGCGTGGCGCTGGTCGGCGACGTGCTGTTCCGCGGCTCGATCGGCCGCACCGACTTCCCTTATGGCGACCACGAGGCGCTGATCGCCGCCATCCACGACAAGCTGCTGCCGCTCGGCGACGACATCGCCTTCCTCTGCGGCCACGGGCCGGCCTCGACCTTCGGGCAGGAGCGGCGGACCAACCCGTTCCTGAACCAGTAGCCCGCCGCCCCGCCCGCGGGGCGCTACTCGGCGGCGCGGGCGGCGTGCCGCCCCTCGCGGAACTCCTCGATCATCTTGCGGCAGAAGGCGGGCAGGTCGTCGGGCCTGCGGGAGGTGACGAGGCCCTGGTCGGTGACCACCTCCTCATCCACCCAGTGCGCGCCGGCATTGGCCAGATCCGTCTTCAGCGAGGGCCAGCTCGTCATCCGCCGGCCGCGCGCGCCGCCGGCGTCGATCAGCGTCCAGGGGCCGTGGCAGATGGCGGCGATCGGCTTGCCCGACTGCACGAAGTGGCGGACGAAGGCGATCGCCTTCGGCTCCAGCCGGAGCTGGTCCGGGTTGATCACGCCGCCCGGCAGCACCAGCGCCTGGTACCGCGCGGGGTCGGCCTCGTCGAGCGTGCGGTCCACCGGCAGGGCGTCCGCCTTGTCGAAATGGTTCCAGCCCTGGATGGTGCCCGGCTTCGGCGCCACCACATGCACCTCGGCGCCGGCGGCCCGGAGCGCCTGCACCGGCTCGGTCAGCTCCACCTGCTCGACGCCGTCGGTGGCGAGGACGGCGACGGTGCGGCCCTGCAGCTCTGCGGCCATTGACGGAACCTCCTTCGCTGGGATGCGCCCTCAGCGCCCGCCGCGGCCGCGGGTTCCGCGCCCCATGGACCGCCCGCGCGCGAGCGGGCACCATCCGCGCCGGAAACGTGCTCCAAGGGAGAGGTGGCGGATGATCCATCGTCGAGGCCTGCTCATGGCCGGCCTGCTGGCCGGCGCGGCGCCGGTGGCGCGGGCGCAGGGGCGCTGGCCGGAACGGCCGGTGCGCCTCATCGTCGGCTATCCGGCCGGCGGGCCGACCGACTTCGCGGCGCGCATCCTGCAGGAGCCGCTGCAGCAGGCCTGGGGCCAGCCGCTGGTGATCGAGAACCGCGCCGGCGCCAGCCAGGTGATCGCCAGCGAGGCGGTCGCGCGCGCCGCGCCCGACGGCTACACGCTGTTCCTCGCCGCCAGCACCCACACCAGCAACCCGGCGATCCATCCGCGCCTGCCCTACGACACGCTGGCCGACTTCACGCCGGTGGTGATCATCTACTCCTCGCCCAGCGTGCTGTTCACCGGGGCCGACCAGCCCTACCGCACGGCGCAGGACGTGGTGGAGGCGGCGCGGCGGCAGCCGGGGGTCGCCTTCGCCTCCTCCGGCAACGGCTCCTCCGGGCATTTCGCGCTCGAGATGTTCCGCCGCAAGGCCGGCATCGAGATCACGCATGTCGCCTATCGCGGCGCCGCGCCGGCGCTGCAGGACGTGGTGGGCGGGCGCGTGCCCTTCACCTTCAGCACCCTCTCGGGCGCGGTCGGCCTGGCGCGCCAGGGCAAGCTGCGGGCGCTCGCCATCGCCGCGTCGCACCGTGTCGAGACGCTGCCCGACGTCTCGACCCTCGCCGAGGTAGGGCTCGAGATCCCGGACACCAGCCCCTGGTACTCCATCATGGGCCCGGCGCGGCTGCCCGAGCCGATCGTGCGGCGCATCACCGCCGACGTGCAGGCGCTGCTGCGGCGCCCGGACTTCGCGCGGCGGATCGTGGAGCAGGGCGGCGTCATCGAGGGCGCCGGCCCCGAGGAGTTCGCCGAGCGCATCCGGCGCGAGATCGCGGCGAACATCGAGGTGGCGCGCGCCGCCAACATCCGCATCGAGTGAGGGAGGCGGGCGATGCGCATGAGGGCGGCGATCCTGTTCGAGCAGGGGCGGCCCCGCCCCTACGCGGCCAGCCGGCCGCTCCAGGTCGAGGAGGTGGCGCTGGAGGGGCCGGGGCGGGGCGAGGTGCTGATCGAGGTCGCCGCCGCCGGGCTCTGCCATTCCGACCTCTCGGCGATCGAGGGGATCCGGCCGCGGCCGCTGCCCGTCGTCATCGGCCACGAGGGCGCGGGGATCGTGCGCGAATGCGGGCAGGGGGTGACGGACCTCAGGCCCGGCGACCATGTGGTGACGGTCTTCGTCTCCTCCTGCGGCACCTGCCGCTACTGCGTGCGCGGGCGGCCCAACATCTGCCCGAGCGGCTTCGCCGCGCGCGCGGCGGGCACGCTGCTCTCCGGCGCCAGGCGCATCCGCCGCCTGAACGGGGAGGCGGTGAACCACGGCAGCGGCCTTTCCCTCTTCGCGCAGTACGCCGTGGTGGCGCGGCGGGCGATGGTGCGGATCGACCCCGACGTGCCGCTGGAGGACGCCGCCATCTTCGGCTGCGCGGTGATGACCGGCGCCGGCGCGGTGCTGAACACGGCGCGGCTCGAGGCGGGGGAGGCGATCGCCATCGTCGGCCTCGGCGGCGTCGGCATGAACGCCCTCTTCGCCGCCCTCGCCGCCGGGGCGGAGCGCATCGTCGCGGTGGACGCCAATGCGGAGAAGCTCGGCCTGGCGCGGCAATGGGGCGCGACCGACACCTTCCTCGCCACCGAGCCCGACTGCGCCGGGAAGGTGCGGGCGGCGACCGATGGCGGGCTCGATACGGTGATCGAGACGGCGGGCACCATCCGCGCCATGGAGCTCGCCCACGCCATCACCGCGCGCGGCGGGCGCACCGTCAGCGCCGGCCTGCCGGCCTCGGACGCCGCCTTCTCCTACCTGCACGCGCAGCTCGTCTCGGACGAGAAGAGCATCCTCGGCAGCTACATGGGAAGCTGCGTGCCGGAGCGCGACATCCCGCGCTTCCTCGGCCTCTACCGGCGCGGCAGGCTGCCGGTGGAGCGGCTGAAGAGCGGCTTCCTCGGCCTCGACGCGATCAACGAGGGCTTCGACCGCCTGGCGGAGGGCGGCGTGCTGCGCCAGATCCTGCGGCCGAACGCGTGAAGGGGGGAGCCTCGCGGCTCCCCCCTCCCTCTCACGCCGCCCGCGCCGGCGCCTCCTCCGCGCCGCCCAGCATGGGCGGGTCGCGGACCTCGACCAGGCGGGCCCGGTCGAAGCCGTTGAAGGCGGTGCGCAGGCAGGCGCCATAGGCGCCGAGCTGGCCGATCTCGATCCAGTCGCCCTCGCGCACGTCCTCGGGCAGCCGGAAGGGGCCCGGCATGCGGTCGGCGCTGTCGCAGGTCGGGCCGAACAGCGCGAAGCCGCGGAGCGCCGCGGCGGGCGGCGGCCCCTCCGGGCGGATCAGCCGCGCCGGGAAGGCGAAGCCGGGCGCCCCGGCGTCGGAGAGCGCGCCATAGACGCCGTCGTTCACGTACAGCGCGTCGCCGCGGCGAAGCTGCACCTGCACGACGACGGAGGCGCCGCCGGCGACCAGGGCGCGGCCCGGCTCGGCCCAGAGGGCGGCGCCGGCGAGCCCCGCCTCCTCCACCGCCTCGCGGATGGCGGCGAAGAAGGCGCCGAGCGGCGGCGGCGCCATGCCCGGATAGGCGGCGGGAAAGCCGCCGCCGACATCGAGCACCTCCACCGGCACGCCCGCCATGCGCGCCACCGTCCCGGCCAGCGCGATGGCGCGCTTCCAGGCCAGCGGGTCGAGGCACTGCGAGCCGACATGGAAGCAGAGGCCGAGCCGCGCCGCATGCGGCCGCGCCGCGCGCAGCAGCGCCGCCGCCTCCTCCGGCGTCGCGCCGAACTTGCCGGAAAGGTCGTAGGCCGCGTTGCCCCTCGGCAGCGCCAGGCGCACGACGAGGCCGAGCCCCTCCGCCGCCCCGGCGCCGGTCTCGGCGACGATCTTCGCCAGCTCGTCGGCGTGGTCGAGCGCGAAGTCGCGCACGCCGTGCCGCGCCCAGGCCTCGCGGATGGCACCGCGGGCCTTGACCGGGTGCATGAAGTGGATGGCCGCCGCCGGGAACAGGCCGCGCACCAGCGCCACCTCGGCGATCGAGGCGCAGTCGAAATGCCGCACCCCGCCCCGCCACAGCGCGCGCAGCACCGCGGGCTCCGGATTCGCCTTCACCGCGTAGAGCGTGGCGCCGGGGAAGCCGCGCACGAAGCCGCGCGCGGCCGCGGCGATCGCCGCCGGGCGCAGGCAGTGCATCGGCTCCTCCGGCCGCTCCACCGCGACCAGGTCGGCGACGGAGGGCAGGACGGCAGGGGCATCGAGAGCGTGGCGCAGCGGGGCGACCGCGGCGCGGGAAGGCAGCAGGCGCATCGGAACATCCCCCGGAAGGCAGAGGGTGGCAACGGGATCAGGCCGCCGGGGCGCGGCGGCGCCCGGGGGCCTTACGGGGCGGGGCGATGCCTTCGCATCGCGCCGGACGGGGTTGGCGACATCGCGTCCCCCTTGCGAGCCCGGCCGGGCCGGTGGCCGGCCCGTCCGCGGCGTGGATGACAAGGACGCCGCGCCGTCACGGAGCCCGGCGGCGGCCGGGCCTTGGCGCGCACAATGGCGTCACGCCGGCCACCGGGCACGGCGCGGACGGAGAAATGGCGGCGCACCTTGCGAATTGCAAGAGGAAGCCGCGGCCCAGATGCCAGGACGCCGTCAGGCCGACGGCCGCACGGCCGAAGCGCCGGAAAAATTGCCGGAAGCGCCCCGTCAGCCGCGCCCCGTGGCGGCGCCGAGCAGCGCCAGGTACTCCCAGGCCATGGTGGCGGCGGCGAGGGCGGTGATCTCCGCCATGTCATGCGCCGGCGCCACCTCCACCACATCCATGCCGGCGAAGGCGACGCCGCCGAGCCGGCGCAGGATCGCCTGCGCCTGCCAGGTGGCGAGCCCCCCCGCCTCCGGCGTGCCGGTGCCGGGCGCGAAGGCAGGGTCGAGCGCGTCCACGTCGAAGGAGAGGTAGGCGGGGCCGTCGCCGAGCACGGCGCGCGCCTCCGCCGCCACCGCCGCCGGGCCGGCCTCCAGCGCCTCCTGCGCCGTGATCACCCGCACCCCGCGGGAGAGGGTCCAGTCCCACACCTCCCGCTGCACGGGCGAGCGGATGCCGATCTGCACCATGCGCCGCGGGTCCACCAGCCGCTCCTCGATGGCGTGGCGGAACACCGTGCCATGGGCGAGGCGCTGGCCGAAATTCTCCGGCCAGGTGTCGAGATGCGCGTCGAACTGCAGCAGCCCCACCGGCGCGCCGAGGCGCCTCGCCAGGGCGCGCAGCAGCGGCAGGGTGATGCCGTGCTCGCCGCCGAGCGCCACCAGATGCGCGCAGGTGGCGGCCTCCGCCTCGATGCGGGCGAGGCTGGCGCGCAGGTCGCCGAGGACGAGCGGGAAGTCGCCGATGTCGGCGAGCGGCAGCGCCGCCGGCTCCACCCAGTGCTGCGGGTGCGCGCCGTCCACCAGCATGCGGCTGGCGCGGCGGATCGCCGCCGGCCCGTCGCGCGCCCCCGCCCGGTTGGTGGTGCCGAGGTCGAGCGGGATGCCTGCCACCACGTACTCGGCGCCGCGATCCTGCCGCGCCACGCCGAGGAACCGCCCCGGCACGGCGAAGGTCGGGATGCCGGCCATGCCTGCCGCCGGATGCCCCTACCTCACCGAGGAGAAGGCGGTGGGGGCGAGCAGCATGTTCTCGACCGAGGCGACGATCTGCCCGTCCTTCTCCGTCTCCGCCCGCGCCGCGAGCCAGTCCGGGTCGGCGAGGAAGGCGTTCCACTTGCGCTCGCGCTCGGCGAGCGACTCCCAGGCCAGGAGGTAGTAGAGGTCCTGGTTGGAGGAACCGACCAGCACCGTCCAGAAGCCCGCCTGGCGGATGCCGTGCTTCTCCCAGAGCTTCAGCGTGATGGTCTCGAACCGCCTGAGCAGCGCCGGCAGGCGCCCGGGCACGCAGTGGTAGATGCGGAGCTCGTGGATCATCCTCGGTCCCTCCCGTGAAGGCGGGCGATGCTAGCCTGTCCGCGCCGCGGGGCGGAAGCCGCGCCCGGGGCTTTACGGCGCGGCGTTTCCGCGCCCCAATCCCTTGGCGGGCGCGTGGCCCGCGAGGGAGGGATGCGGATGCTGCTCTACAACTCGATCGGCCCCAACCCGCGCGTGGTGCGCATCTTCATGGCCGAGCGCGGGATCGAGATCCCCCGCCAGGAGGTGGATCTGCGCGGCGGGGAGAACCGGCGCGAGCCCTTCCTGAAGGTCAACCCCGCCGGCCAGCTTCCGGCGCTGCGGCTCGACGACGGCACCGTCATCACCGAGGTCACCGCGATCTGCGAATACCTCGACGAGATCGCGCCCGGCCCCTCCCTGATCGGCGCCACGCCGAAGGAGCGCGCGGAGACGCGGATGTGGACCCGGCGCATCGACCTCAACATCGTCGAGCCGATGGCCAACGGCTTCCGCTTCGCCGAGGGGCTGAAGCTGTTCCAGAACCGCATCCGCTGCATCCCGCAGGCGGCGGACGACCTGAAGAGGACCGCGCAGGAGAAGCTCGCTTGGCTCGACGGGCTGATCGAGGGGCGGGAATGGATCTGCGGCGACCGCCTGACCCTCGCCGACATCTTCCTCTTCGCCTTCCTCGATTTCGGCGCCCAGGTGGGGCAGCCGGTCAGCCCCGGGCTGCGCAACGTCACCGCCCACCACGCGCGCATGAAGGCGCGGCCCTCCGCCGCCGCCTGAGCCGCGGGCGGGGCGGCCGCCATGGGCGCCGGGCGGGACCCGCCGGCGCGGCGCGAAGGCGTGGCGCGGCTCTTCGCCGAGGCGGACTTCCTGCGCCTCTGGGCAGTCGGCCTGGCGATCTCCGTGGTGCGCTGGCTGGAGACGCTGGCCACCGCGCTGTTCGTGCACGAGGCCACCGGCTCGGCCTTCCTGGTCGCGATGATGACCATGCTGCGCCTGCTGCCGATGGGGCTGTTCGGCGCCTTCCTCGGCGTCTGGGCGGAGCGGGTGGAGCAGCGCACCTCGCTGCTGGTCCTGGTCTGGGGCGGGCTGCTCACCTCGCTCGTCCTCGCCCTGCTGGCCTCGGCGGGGATGCTCGCGGCGTGGCACCTGGCGGTGGCGAGCTTCCTCGGCGGCCTCGGCTGGGCGGCCGACAACCCGGTGCGGCGGCTGATGATCGGCCAGGTGGTGGGCGCGGGGCGCATGGGCCAGGCGATGTCGGTGGATGTCGGCACCGCCAACGCCAGCCGCATGCTGGGGCCGGCGCTCGGCGGCGCGCTGTTCGCCGCGGTGGGCATCGGCGGCGCCTTCGCCCTCGGCGCCGCGCTCCAGATGGCGGCGCTGGCCGCCGCGCTCGGCCTGCGCTACCGCAGCGGCGTCGCCGCCGCGGCGGGGGAGGGGATGCTCGCCCGGCTCTCCGAGGGGCTGGCGCTGGCGCGGCGGGATGCGCGGCTGCGCGGCACGCTGGTCGTCACCGTCGTGTTCAACGTCTTCGGCTGGCCCTTCGGCGCGCTGATCCCGGTGATCGGGCGGGAGTCGCTCGGCCTCTCGCCGGGCGGGGTCGGGGTGCTGGCCAGCATGGACGGCGCCGGCGCCTTCCTGGGCGCGCTGCTGATCGGGGCGCTGGCGCGCCCGGCCCGCTACGGGGCCTGCTACCTCGGCGGGGTCGTGCTCTACCAGGCGAGCATCACCCTCTTCGCTCTGGCGCCGCAGGCGGTGCCGGCGGGGCTGGCGCTGCTCGCCAACGGCATCGGCCAGGCGGGCTTCGCGGTGATGCAGGCGACGCTCGTCTACCTCGCCGCGCCGGCGGAGCTGCGCTCGCGCGCGCTCGGCGTGCTGACGCTCTGCATCGGCCTCGGCCCGGTCGGCTTCCTGCACATCGGCCTGCTGGCCGAGGCGCTCGGCGCGCGCTGGGCCTGCGCCATCACCGGCGTCGAGGGGCTGCTCGCCCTGGCGCTGACGCGCCGCCTCTGGTGGCCGCTGCTGCGGCCGGCGGCGGAGGAGGGGCGGCGCTGAGCGGGGGGGGCGGCGGATCAGCGCGCATCGCCGGGCTCCCAGGGCACGACCAGCGGCTCCAGCGCCTCCAGCCAGTGGCGCAGCACCGCCGCCCCCTGGGTGGCGCCGGCCGCCTCCTCGCAGGCCACCATCTGGCGCAGCGCGGCCAGCACCGCGGCGCCGGCATGGTGGACGAAGCGTGGCCGGCCATGCGCCGGCACCGAGGTCCAGGCCGCCTCGCCCCCGGTGAAGGCCTCGAAATAGGCTTCCGCGGCCTTGGTGATCACCTGATCCCTGTCCATCCCCGCCGCCCGTTCCTGCTCCCCCATTGGAAGCCCCCCTTGCCGGGTCAGGCCGTGCGCCGCGCCACGGGGCGGGGCGCACGGGGCGGGATCATATCTCACGTTTGCGTGAGTATACAATCGCCTTCCGCGCCGGGAGCCGTGCCCGCTCCGGGCGCCGCAGCCTCACCCCGCCGCCTCGGCCAGCCAGGCGATCGCCGCCTCCACTCCGCCCGAGGCGTGGGGCACGCCGGCCACCCGCATCGCCAGCTCGACCGTGGAGAGCGTGCCGAGCACCATCGGCTCGTTCAGGTCGCCGAGATGGCCGATGCGGAACACCCGGCCGCCGAGCAGCCCGAGCCCGCCGCCGAGCGAGAGGTTGAAGCGGTTCAGCGCCACCGCGCGCAGCGCCTCGGCATCATGTCCCTCGGGCATCAGCACCGCGGTCACGCTGTCGGAATAGCGGCCCGGATTGGTGCAGAAGAGACGCGGGCCGTCATTGCCGGACCAGTGGCGCACGCAGCGCCGCACCGCCTCGCCGAGGCGCGCGTGGCGGGCGAAGACGTTCTCCAGCCCCTCCTCCTCCAGCAGCCGCAGCGCCTCGCGTAGGCCGTAGAACAGGCTGATCGGCACGGTGCCGACGAAGCTGCGGTGCCGCCGCGCCAGCATGTTGGTCCAGTGGAAGTAGTGCTTCGGCAGGCGCGATTCGCGGTGCGCCGCCATCGCCTTCTCGGAGACGCCGGTGAAGCTCATCCCCGTCGGCAGCATCAGCCCCTTCTGGCTGCCGCCCACCGCCGCGTCCACGCCCCACTCGTCCATGCGGACCTCGAAGGAGCCGAGGGAGGAGATGGTGTCCACCAGCAGCAGCGCCGGGTGGCCGGCGGCGTCCATCGCCGCGCGCACCTCCTGCACCGGGATCCGCATGCCGGTCGCGGTCTCGTTGTGCACGACGCAGACCGCCTTGACCGCGCGGCCCGCATCGGCGGCGAGCGCCGCCCGCACCGCCTCGATCTCCACGCCCTGGCGCCAGTCGGCCGGGACGGTGCGCACCTCGAGGCCGAGATCCCGCGCCATCCTGGACCAGGCCTCGGAGAAGTAGCCGCTCTCCAGGATCAGCACCGTGTCGCCGGGGGAGAGCAGGTTGACCAGGCTCGCCTCCCAGGCCGCGTGGCCGGAGCCCGTGTACATGAACAGGTGCTGGCGCGTCCCGAGCACGCGCTTCAGCCCCTCGACGCAGGCATCGTAGACCTCGAGGAAGGCGGGGTCGTTGAAGTCCATGCTGTGGTGGGCGCAGGCCAGCAGCACCGAATCCGGGATGTTCGTCGGCCCCGGATTGGCGAAGAACTGGCGGCCCCGGGGCCTCGGGGTCCCGGCGGTGGTCATGGCGTCTCTCCCTCAGGCGCGTCGTCCGATGGCGGGGTCTTTCCCATGCCCGCGCCGCCTTGCCCAGGGGCGGCCTTCATCCCCGCCGGCGCCGGCGCAGCAGGCCCTTGAGCTCCCGCAGCTCCACCGCGCCGAGCAGGTGCGCGGCGGCGAAATAGGCCGCCATGCCCGCCGCGACGAGCAGCACGAGCCCCGCCGAGCGCGGCAGGCCGGGCAGCAGCAGGGGGAAGGCCGCCTGCATCCCCCACAGCAGCGCCGCCATCGCCGCCGCCGCCGCGAGCAGCCGCGGCGCCCGCCGCCGCAGCCGGCGGTCCGGCACCAGCGCCCCGCGCCGCGCCAGCAGCCAGGCCAGCGCCGCGGCGTTGAACCAGGCGGCGAGCGCGGTCGCCAGCGCCACACCGACATGCGAGAGGTAGCGCGTCAGGATCAGGTTCAGCGCCAGGTTCAGCGCCACCGCGGCGAGCCCCACCTTCACCGGGGCGGCGGTGTCGCCCCGGGCGAAGAAGCCGGGCGCGAACACCTTCACCAGCACATAGGCCGGCAGGCCGAGCGCGTAGGCGGCGAGCGCCGCCGCCGTCGCCTGCGCCTCCGGGATGCCGAAGGCGCCGCGGGCGAACAGCGTGTCGATGATCGGCAGCGCCGCCACCGCCTGGCCCGCCGCCGCCGGCAGGCAGAGCAGCAGCGACATCTCCATGGCCCGGTTCATGGTGCGGTGGGCGGACAGCCGCTCCCCCGCCCGGAGCTGGCGCGACAGCAGCGGCAGCAGCGCCGTGCCCACCGCCGCCCCGATCACGCCGAGCGGAAGCTGCCCCACCCGGTCGGCGTAGTAGAGGAAGGAGACGGCGCCGGCCGGCAGGAAGGAGGCGATGATCACGTCCACCGCCAGGTTGAGCTGCGTCACCCCGGCGCCGATCACGCCCGGCCCCATGCGCCGCAGCACCTCCCGCACCTCCGGCGCCAGCGCCGGCGGGCGCAGGATGTTCAGCGCCATCCCCGCCCGCGCCGCGGCCCAGAGCACGAGGCCGAGCTGCACCACCCCCGAGGCCAGGATCCCCCAGGAGAGGGCGTGCGCCGGCGTGGCGACATAGGGGGTGAGGCCGACCAGCGCCGCCATGGAGAGCAGGTTGAACATCACCGGCGCGGCGGCGGCGGCGGCGAAGCGGTCGAGCCCGTTCAGCACGCCCGAGACCAGGGCGGTGAGGCAGATGAACAGCAGGTAGGGGAAGGTGATCCGCGTCAGCTCGACGGCGAGGGCGAATTTCGCCGGCTCGGCGGCGAAGCCCGGGGCCAGCGCGTGCATGAGCTGGGGCATGAACAGCAGGCCGAGCACCACCAGCAGCGACAGCCAGAGCGTCATGATCGAGGCCATGCGCTCGGCCAGCAGCCGCGCCGCCTGCGGGCCCTGCACCACCAGCGCCCCGGCGAAGGCGGGCACGAAGGCGGCGTTGAACGCCCCCTCGCCGAACAGCCGGCGGAACAGGTTGGGCAGCTTCAGGGCCACGAAGAAGGCGTCGGCCATGGGGCCGGCGCCGAGTCGGGCCGCGATCAGCATGTCGCGGGCGAAGCCGAGCACGCGGCTGGCCATGGTCCAGCCGCCGACCGTGAGGACGCTTTTCAGCACGCGCGCGGCATAGCCGGGAACCATGGCGCAGGCGAGGCGCGGCATGGCCGCGGCGCGGCATTCCCCGCCGGCGTGGCGGATCGGCCGCAGCGCCGGCGCGGCTCATGCCGCGGCCCGACGCCGGGGCGCGCCATGCCGGCGGCCCCGGCGGCATCCGGGCGGGCGCGCCCGCTTCGGCGGGCGATCGTCGCGGCCCCGGCGCCGCTGGCGTCACTCCCGCGGCTGGGTGCCGGAATGGTCGCGGCTGCCGCCTCCGCTCGCCGGCGGGGCCTCCTCCGGCCCTGGGGGGGCGGCGCCGCCCTTGACCGGGATGTTCACCGGCCCGCCCGGCGCGGCGGGGTCGGTGCGGTTGGTGGAATCCTTGCGCTCGAACTCCGGGTACTGGTGCTCCGGCCGCTTGTCGCGCGCCGGCGCGTGCGGGCCGTGGCTGGAGTGGAGGTTCTCGTCGGGTTCCTTGTTGGTCCTGGGATCGGCGGGCATGGCGGCTCCGTGGGGCTGGTCGCGTCGCGGAAGAACGCGCGAGCCCCGCGCGGGATCAGGCGAGGGCCGCCGCCGCCCGGCTGCCCGCCGCGGCCTCCCCGCCGCCCGCCGCGGCCTCGGAGGGCGGCGCCAGGGCGGCCTCGATCGCCCGGCGCAGGGCGGCGAGGCGGCGCTCGTTCTCCACCTTCAGGCCGAACACGTCCTTCACGTAGAACACGTCCACCGCCCGCACGCCGTAGGTGGTGACGTGCGCGGAGGCGATCTGCAGCCCCTCGGCGCTGATCGCCGCCGTCACGTCGTGCAGCAGGCCGGGGCGGTCGCGCGCGTTCACCTCGATGATGGTGTGGGTGTTGGAGGCGTGGTTGTCGAACACCACCCGCGGCGGCACGGTGACGGCGCGCAGCCGCGCCGGCTCCCGCCGCACCTTGGCGATCTCCTCGGCGAGGCGGATGCGCCCGGAGAGCGACTGCTCGATCAGCACCGAGAGGCGGGCCAGGCGGTGCGGCGCGTCGAAGGCGCCCCCCGCCGCGTCCTGCACCCAGAAGGTGTCGAGCGCCATGCCGTTGGTGAGGGTGTGGATGCGCGCGTCCACGATGGAGGCGCCGGCCACCGCCAGCGCCCCGGCGATGCGGCTGAACAGGCCGGGATGGTCGGCGGCGTAGACCGTCACCTCGGTGACGGCGCGGGATTCCAGCACCCGCGTGCGCACGGTGAGCGGCGCCCCGGCGGCCTCCGCCTCGCGGATCATGGCGGCGTGGCGGGCATGGGTCTCGGGATCGAAGGAGAGCCAGTAGCCGGGATAGCCGAGGCCGAGGAAGGCCTCGCGGTCCTCCTCCGGCCAGGCGGCGAGCAGGGCGGCGGCGGCCTCGCGGGCGCGCGCCACGCGCACGTCCCGCTCCGGCACGGAGAGGCCGCCGGCCAGCACCTCGGCGACGCGCCAGTACACCTCGCGCAGCAGCGTCGCCTTCCAGCCGTTCCACACCTTGGGCCCGACGCCGCGCATGTCGGCCACCGTCAGCACCAGCAGCAGGCGGAGGCGCTCGGGCGACTGCACCAGGTCGGCGATGTCGAGGATGGTCTTGGGGTCCTCGATGTCGCGCTTGAAGGCGGTCTGGGACAGCAGCAGGTGGTGCAGCACCAGCCAGGAGACGGTCTCCGTCTCCTCCGGGCTGAGGCCGAGGCGGGGGCAGACCTCCTGGGCGATGCGCGCGCCGAGCTCGGAATGGTCGCCGCCGCGGCCCTTGGCGATGTCGTGCAGCAGGGCGGCGACGTAGAGGGCGCGGCGGGACTGCACGTGGCCGATGATCTCGGAGGCCACCGGCGCGATCTCGGCCAGCTCGCCGCGCTCGAGCTGCTGCAGGACGCCGATCACCTCGATCGTGTGCTCGTCCACGGTGAAGACGTGGTAGGTGTCGAACTGCATCAGCCCGACGATGCGCGCCCATTCCGGCAGGAAGCGGGAGAGGAACCCGGTCTCGTTCATCAGCCGCAGCCAGAGGGCGGCGTCGCGGCCGCTCAGCAGGTCGAGGAAGATGCGGTTCGCCTCCTCCTCCCCACGCAGCCGCGCCGCGTGGCCGGCGTGGCGGATCATGGCGCGGATCGCCAGCGGGTGGATCTCGAGCTTGCGGTCGCGCGCCGCCTTCAGGATGCGCAGCATCAGCACCGGCTCGCGCGAGAAGTCCCGGTTGGGGGGCGCGGCCACCAGCTTGCCGTCGGCGAAGGCGAGGCCCTGGCCGGCGAGCGCCGCGTCGCCCTCGCGCCGCCGCGCCGGCGGGCCGAGGGCGGCGCGCTCGATCGCGGGCTCGAGCACGCGCGTCAGCCGCAGCACGTCGCGCACCGTCAGGAACAGGTGCTTCATGAAGCGCTCGACGCCGTCCTGGCGGCCGTGCGGCGTGTAGCCCATGCGGGCGCCGACCACCGGCTGGAAGTCGAAAGTCAGGCGCTCCTCGGCGCGGCCGGCGACGTAGTGGAGGTGGAAGCGGACGGTCCAGAGGAAGTTCCAGGCGCGGCGGATGGCGCGCGCCTCGTGCTCGGTGAGCAGCCCGCCGCCCGGGCTGTCGGGGCCGACCAGGTCGGGCATCCGCTCGGTGCCGAAGGCGTAGCGGGCGAGCCAGTAGAGGGTCTGCAGGTCGCGCAGCCCGCCCCGCCCCTCCTTGATGTTCGGCTCGACGAGGTAGGGGCTGTCGCCGTAGCGGGCATGGCGTGCCGCGCGCTCGGCCCGCTTGGCGGCGAGGAAGGGGCTGAGCCCCTGCTGCCGCCGCATCGCCGCGAAGGCCTCCTGGAACTCGTCGAACAGGGCGCGGTCGCCGGCGAGCAGCCGGGCATCCACCAGCGCGGTCAGGATGGTGGTGTCGCGCCCCGCCGCCTCCAGGCAGGCGGGCACGCTGCGCGTGGCGTGGCCGACCTTCAGGCCGAGATCCCACAGCAGGTAGAGCAGGAACTCCACCAGCCGCTGCGCGCGCGGCCCAGCCTCCCCGCGGGTCAGGAACAGGAGGTCGATGTCCGAATGCGGCGCCAGCACGCCGCGGCCGTAGCCGCCGGTGGCGACCAGGGCGAAGGGCGGCTCCGCCCCGCGCGGGGGCACCATGGCGAGCGCGTAGGCGTGCAGCGCCTGCACCACGCCGTCCATCAGCGCCGCCAGCCAGCGCGCCGCGGCGAGGCCGGAGAGCTGGTGCGCCTCGAAGGCGTCCTGCACCCGCGCCTGGATGCGGCCGAGCTGGCCGCGCAGCAGGTCGAGCGCCTGCTCGCGCGGCATCGGCCCCTCCGTCAGGGCGGCGACGAGGTCCGGCACGACGATGGGCGGCTCGGCGAGCGCCGGGTGGCGCCCTTCCGGAGGTCTGGTCGAAGAGGCGGCCACGGCGGTCATCTCCCCGACACTAGACCGGTTGGCGCGTCGGCAACAGCACCCTCCAGCAGGCCGCGCAGCCGGTAGAGCGCCTCCAGCGCCTCCCGTGGCGCGAGCGTATCGGGGTCGAGCGCGGCGAGCGCGGCGAGAGCGGGATGCTCCGGCCCCGCGCCGCGCGCGCCGCCGGCGGCGCGCGCCACCGGAGCGTCATCCTCCCCGTCCCCGCGCACCCTCCGGGCGAAGAGCGGCAACTCGTCCGACAGCGGCTCGAGCCCCCGCGCGCGCGCCTCCAGCGCCGCCAGCACCTGGCCCGCGCGCGCCAGCACCGCGCGCGGCACGCCGGCAAGCCTCGCCACGTGAAGCCCCCAGCTCCGTTCCGCCGCGCCGGGCGCGACGCTGTGCAGGAACACCACCTCTCCCTTCCACTCCCGCACCCGCATGTGGGCGGGCGCCAGTTCCGGCAGCCGGCCCGCCAGCGCCGTCAGCTCGTGGAAATGGGTCGCGAAGATCGTGCGGCAGCGGATGCGGTCGTGCAGCGCCTCCAGCACCGCCCAGGCGATCGCCAGGCCGTCCCAGGTGGCGGTGCCGCGGCCGACCTCGTCCAGCACCACCAGGCTGCGCGGGCCCGCCTGGTTCAGGATCGCCGCCGTCTCGGCCATCTCCACCATGAATGTGGATCGCCCGCCGGCGATGTCATCGGCCGCGCCGACGCGGGAGAACAGCCGGTCCACGAGACCGATGCGCGCCGCCTCCGCCGGCACGAACAGCCCCGCCTGGGCGAGCACCGCCATCAGCGCGTTCTGGCGCAGGAAGGTGGACTTCCCCGCCATGTTCGGCCCGGTAAGCAGGCAGAGCCGCCGCCCCGGGGAGAGGTCGCAGTCGTTCGGCACGAAGGCGCCGCCCCGGCCGCGGCGCAGCGCCGCCGCCACCACCGGGTGGCGGCCGGCGGTGATGCGGAACTCCGGCCGCTCCACCATCTCCGGCCGGCACCAGCCCCCCTCGGCGGCGAGCTCGGCGGCGGCGGCATGCACGTCGAGTTCGGCCATGGCGGCGGCGGCGGCGGCGATGCCCGGCGCGGCGGCGAGCACCAGCTCGCGCAGGTGGCGCACGATCCGCCGCTCGCGCCGCGCCGCCTCCTCCGCCGCCTCGGCGAGGCGCCGGTCGAGTCCGGCGAGGGCGGCGCAGGTGAAGCGCTGCGCGTTCGCCATGCTCTGGCGGTGGATCGGGGCGAGTTCGCCGGTCGCGGCCGGCGGCGGCGCGCGCAGCAGCCGCTCCCCGGCGGCGGCGGGCAGCTCCGCCAGGTAGCCGAGCTGCTGGTGGTGGCGGATCTTCAGCGCCGCCACCCCCCAGGCCTCGGCGAGGTCGCGCTGCAGCGCCGCGATGGCGCCGCGCGCGTCGTCGCGCAGCCCGCGCAGCGCGTCGAGCTGCCCGTCATAGCCGGGGGCGACGATGCCGCCGTCCTCGATCCTGGCGGGCAGCGTCTCCGCCAGCGCGCGGGCGAGCTCCGGCGCCGGGTCGGGGGAGGGGCGGAGCGCCCGCGCGGCGGCGGCGAGCAGCGCCGGCAGCCCGGCGATCCCTGCCGGCGCCTCCAGCGAGGCGGCGATGCGGGCGGCGCGGGCGAGCCCGTCGCGGATCGCGGCCAGGTCGCGCGGCGCGAAGCGGTCGAGCGAGAGCCGGGCGAGGGCGCGGGCCATGTCCGGCGCGCCCCGCAGCGCCGCCCGCACCGCCCCGCGCAGCGCCGCATCGGCCAGCAGCGCGCCCACCGCGTCGTGCCGCGCGGCGATCGGGGCCGCCTCGGCCAGCGGGCAGGCGAGGCGGGCGGCGAGCTCCCGCGCCCCGGCGGCGGTCAGCGTGCGGTCCACGGCGCCGAGCAGGCAGTCGCGCGGCCCGCCGCGCGGGCCCTCGGGCGCGCCTTCGCGCGCGGGGCGCAGGATCTCCAGGCTGCGGCGGGTGGGGGCGTCCATCGCCAGCACGCCCTGCCCGCCACGCGGGCGGGGATGGGACAGGCGGGGCAGGGCGCCGCGCTGGGTGGCGCGGACGTAGTCCACCGCCATGGCGGCGGCGGCGAGCTCGGCCGGCGCGAACTCCCCGAACCCCTCCAGCGTGGCGAGGCCGAAGGTCTCGGCGAGGCGCCGCGCCCCGTCCCGCGGCGCCGGCGCCTCGCTCACCGGCGGGCCGGCGGCGAGCGCCGGGTCGGCGGCGAGCGGGCCGGGGGCCAGCACCTCGGCCGGTTCCAGCCGGGCGAGCAGGGCGGCGAGCTCGGCGCGGGGCAGCGCCTCGGTCTCGAAGGCGCCGGTCGAGATGTCGAGCCAAGCGGCGCCGACCATGCCGCCTTCCCCCGGGGCGAGGGCGAGCAGCCAGGCCGGCCGCGCCGCCTCGAGCAGCGCCTCCTCGGTCACCGTGCCGGGGGTGACGAGGCGCACCACCTCGCGCCGGATGGTGGGGGCGCGGCGGCGCTTCGCCTCCTCGGGCGTCTCCATCTGCTCGCAGATCGCCACCCGGAAGCCGCGGCGGATCAGGCGGGCGAGGTAGCCCTCGTGGCTATGCGCGGGCACGCCGCACATCGGGATCGGCACGCCCTGGTGTTCGCCGCGATGGGTGAGGGCGATGTCGAGCGCCTCGGCGGCGGCCTCGGCGTCGGCGAAGAACAGCTCGAAGAAGTCGCCCATGCGGAAGAACAGCAGCGCGTCCGGGTGCTCGGCCTTGGCGGCGAACCACTGCGCCATGGCGGGGGAGGCTCCCTCGGCGGAGGGAAGGCGGTCCGTCGCCGGGCGGGAGGCGGGCGGGGGGCTCTGCATCGGGGCCTTCCTCTAGAGCACATGGCGCAGGGCTGAACAGCCGGGAGCGCGGCCCCGCCCGCGGCGGACCGGGACCGCCGCCGCGGGGGCAACGCGTCGGACTTTGCGAACCGCCCGCGGCCTGCGAGGATGGCGCCCCAAAAACGGGAGGCGGCGCGATCGCCGCCCCGCTTCGAGAGGCGGAGCTGACCATGGACGACGCGCGGAAGGGCGAGCTGCACCCCGGCGGGCTGGCGGATGGGCGGACGGCGCGCGTGACGCCGGAGGAGGCGCTGGCGCTGCACGCCGAGGGACGCCCGGGCAAGCTGGAGATCCGGCTGACCAAGCCGCTGATCACCGCCCGCGACCTCAGCCTCGCCTACTCCCCGGGCGTGGCCGAGCCGTGCCTGCACATCGCGCGCGACCCGAGCCTCGCCTACGACTACACGAGCCGCGGCAATTTTGTCGCCGTGGTATCGAACGGGACGGCCGTGCTCGGCCTCGGCAACCTGGGCGCGCTGGCGTCGAAGCCGGTGATGGAGGGCAAGGTCGCGCTGTTCAAGCGCTTCGCCGACGTGGACGGGATGGACCTCTGCGTCGCCACCGAGGACGTGGACGAGTTCGTCAACGCGGTGCGCTTCCTCGCTCCCTCCTTCGGCGGCATCAACCTCGAGGACATCAAGGCGCCCGAGTGCTTCGTCATCGAGCAGCGGCTGCGCGAGCTGATGGACATCCCGGTGTTCCACGACGACCAGCACGGCACCGCGATCGTCGCCGCCGCCGGGCTGATCAACGCCGCGCACCTGACCGGGCGCGACCTCGCCGAGACCAGGCTCGTCATCAACGGCGCCGGCGCCGCCTCCATCGCCTGCGCCGAGCTGCTGAAGGCGATGGGGATGCGGCCCGAGAACATCGTCATGTGCGACACCAAGGGGGTGATCTGGCGGGGCCGCACCGAGGGCATGAACCAGTGGAAATCCGCCCACGCGGTCGAGACCAGGGCGCGGACCCTGGCGCAGGCGCTGGAGGGGGCGGACGTGTTCTTCGGCCTCTCGGTCAAGGGCGCGGTGACGCGGGAGATGGTGCGCGCCATGGCGGACAAGCCGATCATCTTCGCCATGGCCAACCCCGACCCCGAGATCACGCCGGAGGAGGCGAAGGCGGCGCGGCCCGACTGCATCGTGGCCACGGGCCGCTCCGACTACCCGAACCAGGTGAACAACGTCCTCGGCTTCCCCTTCATCTTCCGCGGCGCGCTGGACGTGCGCGCGAGCACGATCAACGACGCGATGAAGATCGCCGCCGCGCGCTCCCTGGCGCTGCTCGCGCGGGAGGATGTGCCGGAGGAGGTGAACACGGCGGGCGCCGGCAAGTCCCTGCGCTACGGGCCGGACTACATCATCCCCAACGCCTTCGACCCGCGGCTGATCTCGCGCGTGCCGGTCGCGGTGGCCAAGGCGGCGATGGACAGCGGCGTCGCCCGCAAGCCGATCATGGATCTCGGCCGCTACGCGCGCAGCCTGGCGGGCCGGCTCGACCCCACCGCCAACGCGCTCGAGCTGATCACCGAGCGGGTGCGGGCCAACCCGAAGAAGGTGGTGTTCGCCGAGGGCGAGGAGGAGGTGGTGATCCGCGCCGCCATCGCCTTCCGCAACAGCGGCTACGGCACCCCGGTGCTGGTCGGGCGCGAGGAGCGGATCCACGCCACCGTGGCCGGGCTCGGCCTGCCGCTGCCGGAGGGGATCGAGATCCGCAACGCCCGCATCTCGGAGAGCAACCGCCGCTACGCGGACTTCCTCTACGCCAAGCGTCAGCGCGAGGGCTTCCTGTTCCGCGACTGCCAGCGCCTGGTCAACCAGGACCGCAACGTCTTCGCCGCCTGCATGGTCGCCCTCGGCGACGCCGACGCCATGGTCACCGGCGCGACGCGCAGCTACTCGGTGGCGCTCGAGGGCGTGCGCATGGCGATCGACCCGGCGCCGGGGGAGATCCTGTTCGGCCTGACACTGCTGCTCGCCCGTGTCTCCGGCACCGTGCTGGTCGCCGACACCGCGATCCACGAGCGGCCGGATGCGGCGACGCTGGCCGAGATCGCGGTGCAATCCGCCGCCGCTGCGCGGCGCCTCGGGCACGAGCCGCGGGTCGCCTTCCTCTCCTTCTCGAGCTTCGGGGACCCCAAGGGGGTGATCCCGGGCTCGCTCCGCGAGGCGGTGAAGCTGCTCGACCAGCGCAAGGTGGATTTCGAGTACGACGGCGAGATGGCGGCGGACGTGGCGCTCGACCCGCAGCTCCGGGCGCGGCTCTACCCCTTCTGCCGCCTGACCGGCCCGGCCAACGTGCTGGTCATGCCGGGGCTGCACGCGGCGCACATCCTGACGCGGGCGACGCCGAGGCTGACCAGCGCCACCACCATCGGGCCGCTGCTGATGGGCATGGGGGCGCCGGTGCAGATCGTGCCGACCGATGCCGGGGTGAACCAGCTCCTCGACATGGCCTGCCTCGCTGCCCACGCCGCCATCGCGCGGTAGGGCGCGCGGGTCCCGTTCAGGTGGCCTCATCCGGCGGATGAGGTCACCTTCATGCCAGCGGCCGGAGGCCCGGCGCATCCGGGCAGGCGCGGCCCCGGCGCCGGTCTTCGCGCGGTGCCGCCGGCGCCACCAGCGGGCCGGAGCATGTGCCGTGGGCCGGCGCGGTGCCCGCCTGCCCCGAGAAGGGGGAGGGCAGATTTCCGGTTGTATAACTTATTTATGTTGCAACCTACGCTTGGCCGGTCCATCAATGGCTGGGCTCTCCGCCCGCCTGAGCCCAGCCGCGCCGGGTCCCGACATGCCCCTCTGCCTCGTCCTGCACGAACTGGACCCTCCCTCGCCGGAGGCCGAGCAGGTGTTCTTCCACGCCGTGTTCGAGATCGCGCCCGAGCACTGGCGCCTGACCGAGGGGGCGACCCTGGTGGCGACCGGGGTTTCGCCCGGCTATCTGCTCGACCATCTGCGCCGTGCCATGCGCCACGCCAGGCTGTCGCTCCGGCTGCTGCTGGTCACGCCTGTCGGCAACGACTTGGCCGCGCATGGCCTGCCGCCCGAGGGGGAGAGCTGGATCCGGGAGGCGGCGGGCTGACGCGGCCACGGGCGCCGCGCTGCGCCGGCGGACCGTTCCGGAGCGGCCCCGCTCACCCCCGGCCGCGCATGTAGCGGCGCTCGGGGCGGTAGCGGAGCCAGTGGCGGAGACGGTCGAGCAGGGCGGCCAGCATCATGCGCATCCGGCGATCTCGGCGTTCGGCGTAACGACGCGGCCCCGGCACGGAGGTTCCCCGCCGGGCGCCTCGGCAGGTATCCAACCGCTTCGTTATGGCGCGGTTAAGGCGCCGGACGCCGCGCCCGCACCACAATCCCCACCGAGGTGACCGGATAGCCGTCCAGCGCCAGGCGGAGATGCGGCGCCTCCACCACTCCGAAGGGAGAGGCGGCCTCGTGCGGGAAGGGGGGCAGGTCCACGAGGCGGTCCAGCACCCCCGTGCCGGGATGCGAATCGAGGCGCAGCATCCGGTGCCCCGTCGCGGCCAGCCGCGCCGCCAGCCGGTCGAGGTGGCGGCGCTGGTAGAGCACGGTCGGGCCGCGCTCGATCGTGCCGCCCTCCGCGTCGAGGTTGAACTCCGTCGTGTGCACCGCGACCCCGCCGGGCCGGAGGCAGCGCATCGCCTCGACCACGAAATCCTCGCCGCGCTCCAGCGAGCCCAGATGCTCGAGCGAGCAGACCGACCACAGGAAGTCGAAGCGGCCCCGCTTCAGATCCTCCGGGATCGCGTTCATGTCCACCGCGCGGTGGCGCACGAGGCGGGCGAACGCCTCCTCCCCCACCAGGTGCGGCTGGAACAGCTTGTCGCTGGCCGGGGCGTGCTGGCCAGTCTCGATCCACTCCCGCGCCCTGGCATCGGCCGGGTCGAGGTCGGTCGCCAGCACCTCGATGCCGAGGCCGGCGAAGAAGGCGGGCAGCCATTCCCGCCCCACTGCGAAGCCGAGGGCGCGCCTGCCGGGGGCGAGCATCCCCGCCTCCCACAGCGCCTGCAGCACGAAGCAGTCCTCCCACACCTTGCGGTGGTAGGACGGCACCATGCGCAGCCGCCCGCACCAGTGGCGCAGCCAGTCATGCTCGATGTCGGCCTGGCGGCAGACGCGGCTGGTCAGGCCGATGCGGAGCGGCGCGGCGGGCAGCGCCGCCTCGGGGCCGGCCAGCCCCTCGGCGTAGCGTCGGCGCGCGATCTCGCTCGCCAGCACCTTCACGTTCCAGCGCAGCAGCGCATCCTCGCGCGAGTCGCGCGGCGGCGCCCGGTCCTCCCGCGCCGCGCGCGGGCGCGGCAGCAGCCGCCGCAGCCAGGTGGGAAGCCCCGCCGCGCCGGGGCTGGCGACGCGCCGGCTCAACTGTCGAGCCGGATGCCGAGCTCGCGGATCAGCGGCCGCCAGAGGGCGCTTTCCCGGCGCACGAACTCCTGGAACGCCTCCGGGTCGAGCGGCGCGTCCTCGATGCCGAGGTCGCGGAAGCGCGCCTGCACCTCCTCCGCGGCCACGCCGGCGAGCAGCGCCTCGTGCAGCCGCGCCAGCACCGGCGCGGGCGTGCCGGCCGGCACGCTCACCCCCTGCCAGCCATAGGCCACCGCCTCGGGGTGGCCGAGTTCGCGCAGCGTCGGCACCTCCGGCGCGCGGGGGCTGCGCCGCTCGCCCAGCACGCAAAGCGCCCGCACCTTGCCGTCGCGGATGAAGGGCAGGCCGGTGGAGGTGTCGATGCACACCACCTCCAGCGCGCCGCCGAGCAGGTCGTGCATCGCCGCCGGCCCGCCGCGATAGGGCACGTGGGTGGCGACGAGGCCGGTGCGGCGCTTGACCATCTCCATCGCCAGGTGGTGCGGCGAGGCGACGGCGGGCGAGCCGTAATTCGGCGCCTGCACCTTCGAGCGCGCGACCAGGTCGGCGAAGTCCCGTGCCGGGTTGTCCGGCCGCACCACGATGAACAGCGGGAAGCGGCCGATGAAGCCCACCCCCTGGAAGTCGCGGTCCGGATCGTAGGGTAGCCGGGCGTAGAGGGCGGGGTTGTAGACCAGGATGCCGTTGTCCACGGTGAGCAGGGTGTGGCCGTCGGGCGCGGCGCGGGCCACCGTCTCGCTCGCCACCACCGCGCCGCCGCCCGGGCGGTTCTCCACCACCACCGGCTGGCCGAGGCTCACCGCCATCTGCGCGGCGATGAGGCGCGCGAAGAGGTCGGAGGCGCCACCCGGCGGGTAGCCCACCACCCAGCGCAGCGGCCGCTCCGGGAAGCGCGCCTGCGCGCGCGCCGTGCCCGCGGCAAGCCCCGCCGCCGCCATGCCTCCGATCAGCCCGCGTCGTCCCAGCATCGTGCCGCCCGCCCCGGTGGAATCGGGCTGCATCATAGGGGCTGCGCGGGCCGCGTCACCGGGGATGTCGGGCGTCACGGCGGGGCGAACTTCCTTGACCGGACGCGCCTGCTGCCTGCGGCGGCCGAGGCGGCGGAAGTGGCGGGCGATGGTGGTGCTGCGGCCGTAGTGTTCGGGCCGGGCGCGCCAGGGCGGGCCGGTGGTGGCGGCGCGCAGCCTGGCGTCGAGGCGGGGGCGCGGATCGGTGCCGAGGGGGCGGCCCGGGCGGCGCTCGTGGCGGCGGAAGGGGCGGAGCGCCTGCCACTCGGCGCGGAGAGCGGGGTCCAGGGCCGGCGGGGGTGAAGCGGCGCATCGGCGGGGCTCCCTGTGCGGCGGTGCGGCGCGCACAAACACCGAACATTAGCCGCGCGCAAGAAAAACCGACGGTCACGCCACGCTTGCCGCGGCGCCGCGCGCCGCGCGAGGATGCCGCAAGGCGGGGGGAGGCGCGGATGGACGAGCGCTACGACCTCGGCGGCCAGTATTTCGGCTCGGTCTTCGTGAAGTGCAGCTTCGCGGGGCCGCCGCCCCCCTGGGCAGTGGCGGAGGATCGGCTGCGCGCCGCGCTCGCCCTGCTGGCGGCGATGCCGACCGACCGCGTGCCGGGGCCGGGGGCGCTGCCCGCGGGCTCCTGGGTGCCGCACGCGCCGAACCCGCTCTTCGTCGGGCGCGAGGCGGAGCTGCGCGCGGTGGCGGCGGCGCTGCGGCAGAAGGAGGCGGCGGCGCTCTGCCCGCCCGTCGGGCTCTCCGGCATCGGCGGGGTGGGGAAGAGCCAGATCGCGGCGGAGGCGGCGCACCGCTTCGGCCCCTGGTTCGCCGGCGGGGTGTTCTGGCTGGACTGCGCCGAGCCGGCCTCGATCGACGCGCAGGTGGCCCGCCTCGGCGCCGAGGCGGCGCTGGAGGCGCCGGAGGGCTTCGCCGCGCTGACGCTGGAGGAGCAGTGCGCGCTGGTGCTGCGGCTGTGGCGCAGCCCGCTGCCGCGCCTGCTGGTGTTCGACAATCTGGAGGAGGATGCGCTGCTGCACGCGCTGCGGCCGAAGCAGGGCGGCTGCCGCGTGCTGGTGACGAGCCGGCGCGGCGAATGGTCGGCGGCGCACGGGCTGCTTCCGGTGCCGGTGGAGACGCTGCCGCGGGCGGAGAGCGTGGCGCTGCTCGGCCGGTTCCGCCCCGACCTGATGCCGGGTCAGGCGGCGCTCGATGCGGTCGCGGAGGCGCTGGGCGACCTGCCGCTGGCGCTGCACCTGGCCGGTGCCTTCCTGCGCGAGAACCGGCGGGACGAGACGGGCGAGCCGGCGCGCTACCTGGCGGCGCTCCGCGCGCGGGGGCTGGAGGAGCCCTCCCTCGCCGGGGTGCCCGGCGCCTCCGGCGTGGCGGACATCTCGCCCACCGGGCATGACCGGCACGTGGCGCGCAGCTTCGCGCTGAGCTGGAACCGCCTGGACCCGGCGGCGCCGGTGGACGCGCTGGCGCGGCGGGTGCTGGCCTGCGCCGCCTGGATGGCGCCGCGGGTGCCAATCCCGCGCGCGGTGCTGGCGCGGGCGGTGCGGGCGCTGGCGGGCGACGAGGCGGCGCCGGTCGGGCAGGCGCTGGCGCGGCTCGCGGCGCTCGGGCTGGTGACGGAGGAGGCGGCGGGCGAGCCGGTGCTGCACCGGCTGGTGGCGGCCTTCGTCCTGGCGCGGGCGGAGGAGGCGGAGGCGGCGCGGGCGGCGTGCGGGAGGGCGTTGGGCGAGGCGCTGTTCGCGGCCAACGAGACCGGCCTGCCGGCGAGGGCGCTTCCCCTCGCGCCGCACGCCGTGCATCTCCTGGCCGGGTTCGAGGCCGGGGCGGCACCGGGCTGGCTCGCGCCGCTGCTGAACAATCTGGGCTCCCATGAGCGCCTGCGCGGCGACCTCGCCGGGGCGCGCGCGCGCTTCGAGCGGGCGCTGGCGATCGATTGCGCCGCCCTCGGCGAGCAGCACCCGAACGTCGCGGTCCGGCGCAACAACCTCGCCCTCGTGCTGCAGGACCTTGGCGACCTCGCCGGGGCGCGCGCGCAGTTCGAGCGGGCGCTGGCGATCGACCGCGCCGCCTTCGGCGAGCAGCATCCGAGACTCGCGATCCGACTCAACAACCTTGCCCTGGTGCTGCGCGAGCAGGGCGACCTCGCCGGGGCGCGGGCGCGCTTCGAGCGGGCGCTGGCGATCGACCGCGCCGCCTTCGGCGAGCAGCATCCGACCATCGCCATCCGGCTCAGCAACCTCGCCGCCGTGCTGCGGGCGCAGGGCGACCTCGCCGAGTCGCAGGCGCGCGCCGAGCAGGCGCTGGCGATCTTCCGCGCCGCCCTCGGCGAGGAGCACCCGAATGTCGCCGTGGGCCTCAACAACCTTGCCGAGGGGCTGCGCATGCAAGGCGACCTCGCCGGGGCGCGCGCATGCTTCGAGCAGGCGCTGGCGATCGATTGCGCCACCCTCGGCGAGGAGCACCCGAACGTCGCGGTCCGGCGCAACAACCTCGCCCTCGTGCTGCAGGACCTTGGCGACCTCGCCGGGGCGCGCGCGCAGTTCGAGCGGGCGCTGGCGATCTTCGTCCGCGCGCTGGGGCCGGAGCACCCGAGGACGCGGACGGTACGCGGCAACCTGGACGCCCTGCCCCGCGCCTGAGGCGCAAGCCCGCGCGCCCGGCCGTTCCGGGCGCCGACCACAGAGAGGAGCCCCGATGCCCGAACCCCCGCCCGCCGGCCCCGGCGAGAGCTACACCTTCTCCGGCACCTTCCACGGCCCGGTCTTCGTCAGAAACACCTTCCAGCAGGCGGTGACCATCGCCGCCGGGCTGCCGGCCGCGCCGGAGCAGCGGCAGGCGCTGGAGAAGGCGCTGGCCGAGCTCGCGGCGCTGCTCGAGACGCTGCCGGAGGCGCAGCAGCCGCTGGCCAAGGAGGCGGCGGAGAGCGCCAGGAAGGTGGTGGAGGCGGCGAAGCCCGAGGGGCAGCAGGGCTTCTTCGCCGTCGCCGCGAAGACGCTGCGCGGCTGGGCGGAGGAGATCGGCAAGACCGCCCCCGCCGTCATTGCCGCCGCCGAGGCGGTGATCCTGCTCGTCGGGAAGATCCGCGGCTGGGTGTAGCGCCCGATCCGCGCAGGCGGGAGCGCCGGAGCGGTGAACCGGCCGCCCTTCCTCGGGCGGACGCGCGATCCGTCAAGACGGATCGCGCTGCAGCCGCCGGCGCGGGCGGGGAGCGGCGAAGGCTTCGGCCCTCCGCGGTCTGCCCTATCCGCCGGCGCCGAGCAGCGCGATCCACAGCGGCAGGGTGAGCATCGCCAGCAGGTGCTCGGTGGTGATCAGCGCCGCCATCAGCGGCGCGTCCCCGCCCATGGCGCGGGTCATCACGTAGCTGGTGGTCGCCGTCGGCAGCGCCATGAACACCAGCGCCACGGCGAGCGGCAGCGGGTCGAGGCCGAGGGCGCGGCCGAGGGCGAGGGTCATCGCCGGCACCACCACGAGCTTCACGAGGCAGGTCGCCGCCTGCAGGCCCGGCCGCCCGCGCAGCGCCCCCCAGGTGAGCGCCGCGCCGACGCAGAGCAGGCCGAGCGCGATCGCCGCCTGGCCGAGCGCGCGCAGCAGCGGCTGCACCCCGGGCGGCAGCCCGCCCAGCGCCGCCGCCGCGAAGCCGGCGAGGCAGCCGAGGATCAGCGGGTTCGCCAGCACCTGCCCCAGCACCCGCAGCGGCGAGACCCGCCCGGCCCCGTCCCGGCCGAGCGCGAAGGCGAGCACCGTCACCGCCTGCACCATCGGCACGATCAGCCCCGTCGCCACCGCCCCGAGCGCGGTGCCGGGGGCGCCGTAGATGCCGCCCACCACGGCGAAGCCCATCAGGTTGTTGAAGCGGATGCCGCCCTGCAGCACCGAGGTCATGGAGGCGTGGGAGAGGGCGAAGGCGCGCGCGAGCAGCAGGCTCGCCGCCGTGCCGCCGAGCAGCGCCAGCCAGATCGCCACCGCCATGCGCCCGAGCGGCAGGGCGGCGAGGTCCACCGAGGCGATCGCCGAGGCGAGCAGCGCCGGCATCAGCACCCAGAACACCAGCCGCTCGATGCCGGCCCACAGCGCCTCCTCGCGCAGCAGGCGGCGGCGCAGCAGGGCGCCGAGGGCGAGCAGGCCGAAGGCCGGCACGAAGGCGTCGAGATAGGGGGCCACGGAGGCGGCGCGCTCAGCCCGTCCCCGCCCCGGCCGCCGCGCCGATCAGGGCGGGGGGCGGGCGCGGCGCGGTGCCGGCGATCTCGCGCAGGCACTCCGCCTCGGTGCGCAGGGCGACGCCGCTCGCCCGCGCCGCGGCATGGGCGACGCGCAGGCCGCCGCCGGCCGGGTAGAGCACCAGGTCGAGGGCGCATCCCTCCGCGGTGTAGAGCCAGATCTCCGCCCCCCCCTCCGCCCGGCGCAGCGACGGCTCGCCGAGATGGCGGCGCAGCGCCTGCGGCCCGAGGCCGAGCAGCGCGGCGGCGGCGCGCGGCGCGCCCTCCGCCGGTGGCGTGCCTGCGCCCGCGGGCGCGCGCTCCGGTGCGGCCGCGGCGACGGCGAGGGGGGCGGCGGTGGGAAGGAGCGGGAAGGGAGAGACCGCGGCGAGGCTCGCCTGGCTGTTCGCCATCGCCGCGCGCAGCGAGGCCGCGTCCCGCGCCTCCGGCGCGGCGCAGCCGGCAAGGACGAGCAGCGGCAGCAGGCGAAGGGGCGCCATGGCGCGCGCATCCGGCGGCGCCGGGCGGATCCCGGCGCGCGGGGGCGGGGGCCGTCGGCCGGGCGGCGGCGCGCCACCGGCCGGCGGCGGGCGGCGGATCAGGATTCGGCGGGTGCGACCGGCTCGCTCGTCGGCGACCAGGCGGGCACGGCGGGGGGCGCGGCCTGGGACTCGCCGAGCATCTCCATCCGGCCGGAGACCTGGCCGCCCTCCTCCACCGACAGGCGGCGGTAACGCGCCGTGCCATTGACCTTGCCGGTGGCGCGGATGGTCAGGCTGCCGCGCACCGTCAGCGTGCCGTCGAACAGGCCGGCGATCTCGGCGTCCTCGACCTGCACCTCGCCGCGGAACACGCCGGACTGGGCGACGAAGAGCTCGGCGGCGTGGATCATCTCGGACTGCACCGTGCCCTCGACCACCAGCCGCTCCGCGTCGGCGACGGTGCCCTGCAGGCTGATGCCCCGCCCCACCACCAGGGTGCGGCGGTCCGCCGGGTCGGCCTTGGGCGGCCGGGCGGGCACGCCGACCGGGGCGGGCGCGGCCGGGCGCGAGCCCAGCGTCGGGGTGGCGGGCGCGGCGGTGGGCTTGGGTGCGAGGGTGTTCAAGGCGGGTGCTTCCTTCGGTGCGGGGCGGAAGGGCGGGACGCCAAAGTCGGTGTCCTGCGCGGGCGCCAGGGTGGTGTCGGCGGCGGGCGCGCCCGGCCCGTCCTCTCGCTTGCGTCCGAAGATGGCCATGCTGTTCCCCCTGACCGACAGCGATGCGGCATGCGAGCGGCGCGCTGCCTCTCCCCGGCGGACCGCCCACTGCTCCGGCTAGCACGCGCGGCCGTGCCCGCACAATCCGGTGATGCGGGGCGGGAGGCGGAAAACGGAGGATATTCCGTCAGCGCGCCGCCGGGGCGCCGCCGGGGCCGCGGTGCAGTAGGTGCGTCATCGCCGCCGTGCCGAGCACCGGCACCAGCAGGTTGAGCCCGGGCACCAGGGCGAGCGCCGCCAGCACGCCGCCGGCGGCGAGCACCGCGCCCTGGCGCCGGCGGCGCAGCGCCCGTGCCTCGGCCACGCCCATGCGCCGCTGCGCCACCCCCTCGAACAGCCCATGCCCGAGCGCCACCGCCGAGACCGCCCAGAACAGCACGGCGCCGAGCGGCGGCAGGAACAGGCCGACGGGCAGCACGAGCAGCGTCAGCAGCCCCATGCGCAGCGCGAGGCCGAGGTTGAACCGCGCCTGCGCGGCCAGGCCGGCGCCGCGGGCGGGCGGCAGGCCGGGGTAGAAGCGCCGCTCCACGGCCGCCGCCACCGCGTCGGTGAACAGGCCGGCGATCGCCAGCATCACCGGCACGAACAGCCACACCGCGAGGCCGAGCGCGAGCACCCCGCCCGCGGCGGCGGCCAGCGCGGCGAGCCAGCCGCTGCCCCCGGCCAGCTCCCCCACCCCCCAGGCGGCGAGGGCGGCGAGGCCGAGGAAGGCGAGCAGCGCGCCGAGGAAGCCCTTGAGCAGCGGGCCGAGGAAGGCGGGGTCGCCGAGCTGGCGGAGGGTGAGCAGGAAGGCGGCGGGCATGCGGTCTCGGTTGCGGGGGGACGGGGCGGCGGCTATCGGGTGCGGCCGGAACGCGAGCAATCCCGCTCCGCGCGCCGGGGGCAACGCCCGGCCCCGCCAAAGGTCCCCGCATGAGCGCACCTGCCCTCGACCTCCTCGGCATCGGCAACGCCATCGTGGACGTGCTCGCCCGCGCCGACGACGCCTTCCTCGAGGCGCGCAACCTCACCAAGGGCGCCATGCGGCTGATCGGCGCGGAGGAGGCGGAGCGCCTCTACGCCGAGATGGGGCCGGGGGTGGAGAGCTCGGGCGGCTCGGCGGCCAACACCTGCGCGGTGGCGGCCTCGCTCGGCGCGCGCGTCGGCTTCCTCGGCAAGGTGGCGGACGACCAGCTCGGGCGCGTCTTCGCCCACGACATCCGCGCCTCCGGCGTGGACTACCCGACCCGGCCGCTGCCCGATGGCGCCGCCCCCACCGCGCGCTGCCTGATCCTGGTGACGCCGGACGGGCAGCGCACCATGAACACCCATCTCGGCGCCTGCGTGCACTTCTCCGCCGCCGACGTGGACGAGGCGGTGGTGGCGGCGGCCGCCATCACCTACCTCGAAGGCTACCTGTTCGACCCGCCGGCGGCGCAGGCGGCATTCTACGCCGCCTCCCGCGCCGCGCACCGGGCGGGGCGGCGGGTCGCGCTCACCCTCTCCGACCCGTTCTGCGTGCAGCGCCACCGCCAGGCCTTCCGTCGCTTCGTGCGGGAGGAGGCGGACATCCTGTTCGCCAACGAAGCCGAGCTCCTCTCCCTCTACGAAACCGACAATATCGCCGCCGCGATCCGGCTGGTGCGCGGCGAGGTGGCGCTCGCGGTGCTGACGCGGAGCGAGCGCGGCAGCATCGTGCTGACCGAGGAGGAGGCGCACGAGGTGCCGGCGCGGCCGGTGAAGGTGGTGGACACCACCGGCGCCGGCGACGCCTACGCCGCCGGCTTCCTCGCCGCGCTCGGCCGTGGCCTGCCCCTGCCCGAATGCGGCCGCTGGGGCACGCTCGCGGCCTCGGAGGCGATCTCGCATTTCGGCGCAAGGCCGCAGGCCGACCTGAAGGCGCTGGTTGGCGCCGGCGCGGGGGGCGTCTCCGGCCTGCTCGGCTGAGGGACGCGTGCTGCGCCGCCTGCGCGACTGGGCGCGCGCGCTCCGGCGGGAGGTGCACGCCCTGTGGCTGGCCGCGCGCGATCCCCGCACCCCCTGGTACGCCAGGGCCTTCGCGCTGGCGGTGGCGGCCTACGCGCTCTCGCCGATCGACCTCATTCCGGACTTCATCCCCGTTCTCGGCTATCTCGACGAGCTGGTGCTGCTGCCGCTGGCGCTGCTGCTGGCCATCCGCCTGGTGCCCAGGGAGGTGATGGAGGAGCACCGCGCCACGGCGCGGGCGGCGCAGCGGCGGCCGGTGAGCCGCGCCGGCGCCGCGGCGATCGTGGCGCTGTGGCTGCTGGCGGCGCTTGTACTGCTGTGGTGGCTGTGGCCGAAAGGCGCCGGGTAGGGGAAGGCGGCCTGCTGCGCCCGCGGAACTTCCGCGGGCGGCCCGTGTTGGCGGGTGGGCCAGGACTGGTCCCTCCTCCACCAACAGCGGAGACGACGATGCGATCCTCTCGCCTTCTCACCACCGCGCTCGGCGCGGCGCTTCTGGCCGGCGGCCTGGTCATTGGCCAAGCCGGCGCCCAGTCCCAGCCGCAGGGCGGCCTCGGCACTCCGGGTGGCGCCTCGACCTATGGCGGGCAGGCCGGCACCAGCACCATGCCCAATCAGGTGATGCCCGGCACCAGCGCGCAGCCGAACGTGCAGGGCCAGGCCGCCGGACCGCGCGGGGCGCCCGCGCCCGGCCAGCCGCATCCGCAGGCCGGCGGCACCAGCTCGCAGCTCAGCACCGGTGGCCAGATCCGCCCGGGCGACCCGACCGGTGCCGCCGCGGGCGGCCCCGACACGCTGGGCGGCGGCCCGGGCGGCAGCGCCGGCGGCAGCCGCTGACCTCAGGCGCCGGGCGCGGCGCCGGCCGCGCCCGGCCCTCTCTGGTCCCGGCGGCGGGGGGAACCCGGGCCATGGCCTTGTGTTGCAACCGCAGCGTGGCGGACGCCTCGGGCAGGCGGTCCGCAACCCCCATCGTCAGGACGGAGGTGCGAGAATGCGCAAGACCCTGATGCTTTCCACCGCCCTCGGCGCGGCCCTGCTCCTCGCGGCGCCGGCCTCGGCGCAGCACACCTACACCTACGGCTTCCAGCCCCCGCCGGGCACCCCGCTCGAGGGCGGCGAGCCGCGCGACCGCGGCCTGATCCCGCCCGTGGCCCAGCAGTACCAGGCCGCCCGCCAGGCGCAGGACACCGAGAACATCCAGCAGATGCTGCGCCAGGCGCAGAGCGCTCTGGAACGCAACAATTTCGGCCTCGCGAACGAATATCTGGAGCGCGCCGAGACCAGCGTGCTGAACCGGCGCTTCACCATGCGCCAGGGCGGCATGGACCCGCGCGACAGCGACGCCGCCGAGGCGATCTCCGAGGCGCGGCGGGCGCTGTGGAACCGCGACATCGACCGGGCGCGCCGTGCCACCCAGATCGCGATCGCCGATGCCCAGGCGATGGGCCGCATGGCCGAGCGCGGGCCAGGCTGGGGCCAGCAGGCCGGTCCGGGCTGGGGCCATCAGGCCGGTCCCGGCTGGGGCCAGCAGCAGCAGTGGGGGCAGCAGCCCTGGGGCCAGCAGGCCGCGCCCGGTGGCTGGGGCCAGCAGCAGTGGGGCCAGCAGCAGCCCGGCTGGCAGGCGCAGGGCGGCTGGGGCACGCCGGGCGGCTTCACCCAGTATGGGCCGAGCGGCGGCACCCGCGAAATGCCGAGCCAGGTGATGCCCGGCACCAGCCAGTTCCCCAACGTCCAGGGGCAGATCGCCATGCCGCGCGGCGCCCCGCCGCCCGGCCAGCCCTTCGCCGGCGCCTCCGAACAGGATCCGATGAGCCGCTGGGGTCAGGTGCGGCCGGGCGATCCGACGCTCGGCGGCCGGGCCGGCGGGCCGGACACGCTGGGCGGCGGCCCGGGCGGCGCCGCCGGCGGCAGCCAGTAGCACGCCCATCGGGAGGGGCCGCGCCGGCAGGGCGCGGCCCCTTTTTCGCGCGCCGCGCGCGGCCTTCGGGCTCGCTTTTGCGCCGGTGACCCCCTATGTGGTGCGGCGCAACATGCGCCGCCCGCCGGACGGTCGCCCCCACGGGCGCGGCCCGCGGCGCCGCGCGCCGCCCCGGGAAGCCCTCGCATGGACCTCCGCAACGTCGCGATCATCGCGCATGTCGATCATGGCAAGACCACGCTGGTGGACAGCCTGCTGAGGCAGGCCGGCGCCTTCCGCGCCAACCAGCAGGTGGCCGAGCGCGCGCTCGACCGCAACGACCTCGAGCGCGAGCGGGGCATCACCATCCTCGCCAAATGCACGGCGGTGGAGTGGCGGGGCACCAAGATCAACATCGTGGACACGCCCGGCCATGCCGATTTCGGCGGCGAGGTGGAGCGCATCCTCTCCATGGTGGACGGCGCCATCGTGCTGGTGGACGCCGCCGAGGGGCCGCTGCCGCAGACCAAATTCGTGGTCGGCAAGGCGCTGGCGCGCGGCCTCCGGCCCATCGTCGTCATCAACAAGGTGGACCGCCAGGATGCGCGCCCGCACGAGGTGCACGACGAGGTGTTCGACCTCTTCGCCGCGCTCGGCGCCGACGACGCCCAGCTCGACTTCCCGACCCTGTTCGCCTCCGGCCGCCAGGGCTGGGCGGACGAGGGCATGGAGGGGCCGCGCCGGGACCTCTCCGCGCTGTTCGAGCTGATCCTGCGCCATGTCCCGCCGCCGGGGAAGGACGCGGAGCGGCCCTTCGCGATGACGGCGAGCATCCTGGAATACGACAATTTCCTCGGCCGCATCCTGACCGGGCGGATCGAGCAGGGCACGGCGCGGGTGAACATGCCGGTGCGCATCCTGCGCGCCGACGGGGCGGTGGTGGAGACGGGGCGGCTGACCAAGCTGCTCTCCTTCCGCGGCCTCGAGCGCGTGCCGGTGGAGGAGGCGGCGGCCGGCGACATCATCGCCATCGCCGGTCTGGAGAAGGGCACCATTCCGGACACGGTGGCGGCGCCGGAGGTGGAGGCGCCGCTGCCCGCCATCCCGGTGGACCCGCCGACGCTCGCCATGACCTTCCGCATCAATGACGGGCCGCTCGGCGGGCGCGAGGGGAAGAAGGTGACCTCCCGCCAGATCCGCGACCGGCTGTTCCGCGAAGCCGAGGGCAACGTCGCGATCCGCGTGCGCGACAGCGAGGAGAGCGACGCCTTCGAGGTGGCGGGCCGCGGCGAGCTGCAGCTCGGCGTGCTGATCGAGACCATGCGCCGTGAAGGCTTCGAGCTGACCATCGGCCGCCCCCGCGTGCTGACGCGCGAGAACCCGGAGACGGGGGCGCGGGAGGAGCCCTACGAGGAGGTGCTGGTGGACGTGGACGAGGCCCATGCCGGCGCCGTGGTCGAGAAGATGTCGCTCAGGAAGGGGCAGATGCAGGACATGCGCCCCTCGGGCGGCGGCAAGACCAGGCTCGTCTTCCTGATCCCCTCCCGCGGCCTGATCGGCTACCACGGCGAGTTCCTGACCGACACGCGCGGCACCGGCATCATGAACCGGCTGTTCCACGGCTACGGCCCCTGGGCCGGGCCGATCGAGGGGCGGCGCAACGGCAGCCTGATCGCCAACGCCGACGGGGAGGCGGTGCAGTACGCGCTGTTCTACCTGCAGGAGCGCGGCGCGCTGTTCGTCGGCCCGGGCGAGAAGGTGTATGTCGGGATGATCATCGGCGAGAACTCCCGCGCCGAGGACCTGGAGGTGAACCCGATCCGGGAGAAGAAGCTCACCAACATCCGCGCCGCCGGCAAGGACGACGCGCTGCTGCTGACGCCGCCGCGGCGGATGAGCCTGGAGCAGGCGATCGCCTACATCGAGGACGACGAGCTGGTGGAGGTGACGCCCTCCGCCGTCAGGCTGCGCAAGCGCCACCTCGACCCGCACGAGCGCAAGCGCCACGCCAGGCGCGCGGAGAGCGAGGCGGCGTAGCAGGGTCGCGGCGCGGAGGCCCGGGCGTTCCCCGCGCGCAAGGAGGGCCGGCGGCCCTCCCGCCTTGACCCCCGCGCCCGCCTTGCCGATCCTCCCCGCGGGAGGAGGCGCCAGCGCATGACGGATGCCGGGAGGGGCGGGCCGACCGCCGCCGAGTTCGACGCCTATCTCGACGGCATCCGCCGCCTGGTGGACCAGCGGCTGATCCCGGCCGAGCCGCGCCTCGAGGGCGAGGAGACGCTGCCCCAGGATCTGACGCAGGCGCTGCGCGAGGCCGGGCTGTTCGGCATCTCCATCCCCGCCCGCTACGGCGGGGCGGGTCTGACGATGGAGCAGCAGGTGCGCGTGATGCTGGAGGTGACGCGCGCCTCCGCCGTCTATCGCGCGCGCTTCTCCACCACCATCGGCCTCGGCAGCCAGCCCATCCTCTACAACGGCACCGAGGCGCAGCGCCGCGCATGGCTGCCGCGCATGGCGAGCGGCGAGGCGACCGCCGCCTTCTGCCTGACCGAGCCCGAGCACGGCTCCGACGCCGGCGGCCTCGCCACGCGGGCGCGGCGCGAGGGCGGGGAGTACGTGCTGGACGGGGTGAAGCGCTACATCACCAATGCCCGCCAGGCGCAGGTGTTCATCGTCATGGCGCGCACCGACCCGGCGAGCCGCGACGCCGCCGGCATCAGCGCCTTCATCGTGCCCGCCGGCACCCCCGGCCTCCGCTGTGGCCCGGCTGACCGCAAGATGGGCCAGGACGGCAGCGCGACCTGCGAGGTGTTCCTCGACGGCGTGCGGGTGCCGGCGGAGAACCTGATCGGAGGGCGCGAGGGCGAGGGCTTCAAGACCGCGATGCGCGGCATCAACCACGCCAGGCTGCATGTGGCGGTCACCTGCGTCGGCCAGGCGCAGCGGCTGCTCGACGAGGCGCTCTCCTACGCGCTGCGCCGGCGCCAGTTCGGCCAGCCGCTCGCGGAGTTCCAGCTCGTGCAGGCGATGCTCGCGGACAGCCGGGCGGAGATCCTGGCGGCGCGGAGCGCGGTGCTGGAGACGGCGCGCGCCTTCGACCGCGCGGGGGAGGCGCAGGGATCGCTCGTCGCCGACATCGCCTGCTGCAAGCTCTTCGCCTCGGAGATGGTCTGCCGCGTCGCCGACCGCGCGGTGCAGATCCACGGCGGCGCCGGCTACATGCGCGGCACGGCGGTGGAGCGGCTGTACCGCGACGTGCGGCTGTTCCGCATCTTCGAGGGCGCGAGCCAGATCCAGCAGATCCTGATCGCGCGCGACATGGTCCGGGGGGCGCGGCATGGCTGAGGTCGCGCGCCGCGCCCTGCTCGCGGGCGGCATCGCGGCGCTGGCGGCGCCGCGCCCGGCGCGCGCGCAGCGCTGGCCGCGCGGTCCGGTGCGCATCGTCTCCTGCTTCGCCCCGGGGGGCGCGAACGACCTGCTCGGCCGCATGGCCGCGGGCATCCTGACCAGCGCCTTCGGCCAGCCCTTCGTGGTGGAGAACCGCCCCGGCGCGGGCGGCAACCTCGGCATGGAGGCGGTGGCGCGCGCGGCGCCGGACGGGCAGACGCTGGTGGTCGCCGCCGGCGCGGCGGCGGTGAACCAGACGCTCTACCGCAGCCTCTCCTTCGACCTCCTGCGCGACTTCGCGCCCATCACCCTGCTCGGCGCGGTCGCCAACGTGCTCGCCGTGCATCCCGCGGTGCCGGCGCGGGAGGTGCGGGAGTTCGTCGCCTTCGCCCGCGCCGCGCCGGGCGGCATCACCTACGGCTCGGCGGGCGTGGGCACGCTGCCGCACCTGACGATGGAGCTGTTCCTGCGCGGCATCGGCGCGCAGGGCGTGCACGTGCCCTATCGCGGCTCCGCCCCGGCGGTGGCCGACCTCGTCGGCGGGCGGCTGCAGGCGCTGTTCGAGAACCTGCCGCCGCTCGCCGGCCAGATGCGGGAGGGGCGGGTGCGCGCGCTCGCCGTCTCCACCGCCGCGCGGCACCCGGACTGGCCGGACCTGCCGACGGTCGCCGAGGCGGTGCCGCTGCCGGGCTTCGAGGTGACGGCCTGGCAGGCGCTGCTCGCTCCGGCCGGCACGCCGCCCGAGATCGTGGAGGCGATCGCCACCGCCATCCGCACCGCGCTCGCGGCGGAGGAGGGGCAGGCGGCGCTGCGCCGCATCGGCGCCCTGCCGCGGCCGATGAACCCGCGCGAGCTCGCCGCCTTCCTGGTCGCCGAGGTGGCGCGCTGGGGCGAGGCGGTGCGCCTTTCCGGCGCCACCGTGGAGTGACCCCGCCCATGCAGGAGACCGACCCGCCGCCCGCCCTCGGAACGCGGGTGACCAGGCTGCTCGGCATCCGCTACCCGATCGTGCAGGGCGGCCTCGCCCGCGTCGCCTTCGCCGATCTCGCCGCCGCCGTGTCCAATGCCGGCGGCCTCGGGCAGATCGCCGTCGCCGGGCTCGACACGCCGGAGCGGCTGCGCGCCGAGATCCGCCGCTGCCGCGCCATGACCGACCGGCCCTTCGGGGTCAACTTCCCGATCGGCCGGATGGCGCTGTGGCCGCTGCTCGACGTCGCGCTCGAGGAGGGCGTGCGCGTCATCGCGCTCACCGCCGGCAACCCCGCCCCCTATCTCCGCCGCTGCCAGGAGGCCGGGGCGAGGACGCTGGTGCTGACCGCGGGGCCGGAACTCGCGCGCAAGGCCGAGGCGGCCGGGGCCGACATGGTGGCGACGGTCGGCTACGAGGGCGGGGGACATATCGGCCGCACCGACGAGACCACCCTGGTGATGGTGCCGCGCGTCGTCGCGGCGGTGCGCATCCCGGTGCTGGCCTCGGGCGGCATCGCCACCGGGGCGGGCCTCGCGGCGGCGCTGGCGCTCGGCGCCGAGGGGGTGGAGATGGGCACGCGCTTCGTCGCGACCGAGGAGGCGCGGGCGCACCCCGCCTACAAGCAGGCGCTGGTCGCGGCCCGGCCCGAGGACACGATGCTGATCAAGCGGAGCCTCGGCCAGCCCGGCCGCGTGCTGGCGAGCGCCCATGCGCGGCGCATCCTCGAGGCCGAGCGCGCCGGCGCGCCGCAGGAGGAGCTCCTCGCCCTGATCCGCGGCGAGGTGAACGCGATCGGCACCGAGCGCGGCGACCTCGAGGGCAGCTATGTCTGGGCGGGGCAGTGCGTCGGGCTGATCGGGGCGGTGGAACCGGCCGGCGCGGTGGTGCGGCGCATGGCGGCCGAGGCGGCGGCGGTGCTGCGCCGGCTTGGGCGGATCGCCGGGGAGGGGGGCGGGCCGGGCGCGTGAGGCCGGGGGCGGAAGACGCTCCGGGCCTCAGGGGGCGGCGAGGGCCGCCTGCAGCGTCAGCAGGGGGGTCGGCAGCACCGCGCCGATGCCGGCATAGGGCCCCTCGAAGCCGGCGAGGATGCCAAGGCCGGTGGTGGCGGCGAGGCCGAACAGCGCCTGCGTCACCAGGGCGGTGCGCGGCCGGTCCAGATGCACCAGGGCGATGGAAAGCTGGGAGGCGAAGCAGAGCAGCAGCAGCCCGCCCCACTTCCAGCCCTGGCCGAAATCGCTGCCGAAGCGCAGCCGCGCGTCGCGCGCCGCCTGCAGGGCGTGCACGCCGCGCACCAGCTCGTGGCGGATCGCGCCGGCCTCGTCGGGGCCGAAGGCGGGGCGCGCCGCGGCCAGCGCCGCCTCCTCCAGCCGGTGCAGGGCCGCCCCGGCCGCGGCGGAGGGGCGGAGGTTGCGCAGCTCCCCCCACTCCTCCCGCAGCGAGACGGAGAGGTAGTCGGCGAGCGCGGCGCCGAGCGGCGCCCCCGGCTCGCCAAGCGCGCGGCCGGCGGCGCGGACGGCACTCAGCGCCCGGCTCTCCTGGCCGAGCGCCACCGCCGCGTGGTCGTCGCGGCTCCAGGCGTCGGCGGCGGCGAAGGCGACGAACAGCGCGAACAGCGCCGTGACCGAGGTGAAGAAGGGCGCGACCGGCGCCTTCCCCTCCAGCGCGCCCGCGAGCCCGGCGCGGAATACCAGCGCGTGGGCCGCCGCCGCGAGCAGCAGCACGAGGAGCGCGATGCCGAGGACGCGCCAGGCGGTGTCCAGCAGGAAGAATCCGGTGAGGCCCATGCGCCATTATTGCGAATAACGAACGCTTCCGCCAGCGCCCGATCCGCCGGGGCGATGGCCGAGGTCCTCCCGACGCTGGGCCGCGGCGCGATCCGCAGCGGGGCGCGCCGTCAGCCGCCCGGCCGGGCCAGTTGCGGGTCGAGGCCGGGGTGGCGCAGATCCACCATGCGCCTCGGCTGGCCGGCCGGCGCCGGAGGCAGCGGCGGAGGGGGACTCGCCCGCCGCCCGGGCGGCGCGGTCAGCGGAAGCCGTCCTTGGCCGCCCGGATCTCGGCCAGCCGCGCCGCGTCCGGGGCGCGCAGGAAGGGGTTCTGCGCCTTCTCCTGGCCGAGGGTGGTCGGCACCGTCGGCCGGCCGGCGGCGCGCTGCGCCGCGACCTCCCGCGCGCGGGCCTGCAGCGCCGCGTTGTCCGGCTCCACCGTCAGGGCGAAGCGGGCATTGCCCTCGGTGTACTCATGGCCGCAGCAGACCAGCGTCTCGTCCGGCAGCGCCGCCAGGGCGCGCAGCGAGCGGAACATCTCCTCCGCCGTGCCCTCGAGCAGCCGCCCGCAGCCGAGGGAGAACAGCGTGTCGCCGCAGAGCAGCACCTTCCCTTCCGGGAAGTGGTAGGCGATGTGCCCGCGGGTGTGGCCCGGCGTGTCGATCACCTCGGCGCGGCTGGCGCCGAGCGCGACGCCCTCCCCCGGCCGCACCGCGATGTCGAGCGGCGGCAGCCGGTGCGCGTCCGCCGCCGCGCCCGCCACCTTCGCCCCGTAGCGGGCCCGCAGCGCCTCCACCCCGCCCACATGGTCGCCGTGATGGTGGGTGAGCAGGATCAGGTCGAGCCGCCCCCCCGCCCTGTCGAGCGCCGCCTCGACCGGCGCCGCCTCGCCGGGGTCGCAGACGGCGACGGCGCCGCTCGCCCCGTCGCGCAGCAGCCAGCAGTAGTTGTCGGAAAGACACGGCACGGCCTCGACGGACAGCGGCATCGCTCGATCTCCTCCCGCACCCCCCTGAAACCGGGGCGCCGATGGGCCTAATATCCGCCCCATGGCGCAGGAGGTCCACGGCCTGGGGCGGTTCTACGCAACCCCGACCGGGGCGGTGACGGCGCGGCTGCTGCGCGAGCGGCTGCGCCTGCTCTGGCCCGGGCTCGGCGGCTGCTGCGTGCTCGGCCTCGGCTACGCCAGCCCCTTCCTGCGGCTGTGGCGGCCGGGGGAGCCGGGCGGGGCGGCGCGCTGCATCTCGCTCGTGCCGCACCACCTGCCGCGCTGGCGCTGGCCGCGTGCCGCCCCCTCTCGCACCGTGGTGGCGGAGGAGGAGGCGCTGCCCTTCCCCGACCTGCTGTTCGACCGCATCCTGCTGGTGCACGGGCTGGAGCACGCGGAGAACGCCCGCCGCCTGCTGCGCGAGGCGTGGCGGGTGCTGAAGGATGACGGGCGGCTGCTGGTGGTGGCGCCGAACCGCCTCGGCCTCTGGGCGCATCTCGAGCGCACGCCCTTTGGCCATGGCCACCCCTACACGCTGGGCCAGCTCGAGGCGCTGCTGCGGCGGCAGATGTTCCAGGTGATGCGGCGCGAGGCGGCGCTCTTCGTCCCCCCCTTCCGCTCCCGCCTGCTGCTGCGCAGCGCCGGGGCGTGGGAGAGGCTGGGGCCGCGGCTCTTCCCTCGCCTCGCCGGGGTGACGCTGGTGGAGGCGCGGAAGGACTGCTTCGCCGCCATTCCCGCCATGGCCGGCGCGGCGCAGGCGCGCGGGCGGCGGGTGCTGGTGCCGGAGGGGGTGTAGTTCCCGCCGGCGCGCGCACGGGGTATCGGTTGGCCATGACCGCCCCGGGGAACCGACCCATGCTGCCGCTGACGGGCCTCAAGATCCTCGAACTCGGCCACTACATCGCCGCCCCCTTCGCCACCCGGCTGCTCGCCGATCTCGGCGCCGAGGTGATCAAGGTGGAGCCGCCCGAGGGCGATCCGTTCCGCGGCTGGGGCAGCCAGGTGGAGGGGCACTCCGTCTGGTTCAGCGTGCACGGCCGCAACAAGCTCTCCGTCACCCTCGACCTGAAGAGCGAGGAGGGCAGGGCGAAGGTGCTGCGCCTGGCACGGCGGGCCGACGCGCTGGTGGAGAATTTCCGCCCCGGCTACCTGGAGCGCATCGGCCTCGGGCCGGCGGTGCTGCAGGAGGCCAACCCCCGCCTCGTCATCGCCCGCATCTCGGGCTACGGCCAGGACGGCCCCTACCGCGACAAGCCCGCCTTCGGCGCGATCGGGGAGGCGATGGGGGGGCTCCGGCACCTCACCGCCTATCCGGGGCAGACCGAGCTGCCGCCGCCGCGCTGCGGCATCTCGATCAGCGACGACCTCGCCGGGATGTACGCGGCGCTGGCGGTGGTCTCCGCCTGCTGGGGGCGCGACCGCGGGGGGGCGGAGGGGGGGAGGGGCCGGGTCATCGACCTCGACCTCGTTTCCTCCGTGTTCAGCCTGATGGAGGGGATGCTGCCGGAGTACGGGCTGTTCGGCCGGGTGCGCCAGCCGACGGGCGCGGCCATCGCCACCGCGGCGCCGACCAACACCTACCCCTGCGCGGACGGCAAGTGGCTGGCGATCGCCGGCAATTCCGACCTGATCTTCCGCCGGCTGATGGCGGCGATCGGCCGGCCGGAGCTGGCCGAGGACCCGCGCTTCGCCACCAACGGGCTGCGCTGCGCCAATGTCGCGCCGCTCGACGCCGCCATCGCCGAATGGACGCGCGCGAGGACCGCGGCCGAGGCGCAGGCGATCCTGGAGGCGGCGGAGGTGCCCTGCTCGCGCCTCTACGACATCCGCGACTGCGCCGAGGACCCGCATTTCCGCGCCCGCCGCCTGGTGATGGAGGTGGAGGACCCGCTGCTCGGCCGCGTGCTGCACCCGGCCGCGCCCTTCCGCCTGGACGGGGTGGCGCCGGAGGCGATGGTGCGCTGGACCGGCCCCGCGGCCGGCGCGCACAACGACTACGTCTTCAACGCGCTGCTGCAGGAAGAGGAGGAGCCCAGGCCATGACCGAGCGCGTGCAGCTTTCCGAGGTCGCGCCGCGCGACGGGCTGCAGTCCATCGGCCCCTTCGTGCCGACCGAGACCAAGATCGCCCTGGTCCGCGCCTGCTGGGAGGCCGGGCTGCGGCGGATGGAGGTGGGCAGCTTCGTCTCGCCCCGCGCCGTGCCGCAGATGGCCGACACGGCCGAGGTGCTGCGGGCGGCGAAGCGGCTCGATGGCCTCGAATGCACGGTGCTGGTGCCGAACCGCCGCGGCTTCGAGGCGGCGGTCGCCGCCGGCGCCGACCGGCTCGGCCTGTTCATGTCGGTGACCGAGAGTCACAACAGGGCCAACGTCAATCGCCGGCGCGAGGAGAGCTTCGCCGACCTCGCCGCCATCGTGCGCGAGACGCCGAAGGGGACGAGGCTGCGCTTCAACCTCTCCTGCGTCTTCCACTGCCCCTTCGAGGGGGTGGTGCCGGAGGAGGAGGCGCTCGACTGGATCGAGCGCGTGGTGGCGCTCGACCCCGACATGGAGATCGCGCTCGCCGACACCACGGGCAATGCCGCGCCCGACCAGGTGCGCCGCCTGTTCGAGCGGGCGCACCGCGCCTGGGGGCGGCGCTTCGCCTATCACGGCCACGACACCTACGGCATGGGCATCGCCAACGTCACCGCCGCCTACGAGGCGGGCTGCCGCGTCTTCGACGCCGCCTCGGGCGGGATCGGCGGCTGCCCCTTCGCGCCGGGGGCGACCGGCAATGTCGCCATGGAGGACGTGGTCTGGCTGTTCCACCGCATGGGGGTGGAGACGGGGGTGGATTTCGCGCGGCTGCTGCGCGCCGCCGACCTCGCCGCCGGCATCCCCGGCGCGGTGCCGGGCGGGGCGATGCGCCGCGTGCCGGCGGTGCGCCAGGCGGCCTAGGCCGCGTGGACAAACCGGTAGGCTGGGGATTCCCAAGGGACTGCGGACGTGATTCCAAGCTGATCTCTGGCATGGAGATCGGCGTTGATCCGTGGACGTCTGA
>NZ_SJDM01000001.1:0-257542 GCF_004761865.1 Crenalkalicoccus roseus | reverse complement strand
CGACGAGGAGTGGTCCTTCTTCGAACCCTTCGTGATGTCCGCCAGCCCGCTCGGCGGGCGGCCTCCCCGCGACCATCGGCGGGTGCTCGACGCCATCTTCTGGATCGCGCGCACCGGCGCGCCGTGGCGTGACCTGCCGGCCGAGTTCGGCAACTGGAACTCGGTGTTCCGACAGTTCCGACGCTGGACCGCCTCTGGCCTTTGGGACGTGATGCTGGAAGCCTTGGCCGATGGCGGCGGCGATGCCGATCTCCTGCAGATGATCGACAGCACCAGCATCCGGGCGCACCACTGCGCCGCCGGCGGAAGGGGGGGACTCATCGCCAGGGTCTTGGCCGTTCGCGCGGTGGCTTCACGAGCAAGCTCCACCTCCGCGCCAACGCGCACGGCCTGCCCATCGCCCTGCACGTAACCCCCGGACAGGAGGCCGACTGCTCGAACTACGAGGCGCTGATGGCGGCGCGCGACAGCGACCCCGCCATCATGCTCGCCGACAAAGGCTATGACAGCGACCCGATCAGGCAGGATCTGCGCGACCGTGGTGCCGTGCCGGAGATCCCGACCAAGCGCAATCGCCACGTCCAGCACAGCGTCAGCCGCCCGCTCTACGCCCTGCGCAGCCGCATCGAGTGCTTCATCAACCGCCTGAAGAACAGCCGCCGCGTCGCAACGCGCTACGATCAGACCGCCGAGAGCTTCCTCGGCTTCGCAACACTCGCCTCCATCCGACTGTGGATCAGGTTTGTCCACGCGGCTTAGGTGGACGGCACCTCAGTGCGCTTCGGCAGCGCCCAGGTCGCCTTCCGCGGCGGCGTGGCGACCATGCTGGCGGACACCCTCCGTTCGCGCCGGAGAAGCTCTACGGCCTCGACCAGCGCCGCGGCAGCCGCGACATCTTCGGCCGGCTGCGCGAAGATATGAAGGAGGGCAGCCGGCCGACGCTGGTGACAGCACACGGCTTCTCCAACAGCTTCCAGGATGCGATCGAGCGCGCCGCGACGATCCAGTCCTTCTACGGCCTAGACGCCAACGTTTTCGCCTTCACCTGGCCCTCGCGCAACAGCGGCCTGCCGATACCCCTGCCCTATGTGGACTACGTGCACGACCGCGCCACCGCGCGCGCCTCGGGCGTGGCAATGGCGCGCACCATGCACATCCTCTACGACTTCATGGATTCGCTCGGCCCGGGCCAAGCCTGCCGCCAGCCCCTGCACCTGATCTGCCACAGCATGAGCGTCTATGCCTTCCGCCATGCCGTGCAGGTGCTGATGCGCCAGCCGATCGGGGAGGCGCGGGCCTACGCGCCGGCGGCCAACCCGCCCCCGACCGCGCCGCCGGAAGGCTTCCCGGCCCTGGTCGGCCTGCCGACCGAGGATGCCGATCCCAACCGTCTGCGCCGCACCTTCGGCCAGATCATCCTCGCTGCCGGCGACGAGGACGAGGACGCCTTCGAGGACGCGCGCGAGCTGCGCTACCTGCCGCGCCTGGCCGGCGGCGTCACCGTCTATCACACGCGGCAGGACTGGATCCTTTCCCGCCTCAGCCAGCACACCAAGTTCAACGGCCCGCGCCTCGGCGTGGATGGGCCGGAAACCATGAGCGCGATCAGCGACAAGGTGGTGGCGGTGGACGTGTCCGAGGCGATCGACCCCCGGCAGGACTTCCAGAGCCACCAGTACTACCGGATCTTCCCTGCGGTGCGGGACGACATCGTGGCGGTCCTGAACGGCGTCCGCCCCGGCGCGGTGCCGTCGCGCGAACAGACCGAGGCGAAGCGCTACCGCATCCTGCCCGCCAGGACCGTGGCCAGGGGGCGGCGCGGCGGGGCGCGCGGCTGAGCGGGGGCGGCGCCCCCGCCTTCCGGCTCAGGCGTGCCGCTTCAGGATGCGCCGGGCCACCGCCATGCGGTGCACCTCGCTCGGCCCCTCGTAGATGCGCATCAGCCGCACCTGCTGCGCGAGGAGCTGCAGCGGCAGCTCCTTAGTCATGCCCATGGCGCCGAAGCACTGCATGGCGTTGTCCACCACCTGCTGCGCCATCTCGGTGCCGAACACCTTGAGCATCGAGGCCTCGTCGCGCACGTCCTCGCCGCGGGCGAGCTTCGCCGCCGCGTCCTGCACCATCAGCCGGCAGGCGTGGATGCGCGTCGCCGCGTCGGCGATCCACCACTGGATCGCCTGCCGGTCGGCGAGCCTGACGCCGAAGGTCACGCGCTGGTTCGCGTGCTCGCACATCATCGCCAGCGCGCGGCGGGAGATGCCGACGCAGCGCGCCCCCATCTGCAGCCGCCGCACGTTGAGGCGGAGCTGCATCGGCGCGTAGCCGCGGCCGGGCTCGCCCAGCACCTGCGAGGCGGGGACGCGGCAATCCTCGAACACCAGCTCGTAGGTGCGCCGGCCGCCGATCATCGGGATCTCGCGCTCGATGACGAAGCCCGGCGTGCCGCGCTCGACGATGAAGGCGGTGACGCCCTCCTGTCGCTTGCCCTCCCCGGTGCGGGCCATGACGATGACGAAGTCGGCGCGCGGCACGCCGCTGACCCAGATCTTGCGGCCGTTGATCACCCACTCCTCGCCGTCCCGCACCGCGCGGGTGGTCATGCCCGCCGGGTCGCCACCGGCGCCGGGCTCGGAGATGGCGATGGAGGAGCGCGCCTCCCCCGCCGCATAAGGCTTCAGGTACCTCTCGCGCTGCCGCGCATCCGCCACCGCGAGCAGCATGTGCAGGTTGGGCGAGTCGGGCGGGAAGAGGAAGGGCGTGACGGTGCGGCCGAGCTCCTCCTCCACCGCCATCAGCGCCGGCAGCGGCAAATCGGCGCCGCCGAACGCCTCCGGCACGTCGAGGCCCCAGAGGCCGAGCTCGCGGCACTTCGCCAGCAGCCGCCCCTCCTCTTCCTCGGTCAGCGCGTATTTCTGCCCCTGCGCTTCGCGCGCAAGCACGGCGGGCTCGAGCGGCATCAGCTCGCGCTCCACGAACCGCACCACGAGGTCGCGCACCATCCGGTGCTCCTCGGACAGGCCCGCGGTCGCGGCGGCTTCGTCCTTCTGGCTCATGGCGTCTCCCCCGGTTGTCGCGGCGAGGGTGCCGGTCCTTCCCGCCGGCGTCCAGGCACCTCCCGCCGGTCGCGCCACCTCAGCGGATCGCGTCGGCCTCCTCGCCCCCGCCGGGGCTCGCCGGCCGCAGCGGGTCGTAGGGGGCGAGGTCGAGCTCCGGCGCCTCGCCGAGGGCGAGCTGCGCCAGCAGCCGGCCCGCGAAGGGGCCGATGGTCAGGCCCGAGGGGCCGAGGCCGTTGCCCACCACCAGCCCCTCCCAGCCCGGGATCCGGCCCAGCATCGGCCGCAGATCCGGCCCCATGGGGCGGAAGCCGACCCGCGTCTCGAGCAGCGTCGCCGGGCCGAGGCCGGGGGCGACCGCCAGCGCCTGGTTCAGCACCTCCGCCTGCCCGGCCGCGGTGACGCGGTTGTCGAAGCCCGAGCCGGTCTCGCGTGTCGCGCCCACCACCACGCGGGAGTCGTCGAAGGCGAGGAGGTAATGGCTGCCCGGCGGCAGCACGATCGGCCAGCCGCCCGTCTCCACCCCCTCCAGGCGCAGATGGGTGATCTGGCCGCGCTGCGGCGCCACGGAAAGCGCGACGCCGAGCGGCCCCAGCAGCGCCGGGGCCCAGGCGCCGGCCGCCACCACCACGCGGTCGGCGGCGAGGGTCTCGGCGCCGACGCGGATGCCGCGCACGCGGCCTCCTTCCGCCAGCAATCCCGCCGCGCCGTCGAGGAAGCGCACGCCCCGCCGCTCCGCCGCGCGGCGCAGGGCGGCGGCGAGAAGCCGCCCGTCCACCCGCGCGCCGCCGCTGACATGCACCGCGCCGAGAGTGGGGTGCAACGGCGGGAACAGCGCCCGCGCCTCAGCCGGGGAGAGGCGAGAGACCTCCCCCGCCTCCGGCGCCTCGGCGCGGCGCGCCCGCACCATCGCCTCGATGCGGTCGAGCTCCACCGCCTCCGCCGCGACGCAGAGCGCGCCGACGCGGCGGTAGCCGGTGTCGGTCTCGCCCGCCTCCGCCAGCAGGCCGATCAGCGCAGGGTAGTAGCGCGCGCCGGCGGCGGCGATGCGGTACCAGAAGGGATCGGTGCGGCTCGACGCCCAGGGCGAGACGATGCCGGCGCCGGCCGCGGTGGCGCGGCCGGGATGCGCCTGGTCCGCCACCACCACCTCGGCGCCCGACAGCGCCAAGTGGAACGCCGTGCTCGCCCCGAGCACGCCCGCGCCGATGACGGCAACCCGCATGGTGATCCCTCCCGCAGTGCTGCCCCGACCCTCCGCCATCCGCGCGGGCGAGGCAAGGGCCGCCCCCGCGCCGCGTCAGCCGTGGAGGCGCGGGGCGCCACGGCGGCGCCAGGCGCTCATCTGCTCGGCGGAGCTGCGCACATGCACCACCACCGGCCGGGTGCGCGCCGCGAAGGCGCGGGCGATGCCCTCCTCCACCTCGGCCTCCGAGCCGATGCTGATGCCCTCGGCGCCGAAGCTGCGCGCCCAGGCGGCGAAGTCGGGGTTGGTGAGGCGCACCGCGTCCTCGTAGGGGCGGTTCGGGTAGCGCACCTCGTGGTGCATGCCGATGGTGCCGTAGCGCCCGTTGTCGGAGACGATGATGATGGGCGCGCCGCCATACTGCATGGCGGTGGCGATCTCGTTGCCGGTCATCAGCACGCCGCCGTCGCCGACGAAGGCGACCGCCTGCCTGCCCGGCCGGCGCAGCGAGGCGGCGACCGCCATCGGCACCCCCGCCCCCATGGCGCCGACCACGGAGGAGAGGAAATTCTGCCCCGGCCGGAAGCCGATGTAGCGATGGATGAAGGAGGAGAAATTCCCCGCATCCGAGGCTACGGCCGCGTCGGGGGCCAGATGCCTGCCGACCGCGGCGCAGACGGCGGCGAAGTTCACCCCGTCCGGCATCGGCTCCCAGATCGGCTCCGTCAGCCGGCGGTGGATGGCGTTCAGCCCTGCCACCCAGTCCCGGCGCTTCGCCGCCCCCGCGGGCGCGCCGCGCGCGAGCAGGGCGCGGATCACCTCCGCCGGCTCGCCGGCGATGCCGAGATCGGGGCGGAAGACGCGGCCGATCTCGTTCGCATCCGGCCAGATCTGCGCCAGGGGAAGCTGCGGGTCGGGGGCGGTGGGGAAGGTGTAGGACTGGCTGACCGAGTCCGTGATCCGCTCGCCGAGCGCCACCAGCAGGTCGGCGCGCTTCATCTCGGCCACCAGATCCCTCGGCACCCGTATGCCCATGTAGCCGCCGTAGTGGGGGTGCGCGGAATCGAAGAGCTGCGGGCGGCGGTGCGTCGGGCAGACCGGCAGCACCCATTCCTCCGCGAGGCGCCGCAGCGCCTCCAGCGTCGCCATGTCGGCATTCGCCAGCGCGCCGCCGGCCCAGACCAGCGGGCGCTCGGCGGCGGCGAGCATCTGCGCCAGCCGCTCCAGGTCCTCCGCCCGCGCGCCGCCGAAGACGCGCGGGCGGGGCTGCGCCAGCGGCAGGTCGGTCGGCTCGTCGAAGATGTCCTCGGGCAGGATCACGGCGGCCGGGCCGGGCGTGCCGCTCTCGGCCAGGTGGAAGGCGCGGGCGATGGCCTCGCTCGCCTGCTCCGGCTCGTTCACCTCGATCACCGCCTTGGTCACGTCCGAGAGCAGGCGGCCGTAATGCTGCTCCTGCAGCGCCAGGCGGCCGAAATCCTTGCGCTCCACCTGCCCGACCAGGGCGACCATCGGCGTCGCGTCGTGGAAGGCGGTGTGGAAGGCGACCATGGCGTTGGACAGGCCCGGGCCGCGCGAGACCAGCAGCACGCCGGCGCGCCCGCCCTGCATCCGCCCGTCCGCCACCGCCATGAAGCCGGCGCCGCCCTCGTGGCGGCAGACGACGAGCTGCACCTCCGGCGCCTCGGTCAGCGCGTCGGTCAGGCCGAGGAAGCTCTCCCCCGGCACCATCCAGATCTTGTCCACGCCATGGGCGATCAGGCTCTCGGCCAGCGCGCGACCAACGGTTCGGCTCATCCCGGTTCCTTCCCTCGCTTGCTTGTTCACTCGGCGCGGATGCCGGCGGCCCTGACCACGCCCTCCCACAGCGGCACATCCTCGGCGATGCGCTCGGCCAGCGCCTCCGGACCGGTCAGCAGCGCCTCGGTGCCGGCGGCGGTGAAGCGGGCGCGCACCTCCTCCACCTCGCGCAGCGCGGCGAGCGTCGCCGCGAAGCGCCGTACCATGGCGGGGGAGAGGCCGCGCGGGCCGGCGAAGGCGTACCAGTTCAGCGCCACATAGCCCGGCACGGTCTCGGCGATCGCCGGCACCTCGGGCAGCGCCGCGATCCGCTCGGCCGTGGTCACGCCGAGCAGCCGCGCCCGCCCGCCACGCACATGGCCGAGCGCCTCCACGGTGGAAGCGAAGACGATGTCGATCTCCCCGGCATAGAGCGCCGCCATGGAGGCTGCGGCGCCGCGGTAGGAGACATGCGTCAGCGCGATCCCCGCCCGGTGGGCGAAGAGCGCGCCGCTGAGGTGGTTGGAGGAGCCGACGCCGCCGCTGCCATAGGTGAACCGCCCCGGCTCCGCCCGCGCCGCGGCGATCACCTCCGGCACGGAATGGAAGGGCGCGTCGGCGCGCACCGCCATCACCGTCGGCACGTTGGCGACCAGGCTCAGCGGCGTCACCACGCGGCGCGGGTCGAGGCCCTGATTGGGGTAGAGCGCGTGCAGCGAGGCGAGGGAGGAGCTGGTCAGCACCAGGCTGGTGCCGTCGGGGGGCGACTGCACCACGGCACGCAGCCCGATGCTGCCGCCGGCGCCGCTGCGGTTCTCGACCACGAAGGGCTGGCCGAGCCGCTCGCGCAAATGTTCGGCCAGCAGCCGACCGATGGTGTCGATCGGCCCGCCGGGGGCAAAGGGGATGACGATGCGCACCGGGCGCGAGGGCCAGACCTCCTCTGCGTGCGGGCGCGGCGCGGCAAGCGCGGTGGCGGCGGCGGCGAGCAGCGCGCGCCGCCCCGCCCGGCCGCCTCCTTGGTGCGGCTGCATGGGCGTTCCTCCCTTTCCGCCCATTCAAGCCGAGGCGCGCGGCGAGGGGAATGGGTCGCCGCGGCACGCGCCTCACGCAAGCTGGCGGAGCGGCACCTCGGGGTCGGCGAGCCGGGCGCGGTCCACGGCCTTCCCGGCGGCGATCAGCCGGCGGCAGGGCGTCGCCTCGCGGCCGTTGTTGAGCAGCACGGCGCCGCGCACGCGTCCCCCGGCATCGAGGGCGAGGAAGGTCGCGCGCCCCTCCCCGGCGGGGCGGCGGACCAGCTCGAAGGCGGGATCGGGGTCGCCGAGCACCTGCAGGTTCCAGTCGAACTGGTCGGTCCAGAGCCAGGGAATCTCGTCATAGGGCGCGGCCTCGCCACAGAGGGCGCGGGCCACGGCGGCGGGCTGGTTCTGCGCCACCTGCCAGGATTCCAGCCGCGCGGCGCGGCCGAGGAAGGGGTGGGGGAAGCGCGCCACCTCACCGGCGGCGTAGATGCCCTCGGCCGAGCTGCGCCCCTGGGCGTCGGTCAGGATGCCGTCCCGCACCGCGAGCCCGGCCGCCTCGGCCAGCGTCGTGTTCGGCACGCCGCCGATACCGGCCACCACCAGCTCGGCCTCCACCCGCACCGCGCCGGCATCGAGCACGAGCCCCCCGGGCCGCGGCTCGATCGCGCGCAGCGCCTGGCCGAGATGCAGCGTCACGCCCCGGGCGCGGTGCAGCGCCGCGACCAGGTCGCTGACCGCCGGCGGCACGCAGCGCGCCATCAGCCGCTCCGCCGCCTCCAGCACCGTCACGGCGCAGCCGAGCCGACAGGCGGCGGCGGCGACCTCGAGCCCGATCAGCCCGCCGCCCACCACCGCGACGCGAGGGCGCGCGAGCAGCCGCGCCCGCAGCGCCGCGGCGTCGTCGAGGGTGCGCAGCGTCAGCACGCGCGGATCCTCGGCGCCCGGCACGGCGAGCCGGCGCGCCCGCGCGCCGGTGGCGAGGACGAGGGCGTCGTAGCCGATGCGCTCCCCCGCCTCCGTCACCACCCGGCCCGCCGCCGGCTCGATCGCGGCGACGCGCGCGCCGGTGCGGAGCGCTATGCGGCGCGCGGCGTAGAACTCCGGCGCGCGCACGAACAGCCCGTTGCCGGGATCGGCGCCGAGCAGCACGGCCTTGGAGAGCGGCGGGCGGTCGTAGGGAGGGTGCGGCTCCTCGCCGAGCAGCACGATCTCGGCCTCCGGGTCGAGGTCGCGCAGCGCCTCGGCGCAGCGCCGCCCCGCCTGGCCGGCGCCGACGATGACCACCCGCGCCATTCAGACCCGCACGAAGACCGCGCCGTCCTCGACCTTCACCGGATAGGTGGCGAGGTCCACCTCCGCCGGCTCGGTCAGCGCCTTGCCGGTGCGGATGTCGAAGCAGGCCTGGTGCAGCGGGCATTCCAGCCTGCCGTCCTCGCAGAAGCCCTCGGAGAGCAGCGCGTATTCGTGGGTGCAGACGTCGCTGACGGCGTAGATGCCGTCCTCGAGGCGCACCAGCGCGATCTGCGTGTCGCCGACGCGCACGCCGAGCGGCGTCTCGGGCTTCAGGTCGGCTTCCTCGGCGACGCGGTGCCAGTCGGGCATGGCGGCTCTCAGACCTCGATGACGATGTAGCGGTTCTCGACCGAGACGGGGAAGGTCTCGGCCACGAAGGGGCCCTTGGCCAGGGCCTCGCCGGGCTCGACCCTTACCTCGTAGGTGCGGGCGCGGATGCTGTCGGGGTCGCACCAGGACTGGCCGGTGCGGAGGTCGAACTCCCAGCCGTGCCAGGAGCACTGCACGATCTCGTTGGGGCGGGAGTATTCGTACCGCCCCGGCTCCTTCGCGGTGACCAGGCCGGTCAGCCTGCCGGCGCAGAGCGAGCCGCCCTCGTGCGGGCAGCGGTCCGCCAGGGCGAAATACTCGCCGTTGACGTGGAACAGCGCGATGCGGCGGCCCTTCACCTCGACCAGCTTGCTGCCGTTCGGCGGGATCTCGCCCACCGCGGCGACGACGTGGCGACCCATGCGCGCGCGTCCCCTCTCCCTCGCGGCGATGGTGCGGCGGCCTCCCCTAGCCCGTCAATGCGGCCCGCCGTCACGCGGCGTGTCCGGCCGGGGGAGGCCTCTCCGCCCGGCGGGCGGGGCGGGATTCTCCAGCGGCGCGGGCGCCGCCGCGCATGTAGTGCCGTTCCGGCCTGTAGGCGGTGCCGGTCAGCCAGGCGCAGAGCCGCCGCAGCGCGGCGGCGGGGCGGAGGCGCCGCTTGGCCCGCGGCGTCATCGCGGCCTCCCTCAGCGCACCCAGCGCGCCGCCGCCTGGCCCGCGCCGTTGTGCACCGGGGCGAGATAGGCGGGCGCGCAGAGGGTGGTCCTGCCGCCGCGGGCGTGGAACTCCGCGACCAGACGGGCCACCTCCTCCTCGCTCGGGCGAGAGCGCGGGGCGCGGCGGCGGCGGCGCGGCGCCGCCTCGCCGGGGGCGAGACCGTCCGGCATGTCGAGCGCCTCGGGCGCGGAACGGGGCATGTCCGTCATGAGGGCCTCCTGCCGCGGGCGGGCCGCGGCGGAGCGAGTGATCGCAGGAATCGGCACGGGACCGCTGTGCGCGGCCGCACACCCCCCGTCCGAGCCGCCGCGCCCTGCCAACGGTCCGGCTGGGGATCCTTCCGCGGGATGAGGGCCATTGCTGCAACCACGGCCGAGCGGCAGCGGCGCCAGCCTCCCGTTCGCGGAACAGAGCCCCGCTCCCCGGCCTTCGATCCGCCCCAAGCGTGCGGGGCCGGGCAGGCGAACCCTGCCCGGCCCGGCCGGCCTATTCGGGCTTCACGCCCGCCGCCCGCACCACCGGCCCCCAGCGCTCGTACTCGGCGCGGACGAAGCGGTCCGTCTCCGCCGGGTCCATCCAGATCGGCTCGCTGCCGAGCTCCACGAACCGCTGCTTCAGCCCCGGCTGCTCCATCGCCTCGCGCAGCGCCTCGGAGAGGCGTTCGATCACCGGCCTCGGCGTGCCGCGCGGCGCGAAGAGACCGATCCAGGAACGCACCGCGTAATCCGCCACCCCCTGCTCCGCGACCGTGGGGATGTCCGGCTGGATCGCCACCCGTTCGGCGGTGCAGACGGCCAGGATGCGCAGCCGCCCCTCGCGTGCCGCCGGCAGAGCCGTGGGCAGATTCATGAAGCCGAGCTGCACCGTGCCGCCGAGCAGGTCGGTGAGCGCCGGCCCGCCGCCGCGATAGGGCACATGGGTCATGTCGAGGCCCGTGCGCAGCCGGAACAGCTCCCCGGCCAGGTGGTTCGAGGTGCCGACACCCGAGGAGGCGAAGCTGATCCCCTGCGGCATCGCCTTCACCCGCGCGATCAGTTCCGGAATGGTGCGGACGCCGAGCGAGGGATGCGCCGCCACCACGTTCGGCACGTCCACCAGCATCGCCACCCCCGGCAGCGCCTCGCGCACGTCGTAGCCGAGATCGGGCGCGATCAGCGGGTGGAAGACGTGGTTGGAGGCGGAGGAGACCAGGAAGGTCTGCCCGTCCGGCCGGGCCCGCGCCACCAGCCCCATGCCGACGGAGCCGCCACCGCCCGGCCGGTTCTCCACGATGAAGGGCTGGCCGAAGCGACGCTCGAGCTGCGGGGCGAGCAGCCGCGCCACCACATCGTTCGAGCCGCCGGGCGCATAGGGCACCAGCAGGGTCACGGGGCGGCTCGGCCATCCCTCCTGGGCGCGAACGCGCAGGGGCAGCAGCAGGGCCGGCGCCGCCAGGGCGGTGCGGCGGCTGAGACGGGGCATCATTGTTCTCCGTGACGGATTCGCGGCGGAATCCTTAAGCGGATCGCGGAGAGCGGGAAACAGCTAGGCGTGTGCCCCCGCTCCGCCGACAATGGGCCGGGGCCGTTCCTGCGGGTGCGGCCGGGCGGAAACGGCTTTGGCGCCTGATCCGCCAAAGGCGTCCTCGCCGGAGCGGCGAACCAGCCGCCCGACAGGGGGCGGCGCGGGTGGACGCGGCCGGCGCCCGGGCCGAGACTGCCCGGCCGACCAGGAGGGGAAGCCCATATGCGCCTCATCATCCTGCCGGGCGACGGGATCGGGCCCGAGATCACGGATGCCACCCTGCGCGTGCTGGAGGCGGCCTCGGCCCGCTTCGGCCTCGGGCTGGAGCTGCGCCGCATGGAGGCGGGCCGCGCGGCGCTGGAACGCGAGGGCACCACCATTCCGCCAGCGGTCGAGCAGGCGGTGCGGGAGGCGGACGGGCTGATCCTCGGCCCGATGGACACCTACGCCTATGCCGGGCAGGGGGCGAATCCCTCGGCCTTCTTCCGCAAGGCCTTCGACCTCTATGCCAACATCCGCCCGGCACGCACCTGGCCCGGCCTGCGCTCCCCCACCGGGGCCGAGTTCGACCTGGTGGTGGTGCGGGAGAACACCGAGGGCTTCTACGCCGACCGCAACATGGAGGCGGGCAACGCCGAGCTGCTGGTGACGCCGGAGGTGGTCGTCTCGCTGCGCCGCATCACCCGCGCCTGCTGCGACCGCATCGCCGCCGCGGCCTTCCGCCTGGCGGCGCGGCGCCGGCGGCGGGTGACGGCGGTGCACAAGGCCAATGTGCTGGCCCGCGGCGACGGCATGTTCCTGGAAAGCTGCCGGCGCGAGGCCGCGGCGCATCCCGGCATCGCCTATGACGAGGTGATCGTGGACGCGATGGCGGCGCACCTCGTGCGCCATCCGGGGCGGTTCGACGTGGTGGTCACCACCAACATGTTCGGCGACATCCTCTCTGACCTGGCGATCGAGCTCTCGGGCAGCCTCGGCCTCGGCGGCTCGGTCAATGCCGGGGAGCGGTTCTGCATGGCCCAGGCGGCGCACGGCTCGGCGCCGGACATCGCCGGGCAGGGGGTGGCGAACCCGGCCTCGCTGATCCTCTCGGCGGGGATGCTGCTCGGCTGGCTGGCGGAGCGGCGGGGCGGCGGCCACGCCTTCGCGGCGGCGGCGGACGCGATCGAGACGGCGGTGGCGGGCGCGGTCGCGGCGGGGGAAACGACGCGCGACCTGGGTGGGCGGCTCGGCACCGCGGCGATGGGAGAGGCCGTGGCTGGCCGGGTGGCGGTGGAGGCCTGAATACGCGAAATTGTTGACCAAAAATCTACTTTAGGTAGAAAGACCGGGCAGCGACGGAGGCTGGGATGCCGCTTGCGATCCGGACCCGAACCGAAAGCGCCGACGACACCCTTATCCCCTGCCGCAGTTCCGGCAATTTCACCGCCTTCCGCCTTGCCCTGGCTGGCCCCCTGCTGATCGAGCCGCGGCGCCATGGCGACCATCGCGGCTTCTTCATGGAAACCTACTGCTGGCGGGACTTCGCCGCTCTCGGCATTCCCGATGCCTTCGTGCAGGACAACCACTCCCTCTCCGTCGCCGCCGGCACGGTGCGGGGGCTGCATTTCCAGATTCCGCCGCATTCCCAGGCCAAGCTGATCCGCGTGCTGCGCGGCGCCATCCTCGACGTGGCGGTGGACATCCGCCGCTCCTCTCCCACCTACGGCCGGCACGTGGCCGTGGAACTCTCCGCGTCCAACGCGCGCCAGCTCTACATCCCCGCCGGTTTCGCCCACGGCTTCTGCACGCTGGAGCCGGATACCGAAGTCGCCTACAAGGTCACCGACCTCTACGCGCCGGAATGCGACCGCGCGGTCGCCTGGAACGATCCGGATCTGGCCCTGCCCTGGCCTGTTGGGCCCGACCGGGCGCAGCTCTCCGAGAAGGACCGGCGGGCGCCGCGCCTGCGCGACCTACCCCCCTGCTTCGAATGAGAGCGACGATGCGCATCCTCGTCACCGGCGGCGCCGGCTTCATCGGCTCCGCCCTGGTCCGCCACCTGGTGCTGGAGCGGGGCGCCGCCGTGCTGGTCGTGGACAAGCTCACCTATGCCGGCGACCGCCGCTCCCTGCGCGACTGCGAGGGGAAGCCCGGCTTCGCCTTCCTGCAGGCCGACATCGTCGACCTGCCGCGCATGCGCGCCGCGATGGCCGAGTTCCGCCCCGATGCGGTGATGCACCTCGCCGCCGAGAGCCATGTGGACCGTTCCATCGCCGGCGCCGCGCCCTTCATCGAGACCAATGTGCAGGGCACCTTCTCGCTGCTGGAGGCGGCGCGCGGCTACCATGACGGCCTCGGGGGGGAGGCGCGGGCGCGCTTCCGTTTCCTGCACGTCTCGACCGACGAGGTGTTCGGCTCCCTCGGCGAGAGCGGCGCCTTCGACGAGACCACGCCCTACGACCCGCGCTCGCCCTATTCCGCGAGCAAGGCGGCCTCCGACCACCTGGCGCGGGCCTGGCGGGAGACCTACGGCCTGCCGACGCTGGTCACCAACTGCTCCAACAATTACGGCCCCTTCCACTTCCCGGAGAAGCTGATCCCGCTGATCATCCTCAACGCGCTCGAGGGCAAGGAGCTGCCCGTCTATGGCGATGGCGGCAACGTCCGGGACTGGCTGTTCGTCGAGGACCATGTCCGCGCCCTGATGCTGGCGGTGGAGCACGGCCGGCCCGGCGAGACCTACTGCATCGGCGGGCGCAGCGAGCGGCGCAACCTCGAGGTGGTGGAGGCGGTCTGCGACCTGCTCGACGCGCGCCGGCCCGCCGCCCGCCCGCGGCGGGAGCTGATCCGCTTCGTCCCCGACCGGCCGGGCCATGACCGCCGCTACGCCATAGATCCCTCCAGGATCGAGCGCGAGCTGGGCTGGCGGGCGCGGGAAAGCTTCGAGAGCGGCCTCGCCCGCACCGTGGACTGGTACCTGGCCAACGAGTGGTGGTGGCGCCCGCTGCGCGAGCGCGTCTATGCCGGCGAGCGGCTCGGCCTGCTCGCCGAACCGGCGGCGGCGGAAGCGCCCTGATGCGCGTGCTGGTGGTCGGCCGCAGCGGTCAGGTCGCGACCGAGCTGCGCGCCCGCCTGCCCGCCGCCGGGCACGAGGTGCTGGCGCTGGAACCGCCCGAGCTCGACCTGGCGCGGCCGGAGACGGTGGCGGCGGCGATCCTCCGCCACCGCCCCGAGGCGGTGGTGAACGCAGCCGCCTACACCGCTGTGGACCGCGCCGAGGAGGAGCCGGAGCGCGCCTTCGCGGTGAACGCCGCGGGACCGGCCGCGCTCGGCGAGGCCGCGTCGCGGGCCGGCATCCCGGTGGTGCACTTCTCCACCGACTACGTCTTCGACGGGTGCAAGGGCGCGCCCTATGCCGAGACGGACGAGCCGTTGCCGCTCGGCGTCTATGGCGCCTCCAAGCTCGAAGGCGAGCGGCGGCTGCACGCGGCCTGCCCGCGCGCGGTGACGCTGCGCACCGCCTGGGTCTGCTCGCCGCATGGCGGGAATTTCGTCAGGACCATGCTGCGCCTCGCCGCCGAGCGGCCGGAGATCCGCGTGGTGGCCGACCAGCACGGCGCGCCGACCTTCGCCGACGACTTGGCGGAGGCCGTCATCGCCCTGCTGCCGCGCCTCGCCGTGGCGCCAGAGGGCGATCCGGCCTTCGGCGTGTTCCACTTCACCGGTGCCCCGCACACCACCTGGCACGGCTTCGCCGCCGCCATCCTGGATGGCGCGGCGGCGCGGGGGCGGAGGGTGCCGCCCCTCTACCCTATCGCCACCGCCGACTACCCGACGCGGGCGCGCCGGCCGGCGGACGGACGCCTCGACTGCCGCCGAGCCACCGAGGTGCTCGGCCTCCCTCCCCCCGACTGGCGCGCCGGGCTCGCGCGCTGCCTCGACGCGCTGCTGGTGCCGGAAGGAGCACATTCCGCATGAAGGGCATCGTCCTCGCCGGCGGCAGCGGCACGCGGCTCTATCCCGCGACGCTCGCCGTCTCCAAGCAGCTCCTGCCGGTCTACGACAAGCCGATGGTGTACTACCCGCTGTCGGTGCTGATGCTGGCCGGCATCCGCGAGATCATGGTGATCTCCACCCCGCACGACCTGCCGCTGTTCCGCCGCCTGCTCGGCGACGGCGGCCAGTGGGGCATCCGGCTGACATTCGTGGAGCAGGACAGGCCGCGCGGCATCGCGCACGCGCTGGTGCTGGCCGAGGAATTCCTCGCCGGCCAGCCTTCGGCGCTGATCCTCGGCGACAACATCTTCCATGGCGCCGAGCTCGAGGCGCAGATGCAGGCGGCGGTGGCGGAGCGCGGCGCCGCGGTGTTCGCCTACCGCGTCGCGGACCCGGAACGCTACGGCGTGGTCGAGTTCGACGCCACCGGAAGGGCGCTCAGCATCGAGGAGAAGCCGCCGCGGCCGCGCTCCGACTGGGCGGTGACGGGCCTCTACTTCTACGATGGGCGCGCGCCCCGGCTCGCGGCGCGCCTCTCGCCCTCGGCACGGGGGGAGCTGGAGATCACGGATCTCAACCGCATCTACCTGGAAGAGGGCAGCCTGCGCGTCTGCCGGCTCGGCCGCGGCTATGCCTGGCTCGACACCGGAACGCATGACAGCATGCTGGAAGCGGGAGAGTTCGTGCGCGCCATCGAGAAGCGTACCGGTCAGAAAGTGGCCGCACCCGAGGAGGTGGCCTGGCGCAAGGGCTTCATCACCGATGCGCAGCTCCGCGAGGTGGCACGCCCGCTGCGCAACAGCGGCTACGGCCGCTACCTCGAGCACCTGATCGAGCACGGCTGACCGCCGCGCCGGCGGACCGACGCGGCGGCATGCCGCTCAGACGCCGCCGACGCCGTAATAGTCGGAGACGCGGCGTCCATAGGCCGGATCGGACCAGGGGGTCTCGTCGCGACCGTAGCTCGGCGCCGCTTCCAGCCGGTCGCGGGGGATGTCCACCACATAGCCGCCGAGGCTGGTGTCGTAGGTGAGCGCCTTCCACGGCAGCGGGTGGTAGCGCTCGCCGATGCCGAGGAAGCCGCCGAAGCTCATCACGGCGTAGGCGACCTGACCCGAACGCTTCTCGATCATCACGTCGTAGATCGAGCCGATGTTCTCGCCCGCGCGGCTGTAGACGGCGGTGCCGTTCACCTTGCTCGCGGCGATGAGCTGGCTGGTCTCGTCAATGGCGACGCCCTCGGTGGCCGTGGCGCCGCTGCGGGGGATGTCCGACATCCCGTCCTCCTGTGCGGAAAGGGTCCGCCCATCCAACGCCCGGGAAGGCGCGGGCGTTCCGGCCAGATGACGCGCCGCCTCAGAGCCGCCGCGCCGCCTCCGCCACCGCCTCGATCGCCTCCGTCTGGCGGGTGCGCACGGTCAGCGCGTCGGCGCCCGACTCCGCCCAGGCGCGGAACCGCTGCCGGATGCGCTCGGGCGGGCCGACCAGGGATTTCAGGTCCACCCACTCATCCGGGACGGCGGCGATCGCCTCCTCCTTCCGCCCGGCCAGATAAAGTTCCTGGATGCGCGCCGCTGCCCCCCCGAAGCCGCGGCGAACCATCATGTCCTTGTGGAAATTGATGTCGCGATGGCCCATGCCGCCGACATACAGGGCCACCTCGGGCTTCAGCCGCGCCAGCGCGGCGCCGACATCCTCCGCCACCTCCACATGCGCGGAGGCCTGGATGGTGAAGTCGGCGCGGGTCTTCCTCCGCCCCGTCGCCTTCTCGGAGCGGCGGAACCCCTCTTCCAGCAGGGGCAGGAATTCGGGCAGCGCGCCGGGAACGAAGCCGAGAGCGAGCCAGCCATCGGCGATCTCGCCGGTGAGGCGGACCATCGCCTCGGTGCCGGTGCCGAGATAGATCGGGATGTCCGGGTTCATGTGCAGGATGGACTTCAACGGCTTGCCGACGCCGAGCGCCCCCTCGCCGCGATAGGGCAGGCTGATCTCCCGCCCTTCATGCGTCACCGGCGCCTCCCGCCGGAAGATCTTGCGCATGATCGCCACGTAATCCTTCACGCGCCAGTAGGGCTTTCCCCAGGGCTCGCCGTACCATCCCTCGACGATCTGCGGCCCGCTGACGCCGAGTCCGGCGATGAAGCGCCCGCCGCCGGCGAGCGCGTCCACCGTGCCGGCGCACATGGCGGCGTTCGCCGGGGTGCGCGCGGCAAGCTGCATCACCGCGGTGCCGAGGCGGATCCGCCGGGTATGGGCAGCGAGGTAGGCGAGCGGCGAGACCGCGTCCGAGCCGTAGGCCTCGGCGGTCCAGACCGTGTCGTAGCCGAGCTCCTCGGCGCGCTGCACCAGCCCGACCGGAATGTCGAGCCTGGCGCCGGAGTAGCCGAGCGAAAGGCCGAGCTTCATGCGCGTTCTCCTCCTCCGCCGTGTCCTACCGCGCCGGGCGCACGCCCATGGCGATGGTGCGCTCGTCCATCCGCGGCTCGTGCGTCAGGCCGCGGCGCAGCGCCCAGGTGTTGACGTACTGGATGAGCTGGATCAGCGGCTCCTCCTCGGCGTAGCGCTCCACCGCCTCGTGCCAGACCGCCTCGCGCCGCTCGTCGTCGAGGATGGTGGAGCCGCGCGCCACCAGCTCGTCAAAGGCCGGGCTGGAGAAGCGGGCGTTGTTGTTGGCCCCGGTCAGCTTCGCGCGGTCGCGCGTCGCCACCGTGTTGACGAGGAAGTTCGATGCCTCTCCGGTAGAGCTGCCCCAGGCGCCGAGCTGGACCGCGTACTCGAAGCGCATGCGCTTCGGCACGAAGCCGGTCCAGGGCAGGGCCTCCACCTGGGTGCGCACGCCGATGCGCGTCCACATCTGCGCCACCGCCTGGGCGATGCGGGAATCGTTCGGCCAGCGGTCATTCGGCGTGCTGAGGGTGATGCGGAACCCCTCCGGATAGCCGGCCTCGGCCAGCAGGCGCCGCGCCCCCTCGGGGTCGAAGGCGCGCGGCCTCACGCGCGGGTGGTAGCCGAAGGCGCCTTCGGGCAGCCATTGCGCGGTGGCGGTGGCCGCGCCCTCCATCACCCGCTCGACCAGCGCCTCGCGGTTGATGGCCATGGAGAGGGCTCGGCGCACCCGCACGTCGCGCAGCGGGTTCGCGGGCAGCGGGTTGCCGGCATGGTCGGTGATCAGGGGCGAGCCGCCGTCGCGGCCGTAATCCGGCGCCAGGAAGACGGTGCGCAGGCTCGGCACCTCGGTGACGACGATGCGCGGGTCGCGCCTGAGGCGCGCGAGGTCGGAGGTCGGCACCTGCTCGATCAGGTCCACATCGCCCGCGAGCAGCGCCGCGGTGCGCGCGCCGTCATTGGAGATGATGCGGTAGCTGACGCGCTCCCAGGGCTCGGCGCCGCCGAACCAGCGCTCGTTGCGCGCCATCTCCACCCGGTCGCCGAGGCGGTAGGAGATGAGGCGATAGGGCCCGGTGCCGATCGCCGCCCTGCCGCTGTTGAAATCCTCGGTCCCCGCGCCCTCCGCGGCGTGGCGGGCGATGATGCTGACCGAGGCGAGGTCGAGCGGCATCAGCGGGTGCGGCACGCTTGTGTGCAAGCGGATGGTGTGCGGATCCACCACCTCCACCCGCGTGATGGCGCGCAGGAAGCCCTGGAAGCCGCCGGGGCTGTTCGGCACCTCCGGCACGCGGGCGAAGGTGAACACCACGTCATCCGCGGTGAAGGACCGGCCGTCATGCCAGGAGACGTCCGAGCGCAACTTGAACTCCCACTCCGTGTCGGAGAGGGCGCGCCAGGATACGGCAAGGCTCGGCTGCGGCCGCGCCCGCGCGTCGCGCTCCACCAGCCGGTCGAAGATGTGCATGGTCAGGGCGTTGTTCGGCCCGAGATTGTGGAAATGCGGATCCACCGAGGTCACGGGGGCGGCGGCGCCGATCGTCAGCGTCTGGGCGGCGAGGGATGGCGCGCCGAGGACGAGCGAGGCGGCAAGGGCAAGGGTGGCGTGGCAGCGCATGGGGGCGGCTCCCGGACAGTTCCTCTCGCGCGAGGCTAGAACAGATGGCGGAGGGCTGGAATCCGCCGGCTGCGCGCCCCGCCCACGGCCGGGCAGCATGCCTCGCGACAATGCTTGACGGCGCCCCACCGCCATGCGACCGCGCGCCATGGTCCTCCCCGTGCCGAAGACCGCATCCCAGCTCTCTTGCCTTGCGGATCCCGCAGCCCGCCGAGGCCGGATGGCGAGCGGGACGGCCCATGCCGCCTCGCCACCCAGGGGGCGCCGCGCCGATGCGTCCTAGCGCCGGTGCCTTTGCCCCGGCGGGCGCGCATCTGCTGCTGGCGCCGGATGCGCCGCGCTTCACCATCCTGGGCGCGGGCGGGAATTGCGTCGCCACCCTTGGCCGGGAGGCGCCGGCCGGCCTGGGGCTGTTCGAGGCGCTGGCCGGCTGGCCGCCCGGGGATGCACGCCGCCTGCGCCGCGCGCTGGAACGCGCGCTCGTCACCCGTGCCCGCCTTCGCCTGACCCTGCGGGGCCGGCGCGCCACGCTCACGCCCCTGCTCGGCCCGGATGGCGAGGTCGCCCACATCCTCCACACCCTGCGGGCCGCTCCTGACCAGCGGCGCGGGAAGGGCGTTCGGGACGCCGAGGCGGCGCTGCGGGAGAGCGATGCCAAATTCCAGGCCATCGCCGACTCCATCGAGCAGATGGTCTGGTCCACCCGGCCCGACGGCTATCACGACTACTACAACCAGCGCTGGTACGAGTTCACCGGCGTGCCCGAAGGCTCGACGGACGGGGACGCCTGGGCCGGGATGTTCCACCCGGACGACCGCGAGCGCACCTGGAAGGTCTGGCGCCACAGCCTGGAAACCGGCGAGCCCTACCGCATCGAGTACCGGCTGCGGCACCGTTCCGGCCAGTACCGCTGGGTGCTGGGCCGCGCCCAGGCGGTGCGCGACGCGCAGGGGCGGATCACGCGCTGGTTCGGCACCTGCACCGACATCCAGGAGATCGTCGAGGCGCGGGAGGTGCTGGCACGCTCGCGCGAGGCGCTGGAGCGGGAGATCGGCAAGCGCACGCGCGAGCGTGACCGGATCTGGGCGGTGAGCCAGGACCTGCTCGGCGTCGCCACCTTCGAGGGACGGTTCGAGAGCGTCAACCCGGCCTGGGGCACGGTGCTCGGCTGGACGGAGGAGGAGGTGCTGCGCACCCCCTTCCTCGACCTCGTCCACCCCGAGGACCGGGCGGCGACGCAGGCCGGTCTGGAACAGCTCGCCGCCGGAGCGCGGACGCTGCGCCTCGAGAACCGCTGCCGCACGCGGGAGGGTGGGTGGCGCTGGCTGTCCTGGACCGCGGTGCCCGAGGAGGGGCGGATGTACACCGTGGCCCGCGACGTCACCGAGGAGAAGGAGCGGGCCGAGGCGCTGCGGGCGGCGGAGGCGGCGCTGCGCCAGGCGCAGAAGATGGAGGCGGTGGGCCAGCTCACCGGCGGCGTCGCGCACGACTTCAACAACCTGCTCACCATCATCCGCTCCTCCACCGACCTGCTGCGCCGGCCGGACCTGCCCGAGGAGCGGCGCCGCCGCTACGTGGACGCGATCGCCGAGACGGTGGAGCGCGCCGCGCGCCTGACCGGGCAGCTCCTCGCCTTCGCGCGGCGCCAGGCGCTGAAGCCCGAGGTGTTCGACGCCGCCGCCCGGGTGCGCGCCATCACCGATATGCTGCGCAGCATCGTCGGCGCCCGCATCCGCATCCTGCTCGAGGCCGAGGAGGGCGGCGGCTGCCTGGTGGAGGCGGATGCCAGCCAGTTCGAGACCGCGCTCGTGAACATGGCGGTGAACGCGCGCGACGCCATGGAGGGCGAGGGCACGCTGACGGTGCGGGTCCGCCCGGCGCCGGGAATGCCGGCGATCCGCGGCCACCGCGGCGGGACGGGCGCCTTCGTCGCCATCTCCCTCGCCGATACCGGTGCCGGCATCCCGCCCGAGCGGATCGGCCACATCTTCGACCCCTTCTTCACCACCAAGGAGGTGGGCAAGGGCACCGGCCTCGGCCTCTCCCAGGTCTATGGCTTCGCCAAGCAGTCGGGGGGCGATGTCGCGGTGGAGAGCGAGGTCGGGCGCGGCACCACCTTCACCCTCTACCTGCCCCGGGCGCAGCGGGAGGCGCCCGCGGAGGTTCCGGCCCCGCCGCCGGCCGCCCCGGCCGAGCACGGCCGCGGCCGCAGGGTGCTCGTGGTCGAGGACAACGCCGATGTCGGCGGCTTCGCCGCGCAGATCCTGCAGGATCTCGGCTACGAGACCGTCTGGGTCGCCAATGCCGGCGAGGCGCTGGCGCGGCTGGCCGGGGATGCGGGCTTCGACGTGGTGTTCTCCGACGTGGTGATGCCGGGGATGAACGGGGTGGAGCTCGGCCGCGAGATCCGCCGCCGCCACCCCGGCCTGCCGGTGGTCCTGACCTCCGGCTACAGCCATGTGCTGGCGGAGGAGGGGTGGCACGGCTTCGAGCTGGTGCAGAAGCCCTACGCCGCCGAGGAGCTGTCGCGGGTGCTGCGCCGCGTCACGCGGCGGGCCTGAGCGGCGCCACCGCGCGATTCCGCCCCGGCGGGCCATGCCTGCGCCTTGTCCGATGCCGGCCGCCCCTGCCCGCCGGGGCTGATGGGCGGGGGCCGGCACCGCCCGCCCGTGACGGCGAGAGGCGATGATCCGCGTCGCCGCGCGCCCTTCCCGCCCCGGCTCAGAGCAGGGCGGCGAGCGCATCGGCCAGGGCCCGCTCCCCGGCGCGGTGGGCCTTCCGCCGCCGCTGCGCCAGGGCGGCGGGGGTCAGCACCGCCTCCCAGGCGATGCCGCGGGCCAGCGCGCGGCCCTCCCGCCAGGCGTCGAAGACGCCCCCCGGCCCCAGCACCACCCGCCCGCGCGTGCCGAGCGCCTCGGCCAGCGCCCCGATGCCCCCGCCATGGCAGCTCTCGACGCAGCCCGCCGCGGCGCGCAGCGCCGCCAGCAGCGCCGCCACCGGAAAGGGGGCGAACAGGAAGCGGATGGCGGGGCAGCGGAAATTGTCGCCGGAGAAGCCGCCGGCCAGGCTTTCCGCCAGCGCCTCCGGGGCGCCGAAGAAGAAGACGAGCAGCCGCGCCTCCGCCGCCTCCAGCGCGGCGAAGGCGCGCAGCGCCGGCGCGAGGTCGCCGAGCGTGCCGGGCGTGGCGAAGGCGAGCAGCGCCGGACGCCCCGCCTCGGCCAGCACCTCGATCCGGCTGGTGCCGGGTTCGGGATCGCGGCGCAGGCCGAGGAAATTGTACGGCCCGGTCTCCAGGTCGCACGCCATCCACCCCACCGGCGCCGCCACGGCCGGCAGCCGCCCGGCCGCGGCGAGCAGCGGCGCCAGGGGCAGCGGCGACGCCCCGCCGGGCAGCAGGCCGGCCCAGACCGCCTCCGGCGCCACCGTCAGCAGGCGATCCATGAGTTCGGCGCGCCGGCGGCGCAGGCCGCGGGGCTCGCCCGCCCGCCGCTCCTCGGCCAGCCCCAGCAGGTCCTCGCCGTCGAGCAGCAGCGCGTTGCGCGCCACCGGCAGCGGACAGGCGAGGTCGAGCGGGGCGGCGTGCAGCACCGCGAGATCCCCCTCCCAATCGGCGGGCGGCAGGAAATGCGGGTTGGCGAACGCCACCTCCCGCCCCTCCGCCTCCAGCGCCGCGCCGGCCAGGGCCAGCAGGCAGTCCTTGGGATGCCAGGCGAGGCCCGGGCCGTGGGGCAGGGCGGAAGGGCGGGGCCGGCCCGCCAGCACGACGCGCCGCGCCGCGCCGAGCCCTTCCGACAGCGCCGCCAGCCCGGCGGCCGATGCAGCCATCATCCGTGTCGCCCTCCCGGCCCGCAGGGTGGCCGGGATGGGATCTACTCCCCGGCGCCGGGGCATGCCAACCTCGGGTTGTATTTGCCACCGAGGCTTTCGGCCGACATGGACCAGGCGCCTCTTCTCCCCCCTCCTCCGCCCGGCCGCGCCGCCGGGGTGACGGAGGCGGAGCTTCTGCGCATCGCCCTTGCCGCCGCCCGCTTCCCGCGCAGCCTTCCGCCCGGGGCGGTGCCGGAGGCCGCCGACATCGAGCGCATCGCCCGCCGCTTCCCCGCCTTCCTTGCCGCGCGACTCGACGGCTTCGCCCGGCTGCGCGACGCGCCCGGCTTCGACGCGGCGCTGGCGGAATGGGGGCGGCGGCGATTCGGCGGCCCGGCGGAGGCGCTGGCGCGGCGCCTCGGCATCCCGCCGCGCGCCGGCCTGATCGCCGCCGCCGCCCTGCCCGCCCTCGGCGGGATGGCGCGGCGCGACCTGCCGGGCCTCGCCGCGCTGGACGCGCCGGGGCCGGGGCCGGTGCCGCTCTCGCGCCTGTTCCGGCTGCTGGTCTTCGCGCTGCGCCTGCGCCGGCCGGACATGCTGGAGCGGGTGGAGGACAGCCCCGGCGCCATCGCCGACTGGGCGGTGGTGTTCGGCCTTGCCGAGCACCGGCTGTGGCACCTGCTGCCGCCTGCGGACCGGCGGCTGCTTCTGGCGGGCACGGCGACGGCGCCCCCGCTCTTCCTGCGCGCCGTGCTGCGCTTCCGCGAGGATCTGCGCGCCCTCGCCGCCCGGCCGCCGCTGCTGCGGGAATGGATGCGCGACCATGCCGTGCGCGAATACGGCATCGCCCCGCGGGAGCCGGCGCCGGTCCCGGCGCGGCCGGGGCTGCTGACGGTGATCGGCCCCTGGCGGCAGGTGCTCGGCATCGCCGATGACTGCTTCTCCGCCTGCCTGGCGCTGGACTCGCTCGGCTGCGAGTTCGAGGTGGTGGGCACCCGCGTCGCCTCCCGGATCGAGACCGACCGGGACAAGCTCGCCCGCCTCGCCCCCCGCGCCGCCGCCGTGCCGCGGGGCGAGCGGGTGCTGTTCTGCGACACGCTGTTCGAGGCCACCTTCTGGGCGCTGGCGCACTGGCCGCGCTTCGCCGCCTTCCGCCGCGCCGACCTGTTCGCGCCCTGGGAGCTGCCGGCGCTGCCGCCGGGCTGGGAGGCGGCGGCGCGGCTGTTCGACGGCGTGCTGGCGCCCTCCGCCTTCGTGCAGCGCGCCTTCGCCGAGGCCGGGGTCGGGCGGGCGCTGCGCGTGACCTCCTCGGTCGAGCTGACGGGGCGGCACCGCGTGGCGGATGCGCTGGCGCTGCGCCGGCGCCTTCCCCTGCCGCCGGGGCGGCGGGTGCTGGCCTGCGTGTTCGACGCCTCCTCCTGGCTGTCGCGCAAGAATCCGGAGGCGGCGCTGCGCGCCTTCGCGCGGCTCAGGCGGCAGGTGCGCAATGTGACGCTGGTGGTGAAGACGACGCGCGGGCGGAGCGCCCGCGGCGCGGCGCGGCGCCTCGGCGCCCTGCTGCGCGGCATGCCCGACGTGGTGTGGGTGGACGGCGCCTGGCCGAACGCGGATGTGGAGGCGCTGCTGCGCCGGGCGGAGGCGCTGGTCTCGCTGCACCGCGCCGAGGGGTTCGGGCGCAACATCGCCAAGGCGCTGCTGCTCGGGCGGCGGGTGGTGGTGACCGACTGGTCGGGCAATGCGGACATGGCGGCGGAGCCCGGCTATCTCGGCGTGCCCTTCCGGCTGCGCCGCCTCTCGGACCGGGATTATGTGTGCGGGGAGGGCCAGGTCTGGGCCGAGCCCGATGTGCGCGGCGCGGCGCGGCGGCTGCGCGCGGCGCTGGTGCGCCGCCCGCTGGTGCCGGGACGGGCGGCGCTGCGCTTCTCCCGCCGGCGGCTGGCGCGGCGGCTGGGGCGGGCGCTGGGGGTGGGGCCGCCGGGATGATGGCGGGGCCGTCATCCGGGCGGGGCGGCGGCGCGCCGATTCGCAATGCGTCCAGTTACACACCTGAAAGAAGAATCACGGAAGCGTGCTTCCCGTGCCGGACGGTTCCGCCTGCCTAGCGGCCTCCCCTACCGTTGCGGATGCCATGTGAAGGGAGGAAACGCATGTGGCGACGCAGCCTGATGGCGGCGGCCTTGGCTGTCGGATTATCCCTGCCTGGACCGTCGCAGGCCGGGCAGCACCTGAATCCTTTGACTTGGGCAGTGGAGCTGGCGGGCATCCCGGACGTGCAGATTCTGCCGATGCCCGAGCACTTTATTGTCGGAAGGGATGACTGGGGTTGGTGGACCGCCGCCACGCAATACACCCCTGTGGATGTGAGTGCCTCACCCAATGTTGAGAGACCCCCCGGTTATGACGGCCCGATCTATCGTGTCCGGGACAGCGAACACATCCCGCCCTTGAATAGCAGCGCCGGGCAATGGAGCGGATACTATTATTGTCATTATTTTACACCATGCTTTGGAGCAACAGAATACATATATGTTCTTCCCTACAAAATTGTTGGAATAGTTGGTAATTTGACTTATATAGCAGGACCTACCGTTTATCAAACCCTGAGTTTTTTTGACAACGATATGTTTATCCGGCATGGAATGAATAACGATCAACTTGGTTACTACAATGGATTCTTTGGTGCGCTTTGGAGTGTTCCGACCAATGTGCTGGTTGTCACCAACTTGGCACCCAGTGATGCTTCCGGACCAAGTTTCGTCCTGACGAACGCCCAGGTGATAGTCGCACCGATCGGTGTGCCCGAACCTAGTGCCCTGGCCTTGTTGCTTGTCGGAGCAGCGGGGCTCATTGGCGGAGCATACGCGACGAAGACCCGCCCTTTCGGCGGACGGAACAAGCCGGCCTGAGGAGATATCCAGGTGCCGGTCGTACATGGCAGCGGCGCCCCGCGCCACTGCTGGCTTGGACATCGAACACGGCGGGTTTCGGGATGCGGACCAGGGCGGCGGCACGCCTCCAAGTTTATGTTCATCTGCCATATACAACCAACACTTCCCTCCCGCCCCGCTTCGCCCTAGTCTCCCCCGCCATGGTTTCCGCCCCGGGCGCGTTCGGCTATCCCGGCGCCCCACAGCGCGGCAGGCGAGGGTCATTTGAGCATCGTTCCGGTTATCCTCTCGGGCGGCACGGGCACCAGGCTCTGGCCGCTCTCCCGCGAAGGCTATCCGAAGCAGTTCTGGCCGCTGGTCTCGGAGCGGACCATGCTGCAGGAAACCGCCTCCCGCGCCGCCGGGCCGGGCTTCGCCCCGCCCGTCGTGGTCTGCAACGAGGCGCACCGCTTCCTGGTCGCCGAGCAGCTCCGCGCCGCCGAGGCGAAGGGCGCGCGCATCCTGCTCGAACCGGCCGGGCGCAACAGCGGCCCCGCCGTGGCCGCGGCGGCGCTGCTGCTGCGCGACCAGGACCCGGAGGCGGTGCTCTGGCTGATGGCCGCCGACGCCGCCATCGCCGACCTTCCGGCGCTGCTCGCGGCGCTGGACCGGGCCGTGGTCGCCGCCCGCGCCGGGCGCATCGTCACCTTCGGCATGACGCCGACCGCGCCCGAGACCGGCTACGGCTACATCGAGCAGGGCGAGGAGCTGGCCGAGGCGCCGGGCGTGCGCGCCGTGCGCCGCTTCGTCGAGAAGCCGGACGCGGAGACGGCGGAGCGCTTCCTCGCCGGGGGGCGGCACCTCTGGAACAGCGGCATGTTCGTCGCCTCCGCCGCCACCCTGATCGCCGAGTTCGAGGCGCACGCCCCGGCGGTGCTCCGCGCCGTCGAGGCGGCGCTGGCCGGCGCGGTGCGCGACCTCGACTTCTGCCGCCTGGCGGCGGAGCCCTTCCTCGCCGCGCCCTCCATCTCGATGGACTACGCGGTGATGGAGAAGACCGGGCGCGCCGCGGTGGTGCCGGCCTCGATCGGCTGGTCCGACCTCGGCTCCTGGGACGCGCTGTGGGAGGCGGCGCCGAAGGACGCCTCCGGCAACGTCGCCGCCGGCCCGGTCGAGCTGGTGGACAGCGCCGGCTGCCTCGTCCGCTCCGAGGGCATCCTGACCGGCGTGGTCGGGCTGACCGACATGGTGGTGGTGACGACCGACGACGCCGTGCTGGTGGTGCCGCGCCGCCGCTCCCAGGACGTGAAGCTGCTGGTCGAGCGGCTGCGCGCCGCCGGGCGGCGGGAGGCCACCGAGCACCGCCGCGTCTACCGCCCCTGGGGCCACTACGAGGGGCTGATCCTCGGCGAGCGCTTCCAGGTGAAGAAGATCCAGGTGCGGCCGGGCCACAAGCTCTCCCTGCAGAAGCACCACCACCGCGCCGAGCACTGGGTGGTGGTGAACGGCACCGCCATCGTGCAGCGCGACGCGGAGAGCCTGCTGGTGCGGGAGAACGAGAGCGTCTACCTGCCGCTCGGCTGCGTCCACCGGCTGGAGAATCCGGGCAAGATCCCGCTGACGCTGATCGAGGTGCAGTCCGGCGCCTATCTCGGCGAGGACGACATCGTCCGCATCGAGGACACCTATGGCCGCGCCTGAGCGGCGGCCGCCGCGGGGCTAGCCGCGTGGCGACGAGGGGCACGGCCACGGCGCGCCGCGCCGCCGCGCCGCCCCTGCCGGAGGACCTGCCCTCCCTCGCCCGGCTGTTCGCCGAGGGGCGGACGCTGTTCCTCGACATCGGCCCGCTGCGCGAGCCGCAATTCACCGGCATCCCCAACGTCGCCGCCAACCTGGCGCGGGCGGCGCTGGAGGCCGGGCTGCCCTGCCGCTTCTTCATCGGCGAGAATCTGATCCGCCCCGAGCATGTCCGCTTCCTGCTGGAGAGCGGCGGCGGCTTCTTCGGCTACCACCACCAGCTCGGCCAGACGGCGGCGGGCCCGCTGCTGGCCGAGGTGCGGCGGGCGCCGCGCCCGGTCGGGCTGTTCCCGGCGGAAAAGCCCTTCCACCGGCTGTTCGATGTCGAGCTGCAGGTGGTGCACGACTTCTCCACCATCGCCACGCCGCATTTCCACCTCGACGCCACCAGGGCGCGGCACGGGGCGAGCCTGCTCGACGACATCGCCAGCAACGACCTGACCATCTGCGTCTCCGCCGCCACCGCCGGGTATCTGAGGCGCCTCTGCCCCGAGGCGGCGGGGCGCGTGGCGGTGGCGCCGAACGGCGTGCGCTGGCCGGAGCGGTTCGCGGCCATGGCGGAGGCCCTCTACGGCCGCCTCGACTTCGAGCCCTTCGTCCTCATCCTCGGCACCCTGGAGCCGCGCAAGAACCTGGAGGTGGTGTTCCGCGCCCTGGCCGAGGATCGCGGCCTGCTCGGCCGCTACCGCTGGATCTTCACCGGGCGGGAAGGCTGGCTGTTCGACTTCGCCGGAACCGCGGCGCGCCACCTCGGCGCGGTGCCGGAGAACGTCACCCATGCCGGCTTCGTGGACGAGTTCCGGAAATACGCGCTGCTGCGCTTCGCGCGCTTCACCATCTACCCCTCCCTGTTCGAGGGCTTCGGCCTGCCGATCCTGGAATCCCTCAGCCTCGGCACGCCGCCGGTCCACTCCGCCTCCTCCTCCATGGCCGAGGTGGCGGGCGAGGCGGGCTTCCCCTTCCGCCCCGAGAGCCCGGCGGAGCTGCTCGGCGCCATCTACCGGCTGGAGGCGGCGCTGGCCGAGGACGCGGCGGCGTTGCGGCGGCGCTGCCTCGACCGGGCGGCCGGCTTCACCTGGCAGGGCATGCTGGCCACCATCCTCAGGGAGACGCTCCTGCTCGAGCGGGGGCGGGCGTGATGGACGGCGCGGCGGAAGCCCCGGCCGCGGCGCGCGGGCTGCCCCGCATCCCCGGCAGCCCCTCGCTGGTCGGCCGCTTCGAGGCCCTGGAGCATGGCCACGAGGCGGTGGGCTGGGTGCTCGACATGGCCTCCCCCGACCGGCGCTGCCTCGTGGAGCTGCGCCTCGACGGCCGGCCGGTGGCGCAGGCGGAAGCGGGGCTGCCCCGCCCGGAGCTGCGCGCCTTCCGCATCCGCCCCGATTGCGGCTTCCGCATCGGGCTTCCCGCCGCCGCCTTCGACGGCACGCTGCGCAGCGCCGCGGTGGCGGTGCTGCCGGAGGGGCTGCGGCTCGGCCCGCCCCGCCCGCTGGCGGGGGTGGTCCGCGACCACGGCACCTTCCCGAAGCGGTTCTCCGCGGACAGCATCCTGCGGCTGCAGGACGGGCCACCCGACTGGGACCGGGTGTTCCCGCCGGCCTTCCTGCAGCGCCACGGCGTACGGGCGGCGGTGGCCTACGCCTATCTGTGGCTGCTGCGCCGCCCCCCCGACCGCGCCGGCTGGGACCATTATTCGGAGCGCATCCTGTCCGGCGAGCTCGGCCTCGGCGCCTTCCTGCGCGAACTGGCCGGCGGGGCGGAGGGGGTGGCGGCACGGCGCGGCGGGATCGCGCTGCTCGCCGAGTTCGAGGCGGTGCTCGCCGCCGCCTGCCGGCTGCCGCCGGACGCTCAGCCCCCCCAGGCGATGAAGGGCCCGTTGCGGTAGCCCGCCGCGGCCTTGCCGTAGCCGAGCGGCGCGCCCTCCGGCGTCGTCACCCGCCCGCCGGCGGCCTCCAGCACCGCCTGGCCGGCCGCGGTGTCCCACTCCATGGTCGGGCCGAAGCGCGGATAGACATCCGCCTCGCCTTCCGCGATCAGGCAGAATTTCAGCGAGGAGCCGATGGAGCGGCGCTCCGTCACCGGCAGGGTGGCGAGGAAGCGCTCCGTCTCCGCGTCCAGGTGCGAGCGGCTGGCGACGGCGACCAGCCCCGCGGCCGGGCGCGGCCGCACCCGGATGGGGCGGCGCGGCGCCCCGGCGAGGCTGCCGCCGGGGGCGACCTCCACCACCTCGGCGCCGGCGCCGGCCCTGCCGAGCCAGAGGCGGCCCAGCGCCGGGGCGTGCACCACGCCGAGGCGCGGCCGCCCCTCGCGGATGAGGGCGATGTTCACCGTGAACTCCCCGTTGCGGCCGAGGAACTCCCTGGTGCCGTCCAGCGGGTCCACCAGCAGGAAGGCCTCGCCGGCCGCGCCGAGCCCCGCCGCGGCCGGCGCCGCCTCCTCGGAGAGCACGGGCAGGTCCGGGAAGTGGCGCGCCAGGCCCTCGGCGATCACCGCCTCCGCGGCGAGGTCGGCGGCGGTGAGCGGGCTGCCGTCGGCCTTGCGCGTGGCCTCCGCCGGGGCGGCGTAGATCCGCAGGATGGCGGCGCCGGCGGCCAGCGCAAGTCCGGCGAGACTGCGGAGGGCCGGGTCCGCAACGGTTTCTTGCATATGTGGAATGTCCTGATTCTCGCTGGATGGTAGCGGCTAATGCGGGGTAATACTACCTGGAGGTGATAAGCCCTCTGCCCCCCTCCGGAGCAAGACATGTCCTCCACCCTGCTGCAACCCAGACTGTCGGCCCATCTGCGGCGGCTGGAAGCCGAGTCGATCGCCATCATCCGGGAGGTGGCGGCCTCCTTCCGCAACCCGGTGATGCTCTACTCCATCGGCAAGGATTCGGGGGTGATGCTGCACCTCGCCCTCAAGGCCTTCGCCCCGGGCAAGCCGCCCTTCCCGCTGCTGCACGTGGACACGACCTGGAAGTTCCGGGAGATGATCGAGTTCCGGGACCAGGTCGCGCGGCGCTATGGCCTCGACCTGATCGTGCACACCAACGAGGAGGGGCTGCGGCGGGGCATCAACCCCATCACCTCCGGCTCGGCGCTGCACACCCAGGTGATGAAGACCGAGGCGCTGAAGCAGGCCCTCGACAAGTACCAGTTCGACGCCGCCTTCGGTGGCGCGCGGCGCGACGAGGAGAAGTCCCGCGCCAAGGAGCGGGTGTTCAGCTTCCGCGGCGAGGGCCATTCCTGGGACCCGCGCAACCAGCGCCCGGAGCTGTGGAACCTGTTCAACACCCGGATCCGCCAGGGCGAGAGCATCCGCGTCTTTCCGCTCTCCAACTGGACCGAGTTCGACGTCTGGGACTACGTCCTGGCCGAGGACCTGCCGGTGGTGCCGCTCTACTTCGCCAGGCCGCGCCCCGTGGTGCGCCGCAGCGGCACCTGGATCATGGTGGACGACGGCCGCCTGCCGCTCGAACCCGGCGAGCAGCCGGAGATGCGATGGGTGCGCTTCCGCACCCTCGGCTGCTACCCGCTCTCCGGCGCCATCGAGAGCCGTGCCCAGACGCTGGAGGCGATCATCGCCGAGATGCGTGGCGCCCGCACCAGCGAGCGCCAGGGCCGCCTCATCGACAGCGACGAGGAGGCCTCCATGGAGAAGAAGAAGCGCGAGGGCTACTTCTGATGGACACCAACGCCTACGCGGCAGGCACCGAGGCCGCGACGCGCGGCCTGCTGCGCTTCCTCACCTGCGGCTCGGTGGACGACGGCAAGTCCACCCTGATCGGGCGGCTGCTCTACGACAGCCAGCTCATCATGGAGGACACGCTCAAAAGCCTCGAGAAGGACAGTCGCAGGCATGGCACCACGGGAGAGGAGATCGACCTCGCCCTGCTGGTGGACGGGCTGGAGGCGGAGCGCCAGCAGGGCATCACCATCGACGTCGCCTACCGCTTCTTCGCCACGCCGCGGCGCAGCTTCATCGTCGCCGACACGCCGGGGCACGAGCAGTACACGCGCAACATGGCGACCGGGGCGTCCAACTCCGACCTCGCCATCATCCTGATCGACGCCCGCAAGGGCGTGCTGACGCAGACCAAGCGGCACACCTACATCTGCTCGCTGCTCGGCATCCGCCACATCGTGGTGGCGGTGAACAAGATCGACCTGGTCGGCTTCTCGCAGGACGCGTTCGACCGCATCGTCGGCGACTACGTCACCTTCGCCGCCCCGCTCGGCTTCCACTCCATCGTGCCGGTGCCGATCTCGGCCCGCTACGGCGACAACGTGACGACGCGTTCGGGCAACATGCCCTGGTACCGCGGCACCACGCTGGTCGGCCACCTGGAGACGGTGGAGGTGGAGCAGGAGGCGGCGGACAAGCCCTTCCGCTTCCCGGTGCAGTGGGTGAACCGGCCGAACCTCGACTTCCGCGGCTTCTCCGGCACCGTCGCCTCGGGCCGCATCGCGCGCGGCGACCAGGTGGTGGTGGCGGCCTCGGGCAAGGCGAGCCGCGTCGCCCGCATCCTCGCCCCCGGGGGCGAGGCCGACTCCGCGGCGGCGGGGGAGGCAGTGACGCTCTGCCTCGAGGACGAGATCGACATCGCGCGCGGCGACGTGCTCTGCCCACCCTCGCAGCGGCCCGCGGTCGTCGACCAGTTCGCCGCGCACATCCTGTGGATGGACGAGGAGCCGATGCTGCCCGGGCGGCAGTACCTGATGCGCATCGGCAACCTCTGGACGCCCGCCTCGGTCACCTCGATCCGGCACGGGGTGAACGTGAACACCCTGGAGCACGAGCCGGCGCGGCAGGTGGAGCTGAACGGTATCGCCTTCTGCAACCTCTCCACGGCTCGGCCGGTCGCCGTCGATGCCTACGAGGAGAACCGCGCCACCGGGGCCTTCATCCTGGTGGACCGCTTCACCAACCGCACCGCGGCGGCGGGCATGGTGGCGTTCCCGCTGCGCCGCGCCACCAACATCCACCACGAGAGCACGCTGGTGGACAAGGCGGCGCGCGCGGCGCTGAACCAGCAGAAGCCGGTGGTGCTGTGGTTCACCGGCCTCTCCGGCTCGGGCAAGTCCACGGTGGCGAAGCTGGTGGAGCGGGAGCTGCACCGTGCCGGGCGCCTGACCTACATCCTCGACGGGGACAACGTGCGCCACGGGCTGAACCGCGACCTCGGCTTCACCGACGCCGACCGGGTGGAGAACATCCGCCGCATCGGCGAGGTGGCGAGGCTGTTCGTGGATGCGGGGGTGATCGTGCTCTGCTCCTTCATCTCGCCCTTCCGCGCCGAGCGGCAGATGGTGCGGGACCTGATGGAGCCCGGCGAGTTCGTCGAGGTGTTCGTGGACACCCCGCTCGAGGAGTGCATGCGGCGCGACCCCAAGGGCCTCTACGCCAGGGCCAGGGCGGGCGCGATCCCGAACTTCACCGGCCTCGACAGCCCCTACGAGCCGCCGGAGGCGCCGGAGATCACGCTGCGCACCGTCGGCACCACGCCCGAGGCGCTGGCGCAGGAATTGCTGCGCCGGCTGCGGGAGATGGGCTATCCGTAGGCCGGGGCAGGGGGGTGGCGCGGGGATCCGCACCACCCCTTCCCGCCGCGGGCTACAGCCCCGCCGCCCAGCCGGGCTCCCGCCACGCCGCCTCCGGATCCAGCGGGAAGACCGGACGGGGCAGCCGCTTCCAGGCGAAATTCGCCAGTACCGGGCTGGTCAGGCCCGGCGTGTCCACCTCGAAGATCCGCGCCTCGGGGAAGAACTCGTCGAAGCCGGCGCGGAAATGCCCGCGGCTCTTCACCACCACCGCACGCGCGGCGGCGATGTCCACCCCGTGCATCTCCAGCATCCGCGGCTCGTGGCACTGCCGGCGGAGCGAGCCCACCACCACGCGCAGGCCGGACTCCCGCAGCTCCAGCAGCGCCGAGGGGCCGAGGTCGAAGCGCCGCCCGGCCATGGTGCCGCGCCGCCCCACCCCCTTGCCGTCGCGCAAGGCCAGCACCCGCGCCGGCGCGGCGAGGCGCTTCGAGAACTCGCTCTCGACGCGGTTGAACACCGCCTCGAACGCCGCGCCCTCGCCCAGCGCATGCGCCTCCGCCGCCAGCGCCGGGTCCACGAACACGCCGAGCACCACGCCCGGCACCCGCGCCTCGTGCAGCGCCGCCAGCAGCCAGGCGGTGTTGCCGCGCCCGCCGCCGCCGGGATTGTCGCCGGCGTCGGAGAAGATCGCCGGCGCCTCCTCGCCCCGCGCGGCGCGGCGCGCGATCTCCACCGCCTCGGCGATGGAGAGCAGGCGGCGGGCATGGCGGTGCCGCCCGGCCCAGGCGAGGCGCGCCAGGCAAAGCGCCGCCGCCCGCGCCGCGGCACGGTCGCCGCCGCGCGCCGTGACGGTGACGCAGAGGCCGCATTTCGGCAGGTCGGAGAAGACGAAGCCACCGGTGACGGAGGCGTTGGCGATGCGCGGATCCGCCGCCATCAGCGCCTCCGCCTCCCGCACCAGATCGGCATAGGGGCCTTCCGCCGTCAGCAGGGTGACGGTGGGCGGGCAGAGCGGCAGGCGCAGGAAGGCGCGCGCCATGCGCTCCCCCGCCAGCATCTCGCGCAGCAGGTCGGCGCATTCCGCGGCGCGCGCGGCCATGTCCACATGCGGGTTTGTGCGATAGGCGGCAAAGGCGTCCACGCTCTCCACCAGCCGCTCGCTCACATTGCAGTGAAGGTCGTGGCTCGCCACCACCGGTACCGTGGGGCCGACGATGCGGCGGACCATGGCGGCGAGGGTGCCGTCGCTGTCCTCGTCGCCCGTCGCGCTGCTCGCGCCATGACTGGCTATGTAGACGCCGTCGAGCGGCAGGGCGGCGGCGAGGCGGCGCGCCATCTCGTCGAGCAGGTCGGCGAGCACCGCCTGCGCGATCGGCCCGCCCGGCGGCGCGGCGGCGATCAGGACCGGCACCGGCATCCAGGATCCGGTCTCGTCCATGCGGCGGTAGAAGCCGGGAATCTCGCCCGGCAGGTGGCTCGCGCCACCGCGGGCGAGGGTGGTGATCTCCTCGCCCCGCGCCAGGCACTGGCGCTCGAAATCCTCGCGCGTGGTCGGCGGCGCGAAGGCGTTGGCCTCGAGATGCAGGCCGAGCACCGCGACGCGCGGCCCCTGTGTGGCCGTCTCCCCGCCGGTGCTGCGATGCATGGTCATGGCTCCCCCCGATTGCCGCCCTCGCTTCGCGGTATAGACTGGATCGGGGAGACAGGAATGGCGATGGCAGGGGAGGTCTCCGGGCGCCGCCGCGGCACGCCGGCGCCGGGTGGGTGGTCTGTCCCGCGAGGAGGCCTGGCGGCGGCGCATCCCGGCCACGGGCGGTGCCGCTCGTGACGGGCCCGGGCACGCTCTGCCCCGGCCTTGCGGCGATCGCGGCCGGAGTCGCCCTCGACAAGGCGCCGCCGATCGAGGTGCGCATCCGCCCGCCCGATCTCAGGCCCTTCCTCGAGGGCAACGCGCTGCCGGGCGTGTGGAGCTTCGCCGCCGCGGCGCCGGGGCCGCATGTCGCCGTGGTGGCGCTGACGCATGGCAACGAGATCGCCGGCGCCCTGGTGCTGGAGCGCTGGCTGCGTGCCGGACTGCGGCCCGCGCGCGGGCGGCTTTCCCTGGTCTTCGCCAACATCGCCGCCTTCGGGCGTTTCGACCCCGCCGATCCGACGGCCAGCCGCTTCGTCGAGGAGGATCTGAACCGGCTCTGGGACACCGAGACGCTGGAGGGCGGCCGCCGCTCCTGCGAGCTGCGGCGCGCGCGCGTGCTGCGCCCGCTGTTCGACACGGTGGACGTGCTGCTCGACCTCCACTCCCTGCTCTGGCCCTCCGATCCGCTGTTCCTCGCCGGCCGCACGGAACGGGCGCGGCAGCTCGCCCTCGCCATTGGCCTCCCGCCCCTGGTGGTCGCGGATGACGGCCATGCCTGCGGCAAGCGGCTGATAGACTACGCGCCCTTCATCGAGCGGGGCGGCACGCGCACCGCGGTGCTGGTGGAGGCGGGCGCGCATTGGGAGGAAGGCACCGTCGCCACCATGGAGGCCTGCGCCGCCCGCCTGCTGCGCCTGACCGGCGTGGCCGACCCCGAGGATCCGGTGCTGGCGCGGCCGGCGGCGGCGCCGGACGCCGCGGGCGGGCCGCGCCTCGCCCGCGTGACGCAGACGGTGACCGCCCGCTCCTCCGCCTTCGCCTTCCTCCGCCCCTTCCGTGGCGGCGAGGTGGTGCCGCGACGCGGCACCCTCATCGCCCTCGACGGCGAGACGGAGATCCGCACGCCCCATGACGACTGCCTGCTGGTGATGCCCTGCCTGCGCGTCATGCCCGGCCACACCGCGGTGCGGCTGGCGCGCTTCCTGCCGCGCTGACGCCGCAGAGCAGGCCTCTTCCGCTTTACGCAATAAATCTGCTTCCAATATACAACCACAAGGTGATCATCCGCACGGAGCGGCCCCCCTGCCCCAGGACAGCCCAGATCAGGCCGCCATCGCCTCGCTGCTCGCCGAGGCCCGCCGCCACCTCGGGGAGGGAGACCGGCGAGCCGCCCTGGCCTCGCTCGACGCGCTGCTGCGCCTCGCCCCCCGCCACCCGCCGGCGCTGGTCGAGCGCGGCCGGGCGCTGCGCGAGCTGGGGCGATTCGCGGCGGCGGAGCGCGACTACCAGGCGGCGCTGGCGGAGCAGCCGCGGCTCCTCCCGGCGCTGCTCGGCCTCGGGCGCTGCGCCGCCGCCCGCGGGGATCTCGCGGCGGCGCTGGACCGCTTCGCCGCCGCCGCCGAGGCCGATCCGGCCAGCCCGTGGCCGAGGCTGGAGGCGGGCGCGGCCCTGCGCGGCCTTGGGCGGCCCGAAGCGGCCGAGGCTGCCTACCGCGCCGCGCTCGAACGCGATCCCGGCCTGGCGCCGGCCCTGCTCGGCCTCGGCCTGCTGGCCCGGGAGCGGGGCGACCGGCTCGCCGCGCGGAGCTGGTTCGAGGCCGTGCTGGCGCGCCAGCCGCTGCACCACCTCGCCAGGGTGGAGCTCGCCACGGAATGCTGCGCGCTCGGGGAGCATGACCGCGCCCGGGCGCTGCTGAGGGAGGTGCTGCGCGCCGCGCCCGGCCATCTGCAGGCGCTGCTCGCCCTCGGCGAGACCGAACGCCGCGCCGGGGCGCCTCAGGCGGCGCTCGCCGCCTTCGAGGCCGCGGCGCGCCACCATCCGGCCCTGCCCCGGCCCCTGGTCGAGATGGCACGCGAATGGCGCCGCCTGGGCAAGCCGGAGGAGGCGGACCGCCTCCTCCACCGCGCCCTGGTGCTCGCCCCGGAGTGCCGCCCCGCCCTGCTCGCCTTGGCCGAGAGTGCCCTGGAGACGGGCCAGCAGGAGAAGGCGCTGGCCCTGTATCGCCAGGTGATCGCCACGGCGGCCGACAGCCTGGAGGCGCATCTCGGCGCCGCCGAGGCGCTGCAGGCGCTCGGGCGGATCGCGGAGGCGATGGCGCTGCTGGAGGAGGCGGAGGGCCGGCTCGGCGCCTCGCCCGGCCTTGCCGCCCGCCGCGTCGCGCTGCTGCACCTCGCCGGCCGCTGGCCGGAGGCGCTGGCCCTGGCGCGCCGGGCGGCGGCGGCGGCGCCCTGGCATTTCGGGCTGTGGCTGGAGCGGTGCCAGATCGAGCTGCGCCTGGGGGAGCCGGAGGAGGTCGCCGCCTGCCTGGAGGCGGCGCCGGCCGCCTCGGCCGAGCAGCGCGCCCGGATCGAGGAGTGCCGCGGCCGCGCCGCCGAGCGGGCCTGGCGGCTGGAGGCGGCGCGCGTGCATCACGAGGCGGCGCTGCGCCACGCCCCCGCCCTGGCGGCGGCGCATGACGGGCTGGTGCGGATCGGCCTGCTGCGGCTCGACCTGGCGGCGGCGCGCCACCACCTCCGCGCCTCGGCGGCGCGGCGCCAGCCCGCCGCCCGCGGCGGCCTTGCCCGGGCGATGGAGACCCTGGCCGGCCAGGTGCTGGAGGATGCGCTGCTCGACGAGCCGGCGGTGGCGCGGCTGCGCACGCTGCGCGACCTGCCCCCGGCCGCGCGCATCGCCCGGCACTGCGACATCGTGCGGGAGCACCCGGAGTCCACCGCCGCCGCGCTGTGCCTCCTCCTGTCGCTGCGCGAGGCGGGGCTCCTCGACCCTCCCGCCCCGGCCGACGGCCCCTCCCCCATCCCGCGCCGCATCGGCCAGTACTGGGACGAGCCGGAGCCGCCCGCGGAGGTGGCGGCGCTGATGCGGAGCTGGCCCGAGGCCAATCCCGGCCACGTGGTGCAGGTGTTCGACCACGCCGCGGCGCAGGCCTACCTCGCCGCCCACCACCCGCCCGCCGTGCTCCGTGCCTATCTCCGCGCGCGGCATCCGGCGATGCGCGCCGACATCCTTCGGCTGGCCTGGCTGGCGCGGGAGGGCGGCGTCTGGGCGGATGCGGACGACCGCTGCCTGGCGCCGCTCGAGACCCTGCCGCTCGCGGGGGCGCGGTTCCTCGCCTATCAGGAGCCCCTGGCCTCCCTCGGCAACAACCTGCTCGGCGCGGTGCCGGACGAGCCGGTGATCCGCCTCGCCCTGGCGTTGGCGGTGGAGGCGGTGAACCGGGGCGACCAGGACAGTCTCTGGCTCGCCACCGGGCCCGGCCTGCTGAGCCGCGCCTTCGCCCGGACCCTCGCCGCCTGGGAGGGCGCCCCGGAGGCGTGGCTGCGCGGCCGGGTGGTCCTGCCGGCGGCGCGGCTGTTCCGCGCCGTGGCGATCGGCTGCCACGCCCCCTACCGGCGGACAGAACGGCACTGGCTGCATCCCGGCGCCGGCCGGACGGCGCGGGCCTGCTGACCTTCCGACAGGTTCCGCGCGGGTTGGAGGAGGAATTCCAACCAAACCTTGCTTCGTCTCCGCTCGTGTTCTACCGGTTGTTTGGGCGGCCCCGGCGGGAAGCCCGGCGAGCGAATCCTGCGCGGAGGCGAATCTTGCCCGAGATGATGATCCCGTTCGGCAGCAGGGCCGCCTGGGACGCGTGGATCGGGCAGCACCGCCCCGCCATGGCCGGCCTCGGCGCCGCCATCGCGGCCGAGGTGGGCGGCAGCGGCCTGGTCGAGCCCCTCACCGGGATCCGCCGCCGCCCGGCCGAGATTTCCACCAACCTCGAGAATCTCGGCGAATCGCTGAGCGCGGCCGAGATGAACGCGCGCAAGCGGGCGCTGTTGCTCACCCTCGGCGTCGCCCTGCATGGGCGCGGCGGGGAGGCCGCCCCCGTGGTCCATGCGCCCGAGGGCGGCCTGCGCACGGCGCGAGTGCTGGCCGAGATCTTTCCGGCGCCCGGGCCGGTGGCGAGGCAGGGTGGGGGGCTGCAGGCCATCGCCCTGCCGGACGGGGCGGCGGACGCGCTCGTCGTCGCCGACGCGCTGGACTTCGTGGAGGACCGGAACGCCGCCTGGCGCGAGATGCGGCGCGTGGTGCGGCCCGGCGGGGTCCTGGTGGCGAGCCCCCGCTTCCATCCGGGGCGGCAGGGGGCGCAGCCCGGCCAGGCGGCAGGGTGGGAGATCCTCGACGCGCTGCGCGAGGCGGGCTGGTCGCGGGCCGCCATGGTGCTGGTCGCCTCCTCCCGCCACGGCATCGCGGCGAGCGGGCTGCCGGGCGTCTTCATCCTCGTCGCCGCCGGGGAACGGCCCGAAGGCGGGGCGCGGCACCTGCTCGGCGCGGCGGAGGACCACCCGCTGCCGGGGAAGGTGTGCCTGCTGGTGGCGCTGCCGCGCTCGGGCACCACCCTGCTGACCGCGCTGTTCGACGTGCACAGCCGCTTCGATGCGGTGTTCGAGCCCTGGAACGCCAGGGCGCTGGCCGGCCCCGAGGACGCGGCGCTCGAGACGCTGCTCGACCGGCTCGGCCTCCGCCGCGACCCGGGGCGGTTCCTGTTCGTCAAGGAGACGGCGGCGGATACGCGCTACATCGACCACATGGCGCGCCTCTACGACAGCATGGCGCTGCCGCTCGACCGCCAGGTGCTGATGCTGTGCCGCCGCCCCGCGCATACCTTCCTGTCGGAGATAGACCGCCGCAACGAGTGGTGGGGCGACAACGTGGCGCTGGACGCGCAGCAATTCGACCTCTGGTGCGCCAAGAGCCGCAAGGCGGTGCGCGACATGCTGGCGCTGCTCGACCGCGCCGGCGGCTTGCTGGTCTGCTACGAGCGCTTGGCCGAGGATCCCGGCGCGATGCTGAGGCGGCTCGCCGCCGCCATCGGCTTCGAGGTCGAGCCGCAGCAGCTCGAATTCGAGCGGCACGTGGACAGGCGGAAGGTGCGCGGCGACCTGAACGTGGCCCGCAACCCGGAGCGGATCTCGGTGGAGAGCATCCGCCGCCGCGCCGAGCAGGAGGCGCAGGTCGAGGAATTCGCCCGGCGCAGCGCCCATGGCGACTGGTTCGCCGCCTTCACGGCGCTGCACGCGCTGGGCTACGAGAGCGGCCTCTGCCCCGCCGGGGCGATCCCGGAGGGGCTGATGCGCCGGCTGACGGCCTGAGGGAGCGGCGCCCCGCTTGCCCCGGGCGGCCTGGTGGGCTAGGGTTTTCCGTCATGATCCGCCACGCGCCCGCCTCCGGCCTGATCCGCGGCCCCTCCGCCGCCGGCGCGTGCCTGCCGCTCCTCCTTCGACTTAGCCGCCCCTGGGCGTGACGCCCGGCCGGGCACGGCCGGCACCGCTCAGGGGAGCCTGAGGACCCTCCGCGCGCCTCCGCGCGCCCAGAACGGCTGCGAAGGACCACGACCATGGCCATCACCCATCCCAGCTTCGGCAGGCTGGACGACGACCGCATCATCATCTTCGACACCACGCTGCGCGACGGTGAGCAGTCCCCCGGCTTCTCCATGAACCTCGAGGAGAAGCTGCGCATGGCCGAGGCGCTGGCCGAGCTCGGCGTGGACGTGATGGAGGCGGGCTTCCCCATCGCCTCGCCCGGCGACTTCGAGAGCGTGCAGGCGATCGCCAGGCGCTTCGCCAAGGACGGGCCGGTGATCTGCGGCCTCGCCCGCACCGCGCCGGCCGACATCCTGCGCGCCGCCGAGGCGGTGCGGCCGGCGGCGCGCCGGCGCATCCACACCTTCGTCTCCACCTCGCCGCTGCACATGCGCGTCAAGCTGCGCCTGCGGCCGGAGGAGGTGCTGGAGCTCGTCACCAGCAGCGTCAGCCTGGCGCGCCAGCACGCCGAGGACGTCGAGTGGTCGGCCGAGGACGGCACGCGCACCGAGCCCGACTTCCTCTGCCGCTGCGTCGAGGCCGCGATCAAGGCCGGCGCCACCACCATCAACATCCCGGACACGGTTGGCTACGCGCTGCCCGAGGACATGGCCCGCATCTTCACCATGATCCGGGAGCGGGTGCCGGGCGCCGACCAGGTGGTGCTCTCCGCGCACAACCACAACGACCTCGGCCTCGCCGTCGCCAACACCCTTGCTGCCATCCGCGCCGGCGTACGCCAGGTGGAAAGCACGATCAACGGCATCGGCGAGCGCGCGGGCAACGCCAGCCTCGAGGAGATCGTGATGGCGCTGCGCACGCGCCACGACGCGATCCCGGCCCGGAACAACATCGTCACCCGCAACATCCTGCGCACCAGCCGCCTGCTGGCGACCATCACCGGCTTCGACGTGCAGCCCAACAAGGCGATCGTCGGCCGCAACGCCTTCGCGCACGAGAGCGGCATCCACCAGGACGGCGTGCTGAAGGACGCCTCCACCTACGAGATCATGACGCCGGAGAGCGTCGGCTGGACCACCAACTCGCTGGTGCTCGGCAAGCATTCCGGCCGCGCCGCCTTCCGCGACAAGCTGCGGGCGCTGGGCTACGGCGAGGTCGGCGACAACCAGCTCAACGACGCCTTCCGTCGCTTCAAGGACCTCGCCGACCGCAAGAAGGTGGTCTACGACGAGGACATCGTGGCGCTGGTGGACGACGAGATCGTGCGCGACCACGACCGGGTGAGGCTGGTGGCGCTGACCGTCGCCACCGGCCTCGGCGCCAAGCCGATGGCCACCCTGGCGCTCGAGGTGGATGGCGAGCGGCGCGACGGCATGGCGACGGGCGACGGCGCGGTGGACGCCACCTTCAACGCCATCCGCAACGCCTTCCCGCACGATGTCACGCTCAAGCTCTACGCGGTGCAGAGCGTTACCGGCGGCACCGACGCCCAGGCGCGGGTGACGGTGCGGCTGGAGGAGGGCGGCAAGCTGGTGGACGGGCAGGGCGCGGACACGGACACCATCGTCGCCTCGGCCCGCGCCTATGTGCACGCGCTGAACAAGCTGCTGGTGAAGCGGGAGCGCACCGCGCCGGCGGATCTCCGAACCATGCTCTCGGCCTGAAGGCCGTTTCGTTCGGGGGGCGGCACGGCGCCGCCCCCGGCCTCAGGAGGACTTGTTCCGGTTCTTCCGGTCCTCCTCGATCAGCCGGAGCAGCTCGGGGGGCAGAGGCTCCTGGGCGACGTTGTCGTAAAGCTGGTGCAGGTTGCGCTGCAGCCAGAGGTCGAAGGCCGCCTCCGCACCGTCCTCGCCCAATCCGTCCCTCTGCCGGCCGCCGCCGGTCTTCCGCCGTTGCTCTCTGTCGCCCATCGCCCCGACCGCTACGGGCGGATAGGCGGCGGCGAGCCGCGCCGCCGCGTACCGCATCATCGCAAGCTACACTCCGCCGTGAGCCTCGCCAAGCATGGCGCGCATCGCGGGATGGGCGGACCGCGCCGCCGGCGCCGCGGGGCGCTCCTCGCCCAGAAGCCAAGCCTGGAGCTGACGGCGGGCGCGGAAGACGCGGCTCTTCGCCGTGCCCACGGCGCAGCCGGTCGCGCTCGCCACCTCCTCGTAGGAGAGCCCCTGCAGCACCACCATGAACAGCGCCTCGCGCTGGTCGGCCGGCAGCCGGCCGAGCGCGCGCGACAGCTCCTTGAGGACCATGCGGTCCTCATGCGCCGCCCCGACCGCGAAGGCGGAGGTCGGCAGGTCCTCGATGTCGGTGGTCTCGCGCTGCTTGCGCAGCGTGCTGATGAAGCGGTTGCGCAGGATGCGATGCATCCAGGCCGCGAAGTTGGTGCCCGGCGTGAAACTGTCCTGCGCCGCCAGCGCGTTCGCCACCGCATCCTGCACCAGATCCTCCGCGGCGGCGCGGTTGCGCGTCAGCGCCAGCGCCTGGACCCGGAGCTTCGGCAGCAGCGCCACCAGCAGGTCGTGAAAGTCCTGCTGCGCACGGCGGGCCTCGTCCCGCTGCCGCTCCATGCCCATCGTTCCGTGCATACGCAAATCCCCTTCTGGATCCTACGTGGGGAAATGATCCCCGGCGCGGGGCGGTTGCATCGCGGGGGCGTTACCCCGTCACGGTGTCGAGAGATTCGGCGAGCTGCCTGCGCGCGCGCGAGACGCGCGCCTTCATCGTGCCCGCCGGCACGCCGCACACCGCCGCCGCCTCCTCGTAGGAGAGGCCCTGCGCCCCCACCAGCACCAGCGCCTCCCGCAGCAGCGGGGGCAGGCGGTGCAGCGCACGCGCGAGGTCGCGCAGCTCGCCCTGCTGCTCCTGCCGCGGCGCCGCGCCCGGCTCGACGGACGGCGCCTGCTCCTGGCGGTGCGCCGCCTCGCGGCGCCGTGCGCGCACCTGCTCGTAGAAGACGTTCCGCACGATCGCCAAGCACCAGGGCCGCAGCGCCACCTCCCGGCCGCCGCCATCCAGGCCGCGCAGCGCCCGCAGCAGCGCCTCCTGCACCAGGTCGTCCGCTTCTGTCGAGGAGCCGACAAGGAACCGCGCGAAGGCGCGAAGCTCCGGCAACAACAGCGCGAGGGACTGGCGCAGGTCGGGGCCGGAGGCTTGTGTGTCCACAACTTCCTCCATACTAACAGCCAGTGTTGGCCGGGAGGTGCGCCGCGCATGCGAAGGATGAAAAGGCGATGAGCGCGATGGACCGCGCCGCCCTGATCAGGGCCCTGCCCTACGCGCGCCGTTACGCCCGGGCGCTGGCCGGCAGCCAGGCGGCAGGCGATTCCATGGTCGCGGAGGCGCTGAAACGCGTGCTCGCCGCACCGCAGCAGGAGGATCTGGCGAGCGATGCCGGCGCGCGCCTTGCCCTCTACGCCGCCGTCGGCGATCTCGCCGACAGGTTCCTGGGCCCGGAGGGCGGCGACGCCTCCCCGTTGCAGCGCAAGCTGCTGCTCCTGACCGCGCTGGAGGAGCAGCCCCTCTCCGCCGCCGCCGCCGCCTGCCGCATCTCGCCCGACACCGCCGAGCTGGAGCTGCGCCTCGCGCGGGAGGCGCTGCGCTCCAGCACGGCGACGCGCGTCCTGATCATCGAGGACGAGCCGATCATCGCCCTCGACATCCAGGAGCTGGTGGAGCGCTGCGGCCACAGCGTGGTCGGCATCGCCACCACCGAGACCGAGGCGGTGGAGATCGCGCGGGCCGAGCGGCCGGGCCTGGTGCTGGCCGACATCAATCTCGGCGCCGGCGGCGACGGCGTTCATGCCGTGGCACGCATCCTGCGCGACGTGCCGGCGCCGGTGATCTTCGTCACCGCCTATCCCGAGCGGCTGCTGACCGGCGAGGCGATGGAACCCGCCTTCGTCATCACCAAGCCCTTCGACCCGACGACTCTCGCGGTCGCGACCTACCAGGCGGTCACGCGGGGCGTGCTGCCGGTCTGAGCGCCCGGCAGGGGACATCGTTGAGCCTCTGCAACCGCCGCGCCCGGCGGACGTTCTGCGGGGCGCCCGGCAGCAGAGGTCCCGTCCCATGCTCTACTGGTCGCTGGTCTTCCTGGTGCTCGCTCTGGTGGCCGCGCTTTTCGGTTTCGGGGGCCTCGCCTCCGCCTTCGCCAGCATCGCCAAGGTGCTGTTCGCCATCTTCCTCGTGCTGTTTCTGGTCTCGCTGGTCTTCGGCCTGGTGCAAGGCTTCTGAGCGGCCAGGGACATGCCCTTCGCCGCCGCCCCGCTGCTCCTGGCTCTGGCGCTGCTCCTCGCCGCGGGCGCCGCCGCGGTGGCGAACGCGCCGGCACGGCCGGCGGAGCTCTGGTTCGATCCGACGCAGCTTCCCTCCTTCACGGGCACGGTCGAGCGCTACCTGACCAACCCCGCCGGGGAGACCGACGCGCTGCTGTTCCGCGAGGGGCCGCAGGTCGTCTTCCCCCCGACCATGGCGGCCGCGGTGCAGCGGGAGGCGCCGCTCGGTGGCACGCTCATCGTCTGGGGCATCCGCGCCCGTCAGGCGCCGGTCATCACGGCGCTCGCCTTCGCCCGCAGCCAGGAGGCGACGCCGCGGCTGATGGAGCGGCTCTACTGGCAGCCCTCGGGCCGCGAGCCGCAAGAGCGCATGGTGCCGCTCGAGGCGTCGGGCAAGGTTCGCCAGCCCTACTATGCGCCGCAGGGCGCGGTGGCCGGCGCCATTCTCGAGGACGGTACCGTGATCCTGCTGCCCCGGAACGCCTCCGACGAGTTCGGCGAGCTGCTGCGCCCGGGCGCGCGGCTCGCCGCCACCGGCCTCGGAACGGCGACGGAGACGGGCCGGGCGCTGCTCGCCGAGCGGATCGGCCCCGAGCCCGACGCTCTTCGCCCCTCCGCCCCCGCCAACACCCCGCGCTGAGACCCAGGTGGCCGAGAACCACGGGCAGCCTTCCGCAGCAGAGGAGCCCCAGCCACCCAGCCGGGGCTTCCTGCGCCGCTTCGGACGCCTCGCGCTGCTCTACTTCAACGGCGAGGAGCGCTGGCACGCCCGCGGCCTCGCCGCCGGCGTGGTGGTGCTGACGCTGCTGCAGATCTTCATCCAGATCCGCTTCAACATCTGGAACCGCGACTTCTTCAACGCCCTGGAGGTGCGCGACAAGGCGGCCTTCTACGGGCAGACCTACCTCTTCGTCCTGCTCGCCGCGGCGAGCATGGTGACGGCGGTGTTCCAGCTCTACGTCCGGCAGATGCTGCAGCTCTACTGGCGGCGCTGGATGGTGCAGCGGCTGCAGCGCCGGTGGCTGGAAAGCGGGCGGCACTACCAGATGCAGTTCCTGCCCGACGCGCCGGACAACCCGGACCAGCGCATCAGCGAGAACACGCGCTGGGCGACCGCCATCGCCGTGGACCTCGTGGTGGGGCTGCTGCAGTCGGTGCTGATGCTGGTCTCCTTCGTCGGCATCCTGTGGACGCTCTCCGGCCCCCTGCATGTCAGCCTCGGCACGACGGAGTTCGCCATCCCCGGCTACATGGTCTGGGCCGCGCTGCTCTACGCCGGCATCGGCTCGGGCCTCACCTGGCTGATCGGGCGGCCGATGGTCGAGATCAACCTCCGCCGCAACCAGGCGGAGAGCGACCACCGCTTCGCCCTGGTGCGGCTGCGCGAGAGCAGCGAGGGCATCGCCATGATCCGCGGCGAGGCGGACGAGGAGCGGGGCCTGAAGCGCGCCTTCGGCGAGGTGGTGCAGGTGATGCGGCGGCTGATGCGCAGCGAGCGGCACCTGATGTGGCTGACGTCCGCCTACGGCATGCTGCTCTCGGTGTTTCCGGCCCTCGTCGCCAGCCCGCGCTACTTCGCCGGCGCCATCACCCTCGGCGTGCTGATGCAGATCACCCAGGCCTTCTACCAGGTGACGACGGCGCTGAACTGGTTCGTGGACAATTTCCCCCGCCTCGCCGACTGGCGCAGCCATGTGGAGCGCGTGCTCCACCTCGAGGAGGCGCTCGACACCGCCGAGCAGATGGAGGCGGACAGCGTGATCGGGATCGAGGAGGGGCCCCTGCCCGACGGGCGCGAGGTGCTCGCCTTCGAGGACCTGCAGATCGCGCATTTCGACGGCGCCGTGGTGATCCAGGAAGCCAATGCGGAAATCGCGGCAGGCGAGAAGGTGCTGATCGTGGGGGAGAGCGGCTCGGGCAAGTCCACCCTGTTCCGCGCCATCGCCGGCCTGTGGCCCTGGGGCTCGGGGCGCATCCGCATCCCGCCGCGCGAGCACATCATGTTCATGCCGCAGCGCCCCTATCTGCCGCTCGGCACGCTGCGCGCCGCCGTGGCCTACCCGGCGGAGCCCCGCCGCTTCCCGGACCAGGCGGTGGCGGCGGCGCTGGAGCGCTGCGGCCTCGCCCACCTCGTCGCGCGCCTCGACCAGGAGGAGCGCTGGGACCAGATCCTCTCGCTCGGCGAGCAGCAGCGCCTTGCCTTCGCGCGGCTGCTGCTGCACCGCCCGCGCTGGGTGTTCATGGACGAGGCGACGGCGGCGCTGGACGAGGCCAACCAGGACATGCTGATGGGCCTGTTCCGCGAGGAGCTGGCGGAGTCCGCCTTGATCTCGATCGGGCACCGCCCGGGCCTCGATGCCTATCATGACCGCACGCTGACCCTGGTACGGGCCCCGGACGGCGCGAGGCTCACCGCGCGCCGCCGCCGCCCCGCGGGCGAGCGCGCGCCGCGCCCGGTAGTCGCTGCCGGACGCGGCGCGCTGCGCCGCCTGCTGCGGCGCCGCCCCGGCACGGGGTGACGCCGCAGCAGGCGGCTTGGCCGGGACGCCCTTGGAGCGGCTTCACGCTCCCGGCCGGCCGCGATCCGTCCTAAAGGCGGATGTCCGCCTCCACCCGCACCGCATGGCCTTCCGGTCCGAGCAGGTCGGCGAGCGCCTGCAGCCCCGCGAGGCCGCAGGCGGTGTCCTGCTCGCCATTGCCGCCGCTGAGGCCGATGCCGCCGATGACGGCGCCGTCCACGACGATGGGGAAGCCGCCGACGAAGGTGGCGAAGCGGCCTTCGAAACTCCACTGGATGCCGAAGGCCTCGTTGCCCGGCAGGGCCGGCCCGCCGGGCGGAGTGTTGAAGAGGTGGGTGGAGCGCTTGTGCCCGGCCGCGGTGAAGGCCTTGTTCCAGGCGATCTGCGGGCCGGTGACGCGGGCGCCGTCCATGCGCTCGATCAGCAGCGGGATGCCGGCCTCGTCGGCGACGCAGACGGTCTGCGCCACGCCGAGCGCGGCGGCCCTGGCGGTGGCCGCCGCCACCATGGTGCGCGCCTCGCGGAGTTCGAGCTTGAGGGCCGCTTTCATGCCTGAACCTCGGTCCTCGCCGTGGTCGCGGCCGGGCGCGGCGGCCAGGAGACGCTGACCTTGCCGCGCAGCACGAAAGTCTGGCAGGCCATGCGCCAGCCCTCGGCGAATTGCGCCTCGGTCAGGTGCTTGCGCTCCTTGGGCTTGATCGCGTCGGTGTTCTCGATGCCCTGCTCGATGCGGCAGCGGCAGGTGCCGCAGATCCCGCCGCCGCACTTGAACGGGATGCCGCCCTTCTCGCGGATGGAGAGGCGCAGCAGGTTGGTGTTCTCGGGCGCGGTGACGGTCCTGCCCCCGCCGCTCAGGAAGGTGACCTCGATCATGCGAGCGGCGCCGGCTCCAGCGCCATCGGCATGCTGCCGAAGGAGACGAGGTGGCGCAGCTCCTGCCGCGCGTCGTCCAGGCTGTCGTAGCGCTGCAGGAATTTGGACGGCACCAGGTTCACCACCTCGGGCGGCGCCTCGTCCACGATGCGCAGCCGCGTCTCCTGCTCCAGTTCGGCGATGACGAAGCGGGCCCGCTTCCTGCCGCAGAAGACGTAGTCGTAGGCCTCCACCGGGCGCAGCCCCTCCGAGGTCTCGGTGCGGAACTGCCCCGGCTTGCTGGTCAGGATGACGTACACGATGCCCTCCTCAGGCGGCGCTGCGTGCCGGGCGCGGCGGCGCCACCCCGTCCTGCGTCAGCGCCAGGTCGTGGTGCAGCCAGAGCTGGCAGGCCAGGCGGCAGCCCTGCTCCAGCATCTCGCCCAGCACCTTCCTCTCCTTCCAGTTCGGCTCGGGCAGGTGCTCGGCGCCGGCGAGGATGCGGCTGGCGCACTTCCCGCACTTCCCCATGCCGCAGCCGTAGCGCAGGTGCGGGAAGGGGAATTTGCGGATGCCGGCGCGGACCACGAGATTGGTGTTGTCCGCCACCTCCTCGCTGTGCGCCTGCCCGTCCTTGTGGAAGGTGACGATCGGCATGCCGGGCGCCCGTTCCTCAGGCCGCGAGGTCGAGGTCCCGCAGCGACAGGTCCTTCTCGACGTAGTCGCGGTAGAGGGCGGTGGTGTAGAGCAGGCGCATCTCCGCCCCGATTTCGCAGATCTTCAGGCAGCGGCGCTGCAGCTCCGGCGTGTTGGCGTGCTCGAGCACGATCTGGTAGCCGCGCTCGCCGTGGATCTCGTCGGAGACGATGTGCAGGTCGAAGAACTCCAGCTCCTCGTCGGTGAAGCCGTACTTCTCGCGCATGATCGGCGTCTGCCGGCGGTAGATGGAGGGCACCTGGGATTCCAGCCCCACCACCAGGCCGGCGACGGCGACGATCGGGTCCTCGCGCATCGCCACGGCGTAGCACCAGCTCTGCAGGCCGCGAGTGGTGGGGGACATGTTGTCGGGGTCCATCACCCGTTCGCGGGTGGTGCCGCAGGCCTCGGCGAAGCGGATCAGCAGGTCGGTGTGGCGGTCGCCGCCGATCTCCTCCTCGTACATGTTGGCGAGCAGGAAGTCCTTCGCCTCCTGGTACTCGGCGGGCATGCGGGCATAGACGTAGCCGAGGTAGTCGGCGAAGGGGCCGACGTAGTGGTAGTGGTTCTCCGCCCAGCGCGCGAGGTGCTCCCGCGAGAGCCGGCCGCTCGCCCAGGCGATGCTGAAGGGCGACTTGTTCGCGCTCTTGCCCTTGATGGCGTTCTCGAGCGCGGCGCGGAACTCCTCCGGGTTCATCAGCGCGGCCATGGTGGTCTCCTTCTCGACGGGGGGCTTCCGGGCGCGGCTCCGCCACCCGGCTGTGCGGCCAAGCTCGTATACAAGACGGCCGAAGTCAAGGCCCGCTTGGTCAAGGTGAATTGTCCGGCATGGTCCGTCGAGGACGTCATCCGGCCTTGCCATGGCCGAGAACCCGGCAATTTCGCCCTGCCGGCACAAGAGGGGCTTGCCATCAGGGCCGCCCCTCCCCATTCGCCGTATACAAGCCCTGGCCCGATACTCGCCTTGCCATGACCAACGTCCCGCATCTCTCCCACCCCGCCGCCGAAGCCCGTGGCCCGGGCCGCGGCGCCAGCCAGGCGCGGCTTAGCCAGCAGGCGCTGCAGGCGCTGCGCGAGGCGATCCTCTCCGGGCGCCTCGCCCCGGGCGAGCGGCTGGTGGAGGAGCGACTCTCCGCCGAGCTCGGCATGTCCCGCGTGCCGATCCGCGAGGCGATCCGCCAGCTCCTCGCCGAAGGCCTCGCCGTGCCGGCGGAGGGCGCGGCGGGCGGCCGCGGCGCCCGGGTCGCCGCCGTCACCGCCGAATTCGCCCGCGACCTGGTCGAGGTCCGCGCCGTGCTGGAGGGGCTGACCGCGCGCCTCGCCGCCCGCCGCCGCGACCCGGCGACGCTCGAGCGCATCCGCGCCCTGCTCGCTCGGGGCGAGGCGCTCGCCGCCTCCGGCGCCCCACGCCAGGACCTCGCCGCCCTGAACGCCGAGTTCCACGACCTGCTCGCGGTCGCCGGCGCCAACCGCGCGCTGCAGGAGCTGATGCGCCCTCTGCGCGAACGCACCGAGCTGCTGTTCCGCCGCAACGGCACCGCCCGCGCCGTGCTCGACTGGCAGGAGCACGCCATGATCCTCACCGCCGTGGCGGAAGGCGACGAGGAGCTGGCGGCGCTGCTCGCCACCCGCCATGTGCGCCGCGCCGGCGCCGCCGCCCTGGCCGAGGTGGCGCAGCGCGAGGCGGCGGGCAGGTCCTGAGCGCGCCCCGGCCGTCCGGGGGCCGCGGCCGGTCTATTCCAGCGTCTCCAGCAGCTCGCACAGCGTGGCGCAGCGCGGCGCCAGCTCGGTCCAGCGGATGTGCTCCTCCGGCGCATGGGCGCCGGCGCCGGGGCAGCCGAGCCCGTCGAGCGTCGGGATGCCCATGGCCGCGGTGAAATTGCCGTCCGAGCCGCCGCCGCGGGGCTGCTTCGGCAACTCGTAGCCCTGGCGCGCCGCGATCTCCCGCGCGCGGGCATAGAGGGCGAGCCCCGCCGGCGTCTCCGGGAAGGGCGGTCGGTTCATCCCCCCCGTCACCTCGATCGCGATCCCCTCCTCGGGCGAGCCCGCCAGGGCGCGGATGGCGGCCACCACCCTCTCCCCCTCCGCGAGCGAGGGAACGCGGAAATCCACCCGGCAGCCGGCCTCGGCCGGGATCACGTTCGGCCGCGTGCCGCCCCAGACGGGGGCGCAATTGGTGGTCACGCCGCGGTCGAGGTCGGTCAGCGCATGGATCGCCAGCACGGCGCGGGACAGGGCGACGACGGCGCTGCGCCCCTCGCTCCAATTGCCCCCGGCATGGGCGCTGCGGCCGGTGACGCGCAGGGTGAAGCCGCCGGTGCCCTTGCGCTCGGTGACGCAGGCGCCGCGCGGGCCGGCCGCCGGCTCGGGGATCAGCACCGCGGCCGCGCCCCTCGCCTCGCGCTCGATCGCGGCGCGGCTGGTCGGGCTGCCCACCTCCTCGTCCGGCGTCAGCAGCAGGGTGACGGGGCGGCGGGTGGGCGTGCCCTGGCGCAGGATCTCGCGCACGCAGTGGAAGGCCATGAAGCTGCCGGCCTTCATGTCGTAGATGCCGGGGCCGTAGGCGCGCTCCCCCTCCACCCGGAAGGGCATGGCGCCGGCGAGCGTGCCGTGGTCCCAGACCGTGTCCACATGGCCCGCCACCACCACCGGCGGGCCCTCGCCCGGGGTGCGGGCGATCAGCGTGTCGCCGAAGCCGTCCCGCCCCGGCAGCCGCTCGACCGCGGCACCCGCCGCGCGCAGCCCGGCCTCGGCCAGGTCGAGCAGCCCGTTCACCGCCGCGGCGTCGGTGGAGGGGGTCTCGCGTTCGACCCAGGCGCGCAGCTCCTCGAGCAGGCGGTGCGAGCTGCCGATGGTGGTGCGGGGCATGTGTGGCTTCCGTGCGACGTTCTGGATGCGGACCTTGTCGCGTCCGCCCGGCCGCTTGTCCACCGCCGCCGCCGCCGCTAGACCGGATCGTTGGTGCGGCGCAGCAGGAGCGGGCGGCGGATGTCGGAAGGAACCTTCTTCGAGGATCTCGAGGTCGGGCAGAAGGCGAGCTTCGGCAAGACCATCACCGAGGCCGACATCGTGCTGTTCGCCGCCGTCACCGGCGACACCAACCCGATGCATCTCAACGCCGAATACGCCAGGGACACCATCTTCAAGGAGCGGATCGCCCACGGCATGCTGGCGGCGGGGCTGATCACCAAGGTGCTCGGCACCCAGCTTCCCGGCCCGGGGACCATCTACCTCTCCCAGTCGCTGAAATTCCGCGCCCCCGTCCGCATCGGCCAGACCGTGACCGCGACGGTGGAGGTGGTGGCCCTGCACCCCGACAAGCACCGCGCGACGCTGCGCACCGTCTGCACCGTGGCCGGCCAGCCGGTGCTGGAGGGCGAGGCCTTCGTCTCCGTTCCCAGCCGCGCCATGCGCCACGCCGCCGCGGCCGAGTGACCCCGCCGGGCGCCATGCCCCGCATCGTCGCCGGCTGGCGCGACCTGCCGCAGGAGCTGCGCGGCGCCACGGTGGCGCTCGGCAACATGGACGGGGTGCATCTCGGCCATCTCGCCGTGCTGCGGGCGGCGCACGCGGCGCGGCCGCAGGCCCCGCTCGCGGCGCTCACCTTCGAGCCGCATCCGCGCGAGCATTTCCGCCCCGACGACCCGCCCTTCCGCCTCACCCTGCTGCCGGCCAAGGCCGAGGCGATGGGCGCGGCGGGGGTCTCCATCGTCTATGCCCTCCCCTTCGACGCGGCGCTCGCCGCCATGCCGGCCGAGGCCTTCGTCGAGGAGGTGCTGCACAAGGGCATCGGCGCGCAGCACCTGGCCTGCGGCACCGACTTCGCCTTCGGCCACCGCCGCGGCGGCGACACCACCCTGCTCGCGCGCATGGCGGAGGATCGCGGCATCGGCCTTACCGTGGTGCCGCCGGTGACGGACGTCGCCGGCCCCATCTCCTCCACCCGCATCCGCCGCCTGCTGCAGGACGGCTACCCGGAACGGGCCAACGAGATGCTCGGCCGCCCCTGGGAGATCCGCGGCGAGGTGGCGCATGGCGACAAGCTCGGCCGGGTGCTGGGCTGGCCGACCGCCAATCTCTGGCTCGGCCGGCACCTGGAGCCGGCGCGCGGCGTCTATGCCGTGACGGTGGCGCTGCCGGACGGGCGGGAGGCGAAGGGGGTGGCCAATGTCGGCCGCCGCCCCACCCTCGGCGGCGACCCGGAGACGCGGCTCGAGGTGCACCTGTTCGACTTCGCGGGCGACCTCTACGGGCAGGAGATCCGCGTGCGCATGCGCCACTTCCTGCGCCCCGACGCCCGCTTCCCGGACCTCGAGGCGCTGCGGGAGGCGATCGCGGCGGATGCGGAGGCGGCGCGGCGGGCGCTGGGCTGACCCCGCCCGAACGGCAGCCGCCCTACCCCAGCCGCGGCTTCGTCTTCACCACGCTCGGCCGCTCCGCGATGCGGCGCCACCAGGCGGAGAGGCGCGGATGGCCCTCCAGCGCCGACCGGCCGGGCGGGACCATGGCGAAGTAGTCCACCACCGGCACCAGGTGCAGGTCGGCAAGCGTCAGCCCGCCGCCGCAGAGGAAGCCCTCCTCGCCCGGCATCAGCGCCTCCAGCGCGCGGAAGGCGCGGGCGGACTGCTCGAGGCCCTGCGCGACCACCGCCTGGTCCGGCGTGCCGCCCTGCATCGGCACCACCGCCGCCTGCCAGAACACCTTCCCGATCGCGGCACCATAGGCGTAGCTGTCGATGATGCCGCAGATCTGCGTCATGCGCGCCCGCGCCCGCACCTCCTCGGGCTGCAGGCGGGGGCCGGGGAAGGCCTCGTCCAGGTAGCGGCCGATCGCAAAGGTCTCGTAGAGGGCGAAGCCGTCATGCTCCAGCACCGGCACCTTGCCCCAGGGGTGGCGGGCAAGGTGCTCGGGCGACTGGCCCTCGCCCCTGAGCAGGTCCACCTCGTGCAGCGTGTAGGGGATGCCCTTCTCCTCCAGCACCATGCGCACGGTGCGGGCATAGGTGCTGTAGGACGGGCCGTGCAGGACGACGGACATGGCGTGCCTCCTCTCCCTCGCCGGCCGGGCCGGCAGCGGCAGGATGCCAGCCGGGCCCGCCGGAGGCGAGGGATCAGACCGCGGTGCCGCCCACCGTCAGCCCCGCAAGCTTGATCGTCGGCTGCCCCACCCCCACCGGCACGCCCTGCCCGTTCTTGCCGCAGGTGCCGATCCCGGGATCGAGCGCCATGTCGTTGCCGACCATGGACACCCGCGTCAGCGCGTCCGGCCCGTTGCCGATCAGCGTCGCGCCCTTCACCGGCGCGCCCACCTTGCCGTCCTCGATCAGATAGGCCTCGGCGGCGGAGAAGACGAACTTGCCGCTGGTGATGTCCACCTGGCCGCCGCCGAAATTCACCGCGTAGAGGCCGCGCCTGACGCTGCGGATGATCTCCTCCGGCGCCTGGCCGCCGTTCAGCATCACCGTGTTGGTCATGCGCGGCATCGGGATGTGGGCGTAGGACTGGCGCCGCCCGTTGCCGGTGGGGACGACGCCCATCAGCCGGGCGTTCTGCCGGTCCTGGATGAAGCCCCTGAGGATGCCGTCCTCGATCAGCACGGTGCGGCCGGAGGGGGTGCCCTCGTCGTCCACGGTGATGGAGCCGCGGCGGTCGGGGAGGGTGCCGTCGTCCACCACTGTCACCCCCGGCGCGGCGATGCGCTGCCCGACCAGCCCGGCGAAGGCCGAGGTCTTCTTGCGGTTGAAGTCGCCCTCCAGCCCATGCCCGATCGCCTCGTGCAGCAGGATGCCGGGCCAGCCGGGGCCGAGCACCACCTCCATCTCCCCGGCCGGGGCGGGCACGCTCTCGAGGTTCACCAGCGCTTGGCGCAGCGCCTCCTCCACCGCCGCCTTCCAGGCCGTCTCCTCCACGATCCGCCCGTAGGCGAAGCGGCCGCCCATGCCGTGGCTGCCGGTCTCGCGCCGGCCGTTCCGCTCCACCACCACGCTGACGTTCAGCCGCACCAGCGGGCGGAGGTCGGCGACGCGCGTGCCGTCCGGGCGCAGGATCTGCACCGCCTGCCACTCCCCGGTGAGCGAGGCCATCACCTGCCTGACGCGCGGATCGCGCCCGCGCGCATAGGCGTCCATCTCGGCGAGCAGCCTGGTCTTGGCGGCGAAGTCGAGCCGCGAGAGCGGGTTGTCCCCCTCGTAGAGCCGGGCATTGGTCGGGCGCGGGCCGACATCCAGCGTGCCGGAGCGGCCCTGGCGCACCGCCTTCACCGTCTCCGCCGCGCGCCGGAGCGCCGCCTCGGAGATCTCGCCCGCATGGGCGTAGCCCGCCGCCTCGCCCAGCACGGCGCGCAGGCCGAAGCCGCGCGTGGCGTCGAAGGAGGCGGCGCGGATGCGCCCGTCGTCGAGGGAGAGCGCCTCGCTCTCGCGGTATTCCAGGAACAGCTCCCCGTCCTCGGCGCCGGCGAGCGCCTCCTCGACCACGCGCCGGGCGGCGCCCTGGTCGAGCTCGGCGAAGAACAGCCGGTCGGTGACGGCAAGCGGGGTGTCGAGCGGCATCGGGCCTCCGCCGGATCGGGGTGGATGGGGGCGCCGCGGCCGGGCCGGCCGCGGCCTCATTCCTCCAGATGGGGCGCCGGATCGGCCGGCGACAGGGGGACCAGCCGGTCGGGCGGGAAGCGCAGCAGCGCCGTGGTGCCCGCCCCGGGCGCGCTCTCCAGGCTCAGCGCCACCCCCTGCGCCGCGGCCAGCGCACGGGCGAGGTAGAGACCGAGGCCGAGGCCCTGGAACTGGCGGGAGAGGGAGGAGTCGAGCTGGGTGAAGGCCTCGAAGGCGCGCGGGATGTCCTCCGGCCGCATGCCGATGCCGGTGTCCCGCACCCTGAGCAGCAGCGCGCCATCCGGCTCCGCCGCCGCCGAGACGGTGACGGAGCCGCCGGCCGGGGTGAATTTCACCGCGTTGGAGAGCAGGTTCAGCAGCACCTGGCGCAGCCGCCGCTCGTCGCCGCGCACCAGCGGCAGGGCGGGGGGCAGCTCGGCGCGCAGCGCCACGCCCCCCGCTGCCGCGGCGCCGCCGACGAAGCGGAGCGTGCTCGCGGCCAGTGCGGCGAGGTCGAGCTCGGCCTCGGCCACCTGGAAGCCCGAGGTCTCCACCCGCGTCGCGTCCAGGATGTCGTCTATCAGGGAGAGCAGATGGCGCCCCGCCTCCTCGATCGAGCGGGCGAAGCCGCGCGCCGTCTCGGGATCGGCGCCGGAGAGCAGCGCCTCGGAGAAGCCGATGACGGCGTTGAGCGGCGTGCGCAGCTCGTGGCTCATGGTGGCGAGGAAGCGGGACTTGGCCCGGTTCGCCGCCTCCGCCGCCTCCTTGGCCCGCTCGAGCTCGGAGCGGATGCGCCGGTCCTCGGTGACGTCGGTGAAGGTGAGGACGAAGCCGCCATCCGGCGTCGGATCGGAGACCACCTCGAGCACCCGCCCGTCCGGCCGGCTGCGCACCGAGCGGTGGGAGCGGGCGCGGTCGCGGCCGAGGATCGCCGCCGCCGCGGCGGCGCCGGCCTCGCCCTCCCCGTATTCGCCGCGCGCCTGCAGCCAGCGCACGAAGTCGTCGTAGGAGCGGCCGGGGGCGATCACCTCCTCGGGCAGGTCGAGCATCTGGCGCAGCACCGGGTTGGCCGCCACCACGCGCCCCCCCCCGTCCACCAGGCAGATGCCGTGGCGGATGTTGTCGAGCATCACCTGCTGGATGCCGGCGCGGCGCTTCGCCTCGGCCTCCGCCTCGGTCAGCAGGGTGACGTCGGTCCAGGTGACGACGAAGCCGCCATCCGGCGTCGGGTCGGAGGTGACCTCGATCATGCGCCCGTCCCGGTTCGGCCGCGCGTAGCGGTGCGGCCGGCCGCGGTCGAGGGCGAGGGCCATCTCCGCCAGGGTCCCGGAATCGCCGCCCACGGCGCCGTGGCGGAGCTGCGCCGCCACCACCTCCTCGAAGCTGCGCCCGGGACGGAGGAAGCCCGGCGGGTGGCCGCCGAGCTCCTCCGCCAGCCGGTTGGCCGCGATGACGCGCCGGTCCGGCCCGAAATAGCAGATGCCGTGGCGCATGTTGTCGAGCATCACCTGCAGCATCGCGGCGCGCTGCGAGGCCTCGGCCTGCATGCGCACCAGGGCGCTGACGTCGCTGTGGGTGATGATGAAGCCGCCATCCGGCGTGGGGTGGGACTCGACCTCGATGACCCTGCCGCCCGGGATGCGCCGCTGGTAGCGGTGCGCCCGCGTGCGGTCCATCGCCAGCACCTCGGCGCAGCGGCGCTCGGCCTCCTCGCCCGCGCCGAACAGCCCCTGGGCGAGCTGCTCGCGCACCAGGGTCTCGAAGCGCTCGCCGACGCGGCTCTCCATCGCCGGCAGGCCGTAATCCGGTCCGGCGAGACGGTTGGCCGCGACCAGGCGGTGGTCGGGGCCGTACATGGCGATGCCGTGGCGCACGTTGTCGAGGGTGGCGCGCAGCACCGCCGCCTGGCGCCGCGCCTCCTCCTCGGCGCGGGCACGGGCGGTGACATCGGTCCAGGTGACGACGAAGCCGCCATCCGGCACCGGGTCGGAGGCCATCTCGATGATGCGCCCGTCCGGGCGCACGCGCTGCCAGCGGTGCGCGAGGCTGCGGTCGAGGCCGATCAGCGAGGCGGCGAGGGCCTCCGCCTCCTCCCCCTCGCCGAGGGCGCCGCGCGCCCGCTGCAGCCGCACCAGCGCCTCCAGGCTCTGCCCCGGCGCCATCTCCTCCGGCAGCAGGCCGGCGAGGGCGGGGGCGAGGCGGTTGGCCACGCGCAGCCGCCGGTCCGGCCCGTAGAGGGCGATGCCGTGGCGGGTGTTGTCGAGCATCGCCTCGAGCGTTGCCGCGCGATCGCTCGCCTCGGCCTGGGCCTCGTGCAGCGCGGTGATGTCGGTGACGACCTGGACGTAGCCGCCATCCGGCAGGGGGGCGTAGCGGATGTCCACCACCGTGCCGTTGGGGCGGCGGTGCCAGCGCCGCTCCGGCGCCTTGGCCGGGGGTGGGGCGAGGTGGCGGCGGACCAGCTCCTCCGCGTCGCCCGGCGCATAGGGGCCGGGCCCGTACTCGCCGGCGAGGGCGCGGCGCAGGGCGATCTCGGCGCGATGCTCGCCGAGGCCGACCGGCGCCCCTTCCATGATCGCCTGGTAGGCGGCGTTCGCCATCGCCACCCGGTGGTCCGGCCCGATCACCAGCACGCCGTGCGGCAGCGCGGCCAGCACGCCGTCGAGCACCGCGGCGCGGCGCCGCGCCTCGTCCTCGGCGCGGCGCAGCGCGGTGACGTCGGCGATCTCGACCAGGTAGCCGCCTTCCGGCATGGGCTGGCTCTCGAAGCGCAGCACCGTCCCGTTCGGCCGCTCATGCGTGTAGGCCTGGGGGGTGGTGCGGTCGAGGCCGGCGCAGGCGGCGATCTGCGCCTCGGCCTCGCCGTTGAGGAACTCCCCCCGCGCGGCGAGCAGGCGCAGCAGCGCCTCCTCCGCCTGCCCCGGCCGCACCGTGCCGCGGGGCAGGCCGAGCAGGTCCTCGTAGCCGCGGTTGGCGGCGACGAGGGTGCGCCGCGCGTCGTACAGCGCCACGCCGCCATGCAGGTGGGCGAGCATCGTCTCCAGCCGGCGCGCCGCGGCCATGGCCTCGTCGGCGGCGGCGACATGGGGCGAGACGTCGAGGAGGACGCTGCAGAAGCCGCCGCCCGGCAGGGGCGCGCTGTGCAGCTCGTGGCTGGTGCCGTCGGCGTGGCGCAGCAGGCGCCGCAGCCGGCGCCCGCGGTCGAGGCGAAGCTGCCGCTCGGCGAGCGCGGCGGGGTCGCCCGGCCCGAAGGCGCCGCGCCAGGCGGCGAGGCGCACCACCTCCTCGAGCGGCGTGCCGGGCGGCAGCCGCTCCGGCGCCGCGCCGATCAGGGCGAAGGCGGCGGGGTTGGCCCCCACCAGCCGGTGCGCCGCGTCGAAGATCCAGACCGCGCAGGGCAGGGCGTCGAGCGCGGCGGCCTGAAGGGTGCCCGGCTGCTGCACCGCCTCCCCCTACCGCGCCGGGGCGCGCAGCGCGTGCAGCGCGAGGAGCGCCGCGCTCAGCACCAGCACCGCCGTCGCTTGGTGCAGCGTGCCGAGCCAGACCGGCACGACGAGCAGCAGCGTGGCGACGCCGAGCGCGTATTGCAGCAGGGTCGCACCCCCGAGGGCGAGGCAGGCCAGCCGCGCCCGCCCCGGCGGCAGGCGGCACCAGGCCAGCGCCGCGGCGCCGAGGGCGGCAAGGCCGGCCAGGGTGGCCAGGAGCCTGTGGTTGAACTGCACCGCGGCGACATTCCCCGTCATGTTCCGCCAGAAGGGCGAGAGCATGGCATAACCCTCCGGCACCAGCCGGCCGTCCATCAGCGGGAACGTATTGTAGTCGAAACCAGCCCGGAGTCCCGCGACAAATCCGCCCGCCAGCATCGCCGCCACCAGCAGCCAGGTGGCGAGCACCACCGCCCGGCGGACCCCCAGCCGCGCCGCGCGCTCCTCCGCCCCCACCGGGGCGGGGGCGGGGCGCAGCAGTGTCAGCGCGGTCCAGAGCAGCGCCGCGTAGAGCACGAGCGCGAGGCCGAGATGCAGGACGAGACGGTAGGGGGACACGGCGGTGCGCTCCGGCTCGAAGCCCGAGGCGACCATGAACCACCCGACCACCCCCTGCAGCCCCCCGAGCGCCAGCAGCCCGAGCAGCCGCCACCGGTAGCCCGGCGGGATCCGCCCGCTGGCCCAGAACCAGGCCAGCGGCAGCAGGTAGGCGAGACCGATCAGCCGCCCCCAGAGGCGGTGGATCCATTCCAGCCAGAAGATCTGCTTGAAGCCTTCCAGGCCGAAGCCGCGGTTGACCAGCTCGTATTGCGGGATGGTGCGGTAGAGGTCGTAGAGGCGCCGCCACTCGGCTTCGGTCAGCGGCGGCAGGATGCCCGAGATCGGCGCCCATTCCATGATGGACAGGCCCGAGCCGGTCAGGCGCGTGGCGCCACCGATCGCCACCATGATCCAGACCATGGCGGCAACGCCGAGCAGCCACCAGGCGATGGCGCGCGGGTTCCCTCCGGCATGCTGCGCGGTGGCCGGGTGGGGGGAGCGGAGATCGAAGGGCATGGCCGACCATATACGGCCGCCCGGCCCGGCGCGCAGCAGGCGCCGCTTGCCGCCGGCGGGGCGGGCTGCTACCGCAGCCGCCGCATGCCACCCGCCCTCGATGCGGCGCCCGTTGGCGGCGTCCCCCCGGGGCCGGCCGCGGGCGCGGTCCCCGGCGCCGCGCCGCCGGACGATCCGCCGCTGCTCTCCGTCGTCGTCCCGGTCCGCAACGAGGGGCCGAACATCGCCCCGCTGGTGGACGAGATCGAGGCCGCCCTGGCCGGCGTGGCGCACGAGATCGTCTACGTGGACGACGGCTCCACCGACGACACGCCGGCGGCGCTGCGCGCGGCGGCGGCCCGGGCGCCGCTGCGTCACCTGCGCCACCGCGCGAGCTGCGGCCAGTCCGCGGCCATCGTCACCGGGGTGAAGGCGGCGCGCGGCGCCTGGATCGCCACCCTCGACGGGGACGGGCAGAACGACCCGGCCGACATCCCCCGCCTGCTCGCCCGCGCGCGGGCGGAGGAGGCCGCGGGCGGGCCGGTGCTGGTGGCCGGCCACCGGGTCCGCCGCCGGGACGGGGCGGTGAAGCGCGTCACCAGCCGCATCGCCAACGCGGTCCGCGCCCGCCTGCTCGGCGATGCGACGCCGGATACGGGCTGCGGCCTCAAGGTGTTTCCCCGCGCCCTGTTCCTGGAACTGCCGCATTTCGACCACATGCACCGCTACCTGCCGGCGCTGGTGCTGCGCCAGGGCGGGCGGGTGGTGAGCGAGCCGGTCGGCCACCGCCCGCGGCTGCGCGGGCGCTCCAACTACGGCACGCTGGACCGTCTGGCGGTCAGCCTGTTCGACCTCGTCGGCGTCGCCTGGCTGCAGCGGCGCTGGAAGCGCCCGGTGGTGGAGAAGCCGTGAGCGCCCCCGCCCTCGCCGCCGGCGGCGGGGAGGCGGCGCCCCGCTCTCGCCGCAGGGCGCTGGCGAAGCTGGCGCTGCTCGCGCTCGGCCTTGCCGCTGCGGGCTGGGTGCTGCGCACTGCCGGGGTGGCGCCGGGCACCGAATGGGTGGACCGGCTGGTGCGCGGCCAGGGCCTGTGGGGGGAGGCGGTGTTCCTCGGCATCGGCGCGGCGCTGACCGCGGCCGGGGTGCCGCGGCAGGCGGTGGCCTTCCTCGCCGGCTATGCCTTCGGCACCGCGCTCGGTACTGGGCTTGCCCTCGCCGCGCAGCTTCTCGGCTGCACGCTCTCCTATGGATGGGCGCGACTGGTGGGGCGGGCCTGGGCGGAACGCCGCCTGGCTGGGCGCTTCGGGCACAGGCTGCGCCCGCTGCGCGACGCGCTGGCGGGCAGCCCCTTCGGCGCCACCCTGGCGCTGCGCCTGCTGCCGGTGGGCAACAACCTGGCGCTGAACCTGCTGGCCGGGATGGCGGCGCTGCCGGCCCTGCCCTTCCTCGCCGCCTCCGCCCTCGGCTACCTGCCGCAGACGGTGGTCTTCGCCTTGCTCGGCAAGGGGGTGCGGGTGGACGGAGCGTGGCAGCTCGGCCTCTCCCTCCTGCTGCTGCTCCTCTCGGTCGGCATCGGGCTCGGGCTGCTGCGGCGGCACCGGGCGGGGCGGGCGCTGGAGGGCGAGGCAGGGCGCTGACAGCCGCCCGCCCTTGCCGCGCCTTCCTCAGTGCAGCAGGAACTGCCCGTTGGCGTAGCGCAGCTCGGCCGGGCGGATGAGGGCCGAGGAGGCGACCCGCACCGAGTGCAGCGGCCCTTCGATCTCGCGCCGCCAGAAGTCCAGGAAGCGCATCAGCTCCGGGAATTCCGGCGCCAGGTCCAGCTTCTGCCAGATGAAGGTCTGCAGCACGCCGGGATGGTCCGGCATGTGGTAGAGGATCTCGGCGGTGGTCAGCCGCCAGTCGGGGATCCGGACGAAGTGTGCGATCTCCTGCAGCAAGCGCGTCACCCTTCCTCGTCTGTGGCGGGCGGGGGCGCGGGAGCCCCCTTCGCCTGGAAGGGAAGCATGCCATGGCGTTCCGGGTTCCGATCAAGAAAAATCGTGCGATATCAGGCTGTTAGCACTCGCCATCCCCGAGTGCTGCCGCCCTTGACGTCGGCGCGGGGCTGGCCTAGATCGCTAGCACTCCTTCGGGGGGAGTGCTAACGGCCGGCCGCCATCCGCGCGGGAAGGCCAGGGGGGACCCGCCCGGGGCGAGTATCGGACACTGCACAGCGAAGGCGTCAGGAGAGGACCGCATGAAGTTCCGGCCCCTGCATGACCGCGTTCTGGTCCGCCGCGTCAACGCGGAGGAGAAGACGGCGGGCGGCATCATCATTCCCGACACCGCCAAGGAGAAGCCGCAGGAGGGCGAGGTGATCGCCGTCGGCGCCGGCACGCTGAACGACAAGGGCGAGCTCCGCCCGCTGGACGTCAAGCCGGGCGACCGCGTGCTGTTCGGCAAGTGGTCGGGCACCGAGGTCAAGATCGGCGGCGAGGAGCTGCTGATCATGAAGGAGTCCGACATCATGGGCATCATCGAGAACCCTTCCGTCGCCAAGGCGGCCTGAGGCCCGGGCTCCGGCTCATCGTCAATCCAGGCGGTTCGCGGCGGGGCGACGGCGCAAGGCCCGTGCCCTGAGCGGAACCGCACGACCAGATAGAGGCAACGACACATGGCTGCGAAGGACGTCAAGTTCGGCGCTTCCGCCCGCGAGCGCATGCTGCACGGCGTGGACATCCTGGCCAACGCGGTGAAGGTCACCCTCGGCCCCAAGGGCCGCAACGTCGTGCTCGACAAGAGCTTCGGCGCGCCGCGCATCACCAAGGACGGCGTGACCGTCGCCAAGGAGATCGAGCTCGCCGACAAGTTCGAGAACATGGGCGCGCAGATGGTGCGCGAGGTGGCGTCGAAGACCAACGACGTCGCCGGCGACGGCACCACCACCGCGACCGTGCTCGCCCAGGCCATCGTCCGCGAGGGCGCCAAGGCGGTCGCCGCCGGCATGAACCCGATGGATCTCAAGCGCGGCATCGACAAGGCCGTGGCCGAGGTCGTGAAGGAGCTCGAGGCCCGCACCAAGAAGATCACCACCTCCGCCGAGGTCGCCCAGGTCGGCACCCTTTCCGCCAACGGCGAGAAGGAAATCGGCGAGATGATCGCCAAGGCGATGGAGAAGGTGGGCAACGAGGGCGTCATCACGGTCGAGGAGGCGAAGTCCATCCAGACCGAGCTCGACGTCGTCGAGGGCATGCAGTTCGACCGCGGCTACGTCTCCCCCTACTTCATCACCAACGCGGAGAAGATGATCGCGGAGCTGGATGATCCCTACATCCTGATCCACGAGAAGAAGCTCTCCGGCCTGCAGCCGATGCTGCCGCTGCTCGAGGCGGTGGTGCAGTCCGGCCGTCCGCTGGTGATCATCGCCGAGGACGTCGAGGGCGAGGCGCTGGCCACGCTGGTGGTGAACAAGCTGCGCGGCGGCCTCAAGGTCGCGGCGGTGAAGGCGCCGGGCTTCGGCGACCGCCGCAAGGCGATGCTCGAGGACATCGCGATCCTCACCGGCGGCCAGGTGATCAGCGAGGATCTCGGCATCAAGCTCGAGAACGTCTCGCTGAACATGCTCGGCCGCGCCAAGAAGGTGCGGATCGAGAAGGAGAACACCACGATCGTGGACGGCGCCGGCTCCAAGGACGAGATCAAGGGCCGCTGCGAGCAGATCAAGGCGCAGATCGAGGAGACCACCTCGGACTACGACCGCGAGAAGCTGCAGGAGCGCCTGGCGAAGCTCGCCGGCGGCGTCGCCGTGATCCGCGTCGGCGGCTCGACCGAGGTCGAGGTGAAGGAGCGCAAGGACCGCGTGGACGACGCGCTGCACGCCACCCGCGCCGCGGTGGAGGAGGGCATCGTCCCCGGCGGCGGCGTGGCGCTGGCCCGCGCGACCAAGGTGCTCGCCAGCCTGAAGGGCGAGAACCGCGACCAGGAGGTCGGCATCGAGATCGTGCGCCGCGCGATCCAGACGCCGCTGCGCCAGATCGCGGAGAACGCCGGCAAGGACGGCGCCGTGGTCGCCGGCGAGGTGCTGCGCAACGACAAGTACGAGTGGGGCTACGATGCCCAGAACGACGAGTTCAAGGACCTCGTCGCCGCCGGCATCATCGACCCGACCAAGGTCGTGCGCACCGCCCTGCAGGACGCCGCCTCGGTGGCCGGCCTGCTGATCACCACCGAGGCCATGGTGGCCGAGCGGCCGGAGAAGAAGCCGGCGCCGGCGGCCCCGGGCGGCGGCATGGGCGACATGGACTTCTGAGCCGCCCGTCGCGCGGCGACCGGAACGGGGGCGGGCCGCAGGGCCCGCCCCTTTTTCGTATCTGCGCCGGACCCGGAATCACGGGATCGAGAACCGCTTTGCGTTGACTTCCCCCTGCCAATCTGCGCCCATGGGCGGGCCAACCGTTCTTGGCCCGCCTTGCCGTGCCTACCCGGGGCTCCTCCCGGGCGCCTTCAAGCCGATCCAGCCCGGTTGATACCGCGTGGGCGATCGGCGCCTGCGCCCTGGCAGAGGAGGGTGCGTCGCATGGCGATCGGCACCGTGAAATGGTTCAACGCCACCAAGGGATACGGCTTCATCGTCCCTGAGGATGGCGGCAAGGACGTGTTCGTCCACATCACCGCCGTGCAGAAGGCGGGGCTTCAGGGCCTGAACGAGAATCAGCGGCTCAGCTACGAGGTCACGATGGAGCGCGGCAAGGCCGCGGCGGTGAATCTCAAGCCCGTCTGAAAACGATACGGCACCGGCCCAGGGCCGGTGCCGCTTCCATGCGCCGAAGCCGCCGTCCCCGCCGGGCTCAGCCGGTCCGCGTCTCCGCCGCGCTTCCCTGGATCCACACCCGCGTCGCGCCGCAGGCCCGCAGCAGCTCCTCGGCCTTGGCCTGGCGCTCCGGCGTATCGGCGTGCACCATCAGGATCACGCCCGTCGTCTCGGCCGCCTGGTGGTGCTCCGCCTCGCCGCCTGGCGCCACCGATTGCCCGACCGCCGTACCCGCCGCCGCCGTCGCGCCCCCCGCCGCGGCCGCCGCGGCCACGGCCGGCAGCATCGCGCCACCGGTTGCCACCACCGCCGCGCCGCCCGCCACAGCAGCGACGAGGTAGGTGCTGATGCCGATGCCGAGCTGGCGCAGGTTGCGCACCTCGTCCTCGCGCAGCGGCTCCTCCTCGGTCGAGGTGGCCGAGGGGTCCTCCCGCTTCGGAATGCGGATCGAAAGGTCGGCATGCTGGAAGTAGCTGCCTTCCAGACGCGACAGCGCCTCGTCCAGCTTGTCCTTGCTGTGGAACTCGCCGCACACCTGCGGCGCCACCGGCTCCGTGTGCTGCCCGGTCCAGCCCTCGCTGTTCGCCTCGATGGCCATGGCGCGGTCCTCCGCTACTCTCGGGCGGGACAACGCCTACCCGGCGCGTTTGTTCCGTAGAGGGAGCCCCCGGGATGTTCGACCTGCCCGCGCTGGAGGAGGCCGCGCGCCTCGTGCACCGCGCCTTTCCGCCGACGCCGCAACATGCCTGGCCGCTGCTCGCGGAGCGCGCCGGCTGCGAGGTCTGGGTGAAGCATGAGAACCACACCCCCACCGGCGCCTTCAAGCTGCGCGGCGGCCTCGTCTATATGGACCGGCTGCGGCGCGCGCGGCCCGGCGTGCGCGGCGTGGTCTCCGCCACCCGCGGCAATCACGGGCAGAGCCTCGCCTGGGCCGGCGCCCGGGCGGGCGTGCCGGTGACGATCGTGGTGCCGCACGGCAACAGCACGGAGAAGAACGCCGCGATGCGCGCCTTCGGCGCCCGCCTCGTCGAGCACGGGGCGGATTTCGATGCGGCGCGGGAGGAGGCGGCGCGGCTCGCCGCGGCGCAGGGGCTGGAATTCGCCCCCTCCTTCGCGCCCGAGCTGGTGCTCGGCGTCGCCACCTACGCGCTCGAGCTGTTCCGCGCCGCCCCGCCCCTCGATGCGCTCTACGTGCCGATCGGCCTCGGCAGCGGCATCTGCGGCTGCATCCTGGCGCGCGACCTGCTCGGCCTTCGCACCGAGATCGTGGGCGTGCAGAGCGCCGCGGCGCCCGCCTACGCGCTCTCCTTCGCCGAGGGGCGGGTGGTGACGACGCCGAGCGCGGAGACCCGCGCCGACGGCATGGCCACCCGCATCCCGGATCCGGCGGCGCTGGAGATCATCCGCGCCGGGGCCGCGCGCATCGTCACGGTCGGGGAGGAGGCCATCGCCGCGGCGATCCGCGCCTACTGGCAGGACACGCACAACCTGGCCGAGGGGGCGGGCGCGGCCCCGCTCGCCGCCCTGCTGGCCGAGCGCGGGCGGATGCGCGGCCGGCGCGTGGGGCTGGTGCTGAGCGGGGGCAACATAGACCTCGCCCTGTTCCAGGACTGGGTGCTGGGCGGCTGAGCGCCCGGGCGCTACTCCAGATAGCGCTGCCGCAGGTGCTCCATGAAGTCCCGCGGGTCGAGCGGCCGGCCCGTGGCATGACGCAGCAGGTCCTGGAAGCCGAGGCGCGCCCCCTGCGCATGCACCCGCTCGCGCAGCCAGGCGATGAGCGGCAGCATCTCGCCGCGGGCCAGCTCCTCGTCGAGGGCCGGGATATCGTGCCGCGCCGCGCGCATGAGCTGCGCCGCCGCCATGGCGCCCAGCGTGTAGCTCGGGAAGTAGCCGAAGGCGCCGTCGTGCCAGTGGATGTCCTGCAGGCAGCCATGCGCGTCGTCGGGCGGAACGATGCCGAGCAGGTCGCGAAGCCCCTCGGCCCAGGCGCCGGGCAGGTCGGCGACGGCGAGGCCGCCGCCGATCAGCGCCCGCTCCAGCCGGAAGCGCAGGATGACGTGAGCGGGGTAGGTCAGCTCGTCGGCGTCCACGCGGATCAGGCCGCGCTCCACGCGCCGCCACAGCCGGGCCAAGTTCTCCGGCGCGTAGGGGGCGGGATCGCCGCCGAAGGCGGCGTGCAGCTCGGGGCCGAGGAAGGCGAGGAAGGCGTCGGAGCGGCAGGCCTGCATCTCCACGATCAGGCTCTGGGATTCGTGCACCGCCATGCCCGCCGCCTCGCCCACCGGCTGGCGCGCCCATTCCCGGGGCAGGCCGCGCTCATAGAGGGCGTGGCCGGTCTCGTGCAGCACGCCGAGCAGGGATTTCTCCACCCTGTCCTCGGCATAGAAGGTGGTGATGCGGATGTCGGAGGGCGTGCCGCCGCAGAAGGGGTGCAGGCTCTCATCCAGGCGCGCATGGCCGTAGTCGAGCCCGATGCGCTCGGAGAGGCGCCGGCACAGCGCCCGCTGCGCCGCCACCGGGAAGGGGCCGCGCAGCGGCACGGGGGCGGGGCGGCGGGCCTGCGCCGCCTCGGCGCGCGGCAGCGCGTCGCGCAGGAACGCCTCGTAGGCGGCGAAGACCGGCTCCACCTCGGCGGCGGTGACGCCGGGCTGGTAGCCGTCCATCAGCGCGTCATAGGGGTCCATGCCGAGCGCGGCGCCAAGCCCCTGCGCCGCCTCGCGCTGCAGCCGCACCACCTCCTCGAGGCGCGGGCGGACCAGGGCGAAGTCGGACGTCGCCTTGGCCCTGCGCCAGACCGTCTCGCAGGCGCTGTTGGCGCGCGCCATCGCCTCGACCAGCGCGGTCGGCAGGGCGGTGGCGCGGGCATGGGCGCGGCGCATCAGGGCGAGGTTGGCGCGGTCCCATTCGCCTTCCGCCGTCGCCACCGCCAGATCCTCGGCCACCTCGGGCGCGGTCAGCAGCTCGTGCTGCAGCCCGGCGAGGGTGGCGAGCTGCTCGGCCCGCGCCGCGGCGCCGCCCGGCGGCATCATGGCGCTGGCATCCCAGTGCAGCATCGCCGCCGCCTCGCCGAGTGCGGCGTGGCGGGCGAAGCGGGTCTTCAGGCGGGCATAGGCGGCGTTCATGGGGCGGCGGGATCCTCCGGCGGCGGGCGGCGATCGGCCGGGGCGGGGCGGCGACGCAGGAAGGCGATCAGCACGCCGACCAGCGCCGCCGCCAGCCCGTACCAGGTGATCGCGTAGCCGAGATGGGGGTTGTTCGGCCGTGGCAGGCTGCGCGCCGGCGCCGGCAGGGCACCGGGCGGCGTGTCGGGCCCGGCCAGGGCGACCAGGCCGAAGGGCGCGACCGCCTCGAGGCCGAGCGCCTGGCCGATCGCCTCCGGGTCGAAGGTGTAGAAGCGCCGCCCGGCGGTGTCGTCGCGCGGCGAGAAGAGGGTGCGCGGGTCGGGGGGGCGGACGTAGCCGGTGACGGCGACCTCCCCCTCGGGCCGGTCCAGGCCCTCGGTCCGCTCCAGCGGCACCCAGCCGCGCTCCACCAGCAGCGCCGGGGCGCCGGGGCGGAGCAGCGGGGTCAGCAGCCGCGCCCCCATGGTGGTGCCGCGCACCTCGAGGCCGAGCAGCGCCTCCCGCTCATGGTCGAAGCGGCCCCTGGCCTCGACCTTGGCGAAGTCGGGCGGCGGCGCGACGCCGAGCGGCAGAGGCGGGCCGGCCTCGGCCGCGGCGATACGCTCCAGCAGATCGGTCTTCCAGTGCAGCCGCTGCACCTGCCAGGTGCCGAGCGCCAGCAGCACCGCCAGCACCGGCAGGGCGAGCAGCAGGAGCAGGAGCCGGCGGCGCGGGAGCATCCCGGCTAGCTGCCGGCCTCGTCCCGGCGGTGGCGGTACTGCAGCCCCGCCAGCGCCGCCTTGGCCACGCGCATCACGTAGATGGAGAGCGGCAGCACCACCGCCGGCCACAGCAGCGCGTGCAGCCAAAGCGGCGGCTGGTAGCGGGCATCCACCACCAGGGCGCCGATGACGGCGAGGGTGCCGACCACGAAGATGCCGGCCACCGCCGGCCCGTCGCCCGCGTCGTGGCGGCTGAGGTCCAGCCCGCAGGCGGGGCAGGTGTCGCGGATGGCAAGCAGGCCCGAGAAGAGTGGGCCGCGCCCGCAGCGCGGGCAGCGGCCGAGCAGCGCCACCTGTGCCAGCGGCGCGGCCCGCGGGGCGCTCATCGCGCCCCCGCCGGCGCGTCGTGCGGGGGCAAGCGGCTCAGTGCTCCGCGATCTCCCCGGCGCCCCACCAGTAGATGCAGACGAAGAGGAACAGCCAGACCACGTCCACGAAGTGCCAGTACCAGGCCGCCGCCTCGAAGCCGAAATGGCGCTGCGGCGTGAAGTGGCCCCTCAGCGCGCGGAAGAAGCAGACGATCAGGAAGGTGGTGCCGACGATGACGTGGAAGCCGTGGAAGCCGGTGGCGAGGTAGAAGGTGGAGGGATAGACGCCGCCGGTGAAGGGGAAGGGCGCCACCGAGTACTCGTAGGCCTGGAAGGCGGTGAAGCAGATGCCGAGGAAGATGGTGAGGCCGAGGCCGGTGAGCATCGCCTGCCGGTCGCCGTGCAGCAGCGCGTGGTGCGACCAGGTCAGGGTGCTGCCGGAGAGCAGCAGGATCAGGGTGTTGAGGAAGGGCAGGTGCCACGGATCGAAGGTGTAGATGCCCTGCGGCGGCCAGATCGCCGTCTCGGCGCCGGAGACGTGCTCGGGGAACAGCGCGTAGTGGAAGAAGGCCCAGAAGAAGGCGACGAAGAACATCACCTCGGAGGCGATGAACAGCGCCATGCCGTAGCGCAGGCCGATGCGCACCACCGGGGTGTGCAGGCCGGGCGTGCGGCTTTCCCTGATCACGTCGCGCCACCAGAAGAACATGGTGGCGAGCGTGCCGAGAATGCCGATGGTGAGCACGATCCGGTCGCCGTAATGGGCGAACAGGATGATGCCGAGCACCAGCGCCCCGCCGGCGAAGGCGCCGACCAGCGGCCATGGCGAGGGATCCACCAGGTGGTAGGGGTGCTTGTGCAGCGGCGCGGGCTCGTCCTGCGCCGTCCGTGTGGTGGTGATATCCATCGCCTGTCCTGGTGCAAAGCCTGCCGGGGCGGCGGCGGCCGCTCCGGGGGAAGGCCGGGAGCCCCCCGATCGGGGGGCATCAATCCCCAAATCCGGGTGGGGATCAAGCCCGTGCGGCCGGTCGCTCATGCTGCGCTCCCGCGGATCATGGCGTGGCCCGGTCCCGCGCCGGACCCACATGCGGCCCGGCGCTGGCCAGCGCGCCCGCGCGCGCGGCGTCGTCCAGGCTGCGGAAGAAGCTGTAGTTGACGGTGATGGTGCGGATGCCGCGGGTGTTCGGGTCCTCGGCGATCCGCGGGTCCACCCAGAAGGAGAGCGGCATGTCCACCTCCTGCCCCGGTTCGAGCGTCTGCTGCTCGAAGCAGAAGCAGGCCACCTTGTGGAAGTATCTTCCCACCACCTCGGGCGTGACGTTGTAGGTGGCCACCCCGGTCACCGGCGTGTCCGCGAGGTTGCGCGCCTGGTAGAAGCCGAGCCCCTCCTCCCCGACATGCAGCTGCATCGAGGGCTGGGCGGGGGCGAAGCGCCAGGGCAGGCTCGGGTGCGTCACCGCGTTGAAGCGCACCGTCACCACCTGCTCGCCCGCCCCCGGCGCGGCGCCGCCGCCCACCTGCACCGTCCCGCCGTAGCCGGTGACGCGGCAGAACAGGTCGTAGAGCGGCACGGCGGCGAAGGAGAGGCCGAGCATGCCGAGCACCACGCCGCCCACCGCCCCCGCCATCAGGCGGTTGCGGCGCCGCAGGGCATCGGCCGGGGAGGGTCTCGTCGCGTCCATGGCATCCCTTCACTGGCAGCACGCGCGGCTTCGGGCAAGGATCAGCCGGACAGGACCCGCGCCGCGCTGATGAAGTAGAACAGCACCACCAGCCCGAACAGCACGGCGAGCAGCGCCCAGTTCCGCTGCCGGCGCCGGCGCTCGAACAGCTTGCGCTCCTCCGGCGTCATGCGAGCAGCAGCCGGTCCGCGGCCAGCGCCGCGAACAGCAACGCCAGGTAGAGCAGGGAGAAGCGGAAGGCGCGCCGCGCCGGGCGGTCTCCGGTCAGGCTGCGGCCGGCCGCGTCCTGGCGGTCCCGCCACACCGCCCAGGCGTGCCAGAGGAAGCCGGCGCCGAGCAGCAGCGCCGCGGCGAGGTAAGCCGGGCCCGCGAACCCCAGCGCCCAAGGCAGCAGCGTCAGCGGCACCAGCAGCAGCGTGTAGACCAGCACCTGACGCCGCGTCTCCCGCGCCCCATGGGTGACGGGGAGCATCGGCACGCCGACGCGGGCGTAGTCGGCGTGCGCCCAGAGGCTGAGCGACCAGAAGTGCGGCGGGGTCCAGAGGAAGATGATGGCGAACAGCACCAGCGGCGGCAGGGCGATGTCGCCGGTCACGGCGGCCCAGCCGATCACCGGCGGGAAGGCGCCGGCGGCGCCGCCGATGACGATGTTCTGCGGCGTCCGGCGCTTCAGCCACATGGTGTAGACGAGGACGTAGAAGCCGATCGAGAGCGCCAGTACCCCCGCCGCCACCCAGTTGGTGGCGAGCCCCATCACGGCGACCGAGAGGGTGGCGAGCGCCAGGCCGAAGCCGAGCGCCGCGCCCGGCTCGATCCGCCCGGCCGGGATCGGGCGCTGCGCGGTACGGCGCATGCGCGCGTCTATGTCGTGGTCGTACCACATGTTGATCGCGCCCGCCGCGCCGGCGCCGAGGCCGATGCAGAGCACCGCCGCCACCGCGAGCGCCGGCGGCAGCGCGCCGGGCGCGACCAGCATCCCGACCACGCCGGTGAACACGACGAGGGAGACCACCCGCGGCTTGAGCAGCGCGATCCAGTCGCGGACCTCGGACAGGTCCTGGCTTCCGGCAAGCGTGAGGGGAGCGGCGGCGCCCCCTCTCGTCTCGGCTGTGATGTCGCTCATGGCATGGCCCCTGCGGGCCGGCGCGGCCCGGGGGCGCGCCGGCGGTGCGGCCGCCGCGCTAGCGGATGCGCGGCAGCTCCTCGAAGGTGTGGAAGGGCGGCGGCGAGCTGACCTGCCACTCCAGCGTGGTCGCGCCTTCGCCCCACTGGTTGGCCGGCACCCTCTCCGTGCTCGTGAAGATGCGCCAGCAGACGTAGAGGAACACGAGCACCGAGGCGGCCGAGATGTAGGAGCCGAGCGAGGAGATCATGTTCCAGCCCCAGAACGCGTCCGGGTAGTCCGGGAAGCGCCGCGGCATGCCCTGCGCGCCCAGGAAGTGCTGGGGGAAGAAGGTGATGTTGGCGCCGATGAAGAACATCCAGAAGTGCACCTTGCCCCAGAACTCGGGGTAGGGCTTGCCGCTCATCTTGCCGATCCAGTAGTAGAAGCCGGCGAAGATGCCGAACACGGCGCCGAGGCTCAGCACGTAGTGGAAGTGCGCCACCACGTAGTAGGTGTGGTGCAGGATCTGCGTCACCGGGGCGTTGGCCAGCTTCACGCCCGAGACGCCGCCCACCGTGAACAGGAAGATGAAGCCGATGGCGAACAGCATCGGCGTGGTGAAGCGGATGGAGCCGCCCCACATGGTGGCGATCCAGGAGAACACCTTGATGCCCGTCGGCACCGCGATGACCATCGTGGCCGCCATGAAGTAGGCGCGCGTGTCCACCGAGATGCCCGAGGTGAACATGTGGTGCGCCCACACGATGAAGCCGACGAAGCCGATCGCCACCATCGCGTAGGCCATGCCGAGGTAGCCGAACACCGGCTTGCGGCTGAAGGTGGAGACGATGTGGCTGATGATCCCGAAGGCCGGCAGGATCATGATGTAGACTTCGGGGTGTCCGAAGAACCAGAACAGGTGCTGGAACAGCACCGGGTCGCCGCCGCCCGCCGGGTCGAAGAAGGCGGTGCCGAAGTTGCGGTCGGTGATCAGCATGGTGATGGCGCCGGCCAGCACCGGCACCGCCAGCAGCAGCAGGAAGGCGGTGACCAGCATGGACCACACGAAGAGCGGCATCTTGTGCAGCGTCATGCCGGGGGCGCGCATGTTCAGGATGGTGGTGATGAAGTTCGCCGCGCCCATGATCGAGCTCGCCCCCGCCAGGTGCAGCGAGAACAGCGCGAGGTCCACCGACGGCCCGGGATGGTAGGTGGAATCCGACAGCGGCGTGTAGATCGTCCAGCCCGTCCCGGGCCCGCTGCCCACGAACAGGCTGGCCACCAGCAGGATGAAGGCCGGCACCAGCAGCCAGAACGAGATGTTGTTCATGCGCGGGAAGGCCATGTCCGGCGCGCCGATCATCAGCGGCACGAACCAGTTGCCGAACCCGCCGATCAGCGCCGGCATGACCACGAAGAACACCATGATCAGCCCGTGCGCGCTGACCCAGGCGTTCCAGCTCTGCCCGTCGGCGAAGAACTGCAGGCCGGGGCTCTGCAGCTCCATGCGCATCATCACCGAGATCGCGCCGCCGATCAGGCCCGCGACGACGGAGAAGATCAGGTAGAGGGTGCCGATGTCCTTGTGGTTGGTGGAGAACAGCCACCGCGCCACGAAGCCCGGCTTGTGGTCGTGGTCGTGGTGGCCGTGATGCGCGTCAGTCGCGGTCGCCATGGTGTCCGTCCCGCTCGTCCGTGTTCGTCCTCAGCCTTCCCGCCGGATCAGCGGCGGGTTTCGGCAAGCTGCCGCTCCGCGGCCGGGGCCGCGGCCACCGCGGGCGGCGTGCCGTCGGCCCGCGCGAATCGCTGACGCGCCTCGGCCACCCAGGCCTCGAAGCGCTCCGGCGAGACGGCGCGCACCTCGATCGGCATGAACCAGTGGTTCACGCCGCAGATGTTGTTGCACTGCCCGTAGAACACGCCCTCGCGGTCGGCGCGGAACCAGGTCTCCAGCGTGCGGCCGGGGATGGTGTATTTCTGCACGCCGAGCGAGGGCACGAAGAAGCTGTGGATCACGTCCTGGCCCGTGGTCAGGATGCGCACATTCGCCCCGACCGGCACCACCATCGGCTCGTCCACCGACAGCGTGCGAAGCTGGCCCGGGCCGATCTCGTCATCCGGGATGGGCCGGCTGTCGAAGGCGAAATTGCCGTGATCCGGGTACTGGTAGTGCCAGTACCACTGCCGCCCCTGCACGTTGATGGTGAGGTCGGCGTCGCGCGCCCGGTCCTGGAAGTAGATCAGCCGGAAGGAGGGAATGGCGATCACCACCAGGATCAGCACCGGCACCACCGTCCAGGCCACCTCGAGCAGCGTGTTGTGGCTGGTGCGCGAGGGCACCGGGTTCGCGCTCTCGCGGAAGCGCCACACGCAGTAGATGATCAGCGCCAGCACGAAGGCGACGATGCCGATCATGATCCAGAGGATCAGGTTGTTGAAGCTGTTGATCTCGGTCTTGATGATGCCGCCCGAGGGCTGGAGCGCGACCCCCCAGGGCGTCGGCGCGCCGACCATGCCCGGCGGGCCGTCCGCCTGCTGCGCCGTGGCCGGCGCCATCGCGGCGCACGCCCAGAAAAGGATCGTCAAGACCGGGCCCGTTGCCCTGCCGAACCACCGACCGATCACCCGCCGCATCCCGTATCCTGCCGGGCGCGCCATGCGCGCCGCCTGATCCCGAACCCGCCGGCCCAGGGCCGCCGGTGCGCCGCGCCACCCGCGGAGCGGGGCGGCGGCGCGGGCGGACCATAGTCGCGCGGCATGGCCCCGCACAAGTGAGGTATCGCTAAAGAAAGGCAAGGGGAGCGTCGGCCTCAGCCGCCCGCCTCGGCATCGGCCTCGCCCTCCGCCACGTGGTCCACCATGTCCGAGAGCATCGAGCGGATGTGCTCGTCGCCCACGGCGTAGAACACCTGCCGCCCGCGCCGCTCCGCCTGCAGCAGCCGCGCCGCGCGCAGAAGGCGCAGGTGGTGCGACACGAGCGAGGCGGAGATGCCGAGCCGCTCGGCCATCTCGCCCACCGCCGCCGGCTGGTCGAGGCAGGCGAGGATGATGCGCAGCCGCGTCGGGTCGCTCATCAGGCGGAACATCTCCGCCAGCTCGACCACCTGGTCCTCACCGATCCTGCCGCGCATGCGCCGCCCTGCCTCCCTTGCCGCCCCGACAGGCTCGCGCCGGCGGGGCGCGGCCGCAAGCGGCGCTTGACATCGGCCGCAGGCGGGGACACCTGCCGAGGTGTAGCGGCTAACCTACTGAAAAACAAGGGACAAATGAAGAGATGAAGACCTGTTCAGCCGTTGGCCGCCGCGCCCTTCTCGGCCTCGCCACCGGGCTCGCGGCGCTGCCGGCGGCTCAGGCCAGGGACCGCGCGGCCACACCCCGCCGCGCCGTCGCCACCGTCGCCATGCTCGGCGACATGCTGCAGGCCATCGCCGGCGAGGCGCTGGCGGTCGAGACGCTGATGGGCGAGGGCGTGGACCCGCACCTGTTCCGCCCCACCCGCGCCGACATCGCCCGCCTGCTCGGCGCCGATGCGGTCTTCGCCATCGGCCACCGGCTGGAGGGGCGGATGGGCGACGTGTTCGAGCGGCTGCGCGCCGCCGGCCGCCCGGTGCTGGCGGTGGCCGAGGCGCTGCCGCGCGAGCGGCTGCGCGCCCACCCCGACTACGCCGATTCCGCCGATCCGCACATCTGGATGGATCCGGTGCTCTGGGCCGAGGCGGCCGGGCCGGTGGCGGAGGCGGTGCTGCGCCTCGCCCCCGAGGCGGACGAGGCGGTGCGCACCCGGCTGGCCGCCTTCCGCGCCCGCCTCGCCCGGCTCGACGCCTATGCGCGGGAGGCGGTCGCCACCATCCCGGAGGGGCAGCGCCTGCTGGTCACCGCGCACGACGCCTTCGGCTACTTCGCCGCCCGCTACGGCCTCGAGGTGGAGAGCCTGCAGGGCCTCTCCACCGAATCCGAGGCGAGCCTCGCCCATGTGGAGCGCCTGGTCGCCCTGCTGGTCGCCCGCCGCGTCCCGGCGGTCTTCACCGAGACCAGCGTGCCCGACCGCGCCGTGCTGGCGCTGATCGAGGGAGCACGGGCGCGCGGCCACCGGGTGGCGCTCGGCGGGGCGCTGTTCTCCGACGCCATGGGGCGCCCCGGCACCTATGAGGGCACCTATGAGGGGATGCTCGATCACAACATCACCACCATCGTCCGGGCGCTCGGCGGTCGCGTCCCGGCGGGCGGCCTGAACGGCCGCCTCGCCGCGTGAACCCGCCCGATGGCGGCCATGCCGGCGGGGCGGGGCTGGCGCTCGCCCTGCCCGGCGCGTCGCGCCGCCCCGGCGGGCCGCCGCCCGTCGAGATCCGCGGCCTCTGGGTCTCCTACGGCGACCGCCCGGCGCTCGAGGACATCACCTGGACCGCCGCGCCGGGCCTGACCGCCATCGTCGGTCCGAACGGGGCGGGCAAGTCCACCCTGCTGCGCGCCATCCTCGGCCTGACCCCGGCGCAGCGCGGCGAGGTGCGCCTGCTCGGCGCCCCGGCGGCGGCGATGCGCGGGCGCGTTGGCTGGCTGCCACAGCGCGCCGCCGTGGACTGGGACTTCCCCGCCTCCGCCCTCGACGTGGTGGCGATGGCGCGCGCCCCGCGCATCCGCTGGTTCGGCCCGATGCCGCGGCGGGAGCGCGAGGCGGCGCGCGCCGCCCTCGCCGAGGTCGGCATGGCCGATCACGCCGACCGCCAGATCGGCCGCCTCTCCGGCGGGCAGCAGCAGCGCGTCTTTCTCGCCCGCGCCCTGGCCCAGGAGGCGGCGCTGCTGCTGATGGACGAGCCCTTCGCCGCCGTGGACGCGGCGACCGAGGCGGCGATCGTCGCCGTGCTGCGCCGCCTCGCCGCCGAGGGGCGCAGCGTCGTCGCCGTGCATCACGATCTTGCGACCGTGCCAGCTTATTTCGACCAGGTGCTGCTGCTGAACCGCCGCGTCGTCGCCGCCGGGCCGGTGGCCGAGGCCTTCACGCCGCAGGCCGTGGCGGCGGCCTATGGCGGGCGGCTGCTGCGCTTCGGCGAGACGGCGGTGCTGGCGGAGCCGGGCGGATGAGCCTCGGCCACAACACGCTGGTGGTGCTTCTCGGCTGCGGCCTGCTCGGGCTTGCCGCCGGCACGGTCGGCTGCTTCGCGCTGCTGCGCGGGCGGGCGCTGGTGGCCGATGCGGTGGGCCATGCGGCGCTGCCCGGCGTCGCACTCGGCGCGCTGGCCGCGGCGCTGCTCGGGGCGGAGGCGCGGTCGCTGCCGCCGCTGCTGGCCGGGGCGGCGGCCAGCGGGGTGCTCGGCGTGCTGGCGGTGCAGGCGCTCTCCCGCACCCGGCGCATCCGCGAGGACGCAGCGATCGCCGTGGTGCTCTCCGCCTTCTACGCCGCCGGGGTGGCGCTGCTCTCCTACGTGCAGACGGTGCCGGAGGCGGCGCAGGCGGGGCTCGCGCGCTTCATCCTCGGCCAAGCGGCGGCGCTGCGGGCGGCGGATGCGCAGCTCGCCGGCCTGGTCGCGCTCGGCTGCGTCGCCGCCTGCCTCGCCCTCTACCACCCGCTGCGCGCCGCCTGCTTCGACGCCGAGTTCGCCCGCGTGCAGGGGCTGCGCACGGGGCTCGTGGACCTCGCCCTGCTCGGGCTGATGGTGGTGGTCTGCGTCGCCGGGCTGCAGGCGGTGGGGCTGGTGCTGGTGGTGGCGCTGCTGGTGCTGCCCCCGGCCGCGGCCCGGCTCTGGACGGCGCGGCTCGGGCCGATGCTGCTGCTCTCGGGCGCCTGCGGCGCGGCGTCGGCGCTGGCCGGGGCGGCGGCCTCCGCGATCTGGCCGGGGCTGCCGACCGGGGCGGCGGTGGTGCTGGCCGGCGGCGCGCTGCTCGGCCTGTCCATGCTGGCCGGGCCGGAATCGCCGGCGGCGGCACGGCGGCGGCGCCGGCGGGAGGTGGCGGCGTGAGCGCGGCGGCGTTCCTGCAGCTCGACCTGCCGCCGCTGCTCGCGGCGCTGCTGGCGGGCGGCACTTGCGGGCTGCTCGGCAGCTTCCTGGTGCTGCGCCGGGAGAGCCTGGTGGGCGATGCGCTGGCCCATGCCGTGCTGCCGGGCATCGTGCTCGGCTTCGCGCTCACCGGGCTGCGCGCCGGGCTGCCGATGCTGGCCGGCGCCCTGGTCGCGGCGCTGCTGGCGGTGGGCGCGATCGGCCTGGTCCGCCGCGCCGCGCGGCTGGAGCCCGGCGCGGCGACGGGGGCGGTGTTCACCGTCTTCTTCGCCCTCGGCCTGGTGCTGCTGGAGGCGACGGGGGCGCGGGCGGTGGACCTCGACCTCGACTGCGTGCTGTTCGGCCAGCTCGAGACGCTGGTCTGGCCGGCGGCGACGGGCTGGCACTCCCTGCGCGACCCGGCGGCGCTGGCGGCGCTGCCGCGCCAGCTCGGCCTGCTCGCGGGCGTGGCGGCGGCGAGCGCGCTCGTGGTGGCGCTGCTGTGGCGGCCGCTGCAGCTCCTCTGCTTCGATCCGGGCTATGCGCGGGTGCTCGGCCTGCCGGTGCGGCGGCTGGAGACGGCGCTGTCGCTGCTGGTGGCGGCGGCGGCGGTGGCGGCCTTCGAGGCGGTGGGCAGCATCCTGGTGGTGGCGCTGCTGGTCTGCCCGGCGGCGGCGGTGCGGCTGGCGACGGAGCGCTACGCCGCGCAGGTGCTGGGCGGGGCGGCGCTCGGCGCCGCGCTGGCGGCGCTCGGCTACGCCCTCGCCGGGCCGCTGCCGGCGGCGCTCGGCCTTCCCCTCTCCCTCAGCGCCGGGGGGGTGATCGGGACCCTGGGCGGGCTGGCCGTGGCCGCGGCCGCCCTCGCCGCGCGGGGGCGGCGCGCCGTCCCCGCATGACCTCGGCGGAGGCAAGGGCCCGGAGGCGAGCGCCTCCGGGCCGCCGCCCTCAGGCGTGGCGCGGCCGGTTCTCGCCGCGGGTCCGCCACAGCGACAGCGCGATCGAGCCGAGGATGATCGTGCCCGTCGCCGCCAGCGCGTACTCCACCGGCACCGCCTTGCCGCCGGCGAACCAGTTGGCGAGCATCTTCGCGCCCACGATCATCAGCACCAGCGACAGCCCGTGCTTGAGGTAGCGGAAGCGGTGGATGATGCCGGCCAGCGCGAAGTACATCGCCCGCAGGCCGAGGATGGCGAAGACGTTGGCGGTGTAGACGATGAAGGGGTCGGTCGAGACGGCGAAGATCGCGGGGATGGAGTCGAGGGCGAAGATCAGGTCGGTCAGCTCCACCAGCACCAGCACCAGCGCGAGCGGGGTGAGGAACAGCTTCCCGCCCTCCCGCCAGGTGAAGCGGTTGCCGCGGTAGCCGTCGGTCACGGGAAAGCGGCGGCGCATCCACTTCAGGACCGGGTTGTTGGCCGGGTCGGGCTCCTCCTCGCCGACCGAGCGCAGCATCTTCCAGCCCGACCAGACCAGGAACAGGCCGAACAGGATCATGATCCAGTCGAACTCGCGCAGCAGCGCGGTGCCGAGCAGGATCATCGCGCCGCGCATCGCCAGCGCGCCGAGGATGCCCCAGAACAGCACCCGGTGCTGGTAGGCGGCGGGCACGCCGAAGCGGGCGAAGATCAGGACGAAGACGAAGATGTTGTCGACCGAGAGCGACCACTCGATCAGGTAGCCGGTGAGGAATTCCAGCGCCTTGGTCTGGCGCACCTCCGGCGACGCGCCGTAGCCGAGCCAGATCCAGGCGCAGAAGGCCATGGCCAGCAGGAAGTAGGCGCCGGATTTGAGCAGGGCGGTGGAGACCGGCACCGGCAGCGGGTCGCCGTTGCGGTCCTTCTTCGCGAACACCCCGAGGTCGAGCAGCAACAGCCCGACCACCGCCGCGTTGAAGGCGACCCAGAACCATATGGAGGCTTCCAAGGGAGCCACTCCTCTCCGACGCGGTCGGGTCCTGCGCCGAGAGACCGGGCCCGATCGCGCGATGGTTGCACGCGATCCGACATCGCCGCGGGTGGGACGGCGCGGCGGCTCTGCCGCCACGACGCCCGGCCCCGCGACCAGAGGGGCCCGGATCGGCCGCCTGTATGGCAGTGGCGATTTCGGGATTCAACCCCGTTGTCTCGGGGCCCCTGCCTCGCCATCTCGGGTTTGCGTCGCCGGGGGTGGGGCTCTACTGTCCTCCCCGGTCATCGGGTGGCGGGGGGAAGGTCCGCCGGCCGCCAGCACTGGTCGTTCCGCGCCCGAGGGGTGGCGGGCACAACAAGGTCATCGAGGCTGCACATGGGCACCTTCAGCATCTGGCACTGGCTCGTCGTGCTGCTGGTCATCCTGCTGCTGTTCGGCAGCGGCAAGATCAGCGGGCTGATGGGCGACCTCGCCAAGGGGATCAAGGCCTTCAAGCAGAACATCAAGGAGGACGAGAAGGACGCCTCCCTGGCCGAGAGCGCGCCGCCCGCGCCCGGCACCGGGCCCGCGGGCAGCATCCCCGGCCCCGCCGGGTCGCAGACGGCGCAGAGCCAGGCCAGCACCCAGGCCAGCCGTCCGGCGGCCTGAGGCGTCCGGGCGCGCCGCGCCCGCCCTCACCGAACAACCCGACGCGCAGAGGGGCGCGCATCCCGCAAGGGGTGGGCGCCCTTTCGCCGGACCTGTCCGAACGATGACCGACCTCGCCCTCGCCGCCGCCGCGGCCCAGATCGTCGAGGCCGGGCGGCGCATGGACCGCCTCGGCTGGGTGCCGGCCACCGCCGGCAACATCTCCCTCCGCCTGCCCGGCGGCAGGGTCGCCATCACGCGCTCCGGGGGGCACAAGGGGTTCCTCGACGCCTCCGGGGTGATGGTGGTGGACCTCGCCGGCCGGCCGGAGGACCCCGCCGCGCGCCCCTCGGCCGAGACCGGGCTGCATTGCGGCATCTACCGCCGCTTCCCGGAGGCCGGAGCGGTGCTGCATGGCCATTCCGTGCCGGCCACCGTGCTCTCCCGCGCCGCGGGGCGGAGCCTCCGTCTCGGCGGCTACGAGCTGCTGAAGGCCTTTCCGGGCCTGCCGACGCACGAGGCCTCGGCGGAGGTGCCGGTGCTCGACAACGACCAGGACATCGCCCGCCTGCAGGCGGCGGTGGAGCGGCGCTGGGACGCCATGCCCGTCCCCGTGGTGCCGGGCTACTTGATCCGCGGCCACGGGCTCTATGTGTGGGGCGCCGACATGCCGGCCGCGCTGGCGCGGCTGGAGGCCCTGGAATTCATGCTGGCCAGCGAGCTGGAGACCCTGAGGCTCGGCCTCGGGAACCGGATCGCGCCGGCCGCCGAGGAGAGGAGGGTCGCCTGATGAGCCGCCTGACCGTCTGGGACGCCGAGACCCGCGAGGAGGTGCTGCGCACCGAGGACCCCGCCCGCATCGCCGAGGCGCTCCGCGGCATCGGCGTGCGCTTCGAGCGCTGGGAGGGGGTGGAGGTGCCGGACGGCGCCGGCCCCGAGGAGATCCTGGCCGCCTACCGTCCGCATCTCGACGCGCTGATGGCCGGCATGGGCCTCGGCGCGGCAGGCAGCGCCGACGTCATCAGCCTGACGCCCGAGCACCCGCAGAAGGAGGCGCTGCGCGCCAAATTCCTGCAGGAGCACGTCCACACCGAGGACGAGATCCGCTTCTTCGTGCGGGGCGGCGGCAATTTCGTCATGCATGTGGACGGCAAGGTATGGGACGCGCGCTGCGAGCAGGGCGACCTGATCAGCGTGCCCGCCAACACCCGCCACTGGTTCGACGCCGGGACCGAGCCGCGCTTCATCGCGCTGCGCGTGTTCCTCGACACCTCGGGCTGGGTGCCGCACTACACCGGCAGCGACATCGCGGAGCGGTTCCCAGTCACGGCCTGAGCGGGAAGGGAGAGGACGCGCAGCGATGAACCCCGGCCGTCCCTTCGCGGTGCTGACCGACATCGAGGGCACCACCACCGCCATCGCCTTCGTGAAGGACCGCCTCTTCCCCTTCGCGGAGGCGGCGCTCGACGCCTTCCTCGACCGCCATGGCGCGGAGCCCGAGGTGGCGGCGCTGCTCGAGGAGGTGCGCGCCTACGCGCCGGGCCAGGAGCCGCGCGCGACGCTGCGCGCCTGGATGGCGGAGGACGCCAAGGTCACCCCGCTCAAGGCGCTGCAGGGGCTGATCTGGCGCCAGGGCTACCTGGACGGGCGGCTCAAGGGCCACCTGTGGCCGGACGTCGCGCCCTGCCTGCGCGCCTGGAGCGCGGCGGGGCTCCGCCTCGCCGTCTTCTCCTCCGGCTCGGTGGAGGCGCAGCGCCTGCTCTTCGGGCACAGCGAGGCGGGCGACCTGACGCCGCTCTTCACCGCCTTCTTCGACACGCGTGTCGGCTCCAAGCGGGAAAGCCCGAGCTACGCCGCGATCGCCGTGAAGCTCGGCCTGGCGCCGGGCGGGGTGCTGTTCCTCTCCGACGTGACGGAGGAGCTGGACGCCGCCGCCGCCGCCGGGATGCGCACCTGCCAGGTGGTGCGCGCCGCCGACGGCACCCGCCCCTCCGGCCGCCACCCGGAGGCGGAGGACTTCCCCGCCGTGGCGCGGCTGTTCTCGCTGCCCTGCGGCTAGCCTGGGCGGGCGCCGCCCGCCGCGTGACTTCGCCCGGGGCGGGGGATAGAACCGGCGCGCCCGACCGGCGCCCGGAGCCCCCTGCCGCATGATGACCAGCTACACCGTCGAGGATGGCCGGCTCGCGGTGCGCGAGGGCGTGGCCGAGCCTGAGGCGCTGCGCCGCGCGGTGTGGATAGACCTGCTGCACCCGACGGCGGAGGAGGCGCAGGCGCTGCGCCGGGCGCTCGGCCTCGAGATCCCGACGCGGGAGGAGATGCAGGAGATCGAGAGCACCTCCCGCCTCTACCGGGAGGGGGAGGCCCTGTTCCTCACCGCCTCCTTCCTGCATGGCGTGGAGTCCGGGGAGATGGGCTCCACCCCCATCACCTTCGTGCTCGGCGCCGCCAACCTGGTGACGGTGCGCCACGCCACGCCGCGGGCCTTCGACATCTTCATCGCCCGCTGCCGGCGCAGCCCGGCGATGCTGCTGGCCAGCCCCGACGCGGTGATGCTGCACCTGTTCGAGCAGGTGGTGGACCGCATCGCCGACATCCTGGAGCGCGTCGGCGCCGACATGGACCGCGCGAGCCAGGCGACCTTCCGCGACGCCCGCGCCAAGGCCAAGGCCAGCGCGCGCAGCGCCGACCTGCGCGGGGTGCTGATCACCCTCGGCCAGGTGGGGGAGGTGACGGCGCGCGCCAACGACACGCTGCTCGGCCTCTCGCGCATCCTCACCTTCACCGGCGCCGAGAAGGCGCACGCCGTGCGGCGCGACAACCAGCCGCTGCTGAAATCCCTGGTGCGCGACGTGCGCTCCCTGGTCGAGCACGCGAACTTCCTGAACAGCAAGGCGAACTTCCTGCTCGACGCGGTGCTCGGCATCATCAGCGTGGAGCAGAGCGCGATCATCAAGACCTTCACCGTGGCCTCGGTGGCGCTGATGCCGCCGACCCTGATCGCCAGCATCTACGGCATGAATTTCGACCTGATGCCGGAGCTGCACTGGAAGGTCGGCTACCCCCTCGCGCTCGGGCTGATGGTGGTCTCGGCGGTGCTGCCGATCGTGTACTTCAAGCGCAAGGGCTGGCTGTGAGGCCGGCGCGCCGGCCGGGGCGCGGAACCCCGGGCCGGGCCCGGCCCCGCTGTCCCGCCGCCACAGCGCGGGATTGACCCGGCGGCGGTGGGGCGCGCAAGCATGGCGCCGCCAGGACCAGGGGGACCGACCGCATGCCCGCCATCCACCGCATCGAGGCCACGCCGCAGACCGTGCGCTGGGGCGCCTTCGACGCCGCCTTCCCGCCCGTCGCCACGGTCGAGCCGGGCGATGCGGTGGTGCTGGAATGCGTCTCCGGCGGGCCGGAGCAGATCCCACCCCGCGACGGGCCTTTCGCCATCCCGCCGAAGCTGCTGGCGATCCACGACGCCGTGCCGCGCCTCGGCCCGCACATCCTCACCGGGCCGGTGGCGGTCAGGGGCGCCGAGCCGGGCGACTGCCTGGCGGTGCATGTGGAGAGCATCGAGCTCGGCGCCGATTGGGGCTTCTGCGGCTTCCGCCCGCTGGTCGGCACCCTGCCGGAGGACTTCCCCTACCGCCGCGTGCTGCACATCCCGGTGGACCGCGCCGCGCGCACCTGCACCGTGCCGGTCGGGCCCGGCATCACCCTGCCCCTCGCCCCCTTCTTCGGGGTGATGGGCGTGGCGCCGCCCGCCGAATGGGGGCAGATCTCCACCAAGGAGCCGCGCGCCCATGGCGGCAACCTGGACAACAAGGAACTCGGGGAGGGCGCCATCCTCTACCTGCCGGTGTTCCAGGAGGGCGCGCTGTTCTCCGCCGGGGACGGGCACGGCGTGCAGGGCGACGGGGAGGTGTGCATCAACGCGCTCGAGATGTGCCTCACCGGCCGGTTCCGCCTGGAGATCGAGAAGGGCGGCGGCCCGCGGGACCCGGTGCTGCGCTTCCCCCGCGCCGAGACGGCGACGCACTTCATCAGCATGGGGATGCACGAGGATCTCGACCTCGCCATGAAGCAGGCGCTGCGCGAGATGATCGGCTTCATCGCCGCGCGCGCCAACCTCTCCGCCGCCGATGCCTACCAGCTCTGCTCGCTCGCCGTGGATTTCCACGTGACCCAGACGGTGAACGGCGAGAAGGGCGTGCACGGGATGTTGCGCAAAGGGCTGCTGTTCTAGGATCGTTTCGATTTGGCCATGAACGCGGAAACGGCCCCAGCCCATTGTTTGTAGAAGCAGAGTCACGCTCCCGGCTGTTTCCAACCGTCCGCGATCTGCTCTAGGGCGTTGTCCGTTCGCCCCGGCTCCCGGCGAAACCCGCAAGGGCGGCGCCGGCGCTTCGGCCCCGGCGTCTTGACGGTATCTTCATCATTGGGGGCGTATCCTGCCGCCGAGGATCCACCCCAGCCCGGCCGCCCCCTCGCGGGCAGCCCCCTCGCGGGCAGCCCCGCCTGCGAATTCCGTGCCGCGACCACGCTTGGGCCCTTGGCTGGGCGTGGCGGGAAGAGTATACGCTCTCAACCTCAAGGTGATTTCAGGTCAGTTTTCCACATCTTTTTTGCGCCCGGTGCCTTTCCAGAACTTGTGGTGCCAGCCTGCGTTGACCTACCGTATCTTGCGGGCCACGAGATCTGGTAGGTTTGGGCCAGGGAGAACCACATGGAGTGGACATCGGACGCGGTGGATCAGCTTCGCGCCCTCTGGGCTGAAGGCCACTCGACCGCTGAGATCGGCCGGCGCATGGGCATCTCCAAGAATGCCGTGGTGGGCAAGGCCCACCGGCTGAACCTTCCCGCCCGGCCGAGCCCGATCCGCCGCGACGCCGCGGCGGAGCCCCGCCCCGTCGCCGCGCCGAACTCCGTCGCTGCGCCGCGCCCTGCCACCGCGCCGCGCGCGCCGACGCCGCTACGCCGCCTCGCACCACCCGGCCAGCCGGCGACGCCGCAGGCCACCGCACCCCGGCCGGAGGCGGCGCCGCCGCCGGCCGCCGCGCCCGCCGCCGTGGTGCGGCCCTTCCCCCGCGCCGGCCTGCGGAGCTGCTGCTGGCCCCTTGGCGAGCCTGGCACGCCGGAATTCCGCTTCTGCGAGGCCGAGGCGCTCGCCGGCAAGCCCTACTGCCCCGACCACGCCGCGGTCGCCTATGTGCGGCTGCGCGACCGGCGCGAGGACGCCGCCTGATCCCCGCCTGACCGCCGTGGCCGGCGGCGCCCCGCGCGCCGCCCCCGAGCGGCGAGGCCGCCCCATGCCCCAGGACCGCCGCGCCCCATGAGCGGCACGCTTCTCGGCGTCGCGCTGCACCTCGCCGCGCTGATCCTGTTCGTCTGCATGGACACGCTGGTGAAGGCGCTGGCGGCGCAGTACGCAGTGCCGCAGCTCATGTGGGCGCGCTTCCTGTTCGGGCTCCTGGTCATGGCCCTGGCGCTGCGCCTGCTCACCGGCCACCTGCCCTGGCGCAGCCGCGCGCCCGGGCTGCAGGCGGTGCGCAGCCTGCTGCTCGCCGCCTGCAACCTGATGTTCTCGACCGCCCTCGTGCATCTGCCGCTTGCCGACACCACGGCGATCGGCTTCGCCTCGCCGCTGCTGACCGTGGCGCTGGCCGCCGCCTGGCTGAAGGAGCGGGTGGGCTGGCGGCGCTGGCTCGGCGTCGGCGTCGGCCTGGTGGGGGTGCTGATCGCGCTCCGCCCGCCCTTCCTGACCGGCGGGGCGCCGATGCACTGGGCGGCGCTGCTGCCGCTCGGTACCGCCGCCGCCTTCGCGGTGTACCAGATCCTGACGCGCCGGCTCGCCACGGTGGACGATCCGCGCACCACCATCCTGCACACCAGCCTTGCCGCGACGCTCGCCACCTCCCTCGCCCAGCCCCTGGTCTGGACCCCGCCGGCGGCGGCGGACTGGGCGCTGCTCGCGCTGCTCGGCCTGCTCGGAGGGGCCGGGCACGGGCTGCTGGTGCTCGCCTATGCCAGGGCGCCGGCCAGCCTGCTCGCACCCCTCTCCTACAGCCAGCTCGTCTGGGCGATGCTCGCCGGCATGGTGGTCTTCGCCGAATGGCCGGACGCGGCGACGCTGCTTGGCGCCGCCGTCATCGCCCTGGGCGGCGTTCTGGTGGCGCTGCCGGAACGGACCCGGGCGGCGGGCAGGACGCGGGCGTAACGCTCCTGTCCGGGGCGCCGTGGTGCCTTGCGCCGGGCGCGCGAAGGGTCTAGCGCATCCCCCCTCGCGGACGATCGGGAAGGGGCTCCGCCGCCCCGGCGCGTGATCCGCCATCACGGGAGAACCCGCAACAGGGGCGCCCGTCCACCGCACGGAGAGGGAGACAAGCCATTCCGGATACCGGGCTCTACCATGACACCCGGCCCGGCCACCCGCGTGCCGCGCTGGATGCGGAGGCGGTGCGGCAGGCCTACCGGCGCTGGGCGGGGGTCTATGACGAGGTGTTCGGCGCCGTCTCGCGCGCCGGGCGCCTGCGCGCCGTGGCGGCGGTGAACGCTATGCCCGGCACCAGGGTGCTCGAGGTCGGCGTCGGCACCGGCCTCGCCCTGCCGCACTACGCGCCGGAGAAGCGCGTGGTGGGCATCGACCTCTCGCGCGAGATGCTGAGCCGCGCCCGCGCCCGCGTGGCCGAGCGGCGCCTCGGCAACGTCGCCGGCCTGGTCGAGGGCGACGCGGAGTGCATGGGCTTCGCCGATGGCAGCTTCGACATCGCGGTGGCCATGTTCACCGCCACCGTGGTGCCCGATGCGCGCCGCCTCTACCGGGAGATGCGGCGGGTGGTGCGGCCGGGGGGCGAGCTGCTCTTCGTCAACCACTTCGCCGCCGAGGGCGGGCTGCGCTGGTGGGCCGAGCGCACCCTCGCCCCGCTGTCGCGCGTGCTCGGCTGGCACCCGGACTTCACCCTCGGCGACCTGCTCGAGAACCCGGCCGCGGCGACGGAGATCACCCCCTGCCCGCCCTTCGGCCTGTTCACCCTGGTGCGGGTGCCGAACCGGCCGGCCGGAGGCTAGGGCCACTTCACCCGTTCGGGTGAGGCCACCCGAACGGGATCTGCTCCAAGGGCCGGCCCCGGACGGGGGGCGGCGCCCCGATCAGTCGGGCCGGATATTGTAGCGCCGCACCACCGCGCCCCACTGCTCCATCTGCTCGTCGAGGAAGCGGCCGAACTCCTCGGGCGAGGAGACCACGAGCCGCATCCCCTGCATCTCGGTGAGCTGCCGCTCCACCTCCGGCATCCGCAGCGCGCGGGCGAGCGCGGCGTGGAAACCCTCGAGCGCCGGCTGCGGCGTGCCGGCCGGCGCCAGCGCGCCCCAGAAGGCGATCGAGACCACGTTGGGGATGCCGAGCTCGCCGAGCGTCGGCACTTCCGGCATCAGCGGCGAGCGCTCGGCCCCGGTCTGGATCAGCGGCCGCAGCGCCCCGCCCGCGGCGTGCGGCGCGATCAGCGCCAGCGAGCCGATCACCGTGTCGATGTGCCCGCCGATCGCGTCCGCCGTGGCGGGGCCGCCGCCGCGATAGGGCACGTGGATCAGCCGGACGTTGCCGTGCTCCTGCATCAGCATCAGCGTCAGGTGGCCGAGGCTGCCATTGCCGATCGAGCCGCAGGCGATGGTGTTGGGCCGCGCCCGCGCCGCCTCGATCAGCTCCTGGCCGGTGCGCCAGGGCTTGTTCGCCCCGGTGGCGATCACGTTCGGGGCGGTGCCGATCAGCATCAGCGGCGCCAGATCCCGCTTCGTGTCGTAGGGCAGGTTCGGCATCAGGAACGGGTTCACCGCATGGGTGTCGAAGACGAACAGGAAGGTCTGCCCGTCCGGCGCCGCGCGCGCGGCGAGGGCGGTGCCGACCGTGCCGCCAGCGCCCGGGCGGTTGTCGATCACGATCGGCTGGCCGAGCATCTGCTGCAGATGCGGCTGCACCAGCCGCGCGATCGGGTCCACGGTGCCGCCGGGCGGGAAGGGCACGATGATGCGCACCGGCCCCTGCGGCCGCCAGGCGGGCTGGGTCTGGGCCCGGGCGGCGAATGGCAGCAGGGCGGCGCCGCCGAGCAGCGCGCGACGATCGAGCATGGCGTCCTCCTTGGTCCCGCGGACGATAGAGCGGATCGCCGGGGATCGGAACCGAACGGGAGCGTGACCCTGCGGCGGGCGCTCACCCCGGGCGCCCCGGCCGGCGGCAGACCACCCGCGGGCGGGCCGGCGTGCCGCGCAGCGCGAGCGCCGGCGAGAGGCCTGGCGCGCACAGGCTGCGCGCGGCATCGAGGCTGGTGCCGAGCCGCGCCAGCGCGACCCGGCGGTGATAGGGCAGCCCGTGCTCCGGCCGCGCCGAGTGGTAGAGGGCGATCGCCTCCGCCCAGTTGCCGCTCCGCGCGTGCAGGGAGCGCAGCAGGCGGGCGGCGTAGCGGATGTTCGCCTCCGGATCGAAGGCCTCCTCGAGGCTCGCGAAGGCTGCGGGGTGGTGCAGCAGGTTGACCTGCATGCAGCCGACATCCACGGAGCGCACGCCTGCCGCGAGCAGCGCCGCCACCTCGGCCCGCGCCGCCGCCTCCGTCTCGGGCCAGCGCCCTTCGCCCTGGGCGTTGTAGGCCCAGGGCCAGGGCACCCTGCGGCCGCGGGCGTCGGGGCGGCCGCTCTCCACCTGCGCGATGGCGCCGAGCAGCCCCGGTGGCAGGCCCGAGCCCGGCTCCACCCGCGCGATCGCCTGACCGCAGGCGCGCCAGGGGTCGGGCGCCGCGGCGGCAGGGGCGGCGAGCAGGGCGAGCCAGGCGGCCAGGGCAGGGAGGCGCCTCATGCCGCGAGGTGATGGCGCCGGGCCCGGCCCGTCAACCATGTCCCGGCGCGGGCTGATGCCGGCGGCCGCATTTCCCGACCCGCTTGGCCGCGGCGATGCCGCCGGCCGTCTCAGCCCTCCGGCGGCAGCCGGTCCAGCACCGCGGCCAGGGCCGCGATCGTCTCCGGGGGCAGGCGGCGGATCTCGCGGGCGAGGCGGTTGGCGAAGGCGGTCGCCTCCGGGCTGAGGCCGGAGGTGTCGAGCACCACGCGCGGATGCGACAGGCGGGCGAGGCGCACCATCTCCTCCGCGTCGTCCCAGATCAGGCCGAAGAACTCGTTCACCTGGTGCACCAGCCCGGCCGAAGGGCGGCCGCGGTGCCCGTGCTCCAGCGCCGAGAGGTAGGCGGGGGAGACATGCAGCGCCGCGGCGAGTTCGGTGAGGGAGACGCCGCGCGCCTCGCGCAGCGCCCGCAGCCGCGCTCCGAAGGGGGTCATCGCCCGCCCCGCCCCCGGTCCGCGGCGGGGGCGCGGCGCAGCAGCAGGTGCACCGCGCCGGGATTGGCGGCGTGCGGATGCGCGGCGCCGAGCAGCAGCGGGCGCAGCTCCGGCCCGTTCAGCCAGTGCGGCAGCTCCCGCCGCAGCACGCCCCCCTCGGGCGAGGAGCCGCGGCCGGTGACGATGGCCACGCAGCGCAGCCCCTCGGCCCGGGCCCCGAGCAGGAAGCGGTGCACCGCCGCATGCGCCTCCTGCGCCCGCACCCCGTGCAGGTCGAGCGTGCGCTCGGGCCGGGTGCGGCCGCGCCGCAGGTCCCGCCAGCGCCGCGCGTCGAGCCCGCCCGGGGCCTGGCCGACGCGCAGCTCCGGCAGCGGCGCCGAGGCTGGGCGGGGCAGCGGGGGAACGGCGGCGGAGACGGGCGCCGCCGGGGCGGTCGGTGCGGGGGCCGGCGCCGGCGGGGCGCGGCCGGGCAGCGGCACCACGCCGGCACGCGCCGCCCAGGCGTGCCACAGCGCGCGTTCGGCCTCGCTCGGGCCTTGGCGGGAGCGGCGGAGGGACATCGTCGGGGCCTCACCCCTCCGCGACGGGGCCGAGCGCCGCCGGGTCGTCCTCCACCAGCAGGATGTGCAGGCGGCGCGGGCCGTGGGCGCCGAGCTCCAGCGTCTGCTCGATGTCGGCGCTGCGCGAGGGGCCGGTGACCAGCATGACGGCGCGCGGCATCGCCCCGCCACCCTCGGCCCGCAGCAGGTCCCAGCCCTCCTCGTACGCGCCGAGGATGCGGGAGGCGCGCAGCACCACCACCGCCGTGTCCGGCAGGAGGTTCAGCGTGGTCGGCCGCGCCGGGTCGGAGGGCAGCATCAGCGTGCCGGTCTCGGCGATGCCGGCGAAGCCGTGCTGCACGCCGACGAGGTCCGTCGCCTCGGCGCGGCGCGCCTCGATCTGCAGCAGCGGCCGGTCCTGCCAGGGGATCGCCCGCAGCTCCGGATGCGGGGCCATGACGAGGCGGGTGGGAAGGTTCTGCGCCGCCAGGTAGTCGGCGAGCGCGGCGGGCACGGCGGCGAGGTCGGGCACCCGCTCGACGGTGGCGAACTCCTTCTCGGCGTTGCGCACGAACAGCGCCACCTGCGCCGGGCGCGGCAGGCGGGAGCGCGCCGGGATCAGGTGGCGCGGATGACGCTCCAGCCGCCCGGTCAGCATCGCCGCCTGGTCGGGCGGCAGTGGGCCGCGCCGCAGGCCGCGGCGGATCGCGCCGAGGATGGCGTCCTTCGACATCGCATCAACCCCTGGGAGGGCCGGTATATGGGGCCCGCGCGTCATCCGCGCCAGCGGCCCGGATTGTTCCATCGCAATGTAACCGAATGCTATACTACCGCACTGCAACCAAGGCTGGGGGCTCATGCGGGGTGCCGGCGGCGCGGCGGAGACCGGGGCGCGGAACCCGGCGGAGGCGGGCGAGGCCGCCCGCCTCGACGCCCTCCACCGCTACCGGATCCTCGACACGCCGGAGGAGGAGGCCTTCGACCGCCTGGCGCTGCTGGCGCGGGAGCTGTTCGGCACGCCGATCGCCCTGGTCTCGCTGGTGGACGAGACGCGCCAGTGGTGGAAGGCGCATCTCGGCGTCGGCATCCGCGAGCTGCCGCGGGCCTTCGCCTTCTGCGACCACGCCATCCGCCAGGACGGGGTGTTCGTGGTGCGCGACGCCGCCTCCGACCCGCGCTTCGCCGCGAGCCCGCTGGTCGCGGGGGGGCTGCGCATCCGCTTCTACGCCGGGGCGCCGCTGCGCACGCCGGAGGGCCACCGCATCGGCACCCTCGCCGTGCTCTCGCCGAGGCCACGCCCGCGCGGCCTGCGCCCCGCCGAGCGGCGGCGGCTGACGAGCCTCGCCGCCATGGCGGTGGACGAGCTGGAGCTGCGCCTGCAGGCCCGGCTGGCGCGGGAGGCGGCGGCGGCCGAGGCGCGGCTGCGCCGGGCGCAGGAGGCGGCCGGGGTGCTCGCCTTCGAGAGCGGGGGTGAGCCGGGGGCGGCGCTGCGCCGGGTCCTCGGCCTCGACCCGGAGGCGCCGCTCTTCCTTGGCGGGGCGCCGGTGCTCGCCCACCCGGAGGACCGGCCGGCGCTGGAGGCGGCGGCGGCCCGCCTGGCCGCGGCGGGCGGGCCGCTCCGCGCCGAGTTCCGCGTGCTCTCCGCCGAGGGGCGCGCCGCCTGGGTGGAGGTGGCCGGGGAGGTGCAGGCCGGCGTGCCCGCCTGGGAGGTGCGCGGGGTGCTGCGCGACATCACCGAGCGCCGCCGCGCCGAGGAGCGCCAGGCGCTGCTGGCGCGCGAGGTGGACCACCGCGCCAAGAACGCCCTCGCCGTGGTGCAGGCGGCGCTGCGCCTGACGCCGCGGGAGGATCCGGAGGCCTTCGCGCGCACGGTGGAGGGGCGCGTCACCGCGCTCGCCCGCGCCCTGTCGCTGCTCGCGGCCAGCCGCTGGCAGGGGGCGGAGCTGCGGCGCCTCGCCGAGGGCGAGCTGCGCCCCTTCCTCGGCCTGGCCGGGGAGCCGGGGGCGGCGCAGGCGCATCTGGAGGGCCCGCCGGTGCTGCTCGCCACCCAGGCGGCGCAGCCCCTCTCCATGGTGCTGCACGAGCTGGCCACCAACGCCGTGAAGCACGGGGCGCTGTCGCGGCCCGGCGGCGCCGTGGCGCTGCGCTGGACGGTGGAGGAGGAGGAGTTCCGGCTGCGCTGGGCGGAGACGGGCGGGCCGCCGCTGCCCGGCCCGCCGGCACGGCGCGGCTTCGGCACCCGCGTGCTGGAGGCGACGGTGCGCGACCAGCTCGGCGGGCGGATCGCCTGCGACTGGCGGCCCGAGGGGCTGGCCTGCGAGATGCGCTTCCCGGCCCGGCGGGTCCTCGCCGCTGCGGCGCCGTCCGGCCGCGACGGGATCCCGGCGGCCGCGCGCGCGGCGGTGCCCGGCGCCGCCGCCGGCCCTGTCAGCCGCCCTTGACGCCCTGCGTGTTCACGTAGAGCGAGTACAGCGACTGCGCCGCGGCCATGAACAGCCGGTTCCGGTTGCGCCCGCCGAAGCAGACATTGGCGCAGCGCTCCGGCAGGTGGATGTGCCCGATCGGCGCGCCGGCGGCGTTGAGCACGCGCACCCCGTCGAACTCCGCCGTCATCCCCCAGCCGCACCAGAGGTTGCCGTCGATGTCCACGCGGAACCCGTCCGGCGTCTCGCCGGGCTGGCAGCGGTAGAGGACGCGGCGGTTGCGGAGCGTGCGGCCGTCCGGCCCGACGTCGTAGGCGAGGATGTTGCGCGGGTCGCTGCGGCTCTCGATGACGTAGAGGATCGCCTCGTCGGGGCTGAAGGCGAGGCCGTTCGGGTGGTCCACGTCGTCGGCGACGAGGGTGATCTCCCCGGTCTGCCCGTCCACGCGGTAGGTGTTGGTGTGCGGCAGCTCGGCCTGCACCTTCGCGCCCTCGTAGAAGGCGTAGGTGCCGAAGGGCGGGTCGGTGAACCAGATCGAGCCGTCGGACTTCACCACCACGTCGTTCGGCGAGTTCAGCCGCCTGCCCCGGTAGCTGTCGGCGATCACGGTGATGGCGCCGTCATACTCGAAGCGCACCACGCGCCGCCCGGCATGCTCGCAGGCGATGATGCGGCCCTGGCGGTCCCGCGTGTGGCCGTTGGCGTTGTTGGAGGGCCTGCGCCAGACCGAGACGGCGCCGGTTTCCTCCTCCCACTTCAGCACGCGGTCGTTCGGAATGTCGGACCACAGCAGGCAGCGGATGTCGCCGAGCCAGACCGGCCCCTCCCCCCAGCGCGAGCCCTGCCACAGCCGCTCCACGGCCGAGAGCGGCAGGTGATACCGGCGGAAGGCGGGATCCAGGGCGCGGATCGCGGGGTCGGGGTAGCGTTCGCTCGGGCGCCAGGGTTCGGGCATGGGCGGTTTCCTCCCTCGGGGTGGCCGTCGCGCGATCCTGCCGGCAGGGCACCGGGCGCGGAAGGGGGGGGCTGACCCGCGCCGCCGGCGGGCGCAGGATGGGCCGGAGAGGAGATCGCCATGCACATCCGCCCGAGCGCCCCGCCGGCCGGCGCCGATGCCATCCCCGACAGCCGCGGCCTCAACCTATTCCGCGCCGATCCGTGGCACCGCGCGCTGCTCGGACTTTACCTGCCGCCCGACCTGGCCGCGCACCTGCTGCCGCATCTCGACCGCATGGGCGCGCTGGCCGGCGGGCCGCTCGACGAGATGGCGGGCGCCGCGGACCGCAACCCGCCCGTGCTGCACCCCCGCACCCGCCGCGGCGAGGATCTGGAGACGGTCGAGAAGCACCCCGCCTACCGCGAGATGGAGCGCATCGCCTTCGGCGAGTACGGCCTCGCCGCCATGTCGCACCGGGGCGGCGTGCTCGGCTGGCCGGAGCCGATGCCGCCGGCGGCGAAATACGCGCTGACCTACCTCTTCGTGCAGGCCGAGTTCGGCCTGTGCTGCCCGCTCTCCATGACCGACAGCCTGGCGCGCACGCTGCAGAAATTCGGCGATCCCGGCCTGGTCGCGCGCTACCTGCCGGGGCTGACCGCGACCGACCTCGATGCGCTGCGCCAGGGCGCGATGTTCATGACCGAGCAGGGCGCGGGCTCGGACATCGCCGCCACCGCCGTCATGGCGGCCCCGCAGCCGGACGGCACTTGGCGCCTCACGGGCGACAAGTGGTTCTGCTCCAACCCCGATGCCGGGGTGGCGCTGGTGCTGGCGCGGCGCGAGGGCGGGCCGCCCGGCCTCAGGGGTGTCTCGCTCTTCCTGCTGCCGCGGGAGCGTCCGGACGGGTCGCGCAACGCCTACCGGATCCTGCGGCTGAAGGACAAGCTCGGCACGCGCAGCATGGCCTCGGGCGAGATCCGGCTGGAGGGCGCGACCGCCTTCCTGGTCGGCGACCCGGAGGCCGGCTTCCGCCAGATGGCGGACATGGTGAACAACTCCCGCCTCTCCAACGGCATGCGCGCGGCGGGGATGATGCGCCGCGCCGCGACCGAGGCGCTGTTCATCGCCCACCGCCGCGTCGCCTTCGGCCGGCGCCTGATCGAGATGCCGCTGATGCGGCGCCAGCTCGCCAAGCTGCTGGTGCCGACGGAGCAGGCGCGCAGCATGGTGTTCCAGGCGGCCGAGGCGCTGCGCCGCGCCGATGCCGGCGAGCCCGGCGCCTATGCGCTGACGCGCATCCTGACGCCGCTGCTGAAGTTCCGCGCCTGCCGCGACGCGCGGCGCGTCACCGGCGACGCGATGGAGGTGCGCGGCGGCTGCGGCTACATCGAGGAATGGGCCGATGCGCGGCTGCTGCGCGACAGCCATCTCGGCAGCATCTGGGAGGGCACGAGCAACATCGTCGCCCTCGACGTGCTGCGCGCCGCCGAGCGCGAGGGCTCGCTGCCCGTGCTGCGCGCGCATGCGCTGCGCATGGCGGAGGAGGGCGGCCTCGCCGAACTGCCGCCGCTGCTCGACCGCGCCGCGGCGCTCGCCGAGCGTGCGCAGCGGGAACCGGCGCTGGCGCGGCAGGCGGCAAGCGCGCTCTACCACCTGACCAGCGCCGCCGTGATGGCCTGGGAGGCGGCGCGGATCGGCGACCCCGCCCGCGCGGCGCTGGCGCGGATGGCGCTGCGCCACCGCCTGCTGCCGCGCGACCCGCTGGCGGCGGAGGAGGAGGCGGTGCCGGACGCGCTGCTGCCCGACCCCGCCCGCCTCGCCGCATGACGCCGGCGGCGCGCGAGACGCTGGCGCGGATGCTCGCCGCGGCGCGGCGCGAGCGGCGGCAGGTCGCGAGCCTGCCGGCGGAGCTGGTGCCCGCGGACGCGGACGAGGCCTATGCGGTGCAGGACCGGGTGGCGGCGCTGCTCGGCTGGGCGCCGCTCGGGTGGAAGGTGGCGGGGACGAACCCGGAGATGCGGCGGCGGCTGCGCATGCCGGAACCCATCCTAGGCCGCAGCTTCGCGCCCTTCCTGCACCCCTCGCCGGCGCGGCTGCGCCATGCCGGGCTGCTCGACCCGATCGTCGAGGCGGAGATCCTGTTCCGCCTCGGCGCCGACCTGCCGCCGCGCGGCGCGCCCTGGACGCGGGCGGAGGTGGCGGGGGCGGTCGCCGCCATCCACGCCGGCATCGAGGTGGCGGAGTGCCGCTTCCCCATGGCCGCCCTGCCGCCCCCCACGGCGATCCTCGCCGATGGCAGCGCCAGCGGGCGGTACGTGCCGGGGCCGGAGATCCCGCCCGGCACCGATCTCGCCGCCCTCCCGGTGACGGTCGCGGTGGATGGGCGCGTCCGCCGCACCGGCCTCGGGGCGGAGGTGATGGGCGACCCGCTGCTCTCGGTGGTGTGGCTGGCGAACCGGCGCAACGCGCTCGGTGACGGGCTGCGCGCGGGGGAGTGGGTCAGCAGCGGCACCTGCACCGGCATGCTGCTGCCGCGGCCGGGCGAGACGGTGACCGCGCGCTTCGGCGAGGCCGGCGTGGTGGAGGTGGCCTTCGACTGAGGCCGGGCCGCCCCCGCCGTCACCCGCGCGCCGCCATCTCCTCCAGCACCGGCATCAGGTGCGGCTTCAGCGCGGCAAAATCCTCGCTCATCGGGAAATGGCCGAGGCCGGGCATGATCACCGCCTTCGCGCCGGGGATGGCGGCGGCGGTCGCCAGCGTGTCCTCGGGCCGGCAGGAATAGTCGTACTCCCCGGTCAGCAGCGCGACGGGGCAGCGCGCCGTGTCGATGCGCGCGAGCTTCGGGCGCAGGTCGCCCTCCTCGGCGTAGAAATGCAGGTCGCCGCGGAACACGCCGGGTCCGCCCTGCATGTAGTGCCACAGCGTCTCCCACCGCCCCGCCTCCGGCGCCGTCGGCGAGACCAGGCCGGAGACTGCGGCGGCAGCGACCTCGCCGCCATGGATGCGCGGGTGGTGCAGCACGGAGAGGTCGTAATAGCGCCCGGTGAAGGCGCTGCCCTGCAGGCCGATCACGCCGCGCAGGCTCTCCGCGTGCCCGGCGGCGAGGTCGAGCACGATGCGCCCGCCGATGGAGCAGCCGATGACGATCGGCCGGTCCAGCCCGAGCGCGCGCGCCACCGTCATCACCAGCCCCGTATAGGCGGCGGTGGTCAGGCGGTATTCCTCGTGCTGCCAGCCCGGCGGGGGCGAGGACTTGCCGTGCCAGGGCATGTCGAAGGCGATGCAGCGGAAGCGCGCGGTGAGGTCGGCGTCGTTCAGCAGGTCGCGCCACTGCCGCCCGTCGCTGCCCGCGGTGTGCAGCAGCAGCAGCGGCACGCCCTCGCCGGCCTCCTCGACATAGAGACGGTGCGGGCGGCCGGCGATGTCCAGGCGCAGGTAGCGGCCGATGATGGGTTCAGCCGTCACCCCGCCCCAGGGCGGCGCGGGCGCCGGCGGGGCGGGCGGCGGCGCCTCGCGCAGCAGGGCGAGCGCGCCCTTGAACCACATCAGGTGCGCGAAGAAGGCGGCGACGTCGCCCTCGACCGTGAGCGCGCCATGGCGGGAGAGGGCGAGCAGGTCCTGCCAGCCCGGCTCCGGACGGGGGGCGAGGAAGCGCGCCATCGCCTCCGCCTCGATGCGCAGCGCGATGGTGCAGGCGGGCATGAGGAAGGGGCCGCGCCGCACCGCCGCCACCTGTCCGTCGCGCAGGCTGAGCAGCCAAGCGCGCGGCCCGACCTCGAGCAGCCACTCGGCGTCCAGCTGGCGGCCCCAGCGGGCGAGGCCGGGCGCGGCGGCCACGCGCTCGGGCAGGCGTTCCACCGGCAGGTCCATGGCGCGTCCCCTCCTGTTCCGCGGGGCGCAAGGCTAGGACAGATGGCGGCGGGCCGGAACCGGGCGGGAGCGCGACCCCGGCTCAGCCGGGCCCGACCCGGGCCGCCGCCTCCAGCGCGCCGAGGTCGAGCTTCGTCATGCCGAGCATTGCTTCGGCGACGCGCCGCGCCCTGCCGCGGTCGGGATCGCGCAGCAGCTCGCCCAGGCGCCTCGGCGCGATCTGCCAGCAGAGGCCCCAGCGGTCGCGCAGCCAGCCGCACTGCTCGACCGAGCCGCCGTCCGCCAGCGCCTCCCACAGGCGGTCGATCTCGGCCTGGGTGTCGCATTCGACCAGGACGGAGAAGCTGTGGTTGAACGCGTCGAGCGGGCCGGCCTCGATCGCCATGTAGCGCTGGTCGCCGAGGGTGAAGGAGGCGATGCGGACGCTGCCCGCGGGCCCGGCGGGCGTGTCGGCCGGCAGGGCGGAGATCCATTCCACCGAGGAGCCGGGAATGAGCGCGGCATAGAAGCGGACGGCCGCCTCCATGTCCTTCTCGAACCAGAGGTGCTGCGTGATCCTCGCCATCCCGGCTCCTCCCTCGCCCGCGGGCCGGGCCGTGCCCCTCAGACGTCGAGGATCGGCAGGAAGCCGCCGAAGATCATCCGCTTGCCGTCGAAGGGCATCTCCCCGCCCATCGCCCCCATGCGCGGATCCTCCTTCATCCGCGCGTGCGCGGCGTCGCGGACCTCCTTGGAGGGGTATTCGATCCAGCTGAACACCACGACCTCGTCGTCCTTCGCCTGCACGGCGCGCCGGAAATCCGTGAGCTTGCCCTCGGGCACGTCGTCGCCCCAGCACTCGACGAAGCGGGTGGCGCCGAATTCCTTGAACAGGGGCGCGGCCTCGGCGGCGAAGCGGCGGTAGCTTTCCCGGTTGGCGGCAGGCACGGCCACCACGAACCCGTCCACATAGGTCATTTCCGTCCTTCTCCCCTTGCTGGACCGGCGGCGTCCGGCCGTCCTTGACGGGATGAGTTGATATCAACATATCTGGCCCATGTCAACCGCCCTCCCGTTCGAGACCACGCTGGAGGTGCGCGACACCTGCCTCTGCCTGCACGTCCAGCGCGCGGCGCGGGCGCTGGCGCGGCGGTTCGACGAGGCGCTGCGGCCGGTCGGCCTGACCAACGGGCAGTTCTCACTGCTGATGGCGCTGAACCGGCCCGCGCCGGTGGCGATGGGCCCGGTCGCGCGGCTGCTGGCGATGGACCGCACCACCCTGACCGCGGCGCTGAAGCCGCTCGTCCGCGACGGCCTGGTGGCGATCGCGGCCGATCCCGCCGACCGCCGCAGCCGCCTCCTCGCCCTGACCGACAGCGGCCGCAGCGTGCTGGCGGCGGCCGTGCCGATCTGGCGCGCGGTGCATCAGGCCGTCGAGGCCGGGCTGCCGGGACTGAGCCCCGACGCGCTGCGGGGCGCGCTGCGCGCCCTCTCCCAGGGAAGCGGGCCCGCCCCCTGACCCGCCCCGCGCGGCGCGCTACATTCGCGCCGAGACAGGAGCGCCCCCGCCCGTGCACGTCACCTCGCCCCGCTTCAAGGAGAACGCCGCGCGCGCCCTGGCCGATGCCGGGCTGCAGAAGGCGCTCGGCACCGCCAAGGGCGCCTTCCTCGCGCGCCGCGCCGCCGCCGTCGCCGGCCTGCCGGAGTTCGAGCGGCTGCGCGAGATCGGGCGCGACATCAAGAACCACACCCTGGCCAACCTCGACTTCTACCTCGAGACCTACGCCGCCAATGTCGAGAAGGCCGGCGGGACGGTGCACTGGTGCGCCACGGCCGAGGACGCCCGCGCCGCCGTGCTCGCGATCTGCCGCGCCGCCGGCGCGCGCACCGTCACCAAGGGCAAGTCCATGATCTCCGAGGAGCTCGGGATCAACGACCACCTGGAGGCCAACGGCATCACCCCGGTGGAGACCGACCTCGGCGAGTACATCCTCCAGCTCCGGCGCGAGCCGCCCTCCCACATCATCGCCCCCGCCTTCCACCTCAACCGCGAGGACTGGGAGGAGAGCTTCCGCCGCTCCCACACCGACCTGCCCGCCGACCGGGTGTTCGCCGAGCGGCGCGACATCCTGACCGAGGCGCGGACGCGGCTGCGCGACCGCTTCCTCGCCGCCGATGTCGGCATCACCGGCGCCAATTTCCTGATCGCCGAGACCGGCAGCAGCGTCATCGTCACCAACGAGGGCAATGGCGACCTGACGCAGACCCTGCCGCGCGTCCATGTCGTGCTCGCCAGCATCGAGAAGGTGGTCCCGACGCTCGAGGATTGCTGCGCGCTGCTGCGCCTGCTCGCGCGCAGCGCCACGGGCCAGGACTTCTCCGTCTACACCACCTTCTCCACCGGCGCGCGGCGCCCGGGCGACCTCGACGGGCCCGAGGAGTACCACGTGGTGCTGGTGGACAACGGCCGGTCCAACATGATCGGCACCGAGTTCCAGGAGATGCTGCGCTGCATCCGCTGCGCCGCCTGCATGAACCACTGCCCGGTCTATGGCGCGGTGGGCGGGCACTCCTACGGCTGGGTCTATCCGGGGCCGATGGGCGCGGTGCTCACCCCCTCGCTGATCGGCGTGGACAAGGCCGGGCACCTGCCCAACGCCTCCACCTTCTGCGGCCGCTGCGAGAGCGTCTGCCCGATGAAGATCCCGCTGCCGAAGATGATGCGCCACTGGCGCGAGCGCGAGTTCGAGCGCCACCTGGTGCCGGCGGCGGTGCGCTCGAACCTCGCCCTCTGGGGCTTCCTCGCGCGCCGCCCGGCGCTGTACCGGCTGGCGACGCGCGCGGCGGCGGGCCTGCTTGGCCTGCTCGGCCGCGGCCGCGGCGCGTTCCGCTCGTTCCCCCTCGCGGGGGGCTGGACCAGGGGGCGGGATTTGCCGGTGCCGCAGGGGCGCACCTTCATGGCGGAATACGCGAAGGCGCGGCGCGCGCGACGCCTCTGACGGCGGGGCCGCCTCCGCCCGGCCGCGGGGTCAGTCCAGCCTGAGGCCGAGGTCGCGGATCAGCGGCCAGTAGATGGCGCGCTCGGCCTCGATCATGGCGCGGTATTCCGACGGGCCGCCCGAGAGGGGTTCCAGGCCGATCTCGCCCATGCGCGCCTGCACCGCGGGCTCGGCCAGAGCGGCGGCCAGCGCCTCGGTCAGCCGCGCCGCGATCGCGTCCGGCGTGCGCGCGGGCGCCGTCAGCCCCTGCCAGGCGAAGGCGGTGAAGCCCTGCAGGCCAAGCGCCTCGGCCACCGTCGGCACTTCCGGCAGGCTCGGGTGCCGCGCCTCGGAGCAGAGGGCGAGCGGGCGGATGCGCCCGGCGCGCAGCACGGCGCCGCCCGCGGCGATGTCCACGATGCCGCACTCCACCACGCCGGCCATCAGGTCGTTCATCACCGGCGCCATGCCGCGGTAGGGCACGTGCGTCAGGCGGATGCCGAGGTCGCGCGTCAACCGCTCCATCGCCAAGTGGTGCGGGCTGCCGATGCCGGGGCTGCCGTAGGTCAGCCGCCCCTCCTGCGCCCGCGCCGCCTCCACGAAGTCCCGCGCCGAGCCGATCGCGCTGCCCGGCTGCGCCGCCAGAACCAGGTGGAAGCGCGCCATCAGGCCGAGCGGGCGGAGGTCGCGGTCCACGTCGAAGGCGAGGGTCCGGTAGAGCGCCGGGTTGAACACCAGCGTCTCGTTGCCGGCGGTGAACACGGTGTAGCCGTCGGGCTCCGCGCGTGCCGCGGCCTCGGCGGCGATGTTGGTGGCGGCGCCGGGGCGGTTCTCCACCACCACCGGCTGGCCGAGGCGCCGCGAGAGCGAGGCGGCGAGCAGCCGCGCCAGCACGTCCGTCCCCCCGCCCGCCGGGTAGCCCACCAGCCAGCGCAGCGGCCGCTCGGGCCAGGCAGCCAGGGCGGCGGCGGGCAGGGAGGCCAGGGCGGCGGCGAGGAGCGTGCGGCGGTGCATCGCGGGGACGTCTCCGAGAGGGGGTCAGGGCCAGAGCCGAACGGGCAGGGAGAGGAAGCCGCGGAAGCGCGCGCGGCCGCCGCGCACCGGCTTCCCCTCCGCCGCGTAGCGCGGGAAGCGGGCGAGGAAGCGGGCGATCGCCACCTGCCCCTCGAGGCGGGCGAGGGCGAGGCCCGCGCACTGGTGCGCGCCGGCGCCGAAGGCGAGGTGGCGGTTGGGCTGGCGGGCGATGTCCAGCCGCTCCGGATCCGGGAACTGCGCCGGGTCGCGGTTGGCCGCGCCGATGCAGAGATGCAGGTAGGTGCCTGCCGGCAGCGTCGTGCCGCCGATCTCCGCCTCCGCCGCCAGGCGGCGGTTGCCGAGCTGGTTGGAACTCTCGTAGCGCAGGAACTCCTCCACCGCCGTCCGGATCAGGCCGGGCTCGGCCAGGAGGCGCGCGCGCTCCCCGGGGAAGCGGAGCAGCAGCTCCAGTCCGTTGCCGATCAGGTTGGTGGTGGTCTCGTGCCCGGCGTTGAGCAGGAAGATGCAGTTGTGCAGCAGCTCCCGCTCGGTCAGCCGCTCGCCGCCCGCCTCGCCCTGGATCAGCCGGGTGAGCACGTCGGTCTGCGGGTCCCCGGGCGCGGCGCGGCGGCGCGCCACCAGGCCGCGCAGGTAGTCGAGGAACGCCGCCACCGCCCGGTTGCCGCGCGCCTCCGCCTCCGGCGACAGCACCGGCTCCAGCGCGCCGAGGATGGCGAGCGACCATTCGCGCAGCGGCCCCCGCTCCTCATGCGGCACGCCGAGCAGGTTGCCGATCACCTCGACCGGAATCGCCGCCGCGTAGTCCTCGATCAGGTCGGCGCGCGGGCCCCTCGCCTGCATCCGGTCCAGCAGCCCGTCCACCAAGCGGGTGAGCGCCGGCTCCATGCCGGCAATGGCGCGCGGCGTCAGCGCACCCATGATCAGGCGCCGCACGCGGGTGTGCAGCGGCGGGTCGTTGAACACCAGGGAGGTGGTGTGGTGCTCGTAGAGCGGCGTGCCGACGCCGAATTTCGGCGCGAATTCCACCGTCTTGTCGGAGAGGAAGGTGCGCGTGTCGCGATAGACGCGGTCGAGGTCGGCCCAGCGCGTCAGGAACACCGAGCCGTCCGGCAGGCGCTTCACCGGCGCGCGGGCGCGCAGCGCGCGGTAGGTCGGGTAGGGGTCCTCGTAGAAAGCGAGGGGCAGCGCGGCGAGGTCGAACCTCTCTGCCAGCTCCGCGGCATCGGCCTGCGCTTCCATCGGGCGTCTCCCGCCTTGGACGTTACGTGGCCGCCGGGGGCGGCGCAACCCGCCTCCTCATGGCGCCAGCGCCCCCGGCACCCGCACCGTCAGCGACAGCAGGCGGAAGGAGTGGGTCTTGCCGTGGCCGTCGAGGTTCAGGCTGCCGTTCACGCCCCCCTCCAGCACGTCGTCCACCACGAAGTTGAAGGCGCCGAGGCGCGGCAGGTCGTAGCGCGTGCAGCGCGTCGCGCCACGGTGGCGGAACAGCGCCAGCACCCGCGCCTCCGTCACCTGCTCCGCGAGGATCGGGTAGAGTTCCGGCCGGTAGGGGATGAGCGACAGGTTGAGGCGGTTGCCCTTGTCCCCGGCGCGGCTGTGCGCGAGGACGTGCAGGGGCACCTCCACCAGCCCGCCCTCCGCCCCCGAAGGCGATCCGCTCATGCCGCCATCTCCCGTGCCGTCGCCACGCTGACGGTGGTGGGCACGCGCTCGCGCAGCACCAGGTAGCTGCGGGTCAGGATGCGCGGCGTCACGCGCCAGCGCGCCCCGCCCGTGCCCGCCGTGCCGCAGCACAGCAGCGCCAGCACCTCCCGCGCCGCCTGGTCCACCGCGTCCCGGTCGGCGCCCTCCGCGGCGAGGCGGATGCGCACTTCCGGCGGCTCCGGCCCCCGGTAGCTCCGCCACAGCGCGCCCGCGTCTGAATCGTGCACCGAGGCGACGCCGATCAGGTCCACCCGCGCGCGCACCGGCAGGCCGCGCCGCTCCAGGCGCTGCAGCAGCACATCGGCCGTGGCGCGGGCACGGGCCAGCGCGTTGGGGCCGGCGACCGAGACCTCGCCCTCCCCGAGCCAGCTTCCCTCGAAGCTCGCCGTCACCTTCAGCGTCTCGGGCGCCGGGTGGCCGATGAGGCCGCGCACCGCCACGCGGTCGCGCCCCGCCTGCTCCAGCGTGCACTCCGTGATGTCGAGCACCACGTCGGGGGTGACGTAGCGCGCCGGGTCGTGCAGCTCGTAGAGGAGCTGCTCCTTCACCGTGCGCAGGTCCAAGACCCCGCCCGTGTCCTCCGCCTTGGTGACGATGAGGCCGCCCGCCGCCGTCACCTCGGCGATCGGGAAGCCGATGTCGGCGGGGTCGGGGATGTCCTTGACGCCGGGGTCCCAGAACACGCCGCCCGTGACCTGGCTGCCGCATTCCAGCAGGTGGCCGCAGGCGGCGCCGAGCGCCAGCTTCTCCCAGTCGTCCCAGGCCCAGCCGAAATGGTGCGCGAGCGGCGCGATGGCGAGCGCGGGGTCCGAGGTGCGCCCCGCCACCACCACGTCGGCGCCCCGGGCCAGCGCCTCGGCCAGCGGCCGCGCGCCGATATAGGCGTTGGCGGCGACGAGGCGCGCGGTGCGCATGTCCAGGCTGCCATCCGCCTCGTGCACCGGAAGCTGGTCGAGGGCGATGCGCCCCATCACGTCGTCGCCGGCGACGAGGCCGATGCGGAGGTCGGGCAGGCCAAGGCGCAGCGCCAGCCGCGCCACCAGCCGCGCCGCCGCCGGCGGGTTGGCGGCGCCGAAATTGCCGAGGATCGGGATGCGGTGGCGGAAGCACGCCTCCAGGATCGGCTCCAGCAGGCGTTCGAGCATGGGCTCGTAGCCGGCCTCCGGGTCGCGGCGGCGTTCGAGCTGGGCCAGCGCCACGGTGCGCTCGCCGAGCGTCTCGAAGAACAGCGCGGCCGGCAGGCCGCGCCGCACCAGGGTGCGCACCACCGGGATCGGCGCGTCCACCCGGTCGCCGGAGAAGCCGGCACCGTTGCCGACCAGGAAGGTGCCGCTCATCGCCCCGCCTCCCCGCCGCTCAGGGTGCGGCGCACCGCGTCCAGCCAGCCGGCGTGGCGCCGCGCCGCCTCCTCCCGCGCCATGCGCGGCAGGAAGCGGCGTTCCAGCCGCCAGTGGGTCGCGGCGGCGCCGGGCGGGGGCAGCAGCCCCGCCTGCAGCCCGGCGAGCCAGGCGGCGCCGAGCGCCGTCGTCTCCCGCACCACCGGCCGGTCCACCGGCGCGCCGAGCAGATCGGCGAGAAACTGCATGGTCCAGTCGCTCCCCACCATGCCGCCGTCCACGCGCAGCACGGTCTCGCCCATCTCCGGCCAGTCGGCGCGCATGGCGTCGAGCAGGTCCTTGGTCTGGAAGGCCACGCTCTCCAGCGCCGCGCGGGCCAGCTCCGCCCGCCCCGTGGCGCGCGTCAGGCCGAAGATCGCGCCGCGCGCCTCCGCGTCCCACCAGGGCGCGCCGAGGCCGACGAAGGCCGGCACCAGATGCACCGCCTGGGCCGGATCGGCCCGTTCCGCCAGCGCCCCCGTCTCGGCGGCCGAGGCGATGATGCCGAGCCCGTCGCGCAGCCACTGCACCGCCGCGCCGGCGACGAAGATCGCGCCCTCGAGCGCGTAGGTGCGCCGGCCGCCGAGCTGCCAGGCCACGGTGGTGAGCAGCCGGCGGCGCGAGGCGACCGGCGTCTCGCCGGTGTTGAGCAGGGCGAAGCAGCCGGTGCCGTAGGTGGATTTCAGCATCCCCGGCGCGAAGCAGGCCTGCCCCATGGTCGCCGCCTGCTGGTCCCCGGCGATGCCGCGGATCGCCGCCGGCGCGCCGAGCAGCGCCGCCTCGGTGGCGCCGAACTCGGCGGCGCAGTCCCGCACCTCGGGCAGGATGGCGGCCGGGATGCGGAACAGGCGCAGCAGCTCCTCGTCCCAGGCGCCGCGGCGGATGTCGTAGAGCAGGGTGCGCGCGGCGTTGGTCGCGTCGGTGGCGTGCACCCGCCCGCCGGTCAGGCGGTGCAGCAGGAAGCTGTCCACCGTGCCGAAGCAGAGCGCGCCGCGCTCCGCCGCCGCCCGTGCCCCTGCGACGTTGTCGAGCAGCCAGGCGAGCTTGGTGGCGGAGAAGTAGGGATCGGCGAGCAGCCCGGTGCGCTCGGTGAGCAGCGCCTCCTCCCCCCGCGCGCGCAGCGCGGCGCAGGCCTCCGCGGTGCGGCGGTCCTGCCAGACGATGGCGCGGTGCACGGGGCGGCCGGTGGCGCGCTCCCACAGCACCACCGTCTCGCGCTGGTTGGTGATGCCGATGCCGGCGATGTCGCGCGGCGCCGCGCCGGCCCGCGCCATCGCCTCGCGCAGGGTGGCAAGCGCGCCCTGCCAGATGTCCTCCGGCTCGTGCTCCACCCAGCCCGGGGCGGGAAAGTGCTGCGGCAGCTCCTGCTGGGCGGCGGCGCGCGGCAGCAGGTCCGGGCCGAACAGGATGGCGCGGGTGGAGGTGGTGCCCTGGTCGAGGGCGAGCAGCAGCGGGCCGGTCTCGCTCATGCCGCGAGCCTAGAGCGGATCGCGGAGGGCTGGAAACGGCCGGGAGCGTGCCTCCGCTCCACAAGCAACGGGCGAGAGCCGTGTCCGCGTTCACGGCCGAATGGAAACGGCCCCGGTGCCCGATCCGCGGGGGCGGCATCGCCGGAGCGGCCCCCGCCCCCGTTCCGCCCCGGCGCGGGTGGGGGTTTGACGCCCCCGGCGCCGCTCCGACATAGGGGAGCGGAGAGGGCGGGGGGCCGATGCTCGAGCTTCAGGGCCTGACGCGGCGCTTCGGCGCCGTGACGGCGGTGGACAGGGTCAGCCTCTCCGTCCCCGAGGGGCAGATGCTCGGCATCATCGGCCGCTCCGGCGCCGGCAAGTCCACCCTGCTGCGCATGATCAACCGCCTGACCGAGCCCTCCGCCGGGCGCATCCTGCATGACGGGCGGGACATCACCGCCCTTTCCGGCCGGGCGCTGCGCGCCTGGCGCGCCGACTGCGCCATGATCTTCCAGCAGTTCAACCTGGTGCAGCGCCTCGACGTGCTGACCAACGTGCTGATCGGCCGGCTGAGCCGCCGCCGCGGGCCGCTCGCCCGGCTCGGCGCCCTGCTCGGCCTGTTCACGGCGGAGGAGCGGGCGATGGCGCTCGCCCTGCTCGACCGCTTCGGCCTGGCGGAGACGGCGCTGCAGCGCGCCGAGACCCTCTCTGGCGGGCAGCAGCAGCGCGTCGCCATCTGCCGCGCCCTGATGCAGGAGCCCCGCCTGATCCTGGCCGACGAGCCGATCGCCAGCCTCGACCCCGCCAATGCCCGCGCCGTGATGGAGGCGCTGCGGGAGGTGAACCGCGGGCAGGGGCTGACGGTGCTGTGCAACCTGCACGACCTCGCCGCCGCCCGGCACTACTGCGACCGCATCCTCGCCCTGCAGGCCGGGCGCGTGGCGTTCGACGGCCCGCCCGCCGAGCTGACCCCGGCGCGGGTGGAGGCGATCTACGGCATCCCCGAGGCGGTGCTCGCCGCCGAGGGCGCGCCTGCCCGCGCCGCCCTGGTCCACTGAGCCGCGGCCGCCCTGGAGCCGCTTCGGCGATCTGCTCTAATCAGGCGCGGAGCCAGCCACCGGAACGGAACGCCGCATGCACCGCCGCCTTCTCCTCCTCGGCCTGCCGCTGCTCGCCGCCCTGCCCGCGGCGGCCCGCGCGCCGCGCCGCACCCAGGACCCCGACGTCGTCTTCCCCGAGGCCGGGCGCCGCGCCTGGGCAGCGGAGGTGCCGCAGATCCGCATCGGCCTGCTCGGCGGCGAGAACGAGGCCGACCGGCTCGGGCGCTTCGGCGAGTACCGGGCGCTGATGGAGCGCACCTTCGCCGTGCCGGTGCGGCTCTACCCCGCCGGCGACTACGCCGGGGTGATCCAGGCCTTCGGCGCGCGGCAGGTGGAGCTCGCCAGCATGAGCCCCTCCGCCTACGCCGGCGCCTGGCTGGACACGCGGGGCGGCGTCGAGCCGCTGGTGGTGACGGAGGAGGAGGACGGCACCATCAGCTACGTCGCGGTGATGGTGGTGCGGGCGGACAGCGGCATCACCAGCCTCGAGGAGATGCGCGGTCGCTCCATCGCCTGGTCCGACCCGAACAGCGCCTCGGGCTACCTGATCCCGCGCTTCGCGCTGCGCCGCCAGGGCATCAGCCCCGAGCGGTTCTTCGGCCGCACCGGCTTCGGCGGCGGGCACGAGCAGGCGATCGTCGCCGTGCTGCAGCGCCAGTACGACGCCGCCGTGACCTGGGCCTCCGGCATCGGCGACGAGTCGCGGGGCTTCACCCGCGGCACGCTGCGCGCGATGGTGGAGAAGGGCATGCTGAACATGGACGACCTCCGCATCATCTGGCGCAGCGAGCCGATCATCAACGGCCCGCAGACGGTGCGCGCCGACCTGCCCGACGCCTTCAAGGAGGACATGAGGCTCTTCCACCTGGCGCTGCCCAAGGCGCACCCCGCCATCTACCGCCAGATCGAGCGCGGCGGCGGCGCCGGCTACCGCGAGGTCTCGCACGCCGACTACGAGCTGATGGTGGCGATGCGGCGCGAGGAGGCGGCGGAGCGCCGCCGCCGCGGCTGACGCCGCCGATGGCCGCCGGCGCCGCGCCCCTCCGCATGGAGGCCGCCTTCCGCGCGGCGCGGCGGCAGAGGCGCGCGGCGACGCTGCTCGGCCTCGCGGTGCTGCTCGCCTGCCTGCTCGCCTCCGCCTGGGTGGCGGAAGCGCATCCGGCGAGGCTGCTGGAGGGGCTGCCGCGCATCGGCGAGTATTTCCACCGCATCCTGCCGACGCTGCGCCGGGAGGCGCTGTTCGCCGGCGCGGAGACGGAGGGCAGCCTGGCCTTCTGGTTCTACCGCCTGGATTCCTGGGCCTGGCTGCTGTTCGAGACGGCGAACATGGCCGCCCTGGCGACGCTGATGGGCGCCGCGGCGGCGCTCGCGCTCTGCTTCGTGGCGGCGCGCAACGCCGGCGCGCCCCGGCCCCTCGCCCTGGCGACGCGGCGGCTGCTCGAGGCGCTGCGCACGGTGCCGGAGATCGTCTTCGCGCTGATCCTGGTCTGGGCCTTCGGCGTCGGCCCGCTGGCGGGCATCCTGGCGATCGCGCTGCACAGCACCGGCGCGCTCGGCAAGCTCTTCGCCGAGGCGGTGGAGAACGCCGGGGCCGGGCCGTGGGAGGCGGTGCGCGCCGCCGGCGGCGGCTGGGCCGAGGCCTGCCGCTTCGGCCTGCTGCCGCAGGTGCTGCCCAACCTGCTGAGCTACGCGCTGCTGCGCTTCGAGATCAACCTGCGCGCGGCGAGCGTGATCGGCTTCGTCGGCGCCGGCGGCATCGGCGAGGAGCTCTACACGGTGATCGCCTTCAACCACTACGAGGAGATCAGCGCCATCGTGCTGCTGATCATCCTCTGCGTCGCCGCCATAGACCTGCTCTCGGAACGGCTCCGCCACCACGTGATCGGGGCGGCGCGGTGAAGCCCTCCCCGGCCGAGATCGCGGCGCTCCGCGCCCGCCTCCCCACGGCCTTCGGGCCGGGGCCGGGGCGGCGGGCGCTGCGCCTCGTCCTGTGGGCCGCCTTCCTCGCCTGGCTCGGCGCGGTGCTGTGGTGGTTCGGCTTCTCGCCGCGGCGGATCTGGAACGGGCTGTCGGGCCTTCTCGTCATCATCCGCCTGATGATCCCGCCCTCGCCGGGCGAGCTGTGGGCGGACATCCTGCGCGGCCTGGCCGAGAGCGTCGCCATGGCCTTCCTCGGCACCTTCCTCGCCGCGCTGCTCGCGGTGCCGCTCGGCATGCTCGGCGCGCGCAACGTGGTGACGGCGACGCTGCTGCGCTTCTCGGTGCGGCGGCTGTTCGACGGGATGCGCGGCATAGACCAGCTCATCTGGGCGCTCGCCTATGTGCGCGCGGTCGGCCTCGGGCCGCTGGCCGGCGTGCTCGCCATCGCCAGCGCCGACGTCGCGGTGCTCGCCAAGCTCTACGCCGAGGCGATCGAGAACGTCGAGAGGCGCCAGGTGGAGGGGGTGACGGCGGCCGGCGGCGGGGCGCTGGCGCGGCTGCGCTTCGGCGTGCTGCCGCAGGTGCTGCCGGTGATGCTTGCCCAGGCGCTCTACTTCCTCGAGAGCAACACCCGCTCGGCGGCGATCCTCGGCGTGGTGGGCGCGGGCGGGATCGGGCTGCAGATCGCCGAGCGGATCCGCGTGCGCCACTGGGACGAGGTGGCCTTCATCATCCTGCTGCTGATCGCGACCGTGGCAGCGATGGACGCGCTCTCCGCCCGGCTCAGGCGGCGGCTGATCGGCGGCCGGTAGCCGCCCATGGCGCCCCGTTCTCCCCGGCGCGGCATGAAGAAGGAGACTGTCTGACCCCATGGACGCGGGCACGCTGGCGGCGCTGGGCGGCATCCTGCTGCTGCTGATCCTCTCCGCCGTCTTCTCGGGCACCGAGACGGCCTTCACCGCGGCGAGCCGGGCCTTCGTCACCCGCCGCGCGCGGGAGGGGGACCGCCGCGCCGGCCTGCTGGTGCGGCTGCGCGAGCGCAAGGACCGGCTGATCGCCGCCATCCTGGTCGGCAACAACCTGGTCAACACCACCGCCACCGCGCTCGCCTCCGGCCTGCTGATCGCCTGGTTCGGCGAGGGCGGCGTGGTCTATGCCTCCCTGGTCATGACGGCGCTGCTCGTGGTGTTCGCCGAGGTGCTGCCGAAGACCTACGCCCTGCGCCAGCCCGACCGGACGGCGCTGCGCGCCGTGCCGCTGCTCTCCGCCACCATGCGCCTGCTCGGGCCGCTGGCGGCGGCGGTGAACTGGCTGGTGCTGCGCACCCTCGGCCTGTTCGGCGTCCGCGCCGCCGAGGCCGAGCGCCCCGGCATCACCGAGGACGAGCTGCTCGGCGCCATCGAGCTGCACGGCGCGGGGGAGCGCGGCGAGGCGGAGGCGGCGGCGCGCGAGGAGCGGCGGATGCTGCGCGGCGTGCTGGCGCTCGACGACCTCACCGTCGGCGACGTGATGACCCACCGCGCCCGCATCCGCGCCCTGGACGCCGAGGCGCCGCCCGAGGTGCAGCTCGAGCGGCTGCTCGCCTCGCCGCACGCCCGCCTGCCGCTGTGGTGCCGCGGCGGGGAGGAGGTGCTCGGCATCGTGGACGCCCGCGCCGCGCTGCAGGCGCTGCGCGCGGTCGGGGGCGAGGCGGCGCGGCTCGATCTCCGCCCCTTCGCCGCCCCGGCCGTGTTCGTGCCGGAGGGCCGGCCGCTGCGCGAGCAGCTCCAGGAGTTCCGCCGCGCCCACCTGAAGATGGCGCTGGTGGTGGACGAGTACGGCGCGCTGCAGGGGCTGGTGACGCTCGAGGACGTGGTGGAGGTGATCGTCGGCCAGATCGCCCAGCGCGGCGAGCCGATCCTCGCCGAGGCGGCCGGCGACGGGGTGGCCGAGGTGCGCGGCGACATCCGGGTGCGCGACCTGAACCGCGAGCTGGACTGGGACCTGCCGGAGGAGGAGGCGGCGACGGTGGGCGGCCTCGTGGTCTCGCGCCTGCGCGCCATTCCGCCCGTCGGCACCGAGGTGACGATAGACGGCTACGCCATTCGGGTGGTGGAGCGCCGCGGCTGGCGGCTCGACCGGCTGGCGATCCGCCGCCTGGCCCCGCCGGAGGAGGCGGGCTAGGGCGGATCGCGCAGGGCCGGAAGCGCGGTCCACCACGATGGATCGCGCCGCGGCGCCCGCCGACGCTGGACGCGGCGAGGCGGGCGTGCTGCAAGCCGGCCATGGAGGATCCGCCGCCATGACGCTGCCCCGCCGCGCCCTTCTCGGCGCCACCGCCGCCACCCTCCTGCCCGCCGCCGCCGGCGCCCAGGGCCCCGCTTGGCCGGAGCGGCCGGTGCGGGTGGTGATCGCCTTCCCCCCCGGCTCCACCCCCGACCTCGCCGGGCGCGCGGTGGCGCAGCATTTCGCGCAGGTCTTCGGCCAGCCCTTCGTGCCGGAGAACCGCGCCGGCGCCGGCGGCGCCATCGGCACCGAGGCGGTGGCGAAGGCGACGGACGGCCACACCCTCGGCATCTCCATCGGCGGGCCGGCCAGCACGGCGCGGATCCTGAACCCGCAGCTCGGCTACGACCCGGCGACCGACCTCGTGCCCGTCTCGCTGCTGACGCGCCTGCCCTTCGTGCTGGTGGTGCATCCCTCGGTGCCGGCCACCAGCGTGGCCGAGCTGGTGGCGCATGCCAGGGCCAACCCCGGCAGGCTGAATTACGGCTCGGTCGGCGCCGGCACGCTCGGCCACCTGCTGGTGGCGGAGCTGGCGGCGCGGCACGGGCTGGAGATGACCCATGTCCCCTTCCGCAGCGTGCCGCAGGGGGTGCTGGAGGTGGTGGCGGGGCGGATCCAGGTGATGGCCGCCGCCTCCGGCGCCGTGCTCGGCCAGGTGCGGGAGGGGTCGGTGCGGGCGCTCGGCATCTCCTCCGACGGCCGCTTCCCCGCCGCGCCGGACATCCCGACCCTGTCCGAACAGGGGGAGGGGGAGCCCGCCTATGGCTGGATCGCCCTCTTCGCCCCGCCCGGCACGCCGGAGGCGCGGGTGCGGCGCCTGGCGGAGGAGGCGGGCCGGGCGCTGGCCGCGCCGGAGACCGCGCGCGCCATGCAGGCCGCGGGCTTCGAGACGGTGGGCTCGGATTCCGAAACGCTGCGCCGCTTCGTCGCCGAGGAGATCGCCCGCTGGGGCCCGCTGATCCGCCGCCTCGGCATCCGCCCGGAAAGCTGAGCCGCACGCCGCGGCGGGAATAACGCCCCGCCGCGGGGCGTCCTACGCGCGAGGGACCGATCCGCCGCCCCGCCGGCCGGAGCACCCGCGCGAGAGGACAACCCCCGATGGACCGCGATGCGAGCATCGAGGCCACGATCCCGGCGCTCCGCCGCTTCGCCTGGTCGCTGCTGCGCGACCAGCACGCGGCGGACGACCTGGTGCAGGACTGCCTCGAGCGCGCGCTCGGAAGCTGGCATCTCCGCCGGCCGGGGGGGGACCTGAAGGCCTGGCTGTTCGCCATCCTCTACAACGCCCACATCAGCGGCCGCCGCCGCGAGGCGAGGCGCACCCGCCTCGCTGAGGAGGCGGCCGGCCTCGCCGAGACCGCGACGGGGGCGGAGGCGCCGGAGGGCGCGGTGCACTGCGCCGAGGTGCTGCGCCACCTCTCCACCCTGCCCGAGGAGCAGCAGGCGGTGCTGCTGCTGGTGGGGGTGGAGGGGCTCGGCTACGAGGAGACGGCCCGCATCCTCGGCGTGCCGGTCGGCACGGTGATGTCGCGGCTGAGCCGCGGGCGCGAGCGCCTGCGCCGCCTGACCGAGGGCGGGGGCGCGCCGTCATCCTCCGTGCGGCGGCTGCGCGTGGTCGGGCAGGGGACGGAACAGCCATGACGGATCCGCGCGCCCATCCCCCGATCGGCGAGGACGACCTGCAGGCCTTCGTGGACGAGCGGCTGGACGCCGCGCGCCTCGCCCTGGTGCGCCGCTACCTCGAGGAGCACCCGGAGGCGGCGGCGCGGGTGCGCGCCTTCGCCACGCAGCGCGACGCCCTGCGCACGGCGCTGGCGCCGAAGGCGAGCGCGCCGATCCCGGCGCGGCTGCGCCTCGCCCACATCCGGGCCGGGCTGCGCGCCCGGCGCTGGCAGCGGCTGCGCCACATGGCCGCCGCCCTGCTCCTCCTGCTGGTGGGCGGCGCGGCCGGCTGGCTCGCCCATGGCCAGATCGAGGGCGGCGCGCCGCCGCCCGCCGCCCCGCCGATGGCCGAGGCCGCCGAGGCGCACCGCATCTTCGCCGCCGAGACGCGCGCCCTCGCCATGCTGGCGGCGACGGTGCCGGAGGCGCTGGAGGGCTGGCTCGCCGAGCGGCTCGGCACGCCGGTGGTGGTGCCCGACCTGCTCGACGCCGGCTTCCGCCCGCTCACCGCGCATCTGATGCCCTCGGCCTGGGGCACCGCGGCGATGGTGGTGTACGAGCGCCTGACCGACGGGACACGGCTTTCCTTCTACATGCGCCCCGCCCCCGACACGCCGGCGGCGAAGCTGAAATGCGCCGACCATCCGGGCGGGCGCCTCACCTACTACTGGTTCGACGGGCGCTTCGGCTACGCGGTGACGGCGGCGATGCCGCGCGAGCGGCTGCGCGGCATCGCCTTCCTCGCCGAGCGCGAGGTGCGCGCCGGCCCGCGGCCGCCGCGGCAGGAGGGGCCACGGATCGCCGCCCAGCAGCCGCGGCCCTGCCCGAACAACATCGGCTGAGGAAGGGGGGAGGAACGGTCGTGAGGAACAGGACGGGGCGGTGCGGAGCGGTGGTGCTGGCGCTCGGCCTCGCCATTCCCGGCCCGGCGCCGGCGCAGGGCGGCACCGCGCTGGTGCCCTACGAGGTGGTGGACGACGCGATCCCCCGCCCGCTGACCGACCGCCCGGGCGATCCGGAGCGCGGGCGCGCGCTGGCGCTCAACCGTTCCAAGGGCAACTGCGTCACCTGCCACGAAATGCCGGTGGAGGCGGATTTCCAGGGCAATCTCGGCCCGCCGCTCGCCGGCGTGGCGGACCGCTACACCGAGGGCGAGCTGCGGCTGCGCCTCGTGGACAGCAAGCGCATCAACCCGGAGAGCAACATGCCCTCCTACTACCGGGTGGAGGGCCTCACCGCCGTGCGCCGCGACTGGCTCGGCAAGCCGATGCTGGAGGCGCAGGAGGTCGAGGACGTGCTCGCCTGGCTGATGACCCTGAAGTGACCCCAACCGGGAAGGGAGACGCCATGAAGACAGGGCCCACCACCATCCGGCGCCGCCACCTCCTCGCCGCCGCCGCGGGGGGCGTGGCGATCGCCGCCCTGCCCCGCGCCGCGGGCGCCGAGATGCAGCCGGCGACCACGGAGGCGATCCGCAAGGTCACCGGCGGCAAGACGCCGCAGGAGGGCCGGGTGACGCTGCGCCTGCCGCCGATCGCGGAGAACGGCAACACCGTTCCCGTCACGGTCAGCGTGGACAGCCCGATGACCGCGGCCGACCACGTGAAGACGGTGCACCTGTTCGCCGACAGGAACCCGACGCCCGACGTCGCCACCTTCCACTTCACCCCCGCCATGGGCCGCGCCCAGGCGGACACGCGCATGCGCCTCGGCCAGACCCAGGACGTGATCGCGGTGGCGGAGATGAGCGACGGCTCGCTCTGGATGGGCCGCACCGAGGTGAAGGTGACCATCGGCGGCTGCGGCGGCTGAGACGGCAAGCAGCAAGCAGGAGGAAGCGACATGGCAGCCCCCATCGGACAGCCCCGCGTGCGCCTGCCGGCCCAGGTGCGGGCGGGCGAGGTGATCGAGATCCGTACCCTGATCTCCCACGCCATGGAGACCGGGCAGCGGCGCGACCAGCAGGGCAACGTCATCCCGCGCGACATCATCAAGCGCTTCGTCGCGCGCTTCGAGGGCGAGCAGGTCTTCGCCATGGACCTGGCGCCGGCGATCTCCGCCAACCCCTACATCGCCTTCCCCTTCAAGGCGGAAAAGCCCGGCACCTTCGAGTTCACCTGGACCAACGACGCCGGCGAGGAGCGCAAGGCGACCGCCGAGCTGAAGCTGGCGTGAGGCCGGCCATGCGCGGGTGGCGGGGCGCCGCGGCGCTCCCGGCCGGCGCGGCGGCGGTGCTCGCCCTCGCCGTGGCGGCGGCGCTGGCGCAGGGCGGCGGGGAGGCCCCCGCCGCCGAGCCGGTGCGGGCCATCCCCGACCCCCAGTCGGGCCTCGAATTCACCACGCCGGAGACGCGGGCGATCCAGGAGGACGACTTCCAGAACCCCGCCTTCCTCTGGGTGGAGGAAGGCGAGCAGGCCTGGAACCACCCGGAGGGCGCGGCCGGGAAGTCCTGCGCCTCCTGCCACGGCAACGCGGCCGAGAGCATGCGCGGCGTGCGCGCCCGCTACCCGGCCTACGACGCGAAGAAGGGCCGCGTCGTCACGCTGGAGCAGCGGGTGAACATCTGCCGCGAGGAGCACATGGGCGCGCCGCCGCTGCGCATCGACAGCCGCCCGCTCAACGCCATGACCGCCTTCATCGGCCTGCAGTCGCGCGGCATGCCGGTGCAGGTGGACATCTCCGGCCCGGCGCGGCCCTTCTTCGACGCCGGCGAGCGCTTCTACAACACGCGGCGCGGGCAGCTCGACATGCGCTGCGGGAGCTGCCACGAGGACAATTACGGCCGCTACCTGCGCGCCGATCTGCTCAGCCAGGGCATGAGCAACGGCTTCCCCACCTACCGGCTGAAGGAGCAGCGCGTCATCAGCCTGCAGTTCCGCCTGCAGGGCTGCGTCAACGACGTGCGCGGGGAGGCGCCGCCGATGGGCGGCGAGGAGTTCACCAACCTCGAATTCTACCTCGCCTGGCGGGCCCAGGGGCTGCCGGTGGAGACGCCCTCCGTCCGCCGCTGAGCGGAGGGGGACCGGGAGGAGACCGCATGATCACCCGCCGCGACCTGATGGCCGCCGCCGCCGCGCTGGCGGCGGCCGGCCTGCCCGCCCGCGCCCAGGAGCGCCCGACCCAGGAGGCGCTGCTGCGCTTCGATCCGCTCGGCCAGGTCACGCTCGTGCACGTGACCGACCTGCACGCCCAGCTCGTGCCGATGCATTTCCGCGAGGCGACGCTGAACGTCGGCGTCGGCGAGGCGCGCGGCCAGGTGCCGCACCTGACCGGGGAGGCGCTGCTCGCCCATTACCGCATCGCCCCCGGCACGCCGATGGCGCACGCCCTGACCGACCTCGACTTCGAGCGCCTCGCCCGCGCCTACGGACCGATGGGCGGGCTCGACCGCATCGTCGCGGTCATCCGCGCGATCCGCGCGGAGCGGCCGGACAACACCCTGGTGCTCGACGGCGGCGACACGCTGCAGGGAAGCTGGACCAGCCTGCAGACCCGCGGCGCCGACATGGCGGAGGCGCTCGGCGCCCTGACCGCCGACGCCACCACCGGCCACTGGGAGTTCACCTACGGCGCGGAGCGGGTGAAGGAGCTGGTGGCCGCCCTGCCCTGCCCCTTCCTCGCCGGCAACGTGCAGGACACGGAGTGGAACGAGGACGTGTTCGAGCACACGCGGATGTTCGAGCGCGGCGGGGTGAGGGTGGCGGTGATCGGCCAGGCCTTCCCCTACACGCCGATCGCCAATCCGCGCTGGCTGATCCCGGACTGGTCCTTCGGCATCCGCGAGGAGAGGCTGGCCGAGCGGGTGCGCGCGGCGCGGGCGGAGGGCGCGCAGCTCGTCGTGCTGCTCTCGCACAACGGCTTCGACGTGGATCGCAAGCTCGCCGCGCGGGTGCCGGGCATCGACGTGATCCTGACCGGCCACACCCACGACGCGCTGCCGGAGCCGCTGCGCGTCGGCGACACCCTGCTGGTGGCCAGCGGCTGCCACGGCAAGTTCGTCTCCCGCCTCGACCTCCGCATCGAGGGCGGGCGGGTGGCGGAGCACCGCCACGCCCTGATCCCGATCTTCGCCGAGAGCATCGTGCCGGACGAGGAGGCCGCCGCCCTGGTGCGGCGGCTGCGCGCCCCCTTCGCCGCCGACCTCTCCCGCGTGGTCGGCCGCACCGAGAGCCTGCTGACGCGCCGCGGCAACCTGAACGGCACCATGGACGACGTGATCTGCGCCGCGCTGATGCGCCAGCGCGACGCCGAGATCGCCCTCTCCCCCGGCTTCCGCTGGGGCTACACGCTGCTGCCGGGCAGCGACATCACCGCCGAGGACGTCTGGGCGCACACCGCCATCACCTACCCGGCCGCCTACCGCACCACCATGACCGGGGAGATGCTGAAGACGATCCTCGAGGATGTGGCGGACAACCTGTTCAACCCCGACCCCTACTACCAGCAGGGCGGGGACATGGTGCGCGTCGGCGGCCTCGGCTGGACGCTCGACGTCGCCGCGCCGGCGGGGCGGCGCATCTCCGGCCTGACGCTGCTGCGCACCGGCGAGCCCATCGAGGCGGCGCGGGACTACGTCGTGGCCGGCTGGGCCTCGGTGAACCAGGGCACGGAAGGGCCGCCGGTGTGGGAGGTGGTGTTCCGCCACCTGGCCGAGGGGCCGGTGCGCGCCGAACCCAACCCGCATCTCCGCCTGAAGGGGGCGTGAGGCAGGGCGATGGAAGTCGGCCTGGCCGGCGCGGTGCTGGCGGGGGCGCTGTCCTTCCTCAGCCCCTGCGTGCTGCCGCTGGTCATCCCCTATCTCGGCTTCCTCGGCGGCGTGACGCTGCGGGCCGCCCCCGGCGGGGCGGTGGCCGAGGTGCCGCACCGCGGCCGGGTGCTGGGGGCGGCGCTGTTCTTCGTGCTCGGCTTCGCCACCGTCTTCACCGCGCTCGGCGCGACGGCGAGCGCGCTGTCGCGCCTGCTCGCCGCGCACATGGACACGCTCGCCCTCCTCGCCGGCGCGGTGCTGATCCTGTTCGGCCTGCATTTCGCGGGCGTCCTGCGCATCGGCCTGCTGAACTACGAGCGGCGCTTCCACCCGAAGGCGCGGCCGGTCTCGCCGCTCGGCGCCTATGCGGTGGGCCTCGCCTTCGCCTTCGGCTGGACCCCCTGCGTCGGCCCGGTGCTGGCGGGCATCCTGACCCTGGCCGCGGGGCGCGACAGCGTGGCGGAGGGGGCGCTCCTGCTCTTCGCCTACGCGATGGGGATCGGCGTCCCCTTCCTGCTGGCCGCCGCCTTCGCCACCCCCTTCCTGCGCTTCCTCGGCCGCTTCCGCCGGCATTTCCGCGCCGTGGAGGTGGCGGTCGGCGCGCTCCTGGTGCTGACCGGGGTGCTGGTGATGACCGGCGGCTTCCAGGAGATCGGCGCCTGGATGCTGGACCGCTGGCCGGGGCTCGGGCGCTTCGGATGAGGCCGGGGGCGCTACCCCGCCCCGTTGCGGCGGCGCCACCAGGTGCGGAAGGGCGTGCCGTCGGCGTAGCCCCGCTCGGCGACGTAGGTGAAGAGGCCGAGGAATTCCGGCTTGCGCAGCAGCCCGTGCATGCGCGCGACCTCCGCCTCGTGCCCCGGCCGCGGGGCGGGCGGCGGCGCCTCGGGAAGGAAGACGATGGTGGGGGTGAAGGTCACGCGCCACTTGCGCGCCAGCGCCCGCTCCTCCAGCACCTCGCCGTCGAGGTCGGTGACGGGGCGGGCGCCGTGCAGGTCGAGCTGGATCAGGCGGAAGCGGGGGCGGATGAAGCCCTCGATCCCGGGTTGCGCCAGGTGGTCGGTGTGCATCTCGTGGCAGTAGGGGCAGCCACGCTGCTCGAACACCACGCCGAGGCGCAGCCCGGCGGCCCGCGCCTCCTCCAGGTCCTCGGGCAGGTTCAGGAAGGTCTCGGCGAACCAGTCCTGGGTGTAGCCGTGCTCGGTGCGCACCGGCGCGGCGCGCGCCGGCAGCGCGGCGAGCGCCAGCAGGGCGAGGGAGCGACGCCGCAGCGTCGCGGCGAAGGGGTTCATGGCATCCTCCCGCGCATCGTCGCGCCAGCATGTCATGGCGGCGGCGGGAGGGGTCAATGACCGCGCCGCGCCCCTCGCGCCTGCGTGCGCTCGGCGACGGCGCCACCATCCTGCTCGCCTCCGCGCTCGGGCTGGTGGTGGAAATCGTGGCGGGGCGGCTGCTGGCGCCGCATGTCGGCATGTCGCTGCACACCTGGACGGCGATCATCGCCGTGGTGCTGGGCGGCTTCTCGCTCGGCCACTGGTGGGGCGGGCGGCTCGCCGGCCCGGGCTGCGACCGGCGCACGGGGCACCGCCGCCTCGCCCTTCTGCTCGCGGGCTCGGCGGCGGCGACGCTCGCCGCCGTGCCGGCGCTGCGCTTCGCCGCGCCGCTGCTCGGCGGCGAGGGGGTGCACCCGCTTGCCGCCATCCTCGGCCTGGCGCTCGCCGCCTTCTTCGCCCCGAGCCTGCTGGTCGGCGCCGTCTCGCCCATCGTCACCAAGCTCGCCGTGGAGGAGGCGCCGCCGGGCCGGGTCGGGCCGGTGCTTGGGCGGCTGTTCGCCCTTTCGGCGCTGGGGGCGATCGCGGGCACGCTGGCCGCGGGCTTCCTGTTCGTCGCCTGGATCGGCTCGGCCGGCACTATGCTCGCCTGCGCCGCGCTCTACGGCCTGCTGGCGGCGGGCCATGCCGGGGCGGCGGCGGCGCTGGCGCGGCGCGCCGCCGCGGGGCTGCGCCTCGGCGCCGCGGCGGCGCTCGCGGCGCTGCTGCTGCCGGCGGGGGCGGCGCGCCTTCCCCCCTTCGCCAGCCCCTGCGACCGCGAGAGCGCCTATTTCTGCATCCGCGTCGTGGATCTGGCGGAGGCGGTCGGCCAGCCGGCGCGGCTGATGGTGCTCGACCACCTCGCGCATGGCGCCAATGTGCGCGACGACCCGACGCTGCTGGTGCAGCCCTATCTGCACCTGGTGGACGAGCTGATGGCGGCGCGCGGCCTGCCGGAGCGGCCGGCGGCCTTCTTCCTCGGCGGCGGCGCCTTCACCCTGCCGCGCGCCTGGGCCGCCGACCACCCCGAGGGACGCTTCCTGGTCGCCGAGCTCGACCCCGTGGTGGCCGAGACGGCGCGGCGCGACTTCTGGCTCGGGGACAGCCCGGCGCTCACCGTGCTCGCCGCCGACGGCAGGGCGGCCCTGCAGGCGCTGCCGGAGGGGCCGCGCTTCGACCTCATCCTCGCCGACGCCTTCCACGACATCGCCATGCCGGTGCACCTGGCGACGCGCGAGTGGCACCGCGCGGTGCGCGCGCGCCTCGCGCCCGGCGGCGCCTATGTGGCGAACGTGATGGAGGACAAGCGCGAGCCGCGCTTCCTGCTGGCGCTGGCGCGCACCCTGGCGCTCGACTTCCCGGTGGTGGAGGTGTGGGTGGAGATGGCCGAGGCGCCGGGGCGGCGCGTGACCTACCTGCTGCTCGCCTCCGACACGCCGAGCCCCGTCGCGCGGCTGGCCGCCCGGCGCGGGCCGGAGCGCGGCTGGGCGCGGCTGCCGCCCGGCTTCGTCGCCGCGCGCATCGCCGCCTCGGGCGTGCCGGTGCTGACCGACGACTACGCGCCGGTGGACCGGCTGATGGCGCATCTGATCCTGAGCAGGGAAGGGAGCGGACGATGACGAGGCAGGGGCGCACGCGGCGCGCGATCCTGGCGGCGCTGGCGGCGGTTCCGCTGGTCGCCTCGGGCGTGCGGGAGACGCCGCTCGCCGAGCCGAGGCCGACGATCGAGGCGCCGCGGCGCATCGTCGTCTCGCTGTCGGAGGGCGATCCGGAGCGGGCCAACGCGGTGTTCTCCAACCTGGTGAACATCCAGGGCTTCTACGGCCAGGACCTGGTGGAGATCATGGTCGTCGCCTACGGCCCCGGAGTGCGCCACCTGCTGCGCGAGCGGAGCCAAGTGGCGGAGCGGGTGGCCAGCCTGCAGGCCTACGACATCGCCTTCGTCGCCTGCGGCGCCACGCTCGACACGCTCGGCCTGGGGCCGGAGGCGGTGCTCGACGGCGTGCAGGTGGTGCAGAACGGCCTGCCGGAGGTGGTGGAGCGCCAGCTCATGGGCTGGATCCACCTGCGGCCGTAGGGCATGCCCCGTCCGGCCTGGACGGGTGCAGAGGCCCGCACGACCGGCGAGCCGGAGCATCTTCCAGACGTCCGCGATCCGCTCTAGCGCTCGCAGCGGATGAAGACGGTGCTGCGGTCGGCGATCTCGCCGACATCGGCGGCGCCGCGCTCCGCCCCGCGGCTCTCCGCCAGGGCGGGCTGCACCCCGGCGCGGCGCAGGAAGGCGAGGGCCGCCTCGCCCTGCACGGCGAAGTTCACGTTCTGCGCGATGTCGCCGATGCGCTGCGCCACGCGCTGCGCGTCGAGCTTCGAGACCACCACCCCCACCACATGGCCGTGCAGGTCGAGCAGCGGGCCGCCGGAATTGCCCGGCTGCACCGGGGCGCTGATCTGGTAGTGGCTGCGGTTGTTGCCGATTCCGGCAAGGCCGTTCACCTCGCCCCGCGTCAGCTTGGGGTCGGAGGAGAGCAGCCCGGCCAGCGGGAAGCCATAGGCCACCACCCCCTCGCCGCGGCGCACCGGCGGCGCCGACCGGAAGGCGAGGGCCGGCCCCTCCAGCCCGGGCACGGAGAGCAGCGCCAGGTCGAGTTCGGCATCCACCCGCACCGGCGGCACGGCGCCGAGCCAGCGTCCGTCCGGGGCGCGCAGCACCACGCGGTTGCAGCCGTTCACCACGTGCTGGTTGGTCAGCACCCGCTCGGGCGCCACCAGGAAGCCGCTGCCGGTGGAGACGGCGCGCGCCCGCGGGTTCGGCCGCTGCTCCGCCACCGCGGGGGCGGCGGGGCGGGCGATGGTGGTGGCCATCGTCACCTCCGGCTCGGCGCAGATGTCGCGGTCGCGCAGGATGGATTCGCGCCCGTCCGCCAGCACCAGGCGCAGGTCGAAGCGGCAGCCCGTGCCGGGGCCGGGGCGCACGCGGAACCCCGCCTCGGCACCGAGCGGCCGGTCCGGGCGCAGGAGGTTCGGCCCCCAATCGCCCTGCGCCCCGCGCGGGGAGCGCACGGCATGGAGCGCCGTCGCCTCCTGCCCGGTGCGGTTGAGGATGCGGAAGGGCTCGGCCTCCTGCGCCGCCGCCCCCGTGGCGGCGAGGCAGGAGAAGGCGATCAGGGCGGCGATCAGGCGGCGACGCATGGCGGCGCCCATGTCGGGATGCGGGCCGGCGGCGTCAATCCGCCCCCGGGCCGGCCGCCGGGCTGGACGGGGGCTTGACCCTCCCATAATGGGAACCCTCACCTGACGCGGCGGAGGATCAGGACCACGCCATGCCCGAAGCCGCAACCCTCGCCCCTTCCCGCCGGCCGCCGGATCGAACGCTCCCGGCCCTCTCCCTGCCGGTGGAGGGCATGACCTGCGCGAGCTGCGCCGGGCGGGTGGAGCGCGCGCTCGCCCGCGTGCCCGGCGTGGCGGAGGCGCGGGTGAACCTCGCCGCCGAGCGGGCGGAGGTGACGGGCGACGCGCCGCTGCCGGCGCTGGTCGAGGCGGTGGCGAAGGCCGGCTACGCGGTGCCGGAGACGCGCCTCGACCTCGCGATCGGCGGCATGACCTGCGCGAGCTGCGCCGGGCGGGTGGAGCGCGCGCTCGCCCGCGTGCCCGGCGTGCTGGAGGCGCGGGTGAACCTCGCCGCCGAGCGCGCCCATATCCGCGCCCTGCGCGGCGTGGACGAGGCGGCGCTCGCCGCCGCGGTGGCCCGCGCCGGTTACCGGGTGCTGCGGGCCGAGGCGCAGGGGGAGGAGGCGGAGGCCGCGCGCCACCGCCGCCAGCGCCGCGATCTCCTCCTCGCCGCGCTGCTCACCGCCCCCTTCCTGGCGGGCATGCTCGGCATGGCGCTGGGGCGGGACTGGATGCCGAACGGGTGGGTGCAGCTCGCCCTGGCGAGCCCGGTGCAGTTCTGGCTCGGCGCCCGCTTCTACCGCGCCGGCTGGGCGGCGCTGCGCGCCGGCACGGGCAACATGGACCTGCTGGTGGCGATGGGCACCACCGCCGCCTGGGGCCTCTCCACCTGGGTGCTGCTGACCCAGGGCGCGCACGCCAAGCACCACCTCTATTACGAGGCGAGCGCGGTCATCATCCTGTTCGTGCTGCTCGGCAAGCACCTGGAGGCGCGGGCGAAGCGCGCCACCGGCGCGGCCATCCGCGCCCTGCTGGAACTGCGCCCGCGCACCGCCCGCCGCCTCGGCGCGGAGGGGCGGGAGGAGGAGGTGGACAGCGCGCTGCTCGCCGTCGGCGACCGCGTCGTGGTCCGCCCCGGCGAGCGCATCCCGGCCGACGGCGTGGTGCTGGAGGGCCGCGCCGGGGTGGATGAGAGCCCGCTCACCGGCGAGAGCCGCGCCGTCGAGAAGGAGCCGGGCGACCGCGTCGCCACCGGCTCCATCGCCCTCGACGGGCGCCTCGTGATCGAGGCGCGGGCGATCGGCGCCGAGACGGTGCTGGCCCGCGTCGCCGCCCTCGTCGCCGCGGCGCAGGCGAGCCGGGCGCCGGTGCAGAAGCTGGTGGACCGGGTGAGCGCGGTCTTCGTCCCGGCGGTGGTGGCGGTCGCGGCGCTTGCCTTCCTCGGCTGGTGGCTGACCGGGGCGGGGGTGGAGGCGGCGGTGCTGAATGCCGTGGCGGTGCTGGTCATCGCCTGCCCCTGCGCCCTCGGCCTTGCCACCCCGGCCGCCATCATGGCGGGGACGGGGGCGGCGGCGCGGGCCGGCATCCTGCTGCGCGACGCCGAGGCGATCGAGCGGGCGCACGACGTAACGCTCGTCGCCTTCGACAAGACCGGCACGCTGACCGAAGGCCGGCCGCGCCTCGCCGCGCTGCACCCGGCGCCCGGCATCGCCGCGGCGGAGGCGCTCTCCCTCGCCGCCGCGCTGCAGGCGGGCAGCGAGCACCCGCTGGCACGGGCGGTGCTGGAGCGCCTCGGCGACGCCGCGCCGCCGCGCGCCGAGGAGTTCCGCGCCCTGCCCGGCCGCGGCGTGTCCGGCAGCGTGGCCGGGCGGCGCCTGCTGCTCGGCAGCCCGCGCCTGCTCGGGGAGAGCGGCGCCGAGCCCGGCCCCCTCGCCGAGGCGGCCGAAGCGGAGGCGGCGCAGGGCCGCACCACCGCCTGGCTGGTGGAGGCTGCGGACGGGGCCGCCCCGCGCGTGCTGGCCCTGCTCGCCTTCGAGGACGCGGAGAGGCCCGGCGCGGCCGCCGCCGTCGCCGGGCTGCGGCGGCTCGGCCTGCGCGTCGCGATGGTCAGCGGCGACAGCCGGGCGGCGGCGGAGGCGGTGGCGCGGCGGCTCGGCCTCGACGACGTCGCCGCCGAGGTGCTGCCGGCGGACAAGGCCGCGCGGGTGGCGGCCTGGAAGCGCCAGGGCCACCGCGTCGCCATGGTGGGCGACGGGGTGAACGACGCCCCGGCGCTCGCCGCCGCCGATCTTGGCATCGCCATGGGCACGGGGACGGACGTGGCGATCGAGGCCGCGGGCATCACCCTGCTGCGCGGCGACCCGGCGCTGGTTCCGGCGGCGATCCGGGTGACGCGGCGGACCTACGCCAAGATCCGCCAGAACCTGGTCTGGGCCTTCGCCTACAACACCCTCGGCATCCCCCTGGCCGCCCTCGGCTTCCTTTCCCCGCTTGTCGCCGGGGCGGCGATGGCGCTTTCCTCCGTCTCCGTGCTGGGCAATGCCCTGCTGCTGTCCCGCTGGAGGCCGCGGGCGGAGGGGGCGCCATGACCGCCCGCCCGCGGGCCGGCACGACGCATGGACGGGATGACGCACAGGATGAAGGGGGATCCGCCATGACCATCGGAGAGGCCGCCCGCGCCTCCGGCGTCTCGGAGAAGATGATCCGCCACTACGAGGCGATCCATCTCCTGCACCCGGCGCGCAGCGCCGGGGGATACCGCCTCTACACCCCCGCGGATGTCGCGGTGCTGCGCTTCATCCGCCATGCCCGCGAACTCGCCTTCCCGCTCGAGGACGTGCGCCGGCTGCTGGCGCTGTGGCGGGACCGCGGCCGGGCCAGCGCCGACGTGCGGCGCATCGCCCTCGACCATGTGGAGGCGCTGGAGGCGAAGGCGCGCTCCCTCTCCGCCGTCGCCGCCTCGCTGCGTCACCTGGCCGAGCACTGCCACGGCGACGAGCGGCCCGACTGCCCCATCCTCGACGAGCTGGAAGGACGCCATGGCGACGGTTGCGCTGAAGGTCGAAGGCATGAGCTGCCAGCACTGCGTGCGGGCGATCACCGCCGCCATACGGGAACGGGACCCGGCGGCCGAGGTGCGGGTGGATCTCGCGGCCGGCACCGTGCACGCCGAGACCAGCCTGCCGCGTGAGGCGGTGGCGGCGGCGGTGGCGGCGGAAGGCTACACCGTGGCCGGCTGAACCCACCGCGCCGGAAAGCCGCGCCCTTCCGTGTCGCGGCGCTTGATTCTCACGCCTTCGCGATACTAATGGTTGAGCCCTGCCGGGACCTTCCGGCCTTGGGGGGAATGCCATGGTGAGGGGGGGCGGCGCCATCGCGTGGTGGCGCGGCGCGGTCATCTACCAAGTCTATCCTCGAAGCTTCGCCGATTCGAACGGGGACGGCATCGGCGACCTGCCGGGGCTGATCGGGCGGCTCGACCACATCGCCTCGCTCGGCGTGGACGCGATCTGGGTCTGCCCCTTCTACCCCTCGCCGCAGCGGGATTTCGGCTACGACGTGGCCGACCACTGCGCGGTGGACCCGGCCTTCGGCTCGCTCGCCGACGCCGACCGGCTGATCGAGGCGGCCCATGCGCGGGGGCTGCGCGTGCTGCTCGACCTGGTGGGCGGGCACACCTCGGACCACCACCCCTGGTTCGAGGCCAGCCGGCGCAGCCGCTCCGCGCCCACCGCCGACTGGTACGTCTGGGCCGATCCGGCGCCGGACGGCACGCCGCCCAACAACTGGCTCAGCGTCTTCGGCGGCTCCGCCTGGGCGTGGGAGCCGCGGCGGCGGCAGTACTACCTGCACCATTTCCTCGCCAGCCAGCCGACGCTCAACCTGCACAACGAGGCGGTGGTGGAGGCCCTGCTCGGCATCGCCCGCTTCTGGCTGGAGCGCGGCGCCGACGGCTTCCGCATCGACGCGGTGGATTTCCTGGCCCATGACCCGGCGCTGCGCAGCAACCCGCCGCTGCCGCCGGCGGGCGGGGTGCCGGCCAAGCTGTTCGGCCTGCAGCAGCACCTGCACGACATGATGCACCCGGCCGCCTTCGCGCTGCTGCGCCGGCTGCGCGCGCTGCTCGACGCCTATCCGGGCGCGGTGGCGCTGGGCGAGGTCTCCTCGCAGGAGGGCGCGTTCGAGCGCATCGCCGCCTACACGGAGGGCGATGCGCACCTGCACATGGCCTACACGCTGCGCCCGCTGCGCAACGGCTTCGACCATCCGACGGTGGCGGCACTGCTGCAGGACGCCATCGCCACCTGCGCGCGCGGCTGGCCCTGCCTCTCCTTCTCCAACCACGACGTGGAGCGCGCCGCCAGCCGCTGGGCGCCGGGCGGCGTGGCCGACCCGCGCTTCACCCGCCTCGCCCTCGGCCTGCTGCTGAGCCTGCCGGGCAGCGTCTGCCTCTACCAGGGCGAGGAGCTCGGCCTGCCCGACGCGGTGCTGCGCGAGGAGGAGATTCGCGACCCCTTCGGCATGACTTACTGGCCGGAGTTCAAGGGCCGCGACGGCAGCCGCACGCCCATGCCCTGGCGGCCGGACGCGCCGCATGCCGGCTTCACCACCGGCACCCCCTGGCTGCCGGTGCCGGAGGCGCACCGCGCCATGGCCGCGGCGGCGCAGGAGGCGGATCCGCACAGCACCTTGCACTTCTGCCGCCACCTGCTGGCGCTGCGCCGCGCCGAGCCGGCGCTGCGCCGGGGCGAGGCGGTGCCGCTGGCGCTGCGGGCGCCGCTGCTCGGCTTCGTCCGCCGCGAGGCGGCACGCAGCCTGACAGTGCTGTGCAACCTCTCGCCCGAGACGGTGCCGCTGCCGCCGACGCTGCACGGCCTTGCGCCGCTGGCCGGGGCGGTGGAGGGGTCGGCGCTGCCGCCTTTCGGCTTCGCCATCCTCGCCCCGGTCTCGCAGGCCGCGGCGGCGTGGCCGGTGCCGGAAGGCGCGCTGACAGGCTGAGGGCTTCCGCCCCGCGACGGGGGCCTCAAGCCGTCTCCGCGGGCGCGCCCGAGGGAAAACGGCCCTGCAGCGTGCTCCGCTTCGGCGGATCAGGCTTCCGTCCTTCATCGGGCGGCCGAGCGCCGCTCCCGCCCGCGCGGATCGGGCGCCAGGGCATGTTCCGTTCGCCCTGGCTCACGGCCAATGCTCCGGCTCGTCGATCGTGCGGGCATCCTCACCCGTTCAGGCGAGGCCGCCCGAACGGGATCCGCTCTAGCGCCCGCGACGCAGGGTGCTGCGCAGCTCCGCCTCCAGCCGGGCGAGCGCATCGGCGAAGGCTGCCGTCATCGCCGCCGCGGCATCGGCCGGGGCCACCCGCTCCGCGGCGCCGCCCGGCAGCGGCGCCGTTCCCTCGGGCAGGAACTGGCCGCGGATGCGCACCTCCTGCCCCCCCTCGCCGCCCTGCAGCAGCAGCAGCGACAGGCCGGCGCGGGCCACCCCGGCGGCGGGGTCGGCCTGCAGGCGGATCAGCTCCCCCTCCATGGTCAGGTCCGGGCGTAGGCGGGAGCCGGGAACGACCACGGCCGAGAACAGGCCGCTCGCGGCGAGCCAGCGGCGCAGCGCCTCCTCCGCCAGCTCGGCGGGCGGGGCGGCCCATTCGCTCCAGAACTCCGTCGTCACCGTGCCGTCCGGCCGGGCGATCTGCAGCCCTCGCGCGTCGAGCCCGGGCGCGCCGCGCAGCGAGCGCACCAGCAGCACCGGCGCGCCGGAGGGGGGCGGCACCCGCTCCGGCCGCTCCACCTCGAGCGCGAAGCGGCGCACCTCCTGGTAGGGGCGCTGCGGCAGCACGGTGCAGGCGCCGAGGGCGAGCGGCAGCAGCAGGGCGGCGCGGCGCGTCTTGTCTCTCATCGTCGTCCTTCCGGCGGGGGCGGCGCCCCGAAGATCGCCTGGCCCGGGTAGCGGCGCAGCAACTCGGTCGCGTCGCGCAGGTTGCCGATGGCGGTGCGCATGTCGCGCAGAATCGGCACCAGGTCGGCCTGCAGGTCGGTGGAGGCGGACCGCGCCGTGCGCACCCCGGCCTCGATCGAGGCGAGGGTGGCCGGCAGGCGCTGCGCCGCCCGGCGCAGCTCCGCCGCCGCGGCCGAGGCGTTGGCGAGAAGCTGGCGCAGCTCCTCGCTTTCCGCGACCGCCCGCGCCCCGGCGGCGGCGGCGCGCAGCTCGGCCATCGCCTCGGCGGCACTGGCCAGGGTGGCGTGCACCTCCTCGCTCGCCAGCAGGGCGCGCGCCTCCGCGGCGACGCCGCGCAGCTCGGCGAGGGTGGCGGGGATGTCGGCGCGCTCCACCTCGCCCCGCAGGTCGCGCAGCAGCTCCGCGGCCTCGCGCACCACCACCGCCAGCTCGCCCTCCCGCGTCTGCTCGCGCAGCTCGGTGACGAAGCCGTTGATGTTGGCGAGCAGCCCGGGCAGGTCCGCCGCGTCCAGGCGCTGCAGCAGCACCTGCGCCGCGTCCTGCACCTGCGCCACGGTGGAGGGGATGGAGGGGATGTAGGGGAAGCGCGGCGTCCAGGGCGGCGGCGGCGGCGGCGGGAACCGCTCCGGATCCACGAAGTCGAGCTCGATGTAGTTCACCCCGGTGATGCCCTGCGCGGCGAGGCGGGCGCGCAGGCCGATGCGCACCGCCTCCTCGAGCGAGGGCGCGCCGGCGCCGATGCGCGTGTTGTCCACGGTGAAGCGCACCAGCACGCGCTGGAAGGCGGCGAGGAAGGGGCCGCCCTCGGGCCGGCGGTACTCGGCCGAGACCAGGCCGATCTCGGCCACCCGGCCGACGGCGACGCCGCGGTAGCGCACCGCGGCGCCGACATCGAGCCCCTGCACCGATTCCTGGATGTAGGTCTCGTAGATCTCGGCGCCGCGCGCGAAGCGGTCGGCGGTGAGGAACAGCACGAAGCCCACCGCCAGCGCCAGCCCGGCGACCACCAGCGTGCCCACGCGCAGATAGAGGCGCTGCGTTTGCGGCATGGCTATCCCTCGTCAGGGGTTCGGGGGCGCCGCCCGCTCATGCCATCGCCTCCCGCCGGAAGAAGGCGCGGACCACGGGGTCGGTGCTGGTCTCGCGCAGCGCGCGCGGATCGCCCTCGGCGATCACGCCGCGCGCCGCCTTGTCCAGCATGATGCAGCGGTCGCCGATCGCCAGGATGGACTGCAGCTCGTGCGTCACCACGACGAAGGTGGTGCCGAGCTCGCGCGCGAGCTCGAGGATCAGCGCGTCGAGGCCGGCCGAGGTGATCGGGTCGAGCCCGGCCGAGGGCTCGTCGAGGAACAGGATCGGCGGGTCGAGCGCCATCGCCCGGGCGATGCCGGCGCGCTTGGCCATGCCGCCCGAGATCTCCGCCGGCAGCCGCCCCGCGGCGTCGGCGAGGCCGACGAGGCCGAGCTTGGCGCGCGCCACCAGGGCGCGGGCCTCGGCCGGCAGGGCGGTGTGCTCCTCGAGCGGCACCTCCACGTTCTCGGCCAGGGTGAGGGAGCCGAACAGCGCGCCCGACTGCCACATCACCCCGATGCGCCGCAGCAGCGCCCGGCGCGCCTCGCCGGCCAGCGCGGCGAGGTCCTGGCCGAGGATCTCCACCGTGCCCTCGGCCGGCGGGTAGAGGCCGATCATGTGCTTGAGCAGGGTGGACTTGCCGCAGCCAGAGCCGCCGAGGATGACGAACACCTCGCCGCGGCGCACCTCGAAGGAGACGTGCTCGAACACCGTGTTGCCGCCGAAGCGGGCGGCGAGGTCGCGCACGCGGATCACCGGCTCCGCCCCCGCCATCACAGACCCAGCCGGAAGAACAGCACGGCGAAGACCCCGTCCAGCACCACGATGCCGACGATGCCGCCGACCACCGCCGCGGTCGCCGCATCGCCCACCGCCCGCGGGCCGCGCCCGGCGGCGAGCCCGGCGCGGCAGCCGATGAAGCCGATGGCGAGGCCGAACACCGCCGCCTTGAACAGCCCCCCGAGCAGGTCGCCGAGGGAGAGCGCCTCGCGGAGCTGGTTCACCACCGCCACGGGCGGGAAGCCGAGGGTGGCCATCACCCCCCCCATGCCGACCAGCCCCGCCAGGTTCAGCACCAGCGCCAGCACCGGCATCACCAGCATCGCCGCCAGCACCCGCGGCAGCACCAGCCAGGCGATGGGCTCGATGCCCATCACGCGCAGCGCGTCCACCTCCTCGTTCACCGTCATGGTGCCGAGCTCGGCGGCATAGGCGCTGCCGGTGCGCCCGGCCAGGATCACGGCGGCCATCAGCGGCCCGAGTTCGCGCAGCAGGGAGATGCCGACCAGCATCGGGATGAACACCTCGGCCCCGAACTGGCGCATCGGCACCGAGGACTGGAAGGCGAGGATCAGCCCGATCAGCACGCCGAGCAGCAGGGCGAGGGGGAAGGCGCGCAGCCCCGCCTCGTCCAGGTGGCGCAGCACCTCGCTTGCGCGCAGCCGCCAGGGGCGGCGCAGGGTGCCGAGGCCGGCGATCACCGCCTCGCCGAGGAAGGCGAGCTGGCCGAGCAGCCCCTCGCCCCGCCGCAGCGTCGCCCGCCCGAGCAGGCCGAGCCAGGGCAGGCGGGGCGGCGGGGCGGGGGGCGGGACGAGCAGGGCCTGGCGGGTGCGGTCGAGCATCGCCCGCAGGGCGGGCTCGGCGGGGCCTTCCCAGCGCGCCTCCCCGGCGTGGCGCTCGAGGCGCAGCAGCAGCACCGCGCCGGCGGTGTCGAGGCCGGAGAGGCCGGAGAGGTCGAGGATGAGCGGCTGCCCCGGCCGCACCGCCCGCGTCGCCTCGGGCCAGAGCCGCGCCACCGCGGCGGCGTCGAGCCGCCCGGCGAAGGCGAGGCGCACGCCGCCACCCTCCGGCGAGGCCGCGAAGCGCGTCGGGCGGTCGGTGTCGGGCAACATCAACGCTGCTGCAATTCCTGCGTTGGGGGCGGGCCAGGGCGGCGGCGGTTCTCCCGCCGCGTCACATGGCGGGGCGGCCCTGGCGTAAGCTCGTATATGGGCTCCCGGCAAAATCTACCACCGGTTCCGCGCGGCCAGGCGGCGCCGGCAGAAGGGCAGTGGAGACAGGTGGCATATGGTTGGGATTCCTGCGGCGTGCAGCCCGGTCCGGGGCGCCCCTCTCCGTGCCGCGCGGGCGCGGGCCGTCTGCCTGGCGCTCCTCCTGCTCGCCCTCGGCGGCTGCTCGACGGGTTACGCGCAGCTCTCCGGCGCCGCCGCGACGCTGAACCGCGAGGTGGCGACGCTGCAGGACGACATGGTGCTGCGCAACATCCTGCGGCGCAGCGCCGGCCAGCCGGCGCATTTCTCCAGCCTGCCGCTGATCCGCGGCCGCAACCGCTTCACCACCAGCGTCGGGCTGACGCTGCCCTTCGGCCGCGGCGGCAACGCGCGCACCCTCTTCGAGCCCGCCGTCGAGGCCGAGATCGGGCCCGGCTTCGACTACGCGACGCTCTACAACGACCAGTTCCTGGGCCCGATGCGCGCGCCGGTCAGCATGGAGACGCTCGCCGCCTTCCTGCGCACCGGCCGGAGCCGGGAGGCGATCCTGACCACCGCCATCGGCGGCATCCGCTGGCGCGACGGGGCCGGAACGCGGAGCTACGTCAACGATCCCGAGAACCCGGCCGGGTTCGCCGCCTTCCAGCAGCGCCTGGAGCGCCTGATGGACCAGGGGCTGACGACGGAGGTGGCGCTCCTCGTGCGCAACGTCAGCCCGCCCTTCCCGCTGGACCAGACGCCCGTGCTCGGCGAGCTCGGCATCGCGCAGCGCGAGGGCCTGATGACCGAGGAACTCCCCCGCGAACCGGGCGAGCGCACGCGGCGCTTCCAGCTCCGCCGCCTCGACGAGGGCCGGCGCTTCTGCTTCGCCGCGCCGCGGGAGAGGCTGAAGGTGCTCGCCCGCTGCGGCGGCGCCCCGGGCGAGTGGCGGCCGCGCTTCCAGCACGGCGACCCGCGCGCCTTCGGCGGCACCTCGCCGGTGGTCTTCGACGCCGGGGCGGAGGGGCGGATCGAGATCGAGCTGCGCTCGCCGCTCGAGATGCTCGACTATCTCGGCGCCCTCGTGCGGCTCGGCCCGGAGCGGGGCCCGATGGTGCGGCGGGCGGACGGCGCCCGGATGCCGCTCTTCGTGGTGGAGCCCTGGGCGCCCGGCCGGCCCGCCCTGGCCGCCACCGCGCTGCACGGGCGGCGCCATGTCATCCCGGCCGGCGAGGCCGGCGGGCATTCGGGCGAGGCCTTCTCCTTCCTCGTCCATCTGGTAGGGACGGCGCAATCGGTGCTGAACGTGCCGATGACGGGGGTGGTGGTGGGCGATTGACCTCGGCGGCCCGAATGCCTGGCGCGGCCGGGCAGGAACGGGGGCCGCCGGCACGGGAAGGCGCCCGCGGCTCAGCCCGCCGGCTCCAGCCGCAGCACCCGCCCGCGCTGCTCGTCGGTGAGGATGTAGAGCAGCCCGTCCGGCCCCTGGATCACGTGGCGGAAGCGCGCCACGCGCTGCAGCAGCCGCTCCTCCCCGGTCACCCGTTCGCCCTCGATGGAGAGCCGCACCAGCCCGGGCGGGTTCAGCCCGGCCAGGAACAGGCTGCCGCGCCAGCCGGGAAAGGCCTCGCCGTCATAGAAGGCGATGCCGGAGGGGCTGATCACCGGCGTCCACACCCGCACCGGGTCGATCATCCCCGGCGCCGAACTCCGCTCGGAGATGACCGAGCCGTCGTAGTTCCGCCCGTGGGTCACCGCCGGCCAGCCGTAATTCCCGCCGCGGCGGATGAGGTTCAGCTCGTCCCCGCCGAGCGGCCCGAACTCCGCCGACCACAGCGCGCCGGTCCGGGGGCTGAAGGCGAGGCCCTGCGGGTTGCGGTGGCCATAGGACCAGATCTCCGGCCGCACCCCCTCGCGGTCCGGCCAGGGGTTGCCCTCGGCCGGGCGGCCGTCGCGCTCCAGCCGCAGGATCTTGCCGGCGAGGTCGGAGAGGTCCTGCGCCCGCTCCTTGCGCGCGAAGCGGTCGCCGGTGGAGAGGTAGAGCTTGCCGTCCTCCGGCCCGAAGGCGATGCGGCAGCCGTAGTGGTTGCGCCCCTGCGCCTGGGGCGGCGTCGCGTCCAGGATCGGGCGCGCCTGCTCCAGCGCCCGCGCATCGGCGGAGAGGCGGGCGCGCACCAGGCGGGTCAGCACGCCCCCCTGCACCGCGGCCGCCTGGCAGAGGTAGATCTCCCGCGTCTGCGCGAAATCCGGCGCCAGGGCCACGTCCAGCAGCCCGCCCTGGCCGGCCGCCTCCACCCGCGGCACGCCGGAGAGCGGTTCGGAGACGCGGCCGTCGGGACCGATCAGGCGCATCCGCCCCGGCCGCTCGGTCACCAGCAGGCGCCCGTCGGGCAGGAAGGCCCCGCCCCAGGGCCGCTCCAGCCCCTCGGCGAAGGTGGTGACGCGGAAGGTGGCGCGCTCCGAGGCGACGGGCGCGTCGGAGGCCCGCGCGGGCGCGCAGGCGGCAAGGGCCAGGGCGAGGGCGGCGGCGGGAAGGAAGCGGCGCATGCCGCCGCAGGTGGTCCGAGGCCGCCGCGCCTCAACCCCCGGCGGCGCGGCGCTTCACTCGATGTTACCGGCGATCCAGTCGCGCAGCGCGCCCTTCGGCAGGGCGCCGACCTTGGTGTCCACCAGCTTGCCGTCCTTGAACAGCATCATGGTCGGGATGCCGCGCACCGCGTACTCGTTCGGCGTCATCGGGTTCTCGTCGATGTTCACCTTGGCGACGGTGAGCCGGCCCGCATATTCCCTGGCGATCTCGTCGAGGACCGGCGCCACCATCCGGCACGGCCCGCACCACTCGGCCCAGAAATCCACCAGCACGGGCCCGGGCGCCTCCAGCACCTCCTGGCGGAAGGTCTCGTCCGTGACGGCTTTGGTGAGTTCGCTCATGGCGTCTCCTGTCGGCGGGGGTGGCCCGCCACGATGTCGCCGAAAGGTCGGGCGACGCGGGCGCCGGGTCAAGGATCGGGCGGGCGGGGGGCGGACATGCGCCCGGCGCGGGGCGCCTCAGCCCGGTGCGTGCGCGTCCAGCAACGCCTCCGGCAGCGGCATCAGCGAGGCGCCGTAGGTCCAGACCAGGGCGCACGCCACCGCGCGGCCGGGAAAGGCCTGGCGCAGCACGGCGCGATAGGCGGCCATCTGCCGCAGGTAGAGTGGCGCCACCTCCTCCGCCCGCGCCGGCGGGGGGCGGTTGGTCTTGTAGTCCAGCACCAGCACCCGGTCCGGGCGCACCACCAGCCGGTCCACCTGCCCCGCCACGAGCTGCCCGCCGACCCGCCCGGCGATCGGCGCCTCGGCCAGGCTGTCCGGGCCGAAGGCCTCGGCGATGGCGGGGGATCCGATCAGCGCCAGCACCTCCTCCAGCACCTCCGCCTGCTCCTCCGCCGACAGGCCGTGGCCGGGGCGGGCGAGGAAGCGGCGCCCGGCCTCGCGCCGCTCGGCCTCGGGCCGGCCGGGCAGGTGCTGCAGCAGGGCGTGCACCAGCCGCCCGCGGCGGAAGCGGCGCCCCTCGGGGTCGGTGCCGCCATGCGGGGCGGCGGCGGGCGTCTCCTGCTCCCCCGGCAGGGCGGAGGGGGCGATGGCGGCCTCCGGCGCCTCGGGCGGGGCGGGGCGGTGGACCCAGGGGGGCAGCGGCCCCGCGGCGAGGTCGGCGGCGGCGGGGCGGTCCTCGGCCGGCGCCGCCTGCTGCGGGCAGTCGAGGCGCCAGAGCATCCCGCCGCCGAAGTCGCAGGCGGGAGGGGCGCCGAAGGCCGCCGGGTCGAAGGGCTCCTGCCGCGCCCCGTCCAGGCGGCGGAAGCCCTCGGCGACGAAGCGGTACCACTCCCGCGGCTCCTCCCCCCAGCCGCAGACCAGCAGGCGGTCCTCGGCGCGGGTCAGCGCCACGTAGAGCAGGCGGTTCTCCTCCTGCTGGCGCTTGCGCGCATCCTCGGCCACCGTGTCGAGATAGGCGGGGGCGTGGAATTCCTTGCGCGGCGCCCAGAGCGGCAGGGCGGTGCCGTCGCCCTCGGCCCAGCGCACCACCTCCCGCCCCTCGCCGCCGCCGACATCGGGCAGGATCACCACCGGCGCCTGCAGCCCCTTGGCGTTGTGCACGGTCATGATGCGCACCGCGTCGGCGCCGCTCTCGGCCTCGCGCTTCACCTCGGCGCCGCCGCGGCGCAGCCAGTGGACGAAGCCCTGCAGGCTCGGCGGGTGCTTGCGCTCATAGGCGAGGGCGGCGGTCAGCACCTCGTCCAGCGGTTCCGCCGCGTCGGGGCCGAGGCGGGCCAGCAGCCGCGCCCGCCCGCCAGGGCCAAGCAGGCAGGGCTCGCCCAGCACCTCGGCGAGCAGGGCGTGCGGCGTGCAGAGGTCGGCGCGGTCGGCGAGGCGGGCGATCCACTCCGCCGCGCGCCCGGCCGCGCTGTCGGCGCCGCGCTCGGCGAGCAGCGCCGACCACAGCGAGCCGCTGCGGCCGTGCGCCAGCGCGAACAGCTCCTCCTCGGAGAGGCCGACCAGCGGGCTCTTCAGCAGGGCCGCGAGCTGCAGGTCGTCCTCGGGCAGCAGCAGCACGTCGAGCAGCGCCAGCAGGTCCTGCACCGCGATGTGCTCGACGAGCTTCAGGCGCCCGACGCCGGCGACCGGCACGCCGCGCTCCTTCAGCGCGCGCACCAGCAGCGGCACCAGCTTCACGTTGGCGATGCGCCGCACCAGCACCAGGATGTCGCCGGGGCGGATGCGGCGCGGGCGCGGCGCGCCGTCCGGGCCGGGGACGGCGCGGGCGGGCAGCGTCTCCTCCGCCACCATGCGGGCGATGCGCGCGGCCAGGGCTTCTGCCATCAGCGCCGTCTCGTCGGCGACGCGCTGCGGCTCCTCCGGGATGTCCCAGGCGGCGGGCTTCGGCTTCGCCGCCGGGCGCAGCAGCGGCCAGAGCTCGACGCTGCCGGCCTGGCCGGCGCGGTCGGGGCGGTGCTCCAGCGTCTCGCCCTCCGCCACCACGCCGTCGCGCGCCGCGCCCTCGGCGAACACCGCGTCCACCAGCGCCAGCACCGGCGCGGTGGAGCGGAAGGAGACCTTGAGGTCCACCTTGCGGAAGGCCGAGGCGCCGCCGCGGCCGGAGACGCGCTTGCGGAAGCGCGCCTCCCAGGTGCCGAAGCCCTGCGCGTCCGCGCCCTGGAAGCCGTAGATGGACTGCTTGGTGTCGCCGACCGCGAAGATGGTGCGCAGCCGCTCCCCGCGCCCGGCCAGCTCGGCGCCGAAGCCGGCGAAGAACTCCTCGGTCAGCGCCGAGGCGATCTCCCACTGCGCCGGGTTGGTGTCCTGCGCCTCGTCGAGCAGCACGTGATCCAGGCCGCCGTCGAGCTTGAACAGCACCCAGGCGCTGCCCGGGTCGCGCAGCACGCGCGAGGCCACGGCGATCAGGTCGTCGTAGGCGAGCAGCCCAGCGGAGCGCTTGCGCGCCTCGTAGTGGTCGAGCACCGGGCCGGCCAGCGCCAGCAGCGCCTCCGTCGCCTCGAGCAGCCGGCAGGCGGCGCGCTTCTCGCGCAGGCCGAGGATGCGCCGCGCCTCGGCGGCCAGCGCCGGGCTGTCCAGGATGACCTTGCGCGGCTCGCCCTTGGCGGTGAGGAAGAGGTCGCACCACTCCTCCCAGCGCGTGGCCCGGCCCTCGTGGTCGAGGGCGAGGAATTCCCGCACCTTCTCCGCCAGCTCGCGCGGCTGCTTGTTGCGGTGGTTCATCCAGGCCGCCGCCTCCCGCGCCACCGCGTCCGGCACCATGCAGGCGGAGGCGATCACCGCCGCCTCGTCCTCCCCGTCGTCGAGCCTGAGCGCGCGTGCGAGGCGGAAGCGCAGCCCGGCCATGCCGTTGCTCGCGCGGAGGCAAGCGGCGAGGCGGTCGCGCTTCTCGAGCAGCGCGGCGACGGCGGCGGAGAACTCCTCCGCCCCCGCCAGCGCCGCGAGCAGCGCCAGCTTCTCCCGCGGCGCCGCGCCGCCCGAGAGCACCGCCTCGCGCGCATCGGCGAGCAGCGCCGCGGCGTCGGCATCCTCCAGCACGGCGAATTGCGGCGGCAGCCCGGCCTCCAGCGGGAAGGCGCCGAGCAGGGACTGGCAGAAGGAGTGGATGGTGGAGATGCGCATCCCCCCCGGCAGCTCCAGCACCTCCGCGAACAGCAGCCGGGCGCGGCGCAGCAGGGCGGGGCTCGGCTCGCAGCCGAGCGCGGCGAGGTCGGCGGCGAGCCTGTCGTCCTCGGCGCAGGCCCATTCGCCGAGGCGGCGGGCGAGGCGCGTCTGCATCTCGGCGGCCGCGGCGCGGGTGAAGGTGAGGCAGAGGATGCGGTTCGCCGCCTGCCCCTCCTGCAGCAGCAGGCGCAGCACGCGGTCGGTCAGCACCTTGGTCTTGCCCGACCCGGCCGAGGCGCCGACCCAGGCGGAGATGGCGGGGTCGGAGGCGATGCGCTGGGCGATCTGCGCCTCCTCGCGCGCGCTGATGCCCACGGTCATGGCCCGCCCCCTTCCGCCGCGTCCTCCGCCCCCGCCCATTCGCCGAGGCGCGAGAGGTGCTCGTATTCCGTGCCGGCCGGCCGCCGCCCCGGATGCGGGCGGGCGGTGAAGGGCGCGGCGCCGAGCAGGTAGCGCCCGACCAGGCGGCGCAGCTCCCCGAGCGCCTGCTCGGCCAGGTGGGCGATCTCCTGCGCCTCCCGGCTCACCACCCGCACCTCGCCCGGCTCCGGCCCGCCGCTCAGGCGCCAGTAGGCGAGCGCCGCAGCGTCCGCCGGCTGCAGGCCGGGGAAGGCGCCGCGCGCCGCCATCGCCGCCTCCAGCGGCAGTTGCGGCCGGTGCCCCTCCTTCACCTGCGCGGCGGAGGGCGGGGTGCCGGTCTTGTAGTCGAGGATGGCGACGCGCCCGTCCGCCAGCAGGTCCAGCCGGTCGGCGCGCGCGGTCAGGGTGGCGCAGCGCCCGTCCTCCATGCGCAGCGGCAGCTCGCCGCGGATCTCGGTGAGGCTGCGCAGGATGCGCCCGCCGCGCCGCGCCGCCGCCTCCTCGGCCACCACGAAGGCGCCGATGCGGGCAAGCCGCGGGCGCCAGAAGGCGACGAGGCCGGGGCGCGCGCCGGCCTGCGCCAGCGCCTCCTCGGCCGCCGCCTCGAACAGCGCCATGGCGGCGTCGTGGCCGGGCCAGCGGCCGTCGCCGAGGCGCCTGACGAAGCGCGCCATCGCCGCGTGCACCAGGGTGCCGTAATCCGCCGCCCCCGCCTCGGCGTCCAGCGGGTCGAGCGGGCTGAGGCGGAGCACGCGCCTGGCGTAGAAGGCGTAGGGGTCGGCGATCAGCGTCTCGATCTCGGTCACCGAGATGCGGTCCGGCCGCGCCGCGGCGGGCGGGCGCGGCGCCGGCCGGGCGCAGGGCTGCACCACCTCCGGCCGGTCGAGCCGCGTCGCCCAGGCGAGCGCCGGGGAGGGCGGCAGGCGCAGCCCCTGCGGATGCGCCGCGTCGCGCTGCCCGGCGAGGAAGGTCTCAAGCCGCGTCAGCCAGCGCGCCGGCACGGTCGGCGCCCCGCCGCGCCGCGCCGCGCGCGACAGCACGGCGACGGGGGCGCTGCAGGCGGCGAGGAAGAAGTCGGCGCAGACGCGGCCGATGCGCGCCTCGGGCTCGGGCAGGCCGAAATCGGCGCGCATCGGGCGGCTCATCCAGGGGCCGGGGTCGGTGGCCAGCGGCCAGACCGTCTCGTCCAGCGCGCCGAGCACCACGCGGTCGAAGGTGAGCAGCCGCGCCTCCAGCAGGCCCAGGATCTCGACGCGCGGGTGCGGCCCGCCCTCGCGCCCGCGGCTGCCGCGGAAGGAGGGCGCGGCCGCCCCCTCCATCGCCGCGTCGAACAGGGCGGGCCAGCAGGCGGGGCTGAGCGGGGCCATCTCCGCCATCGCCGGGGCGAGGCCGGCGAGGTGCTGCGCCAGCACCTCCCCCTCCTCCCCGGCATAGAGGCGGAGGCCGCCCGGCATGGCGCGGGTGGAGGCGAGCCGCTCGGCGGCGGCGAGATGCGCCTCGAGCAGCGCCGCGGGGGGGCGCGCGGGCGCCTCCGGCAGCGCCGCGAACTCGCCGAGGCATGCCTCGAGCGCGCCGAGCAGCGCCGCGGCCTCGGCCGGCGCATCCGCCGGCAGGGCGGCGCGCAGCCCGGCGATGCCGGGGGCCGGGCGCGGGCCGCGCAGCGCCGCGAGTTCGAGGCGCCTGACCGCGCGCATCCAGTCCGCCCGGTCCATCCCGCCCGCACACAGGGGATGCTTGAGCAGGGCGAGCAGCGGCACCGGCGCCAGCCCCTCCGCGACCGCACGGGCGAGCAGGCGGAGGAAGGCGCCGGCCGGGCTCTGCCCCAGCGCCTCGCCGGCGGAATCGTCCGCCACCACGCCGTGCCGCGCCAGCTCGGCGGAGACGCGGCGGGCGAGGTCGCGGTCGGGCGTGACCAGCGCGGCGCGCGCCTTCGGATCCTCCAGCGCCTCGCGCAGCAGCAGCGCGATCGCCACCGCCTCGGCCTGCGCGTCCGGCGCGTTGAGTACCGAGAGGCCCTCGATCGCCGGCAGCCATTCCTGCGGGCGGCGGGACTGCCAGGCGGGCAGGCCGGCGGCGGGGCGCAGCGCCATGCCGAGCAGCGCCGGGCGGCCGGGCGGCACGGCGCGCGCCACCGCCTCCTCGGGCGCGCAGCCGGGCCAGCGCTTCACATCCTCCCGCCGCGCCGAGAGCGCCGCCAGCAGCCGCTGCTGGCCGCAGAAGGGGTGGGTCGGCGCCTCGCGGATCGCGTCCCACACCGTCTCGGCCGAGAGCTGGTCCACCCCGTGCAGCACCACCGCGCCCCGCGGCAGCTCCTCGGCCACGACGCGGAGCAGCTCGGCGGCGGCGGGGATGGTGCCGCCCACCCCGATGCCGGCGGCGATCACCGGATCGGGCGGCGGCGCGCGGCGCCAGGCCTCGGTCTGCGCGCGCAGCGCCTGCACGCGCCGCATGCCGATGTCCAGCAGCCCGTGCCGCCGGAGCCAGGCCTGCCACTCCGCGACCACGCCGCGCAGGAAGGCCAGCGTGATCTGCCAATGCGTCGCGTGCTGCTCCGGCACCAGCAGTTCCAGCCGCGCCAGCCAGTGCTCGGCCAGCGCCTCCGGCGCGGTGGTGGCGAGCAGGTCGAGGTCGCGCTCCTCCAGCGCGATCTCGTCGAGCAGCGTCGCCAGCGCCCCGGCCAGCGACCAGGCCTGCTCCGGCGTGCCGGGCCCGCCATACTTGGGATCGAGGCGGAGGATCATGCGCGCCAGCACCGCCTGGCGGCGCAGCGGCTCCACCGCCGGCGGCAGGTCGAGCAGCGAGGGCAGCGCCAGCTCGTCCGCATCCTCGGTGGAAAGGCCGGCGAGCGCGCGCATGCGCGGCAGCAGCAGCGCCCGTCCCTCGGCGGCGCGCAGGAAGGCGGCGCGCAGCGCGCGGGCGGAGCGGCGCGTCGGCAGCAGGATGGTGACGCGGGAGAGCCGCTCCGGCGACTCCCCGGGGATCAGGCGCAGCACCCCGGCGGCGAGGCAGTCCAGGAACGGCAGGTGGGCCGGGATGTCGTAGAGGCGGAAGAAGGGCGCGGTCAGCGCGGCGAGGCTGCCCTGCTCCGCGGGACGGGGCGCGGCCATCAGAACGGCGCCCGCACCAGCCCGGCGCGCATCGCCTCCTCCGCCCGCGCGAGGTCGGCCGGGGTGGAGAGGTGGAACCACACCCCGTCATGCACCAGCGCGAACAGCCGCCCCCGCGCGATGGCGCGGTCATAGGCGCGATTCAGGCTGAATGGCCCCTCCGGCATGTCCTCGAACAGGTCCGGGACCAGGATCTGCACCCCGGCGAAGACGTAGGGCGCCATCTCCCGCTCCTTCGGCCGGCGCACGGCGCCGAGCGGGTCGAGCAGGAAGTCGCCGCGGCCGACCTCGCCCTCCACCTGGGCGCTGCGCACCAGCAGCAGCAGCCCGTCCATCCGCTCCGGGTCGAAGGCGGCGGCGAGGCGGGCGAGCGCGGGCGTCGGTCCGTCCAGCCAGACGCTGTCGCCGTTCACCACGGCGAAGGGGCCGGGGCCGAGATGCGGCAGGGCGCGGCGCACGCCGCCGCCCGTCTCCAGCAGCGTCTCCTCGTGCTGCAGCAGGCAGGCGGGGGTGCGGCGCCGGGCGACGGCCTCGGCCACCTGGTCCGCGAGCCAGTGGGCGTTCACCACCACCCGCTCCACCCCCGCCGCCTCCAGCCGGTCGAGCGCGCGGTCGAGCAGGGAGCGGCCGTGCAGCATCAGCAGCGGCTTGGGCCTCGCCTCGGTCAGCGGCCGCATGCGGGTGCCGAGGCCGGCGGCGAGCACCATGGCGCGGGTCAGGGCGATCATGCGGTCACCAGCGGAACGGGGTTGCGCCGCAGCGCGCGCGGCACGTGCCGGTCGAGGAAGCGGGCGAGCGGGGCGCAGGCGGGATGGGCGAGGGCGCGGTCGAGCATCGCCCAGCAGCGTGGCCCGTGCGCCAGGTAGCGCGGCTTGCCGTCCCGCCGCGCCAGCCGCACCCAGAGCGCGGCGACGCGCAGGTGCCGCTGCGCGCCATGCGCGGCCATCGCCGCCTCCAGCGATGCGGCGTCGAGGCCGGGGCGGCGGGCGAGATAGGCGCGGAGCGCCGCCTCGCGCGCCGCCGGGGCGACGTCGCGCCGCGCATCCTCGACCAGCGAGACCAGATCGTAGGCGGGGTGGCCGAGCGCGGCGTCCTGGAAGTCCAGGATGCCGGTGCGGCGCGGCCCGGCGCGCCCGGGCAGGCGCATCAGGTTGGCCGGGAAGTAGTCGCGGTGGACGAGGCCGCGCTGGCCCGCGAAGGGGGCGAGCGTCTCCGCCAGCGCCGCGTCCAGCCCCGCCCGCACCTCCGGCGCCGGGGGCGCGCCGAAGGCGGCGGGCCACCACCAGTCGAGGAAGGTCGCCGCCGTCGCCCGCGCCATCGCCGCCGCGTCCCAGGGGGGCAGGTCCGCCGGGGGCGGCGCCGCGTGCAGCGCCGCCAGCGCCTCCGCCGCCTCGGCGTAGAGGGGGGCGGGATCGGCGCCGGCATCGAGCAGGTCGGCGTGGGTCGCCTCGCCGAGATCCTCGATCAGCAGCAGGCCGCGCGCCGGGTCCTCGGCCAGGATCTCCGGCGCGGAGAGGCCGGCGGCCAGCAGGTGGCGGGCGAGGCGGGCGAAGGGGCGCACATCCTCGGGCGGGGGCGCCTCCATCAGCAGCGCCGGGCGCGGCCCGCCCACCAGGCGGAGATAGCGGCGGAAGCTGGCATCGCCCGGCAGCGGGCGGGGCTCGGCGGCGCCGAAGCCCTGCGCGGCGAGGAAGGCGGCGACCTCGGGGGAGGGTGGCGTCACGCCAGCGCCTCCCGCAGCCGCCCGGGCCAGCCGGAGAGGGTGGCGATGCGCTCCTCCTCCGCCGCGCCGGGGGCCAGCGCCACGGTCAGCGCCCCCTCCGGCCGCAGCGCCCCGAGCCGGTCGGGCCATTCCACCAGCACGATCCCCCGCAGCGCCTCCTCCCAGCCGAGTTCCGCGAGGTCGGCGGGGCCTTCCAGCCGGTAGAGGTCGAAATGGTGCGCCTCCCCCCCGCCCGGCAGGTCGTAGCTCTGCACCAGGGTGAAGCTCGGCGAGGGCACCTCGAGCGCCGGGTCGCCGGCCAGCGCGCGCAGGAAGGCGCGGGCGAAGGCGCTCTTGCCGGCGCCGAGGGGGCCTTCCAGCAGCACGGCGTCGCCCGGCCGCGCCGCGGGGGCGAGGCGGGCGGCAAGGCGCGCGGTGGCGTCGGGGTCCGGCAGGCGCAGGGTGAGAGGGCCTTCCATGAGGGGCGCGACTCGGGGGCGGCGGGGTGGACTCTGCGGGGCGGCGGGGCGCGTGGGCAAGGGCGATGTTCGCGGTCTGATCCGGTTACCACCTCCGGCCGGGCATGACGTGGCGCCCCCTCGGCGGGGCCGCCGCCCCGCCCCGGGCAAAATTTTGCCCGCGCCCCATGCCTCCTCTATGACGCCCCCGGCTCGGGGGGAAAGCGATGACGGCGAGCATCGAGACCGACGTGGCGATCATCGGCGCGGGGCCCGTGGGGCTGTTCGCCGTGTTCGAATGCGGGATGCTGCGCATGCGGTGCGTGGTGGTGGACGCGCTCGACGCGATCGGCGGCCAGTGCACCGCCCTCTACCCCGAGAAGCCGATCTTCGACATCCCCGCCCACCCGGCGATCGACGCGCAGGACCTGGTGGCGCAGCTCGAGAGGCAGGCGGCGCCCTTCACGCCGATCTACCTGCTCGGCCGGCGGGTGGAGACGCTGCGGGAGCAGGAGGGCGAGTTCACCCTCACCACCAGCCAGGGCGACACGCTGCGCGTGAAGGCGGTGGTGATCGCCGCCGGCGCCGGCGCCTTCGGCCCGAACCGCCCGCCGCTCGCCGGCCTGGCCGGCTACGAGGCCTCCGGCGCGGTGCGCTACATGGTGGCGCGGCGGGAGGATTTCCGCGGCCGGCGGGTGGTGATCGCGGGCGGCGGCGATTCCGCGGTGGACTGGGCGCTGTCGCTGAAGGAGGTGGCCGCCAGGGTGACGGTGGTGCATCGCCGCCCGAAATTCCGCGCCGCGCCGGAGAGCGTGGCGCGGCTGGAGCAGGCCGCCGCGCGCGGCGAGGTGGAGATGGCGATCCCCTACCAGCTCCACGGGCTGGAAGGGGACGGCACGCGCCTCTCGGCGGTGGTGGTGGCGACGCTGAAGGGGGAGACGCGCGCCATCCCGGCCGACCACCTGCTGCCCTTCTACGGCCTGTCCATGGAGCTCGGCCCGATCGCGCAGTGGGGCCTCGGCCTCGACCGCCACCACATCACGGTGACGCCGGCGACCTGCGAGACCACCATCCCCGGCGTCTACGCCATCGGCGACATCGCCACCTATCCTGGCAAGCTGAAGCTGATCCTGCAGGGCTTCTCGGAGGCGGCGATGGCCGCGCACGCCATCCATCCGCGGGTCTTCCCGGGCGAGGCGCTGCACTTCGAATACTCCACCACCAAGGGCGTGCCGGGCACCGCGGCGGCGGAGTAGGGGGCGCGCGGCGATCGCGCGCGCATCCTCGCCCGTCCGGGGTCTCCCGCCCGGGCGGGCGATCCGCCCTACGCCGCCGCCATCGCCGCGCTCCGCGCCGGCAGCACGGCGCGGAGCGCCGCCACCAGCTCGGCGATCATCGCGTCGGTGTGGAAGGGCGTGGCGCAGAGGCGCAGCCGCTCCGTCCCCCGCGGCACGGTCGGGTAGTTGATGGGCGTGGCGTAGATCGCGTGCTCCTCCAGCAGCCGGCGCGCCACCTCGCGGCAGCGGGCGGCATCCCCCACCATCACCGGCACGATGTGGCTCGGCGCGTCGAGGCGCGGCAGACCGGCCGCGTCCAGCGCCGCCTTCAGCGCCGCCGCGCGCTCCGCCAGGCGGGCGCGGCGCTCCGGATCGCGGCGCAGCAGGCGCACGCTCTCGAGCGAGGCGGCGGCGACGGCGGGCGGCAGGGCGGTGGTGAAGATCAGCCCGCCGGCGACGCTGCGGATGTAGTCCACCACCGCCGCCTCCCCGGCGACGTAGCCGCCGAGCACGCCGAACCCCTTGGCGAGCGTGCCCTCGATCAGGTCCACGCGCGCCGCCACGCCGTCGCGCTCGCTGATGCCGCCGCCGGTGACGCCGTAGAGGCCGACGGCGTGCACCTCGTCGAGATAGGTCATGGCGCCGTGGCGCTCGGCCAGGTCGCAGATGGCGCCGATGTCGGCGATGTCGCCGTCCATGGAATAGACGCTCTCGAAGGCGATCAGCTTCGGCGCCTCCGCCGGGGCGGCGCGCAGCAGCGCCTCCAGATGGCCGAGGTCGTTGTGGCGCCAGATGTGCCGCACCGCGCCCTTGGCGCCGCGCATGCCCGCGATCATCGAGGCGTGGTTCTTGGCGTCGCTGAACACGTGGAAGCCCGGCAGCGCCTCCAGCAGCGCCGAGAGCGCCGCCTGGTTGGCGACGTAGCCGCTGCCGAACAGCAGCGCCGCCTCCTTGCCGTGCAGCGAGGCGAGCTCGGCCTCGAGCGCCGCGTGCAGGGGCGAGGTGCCGGAGATGTTGCGCGTGCCGCCCGCCCCCGCCCCGTGCTGGGCGAGCGCGCGCCGCGCCGCCTCCAGCACCGCCGGGTGGCTGCCCATGCCGAGATAGTCGTTGGTGGACCAGACCGTCACCTCCCGCACCCCCTGCGGCCCGTGCCAGCGGTAGCGGGGGAAGGCGCCGGCGAGCTTCTCCAGCCGGGCGAATTCGCGGTAGCGGCCCTCGCGGCGCAGCCCGTCGAGCGAGGCCCGGCAATGGTCGCGGAAGGCGGCACGGGTCGGGTTCATGGGCAGGCCCCGGCGTGTCCAGGAAATGGGTAGGTCCGGCATGGTTGGCTACTGGTCCCGCCGCTGCGCCGCAACCCCGCACCGCGCGGGGAGGCTCCGGCCGCGCAGGAAAGCGCGGCGCGGGCGCGCCGCCATGATCGGGATCAATCCGCGCCTTGAGGTTGAAGCGGGCGGCCCGCCGCGGCATGGTGCGGCGCGCCGCCCGCCGGCCGGTGCGCCGCGCTGTGCGGCGGCGCACAGACCGTCGGGGAAGGGCGTGGAACGTTCCGCCGGTGGCGCCCCGTTGGCCGCCGCCGCGCCGCACGCCGGGACCCAGGGCATGACGACCCCCCTTCACTTCCTGCACCTCACCGATCTGCACATGCCCCCGCCCGGCGCGCTGCTGCGCGGCATCGACGTCGCGGCGCGGGTCGAGGCGATGCTCGCGGCCATCGCCGAACGCCACGGCCCGCAGGGCCCGCTGCCGGCCGCCTTCGCCGTCGTCACTGGCGACCTGACGCGGGACGGCGAGGCGGCGGCCTATGGGCGCCTGCGCGAGGCGCTCGCCCGCCTTCCCTTCCCGGCGCACCTGATGCTCGGCAACCACGACGACCGCGCCGCCTTCCGCGCCGCCTTCCCCGGCGCGCCGGCGGATGGGGAGGGCTTCGTGCAGCAGGCCCTGCCGGGCCCGGCCGGGCTCTGCCTGCTGCTCGACACGCTCGACCAGGGCCAGGCCGGGGGGCGGCTCTGCGACCGCCGCCTCGCCTGGCTGGAGGCGCGGCTCGCGGAGAGCGAGGGGCCGGTGCTGCTGTTCCTGCACCACCCCCCGCTGCCGGTCGGGATCGGCGGCATGGATGCGATCGGCCTGCGGGAGAGCGCGGCGCTGTGGGAGGTGCTGGCGCCGCACCGCGCCCGGCTGCGGCACCTCTTCCACGGCCACCTGCACCGGCCGATCGCGGGCTCCTGGCGCGGCATCCCGCTCTCCTCGCATCGCGGCCCGGCCTTCGAGGTGGCGCTCACCTCCGCCTCCGGACGGACCGAGGTCAGCGCCCGGCTGCCGCCCTGCTACGCCCTCGCGCGCCTCGAGGGCGGGGACCTCGTGGTGCACACCGAGGAGCTGGCGGGGACGGCCTGATCCCGTCCGGTTGACGGGGGCCGGACGCCGCCGCAGCCTTCCGGCGGATGATCCTCTCCCCCCTCTGGCTGCCGGTGACGCTGGCGGCCGCGCTGTTCCAGTGCTGGCGCACCGCGCTGCAGCAGAAATTGCGGGGCCAGCTTTCGGTCAACGCCGCCGCGGTGGTGCGCTACCTCTACGGCGTCCCGGTGGGGGCGCTGCTGCTCGCCCTCTACCTGCTGTTCGCGGGCGGCACGCTGCCGGCGCCGACGGCCTGGTTCCTGCTGCTCTGCGCCGCCGGCGGGCTCGGGCAGATCCTCGGCACCAACCTGCTGATCATGGCCTTCGGCCACCGCGGCTTCGCGGTCGGCACCGCCTACGCCAAGACCGAGGCGGTGCAGGGGGCGGCGCTGGCGCTGGTGCTGCTGGGCGAGCGGATCTCGGCGCTCGCCTGGGTCGGCATCGGCATCAGCGTGGCGGGGGTGCTGTGGCTCTCGCTCGCGGGCAAGGCGCGCTCCGCGGGGGAGGTGCTGCGCGCCACGGTGCAGCCGGCGGCGCTGTGCGGCCTCGCCTCGGGCTTCTTCTTCGCGCTCACCGCGGTGCTGATCAAGGCGGCGAACCAGGAGCTGCCGGGCGAGGACCCGATCCTGCGCGCGCTGGTCACGCTCGTCGTCACCAACGTCCTGCAGACGATGATGCAGGGCGGCTGGCTGCTGTGGCGGGAGCCCGAGCAGGTGCCGGCGGTGTTCCGCACCTGGCGCAGCAGCGCGCAGGTGGGCGCGCTCTCCGCCTGCGGCTCGGCCTGCTGGTTCACCGGCTTCGCCCTCGCTCCCGTCGCGCTGGTGCGCGCGGTGGGGCAGGTGGAGATCCTGTTCACCCTGCTGTTCAGCCGCTTCTACCTGCGCGAATCGCCGACGCGGGCGGAGGTGGCGGGGGCGCTGATCCTGGTGGCGGGCGTCGTGCTGGTGCTGGCCGGGCGGTAGGGGCCGCCCCGCCACGTGCCTCAGCCCTCGAACATCGCGCGGATCGCCGCCGGGTCCACCTCCTCGACCGTCGGCGGGGTCCAGGAGGGCTTGCCGTCCTTGTCCACCAGCACGCTGCGCACGCCCTCGCGGAAGTCGGGGTGGCGGTGCACCACCACGCGGGTCAGGCGCAGCTCCCTTTCCAGGCACTCGTCGAGCGTCGACCCGGCGCCGCGGCGGATCAGCTCGAGCGAGACGCAGAGGCTGGTCGGCGACATGCGGCGCAGGATCGCCGCCTGCTCCGCCGCCCACTCCGTGCCCTCCGCCTCCAGCGCGGCCAGGATCTCCCGCACGCTGTCGCGGCCGAAGCAGCGGTCCATGGCGGCGCGGTGCGGGGCGAAGGAGGCCTCGGGCAGCGGCTCGGCGAAGCGCGCCACCACCGCGGCGTCGCCCTCGAGCAGCGCCGCGCGCAGCGCCGGCAGCCGCTCGCGCGGCACGTAGTGGTCGGCGAGGCCGGCATGCACCGCGTCCGCGCCCTTGAGCCGCGCCCCGGTCAGCGCCAGCCAGGTGCCGACCGCGCCCGGCAGCCGCGGCAGCACGTAGGAGGTGCCGACATCGGGGAAGAGGGCGATCGCCGTCTCCGGCATGGCGAGGAGCGCGTTCTCCGTCACCACGCGCGGGCCGTTGTGCACGGAAAGGCCGATGCCCCCGCCCATGCAGACGCCGTCGATCAGCGACACCCAGGGCTTGCCGAAGGTGGCGATGCCGCGGTTCACCGCGTATTCCTCGCGGAAGAAGGCCTCCACCCCCTCGGTGTCGCCGGCGAGGGCGAGGTCGCGGATGCGGCGCACGTCGCCGCCGGCGCAGAAGGCGCGCCCGCCCGCCCCCTCCAGCACCACGAGGCGCACCGCCGGGTCGTCCCTCCAGGCGTCGAGCGCGGCCTGGAAGGCGCGGATCATCGCCTGGTCGAGCGCGTTCAGCGCCTTCGGGCGGTTCATCAGCAGCGTGCCGGCCGCCCCCTCGCGGCGGGCGATCACGGTGGGCTCGGCGGTCTCGCTCACGCGACGCTCCTCGGTGGCTGTGCAGGGGGCGTCGCCTAGCCCGGCCGCCGCCGGGCGGCAACCCGGCGGGGCGGCCGGCCGCCTCAGGCCAGGGAGGCGATGATCTCGCGGTAGGCCTGCTCGGGGAAGGCTTTCATCGTCCTGGTCGCGACCGCGCCCTGGGCGACGAGCATCAGCGTGAAGCGGGCGGCGATGGCGTCGTCCGGCGTCTCGTAGATCAGCAGGAAGTCGTGCTCGCCCATGGTCATGTAGAAGCCGATGAAGCGGCCGCCCATCTCCTCGAGCTGCCGCCTGGCGGCGTCCAGGCGGCGCGGCGAGTCGGTGATGGCCCGCGCACCCTGCTCGGTCCAGCGGCCGAGCGCGACATAGGTGGTCATGGCTCGCCTCCTCCTTTCGCGGCGGCTTCCGCCGTCCTGTCCCGGCCTGCGGCCGGCGTGCGCCACAGGTCGGAAGGCGGGGCCGGCGGCACCAATCACGACCGGCGGCGGCCCGGAGAACGTCCCGGCCCCGGCGGGGCGGCGCGCCTCCGCCGCCGCCGGGCGGCCGGTTCGCCGCTCCGGCGACGCCGCCGCGGATCGGGCGCTACTAGCGGCGCGCCATCAGCCCGACCACGGCGGCGGTCAGCGCGGCGCCGATCAGACCCTTCTTCGCGCTCTGGCTGCGCAGCAGCGGCAGCAGCAGCGCCGCGCGCGCCGTCTGGTCGCCCACCTGGCGGAGCGCGTCGTCGCGCACGCGCTCCGCCTCCTCCGCCACCGCGTCGGTCCGGTGCCTGGCGGCCAGCCAGCCGAGCAGCGCGGCCAGCACGAGGTCGACGGCGGCGATGACGAGCGCCGCCGCCACCGCCCCCTGCCGAGGCGCCAGCCAGGCATAGGCGGCGGCGTGCAGCATGATCAGCAGCATCAGGCCGAAGACGGCGGCGCCGGCCGCGAACCCCGCCTGCATGGCGTAGCCCTGGCCCATGCGCCGCCAGCGCAGCCCCTCGGCCTGCGCCGCGATGCGGAGCAGGCTGAAGACCCGGAACATCGCCGCGCCGCCGGCCTAGCGGTCGCGCGAATAGACGTAGGTGTTGCCGCCCATCAGCCGCCCGAGCAGGTAGCCGCCGAGGGCCGCCACCACCACCGCCACGATCGGCCGCTCGCGCACCGTTTCGGACAGCGCGTCCGCCTGGTGCTCGATGGTGTCGCGGGCGCGGTTGGCGTAGCTCTGCACCTGGTCCGCGGCGCCGGCCAGCGCCGGGGTGACGCGCTCCTGCATCAGCCGCTCGACCTGCGCGCGGAGCTTGGCCAGCTCCTCCCGCGCATCCTCTTGCAGCCGGTCGGCGGAGGCGGCCGCCTGGTCCCGCAGCTTGCGTGCGTCATCGGAGAAGTCGTTCGCGGCGCTGCCCATGCCTCGCTCCTTTCCTGGGGGGAACGTTGTCGGGAACGCGGGCCGGGCGGGACGGTTCCGCGCCCGGCCGGTCGCGCGGACGTCAACCGCAGGCCCGGTCGCCCGTTGCTCCAGCCGCGCATACTGCGCCGAGACCGATGCGGGAGACAATGCCATGCCCAGCGCCCTGAACCGCCGCGCCCTGCTGCTCGGCGGCGCCCTCGCCGTCACCGCCACCTGCGGCTTCCGCCGCCCGGCCTCGGCGCAGGGCGCGGCCGCGGGCCCGCACACCCTCCCCCCCCTGCCCTACGCGCCCGACGCCAACGAGGCGGCGATCGACGCGCGGACCATGGAGCTGCACCACGGCGCGCACCACCGCAGCTACGTCAACAGCCTGAACGAGGCGCTGCGCGAGCATTCGGCGCTGCAGGGGATGCCGCTCGACGAGCTGCTGGCGAAGCTCGGCCAGGTGCCGGAATCGGTGCGCACGCGCGTGCGCAACAACGGCGGCGGCCACGCCAACCACAGCATGTTCTGGGAGATCATGGGCGGGCGCGGCGGCGAGCCCTCGGGCGAGCTGATGCAGGCGATCCGCCGCGACTTCGAGGGCTGGGACCGCTTCCGCGAGCGCTTCGAGCAGGCCTCCACCGGCATCTTCGGCTCCGGCTGGGCCTTCGTGACGGTGGACCGCGAGGGGAAGCTCGAGATCGTGCAGAAGCCGAACCAGGACACGCCGCTGATGGAGGGCAAGCGCGTGCTGATGGGCAACGACGTCTGGGAGCACGCCTACTACCTCCGCTACCAGAACCGCCGCGCCGAATATGTGCGGAACTGGTGGAACGTGCTCAATTGGGAGCGCATCGGCGAGCGTTACGCCGCCGCCAGGGCGGGCAACCTGCGGATCTGAGGCCGGCCCCGCGCCGCCCCGGCCTACGGGGCGGAACCGGAGGCCGCCCGGCGCGGTTGGAACGGGTCGCATGGGCGTGAAGCCCCGGAGCGCCTCGCGGGCGCCGGACCGCGAGGGACGCACGACCGGCGCCCTCCGCCGCGGCCCGGTGCCGCCCCCCGGGGCGCGACGCCGCCCGAGCGAACCCCCTGAGGAGAGTTGCGCCATGGCCCATCCGCGCCTGAAGCCGATCGACCAGCAGGTGATCGTCATCACCGGCGCCAGCTCCGGCATCGGCCTCGCCACCGCCCGCCTCGCCGCCGCGCGCGGCGCCAGGCTCGTCCTCGTCTCCCGCAACGGGGAGGCGCTGCGCGAGATCGTCGAGGAGCTGCGCGGCCGCGGCGGGGAGGCGATCCACGTCGTCGCCGACGTCGCCGACCGCACCGCCCTGGAAGCCGCCGCGCGCCGCGCCGACGAGGCGTTCGGCGGCCTCGATTCCTGGGTCAACAACGCCGGCGTCTCGATCTACGGCACGCTCGAGCAGACCCCGGTCGAGGACCATCGCCGGCTGTTCGAGACCAACTACTGGGGCGTGGTGAACGGCTCGCTGATCGCGGTGCGGGAGCTGCGCCGGCGCGGCGGCGGCGCCATCGTCAATGTGGGCAGCGTGCTGTCCGACCGCGCGATGATCCTGCAGGGCGCCTATTCGGCCAGCAAGCACGCGGTGCGCGCCTTCACCGACGCGCTGCGCATGGAGCTCGAGCGCGACGGCGCGCCCGTGAGCGTCACCCTGGTCAAGCCCTCGAGCATCGAGACGCCGTTCCAGGAGCACGCGCGCAACCTGCTCGGCAGCCAGGGAGTGCGGGTGCCGCCCCCGGCCTACGACCCCCGCCTCGTCGCCCGCGCCATCCTGCACGCCTGCGAGCATCCGCGGCGGGAGCTGGTGGTGGGCTTCGGCGGCCATGCCATCGCGCTCGCCGGCCAGCTCGCGCCGCGGATCACCGACCTGGTGATGGAGGCGATCGGCCAGGCGGCGCAGACCACCGACCGCGCTCCCTCCCCGGCGCGCGCCGACAACCTGCGCGCCCCGCGCGAGGACGGCACGGAAATGAGCCGCACCCGCCCGGTGGCGCCGGTGCGCCGGACCAGCCTGTTCCTGGAGGCGCAGCTCCATCCGGTGGCGACGCTGGCCGGCCTGGCCGGGCTCGGCACGCTCGCGGTCGGCGCGGCGACGGCGCGCCGGCTCGGCGAGGGGCGGGTGCGCCGCCGCGCGCGCCGGCGCGGAGCAGGCTGGGGATGGTGGTGAGCGGGGGCGGCCTCGCCGGAAGGTGACCCGGCCGCCCGGAAGGCGGCGGCGTGGCCCGCCGGGGCGGGCCATGGCGCGGGCGCGGCGGGGTCAGCCCGCCGCGTCGAGCCGCCGCAGCCCCGCGGCGAAGCGGCGCCAATTGGCCACGTAGGCGCGGGCGGAGCGCCGCAGCGCCTCCACCGCCTCGTCGTCCAGGGTGCGCACCGCCTTGGCCGGGGCGCCGATGATCAGCGAGCGGTCCGGGAACGCCTTGCCCTCGGTGACCAGGGCGTTGGCGCCGATCAGGCAGGAGGCGCCGATCCGCGCCCCGTTCAGCACCGTCGCCCCCATCCCGACCAGGCTGCCGGCCCCGATGGTGCAGCCGTGCAGGATCGCGTGGTGGCCGACGGTCACCTCTTCCCCGACGGACAGGGGAAAGCCGGGGTCGGCGTGCAGCATCGCCCCCTCCTGGATGTTGGCGCGCGCGCCGATGTCGAGCAGCTCGTTGTCGCCGCGCAGCACCGCGCCGAACCAGACGCCGACATCGGGGCCGAGCCGCACCATCCCGATCACGTGCGCATCGGGCGCGATCCAGAAGTGCCCCGCCTCCGGCAGCGTCGGGCGGTGCTCGTCCAGGGCGTAGATCGGCATGGCGTTCCCTCCTGCGCGGGCCTTCCCCGCCAAGGGTGTAGCGGCGCGGGCGGGCAGGCGCCACGGGCCGCTTGCCCCTCCGGGCCGCGGGCGCGCATCCTGGCCGCGGACGCGGCTCGGGAGGGCGCCATGGACGAGGACCGGTTCAACATGTCGGTGCGCAAATTCCTCAAGGTGGTCGGCGTGACCTCGCAGCGTGAGATCGAGCACGCGGTGCGCGAGGCGATGCGGGAGGGGCGGCTGCGCGGCGACGAGACGCTGAAGGCCAGGGTGACGCTCACCCTCGAGGGTGTCGGGCTGCGCCACGAGGTGGAGGACGAGATCGCGCTCCGCTGAGCGGGCGGGCGCCATGCCGCCCCGCGCCTACCTCGCCGGCCCCGACGTGTTCCTGCCGGAGGCGCGCGCGCATGCGCGGCGCAAGGTGGAGATCTGCGCCCGCCACGGCATCCTCGGCCGCCCGCCGCTCAACGAGGACGTCGCGAGCCTGGCCGGCATGGCGGAGGCGGAGGCCTGGCTCGCCATCTTCCGCAAGGACCTCGCCATGATGGAGGAGTGCGATCTCGTCATCGCCAACCTCACGCCCTTCCGCGGCGCCTCCGCCGATGCCGGCACGCTGGTCGAGCTCGGCTGGTTCCTCGGCCGCGGCAGGCCGGTCTTCGGCTATTCGAACAGTGCCATCCTGTTCGCCGAGCGCAGCCGCCGGCAGGTCGCCGCCATTCCCGACCCGGTGCCGGACCTCTCGGTGGAGGGGTTCGGCCTGCCGGACAATCTGATGGTCGCGGGGGCGGTGCTCGACGGGGGCGGGCACCCGCTCGTGCTGCCGCCCGACGGGCGAGACCGGCCCTTCGACGCGCTCGACGTGTTCGAGCGCTGCGTCGCGCTCGCCGCCCGGACGCTCGGCCTCGCCCCGGCGGCCGATTAGAGCAGATCGCGGACGGCCGGAAACAGCCGGGAGCGTGACTCTGCTCTGCAAACATGGGCCGGAGCCGTTTCCGCGTTCATGACCGAGCGGAAACGGCTCCAGCGCCCGATCGGCGGCGGCCTGCCGCCGATCGGGCGAGCCTCAGTGCACGATGCGCCGCGCCGCCTCCGCATAGCCGAGGCGCCGCTCCGGCGGCACCGGGTGGCGCCCGGCGACGCGCTCGAGCAGCAGGCGCGCATCCTCCGCAAGCCCCGCCTTCATCGCCGCGTCGAGGAAGAGCTGCTCCAGCACGTCCTGCTGCGCGTGGCTGCCGCCAAGCGCGTGCATGACCCCGAGCGCCGGGCGCATGGCCCGCACCGCGCCGGCATGGTCGCCCCTGGCGTGGCGCAGCACCGCCTCGCAAACCGGCAGGGCGCAGCGGGCGACGATCGGCGCCGTGGTGCCGCCATTGGCGCGCGCCCAGTCGCGCATCGCCTCCATCATGCGCCGCGCCGCCTCCCACCGCTCCGTGGCGCAGAGCGCCATCATCCAGTGCGGCAGGGTGAAGGCGCTGCGGCAGTCTCCGATCCGCGCCTCCGCCTTGTCGGCGAGTTCCACCCAGCGGTCGCCCACCTCCACGCCGTGCCGCTGCAGGCGGAACAGCATGGAGGCGGCGTTCTGCACGTCGATGTAGAGGTCGGGCTGCTGCCGGGTGACCGGCGAGGCGAGGTTGCGGAACCCCTCGTCGTAGAGCGCCAGCACGCGGGCGAATTCCCGCCGCTCCAGATGGTACATCGCCTGGTGCCACCAGATGTGGTGGACGATGTTGCTGCCGCCCTCGAAATGCGGCTTCAGCCCCTCGATCCAGGCGATGCCCTCGCCGCGGCGGCCCTGCATCTCCAGCACATGCGCGACGGCATGCACCGCCCAGAGCTCGCCCGGATCATGCTCGATCGCGGCGCGGCCGGCCGCCTCGGCCACCGTGTAGTTGCCGCACTCCTCGTTGGCGAAGCTGCGGCAGGCGAGCAGGCTGCTCCAGTGCGGCATGGTGGCGTCCCAGCGCGGCAGGACGGTCTCCACCGCCTTCAGCATCTGCTCCGGCCGACCGAGCCAGAAGGCGCAGAAATGGTGCAGGCGGAAGGCCAGGATGTCGCGGGGATGGTCGGCCAGGATCTGCTCCCAGATGGCGAGCGCCCGGTCCATCTCGTCCTCCGCCCAGGCGGCGAGCGCCGCGGCGTGGGCCTGCTCGCGCGCGGTGGCGCCGGCGGTCAGGCGCCGCGCCGCCTCCGCCGCCTCCCTCGCCGCCGCGACGTGCGACTGCCGGTAGGCGAGCAGGGCGAAGCAGCCCTCCAGCACGTGGGCAAGCCCGAACTCCGGGTCCGCCCGCAGCAGCGCCTTCAGGCGCAGCGGCGTGTCGAAGCGGTATTTCAGGTATCCCTCGAGGACGGCGTCGAAGCCGCGCGCCGCCTCCTCGGAGACGGTGCCGAGCGCGTGGCCGTGGGCATCCTGCGGCATGGAACCTCCTCCTCTCCCTGCCCGATCATGCCGCCCCGCCGCGGTGCGATCCACCGCGGCGGGGCGCTCACGCCTCGATGCCGAACTCGGCCAGAACCTCGGCCGTGTGCTCGCCGAGCGCGGGGGCCTTCACGCTCCAGGGGCCGAGGCCGGGCAGGACCGGAAAGGGCATGGTGCCGAGGCCGGGCTGCTCCAGCGGCACCGCCGAGCCCGTCGCCCGCACATGCGGGTCCGCCAGGTAGGAGAGGGGGTCGTTCACCAGGTCGCACAGCATGCGCGCGGCCTGGAAGCGCCGCACCCATTCCGCGGCGGGCTGCTTGAGGAAGGCCTCGCGGATGAGGGGCAGCAGCGTGTCGCGGTGCTCGGCGCGGGCGGCGTAGGTGGTGAAGCGCGGGTCGGCGGAGAGGTCCGGCAGGTCCAGCACCCGGCACATCTGCGCGAATTCCGGGTCGCGCAGCATCGCCACCATCACCCAGCGCCCGTCGCCGGCGAGGTAGGTGCCGGAGGGCACGTTCAGCGCCCCCGGCGGGCCGCCGACCAGCCCGTGCTCGGCGATGTTGAAGCCGATCAGCGCGGCGGCGGAGTGCATCAGCGACACGTCGAGCACCCGCCGCCGCGGCGCCGCGCCGGTCAGCCGGTCCCGCTGCTGCTCGGCCAGCGCCGCCTGCACGGCGATGAAGGCGGAAAGCCCCGTGGTCACGTCCACCGCCATGATCGGGCCGGTGCGGTGCGGCACCCCGTCCATGCCGGCGTTCAGCGCCACCATGCCGGTGAAGGCCTGGGCGACGCCGTCGGTGCAGGGCCGCTCCGCATAGGGGCCGCGCTGGCCGAAGCCGGAGATGGAGAGGAACACCACGTCGGGCTTGCCCGCCTCCGGCACGATGCCGAGGCGCCTCGCCACGCCGGGGCGGAAGGCCTCCAGCATCACGTCGGCGCGGGCGGCGAGGGCGGCGGCGGCGGCGCGGCCCCTCTCGTTCTGCAGGTCGAGCACGACGCTGCGCTTGCCGCGGTTGAAGGCGACATGCATCACGCTCTGCCCCTCCCGCCGCGTGGACAGGCCGCGGGACCAGTCGCCGGCCGGCGGCTCGATCTTCACCACGTCGGCGCCGCAGGCGGCGAGCAGGGTGGCGCAGTAGGGGCCGGCGATCCCCTGGCTGGCATCCAGCACGAACAGGCCCCGATAGGGCCTCGGCGCGTCCTCCATGGCGTTTCCCCTCGCAAGGTTCAGGCCCTATCCTGCCCGGAACCGGAACTTAGGGAAGGGATGTCGGGCATGCGCATCACGCGCCGCCTTGTCATGGCAGGCCTCGCCGCCGCGCCGGCCGCGGCGGCGCGGGCCGCGGCCTGGCCGCAGCGGCCGGTCCGCCTCATCGTGCCCTATCCGCCGGGGGGACCGACCGACCTCCTCGCCCGCGTCCTCGCGCAGCGGCTCGGGGAGGACCTGCCGCAGCCCTTCGTGGTCGAGAACCGCACCGGCGCCGCCGGCGCCATCGGCTCGGAGGCGGCGGCGCGCGCCGCGCCGGACGGGGCGACCTTCCTGGTCAACGCCTCGGCGCATGTCATTGTGCCGCACCTGCAGCGCCTGCCCTACGATCCGCTGGCCGATTTCGAGCCGGTGACCGCCATCGCCGCCGTGCCCCTGATGCTGGTGGTGACCAACGGCCTGCCGGTGCATTCGGTGCAGGAGCTGATCGCCTATGCCAGGGCCAATCCGGGGCGGCTCTCCTACGCCTCCTCCTCGCAGGGCGGCGCGCCGCACCTCGCGGGGGAGCTGTTCAAGCGCATGGCCGGGGTGGACATGCTGCATGTGCCCTATCGCGGCAGCGGCCACGCCCTGCCGGACCTGATCGCGGGCAACGTCCAGGTGATGTTCGATTCCATGTCGAGCAGCGCCGCCGTGGTGCGGGACGGGCGGCTGCGCGCGCTGGCGGTGACCACCGCGCAGCGCCAGCCCGCCTTCCCCGACCTGCCGACCATGGCCGAGGCGGGCCTGCCCGGCTACGAGATCGCCACCTGGTACGGCATCTGGGCGCCGGGCGGCACCCCGCCCGAGATCGTGCTGGCGATGCAGCGTGCCGTGGCGCTCGCCGTGCAGGCGCCGGAGGTGCGCGAGCGCCTGGCCGCGCTCGGCGCCCAGCCGCTCGCCGACCCGCCCCGGCACTTCGCCGCCTTCGTCCAGGCCGAGCACGAGCGCTGGGGCCGCCTCATCCGCGAGGCCGGCATCGGAGCCGGCCAATGAGGGCGCTGGTCTGCGCCTCCTGGCGCGATTTCGACGCGCTGGAGCTGAAGGACATCCCCCCGCCGCCGCTGCGGCCGGGGACGGTGCGGATCCGCGTCGCCGCGGCCGGCGTCAGCTTCGCCGTGCAGCTCGTGGTCGCGGGCAGGTACCAGCGCAAGCCGCCGCTGCCCTTCGTGCCGGGCACCGAGGCGGTGGGCACGGTGATCGAATCCGCCCCCGACGTGGCGGACCCGCCGCCCCCGGGCACCCGGGTCTTCGCCGTGCTCGACTGGGGCGCCATGGCCGAGGAGGCGGTGGTGGACGCGATCCACGTCGTCCCGCTGCCGGACGGGCTGCCGCTCGAACCCGCCATCGCGCTGCCCATCAGCTACCCGACCGCCGCCGCCGCCCTGCTCTGGCGCGCCCGGCTCGGGCGCGGGGAGTGGGTGCTGGTGCAGGGCGCGGCCGGGGGGGTGGGCCTCGCCGCGGTGGAGGTGGCGAAGGCGGTCGGCGCCCGCGTCATCGCCCGCTGCGGCGCCGCCAAGCACCACCTGCCGCAGTCCCGCGGCGCCGAGGCGGTGCTCGACAGCGCGCTCCCCTTCCGCCAGGCGGTGCAGGAGATCACCGGCGGCGAGGGCGTCGCCGTGGTGGTGGACACGCTGGGCGGCGCCGCCTTCGACGAGGGGCTGCGCTGCCTCGGCGATGGCGGGGTGCTGCTCACCCTCGGCTTCGCCGCCGGGGCCATCCCGCAGCTCGCGGTGAACCTGCTGCTGCTCAAGAACATCGGCGTCGCCGGGCTGAACTGGGGCACCTATGTCGGCTGGTCGCCAGGCGACAACCGCCACCGCCACGCCCCGCGCGTGCGGGCGCTGTGGGACCAGCTCCTGCACTGGTGGGGGGAGGGGGCCATCCGCCCCGAGATCCACGCCGCCTTCCCGATCGAGCGGTTCCGCGAGGCGATGGCGGAGGTGCGCGGGCGGCAGGCGGCGGGGCGGGTGGTGCTGCGGCCCTGATCCGGGCCGCACCCCCGCCGCGCGGCAGGCGCGGCTGGCGGCCCGCCCGGCCCGGGCGTAGCCTTCCCGCCCATGACCGACTCCACCGGGGCCGCGCCCGCGCCGCCGCGCGCCGATCCCCGCCTCGTCGCCGCCATCGTCGCCAGCGCGCTGTTCATGCAGAACCTGGACAGCTCGGCGGTGATGACCGCCCTGCCGGCGATGGCGCGCGACCTCGGCGAGGAGCCGGCGCGGCTCGGCGTCGCCATCACCTCCTACCTCGTGGCGCTGACCGTGTTCATCCCGCTCTCCGGCTGGGTGGCGGACCGGCTGGGGGCGAAGCGGGTGTTCATGGGCGCGATCACCCTCTTCACCCTCGCCTCCCTGCTCTGCGCCCGTGCCACCGGCCTGCCGGAGATGGTGGGGGCGCGGGTGCTGCAGGGCCTGGGCGGGGCGATGATGGTCCCCGTCGCGCGCCTCCTGCTGCTGCGCCAGGTCCGCAAGGAGGAGATGCTCTCCGCCATGGCCTGGCTGACCATGCCGGCGCTGCTCGGGCCGATCAGCGGCCCGCCGCTCGGGGGCTTCCTGACCGACGCCTTCGGCTGGCGCAGCGTGTTCCTGATCAACCTGCCGATCGGCGCGCTGGGGCTGGTGCTGGTGGCGTGGAAGATCCCGCCCGCGCCCCCCGCCGACCCCGGCCCGCCGGACCGCGCCGGGATGCTGCTGATCGGCCTCGCCCTGGCGCTGCTGATGTTCGGGCTGGAGACGGTGGGGCGGGGCGTGATGCCCGCAGGCCTGCCGGAGGCGGGGCTGCTGGCGGGCCTCCTCGTGGGCTGGGCGGCGGTGCGCCACTGCCGGCGGGCGCGGCGGCCGGCGGTGGACTTCTCCCTGCTGCGCATCCCCTCCTTCCACCAGGCGGCGATCGTGGGCAGCCTGTTCCGCACCGGCGCCGGCGTCACCCCCTTCCTGGTGCCGATGCTGCTGCAGGTGGGGTTCGGGCACAGCGCCTCCGAGGCCGGCATGGTCTCCTTCGCCACCGCGCTCGGGGCGCTGGCGATGAAGCCGATCGTGCGGCCGATCCTGCGCCGCTTCGGCTTCCGCACCGTCATCACCGCCGGCGCGCTGCTGGCCGGGGCGAGCATCGCGGTCTGCGCCGCCTTCAGCGCCGCCTGGCCGCTGCCCGCGATCTTCGCGGTGCTGGCGCTGGGCGGGCTGTTCCGCAGCCTGCAATTCACGGCGCTGAACACGCTCGCCTTCGCCGACGTGCCGCAGCAGCGCCTCTCCGCCGCCACCAGCTTCTTCGGCACGCTGCAGCAGCTTTCCCCGGCGCTCGGCGTGGTGCTGGCGACGGCGACGCTGGAGGCGAGCGCGGCGCTCGCGGGGCGGCATGCGCTCTCGGTCGGGGATTTCGCCGCGGGCTTCCTGGTGGGAGGCGCGCTGGTCGCCGCCTCCGCCCCCTTCTTCGCGCGCCTGCCGCCCGATACGGGGGCGGCGGTGAGCGGGCACCGCGTGGCGGGATGAGCGCCGCCCGCAGGCGGCGGCGCGCGGCCCGTGCCGGCGGGCTTGCCTGCGAGCCTCCTCGCCCGTTCGGGCGCGTCCGCCGGAACGGGACCGGCATCAGAGCAGCGCCAGGGTGTGGCGGGCGATCATGCGCTCCTCGTCGGTCGGGATCACCAGCGCCTCGACGCGGCTGCCCGGGGCGCTGATGCGCGGGCCGTGGGCGGCGTTCGCCGCCTCGTCCAGATCGAGGCCGAGCCAGGCGCAGCGCCGGCAGATCGCCGCGCGCACCGGCGCCGCGTTCTCCCCGATGCCGGCGGTGAACACCACCCCGTCCAGCCCGCCCAGCGCCGCGGCGAGGGAGGCGACGGCGCGCGCCGCGCGGTCGCAGAACACCTCGAGCGCGAAGGCGGCGCGCGGCTCCGCGCTCGCCAGCAGGGCGCGCACGTCGGAGGAGACGCCGGACAGGCCGAGCAGGCCGGAGCGGCGGTAGAGCAGCTCCTCCACCGCCTCCGCCGCCATGCCCTTCTGCCGCAGGAGGTGCAGCACCACCCCCGCGTCCAGCTCCCCCGCGCGCGTGCCCATGGGCAGCCCGTCGAGCGCGGTGAAGCCCATGGTGGTGGCGACCGAGACCCCCTCCCGCATCGCGCAGGCCGAGGCGCCGTTGCCGAGGTGCAGCGCCACCACCCGCCCGCGCGCCAGCGCCGGCGCGCGCTCCGGCAGGACGGCGGCGATGTACTCGTAGGACAGGCCGTGGAAGCCGTAGCGGCGGATGCCCTCCTCGAACATCGCGTGCGGCAGGGCGAAGGCCTGCGCCACCGCCGGCATGGTGCGGTGGAAGGCGGTGTCGAAGCAGGCGACCTGCGCGAGGCCGGGGTCGCGCGCCAGCACGGCGCGGATCGGCGCCAGGTTGTGCGGCTCGTGCAGCGGCGCGAGCGGCACCAGCGCCTCCAGCTCGGCGAGCAGGGCAGGCGTGACCCGCACCGGCCGCGCATGGCGCGGCCCGCCATGCACCACGCGATGGCCAAGCGCAGCGAGCGGCCGCCCGCCGAGGTGCCGCCGCAGCCAGGGCAGCAGCGCCTCCGCCGCCTCGGCCGGGTTCGCCGGCGGCGGGTCGGGCAGCGGCGGGTCGAGCGGCGCGCCGGCGGCATCCCGCGCCCGCGCCGCCGGCCGGGTCCCGATCCCCTCCACCTGCCCGGAGAGCAGCCGCCGCTCGCCCTCGTAGAGGGCGAATTTCAGCGAGGAGGAGCCGGCGTTCACCACGCCGACCAGCGGCGCCGCGCCCATGCCGCCTTCAGCCCGGCGGCGGCGCGCCGAGCGCCGCATTGGCCTCGCCGAGGGCCGGTGCGCCCCGGCGCACCGGCGGGCGGGCGCCATCGAAGCTGACGGGCAGGCCGACCCCCTCCAGCGCGACTCCCGGCACCGGCTGCAGGATGCCGAGCGCCCGCACCTGCGGGTGCGCCGTCGCCGCGGCGATGTCGTGGATCGGCGAGCAGGGGATGCCGGCCGCCTCCAGCGCCGCCTCCCACTCGGCGCTGGTGCGGGCGCGCATCGCCTCGGCCAGCATCGGCACCAGGAGGTCGCGGTGGGCGATGCGGTCCCGGTTGGTGCCGAAGCGCGGGTCGGCGCCCCATTCCGGGTGGCCGAGCACGGCGCAGAAGCGGGCGAACAGCCGGTCGTTGGCGGCGGCGACCACGATCTCGCCATCCGCCGTGTCGAAGGCCTGGAACACGATCAGCTTCGGGTTGCCGGTGCGGTCGCGCGGCGGCTGGCGGCCGGTGGCGCCGAAGCCGGCGATGTGCTGCGCCATCCAGCCGAGCCCGGTCTCCAGCAGCGAGGTGTCCACCACGCAGCCCTCGCCCGTCGCCTGCCGGCGCTGCAGCGCGGCGAGGCAGCCGAGCGCCGCCCACACCCCGGTGCCGAGGTCGAGCACCTGCATCCCGACGCGGGAGGGCGGCCCGTCGGCGGTGCCGTTGACGCTGAACATGCCGGCGAAGGCCTGCACGATCGGCTCGTAGCCCGGCGCCCGCGCCATCGGCCCGCGCGCGCCGAAGGCGTGCAGGTTGCAGTAGATGAGGCGCGGGTTGAGGGCGCGCAGCGCCCCGGCGCCGAGGCCCAGCGCGTCGAGCGAGCCGGGGCGCATGTTCTGCACCAGGATGTCGGCGCCGCGCACGAACTCCCGCAGCCAGGCGACCGCCTTCGGGTCCTTCAGGTCCAGCGCCACGCTGCGCTTGTTGCGGTTGACGGCGTGGAAGGAGGTGGCGACGCCGTCCACGAAGGGCGGGCCCCAGCCCCGCGCGTCGTCGCCCCCGGGCCGCTCGATCTTCACCACCTCGGCGCCGAGCATGCCGAGGATCTCGGCGGCGTAGGGGCCGGCCAGGTTCTGCGCGATCTCCACCACCTTGATGCCTTCGAGCGGCAGCATGGCCCGGCCTTCCCCTTCCTGGACGGGGCGAGAGTGGGCGGGGCGCCGCGCACGGGTCAAGGCGCCGCGGCGGGCGTCAACCGCCCGTTCACCTCCCCCGGCCATGCTGCGGCGGAGCGGGGCGCGCCCGCCTCGCCCGAACACGCGCATGATCCGGGGAGGCGCCGCCATGCCGCAGGAGGATCCGGTCGCCGAACGCGCGCGGGAGGCGCGGCTGCGCATCGCCCGCCACCTGGCGGAGCTGCACCGGCTGCACCTCGCCCTCGCGCAGGAGAGCCGCGCCCTCAAGCGCTTCACCGCGGAAGGCCAGGCGGCGGTGGAGATCGAGGTCGCGGCCGAGATGCTGGAGCAGTACCTCGCCGCTTCCGGCGCCTTCCTCGAGAACATGCGCGGGCGGTTCGAGGCGCGGCTCGGCCTGCTCCGCCGCGGCGAGCCGCCGGGGGGCGAGGCCGCTCCCGGCCATGGCGGGTTCTGGCTCGGCTTCTCCCGCCTCTGCGCGGCGCTGCGCCGCGCCGAGCACCGCAGCCGCGCCTGACCCTCCGTCCGCCCCCCGACCGGTGCCGGGGCGCGAGGGGCGCGCATTTGACGAAATGATGCCGCGCCGCGTCGCCGGGGATCCCGGAACGCGGCCCGCGCCGCCCGATGCGCCGGGCAGCCGGAGCGTCGGCAAACCTCGTCTCCCATGGACTCTTGCGACGAGGGGGCCGGGCCGGTTCGCCGGGGGTCGTGGCGGGCACGCCGCCGCCGACGGCAGCCGCCGAGGCGGACCCGGCCGGCCCGCGGCTCTTCGTGGACGCCACCGCCCCGCCTCGGGGCGCGGGGATCGGGCGCGGCGGGCGGTGCTGCCGGGCAGCCACGGCCGGGTGAGCGTGACGCTGGCCGGCGCGCGAGGTCGTCACCCGCGGGGCCGCGCAGAGCGCCGGCCCCGGCATGGTCGCCTTCCTCGCCCGGATCGGGGCCCGCTGCCCGGCAGCGCGCCGGATGGCGGCTGATCGCCGGAACGCCACCGACAGCCGCGCCCCATCCGGGCCTGCCTCGGCACCATCGGCCGGTGGAAGGGCGAACTCGCCTCCCTCCCGGCCGCTTCCACCCGGTCCGGACACCACCCGATACGGGTTCCAGCGGAGCGGAGGCGTATCAGGCGGTCCGGCGCTCGAGCAGCTCGATCGAGATGCCCTGCGGGCCGCGGATGAAGGCGATGCGCAGGCCGGGCCGGGCCTGCCGCGGCTCCATGGTGAAGGCGACCCCCTTCGCCTTCAGCTCCGCCGCCACCGCGTCGAGGTCGTCCACCCGCAGGCCGAAATGGTCGAGCCCCTGATGCGGCGGGGAGGGCGGCGGGGCGACGCTGCCATCCTCCGGGACCTGGGCGATGAAGACGTTCTGGCCGCCGAGCCTGAGGTCGATCCGCGGCTTGCCGTCCTGCGTGCTGCGGATCACCTCCGCGTCCAGCATGCGCTCGAACCAGGCGGCGGTCGCCTCCGGGTCGGGGCTGCGCAGGTGGATGTGGTCGAAGCCGAAACGGGACATGCCTTCTCCTCCCGGCTGCCTGGGGGTGGAAAGCCTAGAGCGGATCGCGGAGGGCCGGAACCGGCCGGAAGCGTGAAGCCGCTCCGCGGAGGATGGGCGGGAGCGCTCCCGGCGGCCGCCGCGGCGTTGTGCCGGCGCCCCCAGCAAGCTAATCGGCATCCCGCCACCACCGGGAGGGTCTTCGGGGCCATGCTGACGCAGAAGGCGAAATACGCGCTGCGGGCCCTGGCGGTGCTGGCGGAGGCCGACCCGCGCGTGCCGCTGCCGATCCACGAGATCGCCGAGCGGGCGCGCGCGCCGCAGAAATTCCTCGAGGCCATCCTGCTCGAGCTGCGCCGCCACGGCGTGCTCGCCAGCACCCGCGGCAAGGCGGGCGGCTACGGCCTGGCGCGGCCGGCGCGCGAGGTGCGGGTCGGCGAGGTGATCCGCATGGTGGACGGGCCGCTGGCGCCGATCCCCTGCGCCAGCCTCTCCGCCTACCGCCCCTGCGCCGACTGCCCGGACCCGGCCACCTGCTCGATCCGCCTGGTGATGCGGCGCGTGCGGGATGCCACCGCGGCGATCCTCGACGGCACCAGCATCGCCGACCTCGCGGCGGTGCCGCTGGCCGAGGAGGCGGTGGAGGCGGACTGATGCGGCCGGCGGTCTCGCCGGAGATATCCGCGCGCAGGGCTGCCGGGATCCTGACGCCTGATCCGCAGGCGGATCGCGCTGTAGGGCGGCTGGCGCGACGGGGCCCGAAGCGGCGGCCGCCGGCAGGGGCGGCACGCGGCCTTGACCGCCGCCGCGGCGGGCCCGCAGCCTCGCCACGAAGGGGATTCGGCACCGGATGGACCAGCAGACCGAGCTTTCCAGGGTGAAGGCGCGCATCCGCGCCCTCGCCGCCAAGACCGTGGAGCGCGGCTGCTCCGAGGCCGAGGCGATGGCCGCCGCCGCCAAGGTGGGCGAGCTGCTCGACATCTACGGCCTCTCCATGTCCGAGGTGGAGCTGCGCGAGGAGGCCTGCGTGCAGCGCCGCATCCCCGCCCACGGGCCGGGGCGGGTGGCGCTGCGCTGGCTGTTCCCCGCCCTGCTGCGCTTCTGCGAGTGCCGCGGCTGGACCGACGGGCGCCACGACCTCGTGCTGTTCGGCCTCGAGCCCGACGTGCAGATGGCGGAGTACCTGCTGCACGTGATCGCCCGCGCCCTCGCCTGGGAGGAGGCGCAGTACCGCCGCGGCCCGCACTATGCCGCCGCCCGCCTGCCGCCGCAGGCGGTGCTGCGCAGCTTCCGCTACGGCTTCGCCGACCGCGTGGCGCGGCGGCTCGACGCGATGGCGGAGGAGCGGGCGGCGGCGCAGGCGGCGCGGCGGGCGGCGGCGATGGGCCGCGCCGCCTCCACCGCGCTCGTGCTGGCCAAGGAGCGCAAGGTGGAGGAGGCGTTCCGCGGCCTCGGCCTGCGGCTGCGCACCGTCTCCGCCACCGCCACCATCCGCGACCGCAGCGCCTGGAGCCGGGGCGCGGAGGCGGGCGGGCGCGTGCGGCTGGAGCGTCCGGTCGGCGCCGCACCGGGCGCGGGGCGGCTGCCGCGGCGGTAGCGATTCCGGTTGCCGCGCCGGGCCGCCCGGCCCACCCTTCCCGCCCCACCGGAGGGAGAGCCGCCATGGTCGTCGTGCAGATCAACTACCGCCGCCCCGACATGCCGAAGGCGGAATGGGAGGCGCGCTACACCGACGAGCGCGCGGCGCAATTCCTCTCCGTCCCCGGCCTGCACTGGAAGATCTGGCTGGACGGCGAGGCGGAGCGCCTGGCCGGCGGCCTCTACCTGTTCGAGGACCGCGCCGCCGCCGAGGCCTACGTCAACGGCCCCATCGTGGCGCGGCTGAAGGCCAACCCCGAGCTGTCCGAGGTGCAGATCCGCGTCTTCGAGGTGCGCGAGCGGATGAGCGCCATCACGCGGGCGCCGCTGCCGCACCTCCGCGCCGCCGCGGAGTAGCCATGCCGCCCGCGGCGCGCCGCGCCGCCCGGGCCGGGGCCGGGCGCCTCTACGCCTGGGAGGACCGGGTGGTGGCGCCGCGCGATCGCTCCCTCGTGCCCTTCGCGCGGCTGCAGGCGCTGGTGGACCATGTCTGGGCGGCGGAGGGGCTGCGCTTCCCCCCGCGGGTGCGCCCGCTGCCGCGCCAGGCGCGCCGCACCCTGGCCCGCGCCACCCGCCTCGCCATCGAGGCGCCGGAGGCGCTGCCGAGCTGGGTGCTGCTGCACGAGATCGCGCACGCCATGACCAGCACGGCGGAGGGCGCGCATGACGGGCACGGCCCCGCCTTCGTCGGCATCTACCTCCGCCTGCTCGTGCGCCATGCGCGCATGGACGGGGCGGCGCTGGCGCGCTCCCTCGCCGCGGCGGGCATCCCCTTCGACCCGGAGGCGCGCCCCGCCTTCCTCGACGGACCGTCGCCGGCTACCCTCCGCCGCCACAGGCGGGAGGGAACCGGATCATGCGCTTGAGGCTCGTCTTTGTCGGCGCCGGCGCGGTCGGCGGCTATGTCGGCGGGCACCTCGCCCGGCTCGGCCACGACGTGACGCTGGTGGATGCCTGGCCGGCGCATGTGGAGGCGATCCGCGCCCGGGGCCTCGCCCTCTCCGGCCTGACGGAGGCGGAGAACGTCACCGTCGAGGTGCCGGCGATGCACGTGACGGAGGTGCAGGGGATCGCGAAGCAGCGGCCGGTGGACATCGCCTTCGTCTCTGTGAAGTCCTACGACACGCCCTGGGCGACGCACCTGATCGCGCCTTATTTGAGCGAGACCGGCTTCGTCGTCTCCCTGCAGAACGGCATCAACGAGGAGACGATCGCGGGCATCGTCGGCTGGGGCCGCACCGTCGGTATGATCGCCGCGACCCTTTCGGTGGAGCTGCACGAGCCCGGGCGCATCCGCCGCACCGTGCCGCTCGGCGGCCTCGGCGGGCAGGCGGTGTTCGGGGTGGGGGAGGTGCATGGCCGCGTCACCCCGCGCGCCGAGCGCCTCGGCGCGATGCTCGGCGGCATCGACACGGTGAAGGTGACGACCAACCTCTGGGGCGAGCGCTGGACCAAGCTCTGCGTCAACGCCATGCGCAACGGCATCAGCGCCGCCACGGGGCTGTCCGGCAACGACTGCGACCGCGACGCGCGCCTGCGCCGCTTCGCCATCCGTGTCGGCGCCGAGGGGGTGCGGATCGGCCAGGCGCTCGGCTACAGCCTGGAGGCGATCCAGCGCATCCCGCCCGAGGTGCTGGCCCGCGCGGGAGAGGGCGATGCCGCCGCGCTCGACATGGCCGAGGGGACGATTCTCGCCACCGCGAACGCCGGGAAGCGCAGCGACCTGCAGCGCCCCTCCATGGGCCAGGACATGCGGAAGGGCCGGCGCACCGAGATCGATTTCCTCAACGGCCACATCGTCCGCGAGGGCGCGCGGGCGGGCCTGCCCGCCCCCGCCAATGCGGCGCTGGTCGAGGCGGTGAAGCGCGTCGAGCGCGGCGAGGTCGAGGCGCGGCCGGAGAACGTCGCCGGCATCAACCTGTAGCGCGGGCCGCCCGCCTCAGCGCGGACGCACCTCGTCGCGCAGGAAGTAGAGTGCGATCGGCTGGCCCTCCGCCCCGCCTTCGGCCAGGCGCAGGCGGATCAGGTCGCCCTCGGTCGCCTCGGCGGTCCAGGTGCTGCCCTGGAAGACGGTCATGCACCGCCCGTCGCGGTGCGCCTGGGCGAGCAGCCGCGGCCCGGCACCCTCGGTGCCGCGAAGCTGGCGGAGGACGCGCAGGGCCTGGGGGTCGGCGCAGCCCACGGTGCCGTCGGCCACCACCCGGTAGGCGGTGCCCTCCGCCGCCTCGGCGGGCGGCGGGGCGGGGCGGCCACCGCGCGCCTCGCGCGGGGCAGGGGCGGCGGGCGGCCGCGCCGCGGGCGGCGGGGCGGGCGGACGCGTCGCCCGGGCCGTCGCCGGCGATGGCGAGCCGGGGCGGAGCTCGGAGGGCGCCTCGCAGGCCGCCAGGAGGGACAGGGCCGCTGCAGCCAGGATGGTGCGAATCATGACCATGGATTGAAGAGCCGACCCGACATCGCCCGTTGCGTCAAGCACGCCCAGGCCGCATGGACCGGCCCGGGATAACACGGACCCGCTGGGAATGCAGCCGCGACGTACCCCGCCCGGCCCCGCTCCTTCGGCCAGGACCCTCCTCATTACGGGCCTGGTCCTCTTCCTCAGCGCGGCGGTGGCGGGTCTTGGCACTCTTCTCCTCCTCGCCCCGCTGGTGCCGGGCGGGACGGATCGCCCGGCGCAGGCCGAGGCGCTGGCCGCCGAGGCGCGCGGCCTCGCCCTGGCGGCGGATGCGGAGGTGGAGCGCCGCCTCTCCCTGCTCGCCGCCCTCGCGGCCTCCCCGGCGCTCGACCAGCCGGCCGGGGATCTGCGGGCGCTCGATCAGCAGGCCCGGGCGGTGGCCTCGGTGCTCAACGCGCCGGTCGCCGTGGCCGACACCTCCCTCGCCCAGCTCGCCAACACCGCTGTCGCCTTCGGCACCCCCCTGCCCGGCCTCGACGACGCCCCGGTGGCGCTGCAGACGCTGGACTCCGGGCGTGCCACGGCGGGCGAGGCGGTGGCGGGCGGCGTCTCCCTCGCCGTGCCGGTGCGACGCGAGGACAGGGTCGTCGCCGTCATCGCCAGCCGGCTCCCGCCGGAGGCCCTGGTGCGGCTGCTCGGCGGCGCGGCGGCGGAGGGCGGATCGGCGGCGATCCTCGGGGCGGGGGGCAGGGTCGTCGCCCGGGAGGGCGCCGCCGGACCGCCGGCCGGGCGGGAGGCCTGGGCCGCCGCGCCCCTCCTGCACGCGACGAGCCCGCTGCAGACCCTGCCCGGCTGGCAGGTGGCGATCACCCGCCCGCCCCCTCCCGCCCCGGCGCCCGCGGGTGCCCTGCCGGTCCTCCTCGTCTCCGCCGGCATGGCGGCGCTCGCCGCCCTCGCCGCCTGGCTGGCGCTGCGGCGGCGGCCGTGGCGGAGGCTCGAGCAGGCCCTGCTCGCCGCGGAAGCGGCGCGCCGCGCGGCGGAGACGAGCGAGGCCGCGGCGCTGCACGGCTTGGCCGAGGCCCGGCGGCTGCACGACACCATCCCGGTGGGCCTGGCGCTGACCGACAGGGAGCTGCGCTTCATCTCGGTGAACGCGAAATTCGCCAGCGTCACCGGCATCAGGGCGCAGGAGCACCTGCGCCGCCGTCCCGCCGAGGTGCTGCCGGCGGCGATCGCCGAGGCGCTGGAGGAGGCGCTGCGCGAGGTGATCGGCACCGGGCAGCCGGTGATCGAACTGCCGCTCTCCGCGGAGGCGCCGGGGGCGCTGCGCAACGAGCGCCACTTCCTGGCGAGCTGCCACCCCGCCCTCGACGGCGAGCAGCGCATCACCGGCATCAGCATCGTGCTGCAGGACGTGACCGAGCGGGTGCGGGCGGAGCGCGCGCGCGAGCTCCTGATGCGGGAGCTCAATCACCGCGTGAAGAACATGCTGGCCACGGTGCAGGCCATCGCGCTCGTCACCCTGCGCCAGTCCGCGGCGGACCCGGCGCGGCTGAGCGCCGAGCTGGAGGCGCGGCTGCTCGCCCTCGCCCGCGCGCACGACCTGCTGACCGCCCATGCCTGGGAGCCGACCGACCTCGCGGCCGTGGTGCGCGCCGCCCTGGCGCCCTGGCTCGAGACCATGCCGGCGCGCCTCGGCATCGAGGGGCCCAGGGGCGTCCTGCTCCGCCCTTCCCAGGCGCAGGCCGTGGTGCTGGCGCTGCACGAGCTGGCGACCAACGCCGTGAAGTACGGCGCGCTGTCGAACCAGGAGGGCCGGGTGGAGCTGCGCTGGCGGTGCGGCCCGGATGGCCGGACGGAGATGGAATGGCGGGAGAGCGGCGGCCCGCCGGTGCGCCCGCCCCGACCGGACCGGCGCGGCTTCGGCATGCGCCTCCTGGAACGCGGCCTTGCCTCCGATCTCGGCACGGGCGCGGAGGTGCGGCTGGCCTTCGCCCCCGAGGGGCTGCGGGCCTGGGTCCGCTTCCCAAGCGGCGGGGCGGCCCGCGGCCGCGCGCCGCCGGGCGGGGCGGAGCCCGGCGCGCCGCCCCCGCCCCGTGGCCCGGCGCTGCTCGCGTACGCGGCCCCCGCGCCGGACACCCCGGCGCGGGGCGAGCCCTCCTGAGGGGCTGGGGCATGATCCGCCGCGGCGGAGGACCACGCTTCCGCCCCTTGCCGGGTGCCGATCGCCGCTCCGGCGATGCCGCTTCTCTCAGGTCCCGTCCGGGCTGCCGAGCCTCAGATGCACCGCCTGCCGCACCGCCGGGTGGCGCAGCGCCATGGCGCAGGGCTTGCGGCACACATGCCACCCCTCGGCACGGGCATGCCGCAGCAGCGCCGCGGGCAGGGCCAGCACGCCGCCGCCCGCGCGGGGGCTGGTGATCTCGATGCCATCGCCCCGAAAGGCGATGCGCCAGCCCTCCTGCTCCGCCCGGCGGAGCAGGTTCGAGAGGATGGCCCAGTCGGTGGGTTCGACGACCAGTTGCATCACCGGCGACGAAAGCGCCTGGCGCCATTGCGTTCCACCCCTGGCGCGCTTGTGCGCGGAGCCCCGGATTATCAACCGGAGCGGGTACTCTCGCTTGGCAATTGCATCGTAGGTCAGGATCAGGCATCAGGAAGCCCGGCCGCGCGGCGGAAGGGAGCTGGCTGCGCATGCGGGTGCTCTTCGTCCATCAGAACTTCCCGGCGCAGTACCGGCACGTCGCGCCCGCCCTGGCACGGCGCAGGGGCGTGCAGGTGGTCGGGCTCGGCGAGAATCCGGGCGAGGCGCTGCCCGGCGTGCAGCATGTGCGCTACAAGGCTCCGCCCGAGGGCAGCCGGGAGATCCACCGCTATGTCCGCCGCTTCGAGGCGGCGGTGTTCCGCGGCCAGCAGGTGGCCCGCGCCGCGCTGGCGCTGAAGGAGCGGGGCTTCGTCCCCGACCTGGTCTGCTGCCACCCCGGCTGGGGCGAGGGGCTCTACCTGCGCGACGTCTGGCCGGAGGCGCGGCTGCTCTACTATTTCGAGTTCTACTACCGCGCCGCTGGCGCCGATGTCGGCTTCGAGCCGCCCGGCCCGGTGCCGATCGACGATGCCTGCCGGGTGCGCACCATGAACGCCACCCACCTCCTCTCCCTCGAGCAGGCGGATTGGGGGCAGACGCCGACGCGGTGGCAGGCCAGCCGCTTCCCGGACTGGGCGCGGGCGCGGCTCTCCGTCGTGCATGAGGGCGTGGACACCGCGGCGATCCGCCGCCAGCCCGAGGCGCGCTTCACCCTGCCGGACGGCCGCGTCCTCGGCCCCGACGACGAGGTGGTCACCTTCGTCGCGCGCGGCCTAGAGCCCTATCGCGGCTTCCACGTCTTCATGCGCGCCCTGCCGGAGATCATGGCCCGTCGCCCGCGGGCGCAGGTGGTGGTGGTGGGCGGCGACGAGCCGCATTACGGCGCCAAGCCGCCCGAGGGGGGCACCTGGCGCGAGGTGATGCTCGCCGAGCTGGGGGAGAGGCTGGACCGGGCGCGCCTGCACTTCACCGGGAAGGTGCCCCATGCCCGGCTGCTGTCGCTGCTGAGCCTCTCCTCGGCGCATGTGTACCTGACCTATCCCTTCGTCCTCTCCTGGTCGGTGATCGAGGCGATGGCCTGCGGCTGCCTCGTCATCGGCTCCCGCACCCCGCCGATCGAGGAGGTGATCGAGCACGGGCGCAACGGGCTGCTGGTGGACTTCTTCTCCTCCGCGGAGCTGGCCGGGGCGGTGGCGCGGGCGCTCGCGGAGCCGGCGGCGATGGCGCCGCTGCGCCGGGCGGCGCGGCGGACGGCGGAGGAGCGCTTCGACCTGCACCGGGTCTGCCTGCCGCGCCAGCTCGCCCTGCTCGACGCCGTGGCGGCGGGGCGCAGGCCCGCCTTCAGCGACGCGGCGTGATGCCGGCGGCCCGGCGCATCCGGGCAGCACGCGGCATGGGCCGCGTTGCGCCGCAGCCTCGAGGCGCGCCCCGCGCGCCTTCATCAGTCGAAGACCGGTGCCGCCGGCATCAGGGCGCCAGGGCGCGGCGGGGCAGCAGGATCTCGCAGGCCAGGCCCTCGCGCTCCCAGCGCAGGCTGGCCGAGCCGCCGAGCTGCACCTCGACCAGGCTCCTCAGCAGGCTGGAGCCGAAGCCGCGGCGGGGCGGAGGGCCCGGCAGGGGCGGGCCGCCGCGCTCCAGCCAGGCGAGGCGCAGCCCCTCCGCGCCGACCTGCCAGCTCAGCCGCACCCGGCCCTCGGGCCTGGACAGGGCGCCGTGCTTGGCGGCGTTGGTGACCAGCTCGTGCACCGCCATGGAGAGCGGCTGCACCGTCCCCGCCTCCAGCGCCACCGTCGGGCCTTCCATCGCCAGGCGCGCCGGGGCGTCGGCAATATAGGGGGCGAACTCGGCCTCCAGCACGTCGCGCAGCGCCGCGCCCGACCAGCTCTCATTGGCCAGCAGCGCATGGGCGCGGCCGAGCGCGGCGACGCGCCCCTCCAGCGCGCGGGCATAGGCACGCGGCGTCTCGGCCCGCGTCAGGCGCAGCAGGGCCTGCACGGAGGCGAGCGCGTTGCGGGCGCGGTGGCCGACCTCGCGCATCACCAGCGCCGTGCGCTCCTCCTCCGTCTTCTGTGCCGTGATGTCGAGCAGGATGCCGAGCAGCCGCCGCGGGCCGGGGCAGCCGCCGCGCGCCTCCACCCACCGCTCCGCCTGGCCGGGCGGGCGCAGGCGGAAGCGGCAGCGCAGCGCCCCGCCGCCGCGCAGCGCGGTTCGCGCCGCGCGCAGCACCGGCGCGCGGTCCTGCGGATGCAGCAGCGCGAGCCAGGCGCGCGGGGCCGGGGGCTCGCCCTCCGCCGGCAGGCCGTGCAGCGCGCGGCAGCCGGGGCTGAGCCAGGCGCCGCCAAGCGCGAGATCGAGCTCCCAGGTGCCGAAGCCGGCGACCGCCTCCAGCCTGTCGAGGGCAGGCCGGCCCTCGCCGGGAAGGGGCAGGGCCGCCTCCAGCACCAGCGGCGCCCCCTTGTCCGGCGCGTGCAGCAGCCAGCAGGCGGCGACCCGCCGCACCCGGCCATCGGGCAGGCGCAGCGCAAGCTCGCCCGACCAGTGGCCCTCCCGCCGCAGCACCGCCTCGGCCTCCTCCACCGATGCGGGCGGGGCGGCGCCGAGCAGCGCCCGGGCCGGGCGGCCGATGGCCGCCGCGGCGGGGATGCCGAAGAGGCGCTCGCAGCCCGCGCTCCAGGCAAGGACGGTGCCGCCGGGCTCGCGCAGCAGCAAGCCGATGCCGGTCCGCCCGGCGTCTCCCGGCCATGGCGGAAGGGGGGTCAAGGGACGCGGGGAGGACAGCACGCAGGTGAACCGCACCGGGCTTGTTCGACCGGCGATGCTAGTATCCCGTTTCCGAGAGGTTTGTGCCCTTTGCGACACTTCATGGGCCGCGCGCCTTCACGTCCGCGTCATCCGCAGTTGCCTGCGGCTCCGGGTAGAGGCCCGGCGCGACGCGCATGAAGTGGTCGCGCACGGTGCGGTAGCATTCGCAGGCGTTGCGCTCGAGTCTGGCGCGGCTGGCCACCCGCACCCGGCCGCGGCTGTGGTCTATGATCCCTGCCGCCTCCAGATCGGCGATCACCCGCGTCACCGTGGTGCGCCGCACGCCGAGCAGCTCCGCCAGGCGCTCCTGGGTGAGCGGCAACTCGGCGGTGCCGGCACGGTCCTGCAGGCTCAGCAGCCAGCGGCAGGCGCGCGCCTCCACCGGGTGCAGCGCGTTGCAGGCGACGGACTGCAGCACCTGGGCCAGCAGCGCGTCGGCGTAGCGGCTGATCAGGTCGCGCGCGCGCGGCGACTCGAGCTTGAGCTGCTCGATCCGCGCGGCCTCGAGGCGCAGGCCGCTGCCCGGCATCTGCACCACGGCGCGGGTGAAGGCCGGCTTGTCGCCGGCGCTGATGATGACGCCGACTGCGCCCTCGCAGCCGATCACCGCGGTCTCGGCGCTGCGCCCGTCCGTCATCACGGCCACCAGCGCGACCGCGGCACCGTCGCAGGGGAAGCAGGCATGGGTGACGTCGTCGCCCGGCTCGAACAGCACCCGACCGGGGGGCAGCTCCATGGGCTCGAGGTGGCGCTCGATCCGCGCGAAATCGGCGTCCGACAGCGTGTCGAGCAGCCGGTTGCCGCAGCGCGGCCGGCCCATCGCCATGGCGGCACGCGCGGGCTCATGGTCCCCGTTCATGCGATCCTCTCTCCCCCGGGCAGACGCCGGCAGGAGGGAAGGGGAGGCTGCCGGCCATTCCGTGCGACGGAAGATTGCCATGCCGGCGCGGCCCCGGTCTGTCTCATAGCGGACAGATCGGGCCCTGCGCCATCAGGGGCTTGCGGGCCGGGACCGCCACCGCCCGCCCCCGTCCCGCGAGGACCGCGCGCTAGCGGACGCGGTTCGCCACCAGGTCCTCCACCACCGCCGGGTCGGCCAGCGTCGAGGTGTCGCCGAGGCTGTCGGTCTCGTTCGCCGCGATCTTGCGCAGGATGCGGCGCATGATCTTGCCCGAGCGGGTCTTGGGCAGGCCCGGCGCCCACTGGATCGCGTCCGGCGTGGCGATCGGGCCGATCTCCTTGCGCACCCAGGCGATCAGCTCCTTGCGCAGCGCCTCCGAGGGCTCGACGCCCGCCTTCAGCGTGACGTAGCAGTAGATGCCCTGGCCCTTCAGCTCGTGCGGCATGCCGACCACGGCGGCCTCGGCGACCTTCGGGTGGGCGACCAGCGCGCTCTCGATCTCCGCCGTGCCCATGCGGTGGCCGGAGACGTTGATCACGTCGTCCACCCGGCCGGTGATCCAGTAGTAGCCGTCGGCGTCGCGGCGCGCGCCGTCGCCGGTGAAGTACATGCCCTTGAAGGTGGAGAAGTAGGTCTGCCCGAAGCGCGGATGGTCGCGGAAGATGGTGCGCATCTGCCCCGGCCAGGAGTCGAGCAGCACCAGGTTGCCCTCCGCCGCGCCCTCCAGCAGGGTGCCGTCGTTGTCCACCAGCGCCGGCTTCACGCCGGGCAGCGGCAGGGTGGCGGAGCCGGGCTTGAGGTCCACCGCGCCCGGCAGGGGCGAGATCAGGATGCCGCCCGTCTCGGTCTGCCACCAGGTGTCCACGACCGGGCAGCGCTCCTCCCCGACCACGCGGTAGTACCAGAGCCAGGCCTCGGGGTTGATCGGCTCGCCGACCGAGCCGAGGATGCGCAGCGACCTGCGGCTGTGCTTCTTCACCGGCGCCTCGCCCTCGCGCATCAGGGCGCGGATCGCGGTGGGCGCGGTGTAGAAGATGTTGACCCGGTGCTTGTCCACCACCTGCCAGAAGCGGTCCACGCCCGGGTAATTGGGCACGCCCTCGAACATCAGCGTGGTGGCGCCGTTGGCGAGCGGGCCGTAGACGATGTAGGTGTGGCCGGTCACCCAGCCGACATCGGCGGTGCACCAGTAGATCTCGCCCGGCTGGTAGTCGAACACCAGCTCGTGCGTGAAGGCGGCCCACACCATGTAGCCGCCGGTGGTGTGCAGCACGCCCTTCGGCTTGCCGGTGCTGCCCGAGGTGTAGAGGATGAACAGCGGGTCCTCGGCGCCCATGCGCTCCGGCTCGCACTCGGCGGGCTCGTTGGCGGTGATCTCCTCGTACCAGTGGTCGCGCCCGGCGCGCATCGGCACGCTGGCGCCGGTGTTGCGCACCACCACCACGTGCCGCACCGAGGGGCAGCCGGCCAGCGCCTCGTCGGCGTTGGCCTTCAGCGGCACGGTGCGCCCGCCGCGCCGCCCCTCGTCGGCGGTGATCAGCACGCTGCACTCGGAATCCTGGATGCGCGAGGCCAGGCTGTCCGGCGAGAAGCCGCCGAAGACGACGGAGTGGATGGCGCCAATGCGCGCGCAGGCGAGCATCGCCACCGCCGCCTCGACGATCATCGGCAGGTAGATGCACACCCGGTCGCCCTTGCGCACCCCCAGCCGGCGCAGCGCGTTGCCGAGACGGCAGACGCGGGCGTGCAGGTCGCGGTAGGTGACCCTGGCGTCCATGTGGGGGTCGTCGCCCTCCCAGAGGATCGCCACCTGGTCGCCCCGCGCCGCCAGGTGGCGGTCGAGGCAGGAGACGGAGGCGTTCAGCACCCCGTCCTCGAACCAGCGGATCGAGACCTCGCCGCCGAAATCCACGTTCCTGATCTTCGTCGGCTCCTGCATCCAGGCGATGCGCCGCATCTCCTGGCGCCAGAAGCCCTCGGGGTCCCTCTCGGCCGCCTCGACCATGGCGCGCCGCCTCTCGGCGTCCACATGGGCCTTGGCGGCGATCTCGGGCTTCACGGGGATCAGGGCGTCATCGGGCATGGGCCGGGTTCCTCCCAGAAGGCGGGCGTGACTGTCCCGAGTTTGCCCACGCCGCCTTGCGCCGCGTCAACGGCCGGCGCGCCGGCGCCGCAGGTCGCGAAGGCCGCCGCCCGCTACAGCCCCGCCTCCGCCGGGACCAGCACCCGCCCGTCCTCGATCCGCACCGGCACCGCCTCCAGCGCCTCCCCCAGGCAGGGGCCGCTGACGCAGACCCCGTCCTCGATGCGGAAGCGCGCGCCATGGGCGGAGCAGAGGATCATCTGCCGCTTCGCGTCCAGGAACCGGTCCGGCAGCGGCTCCAGCGGCAGGCCGATGTGCGGGCAGGAGTTCACGTAGACGCGGATCCGCCCCTCCTTCTTCACCGCGAACAGGCCGGTGAAGCCGCCCGCGGCGGCGGGAAAGCCGCGGGCGCCGCCCTCCGGGATGTCCTCGACGCGGCAGAGAACCCGCTCCTCCGCCTCAGCCGGCATCGGCGAGCCCCAGCCTCTCGTGCCATTCGGCGATGCTCTCCCGCGGGTAGCCGCGGTAGCACCGGTCGCGCGGGCCCGCCGCCACCTCCACCCAGGGCGCCTTCGAGCCGAGCAGAATGTGCGTGCGCTCGGGCGGCGCCGGCAGGGGGGTGTCGATCGCCGAGGCGAAGGGGTGCACCAGCTCCGGCCAGCGCGGGTCCCACAGCCACAGCGCGCTGCCGCACTCGCCGCAGAAATGCCGCCCGGCGGGGCTGCGGCGGGCCCGCGCTCCCTCCGCCCCGCGCAGCTTCGCGTGATAGACGCGCACATGCCGCCTGCCCCTGACGCGCAGGCTCGCCGCCTCGCCGCCGAGGTTGACGGCATAGCCGCCCCCGCCCTGGGTCTTGCGGCAGATCGAGCAGTAGCAGCGCTGGTAGGGATAGGGGTGGGCGGAGCGCAGCCGGAACCGCACCGCGCCGCAGTGGCAGGAGCCTTCCAGCAGCATCGCCTCACCCCCCTTCCCAGCCGCCCATGCGGCACAGGATGTCCCACTGCGCCGCGTCCACCGGCATCACGGAAAGGCGCGGCTGGCGGATCAGCGCCAGCCCGGCCAGCTCCGGCGCCGCCTTCATGGCGGCGAGCGGCACCGGGCGCGGCATCGGCCCGAGCGTGCGCAGGTCCACCGCGACCCAGCGCCCGGACGGGTCGGTGGGGTCCGGATAGGCCTCGCGCGCCACCTCCACCACCCCGACGATCTCGCGGCCGGTGTTGGAATGGTAGAAGAAGGCGCGGTCGCCGAGGCGCATGGCCTTCAGGTGGCCGGCCGCCTGGGCGTTGCGCACCCCGGTCCAGGGCTCGGTGCCGTTGCGCACCTGCTCCTCCCACGAGAAGGCCTCCGGTTCGCTCTTCACCAGCCAGAAGCGCATCTACCCCCCTCCGTCCGCGGAACGGCGCGCCGGCGGCGCCGGCGGCGCTTCAACAATCCGCGCCCAGCCCTTAAGTCAGGCGCCGTGGACCACGCCAGCCCCCTCGCGGCGGAGGCCCGCCCCCCCGCGGGGCGCGGCTCCCTGCACCGCTTCGCCAATCCGGGCCGCTTCCTGCGGCTGTCCGGCCGCGTCCTGCCCTGGCTGACGGGGGCGGCGCTGCTCGCGCTCGCCATCGGCCTGCCCTGGGCGCTGCTGTTCTCCCCGCCGGACTGGCAGCAGGGGGAGACGGTGCGCATCCTCTACGTCCATGTGCCGATGGCCTGGCTGGCGATGGGCGGCTACCTGGCGCTCGCCATCGGTTCGGCCACCGCCCTGGTCTGGCGCCATCCGCTGGCCGACCTGTTCTGCCGGGAACTCTCCCCGGTCGGCGCCACCGTCACCGCGCTCTGCCTCGCCACCGGCAGCCTGTGGGGCAAGCCGATGTGGGGCACTTGGTGGGTGTGGGACGCGCGGCTGACCAGCGTGCTGGTGCTGTTCTTCCTCTGGCTCGGACACGCCGCCCTAGTGCGCGCCTTCGACGACGCGGAACGCGGGGCGCGCATGGGCGCGATCCTGGCGCTGATCGGGGTGGTGAATCTGCCGGTGGTGAAATTCTCTGTGGACTGGTGGAACACCCTGCACCAGCCGGCGAGCTTGACGCGGCTCAATGCGCCGGCGCTGCACGTGGACATCCTCTACCCGCTGCTGGTCTGCGCCCTCGGCTTCACCCTCGCCTTCGCCGCGGTGGTGCTGGCGCGCACCCGCGCGGCGGTGATGGAGCGGCGGGTGCGGGCGCTGCAGGTGGCGGCGGCGCGGCGGGCGGAGATGCCCACCGGGGACCGGATGGCCGGGAGCGTCGGATGACCCTGCACTGGATGCATGTGGCGGCGAGCTACGCGCTCGTCCTCGCCGCCTTCCTCGCCCTCGGGCTCGGCGCGGCGCGGCGCCACCGCGCGGCGCGGCGGCGGCTGGCGCTGCTCGACCCCCGCGCGCGGCGCGGCGGAGGCGGCGCATGAGCCGCAAGCGCCGCCGCCTGTGGGTGCTGCTGCTCTGCGGCCTCGGCCTCGGCAGCGCCACCGCGCTGACCCTCACGGCCTTCCAGGACAACCTGGTGTTCTTCCTCTCGCCCTCGGACGTGGTGGCGCAGGGCGCGCCGGCGCCGGAGCGCGCCTTCCGCCTCGGCGGGCTGGTCGAGGCCGGCAGCCTCGAGCGCACGACCGCCCCGGATGGCCGCCCGGCGGCGCGCTTTCGCGTCACCGACGGGGCGCACACCATCGAGGTGACCTACACCGGCGTGCTGCCGGACCTGTTCCGCGAGGGACAGGGGGTGGTCACGCTCGGCCGGCTCGGCCCGGACGGGCTGTTCCGCGCGAGCGAGGTGCTTGCGCGCCACGACGAGACCTATATGCCCCCCGAGGTGGCCGACGCGCTGAAGCGCGCCGGCCACTGGGACCCCGCCCAGGGGGCCGCCCCGCCGGCCGGAAGCTGGAACCGGCTCGACCCGGCCCGCATGCCGGGGCGCGACGGCTCCTGACCGGCGGCACCGACAGACGGAGGCGCACCGCCATGTCCCGGCGCAGCCCGGCCGCCGCCCCGCCCCGCGGGGTGGCCGCATGATCCCCGAACTCGGGCATTTCGCCCTCGCCCTCGCCCTCGCCCTCTCGGCGGCGCAGGCCGTGTTCGGGCTGTGGGGCGCGCAGCGCGGCGAGGCGCGGCTGATGGCCGCAGCACCGCCGCTCGCCGCCGGCGTGCTGCTCGCGGTGGCGGTCTCGCTCGGCTGCCTGATGTGGAGCTTCGCGGTCAACGACACGACGGTGATGAACGTCGTGCAGAACAGCCACTCCGCGAAGCCGATGCTCTACAAGCTCACCGGCACCTGGGGCAACCACGAGGGCTCGCTGGTGCTGTGGGTGTTCATCCTGGCGCTGTGCGGCGGCGCGGTGGCGCTGTTCGGGCGCGACCTGCCCTCGCGGCTGCAGGCGCGGGTGCTGGCGGTGCTGGGGCTGGTGACGGTGGGCTTCCTCGCCTTCACCCTCGGCACCTCCAACCCCTTCGAGCGGGTCTGGCCGCCGCCGCTCGACGGGCAGGGGCTGAACCCGATCCTGCAGGACCCCGGCCTCGCCTTCCACCCGCCGCTGCTCTACCTCGGCTATGTCGGCTACGCCGTCACCTACGCCTTCGCCATCGCCGCGCTGATCGAGGGGCGGGTGGACGCGGCCTGGGGGCGCTGGGTCCGGCCCTGGGCGCTGGCGGCCTGGGCCTTCCTCACCCTCGGCATCGCGCTCGGCTCCTGGTGGGCCTATTACGAGCTCGGCTGGGGCGGCTACTGGTTCTGGGATCCGGTGGAGAACGCCTCGCTGCTGCCCTGGCTGGCCGGCGCGGCGCTGCTGCACTCCGCCATCGTGGTCGAGAAGCGCGAGGCGCTGAAGACCTGGACGGTGTTCCTCGCGCTCCTCGCCTTCGGCCTGTCGCTGCTCGGCACCTTCCTGGTGCGCTCGGGCGTGCTGAACAGCGTGCACGCCTTCGCCAACGACCCGGATCGCGGCGTCTTCATCCTGCTGCTGATGATGGCCTATGTGGGCGGCGGCTTCGCCCTGTTCGCCTGGCGGGCGGCGGCGATGGCGCCGACGGGCGTGTTCGCCCCCCTCTCGCGGGAGGGGGGGCTGGTGCTGAACAACCTGCTGCTCTGCTCGATCGCGGCGGTGGTGCTGGTCGGCACGCTGTATCCGATGTTCGCCGACCTGCTGCTCGGGCAGAAGATCTCGGTCGGCCCGCCCTTCTTCAACATGGCGACCTTCCCGCTGGTGGTGCCGCTCCTCGCCGCCATGGGGGTCGGGCCGATGCTGCCCTGGAAGCGGGCGCGGCTGTGGCCGGTGCTGCAGCGGCTGTGGTGGGCGGCGCTGGGCGGAATGGCGGCGCTGCTGCTCGCCCTCGCCCTCTCGGGCTGGCGGGTGCTGCCGGCGCTCGGCTTCGCCGCCGGCGCCTGGCTGATCCTGGCCGCGGCGACGGACATCGCCGACCGCATCGCCCTGTTCTCCCGCCCGCGCGCCGCCTGGGCGCGGGCGCGGGGGCTGCCGCGCGCCGCCTGGGGCGCGGCGGTGGCGCATGCGGGGGTGGGCGTCACCATCCTCGGCCTCGCCGGCATGGGGCTGGCGCAGGAGAAGCTCACCCTGATGCGCCCGGGCGATGCGGCGACGCTCGCCGGCTACACCTACCGCCTGGAGGGGGTCGAGGATGTGACCGGCCCCAACTGGACCGCCCGCCGCGCCACCCTCACCGTCACCCGCGACGGGCGAGAGGTGACGGTGCTGCGGCCGGAGCGGCGCAACTTCCCCGTCGGGCGGATGGTGACGACGGAGGCCTCCATCCACACCAACTGGCTGGTGGACCTCTACGCCGTGCTCGGCGAGGAGCGCGACGGCGGGGCGGTGGTGCGGCTGCACCACAACCCGCTCGCGCCCTGGATCTGGCTTGGCGCGGCGATCATGGCGCTCGGCGGCGGCATCTCGCTCTCCGACCGGCGGATGCGCGTCTCGGCGCCGGCGGCGAAGCTCGCCCGCGGGCAGGCCCCGGCATGAGCGCGCGCCTGCCCGAGGGGATGGAGCGCGGCGGCGGCACCGCCCCGCCCGAGGCGCCGCCGCGGAACCCCTGGCGCCGGCGCGCCCTGCTGCTGGCGCCGCTCGGCCTCGCCGCCGCGGCGGGGCTCGGCTTCCTCGGCATGCTGCGCGGGCTGCGCACCGGCGACTACGACCCGCGCGGCGTGCCCTCGGCGCTGATCGGCCGGCCGGTGCCGGACTTCGTCCTGCCCCCGCTCGAGGGCAGCGGCCGGCCGGGGCTGGCGGCGGCCGACCTGCGCGCGCCGGGGCGGCCGGTGCTGGTGAACTTCTTCGCCTCCTGGTGCCTGCCCTGCGTGGTGGAGCACCCGATGCTGATGCGCCTCTCGCGCCAGGGCGTGCCGGTGCACGGCGTCTCCTACAAGGACCGGCCCGCGGATTCCCTCGCCTTCCTGCGCCGGCACGGCAACCCCTACGACCGGCTCGGCGTGGACGAGCCGGGGCGGGTGGCGATCGAATGGGGCCTCTACGGCGTGCCGGAGACCTACCTGCTCGACCGCGAGGGCATCATCCGCTGGCGCTGGGCCGGGCCGCTGACGGAGGAGGTGCTGCGCCACGACCTCGAGCCGCTGCTGAGGCGCCACGCATGATCCGCCGCCTCGTCCCCGCCCTCGCGCTCGGCGCCGCCCTGCTCGCCGCCCCGCCCGCGCCCGCCGCCGTCGGCGACCCGGCGGAGCGGCTGCGCGACCCGGCGCTCGAGGCGCGCGCCCAGGCGATCGGGCGCGAGCTGCGCTGCCTCGTCTGCCAGAACCAGTCGATCGAGGACAGCGACGCGCCGCTCGCCCGCGACCTCCGCCGCATCGTGCGCGAGCAGGTGGCGGCGGGGCAGTCCAATGCCGAGGTGATGCGCTTCGTCCACGACCGCTACGGCGACTTCGTGCTGCTGCGCCCGCGGCTCACCGCCGCCACCGCGCTGCTCTGGGCGACGCCGGCGCTGGCGCTTGGCGGCGGCGCGCTGCTGATCCTGGCGATGCGCCGCCGCCAGGCGGCGGAGGCCGCGCTCGCCGCGCCCGAGCTGAGCGAGGCCGAGCGCGCGCGCCTGCGGGCGGCGGAGCGCGACGGGGAGCGCGCGGCGTGACCTGGCTGCTGATCGCGCTGCTCGCCGCGGCGGCGCTGTTGCCGCTCGGCCTCGCCATGCTCCGCCCGCCGCCGGCGCGCGGGCGGCGCGAGGCGGACCTCGCCCTCTACCGCGCGCAGCTCGCCGAGCTCGACCGCGAGCGCGCCGAGGGGCGGCTCGAGGAGGCGGCGCACCGCGCCGCGGTGCTGGAGGTGCAGCGCCGCCTGCTCGCCGCGCCGGAGGAGCGCATCACCATCGCCGCCCCGACGCGCGAGCGCGGGGTGCGGCTCGCCCTCCTGGCGGCGGTGGTGGCGGTGCCGGCCGCCGCGCTCGGCCTCTACCTGGCGGGGGGCGCGCCCGCGCTGCCCTCCGCCACCTTCGCGGCGCGCCAGGAGGTGATCGAGCGCGACGAGGCGCTGCTCGCCACGCTGCGCGACCGCCTCGCCCAGCTCGACCCCATGGGCGAGACGGCGCGGCGGGGCTACGTGCTGCTCGGCAACGCCGAGCGCTCGCGCGGCCGGCTGGAGGCGGCGGCGGCGGCCTACCGCCAGGCGCTGGCGGCGGGCTTCGACGCCGACCTCGCCGCCCAGCTCGCCCAGGTGCTGCTCGAGGACGGACGGGAGGAGGAGGCGGCGCGCTTCCTGGCCGGGGCGCTGCCGCGCGCGCCGCAGCACATCGGCCTGCGCTTCCTCACCGGCCTTGCCGAGGCGCAGGCGGGGCGGCCGGAGGTGGCCCGCGCCACCTGGCGCGCCCTGCTCGCCGACGCGCCGCCCGACGCGCCCTGGCGCGGCATGGTGGAGCGGCGGATGGCGGAGCTGCCCTGATCCATCCGGCCGCTGGCCGTGCGGGCGGTTGACCCGCCGCCGCGCCGGCGCTTGGCTGCGCGCCGCCCCATGGCCGGAGAGGGAGCGCATGAACACATCCCCGCGCAGGAGGCGCGGCATCCCCGCGATCCGCGCCCGCAAGGGCGGCGAGAAGCTGGTCTGCCTCACCGCCTACACCACGCCCATGGCGCGGCTGCTCGACCCGCATGTGGACCTGCTGCTGGTGGGCGATTCCCTCGGCATGGTGGTCTACGGCCTCGGCAGCACGCTGCCGGTGACGCTCGAGATGATGATCGCGCACGGCGCCGCGGTGGTGCGCGGGGCGGAGACCGCCTGCGTCATCGTGGACCTGCCCTTCGGCACCTACCAGGAGAGCCCGGAGCAGGCCTTCCGCAACGCCGCGCGCGTGCTGGCCGAGACCGGCGCGAACGGCGTGAAGCTGGAAGGCGGGGCCGAGATGGCGCCGACCATCCGCTTCCTGGTCGAGCGCGGCATCCCGGTCTGCGGCCATGTCGGGCTGATGCCGCAGGCGGTGAACGCCGCCGGCGGCTTCCGTGCCACCGGCCGCACCGAGGACGAGGCGGCGCGCGTGCAGGCCGATGCCGCGGCGGTGGCCGAGGCGGGCGCCTTCGCCCTGGTGCTGGAGGGCACGGTGGAGCCGGTGGCGGCGCGGATCACCGCGGCGGTCCCGGTGCCGACCATCGGCATCGGCGCCTCCGCCGCCTGCGACGGTCAGATCCTGGTCACCGAGGACGTGCTCGGGCTGTTCCGCGACTTCACCCCGCGCTTCGTGAAGCGCTACGCCGACCTCGCCGCGCCGATCGGCGAGGCGGCGGCGGCCTACGCGGCGGATGTGCGCACGGGGCGCTTCCCCGGGCCGGAGCACTGCTTCCCGCCGCGCCAGCGATAGGGCGGATCGCACAGGGCCGGAGACGGCCGGGCGCGCCGGAGCGGCGAGCCGGCCGCCCTCGTCAGGCCGCGCAGCCCTCCTCGCGGAGCAGCGCCGCCACCGCCTCCTCCGGCACGTCGGCGGCGGTGAAGGCCTCGCCGGGGCCGCGCAGCAGCACGAAGCGCAGGCTTCCGTCGCGCACCTTCTTGTCCCTGCGCATGCGCGCGAGCAGCGCGGCGGCGGAGAATGCGCGCCCCAGCTCGCCGAGCCGCGCCGGCAGGCCGCAGGCGGCGAGATGCGCCATCACGCGCCCCGGCCATTCCTGGCTGCAATGGCCGAGGCGCGCGGAGAGCGCGGCGGCGAGGCCAAGGCCCACCGCCACCGCCTCCCCGTGCAGCAGCGCGCCGGAATAGCCGCACTCCGCCTCCAGCGCGTGGGCGAAGGTGTGGCCAAGGTTGAGCAGGGCGCGCCCGCCCTCGGCGCTCTCCTCGCGCTCGTCGGCGGCGACGATGCCGGCCTTGAGGCGGCAGCTCTCCAGCACCGCATGGGCCAGCGCCTCGCGGTCGCCCCCGATCAGCGCCTCCCCCCGCGCCTCGCACCAGGCCCAGAACGCCTCGCCGGCAAGGAGGCCGTGCTTCGCCACCTCGGCGTAGCCGGCGCGCAGCTCGCGCGGCGGCAGGGTGGCGAGGGTCGCGGTGTCGGCCAGCACCATGCGCGGCTGGTGGAAGGCGCCGACCAGGTTCTTCCCGGCGGCGAGGTTCACGCCCGTCTTGCCGCCGACGCTGGAATCCACCTGGGCGAGCAGCGTGGTCGGCACCTGCACGAAGGGCAGGCCGCGCAGCGCCACCGCGGCGGCGAAGCCGGCGAGGTCGCCCACCACGCCCCCGCCCAGCGCGACGACGGCGGTGCGCCGCTCCACCCCCGCCGCCAGCATCTCCTCCAGCACGCGCTGCAGCGTGGCGAAGCCCTTGCTGGCCTCCCCGGGCGGGACGGCGATGCAGGCGGGGATGGCGAAGCCCGCCTCCTCCAGCCCGGCGCGCAGCGCGGGCAGGTGCAGCGGCGCCACCGCCGCGTCGGTGACGATGACGGCGCGGCGCGCCGGCAGCACGGGGGCGAGCAGTCCGCCGGCGCGCGCCAGCAGCCCCTCGCCCACCACCACCTCGTAGCCGCGCTCGCCGAGGGGGACGGGCAGGCGCGCGGGCGGGCGCCAGGCGGCGAGCGCCTCCTGCACGCGGCGGGTGGTGCCCTCGGGGCTCTCGTCGGTGCAGGCGATCACGATGTCGGCCTCGGCGTAGCAGGGGTGGCGGGTGCGCATCAGCCGCTCCAGCACCGCGGCGGGATCGGCGTTGAGGAACATCGGCCGGTGGTCCCGCCCCGCGACGCGGCGCAGCAGGGTGGACATGCGGCATTTCAGCCAGACCGTCACCGCCCCGCTGCGGCGGATGGCGGCGCGCGTCGCGGCGTCGGCGAAGGCGCCGCCGCCGGTGGCGAGCACCACCGGCGGACCGGCGAGCAGGCGGGCGATGACGCGGCGCTCGCCGTCGCGGAAATGCGGCTCCCCGTAGCGGGCGAAGATCTCGGTGATGGGCAGGCCGGCGGCGGCCTCGATCTCCTGGTCGGCGTCGAGGAAGGGCAGGCCGAGGCGCAGCGCGAGGCGCCGCCCGATCGAGGACTTGCCGGCGCCGGGCATGCCGACGAGCACGATGCTGCGGCCGGCGAGCGGCCCTTCCGCCGCGGCGGGAACCGTTCCGCTGCCGGCGGCCTGCGGGGCCTGTGCGGTGTTGCGTGACACGGGAACGGAGGGTAGCACACCGCCGCCCGTGCGCGAGGGAGCCCCGCCCCGATGTTCCGCCGCCCCGTCGTCCTTGCCGCCGCGGCCCTGCTGGGACTGGTCGCGGTCGCGCTGCTCGCCGTCGGCGCCTTCCCGCCTTCCGTGACGCCGACGCCGGTGGAGCGCGTGCTGCCGAGCGACCGGTTCCAGACGCGTTAGCCCCGTTGCGGCGCGCGCGGGCGGGCGCAGGCGGCCCGGGCCAGGCAGGACGCCGGGAGGCGGCGGCAGAGCGGCACCTCGAGGCCTTCCTCGAGATGCTGGCGGCGGAGCGCGGCGCGGCGCCGAACACGCTCGCCGCCTACCGCGCCGACCTCGAGGACTTCGCCGCCTTCGCCGCGCCGCGGGGCGGCGCGGTGGCGGCCGGCGCGGAGACGCTCTCGGCCTATCTCGGGCGGCTTTCCGATCTCGGGCTGAAGCCGCGCACGGCGGCGCGGCGGCTCTCCGCGCTGCGGCAATTCTTCCGCTTCCTGGTGCGCGAGGGGGTGCGAGCGGAGGACCCGACCGCCCTGCTGGAAGGCCCCCGCCCGCCGCCCGCCCTGCCCCGGGCGCTGTCGGAGGCGGAGGTGGAGGCGCTGCTCGCCGGCGCCGCGCGCCTGCCCGGCCATCGCGGCCCGCTCGCCGTCGCGGCGCTGGAGCTGCTCTATTGCAGCGGCCTCCGGGCGAGCGAGCTGGTGGCGCTGCCCGCCGCGGCGCTGCGGCCGGAGGAGCCGATGATCGCGGTGCGCGGCAAGGGCGGGCGGGAGCGCCTGGTGCCGATCTCGCGCCGTGCACGGGAGGCGGCGGCGGCGGCCCGCGCGGCGCTGTCGGACCGCCGCCGCAGGGGCGGGGAGGAGCGGCCGCGCTGGCTGTTCCCCGCACGCGGCGCCTCCGGCCACATGACCCGCCAGGGCCTCGGCCTGCTGCTGAAGGATGCGGCGCGCGCCGCCGGCCTCGCACCCGAGCGCGTCAGCCCGCATGCGCTGCGCCATTCCTTCGCCAGCCACCTGCTGGCGCGTGGCGCGGACCTGCGCAGCCTGCAGATCCTGCTCGGCCACGCCGACATCGCGACCACCCAGATCTACACCCGTGTGCTCGAGGAGCGGCTGCGTGCGCTGGTGGAGGCGCACCACCCGCTGGCCGAGGCGGGCTAGAGCCGTTTCCGGCCGTCGGCGATCTGCTCCAGGGCGTTTTCCGTTCGCCCCCGTTCGCGGCGAAGGTTCCAGCCTTCGGAGGTGCGAGCCTCTTCACCCATTCAGGCGAGGCCACCGGCGCGGGATCCGCTCCGGGGCGGATCACGCCGCGGGGCATTCCCGCGAGCCGGGGCGAAGGGAAGGCGCCTCGGGCGACCCCTCCGCCCTGCCTACCGCCTCCGGGCGCGGCGCCAGAGCCCGTACAGGCCGCGGAGCAGAATGAGGTTGCGCAGCAGCCGGACCATGCCTGCCTCCGTTCGCGTGGTTCCGCCGCGGGGGCGGGCCTTGTAAGCGCCCGGCGCAGGCGGCGGATCCCGGCTTGACGTGGCCGGGCCGGGGGCTGCCGCGACGAAGTATGTTCACGTATTCGTGATTTTAATGACTCTTTCGCAATAAGTGTGCGAAGGTCAGGCTGACGCACGATATACGAGTGCTATACTGAGATATATCTACTGATACGTGCAGATGCCCCGGCCCGCAAAGCCTTCCGGTAGTCTCCGCACCTGGCTCGTCCTGCTGGCCGCAGCCATCGCCCTGCCCCTCTCCCTCCTCGCCGCGGGGGCGGTCCGGCAGGCGCAGGAGGCATACCGCGCACGGCTGGAGGAGCAGGCGCTCGGCAAGGCGCGGCTGACGGCGCTGCTGGTGGAGGGCGAGTTCGCCCGCATCGAGGCCGGGCTGCGCGCCCTCGCCGGCTCCGCCGCGCTGCGCCGGGAGGACCACGCGGCCTTCGCCGCCGAGATGCACGCCCTGGCGGCGGCGCTTGGCGGCGTCGCCCTCCGCCTGGTCGGCCCGGACGGGGCGCCGCTCCTGCCCGCGGAGGGCGGGGGGGAGCCGGGGGCGGAGATCCTGGTGCCGCTGGACGAGGAGCGGGCGGGACTCCGGCCGGGCCGCGCCCTCCTCGCCACGCTGCCGCAGCGGCGCCTCCTCGCCGCGCTGGAGGACGGCGCGAGGGGTGCCGGGGCAGCATGGGCCGCCCTGCTGGACCGCCACGGCGCCCTCCTCGCCGCCCTGCCCGGCGCCCCGCCGCCGCCCCTCCCGCGCCCCGGTCCGGGAGAGGAGGGCCTGATCCGCCACGCCGGCGCCGCCCTGGCCTTCGCCCGCGCGCCGCGCGGCGGCCAGGTCGTGCTGCTGCCGCTCGCCGGGGCGGCGCACCGCCCGCACGCCCCGCTCGGCTGGGTCGCCATCGCCTCCGCCCTGATGCTGCTGGCCGGCGCCGGCGCCGCCCTGCTGCTGGCGGGACGGATCCGGCGGGAATTCGACCGCCTCGGCGTCCTCGCCGTGGCCGAGCGCGGCGACGGGCCCGCGCCCGCCCTGGAGGAGGCGGCGGCGCTCGGCGAGCGGCTCGCCGCCGCGCTGGCGGAGCGGGACCAGGCGATCGCCCGGCTGGCGGAGGAGGAGCGCCGCTACCGCGCCCTGGCCGAGGCCGGGGCGCTGGTGCTGTGGCGCGGCGACGCCTCCGGGGCGATCCGCGAGGCCGAGGGCTGGACCGAGCTGACCGGCCAGCCGGCCGGGGCGCTGGTTGGCGATGGCTGGCTCGCCATGCTGCACCCGGAGGACCGCCCCGCCGCCATCGCCGCCTGGGCCGAGGCCCGTGCCGCCGGCCGGCCGGTGGATCTGGAATACCGCGTGCGCACCGTGCGCGGCGGCTGGAGCTGGGTGCGCGCGCGCGGCGTGCCGGTGCCCGGGGCCGGCGGGGCGCCGGCCGAATGGGTCGGCGTGGTCGAGGACGTGGACGAGCGCCGCCGCGCCGCGCAGGCGCTGGCCGAGCGCGAGCAGCGCCTGCGCCTGGCGGTGGAGGCGGCGCGGCTGAGCACCTGGGAGTTCGACCTGCCCACCGGCCGCGGCCGCCGCCACGGCCGCGAGGACGAGGCGATCCTCGCCCCGCCCCCCGAGGGGTTCGGCCTCGAGGACTGGCTGGCCAACATCCACCCCGAAGACCGGGCCGGGGTGGCGGCGCGCTTCGAGGCGGTGGCGCGCGGCGAGGCGGCGCTCTTCGCCTGCGAGTTCCGGGTGCGCCGCCGCGTCCCGCCGGGGGGCTGGGCCTGGATCGCCTCCCATGGCGCGCCGATCGAGCGCGACCACGCGAGCGGGCGGGTGCTGCGCATCGCCGGCGTCGCCCAGGACGTCACCGAGCGGCGGGAGGCCGAGCGGCGCCGCGCCCTGCTCGCGCGCGAGGTGGACCACCGCGCCAAGAACGCGCTGGCCGTGGTGCAGTCGGTGCTGCGCCTGGCCCGGCGCGACGCGCCGGCCGCCTTCATCGCCTCGGTGGAGGGGCGGGTGGCGGCGCTGTCGCGGGTGCACACGCTGCTCGCGGCCACGGGCTGGACCGGGGCGGAGCTGCGCGCGGTGGCCGAGCGCGAGCTCGCCTCCTGCCCCGGCGCGAGGGTGCGGCTGGAGGGGCCGGCGCTGTCCCTGGCCGCGCCGGCCGTGCAGCCGCTCGCCATGGTGCTGCACGAGCTGGCGACGAACGCCCTGCGGCACGGCGCGCTTTCCGCGCCGGAGGGGCGGGTGGCGCTGGAATGGCGGCTGGACCCCGCCCTCGACCGGCTCGACCTGCTCTGGCGCGAGAGCGGGGGGCCGCCCGCCTGCCCGCCCGCCCGGCAGGGCTTCGGCTTCCGCGTCGTCGAGGCGACGATCCGCCACCAGCTCGGCGGCGAGGTGACGATGCGCTGGGAGCCGGAGGGGCTCTGCTGCGCCATCGCGCTGCCGGCCGCGCGCGTGCTGGCGGAGCGGGAGGGCGGGGCGCCGGCGGCGGAGGCGGCGCTGGCCTGACCGCCGTCGCGCGGGCCGTGGCCGCCCGCCCGGGGCGCGGGGCCGCGCCTCCGGCCGGTTCCCAGCCCCCCGCGATCTGCTCTAGGCTGGCCCGCGCGCATGCTGACCTTCCTCCTCCGCCGCCTCGCCGTGGCGATCCTCGTCGCGATGACGGTGCTGACGCTGAGCTTCATGCTCACGCGGCTCTCGGGCGATCTCGCCATCTCCATCGCCGGCCCCAACGCGACGCAGGAGGACGTGGCGCTGATCCGCGCCGCCTACGGCCTCGACCGGCCGCTGGTGGTGCAGTATCTCGACTGGGTCGGCCGCGCCGCGGTCGGCGATTTCGGCACCTCCTACTTCTTCCGCGAGCGCGTCGCCGACCTCATCGCGCAGCGCATGCCGATCACGCTGACGCTCGGCCTCGTCGGGCTCGGCATCGCGCTCCTGGTCTCGATCCCGCTCGGCATCCTGGCCGCGGTGCGGGAGGGAAGCTGGGTGGACCGCGGCGTGATGCTGGTGGCGCTGGTCGGCCAGGCCATGCCCTCCTTCTGGCTCGGCCTGCTGCTGATGATCCTGCTCGGCCTGCAGCTCGGCTGGCTGCCGATCTCGGGCACCGGCTCCTGGGAGCACTACGTGATGCCCGGGATCGTGCTCGCCTTCTCCGCCATCCCGGCGCTGATGCGCCTGACGCGCAGCGGCATGATCGAGGCGCTGTCCTCGGACTACATCCGCACCGCCCGCGCCAAGGGGCTCTCGCGCCTCTCCATCCTCGGCAAGCACGCGCTGCGCAACGCCGCGATCCCGGTGGTCTCGATCGCCGCGGTGCAGCTCGGCTTCATGCTCGGCGGCTCGATCGTGATCGAGACGGTGTTCGCGCTGCACGGCGTCGGCTACCTGGCCTGGGAGAGCATCAGCAAGAACGACTTCCCTGTGGTGCAGGCGGTGGTGCTGGTGCTGGCGCTGATCTACATCGGCCTCACCCTGCTCGCCGACCTGCTGAACGCCGCCCTCGACCCGAGGCTGCGCGCGTCGTGAGCGGTGCCGTCCTCGTCCCGGCCGGCGCCGCGGGCGGCGCGCCGCGCTGGCTGCGCTCCCTCGGCCTCGCGCTCGGCCTGCTGATCGTCGGGCTCGTCGCCTTCGCCGCGGTGTTCGGCCCCTCCCTGGTGCCGCACGACCCCTTCGCGCAGGACCTCGGCAACCGACTTGCCGTGCCGGTCTGGATGGAGGGGGGAAGCTGGACCCACCCCCTCGGCACCGACCAGCTCGGGCGCGACTACCTGGCGCGGCTGGTCTACGGGGCGCGCATCTCCATGGTGATCGGCCTCGCCACCGTCATCGCCTCGGGCCTGATCGGCACCACCCTCGGCGTGCTCGGCGGGTTCTTCGGCGGGCGGGTGGACGATGCGGTGCTGTTCGTCATCACCTGCCGCCTGTCCATCCCGGTGGTGCTGGTGGCGCTGGCCGTGGTCGGGCTGATGGGCAGCAGCTTCACCCTGGTGATCCTGGTGCTCGGCCTGCTGCTGTGGGACCGCTTCGCGGTGGTGGCGCGCTCCACCACCATGCAGGTGCGCAACCTCGACTACGTCGCCGCCGCCTGGTGCGCCGGCGCCTCCCGCGCCGCCATCCTGTGGCGGGAGGTGCTGCCGAACATCGCCACCCACCTCGCCGTGGTGGCGACGCTGGAGATGGCGCTGGCCATCCTGCTGGAGGCGGCGCTGTCCTTCCTCGGCCTCGGCGTGCCGCCGCCGCTGCCCTCCTGGGGGCTGATGATCGCGGAGGCCAAGGACTACATGTTCTTCTCCCCCTGGGTGATCATGATCCCCGGCATCGCCCTGTTCGTCCTCGTCTTCGGCATCAACCTGCTGGGCGACGGGCTGCGCGACATGCTCGGCACGCAGGACGCGCGATGAGCCTGCTGGAGGTCCGCGGCCTGCGCGTCACCTTCGGCGGCCGCACCGCCGCGGTGCGCGGCGCCTCGCTCTCGGTCGAGAAGGGCGAGACCCACTGCCTGGTGGGCGAGAGCGGCTGCGGCAAGTCGGTCACCGCGCTCGCCGTGATGAACCTGCTCGCCCGCGGCGCGCGGCGGGAGGCGGAGGCGCTCTCCTTCGCCGGCCAGGACCTCCGCCACCTCTCGGACCGGGAGATGTCGCGCCTGCGCGGCGACCGGATGGCGATGATCTTCCAGGAGCCGATGACCAGCCTCAACCCCGCCTACACCATCGGCTCGCAGATGACGGAGGTGCTGCGCCGCCACCGCGGCGCGCCGCGCGCCCGGGCGGCGGAGCGGGCGGCGGAGCTGCTGGCGCGCGTCGGCATCACCGCACCGGGGATGCGCCTCGGCCAGTATCCGCACCAGCTCTCGGGCGGGCTGCGCCAGCGGGTGATGATCGCCATGGCGCTGATGTGCGACCCCGAGCTTTTGGTGGCGGACGAGCCGACCACCGCGCTCGACGTCACCGTGCAGGCGCAGATCCTGCGGCTGCTGGCCGGGCTGCAGCGCGACCTGGGCCTCGGCATCCTGCTCATCACGCATGATCTCGGCATCGTCGCCCGCGTCGCCGACCGCGTCTCCGTGATGTATGCCGGCGAGGTGGTGGAGAGCGCGCCGACCGCGCAGCTCTTCGCCGCGCCCCGCCACCCCTACACGCGCGGCCTGCTGCGCTGCGTGCCGGTGCCGGGCAAGGTGCGGCGGGACGAGCCGCTCGGCAGCATCCCCGGCGTCGTGCCGCGCATCCCGCCCGGCTTCCGCGGCTGCGCCTTCCGCGACCGCTGCCCGCACGCCGCCCCCGCCTGCGCCGAGGCGGTGCCGCGCCAGGAGGCCGGGCCGGGGCACGAATTCCTCTGCACCCTGCCGCCCGACTGGGCGCTGCGGGAGCGGGCGGCATGACCGCCGCCATCGAGGTGCGCGGCCTGCGCCGCGTGTTCCGCGTGCGCCAGGGCCTGTTCGCGCCGCCGCGCCAGGTGGTGGCGGTGGACGGCGTCTCCTTCGCCGTGCCGGCGGGCAGCGTGCTCGGCGTGGTGGGGGAGAGCGGCTGCGGCAAGTCCACCCTCGCGCGCCTGATCCTCGGCCTGCTGCCGCCCACCGAGGGCGAGGTGCTGGTGGACGGCAGGCGCCTGTCCGAGATGGACCGCCGTGCCCGCGCGCGGCTGATCCAGCCGGTGTTCCAGGACCCCTTCGCCTCTCTCAATCCCAGGCGGCGGGTGAAGGACATCGTGGCGATGCCGCTCGTCGCCCAGGGCAGCGTGCCGGCCGCCGAGGCCGCGCGCCGCGTCGCCGAGATGCTGGAGCGCGTCGGGCTCAGCCAGGAGCAGGGGGAGCGCTTCCCGGCGCAGCTCTCGGGCGGGCAGCGCCAGCGCGTGGCGATCGCGCGCGCCCTGGTGCTGCGTCCGCGCATCGTGGTCTGCGACGAGCCGACCTCGGCGCTCGACGTCTCGGTGCAGGCGCAGATCCTGAACCTGCTGGCGGAACTCCGGCGCGACCTCGGCCTCACCTACCTCTTCATCAGCCACAACCTCGCGGTGGTGGAGCATGTGGCGAGCGAGGTGGCGGTGATGTATCTCGGCCGCATCGTGGAGCGAAACGAGTCCGAGGCGCTGTTCCGCGCCCCCGCCCACCCCTACACGCGCGCGCTGCTCGCCAGCGTGCTGACGCCCGAGCCCGGCCTCGGCGTGCCCGATGTCGGCCTCGGCGACACCCTGCCCGACCCGGCCAACATCCCGCCCGGCTGCCGCTTCCATCCGCGCTGCCCGCAGGCCTTCGGCCGCTGCCCGGCGGAGGCGCCCGCCGCCTGGCCCGCGGCGGGGGGCGGCTTCGCGGAGTGCCACCTGCTCGACCCCGCCGCGCCGGGCGCCGCCCCGCGCGAGGCGCTGCGGCAGGAGGCGTGAGCCCCCCGCCCGAGCCCGCCCTCAGCGCCAGCGCGCCAGGTAGAAGCGCGGCAGCTCGTCCCGCCAGGGCTGGAATTCGAGCTGGCGGGAGAAGGCGTAGGTGTTGACGTAGGTGTGCAGTGGCACCCAGTAGGCCTGCTCGGTGATCCGCCGGATCGCGGCGGAATAGGCGCGCCTGCGCACCTCCTCGTCGTTGCTCGACCCGCCCTCCTCGATCAGGCGCTTCACCTCCTCGTCGCGCGAATAGTCGTCGTTCCCGAAGGTGAAGTAGTTGGGCAGGATCGCCGAGACGTCGTTGACCGAGTAGCTGCCCCAGCTTCCCATGGACAGCGCCAGCTCGCCGCGCCAGGCGCGCTGGATCTGCGCCGCCACCTGCAGCAGGTTCAGCCGCGCGCGGATGCCGACCGCCTGCAGGTAGTTCTGCACCGCCTCCGACCACTGCCGCGGCTGCACGTAGCTGGTCAGCTCCACGTCGAAGCCGTTCGGGTAACCGGCCTCGGCCAGCAGCCGGCGCGCCTTGGCGGGGTCGTACTCGTAGCGCACCGCCGCCTCGGCGTCGCAGCCGAACTGGCTCGGGTAGCAGGGCGTGTCGGGCACGCGGGAGCCGCCGCCGACCAGCCGCTCGGCGATCGCCTGGCGGTCTATGGCGTGGAAGATCGCCTGCCGCACCTTCAGCTTCGTCATCGGGTTGTCGGCGCCGCTGCGCCCGGCGGCGTCCGGCAGCAGGTAGCCGACGCGCATGGATTCCTGGCGCACCGAGCGCAGCGTCGGCATCCGGTTCACGTTGTCGATCTGGTCCGGGTTCATGTTCCAGATCCAGTCCACCCGGCCGGAGAGCAGCTCGGTCAGCTCCGTCGCCGCGTCGGGGACGAAGCGCGCGGTCATGCGGCGGATCGCCGGGCGGCCCTTCGGCCCGCCCTCGTAGTAGCCGTCGAAGCGCTCGTACTCGACGATGGAGGCGGTATCCACGCGCGTGATGCGGTAGGGGCCGGTCGAGACCGGGGCGCGGGAGAAGCCCTCGGGCCCCACGCGCTCCCGGTACTGGCTCGGCCAGATCGGCGTGACCAGGGCGAGGTATTCGAGGGCCGCGGGCGTCGGCCGTTTCAGGTGCACGCGCACCCGGCGCTCTCCGGTCTTCTCCGCTTTCTCGATCCAGGCGTAGTTGCTCGGCGTCGCCACCCGGCTCTCGGGGCTCGAGACGGTGTTCAGCGTGTAGACCACGTCGTCCGGGCCGAACTCGCTGCCGTCGTGGAACTTCACGCCCCGCCGGGTCTCGAACTCCAGCGTCATGCCGTCCACCCAGCGCCATTCGGTCGCCAGGGCGGGGACGATGTCGAAGCTCTCCGGGTCGCGGTGCACCAGCCCGTCCATCGCCTGGTGGCCGAGGATCAGCCCGGTGCGCTGGCTGTTGTAGTAGGGGTCGATGTTCGGCACGGCGTCGCGGAACACCACGCGCAGCGTGTCCGCGTTGCGCTGCGCCGCGGCCCGCCGCGCCCCGCCGCCCAGCAGCGCCGGCAGGGCGAGCCCGCCCGCCGCCGCGATGCCCAGTCCGCGCCGCCCGATCGCCATGGTCCTGTCCTCCGTCCTCGGTGGCGGCACAGTGGAACAGGGAAAGGGGCGGCCGCAAGCGCGGCCCGCCTCAGCGCGCGAGCAGCCAGGCGATGAGCGGGAAGGAGGCCACCGCCATGACGGTGGAGAGCAGCACCGCCGCCGAGACCTCCTCCGTCCCCACCTCGTGGCGCTGCGCCAGGATGAAGGCGTTGCTGGCGATCGGCAGCGCCGCCAGCAGCGTGCCGGCGGCGACCCAGAGCGGGTCGAGGCCGAGCAGCCCGCCCAGCACCAGCCAGGCCAGCAGCGGATAGAGGCCGAGCTTCGCCACCGAGACCGCCGCCGCCAGCGCCAGCAGCCGCCGCCGGAAGCGCAGCCGTCCGAGCGTGCCGCCGAGCGCGAACAGCGCCGTCGGCCCTGCCGCGGCGCCGAGGAAGCCGAGGAAGCGGTCCGCCGGCTCCGGCAGCGCCGTGCCCGTCGCGCCGAGGGCGGCGCCGAGCAGGATCGCCAGGATCACCGGGTTCACGGCGAGCGCCCGCAGCGCCCGGCGCAGCGGCCCCTCCCCGGCGGCGCGGCGCGCCATCAGCAGGTCGCCCAGCAGCAGCACCACCGTCACCTCGGCCATGATCGCCATGGCGAGGGGGCCGGAGACGCGCTCCCCCATCAGCGAGAGCAGCAGCGGCGGACCGAGATAGCCGACATTGCCGAAGGCCGCCGCCACGCCGAGTCCGGCGGCGGCGGGGCGGCCGCGCCCCGCGGGCAGCGCCGCCGCCATGACCGCGAAGAACACGAGGAGGCAGGCGCCGAGATAGCCCGCGAAGAAGCGGGGATCGAAGATCTCGCCGAGCGGCTGCGCGGCGATCAGCCGCAGCAGCAGCGCCGGCAGGGCGAAGAGGAAGGCGAAGGCCCCGACCGCCTCCACCATCACCGGCGGCACCAGCCGCGCGCGCGTGGCCAGCCAGCCGAGCCCGATGACCGCGAAGATCGGCAGGCACAGGGAAAGGACGGCCGCCACGGCGGGACGATAGGGCGGATTGCGCCGGCGCGGAACGACCGGCGCCGCATGGGTGCCCGGCACCGGCCACGCACCGCCCCCGCGCGGGGGCGCGGCGCCGGCGCCCGATCCGCGGAGGCGGCAGCGCCGGAGCGGTGAATCGGCCGCCCAACGCGATCACCCGATCCGCGGAGGCGGCAGCGCCGGAGCGGTGAACCGCCGCCCAACGCGATCGCCCGATCCGCGGAGGCGGCAGCGCCGGGGCGGTGACAGGTCGCCCGGCCAAGGCCCGAAGCATGATCCCGCGGCGGGGATCATGCCGCAGGCCCCCGCGGCGCCGCTCCCCGCCGGCCGCGGGTCAGCGCGTCGCGCGGTCGATGTCGCGGCCGAGGCGCTGGGCGGGGCCGCGGGGCGGGTCCACGGTGTCGCGCACCTGCTCGGCGGCGCGGTCTATGGAGCGCCCGGCGCGCTCGGCGGGGCCGGGCTGCTGGCAGGCGGCGAGGCCGAACACCAGGAGGGCGGGAAGCAGGAAGCGGATGGCGGACATGCGAACCTCAGAACAGTTACGACGGGCGCCTAAGCGCATGAGGCTCCCCCGGGTTCACCCCACGGCTTCGGGAGCGGGGCCGGCGCGTTGACAGGCGGAGGCGGCTGCCCATCCATGCGCTGCCCCTGCCGCGCCGAGGTGCCGCGCCCGTGACCGCCTCCCCGCCCGATTTCCCGCCGCTCAGGACCGAGCGGCTGGCGCTGCGCCCGCTGCGCGCCGAGGACGCGGCCGCGCTGCACCGCCTGGTGAACGACTGGGAGGTGGCGAAGACCCTCGCCCGCGTGCCCTTCCCCTATCCGCGCGAACTCGCCGGCGAGTGGATCGCCTCGACCTGGGCGCGGATCGCGGCCGGGGAGGCCTGGCACCTCGCCATCGTCGGCGAGGAGCGGGGGGAGGAGGTGCTGATCGGCTGCGTCGGCCTCACCCTCCTCCGCGCCCGGGAGGGCGGGGCGCGGGAGGCGGAGCTCGGCTACTGGGTGGGCCGGCGCTACTGGGGGCATGGCGTGGCGCCGGAGGCGGCGGGCCGCCTCGCCCGCTGGGGCCTCGCCAACCTCCCGATCGAGCGCATCCGCGCCAGCGTGCTGCAGGACAACCACCGCTCCGCCGCCGTGCTGCGCCGCCTCGGCTTCCGCGAGGCGGGGGAGGGGGTGCAGGAATACCTCTCCCGCGGCGGGCCGATGCCGGTGCGCCTCTTCCTCGGCGGGCGGGAGGAGCTGACCGGCACCCCCCCGCCGCCGGCGGAGGCGCCGGCGGGGGCGGGGCCGCCGGTGCTGCTGGTCGCCGCCTGCGCCCTGGTGGATGCCGAGGGGCGGGTGCTGCTGGCCCGCCGGCCGGAGGGCAAGCCGCTGGCGGGCCTGTGGGAGTTCCCCGGCGGCAAGGTGCAGCCGGGCGAGACGCCGGAGGCGGCGCTGATCCGCGAGCTGAAGGAGGAGCTCGACATCGACGTGTCGGAAAGCTGCCTCGCCCCCTTCACCTTCGCCTCGCACCGGCACGAGGCCTTCCACCTGCTGATGCCGCTCTACCTCTGCCGCCGCTGGGGCGGGACGGTACGCGCGGTGGAGGGCCAAGCGCTCGCCTGGGTGCGGCCGCAGCGGCTCGCCGACTACCCGATGCCGCCGGCCGACCGGCCGCTGGTGGCGATGCTGCGGGATTTCCTCTGATCCGGCCCGCCCCGGCGGCGTTGCGCGCCAGTGCCAGGGTGGTTGGGAGGGCCGCATGGCGGACGAACCGGAGAGGGGGGCGAGGCGGCGCCAGCCCCTGCGCGAATTCCTGGCCGAGGTGTTCAGCGACCACACCCAGACGGCCGCGGCCGCCCTGGCCTTCCACGCCATGTTCGGCGTCCTGCCCGCGCTCGCCGCCGCGGCGGCGCTCTGGGGCATGGTCGCCGACCTCGAGGCGCTGCGCGGACCGGTGGAGGAGGGGGCGGAGCGGCTGCTCGCCGACGACGACGCGGTGGCGCTGCTGGTGGAGTTCGTCACCGCCGTGCCCCAGGGCTTCGGCCTCGGCGTCGGCCTCGCGCTGAACCTCGCCGTGGTGCTGTGGGCGGCGCAGCGCGCGGCGAGCGGGCTGCTGACCGCCCTCAACATCGTCTATGACGAGGCGGAGCGGCGGAGCTGGCTGTGGCGCGAGGCGGTGGCCGTTGCGATCGCGCTCGCCGCGCTGGCGCTGCTGATCCTCTCCCTGGCGCTGATCGCGCTGCCGCCGCTGCTCGCCGGCCGCGTCGGCGGGGGGCTGGCGGAGGCGGTGGGCTTCCTGCGCTGGCCGGCCCTGATCCTGCTCTTCGCGCTCGGCATCGGCGCGCTCTACACCTACGCGCCGAGCCGCAGGCGGCCGCAGCGCCTCTGGGCCTCCTGGGGCACGCTGGCGGCGACGCTGCTCTGGCTCCTCGCCTCCGCCGGGCTGTCGCTCTACGTCTCCCACGCGCGCGGCTTCGGGGTGTTCTACGGCTCCCTCGGCGGCGCGGTGGTGCTGATGCTGTGGTTCTACCTCACCGCCCTCGCGGTGCTGGCGGGGGCGGAGGTGAACGCCCTCCGCCAGGAGCGCGCGCTGGGGCGGGAGGACCCGATGAAGCGCGCGCTGCGCGCCCGCGAGGAGGCGGCGGAGGAGGAGCGGCAGGGCTGAGGCTGGCCGCGCCCCGCCCGCGCGCTATCCTTGCCGGCGAGGGCGGCGGGCGGGGCACGGCACCGCCCGCCCGCGAGGAGGCCGCATGAGCGCGAACCCGACCGCCTGCCTGCTGATCATCGGCAACGAGATCCTCTCGGGCCGCACCCAGGACGCCAACCTCGCCTATCTGGCGCGGCGCCTCGGCGAGATCGGCATCCCGCTGCGCGAGGCGCGGGTGATCCCGGACGTGCGGGAGGTGATCGTCGCCACCCTCAACGAGGTGCGGGCCCGCTACGACCACGTCTTCACCACCGGCGGCATCGGCCCCACCCATGACGACATCACCAGCGAGTGCGTCGCCGAGGCCTTCGGCGTGCCCTGGGAACCGCACCCGGAGGCGTGGGAGAGGCTGCAGCGCCACTACGCCTCCATGACCCCGCCGGGCGACTTCAATGCGGCGCGGCAGCGCATGGCGACCATGCCGCGCGGCGCCCGGCTGATCGCCAACGTCATCTCCATCGCACCCGGCTTCACCATCGGCAACGTGCACGTGCTGGCCGGGGTGCCGCGCATCTGCCAGGCGATGTTCGAGGCGCTGGCGCCCGAGCTGAAGGGCGGCGCCCCCGTCCATGCGCGCAGCGTGCACGCGCACGGCCTGGCCGAGGGGCGCATCGCCGAGGGCCTCGCGCACATCCAGGCGCGGTATCCGCAGACCGAGATCGGCAGCTACCCCTTCTACCGCGCCCAGGGCAACGGCGTGGTGCTGGTCGCCAAGGGCACCGACGCGGCGGCGGTGGAGGAGGCGGCGCGCGACATCGCCATCTTCATCCGCGCCTGCGGGCACATGCCGGTCGAGGGCGAGCCGGAATAGGCAGGGCACGGACAGCGCCCCCGCCGCGCGCCCGGCATCGCGGGTCCGGGGCGTTGATGCGAACCTCCTCCCCGGCCGGGAAGACATGCCGCCCCCTAGGAACGGAAAGGGAACCGGCGCGCCGCCGCCCCGACGGCCAGGCCGTGCGATTCCAGATCCCTGGCCCGAGTCGCGCGAACGAATCGCCAACCGGCGCGGGCCGCCCTGCGCCCGCCGGCGTCCCGGGGCGGAGCGGCCACGATCCGCAAGGCCCGAGGTCAGAAGTCGCTGACGCGACCCTTGCGCTCCCAGTCGCCGTAGCGGGTCGGCTCCGGCCCGGCGGGGCCGCCGATCTCCCGTGGCGCCATCCGCACCGGCGGCGCGGAAGGCGGGTCGCCCACCGGCGGCGCGTCGGGCTCGTCAGGGCTCGGGGCGCCCGGGCCGGGCGGGTCCTCGATCGGCGCGTCGGGCTCGTCGGGGCCGGGAGGCGCCGGCGGGGAGGGCGGCACGGGGGGCGGGGGGTCGTTGGGCGAGATCGGCACCTGGCCTGCCATCACGCCGGCGGGATCGGGAAGGGCGGCCGCGTCGGCCCCTTGTCTGCTCTGGGTCATGCCGCTCATCTGGGGATGCGGCGGGGCGTCCCGCCAGCCCCGCGCAGGCGGCGAGGAGGAGGTTCGGCGAGCGATGTCAGGCTATTTCCGCACCGCGCTGCTGCTGGCGGTGCTCACCGCGCTGTTCGTCGGCATCGGCTATGCCATCGGCGGCGAGCAGGGCATGGTGATCGCCTTCCTGCTCGCCTGCGGCACCAACCTCTGGGCGTGGTGGAACAGCGACCGGGTGGTGCTGTCCATGCACAACGCCGAGCCGATCGCGCCCGAGCGGGCGCCCCGGCTCTACCAGATGGTGCAGACCCTGGCCTCCCGCGCCGGGCTGCCCATGCCCGCCCTCTACGTGATCCACGAGGCGCAGCCCAACGCCTTCGCCACCGGCCGCAGCCCGGAGAAGGGCGCGGTCGCGCTCAACACCGGCCTGCTCGACCTGATGACCGAGGAGGAGGTGGCCGGCGTGGTGGCGCACGAGCTCGCCCACATCAAAAACCGCGACACGCTGATCATGACCATCACCGCGACGCTTGCGGGCGCGATCGGCATGCTGGCGCAGTTCGGCTTTTTGTTCGGCGGGCGCGGTACGGACGGGCGGCAGAACCCGTTCGGCCCGATCGGGCTGATCCTGCTGCTGATCGTGGGGCCGCTGGCGGCGATGCTGGTGCAGATGGCGATCAGCCGCTCCCGCGAATACGAGGCGGACCGGCTGGGGGCGGAGATCTGCGGCGACCCGCGCTGGCTCGCCTCCGCGCTGCAGAAGCTCGAGCACTACAAGCGCGGCATCGTGAATGAGACGGCGGAGGCCAACCCGGCCACGGCGCACCTGTTCATCGTCAACCCGCTCTCCGGCTTCCGGCTGGACAGCCTGTTCGCCACCCACCCCCCGACCGAGGAGCGGATCCGCCGCCTGATGGCGCTGGCCCCGCCTGCCGCGCCGCCCCGCGCCGCCATGCCCCGCGGCGGCGCGCGCAACCCCTGGGCGTAGAAGCGGATCGCGGAGGGCGGAAACGCCGGAAGCACGACGCTTTCGCTCCGCAGGCGACGGGCCGGGACCGTTGCCGCGGGCGCGGCCGGGCGGAACCGGCTCCCGCCGGCGGACCTCACTCGAAGGCCACCCAGGGCCGGGGCGGCGGCGCCGCCGCATCCCGCCGCGCCGCCTGCACCATCGCGTCCAGCGCCGAGAGGAAGCGCGCGCGGTCCGCCCGCGTCAGCGGCGCCGGGCCGCCGGTGGCGGCGCCGGCCTCGCGCAGCGCCCGCGCCACCTCCCGCCCCGCCAGCGCGCCGCCGATGTTGTCCGGGGTCCAGGGCCGGCCGCGCGGGGAGAGGGCGCGGGCGCCCTTCTCCAGGCAGCGGGCGGCGAGCGGGATGTCGGCGGTGACGCAGACATCGCCGCGGCCGATCCGCGCCGCGATCCAGTCGTCGGCCGCGTCCGCGCCCTCGGCCACGACCACCAGGCGCACCTTCGGCAGGCCGGGCGGGCGGGCGGAACGGGCGCCGTTGCTGACCACCACCACCGGCACGTCGAGGCGGGTGGCGACGCGGAACACCTCCTCGCGCACCGGGCAGGCATCGCCGTCCACGTGGATGGTGGTCATCTGCGCAGCCTCTGCCCGGCCAGCAGCCCTGTCACCCCCGGCGTCAGCCCCATCGCCTGCCGGGCGAAGGCGCGCTTGAGCCCCGGCAGCCGGTCCACCGCGGCGATGCCGAGGCGGCGCGCCCAGCGCACCGGCGCGATGTCGTTGCCGAACAGCCGCTCCAGCGCATGCATGCCGGAGAGCATCAGCAGCGTGTCGCCGCGCCGCCGCGCCTGGTAGCGCGCCAGCACCTCCGGCGCGCCGGGATCGCCGCCGCCGTTCCAGGCGGCGATCACCTCCTCGGCCAGCGCCGCGACGTCGCGGAAGCCGAGGTTGAGCCCCTGGCCGGCGATCGGGTGCACGCCGTGCGCCGCATCGCCCACCAGCGCGAGGCGGGTGTCCCACCAGCGCGAGACGTGAAGCGCCGAGAGCGGGTAGGACCAGCGCCGCCCGATCGGGCGGATCTCCCCCAGATGCTCGCCGAGGCGCCGGCGCAGCTCGCGCCCGAAGGCGACGTCGGGGAGCGCCAGCATGCGCTGCGCGATCTCGGTCCGGTCCGCCCAGACGAAGGCGGAGGCGTGTGGCAGGGTGGCGGTGCCGAAGCCCCCTGGCCCGGAGAGCGGAAGCTGGGCGAAGGGCCCGTTCGGCAGGAACTGCTCCAGCGCCACGTTGCGGTGCGGGCGCTCATGGGCGAAGGCGCCGACCATGCCGATCTGGCGATAGTCGAGGGTGGCGGCGCGGATGCCGGCCTGGCGGCGCAGCGGGCTGTTGCGCCCCTCGGCGGCGACCACCAGGCGGGCGCGGATCTCCTCCCCGGTGGAGAGGCGCACCACCGCCCCCTCGGCGCGCCGCTCGGCCTCGGCGCGGGCGGGGGCGAAGACGGCGAGGTTCGCCATCCGCGGCAGACGGGCGTTCAGCGCCACGCGGAGCGCGCGCGCCTCGACCATGTAGCCGAAGGGCTCCTCCGAGACCTCCGCCGCCCGCCAGTGGAGATGCAGGCGGGAGGCGGGCTCGCCCGGGCGGCCGTCGGCGACGCGGATCTCCAGGATCGGGCAGGGGGGCGCGGGCAGGTGCTCCCACACCCCGGCGGCGTCGAGCAGGCGCTTGGAGGTGAGGGCGATGGCATAGGCGCGGCCGTCGAATTCCGGCAGCTCCATGGGCGGCAGGGGGGCGCTGTCCACCACCGCGACCGGCAGGTCCGCGGCGGCGAGGGTGGCGGCGAGGGTGGCGCCGACCGGCCCGGCGCCGACGATGCAGGCGGCGACCTCGAGGGTTCTCGTCATCCGCGCTGCATGCCAGGGGCGGCGGTGCTGGTCCACAGGCGGTGGCGGCGCGATCCATATGCCTACTTTCTAGGCAATGCCTATTTTTAAGGCGAATCTATGCGGCTGCCAGCACGAACCTTCCTGCAGACCGATTGTGGCACGGGATTCGCAAAGACCCTCCCGGACACGAGAGGATCGGGGGTCCGATGAAGCTGGTGATGGCGTTCATCAAGCCCTTCAAGCTCGACGAGGTGCGCGAGGCGCTCACCCCGCTCGGCGTGCAGGGGCTGACGGTGACCGAGGTGAAGGGCTTCGGCCGCCAGAAGGGACAGACCGAGATCTACCGGGGCGCGGAATACCAGGTGAGCTTCCTGCCCAAGGTGAAGATCGAGGTGGTGGTGCCCGCGGAACTCGTGGACGGGGTGGTGGAGGCCATCGCCCGCGCCGCGCGCACCGAGAAGATCGGCGACGGCAAGATCTTCGTGCTGGACGTGGAGCGCGCCCTGCGCATCCGCACCGGCGAGACCGACCGGGCCGCGCTGTGAGCGCGCCCTCACGCCCTCGGGCCAACGCAAAGGGGACAATACGCATGAGGAAACCCGCTCGCCTCGCAGCGGTGGCGGCGGCAACGCCGCTCGCCGCCCTGCCCGCCATGGCGCAGGAGGCGGCGCCGGCCGCCCTGCCCGCCATCAGCGCCGGCGACACCGCCTGGATGCTGACCGCCACGGCGCTGGTGCTGATGATGACCATCCCCGGCCTGGCGCTGTTCTACGCCGGCATGGTGCGCAAGAAGAACGTGCTCGCCACCATGATGCAGAGCTTCACCATCTGCGCCCTGGTCTCGATCGTGTGGATGGTGGCGGGCTACAGCCTCGCCTTCGGACCGGGCAACGCCTTCATCGGCGACCTCTCCCGCCTGTTCCTCTCCGGCCTCGCGGAGCGCTGGGACCAGCCCTTCGTGATGATGGAGGGCGAGGACCCGGCCACCATCCCGGAATCGGTGTTCGTGATGTTCCAGATGACCTTCGCGATCATCACGCCGGCGCTGATCACCGGGGCCTTCGCCGACCGCATGAAGTTCAGCGCGCTGCTCGTCTTCTGCGTGCTGTGGTCGCTGCTGGTCTACGCCCCGGTGGCACACTGGGTGTGGCACCCGAACGGCTGGATCTATGCGCTCGGCGCGCTCGACTTCGCGGGCGGCACGGTGGTGCACATCAACGCCGGGGTGGCCGGCCTGGTCGCCGCCATCGTGCTCGGCAGGCGCACGGGCTATGGCAGCGAGAACATGGCGCCCTACAACCTCACCCTCGCCGTCATCGGCGCCTCGATGCTGTGGGTCGGCTGGTTCGGCTTCAACGCCGGCTCGGCGCTGGAGGCCGGGGCGGGCGCCGCCATGGCCATGCTGGTGACGCAGATCGCCGCCGCCGCCGCCACGCTCTCCTGGATGTTCGCGGAGTGGGCGACCAAGGGCAAGCCGAGCGTGCTCGGCGCCATCTCCGGCGCCATCTCGGGCCTCGTCGCCATCACCCCGGCGGCGGGCTTCGTGCTGCCGATGCCGGCGCTGATCATCGGCGCGGTCGGGGGCCTCGCCGGGTTCTGGGGCGCGACCGCGCTGAAGAAGATGTGCGGCTACGACGACAGCCTCGACGCCTTCGGCGTGCACGGCGTGTGCGGCATCGTCGGCAGCCTGCTGGTCGGCATCTTCGCTTATGCCCCGCTCTCCGCCTCCGGGACCGATCCCGGCACGGCGGGGTCGCTCGGCCAGTTCCTGCTGCAGCTCTACGCGACGGCGGCCGTGTTCGCCTTCACCGCCGTCGCCACCTTCGTCCTCCTCAAGCTGACCGACCTCGTCGTCGGCCTGCGCGTCGCCGAGGAGGAGGAGCGCGAGGGCCTCGACGTGACGCAGCACGGCGAGCGCCTGGCCTGAGGCCGCCGCGGGCGGGGGCCGGGCCCCGCCCGCGCCGCATCCGATCACGCATCAGGGGAACGACATGCCCGCCCTTCCACGCCCGGCCCTGCCCGCCCTCTCTCTCGCCGCCGCCGCCGCCGCCGCGGCGCTGGCCCCCGCCCCGGAGGCGGCGGCCTTCGAGGTGCCGCGGGCCGGCCTGACGGTGACGCTGACGCCCGCCGTCACCTCCGACTACCTGTTCCGCGGCATCAGCCAGACCCGCAACACCTGGGCGGTACAGGGCACGCTCGACGTCGAGCACGCGAGCGGACTCTATGTCGGCGCCTTCCTCAGCAGCGCCAAATTCCTCGCCGATCCCTGGAACGACACCCGGCAGGAGCTCGATCTCCTGGCCGGCTACCGCTTCACCCTGGCCGGGGTGAAGCTCGACCTCGGCTACATCGCCTATCTCTATCCCGGCCAGAGCAAGGCGCCGGGCGGGCAGCGGAACGAGTACCAGGAAGTGATGCTGCGCGCCACGCGTGAGGCCGGCATCGCCAAGCTTTCCGCCGCCCTCGCCTATTCGCCCAATTTCTTCGGCCGTTCCGGCAACGCCCTCTACCTCGAGGGCGGGGTGGATGTGAGCCTGCCCCTCGAGGTCACCGTCTTCGGCCGCCTCGGCCACCAGTGGATCGAGCGCAACGCCGCCTTCGGCACGCCGGACTACCTCTGGTACGGCATCGGCCTGCAGCGCGAGATCGTGCTCGGCCTCACCGCCTCGGTCGGCTGGTACGGCACCGACATCCGCCGGCGCGACTGCGCCCCCGTCGCGCTGCGCGCCGAGGGCGGGCAGCGCCTCTGCGACGGCCGGGTGGTGTTCACCCTGAGCCGCACCTTCTGACGGAGGCGGGCGCGGCGCGGGACCGCCGCGCCCCGGTGCGGGAATGCGCCGCCATGCGGGTCGAGAATCCCTGCGCGGCAGCCGTTTCGCGTGTATACCTCGGGCACAGCCTGAGCCATGTCCCGTCGCATGTCCCGCACCGCCACCGACCGCTCCCCGGCAGGGGTCCGCCGCTTCGCCTCCCCCGCCGTGGCGGCGGTGCTGCGCCGCCGCCTTTCCGAACTGCTCGGCCTGCTCTGCGGCTTGGCCGGCCTCGGCCTGATCCTGGCGCTGGCCAGCCACGACCCGGCCGACCCTTCCTTCTCCACCGCCACCGAGCGCGCGCCCGCCAACCTCGCCGGCCTCGCCGGCGCCTACCTGTCCGACCTGCTGCTGCAGGGGGTGGGCTGGGCCGCCTACCTGCCGGGCCTCGCGCTGCTCGCCTGGGCCTGGCGGCTGGCGACGCATCGCGGCCTCGGCCTGTTCCCGGCGCGGCTGGCGCTGCTGCTGCTGGCCATGCCGCTGCTCGCCGCTTCCCTGACCCTGCCGCCCTGGCCGGAGGGGATGGCCGGCCCCGCCGGGCCGGGCGGCGCGGGCGGGGTGATCGTCGCCGAGGCGGTCACCGGCACCGCCCTCGCCCTGCTCGGCCCCTTCGGGCTGGTGGTCGGGCAGGTGGCGCTCTCCGCCGCCGCGCTCGCCTTCTCCGCCGCGGCCCTGGCGCTGTCGCCGGCGGAATGGCTGCGGCTCGGCCGCGCCGCGGGGCGCACGGCGGGAGGGGCGGCCCGCCTCTCGGGGGCCGGGGCGCGGCGGGCGGCGGGGCTGCTCGGGCGGCTGGGCGCGCCCTTCGCCGGGCTGTTCCGCTTCCGCCGGCCGCGCCGGCCGGCCGGGCCGGGTGCGGACCTCGCCGCCGTGCTGCACGCGGCCGAGGCGGCGGCCGGGCGCCGCCCGCCGCCGGCCGCCCCGCCCGCCACCGCGGAGGAGGAGGCGCCGCCCGCCCCCCCGCGGGTCGCCCCCCGCCCCGCCGCGCCCAGGAAGAGCGCCGCGGCGCGCCAGCCGCGCCTCGACCTCGCCGACGGGCCCTGGCGCCTGCCTCCCCTTTCCCTGCTCGCCGAGCCGAAGGCGGCCTCCCGCGCCGGCCGGCCGAGCGAGGAGGCGCTGCAGGCCAATGCCCGGATGCTCGAGACGGTGCTCGAGGATTACGGCGTGCGCGGCCGGATCGTGGAGATCCGCCCCGGCCCCGTGGTCACGCTCTACGAGCTCGAGCCCGCGCCGGGCACCAAGAGCGCGCGGGTCATCGGCCTCGCCGACGACATCGCGCGCTCCATGAGCGTGATGGCGGTGCGCATCGCCACCGTGCCGGGGCGCAACGTGATCGGCATCGAGCTGCCCAACGCGCGGCGCGAGATGGTCTATCTGAGCGAGATGTTCGCCTCCGAGGACTGGGCGCGCCACCCCGGCCGGCTGCCGCTGGCGCTCGGCAAGGACATCGGCGGCGGGCCGGTGATCGCCGACCTCGCGCGCATGCCGCACCTGCTGATCGCGGGCACCACCGGCTCGGGCAAGTCGGTGGCGGTGAACACGATGATCCTGTCGCTGCTCTGGCGCTTCTCGCCGGAGGAGTGCCGCTTCATCATGATCGACCCGAAGATGCTGGAATTGTCGGTCTACGACCGCATCCCGCACCTGCTGGCGCCGGTGGTGACCGAGCCGCCGAAGGCGATCGGGGCGCTGAAGTGGACGGTGCGCGAGATGGAGCGCCGCTACCGCGCGATGAGCCAGCTCGGCGTGCGCAACATCGCGGGCTACAACGAGAAGGTGACGGCGGCGCGGGAGCGCGGCGAGGTGCTGACGCGCCGCGTGCAGACCGGCTTCGACCCCGAGACCGGCCGCCCGGTGTTCGAGGACCAGCCGCTGGTGCTGGAGCCGCTGCCGATGATCGTCGTGGTCATCGACGAGATGGCCGACCTGATGATCGTCGCCGGCAAGGAGATCGAGGCGGCGGTGCAGCGGCTCGCGCAGATGGCGCGCGCCGCGGGCATCCACGTCATCATGGCGACGCAGCGGCCCTCGGTGGACGTCATCACCGGCACCATCAAGGCCAATTTCCCGACCCGGATCTCCTTCCAGGTGACGTCGAAGATCGACAGCCGCACCATTCTCGGCGAGCAGGGGGCGGAACAGCTCCTCGGCCAGGGCGACATGCTCTACATGGCGGGGGGCGGCCGCATCTCCCGCGTGCATGGCCCCTTCGTCTCCGACGCCGAGGTGGAGCGGGTGGTGGAGTTCCTGCGCGAGCAGGGCGAGCCGAGCTATGTCGAGGAGGTGACGGAAACCGAGGAGGAGGAGGGTGCGGCGGGCGTCCCGCCCGGCCTGCTCGGCGGCAACACCGATGCCGAAGCCTCCCTCTACGACCAGGCGGTGGCCCTTGTCACCCGCGAGGGCAAGGCCTCCACTTCCTTCATCCAGCGCCACCTGAACATCGGCTACAACCGCGCCGCCAAGCTGATCGAGCAGATGGAGAAGGACGGCGTGGTGGGCCCGGCCAACCATGTCGGCAAGCGGGAGGTGCTGGCGCCGCGCCCGGCGGACTGAAGGACGGGACAAAAAAAGAGACCATTGCGCAGTATTGATTTTCGTGCCGATGCGGATATAATGCACTGGCGGCACAAAGGGCGGGTCCATCTCCTGTGGCGGCCCGTTCGGCCGGAGGTGCCGGCGTGGCCGCGCGGGAGATGACAGGTGCTGGTGAAGTGCTTTCCGTATCCGGTCGTGGTAGGGCTGCGCCGCGCCGTGCGGCCGCGGGTTGTCCGCCGCGTCGCCGGCGCCTCCGCCGCGGGTGGCAGCGCGGCGCGGGTGGCGGTGCGGCGCGCAGTGCGCATCGGGCTGTTCTGCCTCGCCGGCGCCGCGCCCGTCCTGCCAGTGCAGACCGCGCCGCCTATTGCCGCGGGCGGCGCCCCGGTGATGGCGGCCGGCCCGCAGGCTGCGCCCTCCGTCCCGGGCGCCGCCGGAGAGGCCTCGGGCGGCGCCATCATGGAATGGGCGGGCTGGACCTCCTCCGCCCCGGAGCAGCCCCTGGTGCCGGCCGGCCTCCTCTTCGCCGAGGCGGCCATGCCCCGGGATCCGCCGGACACCCTGCCGGGGTCCTGGCCGCCCTCCGGCCAGGAGGAGGGAGGGTCGCGGCACGCCACGCCTCCCTTGACCGCGGTCAGCGAGCCTTCCTCCCTTGGCCTGCTCCTGTCCTTCACGCTACTGCTGGCCCTGGCCTGGGGGCTGTTCCGCCGCGCCACGGCATGAGCGGCCTTCCGCCCGTCTGACCGCCGCGCCAGGGGGCTTCCTCCAGGCGGCGCCGTCCGAAAAGATGCGCGCGGTTCCGGAGCGGATCCCGTTCAGACAAGTCCCCCTGAACGGGTGAAAAGGCTCGCGCATCAAAAGGCCAGGGGCTTGTGGCGGCGAAGTAGGTGGTGCATTCGTCGGGCGCGAAGGCGCCGATGATGTGGCCGATGGCGTTCCACAGGCCATCGACAGTACGTTCGGCGGCCTTGCGCAGCATGGCCTTGAGTCTGGCTAAGGCGTTCTCGATTGGATTGAAGTCGGGGCTGCAGGGCGGCAGGTAGAGCAGGCGCGCGCCGGCCGCCTCGATAGCGGCGCAGGCGCTCGCCGCGCGGCGCTTGGCCGCGGGTGCACGCTATGTTCGTCGAGGCCCAGGTCTCGTCGATGAACACCAGGCGGTCCGGGTCGAGATCGAGCTGCCCCTCGAACCATTCCCGGCGTCGCGTCAGGATGTCGGAGCGCCGCTGCTCGGCCGCGTGCGCCGACTTTTCTTCAGCGTGATCCGCCGCCGCGCGAAGAACCGCCACAGCGAGCCAATGCTGACCGGCACGCCGGCCTCGGCCAGTTCCGCGCGCAGCTCGCTGAGCGTGATGTCCGGCGTGCGCTTCAGCAGGCCGAGGATCAATGGCGCATACGCCTCGATGCGTCCCAAGCGGCGGTCACCGCCGAGCGGTCCCGGCGCCACCGAACCCGACCGCCGGTGCAGCGGCCGCCAGCGGATCGCGCTCGGCGCCCCGACACCGAACCGCTCCGCCGCACGGCACGGTGCGCCCGCAGCGATCGCCGCCACCACGCGTTCCCGCAAATCGACCGACAACGCCTTCGCCATGCCCGTCGGCCCCCTCCCGACAGACAGCTCGAACCAGCTCCGCTCCGCGTCGCGAAAGCCCTCTGATCCCCTCAGGTCAAAAGACGCTGTAGGGCGTTTTCCGTTTGCCCTGGCTCTCGGACACCTTTCGCCGCCCTCGTGACCGCCCGCCCTGCCACCGGAGGCGGCCGGCAAGCCGCGAGATCCAGCGGCAAGACGAGGCCTGCATCGGCCAGCGGGGCACGCCGGCGCGCATCCGGGCCAAGCCTGGATCCCGCCCCTCCGCACCGAGGAACTGCCGCTCTGCGTGCCAAGCCTCCGCCGCATCGGGCAGGAAGCGATGGTCTTTCAAGAAGGCGCCCCGGAACATCCACCCTCCAAAAGCTTCGCCGGCTTCCGCAGCGCCATCCGCCCCGTCTTCGCCAATCTCAGCCAGTGGCAGGCCGGACCCGCCTCCCTCCCGGCCGGCCGATGCCGCCTGATCAGACACCAGACAGCGCAGGGTTCATCAACAGGCCGGGGACCCGCTTCCCGCCGGGCGGAGGCGCAGGCCGACGATGCTGCCGGGGGGCAGGGGCGCGGCCGCGGCCGGAGCCTCGGCCTCCAGCCGGCTGCCATCGGCGAGGAGTTGCACTTCCAGCCGCAGCGTACCGCCGAAGGGGATGGCGCTCAGCACCCGTGCCGGGGTGCCCGCCCCGGCCTCCACCACTTCCAGCGCCGAGGCCGGCAGCAGCGGGCCGGGCGCCGCGGCCGGTCCTTCCGCCTCGGGGAAGGCGGGCGCGGCGCCCAGCACCCGCGCGACGAAGACGCTGGCCGGGCGGCGCCGCAGCCCCTCGGGCGGCGCCACCTGCTCGATCCGGCCGGCCTGCATCACCGCCACACGGTCGCCGAGCGCCATCGCCTCCTCCGGGCCGGTGGCGACCAGGAGCATGGTCAGGCCGAGGCGGCGTTGCGCTTCCTTCAGCCAGCGGCGGGGGCGCGTCCGGGCGCCGAAGCCCGACCCCACCAGCAGCAGGCGCGGCCCGGCGGCCAGCGCCCGCGCCAGCGCCAGCCGGTGGCGCCGGGGCGGCGGCAGCATCGCCGGCATCCAGCCGCCATCCTGGCCGAGGCCGGCCAGGTCGAGCAGTTGCCGCACGCGGAAGGCGGCCTCCTCCGGCCCCCCCGGCCCTTCCGGCAGCGCCGCCGCCACCGCGTCGAACACCGTGGGGTGGCCGAACACCGCGTCCTGGCGGAACAGGAAGCCGATGCCGCGCCGGGAGGGCGGCAGGCGGGTGATGTCCCGCCCTTCCAGCAGCACGCGCCCGCTCTCCACCTCCTCGAGCCCGGCCAGCACGCGCAGCAGCGCCGCCCTGCCGCTGCCGGGCGGGCCGAGCAGGGCGAGGCACTCGCCCGGCGCGGCTTCCAGCGACACGCGGTCGAGCACGCGGCCCGCGGGCGTCCGGTGCGACAGCGCCTCGATCCGCAGCGACATGGCGGCCCCTTCTCCAGATCCCTCGCCGCCAGGGTGGCGGGAAAAGCCTAACCGCGCGCTACCGGCAAGCGCCCGGCGTCGCGCCGGGCCTCGTAGGCGCGGGCATGCAGCAGCGCGGCCTCGTGGATCTCCGCCGGCACCCCGGCGCGGCGCGCGGCGTCGAGCAGGAAGCCCAGGATGTGGTCGGATTCGATCCGCCCCCCCGCCTCCAGGTCGCGCAGCATGGAGGTGGCGTAGGCGCTGCCCGGGTCGGCGAAGAGGGCGCGGTACTCCGCCAGGAACCGCTCCGGCATCCCGTGGCCGTGGGCGGCGGCGATGGCGGCGTTGCGCTCCAGCACCCGGTGCAGGAAGGGGGCGCCGCCGGCGCGCACGATCTCCCCCACATTGGCGCGCAGCAGCACCGTTCCGATGGCGCTGGTGCCGAGGTGGACGAGCTTCTCCCACATCCGCTGCAGGATGTCGGGCACCGCCTCCGCCACCAGGCCGGGGGCGCGGGCGGAGAGCCCGGCCAGCGCCTGCACGCGCGGGCTCATCGCCCCGTCCAGCTCGCCGAAGGTCAGGTAGCGCCAGTCGTTCAGGTGCCGCACCGTGCCGTCGGGCGCGAGCGTCGCCTGGATCTTGGCGAGACCGCCGAGCACCGCGCCCGGCCCGAAGGCCTGCCGCAGCGCGTCGAGATGGGAGAGCCCGTTCAGCACCGGCAGGATGGCGGTGCGCCCGTCCACCGCCGGGCGGATCGCGGCGATGGCGGAGGGCAGGTCGTAGGCCTTGCAGGCGAGCAGCACCAGGTCCCAGCCCGGCACGGCCTCCTCCGCCGAAAGGGTGGGCACCGGGCGGCGGAGGTTCCCGAAGGGGCTTTCGATGACGAGGCCCTCGCGCTCCAGGCGGGCGCGGCGGCCCGGGCGGACCAGGAAGGTCACCTCCGCCCCGGCCTGCAGCAGCCGCCCGCCGAAATAGCCGCCGAGGGCGCCGGCCCCGAGCACCAGGATACGCATTGTGAAGCTCCTCCCCTTTGCCGCAATAGGCGCGTTACACCGGAGGGCTATATGCCGGAAGCCATGCGTCGCGCCCTGCTTCCCGCCCTGGTCCTGGCCGGCCTCGGCGCCGGCCTGCTCTGGTTCGGCGCCCCGGTCGCGACCGCCTTCAACCTGCCCTGGCCCGGCGCCGGGGCGGAGGGGGCGGGGCCGCGCCTGCGCACCGCGGTGGCCGATCGCGGCCCGATCACCGCCGCCGTCTCGGCCACCGGCACGGTGAACCCGGTGGTGACGGTACAGGTGGGCAGCCAGCTCTCCGGCCAGATCCGCGAGTTGCTGGCCGACTTCAACAGCCGGGTGGTCGCGGGCCAGCCGATCGCCCGGCTGGACACGGCGCAAATCGAGGCCCGCCGCGCCGCCGCGGCGGCCGACCTGCAGGCGGCGGAGGCGCAGGTCGCGGTCGCCCGCGCCGCCGCCGAGAAGGCCGAGGCGGACGCCGCGCAGGCCGGTGCCCAGCGCGAGGCGGCCGTGGCGCGCGTGACCAGCGCCGAGGCGGCGCTGCGCGATGCCGAGTACGAGGCGGACCGCACCGCCCAGCTCCGCCGCAGCGGCACCGGACCGGCGCGCGATGCGGTGCGCGCCGGCTTCAACCTGGACCGGATGCGCGCCGACCTCGACGGCGCCCGCGCCACCGTGGCGCAGATGGAGGCGAACCACGCCTCCGCCCTCGCCGCCGCCCGCACCGCCCGCGCCCAGGTCGAGGCGGCGGAGGCGGCGCGTGCGCAGCGCGCCGCCCAGCTCCGCCAGGTGGAGGTGGACCTGCACAACGCCACCATCCGCGCCCCCATCGACGGCATCGTCATCTCGCGCAATGTCGCGCTCGGCCAGACCGTCGCCGCCTCCTTCCAGGCGCCGGTGCTGTTCCAGATCGCCGCCAGCCTCGAGGAGATGGAGGTCTGGGCGGTGGTGGACGAGGCCGATATCGGCCGCATCCGCCCGGGCCAGGAGGCGGCCTTCAGCGTCGCCGCCTATCCCGGCCAGGAACTCATCGGCACGGTGAAGGAGATCCGGCTGGCGGCGGAGACGATCAGCAACGTCGTCACCTACACGGTGGTGATCACCGCGCCCAACCCGCGCGGGCGGCTGCTGCCGGGGATGACCGCGACGCTCCGCATCGTCGCCGACCACCGCCCCGAGGCGCTGCGCGTGCCCAACGCGGCGCTGCGCTGGCGCCCGCCCGGCCAGCAGGCGGCGGCCGGCCCGGCCGGGGCCGGGCTCGGCGCGCTGGAGCAGGCGCTGGAGCAGCTCCCCGACCTCACCGACAGCCAGCGCGCCGAGATCGCGGCGGCCCAGGCCGAGCTGCGCGAGCGCATCGCCGCCCTGCCGCGCGACGAGGGCCGGCAGCGCCAGGTGCAGTCGCTGCGCCAGCGCATGGTGGCGCGCATCAATGCCGTGCTGACGCCGGAGCAGCGCGCGCGCCTGGCGGAGACGCGCGGCGGCCGCGGCAGCGCCGGCACCGTCTGGGTGCTGGAAGGGGGCGCGCCCCGCCCCGTGGCGGTGCGCCTCGGCATCACCGACGGGACCCATACCGAGATCGTCGCCGGCGCGCTGGAGGCGGGCCAGGAGGTGGTGGTGGGGCAGGAGCGCGGCACGGCCCCGCCCCGCACCGCGGCGCGGCCGTTCTGAGATGCGCGACGCCGATGCCGCCCCCGGCCCGCTGCTGGTGGAGACCGAGGGGCTGACCAAACACTACGCCGCTGGGGAGGGGACGGTGGCGGCGCTCGCCGGGGTGGATGTCGCCATCCCGCCCGGCGCCTTCGTCGCCGCTATGGGGCCCTCGGGCTCGGGCAAATCCACCTTCCTCAACCTGATCGGCTGCCTCGACCGGCCGACCGGGGGCAGCTACCGCCTGATGGGGGAGGAGGTGGCGCGGCTCTCGCCGGATCGCCTGGCCGAGATTCGCTCCCGCCGTCTCGGCTTCGTGTTCCAGAGCTTCAACCTTCTGCCGCGGGCCGATGCGCTGGCCAATGTCGAGCTGCCGATGATCTACCGCGGCGTGCGCCGGCGGCAGCGGCGGGAGCGCGCGGCGGCGATGCTCGCCGCGGTGGGCCTCGGCGAGCGGCTGCACCACCGGCCGAACCAGCTCTCCGGCGGGCAGCAGCAGCGCGTGGCAATCGCGCGCGCGCTGGTGAACGGCCCGGACCTGCTGCTGGCCGACGAGCCCACCGGCGCGCTCGACACCCGCACCGGGCTCGAGATCATGGCGCTGTTCCAGGCGCTGAACCGCTCCGGCGTGGCGATCCTGATGGTCACCCATGATGCGGAGGTGGCGCGCTTCGCCGCCCGCGTGCTGCGCTTCCGCGATGGGCGGCTGGTGGGCGACAGGGCGCAGGTCCCGGCGGATGCCGCCGCGGCGCTCGCCGCCCTGCCCGCAGCGCCAGCGGAGGCGGCGTGAGCCCGCCGCTCCGCGAGGCCGGGACGCGGCCGCTGGCACCGGCCGCCGGCCTGCCGCCGCTGCCCGCCGGCCGCGGCGGGATGGACCTCGCCGAGGCGCTGGCGAGCGCGCTGTCCGCGCTCGCCGCCAACACGCTGCGGGCGGTGCTGACCGCGCTCGGCATCTTCATCGGCGTCGCGGCGGTGATCGCCACCGTCGCGGTGGGCGCGGGCGCGCGCCAGCAGGTGATGCAGCAGATCGAATCGCTCGGCGCCAACCTGCTGGTGATCTGGCCGGGCACGGTGCGCCAGGGCGCGGTGCGGCTCGGCGCCGGGGCGCGCCCCTCCCTCACCTGGGACGACGCGCAGGGAGTCGTCGAGGAGGTGCCGAGCATCGTCGCCGCCTCGGCCAACATCCGCCAGGGCCTGCAGGTGATCGCCGGCAACCAGAACTGGGCGACCACCATCCAGGGCGCCGACCCGGACGTCTTCGTCGTGCACGACTGGGTGATCGAGGAGGGCCGCCCCTTCACCGCCGAGGAGGCGCGGGCGGGGCGCAAGGTGGCGGTGCTCGGCGCCACCGTGGCCGAGATGCTGTTTCCCTACGAGAACCCGGTCGGCGCGCGGATCCGCATCGCCGCCACGCCCTTCGAGGTGATCGGCGTGCTCGGCCGCAAGGGCCAGAACGCGCAGGGCATGGACCAGGACGACGTGGTGATGATCCCGTTCTGGACCGCGCGGCGCAGCGTGATGGGGGCGGGGCGGGTGTGGTCGCGCTCGGTCAACTTCGTCAGCCTCAAGGTCGCCGAGGGCGAGGACATGCGCGCGGCGGAGGAGGAGGTGCGCGCCCTGATCCGCCAGCGCCACCGCCTGGCGCCGAACGAGCCGGACGACTTCAACCTGCGCAACATGTCCGACGTGGCGGCGACGCGCGACGCCTCCTCGCGCACGCTGTCCATGCTGCTCGCCTCGGTGGCCGCGGTGTCGCTGCTGGTCGGCGGCATCGGGGTGATGAACATCATGCTGGTCAGCGTCACCGAGCGGACGCGGGAGATCGGGCTGCGCCTTGCGGTCGGGGCGCGGCGACGGGACATCCTGGCGCAGTTCCTGATCGAGGCGGTGGTGCTGGCGCTGCTCGGCGGAGCGGCCGGCGTGGTGGCGGGAATCGGGCTGTCGCACCTGCTCGGCGCCGCCGCCGGCTGGCCGGTGCTGATCCAGTGGGACGCGGTGGCGCTCGCGGTCGCCGTCAGCGCGCTGACCGGGCTGTTCTTCGGTTTCTGGCCGGCGCGGCGGGCGGCGCGGCTGGACCCGATCGCGGCGCTGCGGCACGATTGAGCCCCCGACGGGCGGGTGCCCCGCCCTTCAGTGCCGGGCTGGAACAGGCGGCGCGCAGCCGCGTTCCGCCTGCCGTCCATGCGGCGACACCCTGGGGAGACCATCGCATGAGAGGCATCGCGGCCCTTGCCGTGGCGGCCCTGCTCGGCCTCGGCGCGCCGGCCTCGGGGCAGACCACCATCGCCATCGCCTGCGGCGCCGTGGGCGTCGAGTACGAGCTCTGCCGCGAGGGGGCGGAGGCCTGGGCGGCGCGGACGGGCAACCGCATCCGCATGGTCTCCACCCCCGGCGCCGGAGGGCAGCGCTTGGCGCTCTACCAGCAGCTCCTCGCCGCGCGCTCGCCCGACATGGACGTGCTGCAGATAGACACGGTCTGGCCGGGGATCCTGGCGATGCACCTCGCCGACCTCTCCGACGCCATGGAGCCGGAGGCGCTGGCGGCGCATTTCGAGGCGGCGGTGCGCAACAACACGGTGGAGGGGCGGCTGGTGGCGATGCCCTGGTTCACCAATGCCGGCCTGCTCTACTACCGCCGCGACCTGCTGGAGCGCCACGGGCGCCCCGTGCCGGAGACCTGGGAGGCGCTGGAGGAGACCGCGCGCCTCATCGTGCGGGCGGAGCGCGCGGCGGGCCACGCCGGTCTCCAGGGCTACGTGTTCCAGGGCCGCGCCTATGAGGGGCTGACGGTCAACGCCCTGGAATGGCTGGACAGCCACCGCGCCGGGCGGATCGTCGAGCCGGACGGCACCATTTCCGTCAACAACCCCCGCGCTGCCGCGGCGCTGGGCCGGGCGGCATCCTGGGTCGGCACCATCGCCCCGAGGGGCGTGCTGAACTACGCCGAGGAGGAGGCGCGCGGCGTGTTCCAGTCCGGCAACGCCGTCTTCATGCGCAATTGGCCCTATGCCTGGCCGCTGGTGAACGCCGAGGACAGTCCGGTGCGCGGCAGGGTCGGCATCGCCGCGCTGCCGAAGGGCGGGCCGGAGGGCAGGCACAGCGGCGCGCTGGGCGGGGAGCAGCTCGCCGTCTCGCGCTATTCCCGCCACCCGGAGGCGGCCGCCGACCTCGTGCGCCACCTGACCGGCGCGGCGGAGCAGAAGCGCCGCGCCATTCTCGGCGGCTTCAACCCGACCATCGCCGCCCTCTACCGCGACCCGGAGGTGCTGGCGGCCAACCCCTTCATGGGCGAGCTCCACGAGGTGTTCGTCGGGGCCGTGCCGCGCCCCTCGGCCGTGACCGGGCCGCGCTACAACCAGGTCTCGGCGGAGTTCTGGGAGACGGTGCACGAGATCATCTCCGGCCGCAGCGCGCCGGAACCCGCGCTGCGGCGGCTGGAACGCACGCTGGAGCGGGTCAGCCGCGGCGGGCGCTGGTAGTGGCGGGGCTCGCCTCCGGCCTGGAGCGGCAGCGCCGCCGCGCCGCTTGGCTGTTCCTGGCGCCGATGCTCGGCGTGCTGGCGCTGGTCGCGGGCTGGCCGCTGCTGCGCACCGTCTACTTCTCCTTCACCGACGCGACGCTCTACGACATCGGCGGGCACGGCTTCGTGGGCCTCGGGAATTTCCGCCTGCTGGCGGCGGACCCGAACTGGTGGCGGGCGGTCTGGAACACGCTGTTCTTCGCCGCCGTCTCGGTGACGCTGGAGGTGGTGCTCGGCACCGTCATCGCGCTGACGCTGAACGCGCAGATGCGCGGGCGCGGGCTGCTGCGCGCCGCCATGCTGATCCCCTGGGCGATCCCGACCGTGGTCTCGGCGCAGATGTGGGGCTGGATGCTGCACGACCAGTTCGGGGTGGTGAACGCGGTGCTGCTCGCCCTCGGCCTGGTCTCCGAGCCGGTCGCCTTCGTCGCCGAGCCCTCGCTCGCGCTCTGGGCGGTGATCGCGGTGGATGTGTGGAAGACCACGCCCTTCGTGGCGCTGCTGGTGCTCGCCGCGCTGCAGGTGCTGCCGAAGGAGCTCTACGAGGCGGCGGAGGTGGACGGGCTCGGCCCGGTCGGCGCCTTCTTCCGCATCACCCTGCCGCTGATCCGTCCGGCGCTGATGGTGGCGGTGATCTTCCGCACCCTGGACGCGCTGCGCGTTTTCGACCTGATGTTCGTGCTGACCGGCAACAGCCGCGCCACCGCCTCGATGTCGGTCTATGCGCGCCAGCAGCTCGTGGACTTCCAGGAGGTGGGCTACGGCTCGGCCGCCTCCACCTTCCTGTTCCTGATCATCGCCGCGGTGACGGCGGTGGCGATCACCGCCGGCCGCGTCCGGCTCGACAACCGGTGAGGAGGCGGCACATGCGCGCGCGCAGGGTCCGCAGGGGCATCGCCCGCATCCTGTTCTGGCTGCTGGTGGCGGCGATCGTCCTCTACACGGTGTTCCCCTTCTACTGGGCGGTGGTCTCCTCGCTGAAGACGGGCGGCGCCCTGTTCGGCACCGAACTCGTGCCGCGCGACCCGACCCTCGAGAACTATGTCGGCGTGTTCCGGGAGCAGCCCTTCGGCCGCAACATCCTGAACTCGGTGATCGTCTCGGCCGCGGTGGTGGCGCTGTCGCTGTTCCTCGCCGTGACCGCCGCCTACGCCTTCGGCCGCGTCGCCTTCCGCGGGCGGACGCCGCTGCTGCTGGCGATCCTCGGCGTCTCCATGTTCCCGCAGGTGGCGGTGCTGTCGGGGATGTTCGAGCTGATCCGCTGGCTCGGCCTCTACAACAGCCTGGCCTCGCTGGTGCTGAGCTACATGATCTTCACTCTGCCCTTCACCGTCTGGGTGCTGACCACCTTCATGCGCGAGCTGCCGGCGGAGCTCGAGGAGGCGGCGATGATGGACGGCGCCGGCCCCTGGACGACGCTGACGCGCATCTTCCTGCCGCTGATGGGCCCGGCGATGGTCACCACCGGCCTCCTCGCCTTCATCGCCGCCTGGAACGAGTTCCTGTTCGCCCTCACCTTCACCCTGACCAACGAGATGCGCACCGTTCCGGTGGCGATCGCGCTGATCACCGGCGCCAGCGCCTTCGAGCTGCCCTGGGGGCGGATCATGGCGGCCTCGGTCGTCGTCACCGTGCCGCTGATCGTCCTGGTGCTGGTGTTCCAGCGCCGCATCGTCTCCGGGCTGACGGCCGGCGCGGTGAAGGGATGAGGCTCATCCCGCCGCCTGCGCCCTGCCGCGGGCGATGGCGGAGGCGAGGCCGCGCTCCCGCGTCCGGCGGAACTCCTCCGTCGCGTGGGCGAGCTGGTGGGTGTCGAAATGCGCCAGCACGGCGTTGCGGAAGCCCTGGATGTCGGCGGTGCGGTTCAGCGACTGCTTGGTGAGCTTGAGGGCGAAGGGCGGCGCGGCGGCGATCTCCTCGGCCAGGGCGGTGGTCGCCGCCTCCAGCTCGGCCCGCGGCACCACGCGGTTGACCATGCCGATGCGATGCGCCTCCGCCGCGCCCATCCGCCGCCCCGTGAACAGGAACTCCTTGGCGCCGCGCAGCCCCATCACCCAGGGGTGCACCAGCACCTCCACCGCCGAGGCGGCGAGGGTGCGGCACACCGGGTCGGCGAAGAAGGCGTCCTCGGAGGCGACGATCAGGTCGCACATGTTGGCCACCATGAAGCCGCCGGCGATGCAGGCGCCCTGCACGCAGGCGATGGTCGGCTTCGGGCAGTCCCAGATGCGCAGGGAGTATTCCAGGTAGCGCCGCTCCTCGTAGGCGTAGCGCTGTTCCACCGTGAAGCCCTGGCGCTTCTCCTGCCCCTCCTTCAGGTCGTGCCCGGCCGAGAAGTGGTCGCCCCTGCCGCCGATGACGATGACGCGCACCCCCTCGTCGGCGATCGCCTCGCGCAGTGCCGCGTCGAGCTCGTCGAGCAGCGTGCTGCTCTCGGCGTTGCGCATCTCGGGGCGGTCGTGCAGCAGCCACGCGGCGGCCCCGCGCCGCTCCACCGCGATCTGGGTGTATGCCACGATGTCTCCTCCCGCATCCCGTTCTGGACCGGCGGGAGCCTGGGGCGCGCGCGGCGGGCCTGTCAACGGCCGGAGGTCAGGCGGCGGCGGCGCGCAGCGCGGCCTCTCCCCTGGCGCGCGCATCCTCCGCCGGCGCCTGGCGCAGCGGGTCGAAATCGCCGCGCAGCGCCTTCAGCGCCATGCGCTCGCGCGCGATCTCCTCGGCCGTGCGCACGCCCATGCGGCGGAAGAGGGGAATCGGCGGGCACCAGCCCTGCAGGGCATGCTGCAGCAGGAAGCCGGTCACCGCCACCGGCAGCGCCAGGTAGCTGCGCCTGACGAGGATGCCGAGCAGCGTGCCGGCCAGCGCCAGGGAGGCGGCGTTGGTCTCGAGCACCCGCTCGATGTCCCATTCCGCGTCGAGCTGGCGCAGCCGCTCGCCGATCAGCTCCGGCCGGGCGGCGTGGAAATGCACGCTGCGTTCGATCTCGAGGGCGATGCGGCGATTGATCTCCGCGTCGGTGTGGCGGGAGACGCGGGTCTGCGGCACCCCGGCGCGTGGCCGGCCACCCAGGCTGCGGGCGAGCGCCTCCTCCATGCGCAGGCCCTCGCGCCTCGCCCGGTGGGCGATGCCGAGCGTGGCCGCGCGCACGCCGTCGTCGCAATGCACGAGGACCGGCGCGGGCAGCTCCGCCAGCGTCCCGGCGAAGCGCTCCAGCGCCGCTGCGTCCGGCCCGTCCTTCGGCACCGGCAGGTGCCGGTACGCCAGGCCGAGGCGGCGCGCCTCCTCCGCCTCCTGCGCGGGGGAGAGGCCGCCCGCCGTCTCCTCCGCCAGGCGCAGATCCACCACGCCGCGCACACCCTCGGCGCCGAGCCGCGCGAGCTCCGCCGTCCCGGGGGCGCGCCTGCCCACCACCAGCCCCTCGCCGATCCGGATCCGGTCCTGCATGGAGGCCCTCCACCCTTGGTGCGGGGGAGAGAACCGGGCCGGCGCGGGCGGGTTCCCGCCTTTTCCCGCCTTCCCTCAGCCGTGCCCCTGCGCGCCGGGCGGGGCGCCGTCGCGCTCCGCCGCGCGCGCCTCGCGCCGGCGCTTCAGCTCGGCGCGGGCGACGGTGCGCAGATGCACCTCGTCCGGCCCGTCCACGAAGCGCAGCGCGCGGCCCCAGGTCCACAGATAGGCGAGCGGCGTGTCGGGGGTGAGGCCGGCGGCGCCGAACACCTGCATCGCCCGGTCCACCACGCGGGTCTGCAGCCGCGCCGCGGCGAGCTTGATGGCCGAGACCTCGGTGCGCGCGGCCTTGTTGCCGTGGCGGTCCATCATCCAGGCGGCGCGCAGCACCAGGAGGCGCGCCTGGTCGATCTCGATGCGGCTCTCCGCGATCCAGTCCTGCACGTTGCTGAACTCGGAGAGGTGTCTGCCGAAGGCCACGCGCTCCATGGCGCGGTCCGCCATCAGCTCCAGCGCCAGCTCGCACTGGCCGATGGTGCGCATGCAGTGGTGGATGCGCCCGGGGCCGAGGCGCGCCTGCATCAGCGCGAAGGCGGCGCCCTCCTCGCCGAGGCGCGCATCGAGCGGCACGCGCACGTCGCGGAACAGCACCTCGCAATGCCCCTCCGGCGCATGGTGGCCCATGATCGGCACGTTGCGCACCACCGTCACGCCCGGCGCGTCCCTCGGCACGAGCAGGATGGTGTGGCGCTCGTGCGGCCCCATCCCGGCGCGGTCCTCCTGCCGCCCCATCACCAGGAACAGCGCGGCCTTCGGATGGATGGCGCCGGTGGTGAACCACTTGCGGCCGTTGATCACGTAGCCCTCGCCCTCGCGCCGGATCGAGGTGGCGATGTTGGTGGGGTCGCTGCTCGCCGTGTCCGGCTCGGTCATGGCGACGCAGGAGCGGATCTCGCCGCGCAGCAGCGGGGCGAGCCAGCGCCGGCGCTGCTCCTCGCTGGCGAAGAGGTGCAGCACCTCCATGTTGCCGGTATCCGGCGCGTTGCAGTTGAACACCTCGGAGGACCAGGGCACGCGGCCCATGATCTCGGCCAGCGGCGCGTATTCCAGGTTGGTGAGGCGCGTGCCCGGCTCGTCGTCGCGCAGGGTGGGCAGGAACAGGTTCCACAGCCCCTGTTCCCGCGCTTTCGCCTTCAGCTCCTCGACGATCGCCAGCGGATACTCCCCGGCTTCGGCGATGCGGTGCCACTCCGCGTCGGCGGGCATCACATGGGCCCGCATGAAGTCCCAGAGCTGCGCCTGCAGCGCCCGCACCCTCGGCGAATATTCGAAGTCCATGGCGTGCCTCCGCCGGTCAAGAAATCGTCTCGATGCCGCGGCGCGCATAGGCGCGCGACAGCTCGCCCACCGCCAGCGCGTCGGCGGAGGCGGCGGTGCCGCTGCGCGCGCGCGCGGCGATGCCCTCGAAGATCACCGCGAAGCGGAACTGGGCGAAGGCGATGTGGAAGCGCCCGAGCCGCGGGGCCGGCGTGCGGCGGCTGGCGTAGTAGTGCGCCACGTACTCCTCCTCGCCCGGCATTCCGAGCGCCTCGAGGTCCATGCCGAGGATGCCGCCATACTCCTCCGGCGCCGCCCGCCAGCCGAGCACGCTGAAGGCGAGGTCGGCCAGCGGATGGCCGAGCGTCGAGAGCTCCCAGTCCAGCACCGCGACGATGCGCGGCTCGGTCGGGTGGAACATCACGTTGCCCAGGCGGTAGTCGCCATGCACCAGCGCCGTCGCGCCGTCGTCGGGGGGCACGTTCTCCGCCACCCAGCGGGCGAGGCGGGTGAGTTCGGGGATGTCGCGGAAGCGCGCCGCCTCCCATTGCTTCGTCCAGCGCGCCACCTGGCGCTCGAAGTAGTTGCCGGGGCGGCCGAAGCCCTCCAGCCCCACGGCGCGCCAGTCCACCTCGTGCAGCCGCGCCAGCGTCTCGGCGAAGGCGAGCACCATGGCGCGCCGCTCCTCCCGCGCCGCGCCGGGCAGGTCGCAGGTGGGGAAGACGCGGCCCTCGACGCGCTCCATCACGTAGAAGGGGGTGCCGACCACGTCCGGCTCGGGATGGAACAGCAGCACCGGCGGCACCGGCACCTCGGTGCCCGCGAGCGCCGTCAGCACCCGCGCCTCGCGGTCCACCGCATGGGCGGAGGGCAGCAGCTCCCCGGGCGGCTTCTTGCGCAGCACCAGGCGGCGGTTCGGATAGGTGACGAAGAAGGTCGGGTTGGACTGCCCGCCGGAGATGCGCGCGATCTCCGGCCGCCCTTCGAGGCCCGGGATGCGCCCGCGCAGGAAGGCGTCGAGCCGGTCGGGGTCGAATTCGGGCGCGGCGGGGCGCGCCGCGGGGGGTGCTGTCTCGGCCACCCTGTGCCTCCTCCCTGTGTAGCCGCCCTCCGCCCGACGGCCCGGCATCATGCCTTTTGCCCTAGGTAGATCGCGGACGGTGGAAACAGCCGGAACGCACCTCCGCTTTTCAGCCAGTCGGTCAGCTCCGGCCGCGCCCGGCGGGGCGGGCCGCCTCGGCGGGCGGTGCGGCCCCGGCGGGGCGGCCGGCGTCGAAGCCGAGGAAGCCGATCTCGGGGATCGGGGATCCCCCATCCCCGGCCCAGAGCCGCGGCAGCGGCGCCTCGGCCGGCGCGGCGGCAGGGCGCGCGGCCGGGGCGGGGCGCGCGGCGGTGCGCGGCGGCGGGGCGGGGGCCGGTCCGGCCTCGGTGGCGGGGGGCGCGGCCCGGGCGGGGGCGCCGCCGCGCACCGAGAGCAGGAAGAAGACGATCTCGGTCCGGCCCTGATCCACCGCCGATTCCAGCGGCGTCAGGCCGAGCACGTTGCGCGCGCGGATGTCTGCGCCGCGCGCCACCGCGGCCCGCGCGGCGCCGAGGTCGTTGCGGTTGATGGCGTCGAACAGCGCCTCGTTGGGGCCGAGATTGGCGTCCGGATCGGGCGGGATCGGCTCCGGCGCCTCGCGCCCCTGCAGCCCGGGCAGGGCCGGCGGCGGGGCGCGGACGGCCGGGGAATCCCCGCTCCGGGGAGCGGCGCTGCGCAGGTTGCCCTGGGCTGCGGCCTCGGCGGCAGGCAGGACCAGGGCAGCGAGCACGGCCCAAAAGGCGAGGGTCGGAGAGGCGGAGCGCATGAAGGGTAAACTAGAGCAGATCGCAGAGGGCCGGAACCGGGCAGCGCGGCGAAGTGTCGCCCGGCGGGTCAGCGGCAGCCGTCGCCGCGGAAGGTGAAGCCCTCCACCACGCCCCGGCGCAGCACGAAGGTCACGTCGCAGCCCCGCACCACATAGGCGGGCGGCGGCGGCGGCGGGGCGTACCACCAGGGGCCCCGATACGGCCAGCCCGGCCACCAGGGATCGGCGGGCAGGAGCTGCGCCCGCCGCTCCTCATACTGCAGGAAGCGGCGGTCGCCGGCCTCGTAGGTGCGCGCCGGCACGCCGAAGGCGGTCACCAGCTCGGCCTCGCTGCGCCCGATCCAGGGCTGCAGGCGGGTCTCCAGGGGCGGCAGCACGGTGCAGCCCGCGAGCGCCGCGGCCGCAACGAGAAGACGGCGCCTCATCGCCCTTCCCTCCGCCAGGCCAGCACGGCAAGGCCGAGCACCAGCGGCAGCGCCAGCCAGGGCGGCAGCAGCGGCAGGGCGGCGATGCCGGTCACGGTGTGGTCGCCGTTGCGGCGCAGCCCGATCCAGCCGCTGCCATGCGCATCGCGGCCCGGCGCCACGCGTCGCAGTTCGGGCAGCGCCGGTTCCGCGCCGGCGCCGAGCCAGCGCGCCGTCCCGCCGGTCGCGACCAGGAGCGGCCGCAGCGGCGCCGGGTCGGCGCGCAGATCGGCCATCTCCAGCGGGTTGGCGGCGGCGGCGGCGGCGAAGGCGGTGCGCCGCCCGTCGCTCACCTGCCACACGCCGGGCTGCCCGGCCGGCACCTCGAGCGTCGCGCGCCCGCCGCCAGCCGGCTCCATGCGGTGGCGGGCCGTGCCGCCATCCGGGGCGGTCACCGTCACCTCGGGCGGCGGGCCGCCCTCCAGGCTGCGGTGCTGGGCATGCAGGCGCCCGGCCTCGATCCGTGCGGTCAGGTCCTCCTCCTCCAGCTCCGGTTCGCGCATCAGCCAGTGGGCGGCGCGGCGCAGCAGCTCCGCCTGCGGCCCGCCCCCGTCATGGCCGCGCGACCACAGCCAGATGTGGTCGGAGAGGAGCAGCGCCACGCGCCCCTCCCCGACCCGGTCGAGCAGCAGCAGCGGCGCGCCGTCCGCGGTCTCCATCACCGCCACGCCGCCGCGCTGGTCGGTGCGCAGGTGGCGGTACCAGCGGCCCCATCCCGGCTCGGCGCGGGCCTCCCCGGGAGGGTTGGCGCCGGCCAGGCCCTCGGTCACCGGGTGGCGCGCCCCGGCCTGGGTGATGCGCGGGCGGAACGCTCCCTCCGCCACCGCCGTTTCCCCGAGCCCGGCCTGCGGGCGCGCCGGCAGCACCGCGCCGAGCGGCGTCTGCGCCAGGCTGACCGGGCCACCGAATTCCGGCCCCACGGAGAGCAGCAGCGCCCCGCCCCCGCGCACGTAGTCGGCGATGTTGCGCAGGTAGACCGGGGGCAGGATGCCGCGATTGGCGAAGCGGTCGAAGACGATCAGGTCGAACTCGCGCAGCTTCTGCTGGAACAGCTCGCGCACCGGGAAGGCGATCAGCGCCAGCTCGTTCAGCGGCGTCAGATCGTCCTTCTCCGGCGGGCGCAGGATGGTGAAGTGGACGAGGTCCACATTCGGGTCGGCCTTCAGCAGGCGGCGCCAAGTGCGCTCCCCCGCATGCGGCTCGCCGGAGACCAGCAGTACCCGCAGCCGGTCCCGCACCCCGTGGACGGTGATGGCGAGGCGGTTGTTCAGCGTGCTCACCTCGCCCGGCCGCTCCTCGGCGGCGAGGTCCACCACGGTCGGCCCGCCGCGCTCGATCGGCACGCTGACGACATGCTCGCGCCCGATGGGCACGCTCTCGACGCGCGGCGGCGCGCCGTCGCGACGGATGGTCAGCCGCGCCGCCCCCTGCGGGTTGGCGACGCCGAGATCCTCGACAGCCACGCGCAGCTCCACCGTGCGGCCGACGATGCCGTAGCCCGGCGCCTCGATCACCCGCAGCCGCCGATCCACCTCGCCGGGGCGGCCGGGCAGCAGGGCGTGGAAGGGCGCGTCGAGCGCCGGCTCGGCCGGGATGTCGTGCACCTGCCCGTCGGTCAGCGCGATCACTCCGGCGAGGCGGGCGCGCGGGATCTCCGCCAGCGCCCGCTCGACGGCGCCGTAGAGGCGGGTGCCGCGGCCGCCCCCCTCCGGCACCTCGACGGTGCGCAGCTCGAGCTCGGGCAGCCGGGCGGCGCGCGCCTCGATCGCCGCGCGCGCCGCCTCCACCTGCGCGGCGCGCCCCCCGATCGCCATCGAGGCGCTGCGGTCCACCACCAGCAGCGCGATGTCGGGCCGCGTCTCCCGCGTCTCCTCGACCAGGCGGGGGTTGGCGAGCGCCAGCAGCAGCAGGGCGAAGACCAGGGCACGGAGCGGCAGGCCGCGGGCGGGGACGAGGCGCAGCCCGCCCTCCGGGGGGCGGCGCACCAGACCCGGCAGCAGCGCCAGCAGCGCCACCGCGCCGAGGGCGGCGAGCAGCCAGGGGGGCAGGACGGGGGCGAAATCCACCCCGGCGAGAACCTGGGTCATGGGTCAGTTCCCCAGCCGCTCGAGGATGGCGGGCACGTGCACCTGGTCGCCCTTGTAGTTGCCGGTCAGCGCGTACATCACGAGGTTGACGCCGAACCGGTAGGCCAGGGTGCGCTGGCGCGCCCCGCCAGGGATGGTGGCGTAGGGGTTGTTGCCCCGCGCATCCACCGCCCAGGCCGCGCCCCAGTCGTGGCCGCCGATGATCACCGGCGAGACGCTGTCATTGGCACGGTCCTCGTCCCGCGCCACCCAGACCTGCCCGCCGGCGAAGCGGCCGGGCAGCTCGTGCAGCAGGTAGAAGGCGCGCTTCAGCACGTGCTCCTCCGGCACCGGGGCGAGGGGGGGGATGGCGAGGTCGCGCGTCACGCGGCGGAGCGCCGCCCGGGCGCCGGGCGCGTAGCCCTCGCCCGTGCCCTCGTCGCGGGTGTCGAGCAGGATGATGCCGCCGTTGCGCATGAACTCGTTGAGCGCCGCCGCCGCGGCGGCGTCGGGCTGCGGCGCCTCCGGCGTCACCACCCAGTAAAGGAGCGGGAAGAAGGAGAGGTCGTCGCGCCCCGGCACCACCGCCACCGGCTCGGCCAGCGCCGCCGCGGTGCGGCGGTTCACGTAGTCCGAGAGGCCGGCCAGCCCGGCGCGCGCCACCTCGTCCACCGCCGCGTCGCCGCTGACGATGTAGGCCAGGCGGGTGGCGAGCGCGTAGGCGCCCTCCGGCTCCGCCCCGCGCGGCTGCGCCAGGGCGGCGGGGGCGGAGAGCAGCAGGCCGAGCGCCAGCGCCGCCGCGGCGCGCCGCATCGGCAGCGGCAGCAGGCCGCGCAGCGCAAGGCCGATCAGCAGGTCGGCGGCGAGGAGCACCAGCGCCGCCGCCAATAGCCAGGGGCCGAGGTCGCGCTCGGCCGGCACGCCGCCGATCGGCACCACCGCCGCCCCCTCGGGCAGCGGGGGGGCGGCGCGGGGGGCGGGCAGCGCGCCGCCGAGGTTCAGCGCACGGCGGTGGCTCGCCCCGTGCGCGTCCTGGCCCGGCGTGCCGTACCAGCCGGGCGGGTGGCGCGGCGAGGGGGTGGTGGTCTCCACCTGCGCCGCCGGCAGCGCCGCCGCCGCCGGCGGGGCGGGGCCGAGGCGGCCGAAGCCGTCCAGCGTCTCGAGCGGCGCGAGCGGCCCCTCGCCCTCGGTGCCGGCGATGCCGGCGGAGAGTTCGACGATGCGCCGCAGCATCTGCACGAACAGGCCGGAGAGCGGCAGGTCCGACCATTCGGCGTTGGCGGTGACGTGGAACAGCACGATCCGCCCCTGGCCGCGCGGCTCCGCCGTCACCAGCGGCGTGCCGTCGGCAAGCCGCGCCCAGACCCGCTCGGCGAGCCGCGCCGAGGGCTCGGCCAGCACCTGGCGGGTGACGGTGACCTCCGCCGGCACCGGCAGGCCGAGGAAGGGCGAGCCCTCCGGGAAGGGGGCGAGGCGCTGCGGCTGCTCCCAGGACAAGGCGCCGCCGAGCTGGCGCTCGGCGCGCAGCGGCACCGGCAGCAGCGGGTCCGGCCGCTCGGCGGTGCGCGGTCCGGCGAAGCGCAGCAGCGTGCCGCCCTGCTCCACCCAGCGGGCGAGCGCCTGCTGCTCCGGCCCCTCGGCCAGCGGCCGGTCGGCCAGGGCCAGCACGGCGACGGGGCGGGCGAGGAGCTGATCGAGGCTGCCGCGGCGCAGCTCCACATAGGGGGCAAGCGCGCGGGCGAGGTAGTAGAGGTCGCCGATCAGCGGCGTGTCCGCACTCTCCTCCGCCCCCGGCAGCAGGCCGACGGGGCGGCGGCGGAAGCGCTCGTCGAGCAGCACCACGCCGCCGGCGCCGGCCTCGCCCTCCAGGTCGAGGCGCACCACCTGGTTGCGGATCTCGGCCGGCAGCTCCAGCACCGCCTCGCCGCGCGCCGCGCCGGCCGGGATCGGCACGGTGGCGCCGGCGAGGGCGCGGCCATCGCCGGTGCGGGCCAGCACCGCCACCTCGGCCGGCACCGGCAGCGGCGCCTGCAGCACGCTCACCCGCAGCCGGTCGGCCTCGGCCAGCGGGGGCGGCAGCAGGCGCACCGGGCGCCCCTCGGCCAGGGCGGCGGTCAGCGGCCCGGCGGCGGCGAGCGCCGCGGCGAGCGGCCCGGCGGCGGTGCCCTCGGCCGCGTGCTCGATGCCGTCCGAGACCAGCAGCGCCGCCATGGGGCCGGGATGCGCCTCGCGCCAGGCGCGGAAGGCGGCGAGCGCCGCCGCATGGTCCGGCGCCCAGGGCTTGGGCCGGAGCGCGGCGAGGCGTGCGCGCAGATCCTCGGCCGGCATCGGCCCGACCACGCGCGGCGCCTCGCCGCCCTCGGCGGGGGCGGTGGCGAGCAGCGCCACCGGCCGCCCCTCGCGCCCGGCGCGCTCCAGCGCCGCGCCGGCGGCGGCCACGCGGGCGGGCCAGTCGGCCGCGGCGGCCCAACCATCGTCCACCACCAGCAGCAGCGGCCCCTCCCCGCCCGTGCCGGCGCCGGGGCCGAGGACCGGGCGCGCCAGGCCGAGGATCAGCAGCGCCGCCGCCGCCATGCGCAGCAGCAGCAGCCACCAGGGCGTGCGCGCCGGCGTCTCCTCGGGCGGGATCAGGCCGCGCAGCAGGCGGATGGGGGGGAAGGCGACGCGCCGCGGGGCGGGCGGGGTGACGCGCAGCAGCCACCACAGCAGCGGCAGGGCAGGCAGGGCCAGCAGCAGCCACGGCGCGGCGAAGGCGATGGGACCGAGGTTCAGCATGGGATCGGCATCCGGCCCTCGAGGCTAGCGCGGCGGGCGAGGGAAGTGCCACGCAAGGGTTGTGTCCGGATCAGTCCGGCGCCAGCGCCACCCAGAGCGCCAGCAGGGCCTGCTCCGGCGGGTGGTCGGTGCGGTGGGCGAGAAAGCGCCAGCCCGCCGCGGCGGCGATGGCGGCGACGCCCGCGCGGTGCTGGCGCAGCCGCTCGGCATACATCTCCCGCACGCCCTCGACCCGGGGGACGAGCGCCGGCTCCTCCGCCTCCAGCCCCTCGAAGCGGACGCGGCCGAGATAGGGCAGCGTCTCCTCGGCCGCGTCGAGCACCTGCACCAGGTGGCCGCGCACGGGGCGCGCGGCGAGGGCGGCGACCATGGCCTGGATCTCCGGCAGCGGGCTCAGGAAGTCGCCGAACAGCACGGCGCGGGCGTGGCGCGGCAGGCCGGGATCGGGCGGGGGCAGGCTCTCCGCCGCCCCGGCGCCGCGCAGCGCCACCGCCTCGGCCAGCGCTGCGAGCCCGGCGCGTCCGGCATGGGCGCGGCCCGGCCCGCCGAGCAGCCGCACCCGCTCCCCCCCGCGCAGCAGCAGCGAGGCGAGGGCGAGCAGCAGCAGCTCCGCCCGCTCGCGCTTGGTCGGCACGGCCGGGCCGGAGCGCCACTCCATGGAGGCCGAGGCGTCGCGCCAGAGGGCCACGGTCTGCGCCGCCTCCCACTCCGTCTCGCGCACGAACAGGCGGTCGGACTTGGCGCTCTGCCGCCAGTCCACCCGCGCCGCGGGGTCGCCGGGCAGGAAAGGGCGGAATTGCCAGAAGGCGTCACCCTGCCCGGCGCGGCGGCGGCCATGCACGCCCTGCAGCACCGTCGCCGCGACGCGCTCGGCGGCGACGACAAGCGGGGGGAGGCGGGCGCTGAGCGCCTCGGCGCGGTGCAGCGGGGCGGTCACGCGAGCTGCGCCTTCAGCGCGCCGATCACCTCGCCGAGGCGCACCCCGTCGGCGCGGGCGGCGAAGTTCAGCGCCATGCGGTGGCGCAGCACCGGCTCGGCCAGCGCCAGCACGTCCTCGACCGAGGGGGCGAGGCGCCCGTCCAGCACCGCCCGCGCCCGCGTCGCCAGCATCAGCGCCTGCGCCGCCCGCGGCCCCGGGCCCCAGGCCAGGTTCCTGCGCACCGTCTCGAGCGCCGTGCCCTCGGGGCGGGCGCCGCGCACCAGCCTCAGGATGGCGTCGAGCACGCTCTCGCCCACCGGGATGCGGCGGATCAGCCCCTGGGCGGCGATCAGCTCCGCCGCCGTCATCGCCTGCGCGGGGCGCGCCTCCCGCGCCCCGGTGGTGGCGAGCAGCATGGCCCGCTCCGCCGCCTCGTCGGGGTAGTGCACCTCGACCTCGAGCAGGAAGCGGTCGAGCTGCGCCTCGGGCAGCGGGTAGGTGCCCTCCTGCTCGATCGGGTTCTGGGTGGCGAGGACGTGGAAGGGGCTCGGCAGGGCGTGCGCCTCCCCGGCGATGGCCACGCGCTGCTCCTGCATCGCCTGCAGCAGCGCCGACTGGGTGCGGGGGGAGGCGCGGTTGATCTCGTCCGCCATCAGGAGCTGGCAGAACACCGGCCCCCTGATGAAGCGGAAGGCACGGCGCCCGCCCTCCGTCTCCTCCAGCACCTCCGAGCCCAGGATGTCGGCCGGCATCAGGTCCGGGGTGAACTGCACCCGCTTGGCGTCGAGGCCGAGCACGACCCCCAGCGTCTCGACCAGCCTGGTCTTGCCAAGGCCCGGCACGCCGACCAGCAGCGCGTGCCCGCCCGAGAGCAGGGTGATCAGCGTCTGGTCCACCACCTCCTGCTGGCCGAGGATGACTTGGCCGACCGCCTCCCGCACCCGCCGCAGCCGCTCGCCCAGGGCCTCGACCTCCGCCACCAGGGCGGCGGGGCCGCCGGCCGTCCCTTCGTGCCCGGGCACTTCAACCATGCCTGCCATGCTCCCTATATGCGTGCCGGTACGTTCGGCGCGGCCCGCCGCGGTCCGCGGGCCGTGCCAGGGACGCGCGGCGTCGCTCGATATGTGGAAGGCAACTGTCCCATGCCCAGCCATGGCGCGGAAAAAGCGGTGAACGGGGAGGCGAATTTGGCGCAGCGGATGACGGCCAGGAGCCTGCCGGCGCCGCCGGGAACAAGGCCCAGGCGGCACGACCATGGCCGTTTCGACATCCGCATCGGCCGCGACGGCACCTGGTACTACAAGGGCAGCCCGATCGGCCGGAAGGAGCTGGTCTGCCTCTTCGCCAGCGTGCTGAAGCGCGACGCGGACGGCTCCTACGTGCTGGAGACCCCGGTCGAGCGCGGGCGGATCGAGGTGGAGGACGCTCCCTTCATCGCCGTCGAGATGTGCTGGCGGGACTGCGACTGCGGCGACGGCAAGCCCCAGCAATGCCTCTCCTTCCGCACCAATCTCGACGAGATCGTGACCGCGAACGCCGAGCATCCGATCCGCGTCGAGATAGACCCCCGCACGCGCGAGCCGCGCCCCTACATCACCATCCGCCCCGGCCTCGAGGCCCGCATCAACCGCGCCGTCTTCTACGAGATGGTGGCGCTGGCCCAGCCCGAGCGCGTGGGGGGGCGCGACGTCCTCGGCGTCTGGAGCGAGGGCGTGTTCTTCCCGATCGACGAGGTGAGCGCCGTCGGCGCCGCAGCGGAGTGAGCGCGCGCCCCGGCGCCGCCCGGCGCCCCAAGCCATGACCGCGGCCGAGATCGCGGCGCGCCTTGCCGATCCGCAGGCCCTGGCCCGCGCCGCCCCCGGCGCGAGCAGCGACGCGCACGGCCTCGCGCCGGAGCGGGCGATCCCCGCCGCGGTGCTGGTGCCGATCGTGCTGCATCCGCAGCCGTCGGTGCTGCTGACGCTGCGCTCGGCGCGGCTGAACGCCCATGCCGGCCAGGTGAGCTTCCCCGGCGGGCGGATCGAGGCGGGCGAGACGCCGGAGGCGGCGGCGCTGCGCGAGGCGGCGGAGGAGGTCGGTCTCGACCCCCGCCTGGCCGAGCTGGTCGGGCGCCTGCCCGACCACCTGACCGGCACCGGCTACCGCGTCATCCCCGTGGTCGGGCTGGTACGCCCGCCGCTCTCCCTCGCCCCCGACCCGGCGGAGGTGGAGGAGCCCTTCGAGCTGCCCCTCTCCGTGGTGCTCGACCCGCGCGCCCCGGAGCGGCGCCGCGCCGCCTGGAGGGGGGTGATGCGCGAGTTCTGGGTCTGGCCGCACGAGCGGCACTACATCTGGGGCGCCACCGCGGCGATGCTGGTCAACCTCGCCCGGGTGCTGCGGGACTAGGGGCGTTTGCCGGCCGAACGCCCGGGCCGGGGCGCCCTGGCCCGCCGCGCGGCGGGCCGGTATGGTGCCGACCCATCCCCCACCGCACGAGGAGAGCGATGCGCGACCCCAGGATGACGGGCTATACGCCGATGCCGACGCCGGGCGTGACGCCCCTCCAGCGCGTCGAGGTGGAGGCCCGCGCCGTGCCCTGCGACGGCGCGATCGGCCCGGCCGCGCTCGGCCACCCGCGGGTCTGGCTGCGCATCGTGGACCGCGAGGTGACCTGCCCCTACTGCTCCATCACCTACGTGCTGCGCGAGGGCGCGGGTGGCGACGACCACCACTGAGGCCGCGGCCGCCGCGGCGGCGGAGGCGGTGCCGGTCACGCCCGAGGGGCAGAAGCACCTGATCCTGGTGGACGGGTCGGGCTACATCTTCCGCGCCTTCCACGCCCTGCCGCCGATGACCAACCCGGAGGGCGTGCCGGTGAACGCCGTCTACGGCTTCACCCAGATGATCGCCAAATTCCTCACCGAGCACCGCGGCAGCCACATCGCCGTGGTGTTCGACGCCGCGCGCGCCACCTTCCGCAACGAGATCTACCCCGACTACAAGGCCCACCGCCCCGATCCGCCGCCCGAGCTGGTGCCGCAATTCGCGCTGATCCGCGAGGCGACGGACGCGCTCGGCGTGTGCAAGATCGAGCAGCCGGGCTTCGAGGCGGACGACATGATCGCCGCCTACGCCAGGGCGTTCGCCGAGCGGGGCGGGCGCGTCACCATCGTCTCCTCCGACAAGGACCTGATGCAGCTCATCCGGCCCGGCGTGGAGATGCTGGACCCGATCAAGCAGAAGCCGATCCGCGAGGCGGAGGTGGAGGAGCGCTTCGGCGTCCCGCCGGCCAGGGTGGTGGACGTGCAGGCGCTGGCCGGGGACGCCACCGACAACGTGCCGGGCGTGCCGGGCATCGGGGTGAAGACCGCGGCGCAGCTCATCCGGGAATACGGCGACCTCGAGACGCTGCTGGCGAAGGCGGAGGGCATCCGGCAGCCGAAGCGGCGCGAGGCGCTGCTCGCCAACGCCGAGAAGGCGCGCATCTCCCGCCGCCTGGTGCTGCTGGACGAGGCCGCGCCGCTGCCCGCCCCGATCGAGGCGCTGGAGGCGAAGCCGCCGGAGCGCGCGGCGCTGGAGGCGTTCCTGCGCCGGCAGGGCTTCCGCAGCATCCTCGCCCGGCTCGGCTTCGGCGAGGCGTCCGGCGACGCGGCGAGCCGCGCGCGCAACGGCGCGGTGCGCGCCCAGGCGGCCGCCGCGGCGCGGCCGGCGCCGCAGGAGGCGCCCTTCGGCCCCTACGAGACGGTGACGACGCTGGACGCGCTGGCGCGCTGGATCGCGGAAGCGGAGGCCACGGGCGTCGTCGCCCTCGACACCGAGACCGACAGCCTGGACGCGCTGCACGCGCGCCTCGTCGGCCTCTGCCTCGCCACCGCGCCAGGGCGGGCCTGCTACGTCCCGCTGCGCCACGCGGCGCCGGGCGGAGGCGGCGCGCAGTCCGACATGCTGGCGGCGGAGGCGGCGGCACCCGAGCAGATCCCCTTCGACGACGCCATCGCCGCGCTGCGCCCGCTGCTCGAGGACCACTCGGTCCTCAAGGTGATGCAGAACGCGAAGTACGACCTCGAGGTGCTGTGCCGGCCGGAGAACGGCGGCATCGCGGTGGCGCCCGTGGACGACACCATGCTGATCTCCTACGCGCTGGAGGCGGGGCGGCACGGGCACGGCATGGACGAGCTCTCGGTGCGCCATCTCGGCCACCGCCCGATCCCGTTCGAGGAGGTCTGCGGCACCGGCCGCGCCCGCATCCCCTTCGACCGCGTGCCGCTCGACAAGGCCACCGCCTACGCGGCGGAGGATGCCGACGTGACGCTGCGCCTGTGGCACGTGCTGCGCCCGCGGCTGCGCCCCGAAGGGGCGCTCGCCCTCTACGAGCAGGTGGAGCGGCGCATGGTCGCGGTGCTGCGCGACATGGAGCTCGCCGGCATCCGGGTGGACGGCGCCGAGCTCGCCCGCATCGGCGAGGACTTCGCCGCGCGCCTCGTGGTGCTGGAGCGCGAGGTCCAGGACCTCGCCGGCCGGCCCTTCAACATCGGCTCCCCGAAGCAGCTCGGCGAGATCCTGTTCGACGAGATGAAGCTGCCGGGCGGCAGGCGCAGCAAGCTCACCGGCGCCTGGAGCACCGACGCCGCCGTGCTGGAGGAGCTGGCGGCGCAGGGCGTGGAACTCGCCCGCAAGGTGCTGGACTGGCGCCAGCTCGCCAAGCTGAAATCCACCTACGTGGAGGGCCTCGCCGCCGCGATCGACCCGCGCGACGGGCGGGTGCACACCGACTTCTCGATGGCGATCACCTCCACCGGGCGCCTCTCCTCCACCGAGCCGAACCTGCAGAACATCCCGATCCGCACCGAGGAGGGGGCGCGCATCCGCCGCGCCTTCGTCGCCGATCCGGGCCATGTCCTGCTCGCCGCCGACTACAGCCAGATCGAGCTGCGCCTGCTCGCCCACCTCGCCGAGGTGCCCGCGCTGCGCGAGGCCTTCGCGCGCGGCGAGGACATCCACGCCCGCACCGCGGCCGACATCTTCGGCCTGCCGCCCGGGCAGGTGGACCGCGAGGCCCGGCGGCGCGCCAAGACGATCAATTTCGGCATCATCTACGGCATGTCCGCCTTCGGCCTCGCCGCCCGCCTCGGCATCCCGCCCGGGGAGGCGCGCGGCATCATCGAGGCCTACTTCGCCCGCTACCCCGGCATCCGCGACACCATGGAGCGGCTGAAGGAGGAGGCGCGGACGCACGGCTTCGTCCGCTCCCCCTTCGGGCGGCGGCTGTGGATCCAGGACATCGGCGCCCGCGACATGGCCCGCCGCGCCGGGGCGGAGCGCGCCGCCATCAACGCCCCCTTCCAGGGCGGGGCGGCGGAGGTGATCAAGCGCGCCATGGTGCGGCTGCCGAAGGCGCTGCGCGAGGCCGGCCTCGCGGCGCGGATGCTGCTGCAGGTGCATGACGAGCTGGTCTTCGAGGTGCCGGAGGCGGAGGCCGAAGCCACCGGCGCCCTGGTGCGGCAGGTGATGGAGGGGGTGGCCAGCCTGCGCGTTCCCCTCGCGGTCGAGATCGGCACCGGGCGGAGCTGGGCGGAGGCGCACTGACACCCTCGCCGCGCTAGCAATGCGTAACCGCATCATTTGCACCGGTATAGGTTGCATCACGCCTCCGGGAGCGGCACCCTGACGCGAGTTGGGGGACACGGACACAATGGATCCTGGACAGGGCCCCGGCTGCACCAAGCCCGCGCGCCTGCCGCTCTCGCTGCGCGGACTGCTCGCCGCCTCGCTGCTCGTGCCGCTGCTGTTCCTTGCCGGCGGGGCCTGGTTCGACCACCACCGGCTGATGACGCAGGCCTACGGCGACGTCGGCCGCCTCTCGGCCGTGGCGCGGGAGCACGCCCTCAAGGTGGTCGAGACCAACGCCCTGGTGCTCGACCGCGTCGAGGACCGGGTGCGCGGCCTCGGCCGGGAGGAGATCGCCGCCCAGGGAGAGGCGATCCACCGCCACATGCGCGCGCTCGAGGAGCCGCACGACCAGATCACCGCGCTGCACCTGGTGGACGCCGAGGGGCGGCTGCTGGTGATCAGCCTTGCTTGGCCGACGCCGGAGGCGAACCTCGCCGGGCGCGACTATTTCCAACGCACCGCCGCGGGCGAGCGGGGGCTGGTGTTCGGCGCGCCGGCGCTCGGGCGGGTCAGTGGCCGCGTCGCCTTCGTCATGGCGCGCCGCCGCGAGGCGGAGGACGGGCGGTTCGAGGGCCTCGTCCTCGGCTCGATCCTGCCGAGCTACCTGCAGCGGCAGTGGCACACCATGGATCCGGAGGGGCGCGCGCGCTTCACCCTGCTCCGCACCGACGGCCAGGCGCTGGCCACCCACCCGCGCGGCGACAGCGACCTGATCCCCCCGCCCGACCCCGCCGCGGTGCCGCGCGGCGTGCGCGAGGCGGGCGAGGCCGCGCATGTCGAGCGCCTCGGCGAGCGGGGAGAGTGGATCACGGCCTTCCGCCGGGTCGGCGACTACCCGCTGGTGGTCGGCGTCAGCCTCTCGCGCGACCGGATCCGGGCGGAATGGCTGGCCAACCTGGCCTTCACGGGGCTGCTGTGCCTGCTCGCCTCGGGCGCGCTCGGCGGCGTCTCGCTGCTGGCGGCACGGCGCTGGCGCTCGGAGCAGGCGATGCGGGACCGGCTCTCCGGCGCGCTGGCCGAGCTGCGCGAGCAGGTGGCGCGCCGCGAGGCCGCCGAGGCGGGGCTGCGCCAGGCGCAGCGGCTGGAGGCGCTCGGCCGCCTCACCGGCGGCATCGCGCACGACTTCAACAACCTCCTCACCGCCATCCTCGGCACGGTGCAGATGCTTGAGCGCCACCTCGGCCCCGCCGCGGACGAGCGGGTGCGGCGCCTGCTCGGCATCGCGCGCGACGCCGTGGACCGCGGGGCGCGGCTGAACGCCAGCCTGCTCGCCTTCGCCAGGCGCCAGCCGCTGCACGCCACGGCGCTCGATGCCAACGCGCTGGTGCGCGGCTTCGCGCCCCTGATCCAGCGGGCGCTGGGCGAGGTGGCGACCCTGGCCCTGGACCTCGCCCCGGACCTTCCCCCCTGCCGGGCCGATGCCGCCCAGCTCGAGGCGGCGCTGCTCAACCTCGCGATCAACGCCCGCGACGCCATGCCGCAGGGCGGGCAGGTGCGGCTGACCAGCCGGCTGGTCCGGCTCGGCCCCGAGGAACTCGCCGGCAACGCCGAGGCCCGGCCGGGCGCGTATGTGGCCCTCGCCCTCGCCGACAGCGGCATCGGCATGCCGCCCGAGGTGCGCGAGCGCGCCTTCGAGCCCTTCTTCACCACCAAGCCGGTCGGCAAGGGCACCGGGCTCGGCCTGTCGCAGGTGTTCGGCTTCGTCCGCCAGCTCGGCGGGCATGTGGCGATCGAGAGCGCGCCGGGCGACGGCACGCGGGTGACGCTCTACCTGCCCGTCTCCGCCGCCCCCGCCGCTGCGGCACCGGCGCCCCCCGCCCCCGGGGGCGCCCTGCCCCCGGCGCGCGGCCGGGTGTTGATGGCCGAGGACGACGAGCGGGTGCGCACGGTGATGGCGGAGGCGCTGCGCCAGGCCGGGCTCGAGGTCATCGCCGTGCCCGACGGGCAGGCGGCGCTCGCCGTGCTGGTACGGGGCGAGAGGGTGGACGTGCTGTTCAGCGACATCGTCATGCCGGGCGGGCTCAGCGGCATCGGGCTGGCCGAGGCGGCCCGGCAGCTCCGGCCCGGCCTGCCGGTGCTGCTCGCCACCGGCTATGCCGGCCTGGCGGCGGACGGGGAGGAGCATGGCTTCGCGGTGCTCGCCAAGCCCTACGACCAGGCGGTGCTGCTCGCCCGCCTGCGCGCGCTGCTGGAGAGGCGCGCGGAGGAGGTGGGGTAGGGCGGATCCCCCCGGACGGGTGAGGACGCCCCAGGGGCGGCCGCGTCGCTCAGCCTCCGGCAAGGATTTGCCGCCAGCATGCCGCGCGGCGGGGCGCGCCGGGCGCCCGGTCGGAGGATGGCATGGCGACGGTCACGGGCGGGGCGGGCGACGATGTGCTCGCCGGCACGCCGGGCGATGACGTGCTGGCGGGTCTCGGGGGCGCGGACACGCTGCTCGGCGGCGCGGGGAACGACCTGCTGCTCGGCGGGGCCGGCGACGACCTGCTCGACGCCGGCTCCGGGCATGACACGGTGGATGGCGGCCCGGGCCAGGACCGGGCGGTGCTCGACCGCTCGGCCGCCACCGCCGGGCTGACGCTGTTCGTCCTCGCCCCTCACCTCGTCACCTGGTTCGACGGCGCGGCCATCACCGGGGTGGAGCATGTCACCGTCCGCGCCGGCGCGGGCGATGACAGCCTGGTCGGCGGGGCGGGGCATGACCGCCTCGAAGGCGGGGCGGGCGACGACGCGCTCGCGGGCGGGGCCGGCGACGACACGCTGCTCGGCGGCGAGGGCGACGACACCCTGGCCGGCGGGGCGGGCGCGGACCTGCTCACCGGCGGGCCGGGGGCGGACCGCTTCGTGCTGCACCTCGCGGGGGAGGCGATCGGCTCCACCCTCGCCGCGATGGACCGCATCACGGACTTCAACCCGGCGGAGGGCGACCGCCTGGCGCTGCGGGCCCAGCCCGCCGCCGGCGCGCTGCTGCCGCTCGCCACCGCGAGCTTCGCCGCCCCGGGCGGCCCCGCCCTGCCGGTCGGCTTCGGCGGCGCCCTCGCCCCCCGCGCCGCGCCCGAGGCCGGCATGGCGCTGCCGGACCGGACGGAGGGGGCGGCCTACCTGGTCTGGTTCCTGCCCTCCGCCCAGGGCCAGGGCGGCTGGGTGATCCTCGACGCCGACCGCGACGGCGTGCTGGGCGCCGCGGACCTGGTGGCGCGGGTGGACCTTCCCGCCGGCGGTACGGTCACGGCGGAGAGCTTCCTGCCCGGCACCTTCGCCACGCTCGGCACCGCCGCCTCCGACCTGGTGGCGGGCACGGCGGGGGCGGACACCCTCCATGGCCTCGGCGGCAACGACACCCTGCTCGGCGGCGAGGGCGACGACCTGCTCCATGGCGGGCCGGGCGACGACAGCCTGGTGGGCGGCGCCGGCTTCGACACGCTGCATGGCGGCCCGGGCAACGACACGCTGCTCGGCGGCGCGGGGGCGGATGTGCTGGCGGGCGGGGAGGGCAATGACCGCCTGGAGGGCGGCCCCGGCCCCGACCTGCTGCTCGGCGGCGAGGGGAACGACCTGCTCGTCGGCGGCGAGGGGGACGACACGCTGGAGGGAGGGCCGGGAGCCGACACGCTGTTCGGCGGCCCCGGCGCCGACCTCTTCGTGCTGCAGGGCATGGGCCAGGCGGCCTGGTCCACCCTCGCCGCCATGGACGTGGTGGTGGATTTCAGCCGCGCCGAGGGCGACCTGCTGCGGATCAGCGACGCCTGGCCGGGCAGCGGCGGCGGAAGGGGCGCCACCACCGGCCTCTTCGCCGGGCCGGACGGGCTCGCCCTGCCGCTGGTGTTCGGCGGCAGCCTCGGCGCGCAGGCGGCGATCGCGGCCGGGCTGCGCCTGCCCGCCCAGCCGCTCGGCGGCATGGCGGCCTACCACCTCTTCTGGGTACCCGCGGTCGAGGCCGGCCGGCCGGCCGGGGGCTGGCTGGTGCTGGACCTCGACCGCGATGGCGCGCTGGGGGCGGCGGACCTCGTCGTGCGGATCGGCGCGGCCGAGGCGCCGGTGACGATCGGGCCGGAAGACTTCCTGCCTGGCACCTTCCTCGGCTTCGGCGCCGCCGCCGCGCCCGCGGGCGGACCGGGCGACGACACGCTGGCGGGCGGCAGCCTCTCGGAGACCTTCCTCGGCACCCCTGGCAGCGACCTGATCCTGGGCGGGGCGGGCGCGCCGAACGCCGTGAGCTACGCCGGGCTCGCCGGCCCGGTCCACGCCGTGCTCGCCGGCGCCGGCGCCGGCCGCGTGACCAAGGCGGGTGGCGGCACCGACACGCTGCGCGACATCCACGCCATCGCCGGCACCGAGGGCGACGACACGCTGGACGGCAGCGCCGCGGGCGAGGGCTTCTACGTGCTCAGCCTGGAAGGCCGCGCCGGGGCCGACCGCCTGATCGGCAATGGCGGCCGCGGCGTGCAGGCGAGCTACGCCTCGAGCCCGGCGGCGGTGTTCGTGGACCTCGCCGCCGGCTGGGCGCGGGACGGCTGGGGCAGCACCGACACGCTGGTGAACATCCGCCGCGTCGCCGCCACCTCGCCCTGGGACGACACGGTGCTGGGCTCGGCGGGCGACGACCTGTTCCTCTCCGGCGCCGAGGGCAGCAAGCTGTTCGACGGCCGCGGCGGCAGCAACGAGTACCGCTATGTCGGCGCGGGCGACGTGCGCATCATCCTCGCTTCCGAGGTGGCGGGCCTGTTCCGGCTGGAGCCGCGCGCCGAGAAGCCCGGCGGCACCGACCGGCTGATCGGCATCACCGTTGCGGTGGGCGGCGCCGGCAACGACCTCATCCGCGGCTCCGCGGCCGATGAGCGCCTGGCCGGCGGCCCGGGCGACGACACGCTGGTGGGCGGCGGCGGCCACGACACCGTCTTCTACGACGTGCACAGCGCCGCCGCCGGCCTGCCCTGGCGCGGGGCGGTGGTGGACCTGGCGGCGGGCACCGCCACCGACCCCTGGGGCGGCAGGGACACGCTGGTGGACATCCACTCCGCCTGGGGCTCGCCCCTCGCCGACGACCTGACCGGCCGCGCCGTGCCGGGAATGCGCATCTTCCTGCGCGGCCTCGCCGGCGACGACACGCTGCGCGCCCCGGCGCCCGGCACGCTGGTCACCGCCGATTACGGCGCCGACCCCGCCGGGGTGGTGGTGGACCTCGCCGCCGGCTGGGCGCGGGACGGCTGGGGCGGGACCGACCGGCTGGTGCTGATCGAGCACGCCATCGGCTCGGCCTTCGACGACAGCCTCCGCGGCGCCGCGGGCGGCAACTGGCTCTCGGGCGGCGCCGGCAACGACACGCTCGACGGCGGGCCGGGCGCCGACACCCTGGTCGGCGGCCCCGGCGACGACACCTATTACGTGGACCATCCCGGCGACCGGGTGATCGAGGAGGAGGGCGAGGGCTGGGACACCGTGATCGCCTCCCTCCCCTACTGGCTGCCCGCGCATGTGGAGGCGCTGGTGCTCGCGCCCGGCGCCGGGCCCATCTCCGGCACCGGCAACGCGCTCGACAACCGCATCCTCGGCAACGAGGCGGCCAACCACATCCTGGGCGGGGCGGGGAACGACACGCTCGACGGCGGCGCCGGCGACGACCGGCTGCATGGCCAGGCGGGAAACGACCTGCTGTTCGGCGGCCTCGGCAACGACACGCTGATCGGCGGCGAGGGCAACGACACGCTGGAAGGCGGCGGAGGCCACGACCGCCTGTTCGGACAGACCGGCGACGACCTGCTGATCGGCGGCCCCGGCAACGATACGCTGATCGGCGGCGAGGGCAACGACACGCTGGAAGGCGGCGAGGGCGACGACCGCCTGTTCGGCCAGACCGGCGACGACCGGCTGTTCGGCGGGCCCGGCAACGACACGCTGTTCGGCAACGAGGGCGACGACGTGCTGGACGGGGGCGAGGGCCATGATCGTCTCTACGGTCATGACGGCAACGATCTGCTGCGCGGCGGCCGCGGCAACGACACGCTGGTCGGCGGCTTCGGCAACGACACGCTGGAAGGCGGCGAGGGCGACGACCGGCTGTTCGGCCAGCAGGGGCACGACCTGCTGCGCGGCGGCCTCGGCAACGACACGCTGCTCGGCGGGCCGGGCGACGACACGCTGGAGGGGGGCGAGGGCAATGACCGGCTGTTCGGCCAGGACGGCAACGACCGGCTGTTCGGCGGGCCCGGCAACGACCTGCTGCACGGCAATGCCGGCCATGACTGGCTGGAAGGCGGCGACGGCGACGACCAGCTCCTCGGCCATTCGGGCAACGACACGCTGATCGGCGGCCGCGGCAACGACACGCTCTACGGCCATGGCGGCGCGGACGTCTTCGTCTTCCGCCCGGGCGACGGCCGCGACTGGATCATGGACTTCACGCCGCGCCTGGACAAGGTGCGGCTGGAGGGCTTCGGCTTCGCCAGCGCCGCGCAGCTTCTCGCCACGGCGCGGCAGGTGAACCAGCACGTGGTGCTCGACCTTGCACCGGGCGATACCGTCATCTTCGCCAACACCCAGAAGGCGGCGCTGCTGGCGAGCGACTTCCTGCTGGCCTAACCCGCGGCGGCGCATCGGCGGGCGAACGCGCCGCGGCTGCCAGACGACGGCGCGGGTGTCCGAGCCGGTGCAGGCGCACCGGCGCCTCCAGACCGTGTTCCCGGCTGGGAGGCCTTGGCGGATGGTGGATGCTGGAGCAGTTTCGGTTTGCTCGAACGTGCAGCCGGAGTGTTCGAGGTAGTGGCGGCATTCGCTTGGGGTGAAGCGATCGAGCAGTTCACCGATGGTGTCCCATCTGCCTCTTGTGTGCGGGCGGTGGCTTTGCAGAGAAGCGCCTTGAGTTTGGCGAAGGCGTTCTCGATTGGATTGAAGTCGGGGCTGCAGGGCGGCAGGTAGAGCAGGCGCGCGCCGGCCGCCTCGATAGCGGCGCAGGCGCTCGCCGCGCGGCGCCTGGCCGCGGGTGAACGCCATGTTCGTCGAGGCCCAGGTCTCGTCGATGAACACCAGGCGGTCCGGGTCGAGATCGAGCTGCCCCTCGAACCATTCCCGGCGTCGCGTCAGGATGTCGGAGCGCCGCTGCTCGGCCGCGTGCGCCGACTTTTCTTCAGCGTGATCCGCCGCCGCGCGAAGAACCGCCACAGCGAGCCAATGCTGACCGGCACGCCGGTGAGGCGCTCGGTCCGGGCAATGCGGGCGGCGAGCGTCTCGGCGAGCAGCGGTTCGAGCCGCTCGGCGCCGATGCGCCTGCGCCAGCGTGTCACAGAGGAGCGACCGAGCGGCGGGGCGTGCCGGACCTGGGTTTCCCCGCAGAGGAGCCGGACGCAGGGGCTGTCGAGGAAGCGGGCGCGGGCTGCCGGACCGGCCAGGCAAGCAGCGCCCGGTGCCCGCCGGGATCGCCAGTCAAGCGCATGCCTGCGCCTTCCGGCCATGAAGCGACGTCGGGCCATGCCTGGCCGGCAGCGATCCCGGCGACGCGTCTCGTTCCGCCATCTCTCCTCCCTCCCCTGCGTGTGTAGGGCCATGCGCCGGGCAACCGCGCGAGCCATGGGAGAGGGCGATCCGGGCCCTGCTTGGGCCGGTCTCTGCACCGGGGTTCGGAACGGCCCCAGGATCGCGCCGTCCCGAGGGAGTGGGCCCCCGAGCCGTCATCACCCCGCCGCGGCAGCAAGACACAAGGTTCGGAGAGGAAAGGGCGAGAGGGACGCCCGAAGGGCCGCCGTAGCGCGGCAAGAGGAGCCGGAAGCGAGCATTCCCCGCCGGTCCATGCGGATGGGACGTACTCGGGAAGCTTGCGTCCGATGCCGGTGAACAGCCTGCACAGCCTCATGCATCCCCGGAGCCGTCCATTCGGAAAGTCGGCTGTTGACGGCCGATCGGCCGATCACCAGAGTCACCTGCATCAAGGGATGGGGTCCCCCTTCAACCGCCGCAGAGGCTGATGACTCCTACCGCGCGAAACAACCGCGGTGGGAGTCTGTCCGGATCCCGGCCCGGGCCTCTCCCCGCCGGCTTCGCGCATCCGAACCCGCCCGCCAGGGCGCAGAGGAGCGTGCAGCGTGCCCAAGACCCCGACCCCGCCCAGCATCGCGCCGGCTGCCGCGTTGGGCCACGCTCGGTCCGGGACCGTGCTCGGGCGGCAGGACGCCCTGCGGTTCATCGTCCTCCTCGGCTTCGTCAGCCTGTTCGGCGACATGACCTATGAGAGCGCGCGGAGCATCACCGGCCCCTATCTCGGCACGCTCGGCGCCTCGGCCACCGCGGTCGGCATCGTCGCGGGGCTGGGCGAGCTGGTGGGCTATGCCGCGCGCCTCGGCTCGGGCTGGCTGAGCGACCGCACCGGCCGCTACTGGCCGGTGACCATCGCCGGATACGTGCTCAACCTGTTCGCCGTGCCGGCGCTGGCCCTGGCCGGCGACTGGCCGATGGCGGCGGCGCTGATGGTCGCCGAGCGCATGGGGCGCGCGATCCGCTCGCCGGCGCGGGACGCGATGCTCTCGCACGCGGCCGGGCATACCGGGCTCGGCTGGGGCTTCGGCCTGCACGAGGCGATGGACCAGGCCGGTGCGATCATCGGGCCGCTGCTCGTCGCCGCCGTGCTCTGGGCGGGCTACGGCTACCGCGAGGCCTTCGCCGTCCTAGCCATCCCGGCGGCGCTCTCCTTCCTCGTGCTGCTCGGGGCGCGCTCGCGCTTCCCCCGGCCGCGGGACTTCGAGCTGGCGCCCCCGGCGCTGGAGGGGCGCGGCTTCGGCCGGGCCCTCTGGCTTTATCTCGGGGCGGTGGCGCTGATCGGCGCCGGCTACGCCGACTTCGCGCTGATCGCCTACCATTTCGGCACGGCCGGCACGGTCGGTCCGCCGCTGATCTCCGCTCTCTACGCCGTGGCGATGGTCAGCGACGCCCTCGCGGCCCTCGCGCTCGGGCGGCTGTTCGACCGCCACGGCCTGCCGGCCGTGGCGGTCGGCGCTTCCCTGGCGGCGCTCGCCGCCCCGCTGGTCTTCCTCGGCGGCGGCGCGGCGCCCGTGGCGCTCGGGATGCTGCTGTGGGGCGTCGGCATGGGCGCGCAGGAATCGGTGATGCGCGCGGTCGTCGCCGACATGGCGCCGCCGGAACGGCGGGGCACCGCCTACGGCCTGCTGAACGCGGTGTTCGGCGTGGCGTGGTTCGCCGGCAGCGCCGGGCTCGGCGTCCTCTACGACCATTCGGTCGCGGCCGTCGCCTGGACCTCCCTGCTGGTGCAGTTCGCCGCGGTGCCGCTCCTCGTCGCGCTGTTCGGGACCAAGCGGGAGAGGCCGCATCCATGACGTATCTGTGGGTCGCGGTCGGCAGCGCCCTCGGCGGCATGGGGCGCTTCTGGCTCAGCGCCGTCGCCGCCCGGGCATGGGGCGCCGCCTTCCCCTGGGGCACCATCCTCATCAACATCAACATCGGCGGCTCCTTCGTCATCGGCTTCTTCGGCACGCTCACCGCCGCCGCCGACGGCCGCTTCCCGGTGCCCGCCGATGTCCGCGCCTTCGTCATGGTCGGGCTGTGCGGCGGGTTCACCACCTTCTCGAGCTTCAGCCTGCAGACCCTCGACCTGCTGCGCGACGGGCGGATGGGCGAGGCGGCGGCCAACGTGGCGCTGTCGGTGGCGCTCTGCCTCGGCGCCGTCGCCGCCGGCCACTACGGGGCGGGGGCGCGCCATCGAGCAGGCGGCCGCGACGGGCACCGCGGAGCCGGGACACGAGGTCATCGTCCTCGCCCTGCTCGACCGGCCGGAGGCGGCGCCCGCCATCCTCTCCGCCGCGGGGCGGCCGCCGGAAGCGGCCATGGGCGGCACTGATCCGAGTGGAGGCAGCCATGCAGCGACGCATCGTCCGGATGGACGCGATGGAGATCCTGGATTCGCGCGGCAACCCGACGCTGCGGGTGCAGGTCGGGCTGGACGATGGCGCCGAGGGGACGGCCAGCGTGCCCTCCGGCGCCTCCACCGGCGCGAACGAGGCCCGTGAGCTGCGCGACGGCGACGCGCGCCGCTTCGGCGGCCAGGGCGTCGAGCGGGCCATCGGCTCGGTTGTCGAAGCCATCGCCCCGGCCCTGCGGGGACGCGATCCGTCCCGCCAGGCGGAGATCGACCAGGCGCTCCTCGACCTCGACGGCACGCCGGACAAGTCGAAGCTCGGCGCCAACGCCATCCTCGGCGTGTCCATGGCGGTGGCGCGGGCCGCGGGCCTGCCGCTCTACGCCTATCTGGGCCGCGCCGGCGCCTGCCGCCTGCCGGTGCCGATGCTGAACGTCATCAACGGGGGCAGGCACGCCGACAATTCGCTCGACTTCCAGGAGTTCATGCTGGTGCCGCACGGCGCGCCCAGCTTCCGCGAGGCGCTGCGCTACGGGGCGGAGACCTACCACGCCCTGAAGGCCGTCCTGAAGCGCCGGGGCCTGTCCACCGCGGTCGGCGACGAGGGCGGCTTCGCGCCCGACCTGCCGGGCAACGAGGCCGCCTGCGAGCTGATCGTCGAGGCCATCACGGCGGCCGGGCTGAAGCCGGGCAAGCAGGTCGCCATCGCCCTCGACCCGGCGGCCAGCAGCTTCGCCGTCGAGGGGGGCTACGCGCTGTCGAAGTCCGGCGGCGGCCGCCTGACCAGCGGCGAGCTGACCGCGCTCTACGGGCGCTGGATCGGGTCCTACCCGATCGTCTCCCTCGAGGACGGGCTGGGCGAGGAGGACTGGGCGGGCTTCGCCGAGCAGACCGCGACGCTCGGCGGCCGGGTGCAGATCGTGGGCGACGACCTCTACGTGACCAACACCGCCTTCATCCGCCGCGGCATCGCGGAGCGCACGACCAACGCCGTCCTCATCAAGCCGAACCAGATCGGCACGGTGACGGAGACGCTGCAGGCGGTCGCGCTGTGCCGGGAGGCCGGCTGGCGCTTCGTCGTCTCGCACCGCTCGGACGAGACCGACGATTCCTTCATCGCCGATCTCGCGGTCGCGGCGGGCGGCGGGCAGATCAAGGCCGGGGCCCCCTGCCGCGGCGAGCGGTTGGCGAAGTACAACCGGCTGCTGGAGATCGAGCGCGAGCTCGGCCCGGCCGCCGTCTACGAGAGCCCGTTCCGCGCACCGGCCGGCGCGCCGCCCGCCGGGAGCTGACGGCCATGCGCGGCATCGTCCTCGTCCTGCTGGAGCGGCCGGACCGGGCGGATTCGCTCCTCGCCGCCGCCGGGCGGCTGGCGGAGCTCCTCGGCGGTGCGCGGATCGACGCGCTGGCCGTGCGCGTGCCCCCCGAGACGACCATCCTGCCGAGCGAGGAGGTGATGACGCGCGAGCACCACGACCGGATCGTAGCGCGCGAGCAGGCGCGCATGGCGGCGCTGCGGCGCAGTTTCGAGCCCTGGGCATTGCGCGTGAGCGCCGGCGGCATGCCGGCGAGCTGGTGCGAGGTGGAGGGGTTGGCGGATGCGGTCGTCGAGGAGTGGGGTCGCGCGGCCGACGTGCTCGTCCTGCCGCGCCCCGACGAGCACGACGGGCCGGAGGCACGGCAGGCGATCCACGCCGCGCTGTTCCGTACCGACCGGCCGGGCCTTCTCGTGCCGCCCGGCTTCACCGGCCCTTTCGGGCGCCGGGTCGCGATCGCCTGGCGGGAGGATCGCTGCGCGACGCGGGCCGTGCTCTCGGCGCTGCGCTGCCGCCTGCCGCCGGAGGCGGTGCATGTCATCACGGGGCTCCGCGCCGGAGCGCCGCCTCCGCGGATTCCGGCCATCCTCGAGGAGCACGAGGTGGAAGCCGAGCTTCACGTGCTTCCGATCGGTCCGGGCGTGTTCGGCGAGGCGCTGCTGGCGAAGGCGCACGCGCTCGGCGCCGACATGCTGGTGATGGGCGCCTACCTCCACAGCCCGCTGCGCGAACTCGTCCTCGGCGGCGTCACGCGATGGATGCTCGCCCACGCGGACCTGCCGGTGCTCATGCGCCACTAGGGATCTCCCGTCCACGTACGGTCACGGGGGATGCCCCAAGACATCGGTTCCCTGGCAGAACCTCGGCTCCGGAGGAGGCCGGCCTCCGGCGATCTGCTCTTGAGGGAGGCGCGCCATGCCGAACGTGATCCTGGTCGTGCTCTGGCGCCCAGAAGCGGCCGACACGCTGCTGCGGGCCGGAGAGCGCCTGGCCGAGCTCTCCGGCGGCGGCGCGGTCGGCGCCCTGGCGGTGCAGCCGCCGCCGACCTTCGAGATCTACATGGCGGACGGAAACATCCCCGAGGAGGTGCTCGCGCGCATGCGGGCCGACGGGCGGGAGCGCATCGCGCGGCTGCGGGCCGCCTTCGAGCGCTGGGCCGCGGAGGCAAGGGCCGCGCCGTTCCCGGCGCACTGGGCCTTCCTCGAGGCGAACCCGCTTGATCCGGTGCGCGACAGGGGAAGCCGCGCGGATTTCGTCGTGATCTCGCGCCCCTCGGCCGGACATGGCTGGGCGGAGCGGCAGGCCTTCGAGACGGCGCTGTTCAGGACCGAACGCCCGCTCCTCGTCGTGCCGCCCGACCACCCGGCCGCCGCGACCTTCGGCCGGCGCGTCGGGATCGCCTGGCGGGATGACGGCCGCGCCGCCAAGGCGGTGCTGCCGGCGCTGCGCTGCCTGGCCGGCGCCGAGCGGGTGGCGCTGCTGTGCGGCGTGCGCGGCGGCGCCGCGCCGCCCGCGGTCCCGGCCATCCTGCGGGAGCACGAGGTCCAGGTGGAGCAGCACGTGCTGCCGATCGGCCCCGGCCCGTTCGGCCAGGCGCTGCTCGCGGCCGCGCACGCGTTCGGCGCCGACCTCCTGGTCATGGGCGCCTACGCCCACAGCCCGCTGCGCGAGATGATCCTGGGCGGCGTGACCCGCTGGATGCTCGCCCATGCGGACCTGCCTTTGCTGATGCGCCACTGAGCGGCGCCCGGCGCCGCCGACCGACCGGAGGACGCCCCATGACCACGCTGATCCTCGTGCGCCACGGCCATGTGGACTGGATCGCGCCGCCGCGCTTCCGCGGCCGGGCGGAGCCGCCGCTGACCGGGCTGGGGCTGCGGCAGGCGGAGGCGACGGCGCGGCACCTGCGGGCGGCCCTTCCGGCCCTTGCCGCGATCTACACAAGCCCGCTCGGCCGCTGCCGCGACACGGCGGAGGCCATCGCAGGGGCGTTCGGCACAACCGTGGACGTGCTGCCCGGCCTGAACGATCTCGACTACGGCGCCTGGCAGGGGCTGACGCACGAGGAGGCGCGGGCGGGCTGGCCGGCGGAGGTCGAGGCCTGGTTCCGCGTTCCGCACCTGGCCGCCATCCCCGGCGGGGAAACGCTGCCGGACCTGGTCGCGCGGGTGGCCGGGACGCTCCACCAGGTCCTCGCCCGGCACGGCCGCGACGCGACGGTCGTGCTGGTGGGGCACGACAGCGTCAACCGCGCCGCGCTCTGCCACGCCCTCGGCCTGCCGCCCGAGGCCTACCGGCGGCTGCGGCAGGACCCGTGCGCCCTGAACGAGCTGCGCTTCGACGGCCGGGACTTCACGGTCGCGCTGGTCAACGGGACGCAGCATCTCGCGGGCGCCTGACCGCCGGCGCGCCGGCCCCTACTTCACCACCAGCACCGAGCACGGCGCGAGGTCCACCAGGCGGTCGGTCGTGCTTCCGATGACGCGGTTGTAGAGGGCCGAGTGCCCCATGAAGCCGGTGACGAGCAGATCGGTCCGCTGCTCGCGGGCGAACTCCGTGATGACCCGGACCGGATGCCCGGCGAGGACATGGGCGTGCAGGCGCACCCGCTGCCCCTTGGCGAGGGCTTCCGCCCGGGCGATGACCTGCGTGAACCGGTGCTGCGCCTCCATGCGCTCCTCCCGCACCTCGTCCATCGTCGCCGGAAAGCTCGGCAGCTCCTCGACGCAGATCATGTGCAGCTCCGCATGGTGCCTGCGGGCCAGGTCGAGCGCGGCGCCGAGCGCCTTCATCGCCCCCTCGGAGCCGTCATTGGCGTGCAGGATCCGCTCAAACATGCTCAGCCTCCTCCGCTGGCGCCGCGGCCTTCGGCGGCGCCTCCGCCGGCTGGAACCACCGCTGCGCGATGAGGGTCGGCACCACGGCGCTGCCGATCACCGCCGTCACCAGGATCGTGTACTGCGCCTGGTCGATGATGCCCTTGTTCAGCCCGAACAGCGCCGAGATGGTGCCGAAGGTCAGGCCGGTGGACATCAGCAGCGTGGTGTACATCCCCTCGCGCCGTCCGAAGCGGAAGGTCCGGGTCAGCGGCAGGATGCCGACGAATTTCGTGGCCATCTTCACCGCCAGGAACACCGCGATGAGGCCCGCCCCGCCGATCACCGCGTCGAGGCGCACCAGCGATCCGGCCTTCAGGAAGTAGAAGGGGGTCAGGATGGTGAAGGCGACGACGCGCATGCGGTGGGGCAGTTCCGGATCCTTCAGGAAGGCCGGCGCGAGCGCCATGCCGACGAGGTAGGCCGGCAGGACCGCCTCCGAGCCCGCCACGCTTGCCAGCCCGCCGAGGAAGAACAGCACCAGCGCCACGAATTTCGTCTCAGGCTCGCTCACCCGATGGCCGACGCGGCTGAAGAACCACGGCGCGAAGCGCGGCAGGAACCAGAGCGCGAGCGCGGTCGCCGCCGCGAAGACCGCGAGCCAGACGGTCGCCTGCGCGAAGATGATGCCGAGCGCGAGCACCGTGCCGAGGTCGTTCACGAAGCAGGCGGCAAGGATGATCTTGCCGAGCGTGGTCTGGTTGTACCCCGTCTCGACCATGACGGCGTAGACGACCGCGACCGAGGTGGTGGAGAGCGCGATGCCGGCGATCTGCGCCTGCGGCCAGGCCCAGCCGGCGACGTAGTGCGCGTAGAGCAGCACGCCGGCGTAGGGCGCGAGGAACCCCATGACGCCGATGCTCATCGCCGACCAGAAGTGCCGGCACACGACCTGCGGGTCGATCTCGCTGCCCGCCAGGAAGGTCAGCAGGATGGCGCCGAAGCCGGCGAGGTAGTCCACCCATGGCGCGATCGGCAGGCCGAAGAGGTTGCCGGCGACGGCGCCGACGACGATCTCGACCAGCGCCACGGACATCGCGACCCAGATGGACAGGACCGACGCGACGAGCGCGAGGCCGATCCAGAGGGCGGATGCCAGCCAGGGGTTCTCCATGCCCGTCTCCCTCCGGTGCGGCCGGCCGGTTTAGGCGGCGGCCGTGTGGGCTGTCGGGCATGGGAGAGACGAGGGATGCCAGGATGACCTAGGTCGCGCACTCCCACCACATGCCCTGCACGCGGTAGGAGTCATCAGCCCGGGGGCGGTCAAAGGGGGACTCCATCCCCTGTCGGGACAAACGCTAGATCGCGCGGATGGTTTGGGTCAACGCCGCCGTCCGGCGATCCTGCGCGCTGCGCCGCGCGGTCACGCCACCGTATGTTGCCGCCGCGTCGGCACGGCCCAAGACTGCCATCTCGGGGATGGAGTCCCCCCTAACCGCCGTGAGGCTGATGACTCCTGCCACGTCCGTACGCGGCGGGAGTGTGTCCCAAGCCCGGCAGCTCCGCCGCCAATGCGTTGAGGCTTGGCCATGCAGCGGAGCTTCGCTTCTCGTCCTCCATTCGGGATGCGGCACCGGCGCAAGGCGCACCGTGCCGGTGCGGCACCGCGGCCGGACCTCCTTGCACCCGAGGAGGTCATGGGCGTCGATCGGCGATTGGAGGTCCTCCATGGGCGCGTCACCCTCTGCCGGGGCACGGGCCATCCGGACCAGGGGCGCCTCTGCGTGATGTCCTTCGCCGCCCTGCTCGCAGGAGAGCCGCATTCGGACATCCCCGCCCGGGTTTCGCCGCTGATTCGCGACTACGCGGTGATGCTGAACGACGCGATGCCGCTGGAGGAGTTGCAGCGTCTGAAGCCCTTCGCGCCCCGCATCCTCGGCACCGACGACGGTCGCGACAGCGAGCGGGTGGCGCTCCTGCGCAGCGCCCTGGAGCTGGAGATCCTGCCGCGGCTGCGTTCCGACTCGGAGGCAGCCAGCGGCGACGGCCCGCTGAAGGGCTGGTGGCGGCGCCTCGCCTGACGGCGGCTGGAGCGGGATGCCGGCCGGATCCTGGCGCTCGGGACCGGGCTGCGCGCGCGGTCCGTTGCGCGGCTGCTCGCGCACGCCGGGCGGCGCGCCGGGTCACCGGACCGGGCAGCGCCGTACTGGAGCACCGCCGTCGCGCTGCTCGATCGCCTCTGCGAGGTTGGCCATGGGTCCGGCGCGGCTGGGGTCGCTCCCGCCGCGCCGAAGCGGGCAGAGGCGCTCCTGCCGGTGCGCGGCGCGCCGTCGCCGGAAGCCATGGCCGGGGCGAAACTTCGTGAACTGGCGTGGCGCTGGGTGGCGGCTGCGCATGCTTGAGGATCGGGCCGCCACGGTGGCCGGAGTTCAGCAAGCGGGCGAGGCCGCTCGGACAGCAACCCCGAGCGTGCTGTTCCGCTCCGCTGAAAATTGCGCCCGAGCGGAGCGCGCCGAGGCACCGGACTGCCTGCGCGATCTGAACCTCGACCAGGTCATCGCCGCCGTGACGGCAGGCAGGGAGGAGTACGATCTGGCGCGGTTCTTTCATCTCCCCCTGCACGACGTGGATGAGGTCGTGTTCCGCCACGAGGTCATGCGTGACCTGGAGACTCTCGTGCTCCTGGATGGGATCCGCACCCTCGCCTCCTCCATGCGCACCACGCGCGAAGACCTCGCGCTGTCGGGGAAGATGCGCGACGCCCGGCAGCGGGACCGCTGGTTCCTGGCCGCGGCGGAAGCCTACTGCGACGGGGTCGCCGGTCTCGACGCGGCGTTATCGGCCGGGGCGCCGGCGTCGCGCGGCCTGAAAGCGTTCGGGGTCCATCTCCGCCGCTACGTGGCTTCGCACGCGTTCGCCGAGTTGCGGCGCGCGGCAGGGATGCTGACGGCGGACCTCGCGGCGATCCGCTACAAGCTGCGCATCGAGGGCTCCCGCGTCGATGTGTTCCGCCATGCGGGCGAGGGCGACTACGGCGCCGAGGTGCAGGCCGACTTCGCGCCGTTCAGGCAAGGCGCGGGCCGCCGGTTCGACTTCACCCACGCCGATCGCCCGGAGATGAATCATGTCGAGGAGTTGATCCTCGATCAGGTCGTCAAGCTGTTCCCCGCGCCTTTCGAGGCGCTGGCCGCCTTCCGGGAGCGGCATGCGGCCTTCCCCGAGGCGACGCTGGCCGCCTTCGACCGGGAGGTGCAGTTCTACCTCTGCTGGCTGAAGCACATCCGGCGGCTCGGCGAGAGGGGGCTGCGCTTCTGCTATCCCGAGGTCAGCCGGACGAGCAAGGCGGCCGCCAGCCGCGACGGTTTCGACCTGGCGCTGGCCGGCGTTCTGGCCCAGGAGGGCCGCGCGGCGGTATGCAACGACTTCGCGCTGAGCGGCGCCGAGCGCGTGATCGTGGTCTCCGGTCCGAACCAGGGCGGCAAGACGACCTTCGCCCGCAGCTTCGGGCAGCTCCACTACCTGGCGGCCCTCGGCCTTCCGGTGCCGGGCAGCGAGGCCCGCCTGTTCCTGCCCGACCGGATCTTCACGCATTTCGAGCGCGGGGAGGACACCGCCAATTTGCGCGGCCGGCTGCAGGACGACCTGGTCAGGGCGCGCGACATCCTCGCCGCGGCGACGCCGGACAGCCTCATCGTGATGAACGAGATCTTCAGCGCGACCAGCTTCCGGGACGCCGCGCTGCTCAGCCGGCGGCTCGCCGCGCGCATCCTGGCGCTCGACCTGCTCTGCGTCTGGGTGACCTTCGTGGACGAGCTCGCTTCGCTCGGACCGCAGACGGTGAGCATGGTGAGCACCGTCGTGCCGGAACGGCCCGCCGAGCGGACCTTCCGCGTCGTCCGCCGGCCGGCGGACGGGCGTGCCCACGCGCTCGCCATCGCGGAGAAGTACCGGCTGACACGCGACGCCATCCTGGAGCGCATCGCGTCATGAAGGCGCACCTGCTCTACCCCGATCGCGATTTCGACCCGAGGGCGCGGCTGCCTTGGTCGGCGGGAGCGCTGGCCGGGGACCTCGACCTGTACACGCTGTTCGCGGCGATGGCCGAAAGGGATGCCTTCGTGCTGGAGGTGGTCCAGACCGTGGTGCCGACCGGCATGTACGAGGATCTTGCGACCGTCCGGCACCGGCAGGACATCCTGCGCGACTGCCTGGATCAGCCTTCCGTCCTGCGCGCCCTCTACGCAGTGGCGGTGGAGGCGACGGAGAGCGAGAAGCGGCACTACCTCGGCTCGATGCGGCAATATCCGGATTGGGTGCTGCGCTGGTCGGTCGAGCTGATGGCCGATCTGCTCGTCGCGGCGCGGAAGCTGCGGAGCCTCGCCGATCGGCATGCTGCGCAATTCCGTGCTCCCGCCTGGTCCGCCTTCTTCGCGATGCTGCAGCGGGAACTCGGGGAAGAATTCTTCGCCCGCGCCGAGGATCACCTGCGGCAGATGCTGTTCCGCCACGGTGTCCTGTTCAGCGCCTCGCTCGGCGCAGGCCTCAAGGGCGCCGACTTCGTGCTTCACCGGTCGCCGCCAAGGGCGGGCACCTGGTTCTCCCGCCTGTTCGAGCCGCAGCCTGAATCCTACGGCTTCTCGCTGAACCCGCGCGACGAGGCCGGTCACGGCATCATCTCGGACCTGCGGAACCGCGGCACCGCCATCGCGGCGAGCGCTCTGGGGCAGTCGGCGGACCACGTCCGCGATTTCTTCGCGGTGCTGCGGCGGGAGTTGGCGTTCTATGTCGGCTGCGTGAACCTGCAGGAGCGCCTCGTCCGGATCGGCGTGCCCATATGCATCCCGTCGGCCGAACCACCGACGACGCGGCGCCTCTCCGGCCGGGGCCTCTACGATCCCTGCCTGGCGCTCAAGACTGGCGGGCCGCCGGTCGGCAACGACCTGAGCGCCGACGGCAGGGATGCTCTCGTCATCACCGGTGCGAACCAGGGGGGAAAGTCACCTTCCTGCGCAGCCTCGGGCTGGCCCAGCTCATGATCCAGTGCGGCATGTTCGTCGGCGCGGAGGTGTTTCGTGCCAGTCTCTGCGATGGCGTCTTCACGCACTTCCGGCGCGAGGAGGACACGGGGATGAAGAGCGGGAAGCTCGACGAGGAACTGAGCCGGATGAGCGAGAGCGTGGACCACGTCGCGCCCGGTTCCCTGGTGTTGTTCAACGAATCCTTCGCGGCAACGAACGAGCGCGAGGGCTCCGAGATCGCCGGGCAGATCGTCTCCGCCCTGCTCGAGAGGGGAATCCAGGTCACTTTCGTCACCCACCTCTTCGAGTTTCCACGGGCGCTGTACGAGCAGCCCGGCGTCCGCGCGCTGTTCCTGCGCGCCGACCGCGCCAGGACCTTCCGGCTATGCGAGGGCGAACCCCTGCGGACGAGCTTCGGCGAGGACCTCTACAGCAGCGTGTTCGGCGAGGGGACGCACCGTCCGGCAACCATCGGCACGCCGGCTCTGCGCCTGACCCCGAGCCCTGCGCCGATGAAGTAGCGGCCGAATGGTCACCTTGAGGCGCTTGCCGCCGGGGCGCGCGGATCTCACAGCCCTGGCCATCCCAGGGACCCCTTCGGCTGGCCCGCACCCAATGATACCGGGCGGACCACGGATTGACCTGTCGTGCCGAAGCGAAATCCGTCAGTGATCGAGAGCCTCTTCACCCGTTCAGGCGGATCCGCCTGAACGGGATCCGCTCTATCCCGCCACCGTCTCGATGCCGGCGAGGCCGGCGGCCAGGGCGGCGCGCAGGTCGCGCTCCGCGAGCGCGACGCAGCCCTCGGTCGGCGCGTAGTCCGGGCGGGCGAGATGCAGGAAGATGGCGCTGCCCCGCCCGCGCACCACCGGCGCGTCGTTCCAGCCGAGCACGCCGACGATGTCGTAGAGCGCATCCTCCCGCCACAGGCGCTCGTGCCGCGCCGGATGCGGCAGGGCGATGGGGCGGTTGTAGTCGGGATGCGCCGGGTCGTCGCACCAGCCATCCCCGGGCCCGATCGGCTCCACCGGCACGGTGCAGACGGGCGGCGCCACCCGGTCGGCGCGGTAGAGCACGCGGCGCAGCGGCATCAGCGCCGCCGGCGTGGCGCCATCCCCCTCCCGCTTGTCGGCGCGGATGCCGCCGCGGCCGAGGGCGCAGCGCCACACCGCGCCGCCGAGGCGCAGCAGCCCGTCCGGGGTGACGCGGGCGATGCCGGCACCGGGCGCCATGACTCAGGCCAGCAGGTGGCCGAAGCGCTGCGCCTTGGTCTCGAGGTAGCGGTCGTTGACCCCGTTCGGGGCGAAGGCCAGCGCCTCCCGCCCCGCCACCTCGATCCCGCAGGCGGCGAGGGCGGCGAGCTTGTCGGGGTTGTTGGTCAGCAGCCGCACCCGCGCGATGCCGAGCTGGTCGAGCATGGCCGCGGCGACGAGGAAGTTGCGCTCATCCGCCCCCCAGCCGAGGGCGCGGTTGGCGTCCAGCGTGTCGAGACCGGAATCCTGCAGGGTGTAGGCGCGGAGCTTGTTGACGAGGCCGATGCCGCGCCCCTCCTGCGCCAGGTAGAGCAGCACGCCCGCCCCGTCCTCGGCCATGCGCCGGATCGCGCCGCGGAGCTGCGGCCCGCAGTCGCAGCGGAGCGAGCCGAGCAGGTCGCCGGTGAAGCATTCGGAATGCACGCGCGCGAGCGGCGGGCGCGCCGACGCCTCGGGCCGCCCGACCAGGATCGCCAGATGCTCGATGCCGCCATCGCCGGCGCGGAAGGCGACGATGCGGGCATCCGGCGCGTCCTCGAGGGGCACCGCCGCCTCCGCCACCCGGCGCAGCGACAGCGCCGCGGTGGTGGGGTAGCCGAGCACCGCCGGCGCCTCCACCGCGAGCAGGTCGAGCCTGCCCGGGGGCGGCAGGCCCGTGGCGGGTGCCGCGATCACCGCCGGCAGCAGGCGGCCGAGCTTGGCCAGCGCCAGCGCCGCCCCGGCGAGCGGCGGCGGCGCCTGGCGCTCCGCCCGCATCCCTTCGGGCGGCAGGAGCGCCTCGGCCGTAGGGTCGGCAAGGCCGCGCAGCGCCGTGGGATCGAGCAGGGCGGGCGGCAGGCGCAACGCCACCGCCTCCTCCCCCGCCGGGCGCGGCACGCCGAGGGCGGCGGCACGCACCGGGGCCAGCAGCAGGCAGGGCGCCGCCTCGGCCGCGGCGGCGAGTTCAGCAAGGCCGCGCGCGCCGACGGTCTCGGCCGCCGCGATGACGAGAAAGTGATCCTGGCTGCGCAACAGCACCGGCGTGCCGCGCCGCAGCTCGGAGGCGGCCCGGTGCACGGCGCGCAACGCCAGCGCCGCCGCGTCGGGGAGCGGCGGAAGCGCCGGCGGCTGCGGCTGCGGCGGCACGGGGGCGGAAAGGCTCATCGGCATGGATCCATCACGGCTGCATGGCACGACCCGAATGTGGCGCGGCCAGGGCGCGCGCCAGCCTCGGAAGAACAACGCTGTCGTGAGGCCCGAGCCTTGCGACCGGGCCCTGGGATGACGACAATGGAATTAGTCGGGTGCCATGGCTGCGCCAGGGCACCACCGTCTGGGACCCATCCGCAGGATCCGGCGCGCGCCCCCGGGGCCGGACGTTCGGCCTTAGGGCAGCCGGAACGCGCGGGCAGGAGAGTTGGAAGATCATGTCTGGTCCTCGCCCCGTTCTGATCGTGGATGACGACGCCGCCCTGCGCGCGACCCTTTCCGAACAGCTTGCCCTCGACGGCGAGTTCGCCCCGGCGGAAGCCGCCACCCTGGCGGAGGCGGCGGAGAAGCTCGGCGGCGACGCGCGCTTCGACGCCGTGCTGCTCGACATCGGCCTGCCGGACGGCGACGGGCGGGAGTTCTGCGCCAAGCTGCGCCGCGACGGCATCAAGATCCCGATCATCATGCTGACGGGGGCGGATGCCGAGCAGGACGTGGTGCGCGGCCTCGATGCCGGCGCCAACGACTACATCGCCAAGCCCTTCCGCCTGAACGAGCTGCTGGC